>CAVWEO010000068.1:0-25144 GCA_963753995.1 uncultured Actinomycetota bacterium | reverse complement strand
CACCGGCATGTTGATGTCCAGCACGATCGCATCCGGCCGGTTCTCGGTGGCACTGCGCAGTGCTTCGGCGCCGTCGACCGCGGTCGCCACCTCGAAGCCGGACAACCGCAGCCCGCGTTCCAGGGACGCGAGCACATCGGAGTCGTCGTCGACAACCAAAACCCGAGGCGAAGTCCCACCAGCGTCCATGTCGCCCATGATGCCTGATTATTGCCGTTAGCTGTGGGAACACCCGGCCCGGGGGAGGCCCGGCGCGGCGTCGGGCTAGCGGTAGACCAGACCGGAGAGCTGCCAGGCCACCTTGCTGCGGACCGCCGGGATGTGCGCGGCGGTGCGCATCAGCAAGTTCCGCACCGGACGTGCCGACCTGGGCAGTGTGGAGAGCCGGGTCAGCCGGTCGGTCAAGGCCAGCACCTGCTGGGCAATCGGCCGACGGCTGGCGCTGTAGGCGTTCAGCGCCGCATCCGAGTCGCCTCCCAACACGGCGTGCAGCGTGCCGGCGAGAACGACGGCGTCTTGGATGCCCAGGTTCATGCCTTGGCCGCCGGCGGGACTGTGCACGTGGGCCGCGTCGCCAGCCAGCATCACGCGTCCTGCTCGGTAGGTGTCGGCGACCCGGTGATGGATCCGGAAGCGCGACCCCCAGACCAGATCGGTCACCTCGGTGCGCCCTCGTCCGAAGCCGCGGGTATCGAGAAGGTCCTGGACGAATTCCTTCGAGGGCACCGCAGGGGCAGCAGCGCTGGGCGCGACGATGCGGTGGATGCCACCGGGCAACGGCGCCAGCACATTCAGTCCGTCGATGGCGTAGAACAAGACCACTTCATGACTCGGTGCCTCGCCGGAGAGTCGGACGTCGGCGAGCGCGAAGGACTCGGCGTATTCGCCGCCGGCGAAACCGATGCCGGCCTGTTCCCGCACGGTGCTGTGTGCGCCGTCGCAGCCCACGACAAATCGCGCCCGGATTGTTTCCCCGTCGTCGAAGGTGGCGGTGACGCCATCGCCGTCCTGTGACAACTGGGTCAGCGTCTTTGGGCGGAGCACCCCGCCGCCGAGTTCGGCCAGTCGCTCGCAAAGCAGCGCCTCGGTTTCGGCCTGCGAAATCATCAGGGTGTACGGGAAATCGGTGGGCAATCCCGAGAAATCGATCGGCATCAGCGGGCGGGATCCTTGCCGCACGGTGAACCGGGGGGCGATCAGTCCCGCTTTGACCAGTCGTCGCGCCACGTCGATATCGTCGAGCACTTCCAGTGTCCGGGCGTTGACTGCCGCGGCACGTGACGTGTTGACCCCGGCGGCCATCCGATCAACGACGAGTACCTGATCGCCGCGGACCAGGAGCGACACAGCCAGGGCCAGCCCGGTCGGGCCTGCGCCGATGACGAGAACGTCGGTGTCGGGCATGGTAATCCTCTCGTTAAAAGTCAACGCTTGTTGGCATCACTATCGTGCGCTGGTAACCGGTACATGTCAACAGCTGTTGGCCTACACTTGTTGACATGCGCAGATCTTCGGAAACCACCAAAGCGGCCATCCTCGCGGCGGCCCGCGTGCGGTTCGGCGAAGCCGGCTTTCAGGCTGCGACTATTCGAGGAATCGCCGCCGACGCCGGCATCGACCCTTCGATGGTGATGCGTTACTTCGGCAACAAGGACAAGCTGTTTGCGGCGGCGGCAGAGTTTGACCTCCGATTCCCGGATGTCACCGAGATCGACCCCCCGCAGGTGGGCCGCGTGCTGGTAGGTCACTTCCTGGAACGCTGGGAGAGCGATGAGGCGCTGGTGATTCTGCTGCGGTCCAGCGCCACCAATGTCGAAGCGGCCGAGCGCATGCAGCAGATCTTTTCCTCGCAGCTGCAGCCTCAGGTGGCCCTTCTGGTGCCCGCGGCGGAGGCTCGCCGGCGGTCCGCTCTCATCGCCACCCAGATTCTGGGTCTGGCGTGGTGCCGCTTCGTACTGCGGTTACCGCCCGTCGTCGCGATGAGTCGCGCCGAGATCATCGACTGGCTCGGGCCGACGATTCAGCGCTACCTCGGGTTACCAGAGCGCTAGGGCAGCCCGATGTCTCGGTAGCGCCGCAGCCGCGTCGCCAGCCGGTCGGTGTCGGGCACGCCGCGCAGCGCGTGCAGCTCGACGGCGATCGCCGCGCACAGCCGGGCCGAGAACTCGCCGGGTTCGTCGGCAGCGTCTGGATGCTCGGGCACCACGGCGTCGACGATGCCGGAGGCCAGCAGGTCGACGGAGCGGACGCCCTGCGCGGCCGACAGTTCGGCAGCGTGGTCGGTATCGCGGAACACGATCGCGCTGGCGCCTTCTGGCGGTAGCGGCGCCAGCCAGCCGTGCAACGCGGCCAGCACCCGGTCGGCGGGCACCATCGCCAGCGCCGGGCCGCCGCTGCCCTGTCCGAGCAGCACCGACACCGTCGGGGTGTCCAGCGTGACCAACTCGGCCAGGCAGTGGGCGATCTCGCCGGCCAGCCCGCCCTGCTCGGCCTCGGCCGACAGTGCGGGGCCGGCGGTGTCGATCACCAGCACCAGCGGCAGCCGAAGGCCGGCGGCCAGGGTCATGCCGCGGCGGGCCTCGCGCAGCGCGGCGGGCCCGACCAGCCCACCGATCACCCGTTGCTGGCCGAGCAACACCGCGGGTTGCCCGTCGAACCGGGCCAGCGCCAGCAACATGGTCGCGGCGTCACCCTGCCCGGTACCCGAAAGCACCACCTGGTCGGTGCAGCCGTGCCGCAGCAGGTATTGCACGCCGGGCCGGTCCGGTCGCCGCGAGGCCAGCACCGAGTCCCACGCCGGGATGTCGGGCAGGGGTTCTGCTTCCGCCGGTGACGTTGCAGCGCGAGGCGATGGGGAGAAGCGGCGCAGGGTTTCTGCGCGTTGTGGCGCCGGGCCCGCCCCGTCGGCGACGACGGTCAGTGCCCGGTCCAGAATGTCGCGCAACCCCTGCAGCGGCACGACCGCGTCGATTACCCCGTGCCGCTCCAGGTTTTCGGCGGTCTGGACGCCGGACGGAAACGATTCGCCGTAGAGCTGCTGGTAGACCCGCGGTCCCAGGAAGCCGATCAGCGCGCCCGGCTGGGCGATCGTGAGGTGACCCAGCGAGCCCCACGACGCGAACACCCCGCCGGTGGTCGGGTGGCGGAGGTAGACGAGGTAGGGCAGGTGCGCCTGCTTGTGCAGGGTGACGGCCGCCGCGATCTTGACCATCTGCAGGAACGCGACGGTGCCCTCCTGCATCCGGGTACCGCCGGAGCTCGGCGATGCCAGCAAAGGCAGCCGCTCGGCGGTGGCCCGCTGGATCGCGACGGTGATCCGCTCGGCCGCGGCGACCCCGATCGAGCCGGCCAGAAAATCGAACTCGCAGACCACCACCGCCACCCGGCGCCCGCACACCCGGCCCTCGCCGGTCAGCACCGACTCGTCGTAACCGCTGGCTGCCCGCGCCTCGGCCAGCTCGCGGGCATAGGACTCATTCGTCGGCAGCGCCAGCGGCTCGGTATCCCAGCTGACGAACGATCCCTCGTCGAGCACGGCGTCGCGCAGCTGCTCGGTCCCGATCCGGCTCACAGAGTGAGGCTACTGATCAGCCCTGCGCGAGTTCCAGGATGACGCCGGTGTCTTCGACGTAGCGGTCCCACAGCACCAGCAGCTCGGCCAGCTTGTCGGGATGCGCGGCGGCGAGGTCGTTGATCTCACCGGGATCGGCCGACAGGTCGTATAACTGCCAGTCTCCCGGCCCGTAAGGCTCGGGCAAATGGATTGCTTTCCAGTCGCCCTGACGAATCGCATAGCGCCCGAACAGTTCCCAACCGGTTCCGGATGTGTCTTCGTGCACCGACTCGGCGTCGCCGGACAGATACGGCAACAGCGACCGGCCGCGGATGGGTGCCACCTCGCGTCCGTGGTATTCGTCGCCAGGGTGTGCGACGCCGGCGAGTTCGAGCAGGGTCGGGGCGATGTCCATCACTGTGCTGAACGCTGTGCCGATCTGTTGCTGACGGTCGAAGCCCGGCCAGGTGACGAACCCGACCACTCGGATGCCTCCCTCGGTGGTGAAGGCCTTGTGCAGGCGTGACGGCGCGGTGGCGGCCTGCGCCCAGCGCGGGCCGTACCAGATGAACGAGTTGGCGGCGCCGGCGTTGTCGAGGCGGTTGTCCCAGTTCTTCTCGATCTCCGCGGCGATCGCGCCGCCGAGGATCGGCAACGACTCGAGGATCGCACCCTCGGCGCCGTTGTCGGACAAAAAGATCACGACCGTGTTGTCCAGCTCGCCGGTCTCGGTGAGGTAGTCGATCACCTTGCCGATGTTGTGGTCCATCCGGTCGACCATGGCGGCGTAGACCTCCATGCTGCGTGCCGAGAGGGCTCGTTCGTCGGCGGTCAGCTCGGACCACTCGGGCTCGGTGTCGGGCACGACGGGGTGGGCGGCGACGTCCGGGCCGACCAGCCCGATTTGTGTGAGCGCTGCCAGACGCTGCTCGCGCAGGGCGTCCGGGCCGGCGTCGTAGCGGCCGCGGTATTTCGCGATGGTTTCCTCGGGCGCCTGCAGCGGCCAGTGCGGCGCCTGGAACGGTAGATAGGCGAAGAAAGGCTGCTCGGAGTCGGTGCGCTCCCGGAAATAACGCAGCAGGGTGTCGGCGTAGAAGTCCGACGAATAGAAGTCGTCGGGAACAGTGACGAACTGGTCGTCCTCGGTGTACCGCGACATCAAGGGTATGAAGTCGCCTGGTGGATTGCTGTAATGGCTTGCGCCGCCGGGCAATAACGCAAACGACCGGTCGAATCCGCGCGACCACGGCGACGTCTCGATGGTGTTGCCCAGATGCCATTTACCTGCCATCAACGTCAGATAACCGGCCTCGCGCAGCAGCTCGGGAAGCGCGACCACGCGGTCGTTGAGGTATCCCTCGTAGCCCGGCTGCCCGCGGAACTGCGGAGCGACTTCCAGCATGGTGCCGATGCCGGCGATGTGGTGGTCGGTTCCGGTCAACAGCATCGACCGGGTCGGGGAACATGCCGGTGCTGAATGAAAGTCGTTGAACCGGATCCCCGCATGAGCCAGCCGGTCCAGGTTGGGCGTCTCGATCTCGCTGCCGAAGGCGCCGATGTCGGAGAATCCGAGGTCGTCCGCCACGATTACCAGGAAGTTGGGCCTTGTCACGGGGAAGCATCCTGTCAGGTGTTTCGTCGGATGGGAACGTTCCGGCCACCGCCGATTCGATACCTCCTGAAACGTCACTAGGCTATGCCCATGATCCGCGCCAACCACAGTAGAGAAATCGGCGATGAGGTGGGGCCACCTCTTGCTTGCGGGGGAGAGTGACGCACATGATCGGTGTCACCCACGTCAAAGACGTGTTGACGATTGAGTTGCAGCGTCCCGAGCGGCGCAATGCGCTCAACTCCCAGCTCGTGGAGGAAATACGCGAGGCCATCGAGAAGGCGGCCGGCGAGAACGCCCATGCCGTCGTACTGACCGGGCAGGGCACCGTGTTCTGCGCGGGAGCCGACCTCAGCGGCGACGCGTTCGCCGCCGACTACCCCGACCGGCTCATCGCGATGAACCTGGCGATCGATGCGGCGCCGATCCCGGTCATTGCCGCGATCAACGGCCCTGCGATCGGCGCCGGTCTGCAACTGGCCATGATCTGCGACCTGCGGGTGGTGGCGCCGGAGGCGTTCTTCCAGTTTCCGACCTCCAAATATGGCTTGGCATTGGACAATTGGAGCATTCGCCGGTTGACGTCGCTGGTGGGACACGGACGCGCCCGGGCCATGCTGCTGACTGCCGAGAAGCTCACCGCCCAGGACGCCCTCCTCACCGGGATGGCCAACCGGATGGGTACGCTCGCCGATGCGCAGGCCTGGGCCACCGAGATCGCCGGCCTGGCACCGCTGGCGCTGCAACACGCGAAACGGGTGCTGAACGACGACGGCGCCTACGAAGATCAGTGGCCGGTGCACAAAGAACTGTTCGACAAGGCGTGGGCCAGTCAGGACGTGATCGAAGCGCAGGTGGCACGGGTCGAGAAGCGGCCACCGAAATTCCAGGGAGCCTGATCGGATGCTGCGCAGTGCGCTGCGACTGGCAGCGGGCACCGTCTCGCTCGCGACGGGCGGGTGGGTGTTGCGCGCGCTGCACGGTGCGCCCGCCGCGCTCGGGGCCCAACCCGGCGATATTCGCGAGGTGGCCGAACGCTCACCGCACTACCGCGACGGTGTCTTCGTCAATCTCGAGCCGGCCTCGTTCAACATCGACGCCGAGGAGCAGCGAAACATCGTCCGGCAGTTGATCAGTGGGCGCGCCCTGGGCCGCCCCACCGCCGAGATTCCGCTGATCACCCCCGAGCCGCGGACCTTCGACGCCCCCGCGGGCCGCGTCGCGGTCAGCTGGTTCGGTCATTCGACGGCGCTGCTGGAAATCGACGGCTACCGGGTACTCACCGACCCGGTATGGAGTGAGCGCTGCTCGCCGTCGGACGTCATCGGCCCGGGCCGCATGCATCCTCCGCCAGTGCCCCTGGAGTCGCTGCCGGCGCTGGATGCGATCGTGGTCAGCCACGACCACTACGACCACCTCGACATCGACACGATCATCGGGTTGGCCCGAAGCCAGTGGGCCCCGTTCGTCGTTCCGCTCGGCGTCGGATCGCATCTGCGGGAGTGGGGGATTCCCGACGAACGCATCATCGAACTCGACTGGAACGAGCGCACCCAGATCGACGAGCTCACGCTGATCTGCACACCGGCCCGGCACTTCTCCGGCCGTTTTCTCAATCGCAACGGCACGCTCTGGGCGTCGTGGGCGATCATCGGGCCGGCACATCGCGCGTTCTTCGGCGGCGACACCGGCTACACCAAGAGCTTCGCCGAGATCGGCAGTGAGCACGGTCCTTTCGACGTGACGCTGATGCCGGTCGGTGCCTACAACAAGTCCTGGCCGGACATACACATGAACCCCGAGGAGGCGGTCCGGGCGCACCGCGACGTCAACGGCGGGCTGCTGGTGCCGATCCACTGGTGCACGTTCCGGCTGGCGCCACACCCCTGGGCCGAGCCGATCGAACGTCTGCTGCTCGCCGCCGAGGCCGCCAATGTCTCGGTGGCGGTGCCCAAACCGGGCGGACGTGTCGATCCCACGGCCACAACGGATTGCGAGCCGTGGTGGCGTCTCGACCAACCTTCCTGACGAACAACAACTCCGACGAAATAGGACCAAGCATGGGAATTCTCGACAAGGCCAAAGATCTGCTGGCGCAGAACGCCGACACCGTCAACTCCGCCATCGACAAGGCGGGCGAGTTCGTCGACTCCAAGACCGACGGCAAGTACAAGGACGTCGTCGACAAGGCTCAGGACGCCGCGAGGACTGCCTTGACCGACAAGGGTGAGCAGTAGAAGCACACCATGGCAAAGCTTTCCGGATCCATCGACGTCCCGCTGCCGCCCGAAAAGGCGTGGGAGGACGCGTCCAATCTGTCCCGCTACAAGGAATGGCTGACCATCCACCGGGTGTGGCGCAGTACGCTGCCCGAGCAATTGGAGAAGGGCACGGTCATCGAGTCGATCCTCGAGGTCAAGGGCATGGCCAACCGGATCAAATGGACGATCGTGCACTACAAGCCGCCGGAGTCGATGACGCTGAACGGGGTCGGGGTCGGCGGGGTCAAGGTCAAGTTGCTGGCCAAGGTCAAGCCCAGAGGTGATGAGTCGGTGGTCAGCTTCGACGTGCACCTGGGGGGCCCGGCGTTGTTCGGGCCGATCGGCATGCTGGTGGCCGCCGCGCTGAAGAGCGACATCAACGAGTCCCTCCAGAAATTCGTGACGGTGTTCGCTCCGGCGCGATGAGTTTTGGCGTCGCCGAGGGTCGGTACCGGTGAACCCCGCTTCGGGGCCCGGTCACTTCAGGAGGTCATCGTGCCTATCCGCCATGACGCGCCACTGGGCGCTCCCTGCTGGCTCGATCTGACAACGTCGGACATCGAGCGCGCCCAAGACTTCTATAGTGCCGTGTTCGGATGGACGTTCGAGTCCGCCGGACCCGAATACGGCGGATACCTCAATGCATCAAAGGACGGCCATCAGGTAGCGGGGCTGATGGCCAATTCTCCTGAGTCGCAGACCCCGGACCGGTGGTCTACCTACTTCCGCGTCGCCGATGTCAACGCGACCGTGTCCGCGGTGGCCGAGGCCGGCGGCACGACCTGCATGGGGCCCCACGAGGTGCCGGCCAAGGGCTTCATGAGCCTGGCGACCGACCCGTCGGGCGCAGTTTTCGGCGGATGGCAGCCGACCGGGCACCGCGGCTTCGAGGTGATCGGGGAGGCCGGTGCGCCGGTCTGGCATCAGCTGACCACCCGCGACTTTCGTGCTGCGCTCGACTTCTACCGCGAGGTGTTCGGCTGGCAGACCGAGGCGGTTTCCGACAGCGACGAATTTCGTTACGTCACAGCCTGGTTCGGTGACCAGCAGTTGCTCGGCGTGATGGACGGCGTCGACGTTCTACCCGACGGTGAGCACTCGACCTGGACCACCTTCTTCGGCGCCGGGGACGTCGACAAGACACTGCGGGTGATCACCGACAACGGCGGCGCGGTGGTCGCGGAGGCCGAAGACACCCCATACGGTCGGCTCGCTGCGGCAACCGACCCGACGGGCGTGCCGTTCAATCTGTCGTCGCTGGAGGGCTAGCGGCTACTGTCGCTGTATGTCTCGAGTGCGTCCCGGTTGGATGGTCGCGCTGTTCGCCGTGCTGGTATCGATGAGTGTCTGGCTACCGTGGTTGACCACGGGCAGGGGCGGCGGCGGGTGGGCTACCGCGATCGGCGGCAGTATCGACGGTCTGCACGTCCAGCAGCGTTTCGGCACGGTGCAGCTGATCGTGCTGTTGTCCGCGGCGCTGCTGGTGACCGGTGCGGTGGTCGGCAGAGGTTTGCCGGCAAGGCCGGCATCTGTTGGCGCTCTGGTGATCTCGTTGGGTGTGATCGTGCTGATGGTGCGGTACTACGCGGTCAACGTCAAGCCGCCGGTATCGGCGGCCTACGGTTTGTACCTCGGTGGCGCCGCCGCGGCCGCCGCGCTGCTGTGCTCGGTATGGGCGCTGGTGGCCTCGCTGCGCCGCTAGTCGACGCTGACCTCTGCGCCTTTCAACGGCCGGGCGCACTGGTCGCAGGTCAGCTGCCCGACGAACGGCTGGCCACAGCCGAGATGGGTGAGCACGACCGCGGGCCCTTCCGGGGCGAGAAACCAGTGCTGCCCGCATTGCAGCGCGGCAACGATCACGGGAAAGAATGCCCGCCCTTTCTCGGTGAGCTGGTAGTTGGTTTCCGGTGATGTGCGCAGCACGCCATTGGCGCAGAAGGTCTGCAAACGGCCGGACAGCAGCGATGGCGGTGCGCCCAGCTGGGTCTGAAAATCGGAGAAGCGGCTGGTGCCCAGGAAGGTGCACACCAACAGTGCTGCGGCCCAGCGATTTCCGAACACGCTCATCGTCTCGGGGAACAGTCCGGCCTGACCAGGCTTGCCGTCGGCGCTCGACCTGCGACGGGTCGACCCCTCAGGCACCGAGCGCGGCCACGATCCGCTTGGACCCCAGCGCGCCACCACCTGCTTCTCGGTGACCGCTTCGCCACAGGTACGGCAGGTCAGCGTCGGGGCGAAGTCGCTGCCGCACCGGGTGTGCCGCATGCCCGGAAGCCGGTGGACATGGTCGGGCACCCACCGCCGCTCCCACTCCCAGATCGACAGCAGCACCGGCCAGAACGCCCGTCCGCGTCGGGTGATCAGGTATTCGGCCCGAACCGGGCGGGTCTGGTAGGTCACGCGAACCAGTAGGTCACTGTCGGTCAACGCCCGTAACCGGTTGGACAGCACGGTATTCGAGATCGGCAGGCGGTGCATGAACTCGCCGTAGCGGGTCGCTCCCAGCAGCGCCTGCTGGATGATCAGCAAAGTCCACTCGTCGCCGAGCAGACCCAGGATGCGACCGACCGCGTTGGTGCCGCCGGGGCTCAGCGGGGTCGGCTCGGCCTTCACAGGCCGATTGCGGCCGCGGGAGAGTCGACGTCATGCCAGCGGCGCAATTGTGCACCCGCCGCCCAGGTGGCATGGGTGCCGCTGGAAACCCGTTCGGGCAGAGCCAGTTTGCACACCGGCCCGTCGCCGAATCGGGCGGCGTCGAAGATCACACAGTAGGAGGCGTCGGCATCCATGTCGGTGGTCAGCGTAATCAGGTAACCGTCGTCTTCACTGGTGGAATTGGGCCGCGGGGCCATCGCGGCTTCACTGCCGTAGACCCCGTCGGCGAATTGATAGTGCTGTTCGCCGCCGGTGCGCAGGTCGTGCTTGACCAGGCCGTCGAACAGGAACCAGCCCGGCTTGCCGGTGGCGGCGTAGGTGTAGCGGTAGTTGTTCGCGGCGTAGTCGGGGTTGATCGTGCCGAATTCGGTGATGGACTCCGACAACTGCTCCTCGTTGACCTCTCCGGTGACCAGATTGAACCGCCAGCGGTGCAGCCGGGCTTGCAGTCGGTCCAGTGCCAGGAAGCGAAACAGCTTGTCCCACTTGGTGCCACCGGTGTCCAGTGGCTGTGGGGCACCCTCGTAGAAGCCGTCGAGTACGATCTCGTCGCCATCTTCGTAGGCGTTGGTGAAGTGCAGCACGAACGTCGGGTCGGCCTCGAACCAGCGGATGTCGTTGCTGCCGCCACGGCGCGGCACCACCGCGAAACGCGACGGCATGTCGGGGTAGAAGCGCGGCATGTGCACGTCGTGTTCGAGCAGGCTCGGGTCCCAGAACAGCGGGAAATCGTTGAGGATGACATAGTTTTCGGTGAAGGCCATGTCGTGCGGTAACCGCGGACCGGGCAGCGGGATGTCGATGTAATGCGCCAGCACGTTGCTTTCATCGACGACGCCGTAGTGCATGTACGGGGCCTGCTTGCTGTAGTTGAAGAACAACAGCTCGCCTGATTTCGGGTCGACCTTCGGGTGCGCCGACACACCCCAATCGACCGGGAATTGCCCGTTCCAGGATTCCTTGCCCAAAGTGTTGCCCGAGATCGGGTCGACGCGATACAGATCGCCGCACTGGTAGAAGCTGGTCAGCGCGACGCCGCGGTGGACGATGACGTCGGTGCTCGACGCGTCCTTCATCCGGGTGCGGGCGCCGCAACCTCCGTCGCGCTTGGCCAGCTGCACCGGCTCGGCAAGGCCCGGCCACAGCGGCTCGCCCGCCTCGTTCTCGGCCAGGAAGCCATCGGTGCGGACAAAGCGGTTGCGGTAGAACGCCTTTCCATCGCGAAAGCCGACGATGTGCAGCATGCCGTCACCGTCGAACGGGTGATAGGTCTTCAGTGCCGGGTGCAGCGGGTTTTCCGTGTTACGCAGATAGACACCGTCGAGGTCGTGCGGGATTTCACCCTCGACCACGAGCAGGTCGTCGGCGTCCCACTCGCTGGTCTGCGGCCGCCACGGCCCGGTGCGGTAGGGATGGTCGTCGTCTTCGGGAAGGGTCGACAGGTACTTGCCGACGACTTCGACATCCATGTCAGGATCCTTCGGTCGCGTTGACGACAAAACTGACGGTAGTAGCGGTGCTGCCGCCGAAGTTCAGCGTGCCAAAGGATTTCGCGTCCTCGACTTGATAGTCGCCGGCCGCGCCGCTGACCTGCTTGGCCGCGTCGACAAGCATCCGCACGCCTGACGCGCCGACCGGGTGTCCGCCGCCGATCAGTCCGCCGCTGGGGTTGACCGGCAGCCGTCCGCCGATCTCGATCTCACCGTTCTCGATGGCTTTCCAGGACTCGCCCGGCCCGGTCAGGCCGATGTGATCGATCGCCAAATATTCACTGGGAGTGAAGCAGTCGTGCACCTCGATGCCGTGCAAGTCGTCCAGGTCGGCGTGCGCGCGGCGCAACGCATCCAGCACCGCTGCGCGGACATGCGGCATGACGTACGGGTCGTCGGCGGCGCGGTCGAGTTTCTGGTGCAAGCCCCAGTCCGACGGTGCGATGCCCCCAGCCCGCGATGCGGGCGATCGGCCGCGCGGTGGGGTGCTCCCGCAGGTATGTGTCGGTGACCAGCACGACTCCCGCACCGCCGTCGGTCATCTGACTGCAGTCGAATCGGCGCAGCCGACCCTCGACGAGGGGGTTGGTCGCGCCGTCGTCACCGATCGGGTCGGGCACGGTCCATTCCCTGGTCTGGGCGTTGGGGTTGCGGCGCGCGTTGCCGAAGTTGACCTGCGCGATGGCCCGCAGGTGCGCCTCGTCGATTCCGTAGCGGCGGTCGTACTCGTCGGCAACCGTGGCGAACATCGACGGCCAGAGGAACTTCGCGCCGGCGCCCTCGTGTCCGGTCCAGGCCGCTGCGCCCAGGTGCCGGGCCGCGGTCTCGCCGGGCACCGTCTTCTCCAACTCGACACCGAGAACCAATGCGGCGTCGTAGTTGCCGGCACGCAGATCGGCCATCGCGGCGAGCGCGGCAATGCTGCCCGAGGCGCAAGCGGCCTCATGTCGCGATGCCGGGGTGTCCCACAACCCGTCGCACACCGTCGCGGGCATCGCTCCGAGGTGGCCCTGCTCGGCGAACATTTCGCCGAAGGCGTTGGCGACGTGTACGACACCGATGTCCGTGGGGTCGATCTTGGCCGCGGTGAGGGTGGCGTCGACGATCTCACGGGTCAGGTCCGCGAAGTCCAATCCTTCTCTGGTGAGATTTCGGGCGAAGTCGCTTTGATATCCGCCGAGAATCCAGACGTCGGTGTCCATGCCCGCACGCTACTACAACTAAAAGAGTGACACCGGCTGAGTCGCGTTGAAAGCGGTCTCACCAGCTCTCGGCTGAACCGGCGAGACCTAAGTAACCACGCTGGTCGACCAACGCGATCACCTCTGTACCCGCATTGCCGAAGATGCTGCGAGACAAACCTGTTTCCGCAGAACCGGATTACTCGTCCCCGCGTGCAACCGGGCGGGCGGGGTTCGAGCTCCACTCCGACCACGAGCCGGGAAACAGCGCGGCCCGATGTCCCGCCGTGGCGAGCGCCGCGACCGCGACGGCCGCTGTCACGCCGGATCCGCAGTACGCACCGATCCGGCCGTCGTCGACGCCGTGCTCGGCGAGCAGGCCGGCGATCGCGTCGCTCGCCGCGAACGTGCCGTCGCTGTTGAGCAGCGCGCCGCTGGGCAGGTTCTTGGCGCCGGGGATGTGTCCGGCAACCGGATCGACCGGCTCGACGTCACCGCGGAAACGTTCCGGCGCGCGGGCGTCGAGCAGGTCGAAGTCCTCGACCTGCTCGGCGGTCAAGGTGGGCAGGGCTCCGTTGTACAGGTCGTCATGCAGCACGACGGCATCACCGGGCGGCGGCGCGACCTCGCCGGTGTGCCAGATCGCTTCCGGCGGTCCGCCACGCAGCCAGACCACCGTCGAGAATCCGCACGTCGGCGATGCCGGCGGCGGTCAACACCCACCACGCGCGCGCCGATCCGGCCCGATTCCAGTCGTCGTAGACGACGGTGGGCACGCCGGCGCGCACGCCCCAACGCCGCGCCGCGGCCTCGACACTGCGACCGGACGGCAGCGGGTGCCGGCCTCGCCCGGCGATGCGGTGATCGCTGAGTTCGCCGTCGAGGCGAGACGTAGACCGCACCGGGTAGGTGGCCTTGCAGATAGGTCGCATGGCCGTCGGGCTCGTCGAGCCGCCAGCGCACATCGAGGATCGTCACGGGATCGCCGGCGTCGAGCAGATCGGCCAACTCCGCGGCGGTGATCAGCACGCTTATGGCTTGAACCCCAGATCGTGCAGCGCGTCGACGCAGCCACTGATCCAGTCGTTCTCGTTCGCCGGAGGCGGTCCGCCGCGGATCTCCACTTGGCAGGCCAGCGCGGCGGTGTAGCCGGTTTTCATCTCGCTCGCCAGATACGCGTGGTTCTGCGGGGTCGCGTAAAAGTCATGCTCGGTCTTGTAGCCGTCCTTGTATGACGGGCTGTTGACGTTGGCCGCCGGCGGGCTGCTGGCTGGGCCCGGCGCGTTGTTCGCCGGGCCGTGCGGACAACCGCTGGCCGGGCATTGCGGATCGGCGTGCACCGGCGCGGGCAGGCCGAGGACGGCTATCGCGACGGCCGCCGCGGTGAGGGTGAAACGGTCGAACATGGTGCGCATCATTTCATGAACGGCTGTGCCCCCGGCAGGATTCGAACCTGCGACACCGGCTTTAGGAGAGCCGTGCTCTATCCCCTGAGCTACGGGGGCTGAAAACATCGTTAAACCTAGTCGTTCGTCGGCGTAAACGCGCCATTCGGTGCGTCAGAGGCTGTGGCGACGATATCGCCGCACGCGGTGGATGTCGGCCAGGGTCCCCGGCTCGGTGCACGGACGCAGCGCCGCATCGAGCCGGGCGCGCACCTCGTCGGTGTCCAGGTGCATCCCGATCGCGACCAGAAAGTTGGCGGTCGCATTGCGTGGTGCGTTCGCGATGTGAATCGTGGGCCCGACGAGATTGACAGCGAAGGTGGGCGTGGCACGTCCGTATCGCATCTTGACCGCTCCTTTGAGCCGGTACACCCCTGGAGGCGGTTCCTCGAGCAGGTCGATCAGGACGCCCGGGTCGACGGCGCCGTCGGTGGTCACCGTGACCGAGTCGGCGTGCACGTGGTCGTGGCGGTCCACCGCGTTGTCGGCGTCGTCGACGAGCAGTTCGCGCAACGAGAGTTGACCCGGCTCATCGCCCGAGCCCGCGACGTCGTAGAGCAGCCGGGGGTCGATCTGCCCACCGACCGCACCGACCACGGTGGCCCGTGAATTCTGTTCGCGCACGCGTTGTTCTACTCGCGCGACCATGGCGTCGCGGTCGCTGGCGGGGAGCCGATCGAGCTTGTTGACGACGACCAGAGATGCCGCCCGGTATCGCGCGGGCAGCACCTGGCCGGTGTCGACGACGTCGAAATGGGTGACGGCATCGACGACGTCGACGAGTCCGCCGTATCTCAGGCCGGCCACCTGGCTGAAGCCGATGATGCGGGCAACGATCAGCGGATCGGCCAAACCGCTGGCCTCGACGACCACGGCATCGAGATGGAGTCGCGGGTCGGCGAGCTTGGCCAGCGCGACATCGATGCCCCCGTCATCGGGCAGGCAACAGATACAACCGCCGGCTATCGACACCGGCTCGTCGATCTGGCCGGCCACCAGCATGGCGTCGACGTTGAGCTCACCGAAATCGTTGATGATGACGCCGATCCGTGCGCCCGGGCTGCGAAGCACGTGGTTGAGCAGCGTCGTTTTGCCGGCGCCGAGGTAACCGGTCAGGCAGATGACGGGGACTGCCGTCGCCAGGGGCCTAGATCCAGACCAGGAGTCGCGGGCTGCCCGGCGTATCTCGGGGAAAGGCAATCGGCGCGTCGATGCCGTCGAGCGTGAGCCAGACCGCGGACGGGTCCGCGGAGATGGCGACGATCGAGCCGATGGCGTACTGGCTGTCGTCGTCCCACTTGACTGTGGCGTACTGCCCGAGGTGTTGCACCGCAAGGTCTTCAGGCGCGACCTCGGTCGGGTCCGGCGGCAGTTCCGACGCCACGGCATCCAGCTCGTCGGCAACCGGCGCCGGCCCGGCGTCGTCGGCCCACGCGTTCTCGTCACCGAAATATTCGCCGTCGTCGCCGGTGTGCTTGAGACGCCCGAGGGCAGACGGTGCCTCCGGGCCTTCTTCTTCCTCGACCCACAGCCGCCAGCCTTGCGGCGGCGGCGGCCAAGCCGGGTCCGGCGACCAGTCCGCGTGCGGCACCCAGCCCTTGGGAGGCTTTGGCCAGTTCGGGGGCGGGTTGTAACGCATCAAACCACCATACGGAATCCGGCGGTCAACGGAACTCGGCTATCACCTTCGCGATCGTGTCGGCGTGATTCTCCTGGAAGGTGAACGACGTCAGCCCGTACTTCTCGCGGTAGCCGCGCAGGGTGTCGGCGATGTCGCTCGGCGACCCGCTCAGCACCGACGGCAAGGCCAGCAACTGCTCGTCGGACAGGTCGACGAATCTCCGGGTCAGCCGCAGATCGGGCTTTCCGGAGTTGTCTGACGGGACCGCGGTGATCCCGAGGTTCAACTCGAGACCGGCGAACCGGTCGCCGGCGGCGTTGCGGACGAACTCGATGCGCTCGGCGAGCGGGTCGGCGGCGTCGCCGGAGCTGGCGCCGGTCAAACCGATGATGTCGGCCTGCTGGGCGGCGATTGTGAGCAACCGATTTCCGTTGCCCGCGATCAGGATTGGCACCGCCGGCAGGTGCTTCTTGAGGTAGGTCGTGACGTGCTCGAGGTAGTCGACGCGTTGCCGCGCGGTCGGGTAGGGGAGCTCAGCCGCTTCGAATTCCTCGCGCACGTATCCGGCGCCGAGACCGAGGTCCAGACGCCCGTCGCTGAGCCCGTCGAGTTCGGCGGCGTCACGAGCCAGCAGCGCGGGCTTGTAGAACCCGGCGTTGAGCACATAGGTGCCCAGCCGGACGGTCGAGGTCGCGGACGCGATCGCGGTCAGCGCCGGAAACGGCGCCGGCGCGCCGAGGTGGTCGGGCAGATGCAGGGCGTCGAACCCGCTGTCCTCCAGGTACTTCACCTTGTCCTGCAACGCAGTACGGGACTTGACCGCGTGGATGCCTACCGAGAAACGAAACGCCCGTTCGGCCATTGGCCACCTCCGATTTGTAGTTATCTGGATTGCAAATTCCATGCACCAGCGGCCGCTGCCAGGCCTTGCACCAGAGCAGCGGTCACCGGTGACAAGCCGTCGGCGCCCGGCAGCGGGCTGCGCGGGCTGATTCCCCTGACCCGAGTGGGAAGTTCCAATTGTGTTCCGCCGTAACGGGTTTGGTTTACCGGATTCTGTGGGTGCTGCCCACGAAGCTCGCGGGGAATGTCGTCGAGGTCGGTGATGACGTGATAGCCGGGCAACTCGAGATGTTCGGCGACGTGGGCGGCCAGCGCGCGGTTGCGGCCGCCGGCCAGCAGTTGGGTGGCGCGGCCGATCCGCCCGTAGCCGTGCAGCGACACCGTCACGTCGACGTGGTCGAGGAACTCGGCGAGCCGCGCCGACTCGGCCGCGACGAATTGCGCCGACGGCAGGTGATGCGGATACCGGTCGGGATGCCGGAGCAGATACACCGACGCTCCGGCCGCGTCGGCGGCCCGCTCGGCGATCACGTCGGTCATCTCTTCCAGGCCACCGCCGTGGATGGCCAGGAAACCGAATCGGGACCGCAACCGGCTGACCTCACGTAGGCCAGGTTGCGCGAGCAGCTCGGAAAGCGTCTGCGGCGCAGGCGTTGTGGGCCGTGATCGCGGCCGGGGCCAGCGCGACGGATCCCATCGCCGCAGGAAGTCGATCCAGCTCTGCGGCAAGCCGTGATGCAGTGCGCCGTCGATGATGCGTTCCAGATAGCCGGGTCGCGGTGGGCCCGGATCCACCCGGTGGTCGATGTACACCCACGCATCCGTCGGCCCGTGTTCGGTCTGCACGGGCATCTGGTCTCGCCGGTAGTGCGCCGGCACGCTCTCGGCTCTGTCGAGGTGGGCCAGATCGTGATCGGACACATCCCAGACGACGCCGTGCACCTGCGTCCCGCGAAACGGCTCGACGGTCGCCACCCCGCGCTGGTTGATCAGCCAGTCGTGGTCGAAGAGCACCGCCCGGCGCGGGTTGCCCGCGTCGGGACATCGCTGCGCCATTTGCTGCACGCACAGGTTGGACCCGTACGCGAAATAGGAATGACGGTGCCGCAGCGTCACGAGGTTGATGTTAGCCGAGCGAAGTATTGACCTGGATCGGCCGAGCCTGCGAACGACTTCTGAGCGCCCGGTTAATTCCACGCGTCGCGACCCAGATGCCCGCGGCGGAGTGCAAGGATTGTCAGATGAGCGGCGCGGAATACGGCGGCACCCGGGACCGGGACACGATCGAGCGTGAATTGCGGGTACTGGCCAGCGTTCGCGATGCCTACCGCGAGCGCGGCAAGGAGATGCCTTCGATCGCTCAGATGGACGCGCTGCTCGATGAACTCAACGCGCTGCGGGGCGGCGGAAAACACCGGCGGGAGACCAAGAACTCCGACGCCAGCCCTAGCCTTTGGCGCTGAGCGTCAGATAGATCAGCACCACGTTCAGCAGACTGATCATGATGCCGATCGCCCAGCCCACGGTGGTGGTGACGCGGTGATTGGTGTCGGCTCCCATCAGCGCACGATTGCCGGTCAGTCGAACCAGCGGCAGCAGGGCGAACGGAATGCCGAACGACAGAACGACCTGCGACAGCACTAACGTGCGCGTCGGATCGAAACCCAGAGCCAGAATCACCAGGGCGGGCGCCAGCGTCGCCAGCCGGCGAACCACCATCGGGATCGACCGGTGCAAGAGGCCCTGCATGATCATCGCGCCGGCGTAAGCCCCCACCGACGCCGAGGCCAACCCCGACGCCAGCAGGCCGATCGCGAAAAGCGTGGCGATCAATGGGCTCACGGTGTCGTGCACGGCGGCGTAAGCCACCTCGATCGAATTGATGTCGCCGCGGCTCCGCATGTTCAGCGCGGCCACCAGCAGCATGGCGACGTTCACCGCGCCCGCGACCACCATCGCCAGCCCGACATCCAGCCGGGTGATCCGCAGCAGCCGGCGGCGGTCGGGGCCCGCGTCGGGATGGCCGTGCCGGTCGCGGGCCAGTCCGGAATGCAGATACACCGCGTGCGGCATCACCGTGGCTCCCAGGATGGCCGCGGCCAACAGCACACTTTCCTTGCCGGGGAATCGGGGCACCAGACCGCCGAGCACCTCGCCGGGCGGCGGCGTCGAGACGAAGAAGCTCGCGGTGAAGCCGATGGCGATCACCAGCAGCAGCCCGGTGATGACGCGCTCGAAGATCTGCTGGCCACGCTGGTCTTGCATGCGCAGCAGGAGCAACGACACCACCCCGGTGATGACGCCGCCGAGCAGAAGCGGCAGACCGAACAGGATGTGCAGCGCGATGGCTCCGCCGATCACCTCGGCCACGTCGGTGGCCATTGCGACGACCTCGGCCTGCAGCCAGAAAGCCACCCGGGTCGGGCGATTCAGCTTGGCGCCGATCGCCTCGGGCAGCGAGCGTCCGGTCACCAGACCGAGCTTCGCCGACAGGTACTGCACGAGACCAGCCATCACATTCGCCAGGACGATGACCCACAGCAACGCGAAGCCGAATTGCGCGCCCGCGCTGATGTTCGCGGCGACGTTGCCCGGGTCGACGTAGGCGATGGCGGCGACGAAGGCGGGGCCGAGCAGATACCACCCTGGTTTAACAGCCGGGCACGGGTGTCCTGGGCCACCTAACTCACTTTCGGTCGACTAATCAGAAAGTTAGGTTAGCCGAAACCGTTACGTCACCGAGTACAGGCCGCGTCCGGTGATCAGCGGAAGGTCCAGCGTGGTCCGTATTCCGGCGGGGGCTTCGACCACGGCTGGAATGGCGTTGACGACCCGCATCGCCGTCGCGACCAGGCCGGCGTGGTTGTGGTCACCGTTGGGGCTGCTCAGGCAGACGTCGACGGCGTACGACGGTTCGCCGGTGATCTCGATCCGATAGCACCCACCGGGCTGAGCCGGCTGCGGCCAGTCCGGGCACAGGTCTTCGCGCAACCGGGTGACGTGTTCGAGAACAACGGCGGGATGCCCGTCGACCAGTCCCTGCACCTCGAAACGCAGCGCTGCGGCACTCCCCTTGGGAATGTGCCCGGACGCGATGTCGAAGTCCTCGGGCGCCGGAATCCGCTCCTGGCGTTCGGTGATCGAGTCGAGTTCGACGCCGAGGCCGGCGGCGAGTTGGCGCACCACTGATCCCCACGCCAGGCTCAGCACACCTGGCTGCAGCAGCATCGGGATCTCGTCGAGCGGCTTACCGAAGCCCATCACGTCGAACATGACCGTCGGGCTGTCGTAGGTGGCGTAGTCGACGATCTCCATGCAGCGGATCTGCTGGACGCTCTGGCAGGTTCCGGCCAGCGCCAGCGGAATCAGGTCGTTGGCAAATCCGGGGTCGATGCCGTTGACGAAGAGGCTCGAATTGCCTTCCCGTGCAGCATCTTCGATCGGCTTGAGCATAGTGTCCGGCAGTACCTGCCACGGGTATTGCAGGAAGACGGCGCTGCTGCCGACGACGTTGACGCCGGCGGCCAGAATGCGCCGGTAGTCCTCGAGCGCGTCGGGCAGCCGGTTGTCCGCCATCGCGGTGTAGACCGCGCACTGCGGCCCGGTGGCCAGCACGGCGTCCAGGTCGGTGGATGCGGTAATACCGGTCGAAATGTCAAGGCCGGCAAGCTCTCCGGCGTCTTTACCGGCTTTGGCTTCCGAAGACACCCATACTCCGGTGAGCTCGTAATCCGGGTTCGTGATCAGTGCCCGCAGCGCATGGACGCCGACATTCCCGGTGCCGATCGCGGCGACTTTGATAGCCATGCTCACAGGTCCGGGATCGGTAGGTCGAGGTTCGGAAAGGTGATGCCCCCGTCGACCTCGATCACCTTGCCGGTCAGGTAGGCTCCGGCTGGCGATGCCAAATACACTGCAGCGGCGGCGATTTCGTCGGGCTGACCCAGGCGGCGCAGCGGTGTCGCCTTCTCCATCGGCTCGCGCAGCTGGTCGTTGGAGGCGACGATGTCGAGCGCGGACGTGGCGATCGAGCCCGGCGCGATGGCGTTGACCCGGACCCGCGGGCACAGGTCGAGCGCGGCCAGCCGGGTGTAATGGGCGAGTGCGGCCTTGGCGGTGCCGTAGGCGGCGAAGCCGCGGCCGGCCACCCGTCCCATCGTCGATGTGATGTTGATGATGCTGCCGCCGCCGGAGTGCTCGAGCATCAGCGGCACCGCCGCGACGGTCAGCGCGTGGGCGGTGGCGACGTTGAAGGTGAACGCGCTCTTGAGGTCCTTCGTCGACGTGGTCAGCAGTCCGTTCGGCATGGTCCCGCCGACGTTGTTGACGACGATGTCCAGTCGTCCGAACGCCTCGACGGCCTGGGCGGCCAGCTCAGCGGTGACTTCGGGCTGGGCCAGATCGCCGGTGACGATGTGGGCGCGCCGGCCGGCGGCACGAACCTTTTCGGCGACGGCCTCTAGTTCGGATTGGGTGCGGGAGGCGATGACGACGTCGGCGCCGACATCGGCGAACGCCAGCGCGATGGCTGCGCCAAGACCGCGGCCGCCACCGGTGACGACGGCGACTTGGTTGTCGAGTCGGAATTTATCCAGGATCACGGGCGTCACCGTAACAAGGCGCGGACGGCCGCGGACCCCGTTTCTGAAACACGTTCTAGTCTGCAGGCTGGACGCCGCGGTATCGCAAACCTATTTCCAGAACGCACTCATCGGCGCGGCGTACGTGTCGTTGGCCGTGAGCGGCAGCAGAGTTCCCGGCGCAGTACGTAAGGTGTCTTCAATCGTGGCCATCAGGCTGTACTCGTTGTAGTAGGCGTCGGTGGTGAACGGGCCGGAGAGCATCCCGCCATCCGTGACGGCGCCTCCGTTCGGGATGACGATCATCGGGACGTTGTTGCCTTCGTTGCCTATGCCTAGTGACAAGTTGTTGTTGTCCTCGTCGAACGTGATGATGATCGCGTCCTTCTCCCCGTCGGCAGTCCACGTTGGCGAGTTTTCAATGGTGGACACCTCTTGCTGGACGAACTGGTCGGCGGCTGGGACGTTGTACTGCTGGTTCGTCAGCTGTCCGATAACGAACTGGGCAAGGCCAGACGGCGTGTCGACAGGGCCTTCTCCGTTGTTGGCCTCGTTGGCAGCGATCCAGGTGAATTCCGGGAACTTGCTCGGGTTGAGGAGATCGTCGTGCAACTGCGTGAGCGGGAGCAAGTGTTGGTCTAGGTAAGCGGGGGTGTTGTCGTAGACATAGTTGAATTGGGCAAAGGGCAATTCGTCGACGGAGTAGTCGCCCGAAGACACGAGATCACCCGGGGTGGGCATGCTCTGCGCATAGCCGGCCCACGAGATGTTCGCCTGATCCATTTCCTGCATCAGGCTGTTCGCGTCGATGACAGGCGGGGCGGGGTTGTAGTCGAGGCCGAAGTCCGATCCGCCCACGACGCGGATGTAGTTCGGGTCGCTGGGGTGGCCCAGCGCGTAGTAGTTGCTGTCGTAGCCTTCTGTGTTGATCAGGCTGTTGATGTACGGCGCGTTGGGGCTGCCGACGATGTCGTTGACGCCCTTGTTCTCCATGTAGATCAGGAACACGTGATCCAGTTGGCCGATGTGGTCGGACGTCGGTGCGGTGAGCGGCGCCGCGGTGAGGGTTGGATCGCCGACGGTGAACGACTCGTTGTCGGCGTAGGCGCCGTTGTAGTTGCCGAGGAACGTGTCGTTGTCGGTGAAGGTCGTGGTCACCTGGGCGGAGGTGGTGCCGTCGGGGACCATGCCACTGATGTCGCGCTCCTCAAACCCGGTGAGACCCAGGCGATCCCACACCGTGACCGGGTTGAGCGAGTCGGTGCCCAGCACGTCCCCGTGGGTGTCGAGGAAAGTGACCTGCACCGAGGCATCGGACGGGTCCCAGCCTTGGCCACCGAGATCCGCACTCAGGGTGAACGGCGTTCCGGCTGCGCCGGCGAGGTTGACGGTTTGGCTGATGGTGGACGTGGCCACCGGTCCGCCGCCGGCGAAATTGTCCCCGGCGCCGGGGGGCGCGGTCTGTGGAAAGTCGAAGAACTTTGGCAGCGGAGTCGAGAATCCGAACGGATAACCGCCCTGGGTGCCGTAGGCGATCACTGTCGGGGTGCCGGTCTCGGACCAGCCCGGAATGGTCACGCCGCTGTAGCCCGACCCGGACGGGTCGGCCGTTTCGAAGCTGGGGTTGACCAGCAAGTTCTCGCTCATCGGCCCCGCGGCGTTGCCGGCATCACCGAAGATCAAGCCGCCACCTTGACCATCAGCGCCGTCACAGATCAACCCACACGCACTGCTGCTGGGGTCGGCCAGGTTGAACCAGCTATTGATCAGCGTGTCGAACTGCTGACCGAAGTCGCTGCCGATCCAATCCTGCTCGAGCCCATGCAGCCAGGCATCGAGCGGAGTGGCCGCCGCCGAGCCCACATCGGAAAGCGAACCCAGCCCGACCCCCGCCGTCGACTCGGAGGCACTCAAGCCCAGACTGCCCAGCTCGGGAACCGCGGCCGCACCGGCAGCCACATCTCCCAACGAACCGCTGATCGCATTGACGACCTGGTCGATGACCACGTCAAACTCGTCGGCCGTGGCTTTCGGTGCATTGGCCAGCGGCCCCAGCCCGAGTGCCAAAAACATGCCGGCCGCGCCGGTCAACCCGACCGCACCTCGACGACGGCGGTTCGTCGCCTTGCGCGAGTGCCGATTGTGCTCGGTGCCGCGTCGATCAGCCATCGCCGGTACTCCCTAGACATGGGGCGCGGGTTCTCAGGTGTTCCTAAGGTAAATCTTGGGTTTTGTTTCAGCAGGGTTTTCAGCAAAGTTGTCGACGTGCCCGAATCGACGACGGTTCCGGCCACGCGCGACTCGGCTGCGTTGCTCGAGCAGGCCATTGCTGCGACGCGTGCGGAGGCGCACGCCACGGGGCGGCGGCTGTGGTACCGCCAGCACGGTAACCCCGCGGAGTGAGTGGTCGACCTGTGGGACGCGATGGCTGCCGAACTTGCTGCGGCCCTTCGATTCAGCCGCGGGTTGGCTTCGAGGTACATCAGTGACGCGGAATCGATACGCCAGCGCCTTCCCCAAGTCGGGGAGTGCCTGGCTGCCGGTGCCATCAGCTAGGCCATGTTCAACGTGATCGCTCATCGCACCGCGCTGATCACCGACGAGAAAGCGTTGGCAGCGCTCGACGCACAGGCGCGGAGCCGGCCACGTCCGCGGCGTTGCGGCCCTTGGCTTTTCCGGTGGCTGCGAGCCGCGTTACACGCCATCGGTGAATCTCGCCGCATATGTGCGGTGCCGCGATCTGACCTGTCGCGTGCCCGGGTGTGATGTGCCGGCGACTCGGTGCGATATCGACCACACCACGCCATACGCCGGCACACATCTGACTTGAAGTCGCTGTGCCGAAAGGACCACTTGCTCAACATTTTTTGGGACTCGCGCGACAAGCGGCTGGCCGGCGCCCACGGTGCCCACCGGCGCGCTACCCGCAGCCTCGCCGAGGCCCGAGGCTGAGCGCACCAAAAACAGCAACGACAGGCTGGGCCGAAAACGCGCTTTCAACCATGCCCGTGCATCGGCGGATGAGCCCCCGCCGTTCTGATCACATCAGTGGTGGACTGGGATTGAGCCAACTCATCGACGTGTCGCCGTGTCCCTTGTACTGCGGGCAGTAGGCCGCTACCGCGACGCCGATGAAGAAGCTGGACTGGCTGAAGTTGAGGTCGGTGTCTCCGACCAACTTCATCGCCAAAGCGCTTGTCTTGTAATGCTTGTCGAGACCGTCGCAGACCATGTGGGCTTCGGCAATCGTCGTGTCGCGATCACTGAGCTGAATGTTGCGTTTCGCAAGGGCCGCCAGCAACGCGTCGTCGGTGGCATCGGCTGACGCCGGCGCCGAGCAGAACACCATGACGGCGGACAACGCCACCGCCCATCGGGTACATCGGACTTCCATGAATTAACGCTACTGGAGATCACGCGACTTTGCGCGGCGAGCGGGCGCGCGGCTTATCCCCAACTACCCGGGGTGCCCTGGGGAACCTGCTGTCCCAACCAGTTGCAGGGCATCATCGTGCGCCAGGCGGTGAACGCGCACTGCTGTTCTGGGGTCAGCGGACTCGGGCCGGCGCACGGCCTGTCGGGGGTGCCGCAGATCGGCGGATCGGCATGGGCGGCGGGAGTCGCGCCAACCAAACCGTACATCGCGGCGGCCGCCGCGATCGCGAGTCCTGCTGCTGTTGTATGGATACGACCCATCTCGAGCTCTTCCTGCAGGCGGCCTGGATCTGGCCGCACTGGTGGAGGACGATACCTCCGGCTAACGGGGGCACGCTGTGGAAATGGGCAGATTGCCGGGTGGCAACGTAGAGCGTTCTAGCCTTTGGCGGCGGCCTTCTTCGCCGGCGTCTTTTTTGCCGCCGTTTTATTGGCGGCCGTCTTCTTCGCCGGAGCCTTCTTCGCTGC
>CAVWEO010000067.1:0-23814 GCA_963753995.1 uncultured Actinomycetota bacterium | reverse complement strand
TCACCGTCCGCGACGCGATGGGTCCGTCGTATCCGGAACTGGTCGCCGACTTCGACCGGATCAACCGCATCGCGGTCGCCGAGGAGACCGCGTTCAACCGGACGCTGCAATCGGGATCGCGGCTCTTCGATGAAGTCGCGGGCGCCACCAAGGCATCCGGTGCGAGTGTGCTGTCCGGCTCGGATGCTTTCACGCTGCACGACACGTATGGCTTCCCGATCGAGCTGACCCTCGAGATGGCCGCCGAAGCGGATCTGCAGGTCGATGAGCTCGGGTTCCGGGAACTGATGGCCGAGCAGCGCCGCCGCGCGAAAGCCGATGCTGCCGCGCGCAAGCATGCGCACGCCGATCTGACAGCCTATCGCGAGCTGGTCGACGCCGGACCTACCGAATTCACCGGTTTCGACGAATTGATCTCGCAGGCAAGAATTCTGGGGATCTTCGTTGACGGAAAACGGGTACCGGTGGTCGCCCACGGGACCGGGGAGTCGGCCGGCGCCGACCGCGTCGAACTCGTGCTGGACCGTACACCGCTCTACGCCGAGTCGGGTGGTCAGGTCGCCGACGCGGGGACCATCAGCGGCACCGGCTCAAGTGAGACCGCCAAGGCCGCCGTCACCGACGTGCAGAAGATCGCGAAAACTCTGTGGGTGCACCGCGTCAACGTGGAGTCGGGCGAGTTCGTCGAGGGCGACACCGTCGTCGCAGCCGTCGATGCCGACTGGCGCAAGGGAGCGACTCAGGGACACTCCGGCACTCACATGGTGCACGCTGCGCTGCGACAAGTGTTGGGGCCCAACGCTGTTCAGGCGGGGTCGCTGAACCGACCGGGCTACCTGCGGTTTGACTTCAACAGTCAGGGTGCGCTGAGCGCCGGGCAGCTCAGCCAGGTCGAGGAAGTGACCAACGAGGCTGTGCAGGCCGACTACGAGGTGCACACCTTCCTGGAAAAGCTGGAGAAGGCCAAGGCGATGGGCGCGATGGCCATGTTCGGCGAGGCGTACCCGGACGAGGTGCGCGTCGTGGAGATCGGCGGGCCGTTCTCGCTGGAGCTGTGCGGCGGAACCCACGTGCACAACTCGGCGCAGATCGGGCCGGTGACCATCCTCGGTGAATCGTCGGTGGGCTCCGGCGTGCGCCGCGTCGAGGCCTACGTCGGTCTGGAGTCGTTCAAGCATCTGGCCAAGGAACGCGCGCTGATGGCCGGGCTGGCCTCGTCGCTCAAGGTCCCCTCCGACGAGGTGCCGGCCCGGGTGGCGAATCTGGTCGAGCGGTTGAAGGCCGCGGAGAAAGAGATCGAGCGCAACCGGCTGGCCAGTGCGCGGGCGGCCGCCGGAAACGCCGCCGCCGGAGCGCAGCACATCGGTAACGTCCGACTGGTGGCGCAGCGGATGTCGGCCGGCATGACGGCCGCCGATCTGCGTTCCCTGGTGGGTGACATCCGCGGAAAGCTCGGCGACGAGCCGGCGGTCGTCGCACTGATCGCCGAGGGTGACGGGGCAGTGTTCCCTACGCCGTCGCGGCCAACCCCGCCGCGCAGGATCTCGGACTGCGCGCCAACGACTTGGTCAAGCAGCTCGCGGCGGCGGTCGAGGGTCGCGGTGGAGGCAAGGCCGATCTTGCTCAGGGCTCGGGGAAGGACGCGTCGGGCATCGACGCCGCGCTCGATGCACTGCGGGCAGAGATCGCTAGGGCCGGCTGAGTGGACCCGTCGCAACGGCTACCGGATCGGCCCGGCGGGGACGACCCCGGACGTGGACGACGACTGGGCATCGACGTGGGCAGCGTGCGCATCGGTGTGGCCTCCAGCGACCCCGACGGCATCCTGGCCACCCCGGTGGAGACGGTTCGCCGCGACCGCTCTGCCAAACACTTACGGCGGCTGGTCGAACTGGTCGGCGAACTCCAGGCCGTCGAGGTGGTCGTCGGGTTACCGCGGACCCTGGCCGACCGTAACGGCCCGTCCGCCCTCGATGCGATCGAGTTGGCGGACACCCTGGCCGGCCGGATCGCGCCGGTCCCGGTCCGAATGGCCGACGAACGATTGACCACCGTCAGCGCGCAGCGCTCGCTACGGCAGGCCGGAGTGCGGGCCAAAGGTCAGCGTAGGGTCATCGACCAGGCGGCGGCGGTGGCGATCCTTCAGGGATGGCTGGATGAACGCCGTGCCATGCTGCCCGGGGAGGTCAACGGTGTCTGACGGCCGACAGCGGGCCCGTGGCGTTCGCAAGGCCGGCGAACACTACGGGACGCGACCGCAGTCCCGTAGCGTTCGCGCTCGGCCGACGACGGTCGGGTCATCGCGTCACGGGCGTTCGCGGGCCGATCGGATCCGCGCCGAGCAGGAACGTCGTCGCCGCCACACGACCCGCGGAATCTTGGTCAGCCTGGCCATCGGGGTGCTCATCGCCGCGGTGTTCGTCGGCTCCAAGCTGTGGCACGGTTTCGGTCCACAGAACGACTTCGCCGGCGACGGCAAGCAGGACCTGGTGATCGAGGTGCACGCCGGGGACTCGACCACGGCGATCGGCGAGACGCTGCACAAGCGAGACGTGGTCCGGACCGTCAAGGTGTTTCTCGAAGCCGCGCAAACCAATCAGGCGATCTCGGCGATCCAGCCCGGCTACTACCGGTTGCGCACCGAGATTCCGGCGGCGGCAGCGGTGAAGCGACTCCTCGATCCGGGCAGCCGGGTGGGCAAGCTGGTGATTCCCGAGGGCCAACAACTCGATGACACCGCCGACGTCAAGACCAACGCCACCACACCCGGCATCTTCACGATGATCGCCAGGGCCACTTGCGTCGATCTGGACGGGAACAAGCATTGCGTGGCCGACGCCGATTTGCGTGCGGCAGCCGAAAAGGCAGCCTTGCCTTCACTTTTGGTTCCCCCCTGGGCGGTACCTTCGGCCACGGCGATGGGTCCGGATCATCGCCGGATCGAGGGTCTGATCGCGCCGGGGACGTGGAACGTCAACCCGTCAGCGTCGCCGGAGGAGATCGTGTCGAGGCTGATCAACTCCAGCTCGGAGCTCTACCTGAAGTTGGGCCTGCAGGACACCGGCGCCGCGGTGAACATGTCGCCGTACAACGTCCTCGTGGTGGCGTCACTGGTTCAGCGTGAGGCCAAACCGCAGGATTTCGCGAAAGTTGCTCGGGTCATCTACAACCGGCTCGCCGAGCACCGCAAGTTGGAGTTCGACTCAACGGTGAATTATCCGCTGGATCGCCGCGAGGTGGCCACCACCGACGGCGACCGCGCCCAGACCACGCCGTGGAACACCTACGCCAACGACGGACTGCCTGCGACGCCGATCTGTTCGCCCGGCACCGACGCTCTGACAGCGGCCGAGCATCCCGAGGACGGTGACTGGCTCTACTTCGTCACGATCGACCCGCAGGGCACCACGCTGTTCACCCGCGACTATCAACAGCACCTGGCCAACATCGAATTGGCCAAGCGCAACGGTGTGCTTGACAGTGCCCGCTAGCGGGAGCGGCACTGAGCGCGCCAGAAAAGCTGGTGTTCTCGGGTCGCCGATCGCCCACTCGCGTTCGCCCCAGCTACATCTGGCCGCGTACCGGGCGCTGGGCCTGGATGGGTGGACCTACGAGCGCATCGAGTGCGATGCCGACGCCTTACCCTCTCTGGTCAGCGGGTTGGGGCCGCAATGGGTCGGAGTGTCGGTGACGATGCCCGGAAAATTCGCGGCGCTGCGGTTCGCCGACGAGCGCACCGACCGGGCCGAGCTGGTGGGGTCGGCCAACACATTGCTGCGGACAGTCCATGGCTGGCGGGCGGACAACACCGATGTCGACGGGGTGATCGGCGCACTCGGCGCCGCGTCCGGCGCCGCAGTGGTCGCCGGCTCGGGCGGCACCGCACCGGCGGCGATCGTGGCGCTGGCCGAACTCGGCGTCGCCGAGATCATCGTCGCGGCCCGCAATCCGGACAAGGCCGCCGGTCTGGTCGAATTGGCCGACCGGGTCGGCATCACCGCCCGGTTCTGCGACCTGAACGGCGGCCCGGTCGCCGACGCGGTCGCGTCCGCCCAGGTGCTGGTCAGCACACTGCCCGCTGACGTCGCCGCGGCCTATGCCGACGACTTCGCCGCTGCGCCGGTATTGCTGGACGCGATCTACGACCCGTGGCCGACGCCACTGGCAGCCGCGGTGAGCGCCGCGGGCGGCCGGGTGATCGGCGGTCTGCAGATGCTGCTGCATCAGGCATTCGCACAGGTCGAACAATTCACAGGCCTACCCGCCCCGCGAGCGGCGATGGAGGCCGTATTGGATTAGCCTGCCGCCCATGCTGATTGGACTGGTGCTGGTGTGGATGGTGGTGCTGAGCCGCTACGACGTCCGGCAACACCGGCTGCCCAATCGGCTGACCATTCCGGGTTTCGCGGCGATCACGCTCGGGGCGGTCGGCGCCGGACACGGTCGGGCGGCGCTGATCGGCGCCGCAGCGTTGGGGACGGTCTACCTGCTGGTGCACCTGCTGGCCCCGGTGGCGATGGGCGCCGGTGATGTCAAGCTTGCTCTCGGAACCGGCGGGTTCACAGGGTGTTTCGGCACTGACGTGTGGTTGCTCGCCGCGATCGGTGCGCCCTTGCTCACCGTGGTGACCGGCACCGCGGCGCGGATGGTGTGGTCGGCCAGGACGGTGCCGCACGGCCCGTCGATGTGCGCGGCCAGCGCGGCGGCGGTGGGGCTAGCCCTGTGCTGAGTCGACTGCCTAACGTCGGCGACGGTGCGCGCGACGAGGCCGGTGTCGAGCAGCAGCGGGCCGACGGACGCGACCGTGACGTTGCATTATGCGTTGGTTTGGCAGTGCTTGGCAGCGTCATGGCTGGAGTCGGCAGTGCGTCCGGCCGGATCATCAGTGCATGACAACCACATCGAGTTCACCCCGCACCATCGACTCTGCGCGCACGCGATCGATCCACGCCGACCTCATCTTCTGGACGTCCGCAGGAGCCGTCGTCGCCGCCCTGAGCGGTCCGCTCGCGCGCTGGTGGGATGTCCCACGCGCCGTGCTTCTCGACGGCGGGCTGGCCTTTGCCATCCTCGGCCCGGGCCTGTTGTTGATCATGAATCGGACGCGTCCGGCGCGTGGGTTGGTCGCCGCATTCTGCGTCACCAACTTCCTGCTGGCACCGCTCGCCGCAGCGGCGGCATGGTTCGGCTGGCTGGGGCTGAGCCGCGCCGGCGACTGGGCGCTGGCGGACGCCGCCGCGGTCATGCTGGTGCTGGGGGTCTGGCAGCTGACCGCGTTGCGGCGGCGTTAGGCCGCCGCGGGGCTGCGGCCTTTGATCGCGCTGCGCAACCCGTAGCGCTTGCCGTTGACCTCGCGTGGCTCCCGATCGGCGAACTTCTGTTCGGAATTGGTCTCCGGCGCATCGTCGGTGGTGCCGGGCAGCCAGCGGTCCGGGACGGCGAGTTTGAGGATGGTCCAGAACGATTGCCAGTACTGGCGCAGCAGCGGCCCGGTGGTGTATGGCAGGTCGTATTTTTCGCAGACCGCGCGCACCCGGACACCGATCTCGGCGTACCGGTTGCTGGGCAGGTCGGGGAACAGGTGGTGTTCGATTTGGTAGCACAGGTTTCCGCTCATGAACGCCATGATCGGGCCGGCATTGAAGTTCGCGGAGCCCAGCATCTGGCGTAGGTACCACTCGCCGCGGGTCTCCTCGTCGAAGCTCTCCCGGGTGAATTTCTCGGCCCCATCGGGGAAGTGCCCGCAGAAGATCACCATGTAGGCCCAGTAATTGCGGATCAGGTTGGCGATCGCGTTCGCCTTGAGCGTGTGCTTCCAGTTGGTGCCGGCCAAGGCCGGGTAGATGATGTAATCCTTGCCTGCCTGCTTGCCCATCTTCTTTCCCATGATGCGCAAGTCTTTTCGCGCCTCAGCCCACGTTTTCTCCTTCTTCCGGATCTTCGCGGACTCGATGTGGTGCAACGCCACGCCCCATTGGAACAGCGTCCCCAGCAGCAGGTTGTAGATCGGGTTGCCGATCATCCATGGCGCCCACGGCTCGTCGCGTGTCACCCGCATGATGCCGTAACCGACATCGCTGTCCAGGCCGACGACGTTGGTGTACTTGTGGTGCACGAAGTTGTGCGAGTGCTTCCACTGCGACGACGGGCACGCGGTGTCCCATTCCCACTCGGTGGAGTGGATTTCGGGATCATTCATCCAGTCCCATTGACCGTGAATGATGTTGTGCCCCAACTCCATGTTCTCGATGATCTTGGCGGACGCCAGGGTGGCGATACCAGCCAGGCGAGCGATCCTGCTGCTGCTCGCAAACAATGCGAGGCGCCCGAATGCGGCCAGTCCGCGCTGCAGTTGGATTGCGCGGCGGATGTATTGAGCGTCGCGCTCGCCGCGCGATTCTTCGATGTCGGCACGGATGGCGTCCAACTCCGCAGCCAGGTCCTCGACGTCCTGCGGACTCAGGTGGGCGTAGGCCTTGATGTCAGTGATAGCCATGAAATCGTTTTCCTCTCAAACCTTGATGGTGCAGTTGCCGGATGCGGTGGAAATGCATGTCTGGATGCGGTCGCCGGCCCCGTGCTCCTGACCCGAGCGAACATCGCGAACATGGCCGTCTTCCAACGGCAGTACGCAGGTCTGGCAAATCCCCATTCGGCAACCGAACGGCATTTGGATGCCTTGCTCCTCGCCTGCCTCGAGAATGGTCGTCGCGCCGTCGATCTCGATTTCCTTGTCCGATATGGCGAACGTGACCGTGCCGCCTTCACCGCCTTTGTCGGTAGCTGCGATGTTGAAGCGCTCCATGTGCAGGGCCTCGTCGATGTCGTTGGCCTGCCACACCTTCTCGACCGCGTCGAGCATCGCCCCGGGCCCGCATGCCCACGTCGAACGGTCACGCCAGTCGGCGACGATGTCGTCGAGTTCGTCGAAGTCGACTTTGCCGTCGGTCTCGGTCAGCTGGAGATGCAAGCGGTAGCCGCTCTGCTCCTGCTCGATCTGGCGCAGTTCGTCGTGAAAAATCACCGCGTCCTTCGACTTGGCTGAGTGCAGATGGACGATGTCGGGAGACTGACCACGCGCCCGCAACGATCGCAGCATTGCCATGACCGGGGTGATGCCGCTACCGGCCGTGATGAACAGCAGGGTTTCCGGAGGTGGGTTTGGCAACGCGAAGTCGCCCTTGGGCGATGCCAGCCGAATGATGGTGCCCGGTTCGACGCCGTTGACCAGGTGGGCGGACAAGAAGCCCTCCGGGGTGGCCTTCACGGTGATCGAGATGTTCTCGTCGCCGCGTTCGGGGACCGACGTCAGCGAATACGACCGCCAGTGCCACTTGCCGTCGACGCGCAACCCGATCCCGACGTACTGGCCGGGCTGGTAGTTGCCGGAAAAGCCCCATCCCGGCCGGATGACGACCGTTGCGGTGTCCTCGGTCTCGGGCTTGACAGCCACGATCTCGCCGCGCAGTTCGCGTGCCGACCACAGCGGATTGAGCAACGACAGGTAGTCGTCCGGGAGCAACGGCGTCGTCGCCCGCGCGGCCAGGCCGCGAATCGTGTTGACCCACGAACCTGACGTCGACTCCACATTTTTGGCGGGGGATCGGGCCCAGCGCACCGCACTTTTCAACGGGGTGGTCATGCACTGCCTTTCGCTCGCGGACGGTGTGACCGCAGTCACGCCAGCCGGAATACCCTACTCACGAGTAAGTAAACCCGCGCATCGGCGTGAAGGCTTTTTCGCGGTCGGGGCTCGTCATGGGAAGATGGGACTCGTGTTGCGATGGACTACTGCTGGTGAATCCCACGGCCGAGCGCTGGTGGCCGTGGTAGAAGGCATGGTCGCCGGACTGAGCGTGACGTCTGACGACATCGCCGATCAGCTGGCTCGGCGTCGCCTCGGTTATGGCCGCGGCGCCCGGATGAAGTTCGAGCGTGACCAGGTCACCGTGTTGGCCGGACTACGGCACGGCGTGACGCTGGGTGGTCCGATCGCCATCGAGATCGGCAATACCGAATGGCCGAAGTGGGAGACCGTAATGGCCTCTGACCCGGTCGATGCCGCCGAGCTGGCCGTGGCCCGCAATGCCCCTCTGACCCGGCCACGACCCGGCCACGCCGACTACGCCGGCATGCTCAAGTACGAATTCGACGACGCCCGACCGGTGCTCGAGCGGGCCAGTGCCCGCGAGACCGCCGCCCGCGTCGCGGCCGGTACCGTCGCGCGGCAGTTCCTCCGGCAAGCCCTCGGCGTCGAGGTGATTTCCCACGTCATCTCGATCGGCGACTCCACCCCGTATGACGGTCCGCCACCTCAGGCCGGCGACCTGGCGGCGATCGACGACAGCCCGGTCCGGGCATTCGACCAAGCGGCCGAGACGTCGATGATCGCCGAGATCGAAGCCGCCAAAAAAGACGGCGACACCCTGGGCGGCGTCGTCGAAGCAGTCGCGGTCGGCCTCCCGGTCGGCCTGGGATCGTTCATCAGCGGCGACCACCGACTCGACAGCCAACTCGCCGCTGCGGTGATGGGCATCCAGGCGATCAAGGGCGTGGAAATCGGCGATGGCTTCGCAACCGCCCGCCGACGCGGCAGCCGTGCCCACGACGAGATGTACCCCGGCCCCGACGGCGTGGTCCGCTCGACCAACCGGGCCGGTGGTCTGGAGGGCGGCATGACCAACGGCGAGCCGCTGCGGGTGCGCGCCGCGATGAAACCGATCTCCACGGTGCCCCGCGCGCTGGCCACCGTGGACATGACCTCCGGCGAAGAAGCCGTCGCGATCAACCAGCGCTCCGATGTCTGCGCGGTGCCGGCCGCGGGTGTCGTCGTCGAGACGATGGTGGCCCTGGTCCTGGCTCGTGCTGCGCTGGAGAAGTTCGGCGGTGATTCGCTGACCGAGACACGGCGCAACATCGACTCCTACCTGAGGTCGGTCGCCGAGCGGGAGCCGGTCAGTGAAGCTCGGGCGTCCGGGTAGCTGCTCATGGGGCCCAAAGCCGTTTTGGTGGGACTGCCGGGATCCGGCAAGTCCACGATCGGGCGACGCCTGGCCAAAGCGCTCGACGTCGGCATGCTCGACACCGACGCGGCCATCGAGCAGCAGACCGGACGTGCCATCGCCGAAATCTTCGCCACCGATGGGGAGCAGGAATTCCGCCGGATCGAGGAAGAAGTGATCCGGGCGGCGCTGCAGTCGCACGACGGCGTCCTGTCGCTGGGCGGCGGCGCCGTCACCACCCCGGGGGTGCGCGAAGCGCTGGCCGGCCACACCGTCGTATACCTGGAAATCACTGCAGCCGAAGGGATTCGGCGCACCGGCGGTAACACCGTGCGGCCGTTGCTGGCCGGCCCGGACCGTGCCGAGAAGTTCCGCGCGCTGATGACCCAGCGTGTACCGCTCTATCGGAAGGTCGCCACGATCCGGGTGAATACCAACCGTCGCAATCCCGGCGCCGTGGTCCGCCACATCGTGTGCCGCCTCAACGACCCGAAACTCGGCATCGCCACCCGCAATCGACGCCGACCGCCGTGGCGCCGCACGCCTGCTCCCGAGTCGTCCAGCGTGCCCGAGCCCCGGACCGGGCCGCCGCCGACACCCGCCACGCCGGCCGCGCTGGCTGCGGCGCGACGTGAGGCGGGTAGATGACTTCCTCTGGCGAACCGGTCACCGTGCAGGTGGCAGTCGACCCGCCGTATCCGGTCGTCATCGGCACCGGATTACTGGGCGAGCTCGGTGAACTGCTCGCCGGCCGGCACCGCGTCGCGATCCTGCATCAGCCGGTGCTGGTCCATACCGCCGAGGCGATCCGAAACCATCTGGCCGACAAGGGTATCGACGCCCACCAGATCGAAATTCCCGATGCCGAGGCTGGTAAGGACCTGCCCGTTGTCGGTTACATCTGGGAAGTGCTGGGCCGCATCGGCATCGGCCGCAAGGACGCGTTGGTGAGTCTAGGCGGCGGCGCCGCGACCGACGTCGCCGGCTTCGCCGCGGCGACCTGGCTGCGCGGTGTGTCGATCGTGCACGTGCCGACCACGCTGTTGGCGATGGTCGACGCGGCAGTCGGCGGCAAGACCGGCATCAACACCGACGCCGGTAAGAATCTGGTCGGCTCATTCCACCAGCCGACCGCCGTGCTGGTCGACCTCGCAACGCTGCAGACGTTGCCGCACAACGAGATTGCGGCAGGTATGGCCGAGGTCGTCAAAGCGGGCTTCATCGCGGATCCGGTGATTCTCGACCTGATCGAAGCTGATCCGAAGGCCGCGCTCGATCCGTCCGGGGAGGTGCTGCCCGAGTTGATCCGGCGCGCGATCGCGGTCAAGGCCGAGGTGGTGGCCGCCGACGAGAAGGAATCGGAGCTGCGCGAAATCCTGAACTACGGTCACACTTTGGGCCACGCGATCGAGCGGCGGGAACGCTACCAGTGGCGCCACGGCGCCGCGGTCTCGGTGGGCATGGTGTTCGCCGCCGAACTGGGCCGACTGGCCGGCCGTCTCGATGACGCCACCGCACAACGCCACCGCGACATCCTGACGTCGCTCGGGCTGCCGATCAGTTACGACGCCGATGCGCTCCCGCAACTTCTGGAGTCGATGGTCGGCGACAAGAAGACCCGAGCGGGGGTGCTGCGATTCGTGGTGCTCGACGGGCTGGCCAAGCCCGGCCGACTGGAGGGTCCTGACCCGGCGCTGCTGGCGGCCGCCTACGCGGAGGTGGGCACCCGATGACCACTACGGTCAACGTTTTCAACGGGCCTAACCTCGGTCGGCTGGGGCGCCGCGAGCCGGAGGTCTACGGCGACACCACCCACGCCGACCTGGTTGCACTGGTCGAGCGCGAGGCGGCCGGGCTCGGGCTGAAAGCCATTGTGCGCCAAAGCGACAGCGAAGCTCAGCTGCTGGATTGGATCCACCTGGCCGCGGACGCCAAGGAACCGGTGATCCTCAATGCCGGCGGGTTGACCCACACGTCGGTGGCGTTACGCGACGCCTGCGCCGAGCTGAGTGCGCCGCTGATCGAGGTGCACATCTCCAATGTTTTTGCCCGCGAAGAGTTCCGGCGCCACTCGTATCTGAGTCCGGTCGCGACAGGTGTGATCGTGGGGTGCGGCGTGCAGGGCTACCTGCTCGCCCTGCGTTATCTGGCCAACCTGAACGGCTAGTCGCCAGACTTCGGCTTCTCGATGTGCTCGGTGGCCGGTTCGTGCGACGGCAGCGTCTCGGTCTTCGCGGCGCTGGGCGGCCACGCTTCCTCGCTTGCGGCGGGAGCCTCAGCCGTCTCGTCGGCTTGCTGGCTGTAGGCCGTCGGCGCCTGGTCATCCTCGCGCTCGGCGGTCGCGACGGAGGTCGACTGCTCCTGCGGCCACTCGGCAACCGCGCCACCATCGGAGCTGCCGTGCTCCGACCGGACAGCGGCGAAGACGTCGGTGTCGGCGCGGTCGTCATCGCCGCCGGCAGCGCCGCTCTGTGGCTTGTAGTCGCCCTTGCGGTCGACCCGCCAGCGGCCGACGGTCACCCCGGCGATCGCGCCGAGGAACACCACCAGCGCAGTGAACGCCGCGAATGTGGTGAGCTCGTTGATCAGGCCACCGACATAGAGGGCTTTGTAGAACACCGCGATCAGCCACGTCACCGCGCCGCTGAGCAACCCGGCGACCAGACCGGCCAGCAGCCAGGTCATCGCCAGATCTTCGCGACGGTCCGGGTCGGGGTTGGAGGCGGCGTCCTCGCGTCCGTCCATCAGACCCCAGATGACCACGCCCACGATGAACAGAACCAGCAGGACGATGCTGATCACCGCCGCCTGGGTCTGCCACACGCTGATCAGCGTTCCTTGAAACAGCCGCACGACGACCATCGCAGCGCCGAAGACCAGGCCGCGCAGCATCCAGTTAGTCATGGGGCCACAGCGTAGCGAGTAGCGTCAGCTGGCGTGACACATTCCCAGCGGCGAGCCGCACTCGGAGCTCACCTCCGCGCGGCCGAGCTCGACGCGATGCTGGTCACGGACCTGATCAACGTGCGCTACCTGTCCGGTTTCACCGGGTCGAACGCGGCGTTGCTGGTGTTTGCCGAGGGCCGGGACGCCGTGTTGGCCACCGACGGGCGCTACCGGACCCAGGCCGCCCAGCAGGCGCCCGACCTGGAAGTGGCGATCGAGCGGGCCTGCGGGCGGTACCTGGCCGGGCGCGCAGCGGCGGTCAACGCACGGCGGGTGGGCTTCGAGAGTCACGTCGTCACCGTGGACGGCTACGACGCGCTGTCTGCCGCGCTGGGCGACGCCGGCGGCAGCACCGAGCTGGTTCGCGCCTCGCAGACCGTGGAGGCGCTGCGCGAGATCAAAGACGACGGCGAAGTCGCGCTGCTGCGGCTGGCCTGCGAGGTCGCCGACGCCGCGTTGGCGGACTTGATCGAGGGTGGTGGGCTGCGACCTGGCCGCACCGAACGCGAGGTAAGCCGCGAGCTGGAGGCGCTGATGCTCGACCACGGCGCCGACGGGATCTCCTTCGAGACGATCGTGGCCAGCGGGGCGACATTCCGCGATCCCGCATCACCGACCCACCGACGCGGTGCTGGCTACCGGTGACTTCGTCAAGATCGACTTCGGCGCGCTGGTCGGCGGCTACCACTCCGACATGACCCGCACCTTCGTGCTGGGCAAGGCTGGCGACTGGCAGCTGGAGATCTATCAGCTGGTCGCCGACGCCCAACGAGCCGGCCGGGAAGCGCTGCAACCCGGGGCCGATCTGCGCGAGGTGGACGCCGCCGCACGCCTGGTGATCGCCGAGGCGGGCCACGGCGAGCACTTCGGCCACGGGCTCGGCCACGGTGTCGGCCTGCAGATCCACGAAGCCCCGGGAATCGGCGCCACCGCCGCCGGTACACTGCGTGCGGGTTCCGTTGTGACTGTGGAGCCCGGCGTCTATTTGCCCGAGCGTGGCGGCGTCCGCATCGAGGACACGCTGGTGGTGGCCGGCGAGACCTCCGGACACGCACCGGAATTGCTCACCCGGTTCCCCAAGGAACTGGCGATCCTGTAGGAGATTCACCGACCGTGCCAAGCACTGCCGACTTCAAAAATGGACTTGTCCTGGTGATCGACGGCCAGCTTTGGCAGATCACCGACTTCCAGCACGTCAAACCGGGTAAGGGCCCAGCCTTCGTGCGCACCAAGCTGAAGAACGTGCTCTCCGGCAAAGTCGTCGACAAGACCTACAACGCCGGAGTGAAGGTGGAGACCGCGACGGTGGACCGCCGCGACGCCACTTTTCTCTACCGCGACGGCACCGACTTCGTGTTCATGGACAGCCAGGACTACGAGCAGCACTCGTTGTCGGAGGCGCTGGTCGGGGACGCCGCCAAGTTCTTGCTGGAGGGTCTGCCGGTGCAGGTGGCGTTTCACAACGGCGCGCCGTTGTATCTCGAGCTGCCGGTGACCGTCGAGCTGGTCGTCACCCACACCGAGCCCGGCCTGCAGGGCGACCGGTCCAGCGCCGGCACCAAGCCGGCGACCGTGGAGACCGGCGCCGAGCTGCAGGTGCCGCTGTTCATCAACACCGGCGACAAATTGAAGGTGGACTCCCGCGACGGCAGCTACCTGGGACGTGTCAACGCGTGAGCCGACCCGCCCGTCCCGTTAAAGGACGGCACCAGGCGCGCAAGCGCGCCGTCGACTTGTTGTTCGAAGCCGAGGCCCGCGGGCTGACCCCGGCCGAAGCGGCCGACGCGCGCACGGTGCTGGCCGAGGCCAAAGATGACGTCGCGGCACTGCACCCCTACACGGTGACCGTGGCTCGCGGCGTCACCGAGCATGCGGTACACGTCGACGACCTGATCGCATCGCACCTGCAAGGCTGGACATTGGACCGGCTGCCGGCGGTGGACCGCGCCATCCTGCGGGTCGCCGTGTACGAGCTGCTGCACGCCGACGATGTTCCGGCGCCGGTCGCTGTCGACGAGGCGGTGGAGCTGGCCAAGGAGCTGTCCACCGACGACTCCCCGGGTTTCGTCAACGGCGTGCTGGGCCAGGTCATGTTGGTGACCCCGCAGATCCGGGCGGCGGCGCAGGCGGTCCAGTCGAGCCAATCAAGCTCAACGAGCACTGAACCCGCCGCGGAGTCATGACCAGGCTGGAACTGCGCGTGGCGATCGCTGCCATCCTGGCGGCGACCGTGGTGTTGGGCGCCGTGATGTGCGCCGCCTACGGACAGGCGGCGATCGCGGCGGCGCTGGCGATCTACGCACTCGGTGTCGGCGCGTGGCTGTATCACTCGATCGAGCGTCTGGTCCTGGCCCGTCGCATCGAGACCGTGCGCGCCGCGGCGACACCATTTCGTCCTCTGCTTCCGGTGATGGCGGCGATCATGGCGCTGACCCAACTCGTCGTGCGATCGCTGACGGATGTGACCGAGGTGCCGCCGCCGCGGCGTTGGATTCCGATCACACGCGGCAGAAAAACCGGCGACGACGTCGAGGCCTGAAACCGCGCTGGTGTGACAGGTGTGGCAATCCGGGTACAGCCGACGAAACGCCCGCATCGTCGTGAACGGAGGGACACACTGACGTGATGGACCGAGACGGCAGGCATCCAAGGCGGCTGTCTGTTTCCGCGCTGGCGGCGGTGGCGAACCCGTCGTACTCGCGCATCGATACCTGGAATCTGCTCGACGACGCGTGCCATCAGCTCGCCGTCGTCGACCGCGCCGGGATGGACACCACCCACGAGGCCGCCCGGGTGCGGCGCCTGCTCAACCGGCTCAGTGCCTATGAGCGCTACTGGATCTACCCGGGCCCGGAGAACCTCGCGTCGTACTGCAGCTATCTGGATCAACTCGCCACGGTCAGCCTGGCTGAGCAGGTGTCGCTGGCCGTGCGGCTGCTGTCCGAGTACGGCGATCGCGCGGCCCTGTTCGACACGTCCATGTCGCTGGCTGACCAGGAGCTGGTATCGCGCGCCAAGGAACAGCAGTTCTACACGGTCCTGCTGGCCGACGACGCGCCGACCAGCGCACCCGAGGGGTTGGCCGAACGCCTGCGCGCGATCCGCGACATCGGCGACGACATGCAGTTCGAGCTGCTGGTGGTCTCCAGCGTCGAGGACGCCATCACCGCGGTCGCCCTGAACGGGGAGATCCAGGCCGCCATCATCCGGCACGACATCCCGCTGCGGTCCCACGACCGGGTGCCGCTGATGACCACGCTGCTCGGTCCGAACGACGAGGTAGTGGCCACCGACCGGACCCACGACTGGATCGAGTGCGGCGAATGGATCCGCGAGTTGCGGCCGCACATCGATCTCTATCTGCTCACCGACGAGTCGATCGCGGCCGAGACCGAGGACGACGCGGGGGTCTACGACCGCACCTTCTACCGTCTCAACGACGTCACCGATCTGCACAGCACCGTGCTCGGGGGCATCAGAAACCGTTACTCCACACCATTTTTCGATGCACTGCGGGCCTACGCGGCGCGGCCGGCCGGCCAATTTCACGCGCTGCCCGTCGCGCGCGGGGCCAGCATCTTCAACTCCAAGACGCTGCAGGACATGGGTGAGTTCTACGGCCGCAACATCTTCATGGCCGAAACCTCGACCACCTCGGGTGGCCTGGACTCGCTGCTCGATCCGCACGGCAACATCAAGAAAGCGATGGACAAGGCCGCGCACACCTGGAACTCCGACCACACCTACTTCGTCACCAACGGAACCTCCACCGCGAACAAGATCGTCGTGCAATCGCTGACCCGGCCTGGCGACATCGTGCTGATCGACCGCAACTGCCATAAGTCGCACCACTACGGCCTGGTGCTGGCCGGGGCGTACCCGCTGTATCTGGACGCCTACGAACTGCAACCGTTCGCGATCTACGGAGCGGTGTCGCTGCAGACCATCAAGAAGGCTCTGCTCGACCTCGAGGCCGCCGGTCAACTGGGCAAGGTGCGCATGCTGCTGCTCACCAACTGCACGTTCGACGGCGTCGTCTACAACCCGCGGCGGGTGATGGAGGAGGTGCTGGCAATCAAGCCGGACATCTGCTTTCTGTGGGACGAGGCCTGGTACGCGTTCGCCACCGCGGTCCCGTGGGCGCGGCAACGCACCGCGATGGTCGCGGCCGAGCAACTCGAATCGATGCTGTCGTCACCGGCGTACGCGCAGGAGTACCTGCAGTGGAAGCAAGAGATGCAAGACGTCGATCGCAGCCAGTGGAGTGAGCACCGGCTGCTCCCGGACCCCAGTCGGGCTCGGGTTCGGGTGTATGCCACCCACTCCACCCACAAGTCGCTGTCGGCGCTGCGGCAGGCGTCGATGATCCATGTCCGCGACCAGGACTTCAACTCGCAATCCCGCGACGCGTTCGGTGAGGCGTTCCTGACGCACACCTCGACGTCGCCGAACCAGCAACTGCTCGCCTCGCTGGATCTGGCCCGCCGTCAGGTCGACATCGAAGGCTTCCAGATGGTGCGCTACGTCTACGACATGGCGCTGGTCTTCCGCCACCGGGTGCGTAAGGACCGGTTGATCAGCAAATGGTTCCGCATCCTCGACGAATCCGATTTGGTGCCAGACGAATTCAGGCTGTCGGCGGTCAGCTCGTATCGGCAGGTGCGTCAGGGCGCGCTGGCGGACTGGAACGAGGCTTGGCGGTCCGACCAGTTCGTGCTCGACCCGACACGGGTCACCCTGTTCATCGGCAAGACCGGCATGAATGGCTACGACTTCCGCGAGAAGATCCTGATGGACCGGTTCGGAATTCAGATCAACAAGACGTCGATCAACAGTGTGCTGCTGATCTTCACCATCGGCGTGACCTGGTCGAGCGTGCACTACCTGCTCGACGTGCTGCGCCGGGTGGCCACCGACTTCAACCACACCGAAGCCGCTGCGAGCAGAGACGACCGTGCCCTGCACCGGCGCCGGGTCGAGGAGATCACCGAGGACCTGCCGCCGCTGCCGGACTTCAGCCATTTCGACAACGCCTTCCGGCCCGACCATGCCAGCCGCTTCGGCGACATGCGGTCGGCGTTCTACGCGGGCTACGAGGACGCCGACCGTGAACACGTCATGATCGGGGAGGCAGGCCGACGGCTCGCCGACGGAAAGTCTTTGGTGTCAACCGGATTCGTGGTGCCCTACCCACCGGGATTTCCGGTGCTGGTGCCCGGCCAGTTGGTGTCCAAGCAAATCCTTTATTTCCTAGCCCAACTCGACGTCAAGGAGATTCACGGATACAACCCCGATCTCGGGTTGTCGGTGTTCACCGAGGACACGCTGAAACGGATCAACGCGGCGCGCGGTTCCGACACCGTGCTCGGCTAGTTTTCGCTCAGCGCGATCAGAAACTCCGCCGGTGAACATCAGGTGGCGCAATAACTGGCCGGCAGGCGCTATCGGCAGGTAGGCGTGTGCAGGTAGCGGCGCAATGAACGGCGTGGCACTTCTGCTCTATTCCACTCGCGGGGCCCCAGCCGGGTGCGGCGTTAGCGTAGCGACGTGGCCGTACCCTTGCCGATCCGTCAACCGCGCGCCGATCGTGCGCGCCAAGTCGCCGATGTGCTGCGCCACCAGATCCACTCTGGCGTCTATGACGACGGCCTGCCGGGTGAGGCGGAGTTGGGAGGCGAATTCTCGGTATCGCGCAACACCATCCGGGAAGCTCTGGCCACGCTGAAGAACGAAGGTTTGATCGAGCGTGGCCCCAGAGTCGGCACTCACGTGGCCCAGCGCAAGTACGACCATGGTCTCGACACGCTGCTGGGCCTGAAAGAGACGTTCAAGGGCTACGGCGAGGTCCGCAACGAGGTCCGTGCCGCGATGACGGTGTCCACGCCGCCCACGGTCGCACGCCGGCTCAACCTCGAGCCCGGCCGGCATGTCGTTTTCGTCGAACGCCTGCGGTATCTCGGCGGCCTGCCGCTGAGCCTCGACCTGACCTATCTGGAGCCGGATATCGGCGCCCAAGTGCTGGCGCATTCGCTGGAGAGCAACGACATTTTCGCACTCATCGAGCAGCTCTCCGGACGCCGCCTCGGGGCCGCGTCGCTGGCGCTGGAGGCGATTCCCGCAGACGCGCACTCAGCGGCGGCACTGCAAGTGCCCGACGGCGCCCCGCTGCTGATGCTGGAACGACTCACCAGCCTGGACGACGGCACGCCGGTCGACCTGGAGTACATCCGCATGCGTGGCGATCGAATCACTATGCGCGGCAACTTAACCCGAACCTCGAAGGACTGAGCCATGACACTGGTCAACAACCGCTCCGACGTCCCGGTCACCATCGACGAGTCGCTGTGTATCGACGGCTGCACGCTGTGCGTCGACATCTGCCCGCTGGATTCCCTGGCGATCAACCCTGACACCGGCAAAGCATTCATGCACGTCGACGAATGCTGGTACTGCGGGCCGTGCGCGGCGCGCTGTCCGACCGGCGCGGTCACGGTCAACATGCCCTACCTCATCCGCTAGGACATCGCATGAAGAGATCCGTCGTGTTGTCGGCTGCCGCTGCGCTCACCGTGGTCGCCGGCTGTGCGCTGGACTCCGGTGACGCCGTCAACGTCGTCGTCGGTTATCAGTCCAAAACCATCAACACCGTGACCGCGGGCACCCTGCTGCGAGCCCAGGGATACCTCGAGCACCGGCTGGCGGACCTCACCAAGCGGACCGGCACCAAATTCCATGTGGTGTGGGAGGACTACGACACCGGCGCGCCGATCACCGCCCAGATGCTCGCCGAGAAGATCGACATCGGATCGATGGGCGACTACCCGATGCTGATCAACGGGTCCAAAACTCAGGCCAATTCGCGCGCTGCCACCGAGATCGTCTCGGTCACCGGCTACAACGCCAAAGGTGCCCTGAACATGGTTGTGGTCGAACCGGGTTCGGCGTCGACCACGCTGCCCGACCTGGCCGGCAAGAAAATCTCGGCCAGTGTCGGCTCGGCGGGCCACGGTACTCTGGTGCGCGCCCTGGCTGGCGCTGGAATCAATCCCAGCACCGGGGTCGAGGTGCTTAACCAGCAACCCCAAGTCGGAGCATCAGCGCTGGAAGCCGGTCAAGCGCAAGCACTTTCGCAGTTCGTGGCCTGGCCCGGCCTGCTGGTCCATCAAGGCAAGGCCAAGCTGCTTTACGACGGAGCAGAACTCAATTATCCGACGCTGCACGGCGTGGTGGTTCGTCGCGCCTATGCCACCGCACACCCGGACGTGCTCGACGCCTTTCTGCAGGCCCAACTCGATGCGACCGATTTCATCAACTCCAAGCCGCTGGAGGCCGCGCGCATCGTCGCCGGCGCCAGCGGACTACCACCCGAGGTCGTCTACCTGTACAACGGTCCCGGCGGCACGGCGTTCGACACGACGCTCAAGCCGTTGCTGGTCGATGCACTCAAAGGTGATGTGCCGTACCTGAAGTCGATCGGTGATTTCGCCAGCTTGGATATCGCGAACTTCGTCCAGGACGGACCACTGCGGGCGGCGTTCTCGGCCCGCAAGCTGGACTACGACACATCGGTGCGGGCTACCTCGCCCGCGCGGGGCAGCGAGCTATGGCTCGAGGGTTCCGAAAGCACCCAGGCCATCGACACCGCGACCGAGCTGTTGAAGGCCGTCCGGGACGCTACCGTCCGCGGCGACCACGTGCGGGCCGCCTACGTCCCCGATGCCGAGCTGGGCACCCGCTGGTTCGCCGACAAGTCGGTCTGGGTGCACGACGGCGCAAGTTACCTGCCGTTTGACACCTCGGCGGGCGCGCAACGCTATCTAGGCACTCATCCCGGCAGTACCGCCGTCGACTATCGACAAGCGTTGGCAGGTGCGGCATGACCGCGTTGGACGTGAGTGTCGAGGGCGGTGCTGCGGTCTTGCTGCCGACCGCAGGTGTTGTCAAGGTGCGCAAGCCCGCATCGATCTGGCGGTCACGGGCGCTGCGGCTGGCCGCGGTAGGCGCCGCGATCGGACTGTGGCAGCTGCTCACCGCCGACCACGTCCGATTCTGGCTTCGCTTCGACACGTTGCCGACTGTCACCGAGATCGTCGGCGCGCTGATTCGCGCCGTCGGCACCGACGCCTACTGGCTGGACCTGGGGCAGTCGCTGATCCGCATCCTCACCGGGTTCGGGCTGGCCGCCGTGGTCGGAGTGGCCAGCGGCATCCTGCTCGGCCGATCCCGGCTTGCCGCTGATCTGTTCGGGCCGCTGACCGAACTCACCCGTCCCATCCCGGCGATTGCCGTTGTGCCGGTGGCGATTCTGCTGTTTCCCACCGATGAGGGCGGGATCGTGTTCATCACGTTCCTCGCGGCGTACTTCCCGATCATGGTCAGCACCCGACACGCCGTGCGGGCCTTGCCGACGCTGTGGGAGGACTCGGTTCGCACGCTGGGCGGCGGCCGCTGGGACGTACTGACTCAGGTGGTGTTGCCCGGAATCCTGCCGGGCGTCTTCGGCGGGTTGTCGGTAGGCATGGGGGTGGCGTGGATCTGCGTGATCTCGGCCGAGATGATCTCCGGCCGACTCGGTGTGGGGTATCGCACCTGGCAGGCCTACACAGTGTTGGCCTACCCGCAGGTGTTCGTCGGCATCATCACGATCGGTGCGCTTGGGTTCGCGACGTCCGCGGCGGTGGAGCTGGTCGGCCGCCGTGCGACGCGTTGGCTGCCGCGCGGAGAGGGGAACGGGCGATGATCACCGGTATGAGCCTCGAACTGGATGCAGTGCGGTTGTGCTACAACGGCAATGCTGTGATCGACGACCTCAGCTTTGCGGTGCGGCCGGGAGAGATCCTGGTCCTGACCGGACCGTCCGGATGCGGCAAGACGACGGTGCTGCGCGCCCTGGCAGGCCTGTTGCCGGCGGATGCCGGCCGAGTGCTCGCCGACAATGCGCAGGTGACCGGCACCTCCGGCGACCGTGGCGTGGTGTTCCAGGACAACGCGCTATTACCCTGGCGCAGTGTGCGTTCCAACATCGAGTTGGCATTGCGGCTGCGCGGTGAACCGCGGGCAACCCGGACCGCACAGGCCGACCGGTGGATCGCGGAGCTGGGGTTGACCGGTTTCGGGGATTACTTGCCCAAGAACCTCTCCGGCGGCATGCGTCAGCGCGTGCAGCTCGCTCGAGGACTGGCGGGTGCGCCGCGCGCGGTGATGATGGACGAGCCGTTCGGGGCGCTGGACACCCAGACCCGAGCGGCGATGCAGCGGCTGCTGATCGACTCCTGGCGGGCACATCCGACAACGATCGTCTTCGTCACCCACGACGTCGACGAAGCACTGACGCTGGGGGACCGGGTCGCGGTACTCGGCAAGGCCGGGGAGCCGCTGCGGGCGCTCGTCGACGTTCCGCAACCGCGTAGCGAGCGTGCACATTCCGAACAGCGCGCGGAAATCATTGCCGCACTACATGATCTGGTGGCTGCCTAATGGACATTCCCGATCCGAACCAGCCCACCCGGCTGGATTGCGACGTTCTGGTGATCGGTGGGGGCACCGCAGGCACCATGGCCGCACTCACGGCGGCCGAGCACGGCGCACAGGTGCTGCTGCTGGAAAAGGCACACGTGCGGCACTCCGGGGCACTTGCGATGGGCATGGACGGCGTCAACAACGCCGTCATCCCCGGCAAAGCCGAACCCGAGGATTACGTCGCCGAGATCACCCGGGCCAACGATGGAATCGTCAACCAGCACACCATTTATCAGACCGCCACGCGCGGGTTCGCCATGGTGCAGCGGCTCGAACGCTACGGGGTCAAGTTCGAAAAGGACTCCCGCGGCGAATACGCGGTACGCCGCGTGCACCGCTCCGGCTCCTACGTGCTGCCGATGCCCGAGGGCAAGGACGTCAAGAAGGCGCTGTACCGGGTGCTGCGGCAGAAGTCGATGCGTGAGAAGATCCGCATCGAGAACCGGCTGATGCCGGTACGGGTGCTCACTCAGGACGGCCGGGCCGTCGGCGCTGCAGCATTGCACACCCGCACGGGGGATTTCGTCGCCATCGGGGCAAAGGCCGTCATCCTGGCGACCGGCGCGTGTGGGCGGCTGGGCCTGCCCGCCTCGGGATACCTGTACGGCACCTACGAAAATCCGACCAACGCCGGCGACGGATATTCGATGGCCTACCACGCCGGCGCCGAGCTATCCGGTATCGAATGCTTCCAGGTCAACCCACTGATCAAGGATTACAACGGACCGGCCTGCGCTTACGTGGCCAACCCCTTCGGCGGCTACCAAGTCAACGCGTTCGGTGAGCGGTTCGTCGACTCGGACTACTGGTCGGGCCAGATGATGTCCGAGGTGCGCAGCGAGATCGACTCGGCGCGCGGTCCGATCTACCTGAAGGTGTCGCACTTGCCAGACGAAACGCTGGCCGCGCTGGAAGGCATCCTGCACACCACCGAGCGACCCACCCGGGGCACCTTTCACGCCAACCGCGGCCACGACTACCGCACCCACGACATCGAGATGCACATCTCCGAAATCGGCTTGTGCTCAGGCCATTCCGCATCCGGTGTATGGGTCGACGAGAATGCCCGCACCACGGTGCCCGGCCTGTATGCCGCAGGCGACTTGGCCTGTGTACCGCACAACTACATGATCGGCGCGTTCGTGTTCGGTGATCTGGCCGGCGCCGACGCCGCCGCGAATGCGGCCGAAGTGGTCGCCCCGCAACGACTTCCGCTGGATCAATTGGAGGAGGCGCACAATCTCGTCTACCGTCCGCTGCGACATCCGGACGGCCCGCCGCAGCCACAGGTCGAGTACAAACTGCGACGATTCGTCAACGACTACGTAGCACCGCCCAAGACCGCAGCGAAGATGTCCATCGCGGTGCACACCTTCGAGCGCATGCGTGACGAGATCGCCGAGATGGGGGCGCGCACACCGCACGAGCTGATGCGCAGCGTCGAGGTCTCGTTCATCCGCGACTGCGCCGAGTTCGCGGCCCGGTCCTCGTTGACCCGCACCGAATCGCGCTGGGGCCTCTATCACGAACGCGCCGACCTGCCCGCGCGCGACGACCAGCAGTGGGGTTACCACCTCAACCTACGCAAGGCGTCCGATGGGTCGATGGAATTCCTCAAGCGGCCCGTCGCCCCGTACTTCGTGTCGGTACCGGAATGGGACACACTGCCGCCCACCGACCGAACAGTGTGGCCGGTCGAGCAGCCACCGCTGATCGGTGGCCGAGCTCCGGTCGCCGCGCAGTCCCGGAGGAGCGCCACCGCGCCGGCCGAACCCCGTCGCCGCGCATCGCGGCGGTGCTGGCAATCGAGGAGCCGACGGTGGCTGCGCTGGCCGATTCCTGCGCGACCCCGACGCCGGCGTGCGCCGGACCGCCGTCGCGACGTTGACCGAGCACACTCCGGACGGTTATGCAGCCGAGCTGATGGGCGCCCTGCATGATTCCGACGCGGTCGTGCGCCGAGCCGCCGCCGACGGGGTCGCGAGCTCGTTGAGGTGTTACCGGATCCGCCGGCCGCGCGCGAATATCTGACATCGCCGGATCCGGTGGTTCGATCGGTCAGTGTCTATCTGCTGGCGGCGCGGCGAGTCGGTGACAGCGAAGTTTTTCGGCACGCACTGGGCGATGCCGATCACCGGGTGCGCATCGAGGCGGTCCGGGCGCTGGTGTCGATCGGCGACGCCGACGGGGTGGCAGCGGCGATCGGCGACGGCAACCGCGAGGTCCGCATCGTCACCGCCAACGGGCTGGGGACTCTACGGGTCGGTCATCGTGCGGTCCGCCAACTAATCGCCGACAATGATCCGCTGGTGCGCGCGGCGGCCCTGGCCGCTCTCGGCCAATTAGC
>CAVWEO010000066.1:0-46304 GCA_963753995.1 uncultured Actinomycetota bacterium | reverse complement strand
TGGCCAACTCCTGGAAGGTCACGTAAATCACCGAGTCGAAGAGGCTCTCGGCGAACAGGTCTTCGCGGATCTGCTGGTTCTGACCCGGGCTGAAGCCCCGGTTCACCACCTCGAGGCGCAGATTCTCCAGCTCGACGGGGTCGACGGCGCGGGTCACGACCAGGTAGTCGCGCAGCGCGATGCCGTGGCGGTTCTCCTCAGCGGTCCAGCGGTTGACCCACTGGCCCCAGGCGCCGTCCATGCCGAAGTTCATCGCGATCTCGCGGTGATAGGACGGCAGGTTGTCCTCGGTCATCAGGTTCTGCACCATGGCAACCTGAGCGACATCGGACAGCTTGGACTGTCCGGGCTCCCAGTCCTGGCCGCCGAGGGCGTAGTAGTTCTTGCCGTCCGACCACGGAATGTAGTCATGCGGATTCCACGGCTTGTGCATGCTCAGGTGCCGGTTCATGTTTTTCTCGACGACCGGCTCGAGTTCACGCAACAAGTCCAGGTCTGAAGGATCCGGCACAACGCCTCCCAGTTATCTGTGTCTGTCGGTCTCAGTAAATATATCTGTTCATGCCGGTGACATTCAAGTTCCCACCCGGCGCGACCTTACGCGTCAGAGCAACTGCTGCGGTTGGTGCGTTTCGACCCTGCTGAGCAGCATGTCCACGCAGTAATCGATGAACTGCTCGCGGGTTGCCGCCAGTCGCCCGTCCAGGTATGCGGTGAACAACGCGGTCAGGCCGCCGATCAGGCCGGTGGCGATCATCTTCTGTCGAACCGGGTCGCCGATCTGGGTCAGCTTGCCCTGCAACAGGTCGATGAAGTTCGGCATCCACTCCGCCCCCGAGCGAACCAGCACCGGTTCGACCGCCGGCGCCAGCAGCAGCACCCGGCCACGTACCGGGTCGTCGACCATCAGTGCGACGAACCGTTCGACGGCCTCGCGCGGCGTCGTCGCCGACATCAGCGCCGACATCGCGCTGGCGCAGACGTCGTCGTAGACGGCACGGACGAATTCGTCGCGATCGGCGAAGCTCTCGTAGAAGTAGCGCTCGGTCAGTTCCGCCTGCCGGCACACTGCCCGCACGGTCAGCGAGGGACCGCTGGCCTCGCCGAGCAGAGTCACACCCGCGGCGACGAGTTCACCGCGCCGAAGGGCCTGGCGGTCGCCGAGTGGAACACCCGACCAGCGGCGTGAACGTTGACCGGACGGCACGTCCCTCCTAGACTCGTTGACAACGCATGTAGTCAGTTTGCCTGACCCAGACAGGAAATCGCCAGTGACTCAAGATACGTCGCAGTCTTCCCCGGTTGCATCGGGTTGCCCCGTTTCGCCGCTGGGATACCAGGCTCCGCCGCAGCCGCTCGGCCCTGACTCGCTGACCTGGCGCTATTTCGGTGACTGGCGCGGCATGCTGCAGGGCCCGTGGGCCGGCTCGATGCAGAACATGCATCCGCAACTGGGTGCGGCCGTCGAAGACCATTCGACGTTCTTCGTCGAGCGCTGGCCTCGGTTGATGCGGTCGCTGTATCCGATCGGCGGAGTGGTCTTCGACGGGGACCGGGCGCCGACCACCGGGGCCGAAGTTCGCGACTACCATGTCGAGATCAAAGGCACCGACAGTCAGGGGCGCCGCTATCACGCGATGAACCCCGACGTCTTCTACTGGGCGCACTCGACGTTCTTCATGGGCACAATCCATGTGGCTGAACGGTTCTGCGGCGGACTCACCGAAGCGCAGAAGCGCCAGCTGTTCGACGAGCACGTCCAGTGGTACCGGATGTACGGCATGAGCATGCGCCCGGTGCCCAAGAGCTGGGAAGACTTCCAGGTCTACTGGAATCACATGTGCAGCGAGGTCCTGGAGACCAACTTCGCCGCGCGCGAGGTGCTCAACCTGACCGAGTTGCCGAAACCGCCTTTTGCGGAATGGATTCCAGACCCACTGTGGGCGCTGCAGCGCAAGCTGCTTTCCCTGTTCTTCGTCTGGGTGACGGTTGGTCTCTACGACCCGCCGGTGCGCAAGCTGATGGGATACAGCTGGTCACGCCGCGACGAGTGGCTGCACCGCCGCTTCGGTGACCTGGTGCGGGTGATCTTCGCGGTCGTGCCCCCGCGGATGCGCAAACATCCACGGGCCCGGGCCGGCTTCGACCGGGCCAGCGGCCGAATCCCCGCGGACACGCCGCTGGTGCAGACGCCGGCCCGCAACCTTCCACCGCTCGACGAGCGGGGCGATCCAAAGCACTACTGCCCCAACGTCTAGAGCGTCGCGCTGCCGTTGCGTTCCCGCCAGAGGCGATACACCTCGACGGCGTCGTCCCGGGGGTCGTAGCGCATCGGCAACCGCCGGTCCTGCCAGTCCTTGCTGAACTCGTCGTAGAACGTGGCCAGCTCGAAATATCTGCGGTCGTCGACGTAGTACGGCGCGTATTCGTTGCGCTGGGCCAGGAAGACGACCTGGTCGGGCGAGCAGTAGTACAGCGACCCCAGGCACATCGGACACGGGTGGGCCAGCACGTAGATGGTGGTCCCGGCCAGATGTTCGGTGCCCAGTTTCACGCATGCCGCGCGGATCGCGAGGATCTCCGCGTGAGCGGTTGGATCATGGCTCTGTGCAACCTGATTGGCGCTCTCGGCCAGAATCTCGCCGTCCTTGACGATCACGGTCGCGAACGGCCGGCCGCCGTCGAGGACGTTCTGCCGAGCCAGATCAATGGTCCGCTGCGCGAAGTCCACCAGGTCCTCCATCCGGGAGCAGGCAAATAAATAGCTGGTCTATATTAATTCTTACATCGATAAAGGGAGTTCTGGTGTCTTTGCGCAGCGAGAGCGATAGTTGGGATCTGGCGACGAGCGTCGGTGCCACAGCCACGATGGTCGCCGCCCAGCGGGCGCTGTCGTCCGACGCGGGCCTGATCGACGACCCCTTCGCCGCTCCGCTGGTGCGCGCGGTCGGCATCGACGTCTACACCCGACTGGTCAACGGCGAGATCCCGGTGACCGACGGCACCGACTTCGACCCGGCCCGGATGGCCCGCGGGATGGCGGTCCGGACCAGGTTCTACGACAAGTTCTTCGTCGATGCGACCCGCAGCGGTATCCGGCAGGCGGTCATCCTTGCGGCCGGTTTAGACGCCCGTGCATACCGCTTGCCGTGGCCGCAGGGCACCGTGCTCTACGAGGTCGATCTGCCGGAGGTCATCGAGTTCAAAACCTCGACGCTGGCAAAGCTCGGTGCCGAGCCGACGGTCGAGCGTCGCACCGTCGCTGTCGATTTGCGTGATGACTGGCCCGCGGCACTGCAGGAAGCCGGTTTCGATCCGCAGTCGCCGTCGGCATGGAGCGCCGAGGGTCTGGTCGTGTATCTGCCGCCCGAGGCGCAGGACGCGCTGTTCGGCAACGTCACCGCGCTGAGTGCTCCGACCAGCCAGGTGGCGACTGAGTTCGTGCCTGACACAACGATTTTCAACGATCCGCGCTGGCGTGAGCACCACGACCGGATGACCAAGTTTGGTTTCGAGATCGACTTCAACGACCTCGTGTACCACTACGAGCGCAGCCACATCATCGAGGACCTCACCACGCGTGGCTGGCAGGTGGCGCATCGCACGGTGGCCGACATGCACGCGGCCAACGGCTTCGCCTACGGCGACAACGAGCTTGCCCAAGCCTTCGGCGACATCACCTATCTCAACGCTGTCCGACGCTGACGGCTCGACGCGTCGAGATCGACGGCAGCGCGAGGCCAAGTCGAACTTTCCCGCGCTTACGTCGATCTCGGTGTGGCCGCGCGACACCCGGCGAAGCTCACCGGTCTTGCCACCACGTGTGCTGACCTTTTGCAGGATCCGGACGCTAGTACACCGACCGGTTTGGCTCGACCGTGCCCCTGCTCTGTGGTGCCCCCACTAGGACTCGAACCTAGGACCTGCGGATTAAAAGTCCGTAGCTCTACCAACTGAGCTATAGGGGCGGCGAGGCACAAGGATACTGTGTGCCCGTTTGAGGATTCGGCCCCCCGTGACCTAAGCTGACGTGGCTCCAACGAACCACGTTGTGAGTACCCCGGAGTGATTCGGTTCTGGCCCCCATCGTCTAGTGGCCTAGGACGCCGCCCTTTCACGGCGGTAGCACGGGTTCGAATCCCGTTGGGGGTACGCGCAGCGGCGGCAACGCCGGGGCGAGCAGTACAGCAAGGCCCTGTGGCGCAGTTGGTTAGCGCGCCGCCCTGTCACGGCGGAGGTCGCGGGTTCGAGTCCCGTCAGGGTCGCCATTTTTTGTGGTGAGGCACTTCGGTTGGACACAGTGCCTTCCGGCCAGGTAGCTCAGTTGGTACGAGCGTCCGCCTGAAAAGCGGAAGGTCGCCGGTTCGATCCCGGCCCTGGCCACCAGCTAGTCGAATTCGATGGGCAGACTCCTCGGCCCGCTCAGACTGACAATCGGTTTCCAGGGCACCGGCCCGGTGATCCGCGGGTTGCGCAGCCGGGCCGTCAACACGTTCAGCGCCTCGGCAATCTCGCGCCTCGCCAGATTGGCGCCCAGGCAGTAGTGCACCCCGCCGCCGAAGGTCAGGATCGCCGGCGCGCCCTCGCGGGTGATGTCGACCCGATCAGGGTCGTCGTAGACGGTCGGATCGCGATTGGCCGCAAACGTATTCACCAGCACCATCGAGCCCGCGGTAAAGGTGTAGCCGTCGATCTCGACGTCGTCGGCCACCAGGCGCAGCGCCCCGCCCGCGATCGGGGAGTGCCGCATGGTCTCTTCGACCGCGTGCATGGCCAGGTCGGGATTGTCGCGGAGCAGCTCCCATTGGTCCGGGTGCTCGCAGAGCACCTGCACCGAAGCGGCCACCTGGTTGCGGGTGGTGTCGGTTCCGGCCAGCAGTAGGCCCCCCGCCAGCATGCGTAGTTCGGCCGCATCCAGGCGATCGCCGTCGTCCTCGGCGCGGATCAGGTCGGAAAGCAGATCCTCGGACAGGCTGTGCCGCCGCTGGGCGACCATGTCATCGACGTAGTCGTCGAGTTCTTGCCAGGCCCGCATCACGGTCGGTTCGAGCGCGTGGATGTCGGCGGTGAAGCTGAACGCCTGGAAGATGTCATCGGCCCACGACGAGAACTGCTGCCAGTCCTCGGGCGGCGCACCGAGCAGCGCGCAGATGATCGGGACGGGATAGGGCCGGGCGAGGTCGGCGACGACGTCGCAGCGGCCGTTCTCCACGACGCGGTCGACCAGGCCGTCCAGCACGTCGACCATCGTGTCGTGCAGCCGGGCCACCGTTCGTGGTGTGAACGCCTTGGCGCACAGACCGCGTAGCCGCTGGTGCGCGTCGCCTTCCAGGCACAGCAGGCTGGTGATCACCTTGTCCCACAGCGGGCCTGACGTGACGCCTTGTGCCTGCAGCACGATGCCTTGCGGGACCTGAAAGCGTTTGTCCCGCAGAATGGCTCGGACCAGATGGTAGGAGAGCACCTCGGGCCCGAACGGGCCGATCGCGACCGCGGCCTGCGCTTGCGCCTCCCGGAAGCGGGGATAAACCTGTGCCGGAGTCTCGTCGGCGCTGTAATCCAGGGTCGGCAGCTCGGCATCGATGAGTGTGCGTGCGGCGGTACCGACGGTCATGACGGTCTCCTTTGACGCGTCCGACAGAGCCCGGAAAGGCTTAGCCAGCATAAGGGCCGCTTCTCTCCGCCGCCGGAAAACGCCGGTAAACTACAGACATGTAATTCGCGGTGACGAGGGCGCGGGTCGCCCTCGCCGGCACAAGGGACGGGCATGGACCAGCTCAAAATATGCAGTGTCGAATTCGACGATCAGGATCCGTTCCTGGCGACCTTCAACGTCCGCCTGTCCCGCGACATGACAGCCTTCGAGCGCCAGATGCTGCCGCCGCTGCTCACCAGCGGCTTTTCCCCGACAGAGGCTCGAGGCTCGGCGGTGGTGGCCATCAGAAATGCGACTATCACGATGATCGAAGACCACCGTGACCTGCTCAAGCAGATCGTCGCCGAGGCCGAAACCTTGTCCGGCACAATGGAACACGAGCAGCGCGCGATAGCCGCCCAAATCGCCGAGAGGGTTGAGGGCGTCCACCAGCGCGCCGCGGCGATCGACTGGAGCTGAGGCGGTCGCATACTGAACCCATGTCCCGGCTTGTCTGCGCTGTGTTCCTGCTCGCCGCACTGAGCTGCGGCGCGCGCGCCAATGCGGACGTGCCGCCGTTGAGTGCCGAGGCGCGGGCAGCGGGATTCGTCGACGTTCGCTCGGTGGTTCCCGGCGCGCTAATCGACCTACGCTATGCGACACCGAACAATTTCACCCACACCCAGCTGTATCCGGCCGGCGCGCGCTGCCTGGTGCACGAGTCGCTGGCGCCCGGCCTTGCGGCCGCCGCCAAAGCCCTGGCGTCGAGCGGAGACCTTCTCGTCTTCTGGGATTGTTATCGTCCGCACGACGTTCAGGTCAAGATGTTCGACGTGGTGCCGAACCCGGCGTGGGTGGCCAAGCCCGGTAACTACGCGAAGAGCCATGAGTCGGGCCGTTCGGTGGATGTGACCCTGAGCAATATGACCGGGCAGTGTCCACACTGCCTCGTCGACATGGGTACCGACTTCGATGACTTCTCGCCACGGGCAACGGCTTTCGCCACCGACGGGGTCAGCATCGGTCAACGGGCGAACCGGGCCAGGCTACGCGACGCCATGAGCGCCGCCGGACTGTCGCCCTACTCCGGAGAGTGGTGGCATTTCGACGGCGCGGGGGCCGGCGTGCAGCGCCCGATTCTCAACGTCCCCGTCGTTTAGCATCCCAAAATATGAGATAGCTATTTCGCGCTATGGAACTGTCGGCGTTAGCCTTGAGCGCGAACACGATTCGATCGCAGGAGGTCGCGCGATGACCAGCGAATATCGGGCGGTCTACACCCACGGGCATCACGAGTCGGTGCTGCGCGGTCATCGGGTACGCACCGCGGAAAACTCGGCAGCCTATCTGTTGGCGCACCTGCAGCCCGGAATGTCCGTGCTCGACGTGGGCTGCGGGCCGGGCACCATCACCGTCGACCTCGCCGCCCGGATCGCACCCGGACAGCTCACCGCCGTCGAATTGACCGCTGATGCCCTGGATTTGGCGCGCGCCGAGGCGCAGCAGCGCGGTCAGTCGAACATCGATTTCGTGACGTCGGACGTCCACGCGCTGCTCTTCCCCGACGACAGCTTCGATGTCGTGCACGCCCATCAGGTGCTCCAGCACGTCGCCGACCCGGTCCAGGCGCTGCGTGAGATGCGGCGAGTGTGCAAGCCGGGCGGTGTCGTCGCCGCCCGCGACGCCGACTACGCGGGATTCACCTGGTTTCCGCAGCTTCCCGCGCTCGACCGCTGGATGACGCTGTATTCCGCGGCCGCCCGGGCCAACGGAGGTGAACCCGACGCCGGCCGGCGACTGCTGTCCTGGGCCCAGCGCGCCGGGTTCACCGACGTCACCCCGAGCGGCGGCCTGTGGTGCTTCGCCACACCGGAGACCCGCGACTGGTGGGGCCAGATGTGGTCCGACCGGATCGTCGAGTCAGCACTGGCGCGACAGCTGGTCGACTCCGGGATGGCAACCCCTGCGGAGCTGGACGACATCGCCGCCGGCTGGCGGGATTGGGCCGCCGCTCCAGATGGTTGGCTGGGCATCCCGCACGGCGAAATCCTCGGCCGGGTCTGAGGTATCAGCACTGGTCAAGGGCACGGTATTGGCATTCTCTTTTTTGGCAAGTACGTTATCGACGAGAGATAACGACACTTTGGAGGATCCGTGCGTCTCGGAGTAATGATCGGCGCCGAGCGCGGCGATTCCGCGCGCAAAGTCAGCAAACTGCTCGCCGACATCGAGTGGGCCGAGGCCGCGGGCATGGACACCGCCTGGATCCCGCAGGTGCCCAACGACTTCGACGCGCTAGTGGCGGTCGCGCTGATGGGCACTCGCACCACCCGCATCGAGCTCGGCACCGCCGTCGTACCGCTGCAGGCGCAGCATCCGATTGCGTTGGCGCGCCAGGCTTTGTCGACGCACGCCGCCACCGGCGGCCGGTTGGCGCTGGGCGTCGGGCCGTCGCATCACTGGATCATCCAGGACATGCTGGGCCTGCCGTATGAGAAGCCGGCGGCCTACACCCGGGATTACCTCCAGGTGCTGCACGCCGCGTTCGCCGGACCGGGCCCGATCGACGTCGAAAACGCGCACTTCACCGTGCACAACCCGAACGATCTGGCCCCGGTGGCGCCGTTGCCGGTGTTTCTCGCCGCGCTTGGCCCGGTGATGCTGGCGCTGGCCGGCGAGCATGCCGACGGCACCGTGCTGTGGATGGCCGACGAGCGATCGGTCGCCGAGCATGTGGTGCCGAGAATCACCAAGGCCGCCGACAATGCCGGTCGGCCGGCTCCGCGCATCGTCGCCGGGATTCCGGTATGCCTTTGTGCTGCACACGAAGTCGACGCCGCCCGCGAGCGGGCCAACCGGATCCTCGGCGAGGCCGAGGTGTCGCCGAATTATCAGCGGCTGCTGGATTACGGCGACGCCCGCGACGTCGGCGACATCTGCGCGGCCGGCGACGAGGAAGCCATCCTGGCGCGGATGCGCCGCTTCGCCGACGCCGGAGTGACCGACCTGTCGGTGCGGCTGCTGCCGATCGGCGAGAACCGTGACGAGCTGATCGCGTCGAAACGCCGGACCCGCGAGGTCATCGCGGAACTGGGCGCTCAACTCCGCTGATCACGTCGGCGCGGTCATGTGGGCGCCGGCGATCTTGGTGAAGGCCGTGACCAGTCGGCTGCGATCGTCGGCGCGGCACGCCACCACGACGTGGCTGGGCTCGACACCCTCGATGGGAATCGTGGTGAGGTCGGGCCGCATCGCGGTGCCGTGTGAGCCGGCAATGATCGCCACAGCCTGGCCGGCGGCGATGACTTCGAACTTGTCCTCAAGCGCCTCGATGAACGGCCCGCCGGGGGCGCGTCGCCCGTCCGGACGTGGATCGACCCGCCAGAAGGCACTCCAGGACGGGTCGGAATCCCGGATCTGCGGCATCGGCTCATCGGCGATGTCGTCGAGGGTGATCGACTCCTTGCCGGCTAGGCGATGGGTCAACGGCACCAGCAATACTCGCGGCTCGTCGTAGAGGACGGTCACATGCAGCTGATCGGTCGGGAACGGCAGACGGGTGACTACCACGTCAACTCGATGGTCGAGCAACGCATTTCGTGCCTTGTCCCACGCTAGGTGCATCACTTGGACGTCGGCGTCCGGGTGCTCGCGGCGCATCTCGAGCACCGCCGGGGTGACGATGAGCCCCACGGTGTAGCCGATGGTGATGCGACTGGGCTGCGCGGCGGCCCGAGTCTCGGATGCGACGCGTGCCGCCGCACGCAGTAACGCCTTGGCCGCCGGCAGGAAGACTTCGCCGGCTTCGGTGAGCCGGGTGCCCTGCGGGGTCCGGTCCAGCAGCCGGGCACCCAGTTGCTGCTCGAGTCGGCGAATCTGGCGACTCAGCGACGGCTGCGCGACCCGCAGTGCCGTGGCGGCGCGACCGAAGTGCTGATGATCTGCCACCGCCACGAAGTACCGCACCAGACGCAGGTCGATGTCGACGGGCGGGTGGTCGGTCATATCACGATGGTAATCGCTGCTACGACGACGAAATGGCGTTCTAGCTCAATAAACTGCAGTGATACCTGATCCGTATTGAGTAATGCGTAACAAGTCTTGGACGTGCTGCACGGGCCGGTCGCAGGGTGGTGTCACCGCTCAAAAGCTCATTCAGGGAGAAACATCATGCGAGTTTTCGTCACCGGCGCGTCGGGACACATCGGGTCGGCATTGGTCCCCGAACTTCTCCGCGCCGGGCATCAGGTCACCGGACTGGCCCGCTCGGATCGATCCGCCGCGGTACTGGAGGCCGCGGGTGCCGAGGCCCACCGCGGCTCCCTCGACGACCTGGACAGTTTGCACGCGGGAGCGGCTGCCTCCGACGGCGTGATTCACCTGGCTTTCAACCACGATTTCAGCGACTTTCTCGGCTCCGTCGAGACGGACCTGCGGGCCGTCGAGGCGATGGGCGAGGCGCTCGTCGGATCGGGCCGGCCGTTCGTCGGAACGTCGGGAACGCTGATGGTGGCGTTCGTCGAGGGCCGGCCCGCCACCGAAGAAGACACTTTGCCGGCCGGGCCGCGGATCGACTCCGAGAATGCGGTGATTGCGTTGGCGGAGCGCGACGTTCGCTCATCGGTCATCCGGCTCGCGCCGCTGGTACACAGCGACTTGGACCGTCACGGCTTCACCAGCCACATCATCGACTGTGCCCGCAAAGCCGGTGTGTCCGCCTACATCGGCGACGGCGCAAACCGTTGGCCGGCCTTGCACACCCTGGATGCGGCGCGGCTCTACCGGCTGGCGCTGGAAACAGCGCCCGCGGGGACGCGCCTGCACGGCGTCGCCGACGAAGGCGTGCCGTTTCGCGAGATCGCCGAGGTCATCGGCCGCAAGCTGGATCTGCCGACCAAGGGGATCACCGGCGATCAGGTGGCCGAGCACTTCGGTTTCCTCGCTCCGTTCGCGGCACTGGACGACGCGACGTCGAGCGAGCTGACCCGGAAGATCCTTGACTGGCAGCCCGAACACCAAGGGCTGCTCGCCGACCTGGAAAGCGGCCACTACTTCGTCGAGGCGCAGCACTGATGGCAACCGTCGTCGAAGCGGCCCGAGAGGCATTGGGGCCGTTGGGAGTCTGTCTGCCCGGCTCGTTGACCGTTGCTATCGGCGCCGACCTCCAGCGCGATGCCGTGCGGCGGTTCGACCACGTCGGTTACCGGACGGTCTGGGTCAACGAGACGATCGGCAAGGACGCCTTCGTGCAACTCGGCACACTGCTCGCCCTGGCCGAGCGGACGGTGTTCGGAACCTGCATTGCCAACATCTGGGCGCGGCCGGCGCAGACGATGCATGCTGCGGCGGCTCAACTCGCCGACGCTTACCCGGGCCGGTTCGTGATGGGTCTGGGTGTCGGCTATCCCGAACAGGCCGCCAGTGTCGGACAGGAGTTCGGCCGTCCGTTGGTCACGATGCGCGACTACGTCCAGCGGATGGCCGAGTCGACGTGGCCGCCGGCCCCTGAGGCCGCATACCCGAGGATCATCGCGGCCAACGGGCCGAAAATGCTTGCGCTGGCAGGCGATATCGCCGACGGGGCGTTCCCGGCCGCGCAGGGCGCCGAGTTCACGGCTCAAGCCAGGAGCACGTTGGGACCTGACAAGTTACTGGTCGTCGGGATGGGCCTGGACCCTGATCCGACGGTTGTCAGGGACAACGCGCATGAACACCTGTGTGCTGGCGCGGACCACGTCACGCTCCTGCCGCCGCTGGACGGCGACTTCCGCGACAGCGTGGACCAGCTGGAGATGATCGCTCCAGCGCTGGCCCGATTGGGCTAGCCTCGCGCCGGATTGGTGTAGACGCGGTCCGGGGAGATCAGCACCGCAGTACGGCGTTCTTCGCGCATCACCCGGTCGTAGGTGTCCCAGTCGTCGTGGGTGCCTCCGGCCGCAGCGAAGACCTCGCGGAGGATCACCCGAAGCCGCTCGTCGTCCACGTCGGGATGCGGGTCGTCGGGCCCGATGAGCTGTGCCGTGCCCTCGACGGTGGCCCACTGCCAACCGGCGCGGGCGGTGACGGTCGTGCGCGGGTCGGCGCGCAGGTGGCCGAGTTTGCGGGCACTGCCGATGGCCACCAGCCCGACGACCGGTTCACCCGTCAGCGGGTGGGGCAGGACCCCGGCATTGACGACGGACGCCTGAGCGCTGCCGTCGCGCCGAAGCGTGGTAAATACGACGAGGCCCTGGTCGGCCGAAGCCACGTCAGCGAAGGCAGGAAGGTCGGTCATGGTGCGGTGTCCTTTCCGGGTCGTTACTGCGCTTCAGCCCCGCAATCACCCATTCCATTCCCGACGCACGAAAAGCGTTGTCTCGCGGACCTACTCGTAGAGGACGGTGATTGACGTGGTGTCGGGCACGGCCTGACAGGTCAGGATGTAGCCGTCGGCGATCTCGTCCTCCTCGAGAACGTCGTTGGTGCGCATGGTGGCCTCGCCCTCGATCAGCTTGGCCATGCAGGTTCCACAGTTGCCGGCCTCGCAGCTGAACGGCGGTGACAGACCGGCCCGCCGTGCGCTCTCCAGCAGCGTCTCGCCCGGCACCCGCGGTACCGACACCTTTTTGCGGTCCAGCCGGATGTTCACGGTGCCGCCCGCGTCGACGTCACCGGCGGCTTCGGATACCTCCGGCGCCGGCGCTTTGACGGGCGGCGATACGTCGAAGTCCTCGATCAGGACGTTCGCGGTGTCGGGCAGTGCGGTCCGGACCACGGCCATGAAGCCTTCGGGGCCGCAGACATAGCAGTCGGCACCGGTGTCGCTGCCGACGAAGGTCTCGACGGTCGCCGAATCCAGCAACCCGTGCTCGTCGTCGAGGCGGCGCTGCACGGTCAAGCGGCCGGGATAACGCGCGATCAGGTCGTCGAGCACCGCGTCGAAGATGACCGCGCCTCGATCGCGGTCGGCGCACAGGATGCGCACGCTGCGGTCGGTGCCTGCCAACGCACTCTTGGCCAGTGACAGGATCGGGGTGATGCCGCTGCCGCCGGCGAAGGCCAGCAGCGGCGTGGAGGTCGGATGCAGCACGAACGTGCCCGCGGCTCTGGTCATGGTCAGCTCGTCGCCCTCGACCACGTTGTCCACCAGCCAGTTCGACACTTTCCCCCGGTCACGCGCTTGACCGTGGTCGTCAGCTCGGCGTCGACCTCTGGTGCACTGGACATCGAATACGACCGATACAGCTCATCACCGTCGACGGTCACCCGGAACGTGCAGAACTGCCCGGCGCGATAGGAAAACGGCTGCTCCTCCGGGGCGAGTACGTAGGTACGGCTATCGGCGGTCTCCTTGATGATCCGAGTCACCGTGGCCCGCTGGAACACGTGCCGTTCCACCATCCGCACACCTTCCACACTTTGCGTTCTTCGCTACAGAGAATACTATTCTCTCAAAACGATAGGATCTTCTCAAATGTCTCCGACCGCGCTGGTCTTCGAGGAGCGGCACTACACGATGCCGCTGCTCGAGGCATTGGCCGACGGGTTGGCAACCAGCTTGCGTGACCGGGGTGTGACAGCCGGCGAGCGGGTCGCCTTGATGGCGTCCAATCGCCCCGAGTTCGTCGTCGCACTGCACGCGATCTGGCGGCTGGCCGCGGTCGTCGTGTTGATCAGCCCGGCCTGGAAGCGCCACGAGGTCGAGCACGCCCTGGCGCTGACGAACCCGTCGCACGCGGTGGGCGATCACGACGTGCTGTCGGATCTGATGCCGATGCTGCATCTCGATGAGCCGATCGTCGAGGGCGAATCCCACGTCGGGCTCCCGCCCGCGCCGGACGCCGACGCGGTGCTGACATTCAGCTCGGGGACCACGGGTTTGCCGAAAGCCGTTCGGCACACTCATCGATCGCTGCAAGCCGCCGTGGGCCACTGGCGCGAGGCGTTGGGGTTGACTGCCGACGACCGGATCCAGGTCGCCACGCCACCGTCGCACATTCTGGGCTTGCTCAACATCATGACCGCGTTGCAGACCGGAGTGTGGATGCGCCTGCATCGCCGCTTCGATGTCGACCACATGCTGCAGCGTATCCAAGACGACCGAATCACGGTCGAAATGGCAGTCGCGCCAATCGCTTTGGCCATCGCCTCGCACCCGCGACTCGAATCCTACGACCTGTCCTCGCTGCGATTCATCATGTGGGGTGCGACGCCGGTCAGCGTCGGCGTCGCCGAGACCGTCACCCGTCGCACCGGCGTCGGGTGGGTTCCGGCCTACGGCACCACGGAGTTGCCGGTGATCACCTGCAACCCACTCGTCGGCGCACGACTCGATTCCGTCGGCCGTCCGGTGCCCGGCGTAGAGGTGCGCGTGGTGTCGCTGCAGACCGGTGCGCCGGTGGGCCCGGGTGAGTCCGGCGAGATCGAAGCCCGGGGCGAGTCGTTGATGGCCGGCTATCTGCCGTGTGAGGCGACCCGAGATGTGTTGTGCGACGGGTGGTATCGGACGGGCGACATCGGCTGTCTAGACGCCGATGGATGGTTGCGGGTCACCGACCGTTCCAAGGAGATGATCAAGGTGCGCGGATTTCAGGTCGCGCCTGCCGAGATCGAGACCGTGCTGCACGAGCACCCGGCCGTGCAGGACTGCGCGGTGTTCGGCATCCCCGATGGCGCCGACGGGGAGATGGTCGTCGCTGCGGTAGCGACCAGCGAACCGGTTGACGCCGCCGAACTCACCGCGCAAGTCGGCGAGCGCCTGGCCTCCTACAAACGTCTGAGTCGTGTCGTGTTCGTACCCGAAATACCTCGGCTGCCTTCGGGCAAGGTGCTACGCCGGGTCCTCAAGGAGCGCTATGGATGTACGTCTGACAGCTGAACAACAACAGCTGCGAGATGCAGCCGCTAAACTCGCCGACGATCTCGGCCCGGGATCGGTGCAGGATCTCGGTGACACCGGACGAATAGCCAGGCTCGACAAGCAGATTCAGTTGACCGGTTGGCGTTCGCTGCGCTCCGACGAAGCATCCGCGGTGGAAGTCGCCATTGTCGCCGAGGAGTTCGGTCGCGGGTTGGTGGACGCCCCGTTTCTGGGCCCGGTGTTGGCCGACGACCTTGCCCGCCGGGTCGGCGACGATGGCTCCGGGTCCACCGTCGCGGTCGGCGGCCGCGCGATCGACGCGCGCGGCTATCGGCGCGCGCTGATGCTGGCTGGCACGACGGTGTCCGCCGTCGAGCTGGGTGTGGTCGGCGAGGCCGTCGACCTGACGCGGGCCGTTGCCGAGCTCGGCGAGGAGGTCACTGCAGTAGGCGATCTGGACCATGCTTCCGCCCAGCGTTGGCTGGCGCTCGCACTGGCGACCACGTCGGCCGACCTGGTCGGCGCGGCGCGCGGTGCGCACACTCTGGCCTGCGAGTACGCGAAAATCCGTGAACAGTATGGCAAGTCGATCGGCTCCTATCAGGCCGTCGCACACCTGCTGGCGGAAAGTCTGGCCCTGATCGAGGGTTCGGTGAGCATTCTGAGGCACGCCGCCTGGGCGGTCGACGAGTTGGACCCGGCCGAGGCGCTCCGTGCCGGGCGTTTCGCGAAGGTCTACTGCGGGCGTGCCGCACGGACCGTGTGTGAGACGGCGATTCAGGTGCACGGCGGAATCGGCAACACCTGGGAGTGCCTGGCGCATGTGTTCCTGCGCCGTGCGCTCACCTCGACCCAACTGTGGCCTGTCAAGCTGGAGGAGATCAGCGTTGGACTTTCGTGACTCACCCGACGAAGCGGCCTTCCGGGACCGGTTGCGCTCGTGGCTTTCATTGCACGCCAAAGAGTTTCCCAGCTCGGGTGACGAGTATTGGGCCCGGCAGGGCGAATGGCACAGCGCCCTGTACGAGGGCGGCTTCTTCGGACTGTCCTGGCCACGCGAATACGGCGGCCAGGAACTCCCGCCGGTGTATGACGTCATCCTCGACGAGGAGTTGGCACGTGCCGAGGCGCCGCCGCGGCCCAGCCTGGGTTATCTGGTCGCGGGGCTGAGCCGGCACGGCAGCAAAGAACTGTGCACGCGATTCCTGCCCGGGATGATCAACGGAAGCGAGCGGTGGTGTCAGGGCTTCAGCGAGCCGGGTTCGGGCTCGGATCTCGCTTCGCTGACGACCACCGCCACCCGTGAGGGCGAGAACTACGTCATCAACGGCCATAAAATCTGGACCAGCTACTCCGACGTCGCGGACTGGTGTCTGTTGTTGGCCCGCACCGATCCCGAGGCCAAGCGGCATCGCGGCATATCGGCCTTCATCATCCCGATGAAACAGCCCGGTGTGCAACAGCGTCCGCTGCAGATGATCAACGGCGTCACCACCGAATTCGGGCAGGTGCTGTTCGACGGTGCGACGGTGTCGGCCAAGAACATGGTCGGTGCCCCCGGTGAGGGGTGGCCGCTTGCCATGACCGTCGTCGGGCACGAACGGGAGCCGTCCACGCTGGGTTACGCGGCCCGCTACGGCAAGCTGGTTCGTCAGCTGGCCGCGCGCACCGAGGGCTCGCCGAATGAGGAACTTGCATGGGCCGCGGTGCAAACGGAGATGCTGACCCATCACGTTCGGCGGCGGCTGTCCGAGCAGCTCGACGGGCTGACCCACACCTCGGACGGATCGCTGGACAAGCTTCTGATGACCTGGGTCGAGCAGTCCGTGGGCCACGCGGCGTTGGCGGTCGGCGGCATCGACGACCCCAACCTGCTCAGCGCCTACCTCTACAGCCGCGCGCAAAGCGTGATGGGCGGCACGTCGCAGATCCAGAAGAACATCATCGCCTCACGAATTCTGGGGTTGTAGGAGTGATCGCGAACGCGGGCGTAGCCCGGGTGAAGCGGGTCACGACCCGTGAAGTAGGAGTGATCGCGAACGCGGGCGTAGCCCGGGTGAAGCGGGTCACGACCCGTGAAGTAGGAGTGATCGCGAACGCGGGCGTAGCCCGGGTGAAGCGGGTCACGACCATCATTGAAGGAGCTAGAGCCAGACATGTATGACATGCCAACCGAAATCGATGTTCAGGCCGATGGTCCGCTGCGCATCATCACACTGAACCGGCCTGAGTCGCTCAACTCGGTCAACGACCCGTTGCACCACGGCCTGGCCAAGCTCTGGCAGCGGCTGAGCGATGACCAGAGTGCTCGCGCCGCGGTGATAACCGGTGCGGGACGGGCTTTTTCGGCTGGTGGTGACTTCGTCTACCTCAACGAACTGGCGAGCGACGCCGAGCTGCGGGCCAAGACCATCGCCGACGGACGCGAGATCGTGCTGGGCATGGCGCGCTGCCGCATTCCGGTGGTGGCCGCGGTCAACGGGCCGGCCGTCGGCCTGGGCTGCAGTCTGGTTGCGCTGAGCGACATCGTCTACATCGCCGAAGACGCCTACCTGGCCGACCCGCACGTGCAGGTGGGATTGGTCGCCGCCGACGGCGGCCCGCTGACCTGGCCGCTGCACATCAGCCTGCTGCTGGCCAAGGAATACGCGCTGACCGGCGCGCGTATCCCGGCGGCGCGGGCGGTTGAACTCGGCTTGGCCAACCATGCGGTGGCGGACCCGTTGGCCGAGGCGCTCAACGCCGCGAAAAAGATTCTGGAGTTGCCGCAGCAGGCCGTCGAGAGCACCAAGCGCATTCTCAACGTGCACCTCGAGCGCGCGGTGCTTGCCACGATCGACTACGCGCTATCGGCGGAGAACCAGTCTTTTCAGACCGAGGACTTCCGCACGATCGCGGCCAAGCTGGCGGCCGGCAAAAGCTAGCGCGTTCCCCTACTTGGGCGGGAAGCGCAATGCGCCGTCGAGCCGGATGACTTCGCCGTTGAGGTAATCGTTTTCGACGATGCTCTGCACGAATGCGCCGTACTCGGGAGACCGGCCCATCCGCTTGGGGAAGGGGACCTGCGGGCCCCAGTACGCCTCGAGCTGATCGCCCGCTTTGCCGTATGCCGGCGTCAGGAACGTGCCGGGCGCGATGGTGACGACGCGGATGCCGAGCGGGGAAAGGTCGCGAGCGGCAACCAGAGTCATACCGACAACGCCGCCCTTGGCCGCCGCATACGGAAGCTGGCCGATCTGGCCCTCGTAGGCGGCGATGGACGCGGTGTTGATGATGACGCCACGAGCACCCTCGTCGAGCGGTTCCTGGCGCGCGATCACCGCAGCGGAGAGCCGCAAGACGTTGAAGACGGCGGTCAGGTAGACGTCGATGGTCGTCTTGAAGCCGTCTAGGTCCAGTGGCGAGCCGTCCTTGCCGATCAGCCTTCCGCCACTGGCGGGACCGCCGTGAGCGTCTACCGAGATACGCAGCGGGCCAAGCGATTCCGCTTCTGCCAACGCTGCGTTGACGTCGTCGGTGTTTGTCGCGTCGGTGCGGACGTAGCGCGCGTCCAGCTCTTTGGCCAGCGTCGCGCCTTTTTCGTCGGCCAGATCGGCGATCACCACCTTGGCCCCCGCGGCGTGCAGCCGGCGAACCGTGGCCTCGCCCAGGCCACCCGCGCCGCCGACGACAATCGCCGAACTCCCGCTGATCTGCATCGCTGTCCCCTTACGTGAAATTGGTACTCTCAACCGAAGAGAATAGTATTCTCACAGCGATGGCCTAGCGTGGGGTGTCCGCCTGTCGAAGTGGAGATAAGCCATGAACAACGACGTTCTGGTGATCATCGGTGTTGGTGGCATGGGGGTCTCGGTTGCCCGCCGCTGCGGAGCGGGCCGAACCATCCTGCTGGCCGATATCAACGCCGCGGGTCTGGAAGCGGCGGCGGGTGCGCTCACCGAAGACGGGCACCATGTGCTGACCCGTGACGTCGACGTCACCTCCCGAAGCTCGGTCGCAGCGGTCGCCGAGGCGGCGCAGGCTGCCGGACGGGTCACCGCGGTGGTGCACACCGCCGGACTCTCGCCGCAACAGGCGTCTGCGGACGCGGTGCTTGCCGTCGACCTGCTCGGCGTCGCACTGAGCATCGACGAATTCGGCCGGGTGATCGAACCCGGCGGTGCCGGGGTTGTCATCGCCAGCATGGCCGGCCACCTGATGCCCGCGCTCGACACCGACGTCGAGCGCCAGCTCGCGACCGTACCCGCCGAGGAGCTGCTCGGCCTCGACGCCTGCTCGAACATCACCAGCAGCCAGATGGCCTATCCGCTGGCCAAGCGGGCCAATCAGATTCGGGTATCGGCCGCAGCCGGGGCCTGGGGTGAGCGCGGCGCCCGGATCAATTCGATCAGCCCCGGCGTCATCTCGACCGCGATGGGACGGCTGGAGCTGGACAGCGAATCCGGCACGCTGATGCGAGCGATGGTGGACAACTCCGGGCTTCGACGTCTCGGCACGCCAGAAGACATCGCGGCCGCCACCGAGTTCCTGCTCGGGCCGTCAGCATCGTTCGTCACCGGTACGGATTTGTTGGTCGACGGCGGAGTGGTCGCCGCGATTAGCACCGGCACAATCGATCTGGCGAAAGCGCTGGCCGAACGTTGATACCGGACTGTTAGTCGACGGACGTTCCGGTAGCCGCGGCGTGGCCGGCACGGTAGCCGAAAACCATTGCCGGGCCAATAGTTCCGCCAGCACCGCCATATGCGCGTCCGGTCACCCCGCCCATCGCGTTGCCGGCGGCGAACAAACCGGGGATCGGCTTGCCGCTGACGTGCAGTACGCGTCCATCGCGATCGGTGCGGGGCCCGCCCTTGGTGCCCATCGCGCCGACGGACACCGGAACCGCATAGAACGGCGCAGTGTCTATCGTGCCGAGCGTCTTGCCGACCACCGTCGTCGCGTGTTCATCACCCCAGTACCCGTCGTAAGCGCTTGAGCCACGGCCGAAGTCGGGATCAGCGCCCTCGCCGACATGGTGATTCCAGTTGTCGATGGTGCGGTCGAGGCCGGCGAGGGCGATCCCGGTCTTGGCGGCCAGCTCGCTGAGATCCGCCGATTCGCAGAACCAGTCCGGAACCGGGCCATCGGGATCGACACCCAAGAATCCGTAGCGCTTGAGGTGTTGAGAGTCGAATACCATCCAGGCCGGGTCGTTGACGTAGCCCTCGCGCGGGTCGAGGTAGTGAAACGCGCCGGCCATCGAGTTGTAATCGCACGCCTCGTTGACGAACCGCTTGCCGAGCCGGTTGACGATGATGCTGCGGGGCCGGGTTCGCTCGAGCCGCACGCTGCGGCTGCGCTGGTGCCCGTCGATCGTGTCGCCCGGGATCTGCACGATCGGCACCCACCATGCCTCGCCCATGTTGGCCAGGTCGGCTCCGTGGGCCATCGCCATGCGCAGTCCGTCGCCGGTGTTGTTGGGCGGCGAGACGGCGCCGTGCATGGGACCGCGCAGAAAAGCGTTGACGAGAGCCGGATCCCACTCGAATCCGCCGGTGCCCAGGACGACGGCCCGACGGGCGCGGACGGTCGACTGCCTGCCCTCAGCGCCGATCCGGACCCCGACGATCCTGCCGTCTTCGGCGATCAGCTCCTCGGCCCGGGCCGAGGTCTGCGGCGTGACGCCGGCATCGAGCAGCCCTTCGAGCAGTCCGGCGATCAGCGCTGTGCCGGCCACGCACAGGTCGGCGTTCGGGTCGCTTCCCGCGTACAGGCGGGCCCTGGTCTCGGCGTCGAAGCCGACATTCGACCAGTCCTGGGGGAATGTGGTGATCCGATCGCGCCATTCGCCGAGTCGGTTCAGATCGAACGGCGTCGCGCTCAATGACCGACCGCCGCCGGGCTGTCCGCCGGGCAACTCAGGCTTGTAATCCGGGAAGCCGGTGGCGATTTCGAAACGCAAACTGCTGTGCGCCTCGACGAAGTCGAGCATCGCCGGGCCGGTTCGGACGAAGGTGTCGACCAGCGCGTCATCCATCGAGTCGAGTGCCTGTGCCCGCAGATAGCTGAGCGCGTCCTCGACCGTGAGTTCGCCGTCGGGGCAACGGTCGTGCGCGGGAATCCACACCACGCCACCCGACACCGCGGTGGTGCCGCCGACGGTTGCAGCCTTCTCGTAGACCGCGACCGACGCGCCGTTGGCCGCCGCGGTCAGTGCGGCCGCAAGTGCGGCACCGCCGCTGCCGAGGACGACGACGTCGACTTCATGGTCCCAAGACGGCATGCGTGTCATTTCCTTCCCGTCGGGGTCAACAGAGGATCTCCGATAATTCCCTGGCCGCCTTGACAACTGCGTCCTTGCCGCGCATCACCACGTCCTCGCGGTGCGAGATCAAGTTGATGCACGCCGGCGGTGACGGTACGTCGCGATGCACCGGAACTGCCAAGCCGTATGTGTTCGGCTCGATTTCGCCGTGGGTGATCACCCACCCCTGCTCACGGGTACGTGCCACCAGATCGCGCTCATCCGGGCGCGGAGGCAGACTTGCCAGCAGCGCGATGCCCGCGGCACCGCGATCGAGCGGGTAGCGGCTGCCCTCGTGAAACGCCAACTGGTAGGGGACCTGGGTGGGAACGATCACCGCGATGGCCACCTGCTGATCGCCCTCGGCCACCAGCAGCGACACGGTAGTGCCCAGATCGTCGGCCAGAGCGCGCAAGATCGGCACGCTGAGTTGTCGCACATTGCGATCGAACGACGCACCGAGCAACGCCAAGCCGGCGGCCGGGCGGTAGCGGCCGTCTTCGCCCTTGGCGACGAAGCGAAATTGAGCCAGTGTGGCCAGGAGCCGATAGGCGATCGTTCGGTGCACACCGACGCCGTCAGCGACCTGCTGCACGGTCAGGCCTGCGGGCGCATCCGCCACGATCTGTAGCGCCGTGAGTCCCCGGGCCAGCGTTTGTGAGCCGGGCGCGGTGGTTGTCGGGACCTCACGCATGTCAGCCGACTGCGATCTTGCTTGACAGACACCCCACCGAGAGTGATGCTCTATACATAGTGCACATTGGTGTGCGATTTTAGCACACATTATTAACAGGTAACGAGAACCTGATTTCCGCGAAGGCGGCAGGAAAGGAACCCGGTGGCCGAGCACGAAAGCGTGTGGAGTGACCTGCAGGGTGTCCCGTTTGCGCAGGGCTACCTCGATGCCGGCGGGGTGCGAACGCGCTACCTGCATGCCGGCGACGAGAGCAAGCCGCCGCTGATCCTGCTGCACGGCTCCGGTGGTCATGCCGAGGCATACGTCCGCAACCTGGAGGCGCACGCCGAGTACTTCTCGACGTGGTCGATCGACATGCTGGGTCACGGTTACACCGACAAACCGGGTCACCCGTTGGAGATTCGGCACTACATCGACCATCTGCTGGCGTTCCTGGATGCCATCGGTGTCAAGCGCGCCCACTTGTCCGGCGAATCGCTCGGGGGCTGGGTCGTGTCCCGGTTTGCCGCCGACCATCCGGATAAGGTGCACCGTTTGGTGCTCAACACCGCGGGCGGCTCACAAGCCGATCCCGAGGTGATGAAGCGGATCATCACGCTGTCGATGGCTGCGGCCGAGGACCCGACCTGGGAAACCGTGCAGGCGCGGATCACCTGGCTGATGGCCGACAAGTCGAAGGGCTACGACGATCTCGTCGCGAGCCGGCAACGGGTGTACCGCCAGCCGGGGTTCGTCCACGCGATGCGCGACATCATGGCGTTGCAGGACCCCGAAATCCGCGCTCGTAACCTGCTGGGAGCAGCCGACTACGGCTCGATCAGCGCGCCCACGCTGGTGTTGTGGACCAGCGACGACCCGACCGCGGACGTGACCGAGGGCCGGCGGATCGCCTCGATGATCCCCGGTGCGCGTTTCGAGGTGATGTCCGGCTGCGGTCACTGGCCGCAGTACGAGGACGCCAAGACATTCGACCGCCTGCACATCGATTTCCTGCTGGGACGTTGACGGTGTCCGACGGCGGTGAGGTCCAGGACGTGGAATTCGACGTCGTCATCGTCGGCGCGGGCCCAGTCGGCTTGACCCTGGCCAATATCCTTGGCCTGCAGGGCATCAGCACACTGGTGGTCGAAGAACGCGACACACTGATCGACTATCCCCGCGGCGTCGGCCTCGACGACGAATCGCTGCGTACCTTCCAGGCGATCGGCCTGGTCGATCACGTCCTGCCGCACACCGTGCCCAACCAGATCCTGCGATTCGTCGATGCCAAGCGACGGATACTGGCCGAAATGGCACCTCCCGACGCATGTTTCGGCTGGCCCAAACGCAATGGCTTCGTCCAGCCCTTGGTCGATGCCGAGCTACTACGCGGCCTGGACAGGTTCGAGCACGTCGAGGTTCAGTGGGGCCGGGCGATGGCGTCTTACACGACGGCGGCCGACGCGGTCACCGTCGACCTCGACGGTCCGAACGGCCGCGACAGCGTGCGGACCCGCTACGTCGTCGGGTGCGACGGTGGCCGCAGCGCCACCCGCCGACTGATGGGGGTCTCCTTCGACGGCACCACCTCGCCGACCCGTTGGCTAGTGGTCGACATCGCCAACGATCCGCTAGGACACCCCAACAGCGAAGTCGGCGCCGACCCCTCCCGCCCGTACGCCTCGATCTCGATCGCGCACGGAATTCGGCGCTTCGAGTTCATGATTCACGCCGACGAAACCGACGAACAGGCCGAAGACCCGGCATTTCTGCACCGGATGCTGGCGTCGATGGTGCCGCACCCTGACCGGGTCGACGTGATTCGCCACCGGCTCTACACCCACCACTCCCGGATCGCCGGCGCGTTCCGCAAGGGACGCCTGCTGCTGGCCGGCGATGCCGCGCACTTGATGCCGGTCTGGCAGGGGCAGGGCTACAACAGCGGCATCCGCGACGCGACCAACCTCGGCTGGAAGCTCGCTGCCGTGGTCAACGGCTATGCCGAGGACGCGCTGCTCGACACCTACGACATCGAGCGCCGCAAGCACGCCCGCGCGATGATCGATCTGTCGACGATGGTGGGCCGGGTCATCTCGCCGACCAACCGCCGTGTCGCCGCCGCCCGCGACCTATTGGTGCGATCGGCGTCCATTGTGCCCTCGCTCAAGCGGTATGTGCTCGAGATGCGCTTCAAACCGATGCCGCGATACGAGCAGGGTGCCGTGGTGCATCCCGAACCGCGACGGTCAGATTCACCGGTCGGGACGTTGTTCGTGCAACCCCGGGTCGATACCCGCGAGCAGCAGAACGTTCTGCTCGACGACGTACTCGGTGGCGGGTTCACCGTGATGTGCTGGAATAACAAGCCGCGGGAGATCCTGGGCGCCAAGGCTTTTACCGACTGGCAGGCACTGGGGGCGAAACTCGTCGCGGCCCGGCCGCTGACTCAGCTGCACTGGGACGGTGACGACGATCCCGACGTGGTGGTGGTCGGTGACCGGACCGGCCAGCTCAAAGCCTGGTTCGACGTGCACCAGGAGTCCGTATTGTTCCTGCGCCCCGATCGCTGCATCGCGGGTGCCTGTATCGCCCAGCTCGCCCCCGAATTGAGTGCCTCGCTTTTCGACGTCCTCACCTTGACACCGGGAGGAACCCGTGCCCCTAGCCCTGTGCTGTATGTCCCACAGTCCACTACTCAATCTGCCCGGGCCGTCGCAGGACCTGCTTGACGACATTGACAACGCACTCACGCAGGCAAGGGATTTCGTTGCCGATTTCGATCCGGAGATCGTCACGATCTTTGCTCCCGACCACTACAACGGCTTCTTCTACCGGACCATGCCGCCGTTCTGCATCGGCACCGAGGCCCACGGGGTCGGCGACTACGGCACGCACAAGGGCCCACTCGACGTTCCCGAAGCCACCGCGGTCGCCTGTGCCGAAGCGGTGCTGTCGGCCGGCGTCGACGTCGCCGTCTCGGCGAGCATGGACGTCGACCACGGCACCGTCCAACCGCTGGAGAAGCTGTTCGGCAAGGCCACGGCGCGCCCGGTGATACCGATCTTCATCAACTCGGTTGCCACGCCGCTCGGTCCGCTACATCGCTGCCACACCCTCGGCACTGCGGTGGGCAGCTATCTGGCCACGCTGAACAAGAGGGTGTTGGTGGTGGGATCCGGTGGGCTGTCTCATGATCCGCCGGTGCCGACGTTGGCGACCGCCACACCGCAGATCGTGGATCGGATCGTGCACGGTCAGCCGATGACCCCGGAGCAGCGGTCGGCGCGGCAGACCGCGGTGATGGAGGCGGCCAAGAACTTCGCCGGCGGCCAGAGCCACCTCCGGGCGCTCAACCCCGAGTTCGACCAGAAATTCCTCGAGATCATCGACGGTGGAAATCTCGACGACCTGGACAAATGGTCGAATGCGTTCATCGCCAGCGAAGGTGGCCACTCCGCGCACGAAATCCGCACCTGGGTAGCGGCTTTCGCGGCGTTGGCAGCGGCTGGCCGGTATGAGACCGGTGTGCGTTACTACCGGCCTGCTCCTGAGTTGATCGCCGGGTTCGCGGTCAGGACGGCGGTGCCGACTCCATGACTGAGGTGTTCGACGAGGTGGTCGACGTACTCGTGATCGGCTCCGGCGGTGGGGGTATGACGGCGGCATTGGCCGCGCAAGCCTCCGGGCTGAAGACGCTGGTCGTCGAAAAGTCCAGCCAGTTCGGCGGCTCCACCGCGTTGTCCGGCGGTGGCATCTGGGTGCCGGGAGCCCCCGCGCAACGTCGGGCCGGCTATGCGCCCCCGCCGCAAGAGGTCGTCGATTACCTGCGGCGGATCACCGACGGTTTGGTCAGCGACGCGCGGATACGGCAGTACGTCGACTCTGCGCCGGACATGATGGACTTTCTGGAAAAGCTGAGCCCGTGGCTCGAATTTGTCTGGAAGCCGGGTTATGCCGACTACTATCCGGAGCTACCCGGTGGCTCTGAACTCGGCAGCACCATCAACGTTCCGCCGATCGATCTGCGCACACTGGCCGACGAGGAGCACAACCTCCTGACGCCGCTGGCCTTGGCGCCGCGCGGAATCTGGCTGGGCCCCAAAGAGCTTCGTTTGTTCTACCAAGTACGCCAATCCTGGGCGGGCAAAGGCGTCCTGCTGAAGCTGGTATGGCGGATGTTCCGGGCCCGCGTCTTCGGCGACCGGATCGCGGCCATCGGTCAGTCGTTGGTCGCGCGACTCCGGCTTGCGATGAAAGACCAGGGCATCCCGATGTGGCTGGACGCACCGATGACCCAGCTGCTCACCGACGATGACGGATCGGTGGTCGGTGCCGTCGTCAGGAAAGACGGCACGCAACAACGGATCGGCGCACGCCGAGGTGTGATCGTCGCGACCGGCGGCTTCGACCACGACATGGCCTGGCGCAAAGAACACCAACCGGCCGTCGACCAGGATTGGAGCTTCGGCAATCCGGCGGCCACCGGTGACGGCATCCGGGCCGGCCAGCAGGTCGGCGCCGCAGCCGACATGCTCGACGAGGCTTGGTGGTTCCCCGCAATCCAATGGCCGGACGGCCGACTGCAATTCATGCTCAACGAGCGGATGATGCCGTCGCAGTTCATCGTCAACGGTGCCGGCAAGCGCTTCATCAACGAGGCGGCCCCGTACATGGACTTCGGTCACGCGATGATCGAAGGCCAGGTATCCGGGGTCACCCACATACCGTGCTGGCTCATCACCGACCACCGATCCTTCCTGCGCTACGTGGTCGCGGGTCATCTGCCGATACCGAAAATCCCGTTCGCACCGGTGCCCACCGGCCGCAAGATCCCGAAGGCCTGGCTGGAGTCCGGCGTGGTCAAGGCAGCCGGAACCTGGGATGAACTCGCCGGCAAGATCGGCGTGCCGGCTGATCAACTACGCAGCACCGCAACACGTTTCAATGAAATGGCTCGCAACGGCCACGACGACGACTTCAACCGAGGTGACAGCGTCTACGACAACTACTACGGCGACCCCACCCTGCCCAACCCGAATCTGCATCCGCTGGGCAAGCCGCCCTATTACGCATTCCGGATAATTCTCGGCGACCTGGGCACCTCGGGCGGACTGCGCACCGACGAATTCGCCCGGGTACTGCGCGCCGACGACACGGTGGTCCGCGGTCTCTATGCGGTGGGCAACGCCTCGGCCGCGGTGATGGGACGCAGCTATGCCGGCGCCGGCGCCACCATCGGACCCGCCATGACCTTCGGCTACGTCGCGGCCACACATCTGGTCAGCCAAAACTCAACGCAATCCATTGCTCCGGGAGGTACAAGTTGAAGATCTCGTTGTTCTACGAATTCGCTCTGCCCCGTCCCTGGTCGGACGACGACGAGCACATCCTGCTCAAGGACTGCCTCGACGAGGTCGAGGCGGCCGACAGGGCCGGCTTCTCCACTTGCTGGCTCACCGAGCACCACTTCCTCGAGGAGTACTGTCACTCGACCGCGCCGGAGATGTTCCTGGCCGGAGCCAGTCAGCGCACCAAGGACATCCGGCTGGGATTCGGGATCATGCACCTGCCGCCGGCGGTCAACCACCCGGCGCGGGTCGCCGAGCGAATCGCCACCCTTGACCTGATCTCAGACGGGCGAGTGGAATTCGGCACCGGTGAGTCCTCGTCGATCGGCGAGCTCGGCGGCTTCAACATCGACCCCGCGGACAAGCGCGCCCAGTGGGAAGAGGCGCTCGAGGTGTCCATTCGCTGCATGACCGAGGAGCCCTTCGCCGGTTTCACCGGTGAGCACATTCAGATGCCGGCCCGCAATGTCGTGCCCAAACCGCTGCAGAAGCCGCATCCGCCGGTCTGGGTGGCCTGCACCCGTCCGGCATCGGTACAGATGGCCGCCGAAAAGTGCCTCGGCGCACTGAGTTTCGCCTATACCGGCCCGGGTCCGCTGACCGAGCGGGTGAACGGCTACTACAAGCACCTCGAGGAGGTGGGTGTGCCCGTCACTCCCGCCATCAATCCGAACATTCTCGCCATCGGCGGCGACTTGTCGATGATGGTGGCCAAGACTGATGAGCAAGCCGTGCGGCGCCTCGGCATGGGCGGCGGCTTTTTCTCGTTCGGCATCATGCACTACTACATGACCGGCGTTCACACTCCCGGCCGCACCGGCGTCTGGCAGCGTTATCTCGAAGAGTGCGAGAAGGATCCGACGCTGGCCTACGGCCCGGGCCGCGGCGCCATCGGCTCACCGGCCACCGTTCGTGAGTTCCTGCGTGGCTACGAAGAGAGCGGTGTCGACGAGATCATCCTGCTGCTCAACCCGCGCAGCCACGAGGGCACCATGGAGTCCATCGAACTGATGGGCAAAGAGGTGCTGCCGGAATTCATCGAGCGTGACCACAAGGCAGTGGCCGAGAAGGCCAAGCGTCTGGAACCGGTCATCGAAAAGGTCGAGGCACGCCGTCCCGAACCCAGCGCCCCGAAGTTCGACGAGAGCTACTCCTTCGGCGGCCTGCCCACCGGCCGTGGCGGGAAGTTCACCGCGAGTGAGATTCCCGAAGCGATGGCCGAAATCAACGAAGGTCGCGTCCAAGCCGCTCAGCGGCTCAAAGACGAGTCGAAGCCGTAGTCGTTGGGACACATCGACGAGCTGTGGCGCTACGACGGGCGACGTGCGGTGGTCACCGGCTGCGCGTCGGGGATCGGGGCGCACGTGGTCCGGCAGCTCACCGAGTTGGGTGCTCACGTCGTCGGGTTCGACAAGCAGCCGCCGAGCGGCGAGATCGCCGAGTTCTACACCGTCGACTTGACCAGCCCGGAGTCGATCGATCGCGCGGTGTCCTCGGTCGGCGACCGGGTCGACACGCTGTTCAACGTCGCTGGTGTCTCCTCCGGAATCGGCGACCCGTTACTGGTCGTCACGATCAACTTCCTCGGCTTACGGCATGCCACCGAGTCGCTGGTGTCGAAAATGGCGACTGGGTCGTCCATTGTGAGCGTTTCGTCGCTGGCAGCCAAGGGATATCGGGACAACAAGCGGGTCATCGGCGGGCTCCTGAGAACCCAGACGATGGCCGAAGGCGTCGACTGGTGCCGTCGCAATCCCGACGCACTGGCCGACGGGGGCTACCGGTTGTCCAAGGAAGCGGTCATTCTGTACACCATGAGCAAGACCACCGTGCTCGGCGGCCGAGGTGTTCGGATCAACTGCACCGGGCCGGGCGTCACCGAAACCCCGATTCTGGATCAACTTCGTGGTGCGTACGGTCAGAGCTTTCTCGACGACATCGCCAAACCGTTGGGCCGCGTGTCGGATCCCGAGGAGCAGGCAGCGGCACTGGTTTTCCTGAATAGCCAAGCGGCCAGCTATATTTCAGGCCAAGTACTGTGGGTCGACGGCGGCAACATCGGCGCCTCGGTGGCACATGAATTCGAAGAAGGGCACCCGTAGTGGCCAGCCTGACCGATTTCCGCCGAGTCGCCGGTGAGGTATCGAACTGGGGAAGGTGGGGAGATGCCGACGAGCTCGGCACGCTGAACTTCATCACCGCCGAAAAGGTCGCCGAGGCGGCCAGTCTGGTCAAGCACGGCAAAGTCTTCCCGCTCGGTGTCGACTTCGGATCCGCCGGCCCACAGGGCTCATTCAAGTTCCGGCACAACCCGATCCACGTGATGACGGTGGACGGTGGTGACGCGTACTCACTGCCTCGCTTCGGACCGGACTGGCCGGCCAACCCGGGGGCGCAGGAGATGGGCACGTACTTCCAGGACGGCCTTTTCCGCTTCAACGACGACATGATCATCATGCCGTTGCAGTGCGCCACCCAATGGGACGCACTTTCCCACGTCTACTACGAGGAAAAGCTCTACAACGGTTTTCCCGCCGACTCGGTCACCAGCTTCGGTGCGAAGCATTGTGGTATCGACAAGGTCGACGGCAAGGGCATCACGTCGCGCGGTGTGCTGCTCGACGTGGTGCGGCACCGCGGAGCGCAGACGTTCCTCGAACTCGGCAACCCGATCACCCCGGCGGAACTGGACGACGTGGCACGGGCACAGGGTGTGGCGGTGGGCAGCGGTGACATCGTGCTGGTGCGAACCGGATGGTGGGCAAGGTTTCTAGAGACCGGTAACGGCAGCGAGCCCGGATCGGGACTGGACTGGCAGTGTGCGTCCTGGCTGCACGATCACGACGTCGCCGCGGTGGCCGCCGACAATTTGATGGTCGAAGACCCGATATCGGGTGTGAAAGGGACGCTGCTGCCGATGCACATGCTGTGCCTGCGGGACATGGGGCTGATGCTCGGCGAGTACTGGGATCTCAATGCCTTGGCAGCGGATTGTGCGGCCGACGGCGTGTACGAATTCCAGCTCGTCGCACCGCCGCTGAGATTCGTCGGGGCGGTGGGCTCTCCGGTGAATCCCATCGCGATCAAGTAGGGCGGGTGGTGTCGATTTACAGCAGAACCATCGCGATCGACGGCTTGGCCACCCACTACCTGGAGGCCGGCGACGGGTTTCCGGTAATCCTGCTGCATGGCGGCGAATTCGGGGTAAGTGCCGAAATCGGCTGGGAAGCAACGATACCCGCGCTGGCGACGCGTTATCGCGTGCTGGCACCGGACATGCTGGGATTCGGGCAGTCGGCAAAGGTCCTCGACTTCAACGACGGCCGCGGGATGCGGATCCGGCACATTGCCCGGTTCTGTGACGAACTCGGCATCAGCTCGGCCCACTTCGTCGGCAACTCGATGGGCGCGATCAACCTACTCGTCGACGCCACAGCCGAGTCGCCGGTACTACCGATGCGCAGCCTGGTGGCCATCTGTGGCGGCGGCGAGATCCAGCGCAACCAGCACATGGCGGCGCTCTATGACTACGACGCCACACAGCCGGCCATGCGGCGGATCGTCGAAGCGCTCTTCCATGATCCGAGGTATGCGTCCGACGAGGCCTACGTCCGGCGCCGGTATGAATCCAGCGTCGCTCCCGGCGCGTGGGAGACGCTCGCCGCGGCCCGTTTTCGTCGGCCGGGCGCGCCACCGCCGCCGCCACCGCCGAACCGACGAGCCTACGAACGCGTCGCGGTCCCCGTGTTGGTGGTCGAGGGCGCCTGCGACAAACTGCTGCCACCGGGCTGGGCGAAGGAAATCGCTGATCAGATCCCCGGCGGGCAGTCGACCGTGATCGAGGCGGCCGGACACTGCCCTCAGCTCGAACGATCGGCCGAGGTAAACGCGGTCTTGCTGGCCTTTTTGGCCTCCGTCGAGGCCTGAGCGGCCGTACGCAAAGCCGGCACCAAGCTGGCATTCATCTTTTATTAAGCTCGAGGCTGTTTGCTGTTAACGGTGAACGCGTCGTGGAGAGGAACCTGGTGAGAGTTGGCCGATGTACCGCGGCCCTGAGTCTGCTGGTGGTCGGCGCCCTTGCGTTATCGGCATGCGGTAGCAGCAACAGCACCTCGGAGTCCGGCCAGCAGTCGGTGGCGGTGAGTTGCGGCGGCAAGAAGAAGCTCCTGGCCAGCGGCTCGACGGCACAAACCAATGCCGTCGAGCAGTTCGTCTACGCCTACATTCGCGCCTGCCCGGGTTTCACCCTGGACTACAAGGCGAACGGTTCGGGTTCGGGGGTGCAGCAGTTCGTCGACAACGAGACTGATCTGGGTGGCTCCGACAAGCCGCTGGACCCGGCGAAGGGTGAACCCGACAAGGCACAACAGCGATGCGGCTCACCCGCCTGGGACCTGCCGGCGGTGTTCGGCCCGATTGCGGTCACCTACAACCTCGACGGCGTGAACGCGTTGAATCTCGACGGCCCGACCGCCGCAAAGATCTTCGACGGCGCCATCACCACGTGGAACGATCCGGCGATCAAGGCGCTCAACGCCAGTGTCAACCTGCCCGCGACGCCGATCAACGTCGTGTTCCGCGACGACAAGTCCGGCACGACCTACAACTTCCAGAAGTATCTCGAGGCCGCTTCCGACGGCGCCTGGAGCAAAGGCACCGACGAGACGTTCGACGGGGGCGTCGGTCAGGGCGCGACCGGCAACGAGGGCACCTCGTCGGCTCTGCGATCCACCAACGGGTCGATCTCGTACAACGAATGGTCGTTCGCGGTCGGCCACCAGCTGAGCATGGCCCAGATCGTCACCTCGGCCGGCCCGGACCCGGTGACGATCACCACCGAGTCGGTCGGCAAGACGATCGCCGGCGCGAAGTTCGCCGGGCAGGGCAACGATTTAGTCGTCGACACGTCGTCGTTCTACAAGCCGTCGCAGGCCGGCGCCTATCCGATCGTGCTCGCCACTTACGAGATCGTCTGCTCGAAGTATCCGGATTCGTCGACCGGCGCAGCGGTGAAAGCGTTCATGCAGGCCACCATCGGGGCCGGGCAAGAGGGACTGGATCAGTACGGCTACATCCCGATGCCGAGTTCGTTCCAGTCGAAACTCTCCGCGGCCGTGGACGGTATCTCGTGATGAGCGGCGGTCAGCCGGGTTCGCGGGTCGGGTCGTGGTTCGGGCCTTACCGGCTGACGAGGCTGTTGGGACGCGGCGGGATGGGCGAGGTCTACGAGGCCGAGGACACTCGCAAGGGCCGGATCGTCGCGCTCAAGCTGATTTCCCCGGAGTACTCCGACGACCCGACGTTCCGGGCCCGGATGCAACGGGAGGCCGGCGCCGCCGGCCGGCTGACCGAGCCGCACGTGGTGCCCATTCACGACTACGGCGAGATCAACGATCAGCTCTATCTGGACATGCGCCTGATCGACGGTGCCAACCTGGCCACCATCTTGAAACGGACCGGGGCGATGAGCCCGCCCCGAGCGGTGGCGATCGTGCGCCAGGTTGCGGCCGCGCTGGACGCCGCGCACGCCGATGGCGTCACACACCGCGACGTGAAGCCCGAGAACATCTTGATCACCGGCGACGACTTCGCCTACCTGGTGGACTTTGGAATCGCCCGCGCCGGAACCGATCCCGGACTGACCCAGGCCGGGATGGCGATGGGGACCTACAAGTACATGGCCCCAGAGCGGTTCAGCGAACACGAGGTCACCTATCGTTCCGACATCTATTCGCTGGCCTGTGTTCTCGGCGAATGTCTAACCGGCACACCGCCGTTTCGTGCCGACAGCATCGAGAGGATGGTCGCCGCGCATTTGATGGAGCCGGCCCCGCGGCCCAGCCAGCTGAGGCCCGGTCGGGTGCCGGCGGCATTGGATCAGGTCGTTGCCAAGGGCATGGCCAAGAATCCCGAGCAGCGCTACCGCAGCGCCGGTGACCTGGCCAATGCCGCGCTGCTCGCGCTGACCGCACCCGATCAGCACCAGGCCGAGAGCATCCTGCAGCACACCGAGGATGCCGCCAGCGCCCACACGATGATCCGTCCCGTGGCTGCGGGCACGGGTGCCCGCAGCTGGGCGCCGTCGCCCGTCGCCCCCGGCGGCTGGGGTCGGCAACCCGGCGCCTCTTCGAGCGGAAGACCTTCCAGTGCAAGCCATCCCGACTTCCGGGCCAACACCCCGCAGCGACGCGACCGGCGCAAACTGTGGATGATCCTCGGCGCAGTCGCGGTGCTGCTGGTCGCCGTGTTCGGCTATGCAGTCCGTCCACACGGGGGACCGGCAGCCGAGTCCTGCGGGCAGAACATCTTGCCGTTCGACGGGCTCAACTTCCGTCTCTCGCCCGGCGGGGTGGCAGTGGATGCATCGGGTGACGTGTACGTCACCAATCAGGGCATGTACGGCCGGGTGGTCAAGTTGAGCCCTGGCTCCGACACCCCGACGGTGCTGCCGTTCAACGGCCTGTACCAGCCGCAGGCGGTAGCCGTCGATTCCGCCGGAGCGGTGTATGTCACCGACTTCAACCATCGGGTGTTGATGATGGCCCCGGGCTCGAACAACCAGACACAGCTACCGTTCAACGGCCTCAGCTATCCCGAGGGCGTTGTCGTCGACAGCGCGGGCAGCGTGTACGTCGCCGACCGGGGCAACGACCGGGTGGTGAAATTGCCGGCCGGGACCAACACCCCGACGGTGCTGCCGTTCACCGGTCTGAACAACCCCGACGGCGTGGCAGTCGACGGCGCCGGCAACGTCTACGTCACCGATTCCGACAACAACCGGGTGCTGAAGCTGGCCGCCGGGGCAGGAGAGCAGACCGTACTGCCCTTCACCGGGATCAGCGTGCCCTGGGGCGTGGTGGTGGATGCCGCGGGCAACGTCTACGTCAGCGAACACGACAACAACCAGGTGCTGAAGCTGCCGCCCGATTCGAATGCTCCAACTCCCTTGCCGCTCAACGGTCTCAACACTCCGCTGCAGATGGCGCTGGACAAGGACAACAATGTCTACGTCGCTGACCGCGGCAATGACAGAGTGGCCGAGCTCCGCGTCGCAGGATGTTCCGGGTAGCGCCCGACGAGAACCTCAGCGCCGGCGCAGCGCGATCAGCCGGTTGACCAGCGCCGCCACCAGGTACACCACCGCCACCACGATGATCAGCGTGAGTGCCGCGCCCCAAACCCGCAGGAAGCCGGCATGTTCGGGATTGTTGAGTTCGGAGTAGATCAGCAGGGGCAGCGACGCCATGTTGCCGTTGAAGATGTCGAAGTTGATCGACCGGCTGTAGCCGACCAGCACCAGCACCGGGGCGGTTTCGCCCATCACCCGGGCGATCGAGAGCAGGACACCGGTGACGATGCCCGGCATCGCGATCGGAACGACGACGCGCATGATGGTCTTCCACTGAGCAATGCCCAAGGCATAGCTGGCTTCTCGTAGATCCTGCGGCACCAGCCTGAGCATCTCCTCGGTGGAGCGCACCACGACCGGCAACATCAGCAAGACCAACGCGAGCGACACCGCGAAAGCGCTTTGCTGAAATCCCACGGTGGCGATCCACAGGCTGAAAATGAACAGGGCCGCGACGATCGAGGGCAGCCCGGCCAGCACGTCGACCATGAAGGTGGTCAACCGAGCCAGCCGGCCGGACCGGTATTCCGCCAAATAGACCGCGGTCATGAAACCCAGTGGGACAGCGATGATTGCCGCGACACCGGCCTGCACCACGGTGCCGTACAGCGCATGATATACGCCGCCGGCGAAATGCTCTGGGAGTACGCCGCGCAGCGAATGGCTCCACCAGTCGGGCTGCACGATGGCATAGGAGCCACGCTGGATCACGATCCACAACAGCCAGACCAGCGGTACCAGTGCTATCGCGAACGAGAGAACGAAAAATGTTGACGCGACCGCATTCTTGACCCTGCGCCTGATACTGATCGGCTGAATCGCGGCCGCCTTGACCGGCAACTCGAGCGTCACTGTGCCCACCTGCGCCGCTCCTCCTCACCGCTTCGCTCTGAGTCGTCACCGGCGCGGCTCATGCCTTGACCGCCCGGCCGACGATCGCGCGCGCCGCTGCATTGACGATGAAGGTGAGGACGAACAGGACGAAGCCCGCTGATATATAGGCCCCGGTGGGAAGTGGCTCACTGAATTCACTTGCTGCCGAAGCAATTTTAGAGGCGAACGTGTAGCCGCCGTCGAACAGCGACCAGTGGCCGGCGGAGGCGGACGCGCGCAGGATGATCAGCACGGCTACCGTTTCGCCCAGCGCGCGGCCCAGACCGAGCATCGATGCGGCGACGGCACCGCTGCGGCCGTAGGGCAGCACGGTCATCCGCACGACCTCCCATTTCGTCGCGCCGAGCGCTTGCGCCGCTTCGGTGTGAGTGGTCGGGGTCTGGCGGAACACTTCTCGGGACACCGAGGTGATGATGGGAAGGACCATCACGGCAAGCACCACACCGGCGGTGAAGATGTTGCCACCGCCGGCCAGCGAGACGTCGCCGGACTTGAACGGAAACAACCAGTTCAAATCGTGGTTGAGCTGGGCTTCGATCGGCGCGAGTTGTGGTGCCAGAACGAAGATTCCCCAGAGCCCGAAGACGATCGACGGCACCGCGGCCAGCAGGTCGACGATTGCGCCGAAAAGGCGGGACAGCCTCGGCGGCGCGTACTGGGTCAGAAACACCGCGATGCCGATCGCGATCGGCACGGCGAGCATCATTGCCCACAGCGAGCTGAGCGCCGTCACCATGAACAGGTCACGAATGCCGAACGCCAGGTTGTTGCTGTCGGTGGTGGAGAACTGTGCGCTGGTGAAGAAGTTCGCGTGGTTGGCAGCCAACGCCGGGATGGCTTTGAGAAGAAGGAATACGGCAATCAGGCCGATCACGATGGTGATCGTCGAGGCAGCCAGGGCGGCGACCGACTTGAACAGCCGGTCGCCGACCCGTGCCTCAGTTGCGTCGCTGCCCCGCAGCGCGGTAGCTGTCGCGGTCGACATGATGGGTTTCGATCAGGCGATGGCGTTGACCGCGGTTGACAACCTCGATTTGAAGGCATCCGGGATGGGGACATATCCGTTGTCCGCCAAGCCATTCTGGCCGGGCCCGATGGTGGCCTGCAGGAACGCCTTGACCGCCGTGCCGATCTGACTGTCCGAATATTTCGAGCAGACGACCTCATAGGTCGCCAGCACGATCGGGTAGGCGCCCGACTGGGTGGGCTTGTAGAACGACAGCGTATCGAGGATCAGATCGTTGCCCTGTCCCTTGATCTTGGCGCCGGCGATGGTCTTGCCGACCGAGTCGGCACTGATCGCCACTGGATCGGGCCCCGCGGAGGTGACGATCTTGGCCACGTTCAGCTTCTGCGCCTGCGCGAACGACCATTCGTTGTAGGTGATCGATCCCGGGGTGTTCTTGATGGCGGCCGACGTTCCGTCGTTGCCCTTGGCGCCCTCGCCGACACCACCGTTGAACGACTTCCCGCTGCCCTTGCCCCAAGCTCCGTCGGAGGCGCCGTCGAGGTATTTCTGGAAGTTGTCCGTCGTTCCCGACTGGTCGCTGCGGAATACGACGTGGATCGGCAGATCCGGCAGCGGCGTACCGGCATTGAGCGCGGTGACAGCGGGGTCGTTCCAGTTCTTGATCGTCCCGTTGAAGATCTTGGCCGCGGTCGGCCCATCGAGGTTCAACGCAGTCACGCCGTTGACGTTGTAGGTCACCGCGATCGGGCCGAACACCACCGGCAGATCCCAGGCCGGTGAGCCGCAGCGCTGCTGCGCCTTGCCGTGCTCGTCGTCGCTCAGTGCTACATCCGAACCACCGAAATCGGTTTGGTTTCCGATGAATTCGTTGATCCCGGCGCCTGAGCCATTGGCAGTGTAGTTCAGGGTTTGACCCGAGCAAGCCTGCTCGAATGCGTTGACGAAGCGGGCCATCGCGTTGGCCTGGGCGGTCGACCCACTGGCTTTCAGGGTCGGCTTGCCACCGCAGTGCACGTTCGCCGACGATGACCCGGAGGTCGCTCCGCCTTCACTGGCGGTGTTGTTGTTCCCGCATGCGGACAGCAGGAGCGCGCCGGTAGCCAACATGCTTACGGCAGCCCCGAATCGGTTGAATCTCAAATCAGTTCCTTTGAACGGTCGGGCTGATGGCAACCTCTGGTACGCAGCCGGGCCAGCACGGACCACGCACGGCCCCGGCATACGGAAGCGTGGCTGCTCTTTGCAAACGCCGTGAGGACTCGAAGTAAACAATCCGGCTCACCAAGCCGAACGTAGCATCGGCATTTAGGAGCCAGCTATGGGAGAGGTAAATCAATCGCTTGACTTAAGCGATGCTGCGCCGATTAACTCGTGGTCATGGTCAACGAACTGATCGGCAAGGTCGCGATCGTCACCGGCGGCGCCTCGGGTATCGGTGCCGGGATCGTCGAGAGGTTCCTGGCGGAGGGCGCGCGCGTGGTGATCGCCGACGTCGAGCGCGACCGCGGTGTTGAGCTCGCCACCAGGTTGGGCGGTGACGTGATCTTCCGGTTGACCGACGTCTCCGACCCCGGGCAGATAACCACCCTGGTGGCCGGGGCGGTCGAGACCTTCGGCGGCCTGGACGTGATGGTCAACAACGCCGGCGTCTCCAGCAAGATGCACCGCAGCTTCCTCGACGACGACCTCGCTGATTTCCAGCGCGTCATGTCGGTCAATGTCCTGGGCGTGATGGCCGGCACCCGCGACGCGGCCCGCGAGATGTCCAAGCGTGGCGGCGGGTCGATCATCAACATGTCGTCGATCGGCGGCATCCAGGCCGGCGGCGGGGTGATGACGTATCGAGCATCCAAGGCCGCGGTCATCATGTTCACCAAATCGTCGGCAATTGAGTTGGCGCACTTTGATGTACGGGTCAACGCCATCGCGCCGGGCAGCATACCCACACCGATTCTGGCGTCGTCGGGCTCGGGCAAGTCGCCCGAGGAACTCGAACGTTTCGAGCAGAAGATCCGTGCGCAGATGCGTGCCGACCGGCCATTGCAACGCGAAGGCACGCCGGAAGACGTGGCCGAGGCCGCGCTGTATTTGGCCGGCGACAGATCGCGCTATGTGACCGGGACAGTGATGCGCGTCGATGGTGGAACGGCGGCCGGCAAGGTCGCCCGGCGCCGCAGCGAGCACAACGATTAAATCAATCGCTTGACTTAACCGCGGTCGGCGCGTTGACTGGCCGGGTGACCACCGCGAGGGCCGCGCGCAGCGATCGGGCCAGCAACACCCAGGAGGCGATCCTGACCGCCGCCGAGCGGTTGTTCGCCGAGCACGGTGTGTTCGCCGTCTCCAACCGGCAGGTCAGCGAGGCCGCCGGCCAGGGCAACAACGCCGCAGTCGGCTACCACTTCGGCACCAAGACCGACCTGGTACGGGCCATCGAGCAGCGGCACCGGGAGCCCATCGAGCGGTTACGGGAAGAGATGGTCGCTCAGAGGCTGAAATCCGAAGACACCCGGAGCTGGGTCGCATGTTTGGTGCGCCCGTTGACCGATCATCTGGCGGCGTTGGGCAATCCCAGCTGGTATGCCCGGTTCGCCGCACAGGTGATGACCGATCCCGCCTACTACAACATCGTCGTCAAAGACGCTCTCACCTCTGAATCGCTGGTCCAGGTGATCGACGGGATCAATCGCTGTCTACCCGAACTGCCCGCTGACGTCCGGGTCGAACGCAACCTGATGGCGCGCAACCTACTCATGCACACCTGCGCCGACCGTGAACGGGCGTTGGCCGCAGGCGCAACCGCGCCGTGGACCTCGTGGGAGACGGCAGGGACGCGCCTCATCGACGCGGTGGTGGGACTGTGGCTGGCACCCGTTACGCCACACGAGTGAAGAAGAAAATTATGAAAGTTTCTGTGGAACAAGACAAATGCGCATCGTCAGGAAACTGCGTGATGCATGCGCCGGAGATCTTCGACCAGCGCGACGACGACGGCGTCGTCCTCGTGCTCGACGAGAACCCGCCCGCAGAGCAGACCGAGAACGTCCGCAAAGCGGAGGCCAATTGCCCCGCGCTAGCCATCCACATCGAGGAGTGAGACGTGTCCGACACACTCACCGGCACCACAACTGAGGCGATCTCCGATGCCCCCGACTATCCGATGGCACGCGCCGGGGGCTGCCCGTTCGCGCCCCCGCCGGAAGTGATGGAGTTGGCCGAGGCGCGGCCGCTGTCCAGGGTGAAGATCTGGGACGGCAGTACACCCTGGCTGATCACCGGTTACGAAGAGGCGCGCGCGCTGTTCTCCGATTCGCGGGTCAGTGTCGACGATCGGCGCCCCGGCTTCCCGCACTGGAACGCGGGCATGCTGTCCACCGTGCACAAGCGGCCCCGGTCGGTGTTCACCTCGGACGGCGAAGAACACACCAGGTTTCGGCGGATGCTGTCAAAACCGTTCACTTTCAAGCGAGTTGAAGGTCTGCGACCGGCGATCCAGCAGATCACCGACGATGCCATCGACACGATGCTGGCCGGCCCGAAGCCCGGTGAGATCGTCGGCGCGCTGGCGCTGCCGGTGCCCTCGCTGGTGATCAGTCAGCTGCTGGGCGTTCCCTACGAAGACGCCGAGATGTTCCAGCACCACGCCAATGTCGGCCTCGCGCGGTATGCCGCCGCCGAGGACACGATGAAGGGCGCGATGAGCCTGCACAAGTATCTGGCGCAGCTCGTCGAGGCCAAGATGGAGAATCCGGCCGAGGACGCGGTTTCGGACCTGGCCGAGCGGGTCAAGGCCGGCGAGCTCAGCGTCAAAGAAGCCGCGCAACTCGGCACCGGGCTGCTGATCGCCGGACACGAGACCACCGCCAACATGATCGGCCTGGGCGTGCTCGCCCTGCTGCAACACCCCGACCAGGCGGCGGTGCTGCGGGATACCGACGACGCGAAGGTCGTTGCCAACGCGGTCGAGGAACTGCTGCGCTATCTGTCCATCATCCAAAACGGCCAGCGCCGAGTCGCCGCCGAGGACATCGACATCGCGGGCGAGACCATCCGCGCCGGCGAAGGCATCATCATCGACAACGCGCCGGCGAACTGGGACGCATCAGAATTCAGCGAGCCCGACCGGCTGTACCTGCACCGCTCGGGCGCGGGCCAGCACGTCGCGTTCGGCTACGGCCGGCACCAGTGCGTCGGCCAGCAGCTCGCCCGCGCCGAACTGCAGATCGTGTTCCACACGCTGTTTCGCCGCGTCCCCACCCTGGAACTCGCGGTGCCGATCGAGGATGTTCCGCTCAAACACGACCGGCTCGCGTACGGCGTCTACGAACTACCGGTGACCTGGTGAATACCCTCGCCAGCCGACCCGAGAGAACTACTCTCGAAGAACTCTCGATCCGAATGGAGGGCCACTGATGTCGCCTCAAACGAGCACCGTTTCGCTGTACCCGCCCGGAGGCTTCGGCGCGCCCAAGGATCGGCACGGTCACGCTGACGGCACCAACACCGGTCTGCCCGAAGGCACCGTGGTGTTTCTCGGCGGACAACCACATCTCGATCGCCGATGACATCTTCTACAACCGCTTCCCGGACGAGCTCAAAGACAAGGCGCCGCGAATCTGGTACGAGGACGGCGCCTACCAGGTCGGCCGCAAAGGGCAGTCGTTCCTGCCGGGTGATTTCAGCGCCGTGCTGATGCAGTACGACGACCTGCCCGGCGCGGCGAGCACCAACATCGAGGCCCGGATCCAGGAGTTGCGCGAAGACGGCGTCGACAAGGAACTCGCCTTCCCCAACGCGATCTTGGCGCTGTTCCACTACCCCGACAAGAAACTTCGCGAGCTGGCCTTCCGCATCTACAACGAGTACATCGCCGAACTGCAGGAGCAGTCGGGCGGCCACTTCTACGGCGCAGGACTGATCAACTGGTGGGATCCCAAGGGCGCGAAAGAGACGCTGGCCGAACTGAAGTCGTTGGGACTCAAGACCTTCCTGCTGCCGCTCAACCCAGGCAAGGACGATGACGGCAACGTCATCGACTACGGCAGCGACAGCAATGAAGCCGGTGTGGGACGAGATCGAAGCCGCCGGGCTTCCGATCACCCACCACATCGGGGAGACGCCGCCGAAGACTCCGTGTCAGTTCAACAGCGTCGTCGTCGGCATGATGATCAACATCGACGGCTTCCGCGAGCAGTTCGCCAAGTACCTGTTCACCGGGATCCTCGACGACCACCCCAGCCTGCGGATCGGCTGGTTCGAAGGTGGAATCGCCTGGGTGCCATGGGCCTTGCAGGACGCCGAGCACCTGGTCGCGTCCTACCAGCACATGTTCAACCGGCCGCTCGAGCACGACGTGCGCTACTACTGGGACACCCACATGAGCGCATCGTTCATGGTCGACCCACTGGGCCTGCAGTTGATCGACCAGATCGGCGTGGACAAGGTGATGTGGTCCAGTGACTACCCGCACAACGAAAGCACGTTCGGCTATTCGGAGAAGTCGCTGGCCTCGGTCGTCGACGCGGTCGGCCCGGAGTCGGCCGCACGCATCGTCAGCGGCAACATCACCGAATTCCTGGGGCTTTAGGCCGCTCGATGGCTTCGACCACTTCGTCTCCGCCCGCGCTGTCGTCGGCGCTTGATATTCCGGAGACACCGGATATCGAGCGGATGCGTCGCGAAACCGGCGCGCGACTGCGTTCGGCGATGGCCGATCGCGGTGTGGATGCCCTGATCCTGTTGGGCAACAACGCGGTTGTGTACGCGGCGGGTGTCAGCTGGCCATTGGGCGATGCCGGTCTGTCCTACGTCGAGCGACCGGTCGCGGTGGTGCTCGCCGACGACCCGCACCCACACCTGTTCCTGCCGTTCCGTGAAGGCGCATCGTCGGAATCCGGTTTGCCCGCAGACCATCTGCACGGACCGGTGTATCTGGAATTCGACGAGGGCGTAGAGAATTTCGCGCGGTTGATCGACGAACTCATCCCGGCCGCGGCCGTCATCGCGGTCGACGAACTCACCGGGGCCATGCGGCGCGCGCATTCGCGGCTGTTCCGGTCCGGACGCCCGGTCGACGCCGCTCAAGTCGTCGGCGCCGCGAAACTCATCAAGACGCCCGACGAGGTGTCCTGCATCCGAACGGCGGTGCGAATCACCGACACCGCGATGGTCGACGTGCAGGCCGCACTCGCACCGGGAATCCGGCAGATCGACTTGTCCGCGCAGTTCACCCGCCGGACGTTCGAACTGGGCGCGATGGCCAGCATGCTGGAGCCGATCTGGCAGGTGATGCCCAAGTACAAAGCAGACGGAGTGTGGACCACCCACGGCGATTTGGCCTTGCCGCTGTTGACAACTGAGCGCGAACTGGCCGCCGGTGACGTGCTGTGGACCGACGTCAGCATCACCTACCAGGGTTACTGCTCGGACTTCGGGCGCACCTGGGTGGTCGGCGACGAGCCGACACCTCGCCAGCACGCTCAGTACTACAAGTGGCAGGAGATCATGGACGCCGTGCTCGGTGTGGCGCGTGCCGGTGCCACCGTTGCGGACCTGGGCAGGGCGGCGACCAAAGCCAACGGCGGCACCAAGCCCTGGCTGCCGCACTTCTACCTGGGACACAGCATCGGTGTGAACGCCGCCGAAATACCGATGATCGGAACAGATCTCGGCGATGAGTTCGACGAGAACTTCGTCCTGGAGCCGGGCATGGTGATGGTGCTGGAGCCGGTCGTGTGGGAGGAAGGCACTGGCGGGTACCGCAGCGAAGAGGTCGTCATCATCACCGAGGATGGGCATATCCGGTTGACCGACTATCCCTATGACCCGTACGGGGAGCGCTGATGGCTACCGAAGTTCTGGCCGATGGCCGCGCGCTGCGTACCGGTCGCCGTGAACGTGCGCTGGCGCAGATGGAAAAGCACGACCTCGACGTGCTGGTGCTGGGACGCCAGGCCAACGTCCGCTACGTTTCCGGCACGCCACAGTTGTGGGTAGCCGGCACCAGGCCGTTCTCGCCGAGCTGTGTGATCGTGCGCGAGACCGGCGCAATCCACCTGCTCAGCACCTGGGATGAGGGTGTGCCGGATGACATCCCGCACGAGAATCTATACGGCATCTCCTGGAACCCGATGAACACCATCGCCAACCTGCAGCGTATCGAAGGTGCGTCGACTGCGAAACGCGTTGGCACCGATGCACTTTCACCTGGATTTGCCCAACTGCTACCGACGGCCTTCCCGAATGCCGAGCTGGTCGACGGTGAGTTGGCCATGCGCGCCGCCCGGCGGATCAAAACCGCCGAAGAAGTGACTGCGCTGCGCGAGGCCATCACGGTGGCCGAGGCGGGGCTGGCCGCAGCCGTTGCCGAGCTGCGACCCGGCGTCAGCGAAAAGACCTTGGCCGGAGTGCTGTTGGAGGCGATGGCGGCCGGCGGTGTGAGCACGCCGTCCACCCAGGATGCCGCGTGGGTGACCTCGCGCGAGCACCCGTGGCGACGGGCCAGCAAGGACGGGCTGGTGCGGGACGGCGACTTGGTGGCGTTCTCCAGCGGCGTGCTGGACGGCGGCTACACCGGCGAGGTGGGCCGCACCTGGCCGGTCGGCGAAGTCCACAGTTCGGCAGACCTGTACCGGCGCTGGGATGCGCTGTGGGACAGGCTGTATGAAGCCTGCCAGCCGGGAGCGCCGGCGATCGACCTGCTGGCCGCCTATCAGGCTGCCGGCGAGGAGCTGCCGCCGATGCCCATCGCGCGGGGACTGGGTCTGGGCTTCGACCCGCCGGTGGTGTCGCAGCATCTGCCCGCGACGGCCGCCGAGGAACAACTGGAGCCGGGCATGGTGCTGGCGGTCACCGGCTACGTCTGGCAGTCCGGCGTCGGCGCGGTGTTCGGGCGAGAGGCGGTGCTGATCACCCCCGACGGTCCCGAGGTCCTCACGTCGAGCCCCTCGGCCAACGTCGCCGTCGGCGCGTGATCCCATCTCAACGGCTACACCGTCGTCGAGCTCTCCACCGGTATCGCCGGTGCCTACTGCACCAAGTTGTTGGCCGACGGCGGCGCACGGGTGATCAAGATCGAGTCGCCGGAGGGTGATCCGCTGCGACGGTGGTCGGCATCGGGCAACTCCATCGAAAACGGCAGCGACGGAGCATTGTTCGCGTTTCTTGCCGGCTCCAAGCACAGCGTGGTCGCCGATCCCGGAAACCGACGCCGCATTCGTCGACGACCTGCTGGCCGCCGCCGACGCGGTGGTGTGGTCGCCCGGATCATCAGTGGCTGAGTCATTCACCCCGGCGGCGCTACGGGAGTCGCATCCGCACCTGCTCGTCACGTCCATCACCCCGTTCGGGCTGGAAGGCCCGTGGAGCGACCGCCCCGCCACCGAGTTCACCCTGCAGGCGTGGTCCGGCGGCATCGTCGGGCTGGGCCGCGGATCCGCCGATCGCGCACCGGTTTTCGTCGGTGGCCGGGTCGGCGACTATCTCGCCGGCGCCTCTGCCAGTGCCGCGACGCTGGCGGCACGGCTGCGCCAGCTCGAGACGGGAGCCGGCGAGCTCATCGACCTGTCGATGCTCGAAGCGCAGATCCTCGGCCTCACCTATTACCCGGTCACGTACTTCCAGATGCTCGGTCGGCCGTGGCGGGACGCCCGAAAACTCACCGTCCCCGGAATCGCCCGTGCCAAAGACGGTTTGGTCGATGTCGGGTGCGGCACCGCGCAGCAGTGGTTCGACCTCTGCGCGATGATCGGGCAGCAAGACTGGATCGACGAGGACTCGCCCCTGTCGATCACGGAGATGGCCAACGAGAAGGCCGCCGAGATCTACTCGTGGTTCGAAACCCAGAACGTCAACGACGTTCGTGACCTCGCTACCGCGTTTCGGATTCCCAACGCGCCGGTCGCCAACGGCGCCACCATCACCGAGCTGGAGCACTTCCGGCACCGGGGCTCATTCGTCGCCAACCCGCGCGACGGATTTCAGCAGCCGGGCCCGCCGTATCGGATGCAACCCGCGGCACTCGTTGCACCGCAACCCGCTCCGCGACTCGGGGAGCACACCGCGCACTACCGGCAGTCACGCCCGGCAATTCCTCGGCGCGCGGCGCCGGCACGCGCCACCGCGCGGTTGCCGTTCGACGGCCTGCGGGTGCTGGACATGACCACGTTCTGGGCCGGGCCGGCCTGTACCCACTTCCTGGCGATGCTCGGTGCCGAGGTGATCCACGTCGAGTCCACCCGCAAGCCGGACGGCACCCGGATGATCGCCGGCATCCCGATCACCGAGGACCAGTGGTGGGAGAAGTCGCCGATCTTCTCCGCGCTGAACACCAACAAGAAGGGGCTGACCCTCGACCTGCAGACCGTCGGCAGGCCGGGACCTGTTGCGCCGCTTGATCGCAACCTCCGATGTGATCGTCGAGAACTTCACCCCGCGGGTACTCGACCAGATCGGCCTGGACTTCGAAGCAGTACAGGCGATTCGGCCGGATACGATCCTGCTGCGGATGCCGGGGTTCGGCCTGGACGGCCCGTGGCGCGACAACCCCGCGTTCGCCTACGTCATCGAGGCGGCGTCCGGGGTGAGCTGGCTGACCGGTTATCCGGACCGCAATCCCTACGAGCCGTACTCGATCGGCGACCCGAACGCCGGCATCCACGCGGTCAACGCGCTGCTGCTCGCGCTGGAGTTTCGGCGCACCACCGGCCGGGGCGTCATGATCGAGGCCGCGATGATCGACGCCGCGCTCAACATCGCCGCCGAACAGGTCATCGAATACTCCGCGTACGGGGCCTTGCTGCAGCGGGCGGGCAATCGGGGACCGTCGGCGGCACCCCAAAACGTCTACCGTTCAAGCGATATCGACGAATTCGGCCGCCTCGACAGCTGGGTTGCGATCGCCGTCGCCGATGACGAGCAGTGGGCCGGGCTCTGCGGCGCGCTGAGACCGGCCAGCGTGGGCGCTCGACGAGAAGCTGTCGACAGCGGATGGCCGCCGAGAATGGCACGACCTGATCGACGAGCACCTGAGCGCGTGGTGCGAAAGTCGCGGCAGCGACGAAATCGTCGAACTCCTATGGGATGCCGGTGTTCCGGTCGCCAAGGTGATGCAGCCGCATCGCCAGACCGAGATCCCGCAACTGCAGTTCCGCGGTTTCTTCGAGGACGTCGGTCACCCGGTCAACGCATCCGCGCCACACAGTACGATGCCGGTGCGGTTTTCGGCCGGGCCCCGACCGGTTTCACCTGCATCCGGCGCCGCTGCTCGGTCAGCACAACCACGAGTTGCTCACCGAGATCGGGCTCAGCGATGCCGAGATCGCCGAGCTGGAAGCCGACGGCGTGATCGGCCACGCGCCCGGCGCCGCGAAAAGGATTGCCCCCCGTGACAGTCAGCCCCAGCCGTCCGCTACCTCGTCGACGTCCGGCGCGTCACCACGAAATCGACGCTAGCGTGGACCGCCTCGGCGTGTCGTCGAGCTAGCGTCGATTTGAGTTCAAACTCACCTACTTCAGGCAGCTGCCGCC
>CAVWEO010000065.1:0-11948 GCA_963753995.1 uncultured Actinomycetota bacterium | reverse complement strand
CCTGCTACTTCTACGCCACGTTGCACTTCATCGTCACCCCCGCAGTGTTGATCTGGATCTACAGGGCGCGTCCGGGCGCCTATCGCCACGCCCGGACGGTCTTGGCCGTCGTGACCGCCTCGGCGCTGCTCGGGTTCTGGAGGTTCCCGACCGCCCCGCCACGGTTGCTGACCGCCGGTGGGTTCCACGACACCCTGGCGGCCTACAGCCAGTGGGGCTGGTGGGGCAGTGATGCGAGCGTCCCGGCCGGGGCGGCCGCGATCGCGAACCAGTTCGCAGCGATGCCCTCCCTGCACATGGCCTGGGCCGTCTGGTGCGGCGCCACCGTCTATCGGCTCGCCTCGCGCCGATGGCTCCGGATACTCGCGGTCGCCTACCCGGTACTGACCGCGTTGGTGGTGCTCGGCACCGCGAACCACTACCTTGCCGACGTGCTCGCCGGCGCCGGGCTCTGGGCGTTGGCGGACTTCGGTGTGCGGCACCTAGCCCGAACGGCGCCGACCGCGCGTCAGAACGCGATAGAGCAAGCATCCGAGTGACACGATCCAAGCGCGAGAAGGCCAGCGAACGGCTGCGGCAACCGCAGCCGTTGCTGCGGACCCGGCTGCCGTCGGGGCGCGGTGCGATGGAGCAGCCGAACGTCACCGGCGACGGCGACGCCGCGCTGAGCCCGATGTTCTGGCTCGCGCTCGTGCTGACCGGGGTCGCGACCGGGCTGCTCGGGGCGGCGCTGATGGCGTTGCTGTTCCACGTCGAGTCCGCCGCGTTCGGCTACCACACCGGGACTTCCAGTCCGGGGTCGAGGCCGCGTCGGCGCTGCGGCGGGTCACGTCGCTGCTGATCGCCGGCGTCGTTCGGCGGCGTGGCCTGGTATCTGCTGCGCCGCTACACCCCGGGCAAGAAGTCCGAGATCGACGACGTGCTGTGGAGCCAGTCGGGTGAGCTGTCGGTCCGCCGCTCGGCGGGCACCAGCGTCATCTCCGAGATCGTGATCGGGATGGGCGCCTCGCTCGGCCGGGAGGCGGCGCCGAAGACTGATGGGCGGCGTGTCCGGTGGCCTGCTCGGACGCTGGTTCGGACTGTCGGGCCGCCAGCAGCGGCTGCTGATCGCCTGCGGCGGGGGCGCCGGGTTGGCCGCGGTCTACAACGTCCCGCTCGGCGGGGCGTTCTTCACCGCCGAGATCCTGCTGCGGGTCGGTGTCGGTCGCGACGATGCTGCCGGCGCTGGCCTGCTGCGGCATCGCCACCGTCACCGCCTGGGTCTACCTGCCCAACCGAGCCACCTACCTGGACGTGCCCGGCTACCACGTCAGCGCGGCCCTGCTGGTCTGGGCGCTGCTGGCCGGGCCGCTGATCGGGCTCGGCGCCGCCGCCTACATCCGGCTGCATCGGCTGGCTGTCCCACCACCGCATCACCGGCACCGCGAGCCTGTTCGCGCCGCTGGTCGCGTTCGGCGCCCTCGGGCGTGATCGGCATCGCCTACCCGCAGCTGTTCGGCAACGGCAAGGACATGGCCCACGACGCCTTCCTCGGCGGCGGCACGATCGGCTTCCTGCTGGCGCTCGCGGTGCTCAAGCCGGCCGTGACCGCGCTGTGCCTGGCCAGCGGCGCGTCCGGCGGACTGTTCACCCCGGTCATGAGCACCGGCGCCGTGCTCGGTGGCGGCCTCGGGCTGCTCTGGTCCCACCTCTGGCCGGGCACCCCGGTCGGCGCGTACGCGATGGTCGGCGCGGCGGCGATGATCGGCTGCGCCATGCAGGCCCCGATCACCGGCCTCGCGCTGGTGCTGGAACTGACCCACAGCGGCTTCGCGCTGATGACCCCGATGATCGTCGCCACCGTCATCGCCACCGCGGTCGGTCCGCTACCTCGACGGCTACTCGATCTACTCCGCGCGACTGCCCGCTCGGCCGGCCGCGCCGGACGGAGCCGCCGTTCCCGCCGACGGGTCAGGCGGGCTCGGCGACCGCTGAGGGCGCAGCCGGGAGAAACAGTCGGCCGCGGACGCTGCCGTGCGCGGTGCGGGCGGCGACGATGATCCAGGCGGCGACGAGGCCGGCGTAGAAGAGCACGGCGGCGTAGCGGAACAGGTCGGCGCCGGTGTGCAGCGCCAGGGCGCTGGTGCCGGTGACGCAGGTGCCGACGGGGAAGGTGAAGGACCACCAGGTCAGCGAGAACGGCAGGCCCTCGCGCACGGTGCGGATGGTGATCGCGCCGGCGACGGCGGCCCAGAGCAGCGCGAACCCGAACACCGGAACGCCGTAGACGACGCCGAATGCCTGCAGCGCGGTCGAGTAGGGCGCGGGCAGCGCTTCGTGGGCCACCCCGCCGAGCAGGTTCGCCGCGGTGATCGACTGGCCGAGCGGACCGAGCACGATCCACAGGGTCGGGCACCATCCGGGCGTCGCCGGTCTTGTGCACGGCCAGGCGGTACCAGATCAGGGTGATGACGATGAGCGACGCGAGCAGGCTGAGCCCGAACATCGCGTAGCAGGCCATCAGCAGCGTGAGGCGGGCCTGCCCGGCGGCGGCGTGCGGGATCAGCAGGGCGCCGGTGGAGGCGGACACCATCGGCGGGACGACCGGCATCAGCCAGCCGCCGAAGGCGCTGCTGGCGGTGATGGTGTGGCGGGTGAACATGAGGTAGGGCACGATCGCGGCGGCGGCGAGGCCGGTGACGGTGCCGGCGGTCCACAGCACCCAGTCGAGGTCGACCGCGGCTCGCAGGCCCAGAACGTCCTTGCCGAGCAGGATGGTCCCGGCCCCGACGGTCATCATCGCCATCGGCGGGGCGCCGTAGAAGTGGGCCATCACCGGGTTGTTCGCATGGCTGCGGGCGGTGTCGGTGTGTCGGACCCAGTGCACCGCGGTCGCTGCGGTGAGGGCGATCAGCAGCAGCGCGGCGGCGGCCCAGACCGCGATGGCGAAGGTGTGCAGGCCGGGGAACTGCTCGGGCAGGCTCGCGGCGGCGACGGCGACGATGCCGGTGCCCATGATCGAGGCGAACCAGTTCGGGGTGAGGTTCGCGAACAGATGGCTCGGGTGCTCGAGCTCGCTGAGCACGCCGATGCGGGCCAGTCGGTGCGGCGCGACCGCCGTCGTGCCGGTGACACTGTTCGGGGTGAGCCGGGCCAGATTCGACTGGGGTGCTTCGGTGATGCTCATGTTCTTCAGCGTGCCCGGGTTGCTGGACGCCGGGTAGGGGCCGAGTTGTTGTAGGGTTACAAATAGTATTTGTATGGGAGGCCCGATCGTGCTGAGTCCGCAGTTCCCCGACCTGGCGGCGCTGGAGCTGCTGCTCATCGTCGCGCGGACCGGAAGCTTGAACATGGCCGCTACGGAAATCGGGATCACCCAGCAAGCGGCGTCGGCCCGGATCACCTCGATCGAGGCCCAGACCGGTGTCGTGCTGATGAGTCGCACCGCGCGTGGATCGACGTTGACCGCGGCGGGAACGGTGGTCGCGGAATGGGCCGCCCGGCTGCTCGACGTCGCGGCCGAGGTCGACGCCGGACTGGCCTCGCTGCGCAGTGACCGGGTCAGCACCCTGCGGGTCAGCGCGAGTCTGACCATCGCCGAGCAACTCTTGCCCGGCTGGCTGGTGGCCCTGAACGCCGACCAGGCCCGCCGTGCCCAGGCGCCGGTGCAGATCGTGCTGCGGGCCACGAACAGCGACACGGTCGTTGTCGACGTCCGCGACGGTGTCGCCGATGTGGGCTTCGTCGAAGGGCCTGTGCGCGCCCCGCGGGCTGCGCAGCCGCCAAGTGGGCGAGGACCGATTGGTCGTTGTCGTCCGGCCCGACCACCCGTGGGCGCGCCGACGGACGCCGGTGACACCCGGCGAGATCGCCGCCACCGCGCTGGTGACCCGCGAAGCAGGATCGGGCACCCGGAGCGCCTTCGAGGCCGCATTGCGCGCGGTCCTCAGCGACGACCAGGCGCTGGCTGCGCCCGCCCTGGCCCTGTCGACCAGCGCCGCCGTCCGGGCTGCGGTCATCGCCGGAGCCGGACCGGCTGTCCTCAGCGAGCTCGCGGTCGCTGATGACCTCACCGCCGGCCGACTGACGAGAAATCGCAGTGACCGACGTGGACCTGCGGCGCACCCTGCGCGCGGTGTGGGTCGGCTCGAAAACGCCGCCGGCCGGAGCCGCCCGCGACCTCATCGCCCTCGCCGCGACCCGCACCCGCACGGGCGCGACAGCAGGCCAGGCGCCGAGGCGGTCATGATGGATCGATGACGACCGCGAACCCGACCAGCCTCGTCCTTCCGGCCGGGTCGGCGATGACCGTCCTGGGTAGCGCCGGGCCGTTCATCAACCGCGACCCAACCTCCACACGTGGCTGATTGCTTCGCCGCGGGTGCGCGAGCGTTACGCGATCCGCAGCTCCGGGCCGCGAAGATGCGACGCCTGGATGACCCACGAGTGGGCCCGCTCAATGACCTGACACGGCGGTGGCGGAAGCAAGACATCGCCCGCCAAATTCCCTGGTTCGACCCCGACGGCGGCGACACCAATGCGCGGGTGCTGGTGCTGATGGAGGCGCCGGGACCAAGGACTGTCCGCGACGGCGACTCAGGTTTCTGCTCCGAGGACAACGATGACGCGACCGCGGCGACCCTGCACGAGCTGCGTCATCGAAGCGGTCTGCCCCGCGGCGCCTACGTCCGGTGGAATATCGTGCCGTGGGCGGTCTACGCCCCCGACGGACACTGGCGGGCACCCACCGACCAGGACCTGCTCCAGGCGTCACCTGCACTGGGTGAGCTCCTGGCCGCGCTGCCGCAGCTGCGGCTGGTGATCTGCATGGGCGCGAAGGCGCTGACCGGGTTCATGCGTCACATCACGCTGACCGACAACCCGACGCCACCGGTCATTCTGGGGGTCCCGCACCCTTCGCAGCGCAACACCCGCGCCCGCACTGAAGCGCTCACCCGGATCGAGAACGCGCTGCGAGTCGGAGCGGCAGTCGCGCTCGAGTGAAACGACCTACCGTGAACAGCAGGCGCCCGGAGCGAACGTTGTCATGGAGGTATGCGAATGAGCCAGTGGGGTAAACGCGCGGACATGGTCGTGCACGAGTCCGACCCATTCAACGCCGAACCGCCGCCCGGCGCGCTGGCCGGAGCCGTGCTGACCGGGCTGGACTCGTTCTACAGCCGCAACCACGGCCCGATCCCCGACCTCGACGCCGAGACGTGGGAGTTGGTCGTCGACGGCCTGGTCGACACCCCGCTGACACTGTCGCTGGCGCGAGCTGCGGGACAATTTCGCCGAGCAGACGCTGACCGCGACGATGCAGTGCGCGGGCAACCTACGCGCCGGGTTCCTGAAGGTCCGCGACATACCGGGCGAGGACCCCTGGGGGCCGGGCGCCACCTCGACCGCCGAGTGGACCGGCGTCCGGTTGGCCGACGTGCTCATTTGCCGCCGGTATCCAGCCCGCGGCCGCCCACATCGCGTTCGAGGCCCCGGACGTGTCCCAGCTCGCCACCCCGCCCCAGGCTTACGGCGGGTCGATACCCGCGGCGAAGGCGCTGGCGGGCGAGACGTTGCTGGCCTGGGCCATGAACGGCCAAGCCGCTCACGGCGCTGCACGGGGCGCCGCTGCGGGTGGTGGTGCCCGGGATGGATCGGGGCCCGCAGCATCAAATGGGTGCAGCGGATCACCGCCCAACGTGAACCGTCGGACAACTACTTCCAGGCCACCGCCTACCGGCTGCTCCCACCGGAGGCCGACCCCACCCACGCCGGCCCTGGCGACGGTCTGTCGTTGGGGGCGATCGCGCTGAACTGCGCCATCCTCAGCCCCGACGACCAGGCTCACGTGCAGGCCGGCGCGTTGGAGATCGCCGGGTACGCGTTGGCGGGCGAGGACCGCGGGGTCGCGCGGGTCGACGTGTCCATCGACGGCGGCGACAGTTGGGTGCAGGCCGAGCTCGTGAGTCAACCGAGCGCGTGGGCGTGGTGCCACTGGCGCACGACGGTGCTGGTGCCGCCCGGCGACGTGGAGATCATCGCCCGCGCGTGGGACACCACCGCCGCGATGCAACCTGAGTCAGCCGCACAACTGTGGAATCCCAAGGGCTACGTGAACAACTCCTGGCCGCGTATCCACGTCCATGCCAGCGCCCGCGCCACCGGATAGACCGCCTTTTCTGGGATGCTGCTTTCGAGTCAGTCGGTCGGGCTGGGCACGATCGTGATCGGGACGGTGCTGTCGTGCAGGAGTCCGCGGCTGGTGACCCGGCCGAACAGTCGCTGCAGCATGGGGCGGTCGTGGCTGCCGATGACGATCATGACTGCGTTGCGGCCGTACTCGAGCAGTACCTGGGACGGTTCGCCTTCGGCCGCAACGATCTCAAGCTCAACCTCGCGCATACTCGGCTGGCCGAATGCTCGCTGCAGTGCCCATTCGGTGCGGGCTCGGGCCGACCGTTGGAGTTCGGCGTCGGGGGTGTCGAAGTCGTCGAGGTCGGGGTCGATCGGCCGGTCATAGGCGGCGATGACGAGCAGGCGCGCGTGGCGCAGTCGTGCTTCTTCGGCGGCGAAGCGGAGCGCGGGGTCGCTGGCTGGGCTGGCGTCGCAGCCGACCACCACGGTGGGGACGGTCATGTCGGTCTCCTTCTGCACAGTGGGCTAGGGCCCGGTTCGGGTGGCGCGCCAGAGTGAGACCGCCAGTAGGGCAGCTACAGCGACCGGCAGGAGCCACCACGCGGGGACGGAAGTCGTGGCGATCGCCGCGGTGCCGGCGAGGGCGAGGACCACTCCGGCCGCGATCCGCCAGTCGTCGCCGACGATGAAGTCCCACCAGAACAAGGCGAAACTCCGTAACCCGCTGACGAGGCGCGTCACGGGGTGGACACCTGGAGCGGCCCGCCGCCCAGGGCTGGGGGCTTGGCGCGGTCGGCTCGCCTGAGTAGGCCGACGGCGCCCAGAGCGAACGCGAGGACGGCGAGGATGACGGCGAGCAGGGCCAGATCGGAGCCGGGCCAGTGCGCGCCCGCTCCTTCGACGCCCCAGAACGTCCCGAAGGAGGTGAGCAGGACCCCGACGGCGAACTTCAGGGTGTTCTCCGGCACCCGCGCCAACGGGGCCCGGGCTGCGATGCCGACCCCGGTGACCAGGAGCACCGCGGCGGCGGCGCCGATGGCGGCGAGGGGGATGTTGTGCTGGTTCGCCCCGAAGGTCAGCACGATGAACGCAACCTCCAGCCCTTCGAGCAGGACACCTTTGAACGCCAGGGTGAACGCGTACGCGTCACCGATCACGCCACCTCCGTCGCGGCCGCTGGCCTGTTCGGCGGCGCGGCGTTGCCGGTCATAGATCGCGTCCTCGTCGTGGAGGGCTTTGAAGCCCGAGGCGCGCAGGATGGCCTTGCGCAGCCAGCCGAGTCCGAAGACCAGCAGCAGGCCGCCGACGACCAGGCGCAGCGTGTCGATCGGGATGACGGTGAGCGCCGGGCCCAGGGCGGCGACGATGACCGCCAGCACCAGCAGCCCGGCGGCGACGCCCCGCAGCGTCGAGCGCCACCCCCGCGTCAGCCCGACGGCGAGCACGATCGTCAACGCCTCGACCGACTCCACGACGCAGGCCGCGAACACCGCAAGCACCAGCAGGACGTCACGCATATCGATATCTCCCATGCTCGGTGGAGCTGATCGTGAGACCCGACCTGGGCGCGGTCCTGGTCGCCGTCATGTCCACACTGCTTGGGCGATAGCGGCGCCGACGAAGGCCGCGCCCAGTCCAGCGGTGATGCTGGCGGCGATGTTGGCGACAGCGAAGAAGCGGGAGCCCTGCTCGGCCAGCCGCATGCTCTCGTAGGAGAACGTCGAATAGGTGCTCAACGCACCGCAGAGCCCGGTGCCGATCAGCAGCTGCACATCGTGGGGCGCAGAGCCGGCCAGCACCGCGCCGGTTACGACCCCCAGCACCAGACAGGCGACGACGTTGACGGTGAACGTGCCCCACGGAAACGCGGTGTCATGGCGGGACTGCACCGCTCGGTCGGTGAGGTAGCGCATCGGGGCCCCCACGGCAGCGCCGATCATCACCAGGACCAGCGTCATCGCTGCGCCACCCGGACTCCCCATCGGGTGAGCCGGGTGGCCGCGGTCACGGCCGCCAACGCGACCAGCAGGGTCGCCGCCAGATCGGCCAGCGCCAAGTCGGCGTGGTTGGTGGCGACCAGACGCTGGATGTCCACGGCGTAGGTGGAGAAGGTGGTGAACCCGCCCAACACCCCGGTCCCCAACAGGGGTCTGAGCAGCCGCTGGCCGGGTGAACACATCGGTGACCAGCACCAGCAGGACCCCGATCAACGCGCAACCCAGGACGTTGATTCCGAACGTCGTCCACGGAAATGTGCCGGCCTGTGTGGGCCACCACAGCCCGGCCTCGTACCGCGCGACCGCCCCGATAACGCCACCGACAGCGATCACAGCCACGACCGCCAACTCGCCACCGCCGCGGGAGCGCTCGGCCGCGACGTCGACGTCCGGATCGACCGGCTGCGCCGCGGCCTGCTGAGTATCGTCCACCGTCACTCGCTCCCTACCTGGATCGGCGCGTACGCCATCGTCATCAGGTAGGGACTGTTGGCCACAGGTTCGTGACGGTTGTGATCCGGCGAGCCCCACCGCCGGTCAGTCGCTGACTGAATGTACCCCAGCGTCATCTAGTCCAGCGTCGAGTCAGGAGCGCGAGAACAGGCGCCGCAGCAGCGAGGTGGGCTGAGGTGCCTCGCACCGGCACCGCTCGTCGGCGGGAACGCGGGCCATGACGGCGTCGACGTGCTGACCGCAGCCCCGCCAGGTCGTCTTCCCGCAGGTCGAACATCGGGCGGCTGAACACATCAGAGACCTCCGTTTAACGTCGAAGTACTAGGTCGGACTGGGCTGGGTGTTGGTCAGGCCAGCGACATGAACAGCTTCTCCATCTTCTTGCTGTCCAGCCCCTCGGCGCCCTCCGGTTGCGACAGGCACTGCTTCAGGCCGGAGGCGATGATCGCGAACCCGGCCTTGTCCAGCGCCCGGCTGACCGCGGCGAGCTGGGTGACGACGGCTTCGCAGTCCCGGCCGTCCTCGAGCATCTTGAGCACGCCACCAATCTGGCCCTGGGCGCGGCGGAGCCGGTTGATGACCGGTTCCATCTCATCGGTGGGCAGCTGAACCATGGTGATCCTCCTCGTTGGCGTGCGAATCCGACTATACCCCCAGGGGTAAACCGAAGCGCGACCTCAGCCCTATGGTCGCGAGTTGCCTATACCCCTACCGGTATGCGTATGGTGTGGTCATGAGCGCCGCGACGACCACCGCTTCCCGCACCACTTCCCAGCCGGAACCACCCGGTGGTCTGGCGCGATTGGGACGCTGGTCGGCGACGCACCTGCGCGCCGTGCTCCTGCTGTGGCTGGCGGTCATCGCGGTGTTGGGCGCATTCGCGCCCCGAGTGGAATCGGCGCTGTCGGGTGCGGGGTGGCAGGACTCGACCAGTCAGTCGGTGCAGGCCCGGGCGGTGATCGCGCGGGACTTCTCCGGGCTCGGGGCGACCGCGTTACAGGTCGTCGTCCACGACAAGCACGGACCGATCGCCGCCGACCCGGCCGCGCAACGAATCATCGCCCGGGCCAGCGACCTCCTCGCGGCCGATCCGCGGGTCTCCATCGTCGTCGCACCGCAGGCGGGGGTGAGCCTGTCGAAAGACGGCGCCAGCGCGGTGATCCAGGCCGGCGCGAAGGCGAACGCCAACGACATGGTCCGCGCCGCCGATGACCTGACCAAGCCCCTTCGCTCAACTGGCGACCGGGCCGGTCACGGTGAACCTGACCGGCGACAGTGCGCTGTGGTCGGACTTCAACCAGGTCAACCACGCGGCCATGATCCGATCCGAGGTGCTGTCCTGGCCGGTGACGATGCTCGTCCTGGTCCTGGCCTTCGGCAGCCTGGTCGCGGCGGGACTGCCGTTGATGCTGACCCTGGTCGGGCTGCTGTCCGCCGCGGGCGCGCTGGTGCTGTCGACGCACATTGCGCCGGTCAGCATTTGGGCGCTGAACTTCGCGCTGATGTTTGCCCTCGCCCTGGGTATCGACTACGCCCTGTTCCTCGTCGTCCGTTTCCGCGCCGCCTTGGCCGCACGGGCCGATCAACCCGACCGCAGACGGGCCGCGGTCGATGCGATCGGCGAGACGATGGCCACCGCGGGTAAAGCCATCGCGTTCAGCGGCGTCACGGTGCTGGTGTCGCTGTCGACGGTGCTGCTCGTGCCGTCGCCGGCATTCCGCAGCATGGCGCTGGGGATCATGCTGTCCGTCGTCGCGGTCCTCGCCGCAACCCTCACCCTGCTGCCCGCGGTCCTGGGTCGCCTCGGCCACCGGGTCGACGCCGGCCGGGTGCGACTGCCCCGGCGCCTGACTCACCGGTCCGCGGCGCACGCCGCTGCCTTCGACGGCTGACGAGCCGGTCGGACGCCACGCGTGGCCTGGAACTGCTCTTGCACCGCTGGGGTGGCCTGTTGTCACGCCGTCCATGGATCGCCGCCGGGCTGGTTGTGATCGTCTGGGGGTGCTGGCGTGGCCGGTACTCGGCCTGCGCACCGGGATGCCGAGCATCGCGATCATCCCGGCCGAAGAGCGCCCGCGCCGGCTACGTGCAGGTCGTGTCCGCGTTCGGACCCGGCGCACCCGGCGAGCTCAGGTCCTGACCCCGACCGCCGACCAGACGCGGACGACTGCCGTCCTGACCGCCGACCGGGGTGTCGCCGCCGCGATCCCCGGCAGCACCAACGCCGGGTGGGCCCTGATCCAGGTCATCCCCACCACCGACGCCTCCGCCCCGGCCACCGGCGCCACCATCGACCGGCTCCGCACCGAACTTCCCGGCGGGTCGCTGATCGGCGGAGCGGCCGCGGAGAACCACGACCTGGACACCGCCCTCTCCTCCCGCACCCCGCTGGTGTTCGGGCTGCTCATCGGGCTCGGGTTCCTGCTGCTGCTCATCGCGCTGGGCAGCCCGCTGATCGCGTTCGCCGGAGTGGTCACCAACCTGGCCTCGATCGCGGCCGCATTCGGCGTCGCCAAGCTGATCTTCCAAGACGGTCACCTGTCCGGGCTGCTGCACTTCCAACCCCAGGGCTTCGTCGACGCCTGGGCGCCGCTGTTCTTCGGCGCCATGCTGTCCGGCGTCGCGATGGACTACACCCTGTTCCTGCTCTCCGCCGCCCGCGAGCACTACGACGCCACCGGCGACCCGCAGGAGGCCATGCGGACCGCGCTGCGCACCTCCGGCCGGGTCGTCGTCGCCGCAGCCGGGGTGATGGTCGCGGTGTTCCTGACCTTCGCGCTGTCCGGTCCGCTGGCCCCGAAGGAGATGGGCATCATCCTGGCGGTCGCCGTCTTCCTCGACGCCCTGTGCATCCGGCTGATCATCCTGCCCGTCGTGCTGCGCCTGACCGGGCACGGCGCCTGGTACGCCCCGGCTGGCTCACCCGAGTGCTACCCAACGTCCGCTTCTCCCACTAACCACCCAATCGAAGGAGAAACCTATGGCTGACTACGGATTCAGTATCACCCTGACCGAGGATTCGAACCGGTCGTCGCCCGAACCCGCGACGCCCTCGCCGAGCAGGGGTTCGGGATTCTCACCGAGATCGACGTCGCCGCCACCATGAAGACGAAGCTCGACGTGGACATGCCGCCCTATCTGATCCTCGGCGCCTGCAACCCGCCCTTGGCCCACCAGGCCATCGGAATCGACGCCTCGATCGGGTTGCTGCTGCCCTGCAACGTCGTCATCCGCGCGCTCGATGAACGACGCACGCTGTGGAGGTGATGGACCCGAATGTCATGGTCAGCGCGACCGGCAACACCGAGCTCGCGCCGGTCGCCGAGCAGGCCCGCGCCCGGCTGACCGCGGCGCTGGACACGCTCTCCGGGCCGGCGCCGGTGG
>CAVWEO010000064.1:0-115518 GCA_963753995.1 uncultured Actinomycetota bacterium | reverse complement strand
CGCAGCGAGTCGATGTTCGCCGAGTTGGAGCCCGGTTTCGCCGGCACCTATCCCTTCGACCGGACGTCGCCGCGGCCTGCGGACCGCAATCGCGACGGTGCGGGGCTGGCGGCGTCACAGGCGGGCCGCTGAAAACGGGCAAACGCCCGGACGGGACGACGTGGCCGCCGAACAGTGGCCAGCGCGGTTGCTCGCCCGGGTGGCCTCGAGCTGGTGACCGTGCCACATCGGCCCCACCTGCACCGAGACCTCGGGGTGATCTCTTTTGGAAAACGCGGTCAGCTCAGGCACTGCACGGACGGGTGAGACTTATTCCCGTCGACCCTGCACCCAGACCGCCGGCCGCCTAGAATCGGCGTGGTGGGCACGGCGGACGTTGTCACCAGGCATGCGATTGTCGACGCCGTATTGGATCGGCATCGCGATGCCTTGGGCGCTGACCGGTCGGCGTACCGCAATCATGTCTACCGCTGCATCACGTATCACCAGCTGCTGCTTGGCTTTTCGATACCCGACGTCGCGGCGCTGGCCTGGGCGACTCACGACTTGGGCATCTGGACGGCCGGCACTTTGGACTACCTGGCGCCGTCGGCCGACCTCGCCGCGGCCTACGCCGACGAGTTCGGGATCGACGACGTCGATCAGTTGCGCGCTCTGGTCACCGAACACCACCGGCTGCGCCCGGTCGAGGACCGCGTCACCGAGACTTTTCGCCAAGCCGACCTGATCGACGTCAGTCACGGTGTGTTGCGCCGGGAGATCAGGCGACCGGCGGTTCGGGCGGCCGTCGGCGCGTTGCCGTACAACGGCTTTCACGCTTTTTTGGCCAAAGGCCTGACCGGCTACGCCGTGCGGCATCCGCTGCGCCCGCTGCCGATGATGCGCTGGTAGCTTCGGCTCAGGCTTGCTCGGCGATGGTGACCAGACGCCGCAGCACCGCCAGTTGTTGGGCGTGATCACCTTCCAGTTTCGCCAACAGCGTGGTGATGCCGGCCGCTCGGTACCGATCGATGCGCTCGGCGACAATGTCTTCTGTGCCAAGCAGATTCGTCAGGCGGCCGAGGTCCATCGGCACGCTGCGGCGGGCCTCGTCATGTTTGCCGGCCTGCCACAGCTCGGCCACCGTGGTGACTTCGTCGGCGTAGCCCAACCGGCTGAATGCCTGACTGTAAAAGTTGTCGGTGGTTCCCACCCGGCACCCATCGCGCCGATCGTGAACGCGTACCCGTCGGCGTGCCGGCGCGCGGCCGCGTCGCTCGAGGCCTGGTCGTCGTGAAACTCGACCGCGACGGGCGCGACCAGGTCGAGCTGGTCAAGGGTGCGCCCGGCCCGCTGCGCGCCGTCACGCAGCGGCCCGAGGAACACCTCGGCCGCCTCGGGGATGAACGCGTTGCCCAGCCAGCCGTCGGCCGTCTCGCCGGTCAACTCCAGGTTCCGCGGACCCATCGCTGCGACGTAGACCGGGACATGAACGCCGGGACGAACCAGCGGCTTGAGCGCTGAGCCGCGGCTATCCGGCAGCGGCAACGGATAGATCTCCCCGGCGTGCTCGAGGCGCTCGCCACGGCTGACCATGCGGATGATCTCGATGGTCTCCCGGGTGGTCTGCACCGGCTTGCGAAAGCGGACCCCGTGCCAGCCCTCCATGACCCGTGGCCCCGACGTGCCGACGCCCAAGATGAACCGCCCCGCCGACAGCTCCTGCAGGCTCAGCGCCGACGTCGCCAGCAGCGCCGGAGTGCGCGAACCCAGTTGCACGACAAAGGTTCCGAGCTGCACCGACGACGTCTTGGCGGCCAGGTAAGCCAGACCGGTCAGCGCGTCGTAGCCCCACACCTCCGGAACCCACAGCGACGTGACACCGATCCGCTTCGGCCGCCACGGCGAACTCGGCGGCGCCTGGCAAACGGGGTTCTATCATTGCGCCGACCTTCATGGCTGGCATGCTAGCCACCATGCGTTACCGCGACCAACCCACCGTCGAAGTGACTCAGCGGGTTCGGTGTGACGTCTCCACGGCATGGCGCGCTGATCACCGACATCAATCTGCCGACGCATTGCTCGTCGGAACTGCAGGGCGTCGATTGGCTCGACGGGGCCACGCGGCGTCGAAGTCGGCGCCCGTTTCCACGGACGCAGCAAGCACGAGGCGTTCGGGGACTGGTCGACGGTCTGCGAGGTCGTCGAACTCGAGGACCAACGGCGCTGGGTGTACAACGTGGTCGGACCCGACGGCACCAGCGCAACGTGGGCGTTCGAGGTCGAACCGGCCAGCGATGGCGTGCTCATCCGGCAGTGGGGCCGGATGGGCCCGGGGCCGTCCGGGCCTGACCCCGGCGATCGTGGCGCAGCCGGACAAGGAAGCCCGGATCGTCTCCCGTCGGCTCGCTGAATGGCAGCAGAACATGCAGGCCAACCTGGAGTGGGTCCGGGCGCAGGCCGAGGGCTGACGCTCAACCCTCGCGCATCGCGGCCAGCAGCCGTCGCGCCGCGGCGACACGATCGGCGGCCGGCCCGGTCAAGGCGTCCAACGCGCACTCGGGATCGGCCGGCGGCCCGAGATGCCCGCAGCCACGCGGGCAGTTCTTCGATCGCCTCGGCGAGGTCGGAAAACGCCAGCATCACGTCGTCGGGTTTGATGTGGGCCAGCCCGAACGAGCGGATCCCCGGGGTGTCGATCACCCAGCCGCTGGGCTTGAATGGCAGCGCCACCGACTGCGTCGAGGTGTGCCGCCCGCGACCGATGTCGGTCACTTCGCCCACTGCTCGATGCGCTTCGGGGACAAGGCGATTCACCAATGTCGACTTGCCCACCCCGGAATGGCCCAGCAGCACGGTGATTTTGCCCACCAGCAGATGGGCCACCGCCTCCAACGGGTCGTCACGGCCCGCGGTGACCACGGTCAGGTCGAGGTCGGCGAACTGCTCGGCGAACGGGGCGGCGGGAGCGAGGTCGGTTTTGGTCAGGCACAGGATCGGAACCAGCCCGCCGGTATAGGCGGCGATGAGCGTCCGATCGACCAACCCGGTGCGCGGCGGCGGGTCGGCAAGCGCCACCACGACCAGCAGTTGGTCGGCGTTGGCCACGACCACCCGCTCGGTGGGATCGGTGTCATCTGCGGTGCGCCGCAACAGAGTTCGACGTGGGCCGCGCCGTACTATGCGGGCCAACGTGTCGTGGCGGCCGGACAGGTCGCCGACGATGTCAACCTCGTCACCGACGACGATCGGTGTGCGACCCAATTCGCGGGCCCGCATCGCGGTGACCCGGTGCTCGATGTCACCGCCCAGTGCACACCCCCAGCGGCCCCGGTCGACGCTGACCACCGTGGCCCGCTCGGCGTCGGCATGCTCGGGCCGGGTTTTGGTCCGCGGGCGTGAACCCTTGTGGGAGCGCATCTTGGCGTCGGACTCGTCATAGTCGCCCGGCTTCAAGCTACGAACTCCGCACCATGTCGACCCACATCGCCGCGAAGTTCGGCAGCGTCTTGGCGGTGGTCTCGATGTCGTCGACCGCGACTCCCTCGACCCGCAGACCGATGATCGCGCCCGCCGTCGCCATCCGGTGATCGGCGTAGGACTGCCAGGTGCCCGGCCGCAGTGAGGTTGCGGTGATCTCCAGCCCGTCGGCGGTTTCACGGCAGTCGCCGCCGAGCCGGTTGATTTCGGTGGACAACGCGGCCAACCGGTCTGTCTCGTGGCCGCGCAGGTGGGCGACGCCGGACAGCCGCGAGACCGAGCCTGGGGCGGCCAGCGCGGCGAGCACCGCCACCGACGGGGTGAGTTCGCCGACGGCACGCAGATCGACGTCGAATCCCGGGTAGGATTGCGGTCCCCGCACTTCGAGGTACGAATCACCCTGTTTCACAACGCAATTCAACTGCTCGAGGATGGCCAGAATGGTGTCGGCGGGCTGGATGCTGGCCGACGGCCAGCCGGTGATGCGGACCGTGCCCGCGCTGACCACTGCGGCGGCGATGAACGGGACGGCGTTGGACAGGTCCGGTTCGATGTGCCAGTGCCGCGCCCCGACGAGCCCCGGTCGTACGGTCCAGTGGTTGGTGGTCGCGTCGTCGACCTCTACGCCGGCCTGGCGCAACATCGCCACCGTCATCGCGATGTGCGGCGCCGACGGCAGCGACGGGCCGACGTGATGCACGGCCAGGCCGTCGGTGAACGACGGACCGGCGAGCAGCAGCCCGGAGACGAACTGCGAGGAGGCCGAGGCGTCGATGTCGACCGCACCGCCGGCAACTGTGCCGGCGCCGCGTACCCGGAACGGCAGCGCGTCGCCGTCGATGTCGACGCCCACCGCGCGCAACGCGTCCAGCAGCGGCGCGATCGGCCGAACCCGAGCCTGCTCGTCGCCGTCGAACGTCACCTCGGCGAGCCCGAGTGCGGCCAGGGGCGGGACGAAACGCAACACCGTGCCGGCCAGGCCGCAGTCGATGCGCGCCTCGGGCGGCGGGGCGATCGTCCCGCTGACCGTGAGTTCGTCGTTCGCTCCGTCGACCCGCACACCCAGCACTTCCAGCGCACCGATCATCAGGTCGGTGTCGCGGCTGCGCAGCGCCCCGCTGATGGTCGAGACGCCGCCGGCGGCCGCCGCCAGCGCCGCCAGCACCAGCGCCCGGTTGGTCTGCGATTTCGAGCCGGGCACCGTCACCGTCGCGTGTACCGGCCGCGACGCGGCGGGGGCGGGCCAGATACTCACGTGTTCCATCATCACCGGCGCCACCGGCGAAGCCGGGCGCGGCGGGTCGCCGCTCGAGGTCCCGCCAGGCACCATGGAGACATGTGTGGACGATTCGCGGTGACGACGGACCCGGCGGTGCTGGCCGAGAAGATCGAGGCGATCAACGAGGCCCGCTCGGCGGAGTCGGCCGGCCCGAACTACAACGTGGCGCCCACCACCACCATCACCACCGTGGTGCGCCGTCACGACGAACCCGACGACGAGCCGACCAGACGAGTCCGGTCGATGCGCTGGGGACTGATTCCACCGTGGGCCAAGGCGGGATCCGACGGTGCGCCGGATTCCAAAGGACCGCTGCTGATCAACGCCCGTGCCGAGAAGGTCACCACCTCGCCGGCCTTTCGGTCCAGCGCCAAATCCAAACGGTGCCTGGTGCCGATGGACGGCTATTACGAGTGGCGCGCGAATCCCGACAACGCCGCCGGGAAGAAAGCCCGCAAGACGCCGTTCTTCCTGCACCGCGCCGACGACGGACTGCTGTTCATGGCGGGGCTGTGGTCGGTGTGGAAGTCAGACAAGGACGCGACCCCGTTGCTGAGTTGCACGATCATCACCACCGATGCGGTCGGCGAACTCGCCGGGATCCACGACCGGATGCCGTTGATCGTGCCCGAGCGGGAGTGGGACCGTTGGCTGGATCCCGATGCCCCGGCCGACCTCGACTTCCTGGCCACCCCGCCCAGCATCGACGGCATCGAGATGCGGGAGATCTCCACGCTGGTCAACAACGTCCGCAACAACGGGCCCGAACTCCTGCGACCGGCCGCTCCGCAGCCCGAGCAGGCCACGCTGCTGTAGTTGCCGGCCCCCCGACCTAGCATGCGTGTGTGAGTCGCTACCTCTACACACACATTCGATGACATCCGGAATCGGCCGGTCGCGGTAATCGGGGCGGGGACGCTGGGCCGGCGTATCGCGCTGATGTTCGCCAGCCGCGACGGAACCGTGCGAATCTGCGCTCGCCCCGGCCGATACCATCTCTGCGACCAACTCGTCGTCGTACCCCTCGCGCCTGATGGCCGAAAAAGTGCACGGGGTTCACTGTCTCGCAGAGTATCCGCAACTACCGACGGGTCCGCGGGACTTGTTGCAGTCCTACGTGGACGCCGGCAAGCTCGGCCTCAAGACCGGTGAGGGCTTTTACACTTACCGAGGTGGCTGAGCGCGAGATCGGCGGCGTTGGCCCCGCACATACCATGGGCGCCCGGGCCGGGGGGAGTGGCCGCCGAGCAGATGTACATGCCCGGAATGCCAATGCTGTACGGCGACAGTGTGATTCGTGGCCCGAAGGTCAGCTGTCGAATGTCCTTGGCGCCGGTCATGATGTCGCCACCGACGTAGTTGAGATTGTATGCGGCCATCTGTGCAGTCGAGCGAACTGCGGAGCCGACGATGCGTTCGCGGAAACCCGGTGCGAACCTCTCGATCTGGGCGATGATCGCCTCGGTCGCGTCGCCGGTGTATCCGTTGGGCACATGCGCGTAGGTCCACAGCGGGTGCACATTGCCGACCGACCGTTGCGGGTCGGCCAGATATTGCTGGCCGACCAGTACGAACGGCCGCTCGGGCATCCGCCCGGCGTGGATGTCCCGCTCTGTCGCCGCAAGTTCGGAGATAGGTCCCTGCTACGTGCACGGTGCCGGCCAGACGGGCGTCCGCGTTGGTCCACGGCACACCGCCGTCGACGGCGAAGTCGACTTTGAACGCACCCGGACCGCGCCGGAAACCGGTAAAGGCGCGTGAAATACGTCGCGGGAGACGCTCTTCGAGGATCCCGGCAACCGCGCTCGGCGCCAGATCGAACATCGTGACGTCGGCCGGTGGCAGCTCGGACGCCGCCTCGACCCGCACACCGGTCACGATCTTGGCGCCCAGGTCGGCCAACAGCGCCACCATCGCGTTGGTGATCGACTGCGAGCCACCCTCGGCCACCGGCCAGCCGTGCCGGTGTCCGGCCGTGATGATGCCCATCCCGATTGCCGTGGTCATCGGGTAATGCAGCGGCCGGAAGGCATGGGCCGCAACGCCTCCGAACAACGCCCGTGCCTCCTCGGTGCGGAACACCCGGGCGAACGTCGACGCGGGGAGCACGGTGGGCGCGCCGAACCGGGCCAGCTTCAGCGGATGATGCGGGACCCGCAGCAACGGACCCATGATGTCCTCGCCGAGCGCGTCGAACTGGGACGCCGGGTAGCCGAATACGCGCCGCCATCGCCGCCCGTCGCGACCGAGGCCGGCGGCGGTCTGCTCCACCGAGCGGTGCAGCACGCCGGCGCTGCCGCCGTCGAGCGGATGCACACAGTCGATGTCCGGCCAGCGCCACGTCAGGCCGTAACGGTCCAGATTGAACTTCTGGACGAAATGCGAGCCGACGGCCATCGGATGGAATCGCCGAGCAGTCGTCATGCAGTAGGCCGGGGACGATGGCCTCGCTGCTACGGACACCGCCGCCGACCTCTTCGCCGGCTTCCAGGACGGTGACCGACACGCCCTCGGCGGCCAGCGACGATGGCGGCGGCGAGCCCGTTGGGCCCGCCGCCCACCACGACCGCGGTGCTCGTCATACCTGAAACCCTATGCCGAGCCCGCCGCAAACCTGCAAAACCGAGGATTCCTCGGTTGAGTTAGAGTATTCCTCGTGTCGCGATCAGCAGCCGATGCGCGAGACCGACTGATGCGGTCGGCCCGGCGCCGATTCGCGGCTGACGGAGCGCTGGCGGCGACGCTCGACGAGGTCCGCCGGGACGCCGAGGTCAGCGTCGGTGCGCTCTACCATCATTTCCCTGACAAACCCACGCTGGCTGCCGCGGTCTACGCCCAGGTGATGGGTGAATACCAGTTGGGGTTCGTGACGATGTTGCGCCGGCACGACACCGCGGAGGGCGGGATACGCGGCGGCGTCGCCCATCACCTGCGATGGGTGTCGGCCAACCGCAGCGAGGCGGCGTTGCTGCTCGGGGGCCGACTGGACAGCGCGCAGCTGCGGGAGTCCAACCGGGTGTTCTTCGCCGACGTGCGGGCCTGGTGGCGGCCGCACCACACCTACGGAGCCCTGCGCCCGATGCAGGCGGGAGTCACCGCGGCGCTGTGGTTCGGCCCGGCGCAGGAATTCAGCCGGTACTGGATTGCCGGCGACGAAGCCCGGATGCCGCGAGGCGTGGTCACAACATTCGCGGACGCTGCATGGAAGGCATTGCGGGCCAGCGTGATCGAGGAGGATGACTGATGAGCACAACCGAATCGCTGTACAACCGACTGGTCGCCGAAGGTGATGACCCCGGTGCGCCGCGCCGGGTGGATGTCGAGCACCGCGGCGACCGGGCGATCGTGACGCTCGACGAACCCGACCGGCTCAACGTCCTGTCCGCGCCGTTGGTGCGCCAATTACGCGGCGCGTTGGAGTCTCTCGTGGTAGACCGCCACGTTCGAAGCGTCGTGCTGACCGGTCGCGATCCGGGCTTCAGCGCCGGCGGCGACCTGAAGATGATGGAGATGGCCACGACAAACCTCGACCGGCCCGAGGGCGTCGCCGACGTGTGGCGCTGGATCCGCCGCGAATTCGGCGGAATCGTCCGGCTCATTGCCGGATCGGACACGATATTCGTCGCCGCCGTCAACGGGCCGGCGGCCGGAGTCGGGCTGGCCTGGGCGCTGGCCTGCGACCTCGCCGTCGCCAGTGAGCGCGCCGTGATCGTGCCGGCGTTCGGCCGGCTCGGCCTGATTCCCGAGGTCGGCACCAGCTGGGCGCTGACCCGGCGGCTGGGATACCAAGGCGCACTTGCTTATTACCTGCGCGGCGAGCATATCGATGCCCACGAGGCGCAACGGCTCGGCCTGGTTCAGCAGGTGGTCGACCACGACAGCCTGCTCGACACCGCCGACGAGTGGTGTTCGCGCGTCGCGGCGATGCCGGCGCATGCCGTCGCGATGACCAAGCCACTGCTGCGCGCCACGGCCGACGCCGGGTGGCACGAATCGCTGACCATGGAGGAATTCGCCGAGCCCACCTGCTTCACCACCGCCGCGTTCGCCGACAGCGTGCACGCGATGCTGGCTGCGCGTCCTGCGACCGGTCAGAAGGGTGGGGGGTCGTGATCGGTGCCCGGCGGCGTTGGGCCGAAATAGCTGGCGGATTTAGCTCGGCGGCGTCCCCGGGCGTCCCGATTCCGTCGGCGTTCGGTGCTGATGCGGTGGGCGCGGTTTTGGTCGCGGGTGCGGCGTCGTCTGGGCATCATCGCGGTGCGCTCGCCGCAGTGGTCGGGCGATGGCGCAACTTCTGGTGAGGACAGACCGCCGGTGGATTGGCAGAGGCTGGGAAACAGCAGCGCGCTGCCGGGTGTGGTGACGTACGTGTGCCCGGCCGGTGAGGTGAAAATCATTGTGCCGTCGGGCAATTGCTGATCACGCCAGCCCCAGAAGGTTTTTACCAAATGATGGGTGCGGCAGTAACACTTGAGGTTCGAGGCGTGGGTGAGCCCGCCGTCGGCGTAGGGGATGGTGTGGTCCAGATCGCATAGGTGAGCGGGCTTGTCGCAGCCGGGCCAGCGGCAGGTCAAGTCCCGGCAACGCACAAAGGTGGCCAAGGCTTGCGATGGCGCATAACGGGATTCGGGTGCGGCGTCGCCGGGGTGGACCAGGGGTATGAGCTTGGCTGAGGCGACCAATTCCGTGAGGACTTCTGCTGGGATGAGCCCGTCGACGCCCACCTCGGATGCCGGGGCCACGCTGCTGCCGGTGAGGGTGGCGCGCTCGGCGATGACATGGATCAGCACCGGGGAGGCGGCGGGCCGCGCTGCAGCGGCGCAGTCGCGGCGCCCGCAGCGGCAGCCCAGCCGATCCGCCCCTGCGGCCAGTGCGCCCAGCCCGTCGGCGCGGCGCTGGTCACGGTTGCGGGGATCGTGCTCACAAACGGTGGACGACAACGCGGTTAGCCGCTTGTCCAAGGCATGGGCGTCGGGGCTGAACAGGCTGGCATGGATCTCGGTGACACCGCCGGCCAGATCGGTGAACCACACCTCGCGCTGGGGCAGGCGTTCGTTGCGCCGCCGCACCGCATCGGCGTCGGCGGCGGCCACGACTTTGTCGATCTGGCCAGCCATCCGGGCCCGGGTCATGGAAGGCCAACGCGGCACCGCGACGGCCAGCTGGGCATCCACCGCCGACAACACGTCGGGGTCGGTGATCAGATCGGTGCGATAAACGATGGTCGCGAACATCCGCAAGTCGATATCGCCGGCGGCAAATACCTCGCCGACTTTGGGCAGGCGTGCGCGCATCGCCCGGGCATAGCGCAGCCGGCTCGCGGCGAGGGCCTGGCTGATCCGCAAGGCCGCGGCTACCTCGGCGGCCAGCGCTTCCTCAGTGTCGACTGCCCATTCTTCGGTGTCCGAGCAGCGCGAGAGCCGGTAGCCGAACAACTCGCCGATCGCCGCCAGCTGCGCGGCTGCCGCCTGGTTCTCCGCCCGCGTGGCCACGCAGATCCGATCCAGCAGGGCCGCAGATACCGATGTGGTCGAGGGATGACGACGCTCAAACAGGTCATCAAGCCGGGCAATCGCCTCCGCCGAGGACTTCCGTCCGGACACGTTGGCGAACATGCGTTCGATTATGCCACGCCGGTCGGACACCGAGACGGTCGCGGTCGTCAGGCCTGCAGATCCGCGGTCAGAGCGCCGGTGAGCCGGACCAGATCGGCAGGCCTTAACGCCACATCCCAGCCGCGTCGGCCTGCGCTGACGTACATCCGCTCCCAGCCCAGCGCGCCGGCATCGACGACCGTGGGCAATGTGGTGCGCTGCCCCAACGGCGAAATCGCGCCCAGCACATAGCCCGTCGCGCGCTCGGCAGCACGCTGATCGGCCATGGTGGCTCTGCCTGCACCCAATGCTGCGGCGGCCGCCTTCAACGACAGCCGCGCCAGCGCAGGCAGTAGCGCGACCGCCAATCCGTCAGGAACCGCGATGACCAGCGTCTTGTAGATCTGCCCGGGCACGATGGCGCCATCGGTGGTCAGCGCGCGGACGGCCTCACCGCCGAACGAGCGCTCCTGAGGGTCGTGCGCGAACTTCACCACCTGATGGGGCACGCCCGCGTCGATCAGCGCGGCAAGCGCCGGGGTCGCCGCCGAGGCCAAGGCTAAGGGGCGGTGTAACCCGGCGGATTGACGCCGTCCACCCAGAAGTCGACGCCGAGCTCGGAACCCGGGATGCAGTCGTACACCGACAGGTCCTTCACCCCGGACTCCACCAGTACGTCTTCGCAGAGCAGGGTGTTGCCGGTGTACTCCCTGGACGGCTTGTTGAGGATGACGTAGGCCGCGTCGGAGTAGATCTCCGGCTTGCGTGCGCGGCCCATCGCCTCGTCGCCGCCGAGCAGGTTCTGCACCGCGGCAGTGGCCACCAGCGTGCGGGGCCACAGCGTGTTCGACGCGATGCCCTCGTCGCGCAGTTCCTCGGCGATGCCCAGCGCGCACAGTGTCATACCGAACTTGGCCATCATGTAGGCCGTCGGCTTCAGCCACTCTTTGCCGAGCAGGACCGGCGGGGACAGCGTCAGGATGTGCGGGTTGTCCCGGCCCTTCATGTGCGGGATACAGGCCTGGGACACCGCATAGGTGCCCCGCACCTGGATGCCGTTCATCAAATCGAACCGCTTCATCGGGACTTCGCTGATGGAGCCGAGGTTGATCGCCGACGCATTGTTCACCACGATGTCGATGCCGCCGAACTGCTCGACCGCCTTGGCCACCGCCGACTCCACCGAATCCGGATCGCGGACGTCTCCGACGATCGGCAACGCCTGCCCACCTGCGTCCTCGAGCTCCTTGGCGGCGGTGTACACCGTCCCTTCCAGCTTGGGGTGCGGCTCGGCTGTCTTGGCGATCAGCGCGACGTTGGCGCCGTCTTGCGCGGCGCGCTTGGCGATGGCCAGGCCGATTCCGCGGCTGGCACCCGAGATGAACATGGTCTTGGCCTTGAGTGACATGAGCGTCACAGTAACTCCGCTCACAATTCGCCTCGATCAGCGGTCCGGAAATAGCCCGGCGATCGTCACTGTTAATTCTGCTGTCTGGGTCGAGCAGACACATGTCGGTCACAGCCTTTAGATTGGGAGAGGGGAGTCGGGTGCCAACGGCAACGAGCCTTCGTCGATCGGGTCCGGTATTGATGGACCTGTTCAGCGGCATCGCGACGGAAGGGACTGTGTCACCCAACATGGCCGACATCGATGGCGCGACAGACTCGGGAATCACGGAGGCTACCGACTTCACCGAAACTCGGGGAGAAAGCCGGTCCTCCGAGACCGATGCGGCGCTCACCGCGCGCTTCGAGCGCGACGCGATCCCGCTGCTGGACCAGCTCTACGGTGGCGCCCTGCGGATGACCCGCAACCCGGCCGACGCCGAGGATCTACTGCAAGAAACCATGGTCAAGGCCTATGCGGGCTTCCGGTCGTTCAAAGAGGGCACCAACCTCAAGGCGTGGCTCTACCGCATCCTGACCAACACCTACATCAACAGCTACCGCAAGAAGCAGCGGCAGCCGGCGCAGTATCCCACTGACGAGATCACCGACTGGCAGCTGGCCGCGAGCGCCGAGCACACGTCGACCGGATTGCGGTCCGCGGAGGTCGAAGCGCTGGAGGCGCTGCCTGACACCGAAATCAAAGAAGCGCTGCAGGCGCTGCCCGAAGAGTTCCGGATGGCGGTCTACTACGCCGACGTCGAGGGGTTTCCGTACAAGGAGATCGCCGAAATCATGGGTACTCCGATCGGGACGGTGATGTCGCGGCTGCACCGCGGCCGCCGTCAACTGCGTGAACTGCTGACCGATGTCGCCAAGGACCGGGGTTTCATCCGTGGCGACCAGGCCGCCGAGGGGGTCTCGTCGTGACCGATTTTTCTCCTGAATCCGAGCCAGTGATCAAAGCGGAATGTGCTGAGGTACTTGCTGAGGTCTGGACCTTGCTCGACGGCGAGTGCAGCCCGGAAACCCAGGACAAACTCAGACGACATCTCGAAGACTGCCCGCCCTGCTTCGAGCATTACGGCCTGGAGGAGCGCATCAAGGGACTGATCTCGACCAAGTGTCGTGGTGAGCGGGCCCCGGACAGCTTGCGCGCGCGGCTGCGGTTGGAAATCAGCCGAACCACGATCATCCAGGGGCGTTGAGCAGGCGATAAGCCAAAAACAAAGACGCGGGCCGCCTGTCGGACGGTCCGCGTCTTTGTTGGTTTCGAGCTAGTGATTAAGCGTTGGGCCGCTTGCCGTGATTGGCCTTGCTGTGCTTGCGGTCGCGCTTCTTCCGGCCTCGCTTGGCCATGACTGATCCTCCTCGCAGTTCTGCTTGCCAGTCAGTCTTTCATGCCGCTAGGTGTGTAAGCCAACTGCTAGACGACCGGCACGTGTGCCAGGGTGGTGCCGTTGGAGCTCGCCGAGGCGACCGGACCGGGTTGGCCGGCAGGCTCACCGATCGGCGGGGTCTGTGCCGGAGCCACCGGGCCAGCGGCGCCGGGCCCCTGTCCCTGTGGCCGCGTCGCAGGCGCGCCGGGAGCCGTGCTGCGTGGATAACCGCTCAGTCCAGGGGTCTGGCCCGGGAGCTGCTGGCCGGCCAGGCCGCCCGGAGTCTGTCCGGGAAGGCCACCCGGGTAGCCGCCGAGCCCAGGAGCCTGACCAGGGATGCCACCGGGAATTCCACCCGGGATGCCGCCGGGAATTCCACCCGGGATGCCGCCGGGAATCCCACCCGGAATCCCACCCGGGATGCCACCGGGGATGCCGCCGGGAAGTCCACCGAGACCACCGAGTCCGCCGGGCAGGCCGCCACCTCCGCCGAGCGCGCCGCTGGCCGGCATCAGCAAGTCGCCGGCGCCGGGAATGACGTTGTTCATCAGCCCGCTCAGGGAGCCGAACAGCGAGTTGGCGATGTTCACCGCGCTACCGGCACCCGGCATACCGGGGATCGGGTCGTCGGCGGCGAAAGGTTGCTGGGGAGCGGCCGCGGCGGCACCTGCGCCAAGCCCGATGATGGCGAATGCTGCCATCGCCACCCCGAAACCGGTGGCCACTCGGGCCAGTGGTTTGTGAGCGGTCTTATGCGCAAACATGTTGTCGGACAACGGAATACCCCTCAATATCGGCTGTTTCACTCTGGGATCTGCAGGCACTTCATTCACTTTGAACACTCTGATTCACAAATGTCACAATTCGGGCACGACACGATCACGGAAGCAGCTCTATAGGTTCTCTTAGTGATCTTGGAGTTTGCTTATCGATACCTTCCAGACATCAATCGTGACCTTTCAGCTGCATAAACCAGTCGCCGGCGCGGCCTGCGCCCGCCGACTCCTGCTCGGAGTGCAACTGGGGAGGTCGGTTGTGGTTCGATAAAGCAACGCAAGAGCCAAAGCGGCTGGCTGAAGAACGGGGTGATGATGGCTGAGGACGTCCGGGCAGAGATCGTGGCCAGCGTGCTCGAAGTCGTGGTCCACGAGGGCGACCAGATCGGCGAGGGCGACACCCTGGTGCTGCTGGAATCAATGAAGATGGAAATCCCGGTTCTGGCCGAGGTCGCCGGCACGATCACCAAAGTGAGCGTCTCGGTCGGGGACGTCATTCAAGCAGGCGATCTCATCGCCGTGATCAGCTAGCCCCGGCTGAGCATCACCGCAGGGAGCGCCGATGTCCACACTCGGTGACCTGCTAGCCGAACACACCATTCTGCCGGGTGGCGCCGTCGACCATCTGCATGCCGTGGTGGGCGAATGGCAACTGCTCGCCGACCTCTCGTTCGCCGATTACCTGATGTGGGTTCGCCGCGACGACGGTTCGCTGGTGTGCGTCGCGCAGTGCCGGCCAAACACCGCGCCGACCGTGCTGCTGCGCGACGCGGTCGGAACCGTCGTCGACGCCGATCAGATGCCCCTGATCGCCGGGGCGCTGGACTCGGGTGCGATCAGCTTGGAAAGCGATGCGGGCCAACAGTATTCGGGACAACAAACCGGCGTGAACATCGAGGCCGTGCCGGTGCGGTACGGCGAACGGGTGGTCGCGGTGTTGACGCATCAGACGTCGGTCGCCGACACACCGAAGTCCAGCCCACTGGAGACCGCCTACCTGGACTGCGCCGCCGACCTCATGCACATGCTCTCGGAGGGCACCTTTCCCAATGTCGGCGATCTGGCGATGTCGCGTTCGAGTCCGCGAGTGGGCGACGGATTCATTCGACTCAACGTCAGCGGCCAGGTCTCCTACGCCAGCCCGAACGCGCTGTCAGCCTTCCATCGCATGGGTCTCACCTCCGAACTGGAGGGTCACAACCTCATCGCGATCACTCGACCGCTGATTTCCGACCCGTTCGAAGCCCACGAGCTCGCCGAGCACGTGCTCAACTCGCTCGCCGGCGGTGCCAGCATGCGAATCGAGGTCGACGCCGGTGGTGCCACGATCCTGCTGCGGACCCTGCCGTTGGTGGTGCGCGGGTCGGCGGCCGGCGCTGCGGTGCTGATTCGCGACGTGACAGAGGTCAAACGGCGCGATCGCGCGCTGATCTCCAAGGACGCCACGATCCGGGAAATCCACCACCGGGTGAAGAACAACCTGCAAACCGTCGCGGCGCTGCTCCGTCTGCAAGCACGCCGGACCACGAATGCCGAGGGGCGCGAAGCGCTGATCGAATCGGTGCGGCGGGTGTCCTCGATCGCATTGGTGCACGATGCGCTGTCGATGTCGGTCGATGAAGAGGTCAACCTCGACGAGGTGATCGACCGCATTCTGCCGATCATGAACGATGTGGCGACAGTCGATACCCCGATCCGGATCAACCGCGCGGGCATGCTCGGTGTCTTGGACTCTGACCGGGCGACTGCACTGGTCATGGTGATCACCGAACTGGTCCAGAACGCCATCGAGCACGCTTTCGCGCAGACCACCTGCGAATCCGCCCCGGGGGGCGGGTCGGTGACGATCCGCGCCGAGCGTTCGGCGCGGTGGCTGGACGTGGTCGTGCACGACAACGGCCGCGGCCTGCCCGAGGGTTTCAGCATCGAGCAGTCCGACCGGCTCGGGCTGCAGATCGTGCGGACGCTGGTATCAGCCGAACTCGACGCCTCCCTGCAGATGCAGGACGCCCCCGAGGGCGGCACGGACGTGGTGCTGCGGGTCCCGATCGGTCGTCGCGCGCGGACGATGCAATAACCCCAGACACAACGGTGCGGCCCCGACACGTTGTCGGGGCCGCACCGTTGATAGCTGGTTAGGTCAGACTCCGGTACGGGCCTTCGTCCGAGCGTTGCGACGCTTCAATGCACGTCGCTCGTCCTCACTCATTCCGCCCCATACACCGGAGTCCTGTCCGGTGTTGAGCGCCCACGACAGGCACTCGGTCGTAACCGAACAGCGGTTACAGACCAGTTTCGCGTCGGCGATCTGTGCGAGAGCCGGTCCGCTGTTCCCGACAGGGAAGAACAGCTCCGGGTCTTCGTCGCGACAGACCGCTGTGTGGCGCCAATCCATAAGTCGTTGCTCCTCACTGTGTGCGCAGCGATGCGCACGAATGATTTTCTTCGGCTGTTAACGCAGGCACAACAAATGTTTCCGTACCGTTGCAGTGCGATTGTTCGATCGTTTCACAGGCTCAACAGATGTCAATAGCGGCTCGTTGGTCCGTGGGCTATCTCACTTCAAGGATCTGTTACTAAATCCCTTAATCGGTTGTACTACACTCCCACAGGGTCTGACCAGTGTTTTTGCCCACAGACCGCGATCGTCGCAGCTCAACGCGACTTTAGTGCGGGCGGAGCGACGACATCCAGCGCATCGGGAACCGACCGAAACGTCATCTCCTCACGCAGGCCGAGGTAGTCGCCGTCGATTTGGCTCGCCATGGGCGGATCGGCGCACGTTACTCGCACGCAGTCCGCGTTGTCGTCGCGTACGACCTGCTCACCGCCGATTTCGGGATTCTTGGAGAACATCTGCGCGACCAGTTTCAGGCTCGGCACGACCTTCAGTCTGGTCACGCCGAATACCCCGAGACCGGATTCGAAGCGAGTCTCGGGATTGGTGCACATCGGGCGCGCGTCGGCGTAGGTCCAAGGGCTGGAGTTCGACACGAAGACGAAGTACGTGCCGGGAATCGGCTCTCGGCCTGGCAGCTCGACGGTCAGCCGGGGCTGCTTACGGGCGTAGGCGAGGGTGGCGCGCGTCGCGGCGAGGATGTAACGGGTCGGCGTCACCTTGCGACCTTTCTCCCGCTGTGCTTCCACTTTCGCCACCGCCTCGGCGTCGACACCCAGCCCGGCGTTGAGCACCGCCCACTGCTCGCCGCAGTCGATCAATCCGATCCGACGCCACTGCTTCTGCGGGCCGTACTTGTCCAGCAGCCAGATCAGCTGATTGGTGGCGTCGATCGGGCCGGGCGGGATGCCCAGCGAACGCGCTGTCACGTTCGCCGATCCGCCGGGGACGATCGCCAGTGCGGGGACATGCCCGGTCGGCAGCTGCCCGGGCTTGCCGAGCAGGCCGTTGACCACATTGCTCACCGTGCCGTCGCCACCGTGGACGACGACCAAATCCACGCCGTCTTGGACTGCGGCCTCGGCGATTTCGCGCCCGTGGCCGCGGTGACGGGTGTGCTCGACTCGCAATTCGAGGCGGCTTTTCAGTGCGTGGGCCAGCAGATCGCGGCCGGCCGTCGTCGTCGACGTCGCGGTCGGATTGACGATCAGCACGGCGCGCATGACGTGAAAGCCTACGGGAGCGGCGACGATGCGGGCCGCGGCACGGGCCGGTGGCTACGCTGAGGCGGTGATCAGGAGCAGTCCAGCCAGCGTGCGCGGCGCGGGGTTGATCGTGGCGGCTCAAGGTGCGACGGGGGTGGTGGTCGCGGCGGTTCTGCTGATTCGGGCGATCGGCGGTGCGGATCAGCGGGGGATCAACGGTTTCGGGACCGCCGCGTGGTTCGCGCTGGCCGGCGGCGCTGTGCTGGCGGCCGGCTGGGCATTGCGGAGCGGCCGGCGCTGGGGTCGCGGCTTGGCGGTCTTCGCCGAGCTGTTGCTGCTGCCGGTCTCGTGGTATCTGACGGTGGACTCGCATCGAGCGCTGATCGGGATCCCGGTGGCCGCCTTGGCCTTGACCGCGTTGGGGCTGCTGTTCAGTCCCGCCGCGGTGCGCTGGGTGGCCGGCGGCGAGTCTCAGGCCGGTCCGGCCAGTTCGGCCAGCGCGGGACCTGACACCCGGTAGGTCGTCCACTCGCTCTGCGGTTGACCACCGATCGCTTGATACAGCGCGATCGCATCGGTGTTCCAGTTCAGCACCGCCCAGGCCAGCCGGGTGTAGTTGTGATCCAGGCATTCTTTTGCCAGCGCAGCCAGCAGGCTGCGGGCCAGTCCGAGACGACGAAACTGCGGCCGCACGAACAGGTCTTCCAGGTAGATGCCTTCGACGCCGTCCCACGTCGAGAAGTTGAGGAACCACAGCGCCATCGCCGCCACTTCGCCGTCCACTTCGGCGACGTGAGCTCGCAACGTCGCGGGATCACCGAAAAGTGCTGAGCTGATCTGCGTTTCGACGACAGTGCACTGATCGGGGGCCTGTTCGAAGAGAGCCAGGTCGTGAATCATCGCAGTGATAGCCGCAGCGTCGCCAGGCGCAGCTGGACGGATGCGCACACTCATGGCTGTACTCCCAGCGCGGTCAGGATGGTGATGAATTTGGTTGTCGTCTCCGCGACTTCGCCGTCGGGATCGGATTCGGCGACGATGCCGCCGCCGGCATGGGCCAGCGCGGTGCGGCGGTCGGCGGACAGTTGCGCGCCGCGAATGGTCACCACCCAGCGCCCGTCGCCGTTGGCGTCGCACCAGCCCACCGCGCCGGCGTAGAACCCGCGATCACCCTCAAGTTCGCCGATCAGGCCGACCGCGGCATCGGTCGGCACCCCGCCGACCGCCGGGGTTGGGTGCAAGGCAAGCGTCAAATCGATTGCGGTCGTTGATGTATCGCGCAGCCGTCCGGTGATCGGCGTGCTGAGGTGCCACAGCGCGGTGGTGCGGCTCAGCGTCGGCGTGGGGGCGATCGTCAACTCGCTGCACAATGGCCGCAGCGCCGCTGCCATGCTGTCGATCACCAACTGATGCTCGTGACGATCTTTTGCCGACTCGACGAGCGCGGCCCCCGCGGTGGCGTCACGCTCGGGGTCGGCAACCCGCGGCGCGGAGCCGGCAAACGGCTGGCAGGTCACCCGATCGCCGTCGCGGGCCACCAGTAGTTCGGGGCTGGCGCCGACCAGCGCCATGCCCCCGTAGTCGCCGCCGGCGGCCGACAGGTCGACGAGATAGCCGTATGCGGCCGGGTCGTTGTTCACCAAGCGGCGCAGGATGATCCGGGCGTCCAGGGGGGCGTCGGCGGTCAACCGCAGGGCCCGGGCCAGCACGACTTTCTGCAGCGTGCTGCCTGCGGCCGTCAGCTGGTCGCACGCGCGCCGCACCCGGGCGCGGTGCTCGTCGGGCGCGGGCAGCGTGCCAGACACGCGCACGTCGGGTAGCGGTCCCGTCGGCCAGCTGGGCAGCTCGGCGGCGCGCCGAACGGCGCGCGGTGCCATCAATGCGGCCGGTCCGTCGACATCAAAAGATAACGCGCCCAACACAATTGAGGCTTGACCCGAGCGCAGCGCCGACTGCGCGCCGGCCACGTCGCGATAGTAGGCCGTCACGCCGTCGGCGATCAACGCGCCAGCCGGCCCGCACAACACGAAGGGCGGCTCAGTGGTGCTCACCCGGCTGTGATGGCCTGTGGGAGACCCGTCAAGCCGAGCGCGGCGACCTGTCGCACGCCATGCTCGAACCCGAGCACGGCCATCGACCCGGCGAGCATCCAGAAGCGGCTGCCCTCAAGGAGCGGCAACTCGACCCAGCGTGTGATCACCGAACGGGAAAAGTGGCTGTGGCCCACGAACAACACGTCGCGCGATGCCATGTTCTCCAACGCCAGTGATACGGCCTGATCGGCGCGGTCACTGACTTCAGCCACGCTCTCGCCGCCGGGACAACCGTCCTTCCAGATCAGCCAATCAGGATCTGATTCGTGGATCTGCGCGGTCGTCAACCCCTCGTAATCGCCGTAATCCCATTCGGCGAGCAGGGGCGACACCTCGTCTACGGCGAGCCCGGCCAACTTGGCCGTGGTCAGGGCGCGTATGCGCGGGCTGCTCACCACCAGCGGGTCGGTGAGTTTCAGCTGACTCAGGACGCGCCCGACAAGCTCGGCCTGTACTCGGCCGGTGTCGGTCAGTTCGAGATCGGTGCGCCCGGTGTGCTGGCCGGACTTCGACCACTGGGTTTCCCCGTGGCGCAACAACACCAAATGGTGGCTCTGGACGCCCATGCTGACCGATTCTGCCTGACACACATGGCCATCCGCGCGCGGGCACCGTGGTGTTGGTGCTTGGATGGCAGGTGTTAACCCCCAGCACAAGTAGAGGAGGCAGGGCGTCTGATGAAGGGGACCCGAGTGCTGGCGGTGGCCAACCAGAAGGGCGGGGTGGCCAAGACGACGACGGTCGCCTCGCTGGGTGCGGCGATGGCGGACGCAGGCCGGCGAGTGCTGCTCATCGATCTGGACCCGCAAGGCTGCCTGACCTTTTCGCTCGGCCAGGACCCGGACAAGCTGGCCGTTTCGGTGCACGAGGTGCTTCTGGGCGACGTCGAGCCCAACGCCGCGCTGGTGGAGACCGCGGAGGGGATGACGCTGCTGCCGGCGAACATCGACCTGGCCGGCGCCGAGGCGATGTTGTTGATGCGGGCCGGCCGCGAGTACGCGCTGAAACGGGCGTTGGACAAACTCGACGGCGCGTTCGACGTCGTGGTGATCGACTGCCCGCCGTCGCTGGGCGTGCTCACGCTGAACGGGCTCACCGCCGCCGACGAGGTCATCGTGCCGCTGCAATGTGAAACGCTGGCGCACCGTGGCGTCGGGCAGTTCCTGCGGACCGTCGACGACGTTCAGCAGATCACCAACCCTGGCCTGAAGCTGTTGGGCGCGTTGCCGACGCTGTATGACCCACGCACGACTCATACCCGCGACGTGCTGCTCGATGTCGCAGACCGCTACGACCTGCCGGTGTTGGCGCCGCCCATCCCGCGCACGGTGCGGTTCGCCGAAGCCAGCGCATCGGGCTCTTCGGTGCTGGCCGCACGCAAGAACAAGGGCGCATCCGCCTATCAGGAGCTGGCGCAGGCGCTGCTCAAGCACTGGAAGACGGGCAAGGCGTTGCCCACCTTCGCGATCGACGCCTAGGCGCCGTCAGGCCTGCGGCGTCATCCGGGGCCCAGCGCGACGAGGATTTTGCCGCGCTGCTCGAGCAGCTGCGCCCCCGTGGCCAGCGGGATCACCGGCGCATCGCCGGGTGCCCGGTGCACCGGCAGGAAGTCCTCGCCGACGCCGGTGACGGGATCGCACACCGCAATGCCGTCGGTGACCGGGACCATCAGCTTGCCGGCCAGCAGCGTGGCCGGACCGACCGGAGCCGAGGAACCGGCGGGCCCGACGGAATAGCGGTAGGTCAGATTCGCCGTGTCGAACACCATCACCCGGTGGCCGGTCCACCAGGTGATCAGGTTGCTGGACCGCGTCACCACGTTGGACGTCAACGGCGGCTCGGGCAGCAGGGTGCTTCCGACCGTGGTGCCGGTCTCGTCGATGATGTCGACTCGGGGCTGGGGCGCCGGCAAGTACACCGCCGTCCTGGTCTCCGACACCGTCAGGACTTTGGCGCCGGAATCCGCGCCGATGCCGGGTTCGGCCACATTGTGCTGGTCCGGCTCGTCTTCCTCTTTGGCCGGACGCAGCAGCGTCAACCGTAGGTCCGCCTGCCGGCCGCAGGCCTCGAACACCGACACCGCGGACGAACTGGCCGCCGCCGACGCCAGTCGACAGCCGGTGTGCAGCCCTTTCGACGTCGGCTTCACGCGGGCGTCGATCTCGCCGTAGGACAACATCCGGACCATGTCAGAACGCCACAGCTCAAGCCGGGTGTCGCCGGCGGACAGCACCGTCGTGCCGTCTGACGACAGCTGGACCCGGCGGTCGCTGTAGCTGCTTCGGGCCGGCCCCCGTTGACCGGTGGCTCCGTCGAGGGTGCTGGCCTGGCCGCAGCCCCGGTCGTCGGAGAAGACCGCGACCGCGGAGCGGTACACCCAGGAGACCCCGCACAGGTCGGCGTCGCGGGAGTAGCTCCATCGCACGGCGCCGGTGGCCGGGTCGTGACCTTCGACCACCCGGTCATTGCCGGTGACGACGGACCCGCCGACGGCGACGGGTTGGGCAGTGGCGGCGCTGTCGGCCCGCCAGAGCTCTCGCAACGACGCCGGCACCGCGCGAGCGGGGGTGGGGTTGGACGCGGGCGTCGCCGTCCGGCTGATGGTGGCCCGCGCGTCGCTGGTCCACCAGATCAACGCCGCGACCGTGGCCACCACGGTCACGATCGCAGCCGCAGCCAGCAGATCAGCCTTAGTGCGACGTTCAGGCTTGACCATCGAACGGAGTCGACGGATCAGTTGGCGGGGGCTGCGGGAGCTTTAGCGCCCGCGCGGGGGCGACGGCGGCGACGCCGTGCACGGGTGGCATCACCGGACGCGGCATCGGAACTGCCTGCGGCCGTTGCCGACCCATCCGTGTCGGCGCTGCCGTTGGTTCCGGAGTGCCCGGTCGCCGACTGGCCACCGCGGGTGCGGCGGCGCTGACGGTTGTTGTTGCGCGACGGCGCGGGCTCGTCGCTGCTGCGGGTGGTGCTCGACGCGGTGCGCTTCACCGGCGACTTCTTCGGGACTCCGACGGAGCCTCCGGTCTCGGTCGGGATGTCCAGCTCGACGTAGATGTGCGGCGAGTTGGAGTAGGTCTCGGCGGGGTCCGGGCAGCCTAGGCCGAGGGCTTTGTCGATCAACGTCCAGCGGGCCAGATCGTCCCAGTCGACGAGGGTGACGGCGATTCCGGTCTTACCGGCCCGTCCGGTCCGGCCGATGCGGTGGACGTAGGCCTGCTCGTCCTCGGGGATCTGATAGTTGATCACATGGGTGATGTCATCGATGTCGATGCCACGGGCCGCCACGTCGGTGGCGACCAACACATCGATGTCACCGCCGCGGAACTGCTTGAGGGCCTTCTCACGCGCGATCTGGCCGAGGTCTCCGTGCACGGCGCCGACGGCGAAACCGCGCTCGGCGAGCTCGTCGGCGACTTTCTGGGCGGTGCGCTTGGTGCGGGTGAAGATCATGGTGGCGCCGCGTCCGTTGGCCTGCAGTACCCGGCTGATCAGTTCGACCTTGTCGAGGGCGTGTGCCCGGTAGACGTACTGCTTGGTCGAATCGTGCACTGCCGAGGAGTGCGGTGCTTCTGCGCGGATGTGGGTGGGCTGGTTCATGAACGTGCGGGCCAGCGTGATGATCGGGTCCGGCATCGTCGCCGAGAACAGCATCGCCTGCCGCTCGTCGGGAATCTGGCGCAGAATCCGTTCGATGTCGGGCAGAAAGCCCAGGTCGAGCATTTCGTCGGCCTCGTCGAGGACCAGCACTGACAGGCCGCCGAGCTGCAGGTGGCCCTGCTGGGCCAGGTCGAGCAGGCGACCGGGCGTGCCGACCACCACGTCGGCGCCAGCCCGGAGCGACTCGACCTGCGGCTCGTAGGGCCGCCCACCATAGATGGAGACGACCGACAGCTTGCGGTCGTCATCGGCGGTCAGGTACTTGGCGGCGGTGGAGAGGTCGCCGTAGACCTGCAAGCAGAGTTCGCGGGTGGGCACCACGATCAGTGCCCGGGGAATTCCGTTGAGCGGGCGGTCAGGGCCCGCGGTGGTGATGCGCTGCAGCAGCGGCACACCGAAGGCGAAGGTCTTGCCCATTCCGGTGCGGGCTTGTCCGATCAGATCGTCGCCGGTGAGCGCGAGCGGCAGCGTCAGCTCCTGGATGGCGAACGGATGCTCGATGCCTTTTTCGCTGAGCGCTCGGACAATTTCTTCGCGGACGCCGAGGTCGGCAAAGGTGGCTTCGGCTTCGGCGGTGGCTGGGGCAGGTGTGATGAGTGGAGTCATGCGTGAAACACGTATGCCTTTCGGGTTCGTATTCGATTGGTCAATCGTTGCGGTCAAGCGCGCACCAGTTGACTTTCGAATACGTTTCCGATTCGCGGGCCCTGCGCTTGTGAGGCGGGGCCAACTGCGTGCACGCGCATTGCATAGGCGGAGGTGGTACGGATCGACCACCGTTACCTGGATCTATTGTAGCTGCTAGGCAACCGCTGGCCCGATTCGCGGCGTTGCCGGCCGCAGCGGGTCGCCGCGTCAGACCCCGGTCGGCGATCGCCAGGGCGGCGTTGCCGGCCGCAGCGGGTCGCCGCGTCAGACCCCTAGAGTGGGTGCCATGACATCGCTTTCGTCGGGCGACCAGCTGGCCGATCCGCCTCCGCCACGGCTGCCGGCGGACCATCCCGGGGTCAACGAGTTGTTCGCGCTGCTGGCGTATGGCGAGGTCGTGGCGTTCTACCGGCTCACCGAAGAAGCGAAGATGGCCCCGGATCTGCGGGGCCGGATCTCGATGGCCAGCATGGCCGCCGCCGAGATGACGCACTACGAATTACTGCACGACGCCTTGGAACGCCGCGGCGTCGACGTGGTGCCGACGATCTCGAAGTACGCCTCCGCGCTGGACGGTTACCACCGGCTCACCACGCCCAGCACCTGGCTGGAGGCGTTGGTCAAGACCTACATCGGTGACGCGCTGGCGGCTGATTTCTACCTGGAGATCGCCGACGTGCTGCCCGACGACGTCGCTGACGTCGTGCGCTCGGTGATGGCCCAGACCGGACACTCCCAGTTCGTCGTCGCCGAAGTGCGCGCCGCCGTCACCAAGAGCACCAAGCAACGCAGCCGGCTGGCGTTATGGTCGCGCCGGTTGCTCGGCGAGGCGATCACCCAGGCCCAGTACGTGCTGGCCGAGCACGACGAGCTGGTCGACCTCGTGGTGTCGAAATCCGACGGGTTGACGCAGCTGGCGGGGTTCTTCGATCGCCTGCAGCGCACCCACGACGAGCGGGTGCGGGAGCTGGGACTGGCCTAGTCCTGCAACGATGCGCGCTGAGGAGCGGGCAATAGTGCCTAGCGGCTGCAGGTCGCGATCATCGTGCTGCTGGTCGAGATCGCGATGGCATCGCCCACGCTGTCGGCGATCGAGCAGTTCAGGCGGCCGGTCAGGCTGGTCGCGACGACGGATCGCATCCCGACCCCTGGATTCAGGACGATGGTCCTCGACCATGGCAATGACACGTTGAAGTCGGTCTGCGGCGCGCCCGACGCGTCGGTGTAGACGACGCTGACCAGATCGAGCAGGCCCTTGGTGCCGGTCACCCGGTAGACGAAGGTGCGGGCGGCGACGTCCGGGGGCACCGGGGGAGTCGCGACCGGAGGCGGGGTCTGCACGGTGCTGGTGGCCGTAGGGCTGGGCGGTCGAGAACTCGGCGTCACCGTGGTGACGGTTTCGGGCGGCAAGGCCGGTACCAACCGGGGCGTGGTGCTTCGACTCGGCGGCACCACCACGGTTGCCGAGGTCGAGCCGCTGTCACCGCCGTTGACGATCACCGCGCTGGCGATCACCGCGAGCACGAAGACGATTCCGGCGATGGCCGCGATAGGGCGCCAGCGCCCATCTGCCGACGAGTCATCGCCGTCGAGGTAGATGTCGTCGACGGCATCATCGGGGTAGTCCCGGAGCTCGTTGCCCAGGTAGTCGGTGGTGCTGATGATGCAGATGTTATCGATGCGAATAGCTGTCGCCGGCGGCCGCGCGGGCGTGTCAGGTCACGATTTGCCTACGGCGGCCGTCGTCGCCGGGCGTCCGCGCGAACCCTTGGTGCCGACCGGCTTTCGGCGCGCCCGGTGGCCGTCCACTAGCCTGCATGTCGAGGCAACATCTACTTGAGAACTGGAAGGGACCGGCGTGGAGGTCAAGATCGGTATCACGGACAGCCCGCGCGAGTTGGTATTCAGCAGCACGCTGACGCCGAGCGAAGTCGAGGAGCTGGTCTCCGCTGCACTGGGCAAAGACTCGAACGTGCTGGGCCTGACCGACGAAAAGGGCCGCCGCTTCCTGGTGAACTCAAACAAGATCGCCTACGTCGAGATCGGCGCCGCGGACTCACGGCGCGTCGGCTTCGGTATCGGGAGCAGCGCGGCTAAGAGCGGGTAAGCGGCACGTGTGACAGGCCGCCCCACGCGAAGAGAACGGTGCCGTCGACCGCGTCGTCCCTGGGGATCGGCCGGTCGGCATCGAGCCAGTACCGGGCGCAGTCGACGCTGAGCCCGACCAGGCCCACCGCGATCATCCGGGCGCGGTGCGGGTCCAGACCGGAATCGGCGCTGATCAGGTCGAAGACGGCGTCGATGCACGACTCGGTGGCAACCCGCACCTGCGCGGCGACCTGAGGCTCGGTGGTGAAGTCGTTCTCGAAGATCAAGCGGTAGCCCTGGCCGTCGTGTTCGATGAAATCGAAGAACGCCCCGACGGCCGACCGCAGCCGCTGACGGTTGTCGGTCGTGGTTCGCAGCGCTTGGCGAACACCTGACACCAGATTTTCGACGTGCCGCGCCAAGACCGCCAAGTACAGTTCCAGCTTGCTCGAAAAATGTTGGTAGAGAACGGGTTTGCTTACCCCGGCGCGCTCGGCGATTTCGTCCATACCGGCGGCGTGGTAGCCGCGGTCGACGAAAATGTCGCTGGCAGCGATGAGCAACTGGCCCCGACGCTCGTCACGGGGCAGCCGGTTGCCGCGCCGACCGGGCGTGGCGGGCTTCACCCCGCTCCGTCCTGCGGCGTTGGCGAGATCGCTCATCCATTCCTCAATCTGCTCAAACTGGCTGTCATCGCGCCGCTGCAGCGGTCGCGGTTGATCGAAACGACACTACTACCCGCGCGGATTTTCACCCGTCACCTGCGGCGTGAATGTCGCAATGTCAGCCTCTACGTGCGGCTTCTGGCGCGCCGAGAGTCCCTGCCAGCACGTGTTGTGCCATTCTGGGAATGTGACCTTGGACCCCGAGTGGCGCGGGGGCAACCGGACACCGGTTCTTCGCGACGACTGGCGCGAGCCGCTGCGCGCCCAGCGGGATCCGCTCGCCTGGGGTGGCGCAGGGCGGGTCAGGTCGAATCGTGACTCCAGTCGCTGGCGCAAGCAGAGTTGGCTGGGACGCTTCGTCTCCACCTACGGCTGGCGCGCCTACGCGCTGCCGGTGCTGGTCGCCGTCACCGGTGTGGTGCTCTACCAGACCGTCACCGGGACAAGCGCGTCCGCGCCCGCGTCCGGGCACCCGCTGCAGGGCCCGCCGAAGATCGGCGCTGTGGGCACGGTGATCATCGACGCTCCGCCGCGCGGCCTGACCCAGTACGACGCCAGCCTGCCGACCGGGATGCTGCCCAACGGCGGGCCGTTCACCGATGCGGGCGCCAAGTCGTGGCATGCCGTCCCCGGAGTCACACCGCAGGCCGGCCAGGGTACGGCGAAAGTCTTCAAGTACACCGTCGAGGTCGAAAACGGCATGGACCCGATCGCGTTCGGCGGTGACGACGCCTTCGCCGCCATGGTCGACCAGACGCTGGCCAACCCGAAGAGCTGGACCCACGACGCGCAGTTCGCGTTCGTCAGGGTCGACGTCAACGGCAAAGCCAAACCCGATATCCGCATCTCGCTGAGCTCGCCGATGACCGTCCGCGAGGGCTGCGGGTACGAGTTCCCGCTCGAGACGTCCTGCTACAACCCGTCTTACGGGGCCGGGGTCGAGCCGCGGGTGTTCATCAACGAGGCACGCTGGGTGCGCGGCGCGCTGTCGTTCCAGGGCGACGTCGGCTCGTACCGGCAGTACCTGATCAACCACGAGGTCGGCCACGCCATCGGCTATCTGCGCCACGAGCCGTGCGACAAGCAGGGCGGCCTGGCGCCGATCATGATGCAGCAGACGTTCTCCACCTCCGACGACGACAACTCGAAGTTCGACCCGGAGTACGTCAAACCGGACGGGAAGACCTGCCGGTTCAATCCCTGGCCCTACCCGATCGCCTAGCTGTCCGGGCTAGCCTCGGTGGGGTGTTACCACCGCTTGTCGCGCCCGCCGCCGAGCTGACCGCCGATGAGGTGGCCCGCTACAGCCGCCATCTCGTGATCCCTGACCTCGGCGTGGACGGCCAGAAGCGGCTCAAGAACGCGCGGGTGCTGGTGATCGGCGCCGGCGGTCTCGGCGCGCCGGCCCTGCTCTACCTGGCCGCGGCGGGGGTCGGAACGATCGGCATCGTCGACGACGACGTCGTCGAGGAGTCGAATCTGCAACGTCAGATCATCCACGGCGTCGGCGATATCGGTCGATCCAAAGCGCAGTCCGCGCGCGACTCGATCGCCGAGATCAACCCGCTCGTCAGCGTCCGGCTGCACGAGTTCCGCCTCGATCGGCACAACGCCGTCGACCTGTTCGCGCAGTACGACCTGATCCTCGACGGCACCGACAACTTCGCCACCCGCTACCTGGTCAACGACGCCGCGGTGGTGGCGCACAAGCCGTACGTATGGGGTTCGATCTACCGGTTCGAGGGCCAGGTGTCGGTGTTCTGGGACGACGCGCCGCACGGTCGGGGCCTGAACTATCGCGACCTGTACCCCGACCCGCCGCCGCCGGGCCTGGTCCCGTCCTGCGCCGAAGGCGGCGTATTGGGTGTGCTCTGCGCCTCGATCGCGTCGGTGATGGGAACGGAGGCGATCAAACTGATCACCGGCATCGGGGAGTCGCTGCTGGGCCGGCTACTGATGTACGACGCGCTGGCGATGAGCTTTCGCACTGTCGACATCCGCAAGGACCCGGCCGCACCTGCGATCACCGGGTTGATCGACTACGAGGAATTCTGCGGGGTCGTCTCCGAGACCGCCGATGACTCCGCGATCACCCCCCGTGAGCTGCGTGATCTGCTCGATTCCGGCAGCGAGATCTCGCTGATCGATGTGCGCGAGCAGGCCGAGTGGGACATCAACCACATCGACGGAGCTCAGTTGATCCCGAGTTCGTCGATCAACGCCGGCGAGGGCCTGAGCAGGCTGCCCAAAGACCGTAGGCCGGTGCTCTACTGCAAGACAGGTGTGCGCTCGGCCGAGGCGTTGGCCGCGGTCCGTGACGCCGGGTTTGCCGACGCGGTGCACCTGCAGGGCGGCATCGTGGCCTGGGCGCAGCAGATGCAGCCCGACATGGTGATGTACTGACCCGCCTCGCGGCCGAAGCCCATCGGGTTCGTGCCGAACTGCGACTTCGTGTCTAGTCCCGGGACTTCGCTGGGCCCGATTAGGCTAACCGCGTGAGTGTCGACCCGCCGCCGGAGCACGTCCTGTCGGCGTTCGGTTTGAGCGGTGTCGTCCCGATTGCCCTCGGTGCTGCCTGGGAGGGCGGCTGGCGGTGCGGCGAAGTGGTGTTGTCGATGGTCGCCGAGAACGCCCGCGCCGCGTGGTCGGCGCGGGTCCGGGAGACGTTGTTCGTCGACGGTGTGCGACTGGCCCGGCCGGTCCGCTCGACCGACGGGCGTTACGTGGTGTCGGGTTGGCGAGCAGACACTTTCGTGGCCGGTCAGCCCGAGCCCCGTCATGACGAGGTGGTGTCGGCCGCGGTGCGGTTGCACGAGGCCACTGGCAAGCTGGAGCGGCCGCGATTTCTGACTCAGGGGCCGACGGCGCCGTGGGCCGATGTCGACGTCTTCATCGCCGCCGACCGGGCCGCGTGGGAAGAGCGGCCGCTGCAGTCGGTGCCGGCCACGGCTCGCACGGCCTCTCCCACGGCTGACGGCCAGCGGTCAGTCGAGCTGATCAATCAGCTTGCCTCACTGCGCCGTCCGACCAAAAGCCCCAACCAGCTGGTCGACGGCGACCTGTACGGCACGGTGCTGTTCGCGGGCGCCGCTGCACCCGGGATCACCGACATCACCCCCTACTGGCGGCCTGCGTCGTGGGCGGCGGGAGTGGTTGTCGTCGACGCGCTGTCGTGGGGCGAGGCGGATGAAGGCCTCATCGACCGCTGGAATGCGCTACCGGAATGGCCGCAGATGTTGTTGCGCGCGTTGATGTTCCGACTCGCAGTGCACGCGTTGCACCCGCGGTCGACCGCTGCCGCCTTCCCGGGTCTGGCCCGCACCGCGGCACTGGTGCGGCTGATCCTCTAGCCGGGCTGATCCGTCAGTCGGGAAAGGTGTAGCGGACCTCGTCGAGCGGGATCTTGCCGTCGTTCGACAGAACCCCTTCTGCCCGAAGCAATTCCAATTGCCGTGTCGTCAGATGCTTCGCGGGCCGGCCCGATGCCGTGATCACCCGATGCCAGGGCAGGTCCAGCGAGTCGATCCGCATGATGTATCCGACGATGCGTGGGCTGGAAAGCCCTGCGACAGAAGCGATGTCGCCATAGGTCGACACCCGGCCCGCGGGTATCGCGGCAACCAGTGCGCGCACCCGCTCGACCTGTTCGTCGGTCACCGGCGCCATGGTCAGGCCATCCGCTCGCGGATCAGCGCTGCGACTTCGGCGGGTTTGGTCTCGGCCACCATGTGGTCGCATTCGAAAGTCAAATGGCGAAACCCGTTGCCCAGTCGCGCGTGCAGATCGCTGACGAGGCGGTCGGTGACATACGGCGGAGACGTCCACCCGGCCTGAACCAGCGTCATCCCAATCCCGCTGGGCGGCAACACAATGTCGCGGGCAAGCTCGCTCCAGTAGGCCATCATCGCAGGTAGGCTGAGCCGCCAGGTACATCTGCCGTCCGGCAGCGTGACCAGGTGTTGGTCGAGTTCGGCGTCGACGACGGCAGAGTCCACGCCGGCCCAGGAGCCGCTGGTTTTCGCCGCGCGCGCTTCGGCGGCATCGGCGTAGTCGGGGGAGGCCAGCATGGCATCGGCGATCTCGAGCATCCATGCACCGTCCAGCCCGACGGCCGGATCCAGCAGTACCAGTCCCGCGATCCGGTCAGGATGGGCCGCCGCCAACTGCAGGGCGATCGCGCTGCCGAACGAGTGCGCCACCACCACGACCGGGCCGTCCGCCTCGTGCTCCAGCAATGTGACCAGCGCGGCCACATTGGCGTCGATCGTCCACGGCGCATCCCATGACGAATGGCCGTGTCCGATCAGATCTGGTGCAGCGACCGCGATCTCGGGCAGATACCGGTCGGCCAGGTGCCCCCAGCGCTGGCCGTGACCGGTGAGCCCGTGTAGTGCCAGCAGGCGCACAGGACCAGCTGGGCCGAAGCGGTGCACGTGCAGGCGGGTCACGCGTTAGATCGTGCCAGCCCGGCGGTCACCCGCCCGCGGCCGGGCCTCCTTGTCAGACCCCCGTGGTGTCATACCGCTATGTCCAACCACTGGGGCCCTGAAGCCCGCGTCGTGCTCGATCCCGGTCTGCGGGGGACGTGGCGCGTGCTCGGTGGGCCGGGCACCGGCAAGAGTTCGCTGTTGATCGATGTCGCGGCCACCCGGATCGCCGCGGGCACCGATCCGGAATCGGTTCTGCTGCTGACGGGTTCGGGCCGGATGGGAGCGCAGGCACGCGGCGCGCTGACGGCTCGGCTGCTGGGTTCGCAAGACGCCGGCATACGACCCGCGGTTGTCCGGGAACCGCTGGTGCGCAGCGTGCACAGCTACGCATTCGCGGTGTTGCGGCTCGCGGCACAGCGCGCCGGCGGCCCACCGCCCAGGCTGGTCACCAGCGCCGAGCAGGACGCGATCATCGCCGAGTTGCTGGAGTGCGAGATCGCCGAGGGTGCCGATGCCTGGCCCGCCGAATTGCGGGCGGCCCTGGGCACCGAGGGTTTCGCCGCAGAGCTGCGCGAGTTGCTGACCCGGTGCGCTGAACGCGGCGTCGATCCTGCGCAACTGGAGCGGGTGGGTCGGCTGTCGGGTCGCCCGGAATGGATTGCTGCGGGCCGCTTTGCGCGCAACTACGAGCAGGTGATGCTGCTTCGCGCGGCGGTGGGAACGGCAGCTCCGCAGGCTACGACGCCGGCGGTCGGGGCCGCCGAACTGGTCGGGGCCGCGCTGGAGGCTCTCGCCGTCGACGCCGAATTGCTGGCCGCCGAGCGCGCCCGCATCGGCGTGCTGCTCGTCGACGATGCGCAGCAACTCGACCCGCAGGCCGCCCTGCTGGTTCGGGTGCTGGCCGCCGGCGCCGACCTGACGCTGCTGGCCGGCGACCCGGATCAGGCGGTGTTCGGTTTCCGTGGCGCGGAGCCGTCGGCCTTGCTGGGCGATGACACGCCGTCGGTCACATTGCGGATCTCGCACCGGTGCGCTCCGGCTGTGGCGCAGGCCGTCTCGGGCATCGCCGGCCGACTCAGTGGCGGCGGTGAAATCGACGGCAGCGGTGATGATCCCGGCTCAGTGCTGGTGAAACTGGCCGCCTCCGCCCACGCGGAGACGACGTTGATCGCCGACCACCTGCGGCGCGCCCACCTGGTGGACGGCGTGCCGTGGTCACAGATGGCGGTCGTCGTCAGATCGGTACCGCGTGCGGCGTCCGGTCTGTCGCACACCTTGGCCAGGGCCGGCGTTCCGGTGGCACCGTCGGCGCTCACCGGTCCGCTGGTTGCGCAGCCCGCAGCGCAGACATTGGTGACCGTGCTGGCCGCGACCGCCGACCGACTGGACGGTGAGCAGGCGCTCTCGTTGCTGACCGGTCCGATCGGCCGCGTCGACCCGGTGTCGCTGCGCCAATTGCGACGCACGCTGCGGCGCGGCGACATCGACGGGCCGGCAAAGGAATTCGGCGATCTGCTGGTCGAGGTGCTGACCGGTACGTCCACAGCCCGGCTGAACGCGGCGCAAGCCAAGCCGCTGCAACGGGTTCGGGCGGTACTGGACGCCGCGGCGGCTTCACACCACCGCGGTGAGGAACCGCGTGACACGCTGTGGGCGGCGTGGCAGCGTTCCGGTCTGCAGCGCCGCTGGCTGACGGCATGTGAGCGTGGCGGCGCCGCCGGCGTTCAGGCCGGTCGGGATCTCGACGCGGTGACCGCGTTGTTCGATGCCACCAATCAATACCTGGCCCGTACCGCCGGGGCGACGCTGAGTGGCCTGATCGATCACCTGTTGACCGAGCAGCTGCGCGCCGCGGGCGCAGAACCGGTCGCCGGGGAACAGGTTGCGGTGCTCAGCGCGCACGCCGCCCTCGGCCGGGAGTGGGATCTGGTCGTCATCGCCGGATTGCAGGAAGGGTTGTGGCCCAACACCGTTCCGCGTGGCGGGGTGCTGGGCACGCAGCGTCTGCTGGACGTGCTCGACGGCGTGGGCGAGAACGTCTCGATGCGTGCGCCGCTGCTCGCCGAGGAGCGGCGACTGCTGGTTGCTGCGATGGGCCGGGCCCGCAAGCGGCTACTGGTGACGGCTGTCGACGGTGCTGCCGGCGGCGGTGACGAGGCCGGCATGCCGTCGCCGTTCTTCGACGAAATCGCGCAGTGGTCTACCGAAGCCGCCGGCGCCGCGATACCGCCGCTTGAACCGGTCGCCGTGCCGCGGGTGTTGTCGGCCAACGCGGTGGTGGGTCGGCTGCGCGGCGTGGTCTGCGCGCCGCAGGCGTCGGTCAGCGACGCGATGCGTGATTGCGCGGCACAGCAATTGGCTCGCCTGGCCGCAGCGGGAGTACCGGGCGCCGACCCGGCCGGCTGGTACGGCATGTCGCCGGTGAGCACCACCGAACCGATGTGGAGCGGCGACGACCATGTGGTCACGCTGACGCCGTCGAGCTTGCAGACGTTGGCCGACTGCCCGCTGCGCTGGATGGCCGAACGCCACGGCGGAACCGACGTGCGTGACCTCGGTTCGACCGTCGGCTCGATGCTGCATGCGCTGATCGCCGAGTCGTCCGGCAGCGAGTTCGAACTGCTCGCGGCCCTCGAGCGGGCCTGGCAGCATCTCCCGTTCGAATCACGCTGGTACGCCGACAATGAACTGGCCCGGCACCGGACCATGATCGAGACATTCCTGGCCTGGCGGTCGCAGACCCGCGGTGAGCTGACCGAGGTCGGCGTGGAAGTCGACGTCGACGGCGTCCTCGACGGCAACGTCGCACTGCGCGGCCGGGTCGACCGCATCGAGCGCGACGCCGAAGGCCGGCTGGTGATCATCGACGTCAAGACCGGCAAGACACCGGTCAGCAAGGACGACGCACAGCACCACGCCCAGCTCGCGGCATACCAGCTCGCGGTCGCCGAGGGACTGGTGACGGATGGCGACGAGCCCGGCGGCGGTCGACTGGTCTACCTGGGCAAGACGGGGTCGGGGGGCGCCACCGAGCGCGAGCAGGACCCGCTGACTCCGGAAGCGCGCGAGCAGTGGCGCGACCGGATCCGCGAGGCCGCCGGAGCAACGGCCGGTCCGCAGTTCCTCGCCCGTGTCAACGACGGGTGTTCGCATTGCCCACTGCGGCCCAGCTGCCCGGCTCAGACCGGGATCGATGGAAAAGGGGCGGTATGACTGTCGTGGCAGCGTCGTCTATGCGCTACAGTCCAGCCGAATTAGCCGATGCGCTCGGGCTTTTCGAGCCCACCGAGGAACAGGCGGCGGTCATCGCCGCTCCGCCGGGGCCGCTGGTGGTGATCGCGGGAGCCGGCGCCGGCAAGACCGAGACGATGGCAGCCCGGGTGGTGTGGCTGGTGGCCAACGGCTACGCCGAGCCGGGTCAGGTGTTGGGCCTGACGTTCACCCGAAAGGCAGCAGGGCAGTTGCTGCGCCGCGTCAGGTCCCGGTTGGCCCGGCTCGGCGGCGCCGGTCTGGCCTTCGGCGGCCAGCCGGGTCCGTTGGCCGGCGAGCCCGTCGGCGCGCCGGTGGTCAGCACCTACCACGCCTTCGCCGGTCAACTGTTGCGTGAATATGGTCTGCTGTCGCCGGGCGAAGGGGAGTACACGCAGCCGATCGAACCCGACACCCGGTTGCTCAGCGAGACGGAGCTGTGGCAGCTGGCCTTCGACGTGGTCAACAAATACGACGGGCAGCTGCGGACCGAGCGGAACCCGGCCTCCGTGACCGCGATGGTGCTGCGGTTGTCGGGTCAGCTCGCCGAGCATCTAGTCGACACCGGCCAGGTCTGCGACACCCACGTCGAGCTCGAACGGCTGGTGCACACCCTTCCCGCCGGGCGCTACCAACGCGACCGCGGTCCCAGCCAGTGGCTGCTGCGCATGCTGGCCACCCAGGCCGAGCGCGCCGAACTGGTGCCGCTGGTCGATGCCCTGCATCGCCGGATGCGGGCGGCGAAGGTGATGGACTTCGGCAGCCAGATGGCCTGCGCCGCAAGACTTGCGCTGACGGTCCCGCGGGTCGGCGAACAGCTGCGCGGCCGCTACCGGGTGGTGCTGCTCGACGAATACCAAGACACCGGATACGCCCAGCGCATGCTGCTGTCGTCGCTGTTCGGCGGCGGAGTCGACGAGCAACTGGCGCTGACCGCCGTCGGGGACCCGATCCAGTCCATCTACGGCTGGCGGGGCGCATCGGCGACCAACCTGCCGCGGTTCACCACCGACTTCCCGATGTCCGACGGCAGCCCCGCGCCGGTGCTGGAGCTGAGCACCAGCTGGCGCAATCCGCCGACCACCCTGCATGTGGCCAACGCCGTCTCCGCCGATGCGCGACGACGTTCGGTCGCGGTGCACGCGCTCCGCTCGCGTCCCGACGCCGCGCCCGGCACTGTGCGCTGCGCCCTACTGCCCGACGTTCTCGCCGAACGGGACTGGGTCGCCGACCACCTGCAGCGCCGCTACCAGCAGGCTGCGGCTGACGACGTCGCGCCGCCGACCGCCGCAGTCCTGGTGCGCCGCAATGCCGATGCCGGACCGATCGCGGCCGCCCTGCGCGCCCGTGGCGTCCCGGTGGAAGTCGTCGGACTGGCCGGGCTGCTGTCGGTTCCCGAGGTCGCCGACGTGGTCGCGATGCTGCGCCTGGTCGCCGACCCCACCGCCGGCGCGGCCGCGATGCGGGTGCTCACCGGTCCCCGCTGGCGGCTGGGCGCACGGGACGTGGCGGCGCTGTGGCGTCGCGCGGTGGCGATCGCAAGCGCGGCGGAGCCGGGCGCAGCGGGTTGTCACCATCAGGCCGCGGGCCTGGGCGGCGGGCAGGCGGCACGCTCCGGTGACACAGCCGAGCGGATCGCCGAGGCGGCCGCGCTACGGGCCGATTCCGCGGGCTTGGCCGACGCGCTCGCGGATCCGGGCCCGGCGAGCGGCTATTCAGTCGAGGGATATCGGCGTATCGCGGCGCTCGGCGAGGAGCTGAACATGCTGCGCGGCCACCTCGGCCACCCGCTGCCTGACCTGGTGGCCGAGGTCCGCCGACTGCTCGGTGTCGACTGCGAGGCGCGTGCGGCGTCGGCCGGCAGCGGCTGGACCGGCACCGAACAACTCGACGCCTTCGCCGACGTGGTCAACGGTTACACCGAACGATCGTCGGCGACCGAAGGCCTCGCCTCCGTCGTCGGACTGCTGGCCTACCTGGACGCAGCGGCGGTCGTCGAGAACGGCCTGGCGCCCGCCCAGGTCGTCGTCGCACAAAACCGCGTACAAGTGCTGACCGTCCATGCCGCCAAGGGCTTGGAGTGGCAGGTGGTCGCCGTGCCACACCTGTCGGGCGGACTGTTCCCGTCGACCGCGCAAGCCCGCACCTGGCTCACCGACGCCGCCGATCTCCCGCCGTTGCTGCGCGGGGACCGTTCCGCCGATGGTCTGCATGGCGTGCCGGTTCTGGATACCCTGGACGTGACCGATCGAAAGCAGTTGTCGGACAAGATCTCCGCACACCGGGCCCAACTCGAGCAACGCCGCGTCGACGAGGAGCGCCGGCTGCTGTATGTCGCCATCACCCGCTGCGAGGACACGCTGCTGCTGTCGGGTCATCACTGGGCAGCCACCGGGATCAAGCCGCGTGGGCCCTCAGATTTTCTGTGCGAGATCAAGGACATCATCGACCGGTCCGCCGACGCCGGCCGAGCCTGCGGCGAGGTCGAACACTGGGAGCCCGCGCCGGCGGGTGGAGACCGAAATCCATTGCGCGACAGCGTCCAAGAGGCCAACTGGCCCGTCGATCCGCTGGCCGATCGTCGGGCGGATGTCGAGCGGGGCGCCGCGTTGGTCGCCGCGGCGATGTCGGGGGACGGCCACACCGCAGCCGCCGACGACGCCGAGGACTGGGCGGCCGACGTCGACGCACTGCTGCGGGAACGGGCCCGCGCCGAACAACCGCCGGCCACAACGCTGCCCAGCGCCCTATCGGTCAGCAGCCTGGTGGACCTGGCTCGCGATCCCGAGCATGCCGCGCAGCGGCTCATCCACCGGCTGCCCGCGCGACCGGAGCCGCATGCCTTGCTGGGCAATGCGTTTCACGACTGGGTCGAACGTTTCTACGGCGCTGAACGACTGTTCGACCTGGCTGACCTGCCTGGTGCCGCCGACTCCGACATCGCGCAGCGCGACGCCGAGGAGCTTGCCGCGCTACAGGATGCCTTCCTGGTCTCCCCGTGGGCGGCGCGCACGCCGGTGGCCGTCGAGGTGCCGTTCGAGATGTCCATCGGCGGCACGGTGATCCGCGGTCGGATCGACGCGGTCTTCGCCGAGCCTGACGGCGGCGCGACAGTCGTCGACTGGAAGACCGGCGAGCAGCCGCGCGGCTCGGAGGCCGCTCGGCACGCCGCTATCCAGCTCGGCGTTTACCGGCTGGCCTGGGCCGCGCTGACGGGGTGCAAGGAATCGTTGGTGCGCACCGCTTTTCACTACGTGCGAAGCGGGCGGACGGTCGTCCCGGACACGCTTCCGGGCCACCACGAGCTGGCCGGCATGCTCGCCTAGGAGTTGCGGGCGATCTTGACCGCCGTGGTGATCATCGGAATCTGCAGCGGCAGCCGGGCCAGCGCGATGATGCGCATCGGCCACGGCTTGTCCCACCACAACCGGACCATGTTGACGTTGCCCGGGAACACCGCCAGGAACAACGCGGCCGCCGCCAACCCCGCCAACCGCCGGGTCTGCAGCGGCAGCAGCAGGGCGCCGATGACAAGCTCAGCCACTCCGGACGCGTAGGTGTAGAAGCGCGCGCTGCCGGGCAGTTCGGCGGGGACGATGCCGTCGAACTGCTTCGGCGCCACGAAGTGAAGGGTGCCGATGCCGAACAGCATGGCCGCGATTCGGTAGGCGGACGTCTGGCTGGCATCCCGTTGAGGACTGGGTGTGATGGCGGTCATGGTTACATAGTGTCGTGCGTGCGGTTGAGCCGATGAGCTGTGGTCAGAGTTAGGCCTCGGGAACGCGATCTCGACGAGACGCTGACCGCCCAACCCGGCTATGCGCTCGTCGGTGTGGTGCGGGTCCCCGAAGTTCAGGTCAGCCCGATGCGTGCCATCTGGCGGCGAGTGGCCGTGGCACTGTCGGCCTTGTTGATCGCGGTGGCGACCGTCTACCTCGGCCGGGCCGGGTACACCGACGTGCGAGGCGTTCCACTGTCGTTCGTCGACTGCTTGTATTTCGCCACGATCTCGCTGACCACGGTCGGCTACGGCGACCTGACCCCGTACTCCGAATTCGCCAGGCTCACCAACGTCATCATCATCACGCCGTTGCGGATCTTGTTCCTCGTGGTGTTGGTCGGCACGACGCTGCAGGTACTCACCGAGCGGTCCCGGCAAGCCTGGAAGATCCAGCGTTGGAGGAGCTCTGTGCGCAACCACACCGTCGTCATCGGCTACGGCACCAAAGGCAAGACCGCCGTCGCTGCGATCTGCGGCGACGAGACGGCCGGCAACGATTTCGTCGTCGTCGACATCAACCAGACGGCACTCGACCACGCGACGGCCGCCGACCTTGTCACCGTGCACGGCGACGCCACCAGATCCGATGTCCTGCGACTCGCCTCGGCCCAGCACGCGTCCGCGATCATCGTCGCCACCGGCCGCGACGACACCGCAACGCTGGTCACCCTCACCGCCCGGGAGGTCGCGCCCAACGCCAAGATCGTGGCGTCGATTCGCGAGGCCGAAAATCAGCACCTGCTCAAGCAATCCGGCGCCGATTCGGTGGTCGTCTCGTCCGAGACAGCCGGGCGACTGCTCGGTGTGGCCACCACCACGCCCAGCGTCGTGGAGATGATCGACGACTTGCTGACGCCGTCGCATGGATTCGCCATCGCCGAACGTGAGGTCGAGCAGAGCGAGCTCGGCGGCTCTCCTCGGCACCTGCCCGACATCGTGCTCGGTGTGGTGCGTCACGGCCGGCTGCTTCGCGTCGACGCCCCGGAGGCCGACGCCATCGAGGCCGGTGACCGGCTGCTCTTTGTTCGCAACACGGGTAAGTGACCAACAGAGGTAAGGCACAACGTGGATTTTCAATTGAAGGCCGTGCCGCTGCTGTCGCGCATCGGCGCGGATCGGGCCGACCAGGTGCGCAGCGACGTCGACGCCGCTGCCGCCGGGTGGCCGGACGCGGCGCTGCTGCGGCTGGACTCGCGCAACCAGGTGATGGTCGCCGCCGGCAAAGTGTTGCTGGGCAAGGCGAAAGATTTGGCCGACAAGCCACCGCCGGATGCCGTGTTCCTGGGCTGCCTCGACGACGGCCGCCACGTGTGGGCAGTGCACGGTCCGCTGGAATCGCCCGACGATCCCGACCTCAACGCTGAGGTCGCCGACTTGCGCCGGGCCGGCCAGCTTTTCGACGACGTCGGGGCGCAACTGGTGTCGGCGGCCGCCGCGCTGCTGAATTGGCATGCCAGCTCGCGGTTCAGCTCGATCGACGGCTCGCCGACCAAACCGGTTCGGGCGGGCTGGGCGCGGGTCAACCCGGTCACCGGTCACGAAGAGTTCCCGCGCATCGATCCCGCGATCATCTGCCTGGTACACGACGGCGGCGACCGCGCGGTGCTCGCTCGCCAGACGGTGTGGCCGGACCGGATGTTCTCGCTGCTGGCCGGTTTCGTCGAGGCGGGGGAGTCGTTCGAGACGTGCGTCGCCCGAGAGATCCACGAGGAAATCGGGCTCACCGTCAGCGACATCCGCTACCTGGGCAGCCAGCCCTGGCCGTTCCCCCGCTCGCTGATGATCGGTTTCCACGCGATCGCCGATCCCGCGGAGCCGTTCGCGTTCAACGACGGCGAGATCGCCGAAGCCGAATGGTTCACCCGCGACGAGATCCGCGCGGCGCTCGCCCTCGGCGACTGGAGCAGCGACTCGAACTCCAGGCTGCTGCTGCCGGGATCGGTGTCGATCGCCCGGGTGATCGTGGAGTCCTGGGCCGAATCGGGCTAGCCGGCCAGTTGGGCCAGCTTCGCTTTGACTTCCTTGACGCCCGGATTGGTCAGCGTCGAGCCGTCGGCGAATTTCAGCGTCGGCACCACATGGTTGCCGCCGTTGACCGAACCGACGAATTCAGCCGCTGCGGGGTCCTGCTCGATGTCGACCTCGTCGTAGGCGACGCCGGCGGACTTCAGCACGGTCTTGAGTCGACGGCAGTACCCGCACCACTGCGTGCTGTACATGGTCACAGAAGCGTTCGTCATAGTCGTTCAAACATAGACGGCCTCGCGTCTATGCCGCGGCGTGGCGCTGCAACACCTATGTCGGCGATCACTGCCAAGATGGACGGCATGCCGGTGATCGCAGACTCCTTGGTTGCCGAACTCGACGACGAGCAGCGCGAGGCCGTGCTGGCTCCTCGTGGTCCGGTCTGCGTGCTGGCGGGCGCGGGAACAGGCAAGACGCGCACGATCACCCACCGCATCGCCCAGCTCGTCGCCACCGGACACGTCGGCGCCGGGCAGGTGCTGGCGGTGACGTTCACCCAGCGTGCCGCCGGAGAGATGCGATCGCGGCTGCGGGCACTGGGCGCCGCCGCGCAGACCGGCGTCGGTTCGGTGCAGGCGGTGACGTTCCACGCCGCCGCGCACCGGCAGCTGCGGTACTTCTGGCCGCGGGTCGTCGGCGACACCGGCTGGCAACTACTGGACACCAAGTTCGCCGTCGTCGCCCGCGGGGCCACCAGCGCCGGTCTGAAGCTGAGCACCGACGACGTCCGCGACGTGGCCGGTGAGATCGAGTGGGCCAAGGCGTCGCTGATCTCGCCCGAGCAGTACCCCGACGCGGTGGCCGCAGCGTCTCGCGATGTCCCGCTGGACGCCGCCAGGGTCGCCGCGGTCTACACCGCCTACGAGTCGCTGAAGGCGCAAAGGGACGGCGTCGCGCTACTCGACTTCGACGACCTGCTGCTGCACACCGCCGCCGCGATCGAAAACGACGCCGCGGTGGCCGAGGAATTCCGAAACCGCTACCGCTGCTTCGTGGTCGATGAGTATCAGGACGTCACACCGCTGCAGCAGCGGGTGCTGTCGGCGTGGCTGGGCGACCGCGACGACCTCACCGTCGTCGGCGATGCCAACCAGACCATCTACTCCTTCACCGGGGCCACGCCGCGCTACCTGCTGGACTTCTCCCGGCGTTTCCCGGACGCGACCGTGGTCAGGCTGGAGCGCGACTACCGGTCCACACCCCAGGTGGTGTCGCTGGCCAACCGGGTGATTGCATCCGCCCGCGGGCGGGTCGCCGGCAGCAAGCTGCACCTGGTGGGTCAACGGGATCCCGGCCCGGAGCCGACGTTTCGCGACTACCCCGACGAGGCTGCCGAAGCCGCCGCGGTCGCGGCCTCGATCTCGCGGCTCGTCGAAGGGGGCACGCCGCCCTCGGAAATCGCTGTCCTGTACCGGATCAACGCGCAGTCGGAAGCCTACGAAGAAGCGCTCACCGAGGCGGGCATCGCTTATCAAGTCCGCGGCGGCGAGGGCTTTTTCAGCCGCCAGGAGATCCGGCAGGCCCTGCTGGCGCTGCAGCGGGCGGCCAACCGCGATGCTGATGGCGACGTCCCGCTGCCGGACGTGGTGCGCGGCCTGCTCGAGCCGCTGGGCCTGACCGCCGAACCCCCGACCGGGGTCCGGGCTCGGGAACGCTGGGAAGCGTTGGGAGCACTGGCCGAACTGGTCGACGAGGAGATCGCGCTACGGCCATCGCTGAATCTGCCGGAGCTGGTGGCCGAGCTGCGGACTCGGGCCGACTCACGTCATCCGCCGGTCGTACAGGGCGTCACGCTGGCGTCGCTGCACGCCGCCAAGGGCTTGGAGTGGGACGCGGTGTTCCTGGTCGGCCTGACCGACGGCACGCTGCCCATCTCGCACGCGCTGGCCCACGGCGGCGAGAGCGAAGCCGTCGAAGAGGAACGCCGACTGCTCTACGTCGGAGTCACCAGGGCCCGAGTGCATTTGGCAATCAGCTGGGCCTTGGCCCGCAACCCGGGCGGACGGCAGAGTCGCAAGTCGTCACGATTCCTCAACGGCCTGTCGCCGCAGACGCAGGCCGGCCCGACGCCGAACCGGCCGCGACGAAAGAGCGGCCCGGCGTCGCGCTGCCGGATCTGCAACAACCAGCTGAGCACTCCGGCGGCGATCATGTTGCGCCGCTGCGAGACGTGCGCCGCCGACATCGACGACGAGCTGCTGCTCGAACTCAAGGACTGGCGGACGCGCACCGCCAAAGAGATGAGTGTCCCGGCTTACGTGGTGTTCACCGACAACACGCTGATCGCGATTGCCGAGCTGCTGCCCACCGACGACGCCGCGCTGGTCGCCATCCCGGGCATCGGTGCTCGCAAACTCGAGCAGTACGGCCCCGACGTCCTGGAGATCGTCCGCAGCCGAGGCTGAAGCGCAAAGGGCCAGGTCAGAAAATCGCTTGCCCCGTCGCGCTGTTAAGATCTAGCCTCAATACGCACATTCGCGTGCTCGAACGCTCGGACGCGTCGACGAAGGGAGGGAGCCCTCATGGTCACCGTGAACGTATTTGACGTACGTCCGGCCGGCGACGTCGGCTCCCGTCGTGCTGCCCATGCCGCCATCTCGGCGGCCGCGCACAAGCACATTGCCGCCGACAAGACCCAGCGTCCGTGGATCGGGGCTCTACCCACGTAGGAAGCCCACAATCTCGCCAGATGGCCACGGACCCGAAGTCACCAGGATCCGTGGCCAATGTGTTTGGTTGAGCACCCGCCACTGGTCCGGAATCCACCAGACCAGGAAGCAGGTATGCACGACATGGCGACGGAACTAGATCCCGACGATCAGCAGCAGGAACTGCCTTGTCACGTCAGCGATCCCGACCTGTGGTTCGCTGACAGCCCGTCCGATCTCGAGCGCGCCAAGGAACTGTGTGCCGATTGCCCGATCCGACGCTCATGCCTGGCCGAGGCGCTGAACCGCGCTGAACCGTGGGGAGTGTGGGGTGGCGAGATTCTCGACCGCGGCTCGGTCGTGAGCCGCAAACGCCCACGGGGGCGTCCCCGCAAGATCGCCGCGTAGAACCCGAAACCGTTGCCGGTGAGCAGCTTTAGACCGCGGCCTCGTCGGGATCGGCGAATCCGGGAACCAGCTCCTCGGACAGCTTCCGGGTCGGCACGTGGGCATCCAGCTGACACAGGATCGCCATGGACGTGGCCAGCACCCGCATCGGGATCGCCAGCTTGGGTGGCAGGTCCATCTGCCGCGCTGTCTTGATCTGCGCGACGCCCTGATTCAGCTGACGGTATGTCATGCGCTGCAACCACTTACGCGTGTAGTGGAAGACCTCGACTTCGACGGGCTCGACGTATTGGCGCAACATCTCGTCGATGTCGTGCACCGATACCTGCTGGCCCTTCTGGATGAACCCGACCTTTTCCATCGTCGGCAGGACCAGGTCGTAGTTCTTGTCGCGGGCCAGCCGGATCGTCGCCCCGAGCTCGACCGGGAATCCGCCCGGCAGCGGCGCGACGGCACCGAAGTCGATGACGCCCATCTTCCCGTCGGGCATCAGCATGAAGTTGCCCGGGTGCGCGTCGCCGTGGATCATCTCGATCCGGCGCGGTGAGTCGAAGATGAAGGCGGCCAACCGAGTTCCCAGCAGGTCACGCTGCTCGACGGTGCCCTCGCGGATGATGTCCGCCATCGGAATGCCTTCGATCCACTCCTGGATCACGACTTTGGGGGCGCTGGCCACCACGCGTGGGATCAGGTAATGCGGGTCGCCCTCGTAGGCCTTGGCGAAGGCGCGCTGGTGCTCGGCCTCCAGCCGGTAGTCGAGCTCCATCTCGGTGCGTTCGATCAGCTCGTCGACGACGCCTTCGACGTCCACGCCCGGGGCAAGCTGCTTGACCACACTGATCATCCGGCGCAGCGTCTTCAGGTCGGCCCGCAGTGCTTCGTCGGCGCCGGGGTACTGGATCTTGACGGCGACTTCACGGCCGTCGGCCCACACGCCCTTGTGCACCTGGCCGATGCTGGCCGAGGCCACCGCGGTGTCGTTGAACTCGGAGAACCGCTGACGCCACTTCGTGCCCAGCTGCGCGTCCAGCACCCGGTGGACCTTGTCGGCGGGCAGCGGCGGCGCGTCCTTCTGCAGCTTGGTCAGCGCCTCGCGGTAGGGCTCGCCGAACTCCTCGGGGATCGCGGCTTCCATCACCGACAGGGCCTGGCCGACCTTCATCGCGCCGCCCTTGAGTTCGCCGAGGACCGTGAAGAGCTGTTTGGCGGCCTTCTCCATCAGCTCGGCGTTGATCTCGTCCTGCGATTTGCCGGCCAGCCGCTTGCCGAACCCGAGTGCGGTACGGCCCGCTATGCCACCGGCGAGACCGGCCAGCTTCGCGTTGCGTGCGGCCCCCCCGCGTTTGATGTCTGCCACGCCTCCATCATCCACGACAAGCCTGTGCGTGCCCCACCGATCTGGGATCGAGCGCTGTCAGCAGGAACACAGCGGATGCCTCGGCCACTGCCGCGCCACGATCGAGCCGGCGTGCACATCGAATTCGAGCGTGGCGCTCAACGCCGCGGGTGGCTCCGAATCGGTGCCGCGCACGGCCCCGATCACCCGGTTGACCTGGCTGAGCGCCAACGCCGCAGTGGCCAGCAGGGTCGCACGATCGGCCACCCCGACGGTGTCGCGCAGTTGCGCGGCGACCGCGGGCCACGCCGCGTCGCGGTCCCGGCGATGCAGGTCGGCGCAGCCCAGGCAGCTGGTAACTCCGGGTACGACCAGCGGCCCGACCAGCCCGGTGCCGTCGCGGACCCGTACCGCGAGGTGCGCCACACCCTGACTGTGCAGCTCGCGCAGCATCCGCGGGTCGGCGACCAGGTTGTCGGACAGCACCACCAGATCGGCGTCGGCAGATGTCACAGCGGCATGCGGCTGATTGCTCTGTTTGACCCTGGCCCCCGAGCACCGCAGCCCCTCCGCGAGCAGATCCGACAGCGGGCCGCGGCCGTGCACCCGGATCGACGCCGACCGCGCCGCCCGCTGCCGGGCGCCGCGGGTAACGACCCCCGCCCTCACCAATTGCCCGACCAGATCGAGTAAGTCGTCCTCGCTCAGCCCGCTGGGCCGCCGTTGCAGCTCGCTGATCGACACCGGCGAATGCATCGCCCGCAGCACGTCAGCCAGCCCGGCGGCGGTCACGCCGCGCGGCGGCCGGATCACGACGGCGCGTCGCGGACTCCAGCCGACCTGCACGGCGCCGTCGGGGCGGAGCAGCACGAACAGCGCCGGGTCCAGCGCGTACAGCGACGGCGTGGGCTGCGCCATCCTGGCACTGTGCCACGGCCACCGGGACGGGCGACTCGACTATCCCCAGCGTCGACTAGGCCTTCGTCACCAGCGGCAGCGCCGGCAGCCACGAAACGCTCTGAGTGGCCGGAAATCCGACCGCAGGCGCGGAAACCGGGAGCCAGCCCGATATGCCCGGCCCGATCGAGCCACTCCTCGACCAGCACCCGCAACACCTGCCGCACGATGTGCCCGCCGCGGCAGCGCATGGAGCCCGCACCCAGACTCCAGTGCCGATGCGCCCTGTCGCCGATCGCAAGATCATCAGTGGACATGGCGTCGCTGCCGTCGCGCTGGACGGCACCGATACACAACATCAGCACCATGCCGGCCGGCAGCTCCACCTCGCCGATGGTCGTCGGCTGGGTGGTGAATCGACTGCAGCTGGGCACCATCGGCTCCAGCCGCAGGACCTCTTCAACGAACTCGCGTACCAGCTCGGGCTGACGTCGAAGCATGTCGCACACTTCGGGGCGGCGTGCCAGCTCGAACAAGTGCGAGCCGGCGTGTCTGGACAGGTTGCGGCATGCCTCGGACAGGACCTGGCCGGACTGCCCGTTGAGGTGCTCGACGGGCAATAGCTGCAGGCGCGACACGATGTCGAACACGGCGCCGGCGATCGGCGCGGTCACGTCGGTCACCGCGTCGCCGCCACCGGCCGCGACGAAGCGATCGATCAGCGCGGCGGCGGTCGGACGGAAGGCGGCGGCAATGTCATGAGCTGATTTCGGCGCGAACAGCTGCTGGTGAACGTGAAGATCGCGCTCGGGAAGGGCACGGGTGGATTCCAACCGTGCATCGTTCAGATTCGCCAACACCTCATCCCGGCCGACGACAAACACCCAGTTGTCGAACCAGTTCCCCCCGGGGTGTCGCAATACCGGGCCGGCCTCTCGGGCCAGGCGCCAACCCACGCCGCGGTCGGTGCTCATGGCGGTTCCCGCTTCGGCGGGAAAGACCGGACAGTCGCCAAGCCGCACGGAAAGGCTCAGTCGTCCACGGAGCCGTCGTCGTCGCCGGCGTCGGCGCGACGCTCGAATTCGGCGATGGCTTCGTCGATCCCGCTGGTGTCGCCACCGAGAGCGCGGTCGATGAAACCGGCCGGGTCGTCGAGGTCCTCGGATCCGGGCAGCAGGTCGGGGTGCTGCCAGACTGCATCGCGGGCATCGACGCCGACGGCATGAGTCAGTCGGTCCCACAGCGCCGCGGCCTCGCGCAGCTTGCGTGGCCGCAGCTCGAGGCCCACCAGCGTGGCGAAGGTCTGCTCGGCCGGCCCGCCGGTGGCCCGGCGTCGCCGCAGCGTCTCGCCGAGGGCGTCCGCGCCGGGGATGCGCTCGCCCAGTGCGGCGTTCACCACGGTCTGCACCCAGCCCTCGATCAGCGCCAGAAGTGTCTCGAGGCGTTCGATGGCCTGGGTCTGTTCCGGCGTCGCCTTGGGCTCGAACACGCCCTGCGTCAGCAACTGCTCGACGGCGGCCGGATCGTTCATCGACGCGGGGTTGAAGTCCCGGGCGAGCTCCTCGATGCCCTGCATGTCGATCTTCATGCCCTTGGCATAGGCCTCGACGGCGCCGAGCAGCTGACCGGACAGCCACGGCACGTGACTGAACAGGCGGTGGTGGGCGGCCTCGCGGGCCGCCAGGAAAGTCACGATCTCGCTGCGTGGTTGTTCGAGGCCGTCGGCGAAGGACTCGACCGCGTCAGGCAGCAGTGCAGCAATTCCCTTGGGCCCCAACGGCAATCCGATGTCAGTCGACGTCAGGACTTCCTTGGACAACCGGGCCAACGCTTGCCCGAGCTGCGAACCGAAGGCCATGCCGCCCATTTGCGACATCATCGACAGCAGCGGGCCGGCCATGGCCTTGGCCTCGTCGGGCAGCGCTGAGGCCCACACGGTGGAGATCTGCTGGGCCATCGGATCGCACAACCGTTTCCAGGTCTCCAGCGTGTTGTCCACCCAGTCGGTGGGAGTCCAGGCGACGGTCTTGGTGGTGCCCGCCGGCAGGGCGGTCACGCCGTCGAGCCAGGTCTCGGCGAGGTGGACGGCGTCGCTGATCGCCTCGCGGGTGGCGTTGGGGATCGGAGCGACGAATCCGATCGAGCTCGAGGCCAGCTGCCGTGCCAGCTCGTAGTTGACCGGTCCGGAGGACTGTCCGCCCATGGCCGAACCGGCTCCACTGAACATCTGACCGAGCCGGGTGAACATCTGGCCCAGGTCGGCCGGGTTGAAATCGCCGCCGAGGCCGCCCAGTCCGAAAGGGTCAGCAGATCCCGAGCCGGACTCGGGGTTGTTATCGCGGTCCGGGTCGTCTCCCGTGGAGAACCCGAAGGGCAGGTCAGCCATGCCCACAACGGTACTCATGGTCAACACTGGACGCGCGCCCCGGCGTCACGCTCTGAGTGAACCCGCCTGACACCGGCGTCTAGTGTTGGCGACGTGAACAGGCGGATTCTGACGCTGATGGTGGCGCTGGTCCCGATCGTGGTCTTCGGTGTGCTGCTCGCTGCGGTGACGGTGCCGTACGTGTCGCTGGGCCCGGGCCCGGCCTTCGACACGCTGGGCGAGGTCGACGGCAAGCAGGTTGTCGAGATCAAAGGCACCACGACCCATCCGACGACGGGCCACCTGGACATGACGACGGTGTCTCAGCGTGACGAGCTCAGCCTGGCGGAGGCGCTGACGCTGTGGTTGTCCGGGCAGGAACAGCTGATGCCACGCGATCTGGTCTATCCGCCCGGCCAGTCGCGCGACGAGGTCGACAAGGCCAACGACGCCGATTTCAAAGAGTCCGAGCACAACGCCGAGTTCGCAGCTCTGGGCTACCTGAAGTACCCGCGGGCCGTGACGATCGTGACGCTCACCGACCCCGGACCGTCGGTGGGCAAATTGCAAGCCGGCGACGCCGTGCAGGCGGTCGACGGCAAGCCGGTGTCCGGGGTGGAGCAGTTCACCTCGTTCCTCAAGACCACCAAGCCCGGCCAGCAGGTCTCGGTCGACTTTCGCCGCAAGAACGCCCCGCCCGGAACGGCCCAGATCACCCTGGGTCACCATCCGAAAGGCGACTTCGGCTTCTTGGGCGTCTCGGTGACCGACGCGCCGTGGGCGCCGTTCGCGGTCGATTTCAATCTGGCCAACGTGGGCGGGCCGTCGGCAGGCTTGATGTTCAGCCTGGCCGTGATCGACAAGCTCACCACCGGCAACCTCGCCGCCTCGAAATTCATCGCAGGCACCGGCACGATCAAGCCGGACGGCGAGATCGGCAAGATCGGCGGGATCGGACACAAGATGAGCGCCGCCCACGACGCCGGCGCGACGGTGTTTCTGGTGCCGGCCGGAAATTGTTACGAAGCCAATGCCGGCAAGGTGCCCGGCCTGCAGTTGATCAAGGTCGACACCCTCGGTGGGGCAGTGGACGCGCTGCACGCCGTGGCCTCCGGCGGGCAGCCGCCGAGGTGCTAGGCCGGCCGATTCGAGCCCGGGGCAGGTCTCCGGTAGTGCGTAGAGTCGAGGACATCCAGCGACAGCGACTGTCGAGACCGAGCAGGGAGCGTAGCTAGTGGGGATGCGGCCCGCCGCCAGAATGCCGAAGCTGACTCGACGCAGTCGGACTCTCATCGCGATCGCATTGACCGTGATCGGACTGCTGCTCGTCGGCCCCCGACTCATCGACGCATACGTCGATTGGCTCTGGTTCGGCGAGCTGGGTTATCGCTCGGTGTTCACCACCGTCCTGGTGACCCGGCTGATCGTGTTCGTGGTGATCGGGCTACTGGTCGGTGGCATCGTGTTCGCCGGACTGGCACTGGCCTACCGATCCCGGCCGGTGTTCGTCCCGAGCAACGGCGCCGATCCGGTGGCGCGCTACCGCACCGTGGTGATGTCGAGGCTGAAGGTGATCGCCATCGGAGTGCCGGTGACCATCGGACTGCTGGCCGGCATTGTCGCGCAGACCTTTTGGGTTCGCATTCAGCTCTTCCTGCACGGCAGCAGCTTCGGTGTCCGCGATCCGCAGTTCGGCAAGGATCTGGGCTTCTACGCCTTCGAGCTGCCCTTCTACCGGTTGGTGCTCAGTTTCTTCTTCGTTGCGATGTTCCTTGCGTTCGTCGCGAACCTGATGGCGCACTACATCTTCGGTGGCATCCGGTTGTCGGGGCGCACCGGTGCGCTGAGCCGGTCGGCGCGTATCCAGTTGGTCAGCCTGGTCGGAACGCTGGTGCTGCTCAAGGCCGTCGCATACTGGCTGGATCGCTACGAGCTGCTGTCGCACACTCGCGCTGGCAAGCCGTTCACCGGCGCCGGATACACCGACATCAACGCGGTGCTGCCGGCCAAGATGATCCTGCTGGCGATCGCGTTGATCTGCGCGGCGGCGGTGTTCTCCGCGATTGTGCTGCGGGACTTGCGGATTCCATCCATCGGACTGGTGTTGCTGTTGTTGTCGTCGATGGTCGTGGGTGCTGCGTGGCCCTTGGTCATCGAGCAGTTCAGCGTCAAACCCAATGCGGCGCAGAAGGAACGCGAATACATCAGCCGAAGTATCACCGCGACCCGGCAGGCCTATGGCCTGACTGATGACGTGGTCACGTACCGGGATTACAGCGGCGACGGACGGGCCACGGCCGAGCAGGTGGCGTCGGACCGGGCCACTACCTCCAACATTCGGCTGCTCGACCCCACCATCATCAGCCCGGCGTTCACCCAGTTCCAGCAGGGCAAGAATTTCTACTACTTCCCCGACCAGTTGGCGATCGACCGCTATCGCGATCGTGACGGAAACCTGCACGACTATGTCGTGGCCGCCCGCGAACTCAACCCGGACCATCTGATCGACAACCAACGCGACTGGATCAACCGCCACACCGTCTTCACCCACGGCAACGGCTTCATCGCTTCGCCGGCCAACACCGTGCGCGGTATCGCCAACGACCCCAACCAAAATGGCGGATACCCCGAGTTCCTGGCCAGCGTCGTCGGGGCCAACGGCAGCGTGACGTCCAGCGGTCCCGCACCGCTGGATCAGCCGCGGGTCTACTACGGGCCGGTGATCGCCAGCACGCCCGCCGATTACGCAATCGTCGGAAAGAGTGGCGTCGACCGGGAATACGACTACGAGACCAACACCGAGACCAAGAACTACACCTACACCGGGACCGGTGGAGTGCCGCTGGGTGGCTTGATCTCCCGAAGCGTCTTCGCCGCGAAGTTCGCCGAGCGAAACTTCCTGTTCTCCAACGTAATCGGATCCAACAGCAAGATCCTGTTCAACCGTGACCCGGCTCAACGGGTCGAAGCGGTGGCGCCCTGGTTGACCACGGACAGCAGTGTCTACCCGGCGATCGTCAACAAGCGGCTGGTCTGGATCATCGACGGCTACACCACGCTGGACAACTATCCGTACTCCGAGCTCACGTCGCTGTCGTCGGCGACCGCGGACTCCACCGAGGTGGCGTTCAACAGGCTGGCACCCGACAAACAGGTGTCCTACATCCGTAACTCGGTGAAGGCCACCGTCGATGCCTACGACGGCACGGTCTCGCTGTACGAGCAGGACGAGCACGATCCGGTGCTGCAGGCGTGGATGAAAGTCTTCCCCGGGACGGTCAAACCGAAGAGTGAGATCACCGGCGAGTTGGCCGCGCATCTGCGCTACCCCGAAGATCTGTTCAAAGTGCAGCGGATGTTGCTGGCCAAGTATCACGTCAACGACCCGGTGACGTTCTTCTCCACCTCGGATTTCTGGGACGTGCCGCTGGACCCGAATCCCACGGCCAGCAGCTATCAGCCGCCGTACTACATCGTCGCGAAAAACATTGCCAAAGAAGACGATTCGGCATCGTTCCAGCTGACCAGCGCGATGAACCGGTTCAAGCGTGATTATCTTGCGGCCTACATCAGCGCCAGCTCCGATCCGTCGAACTACGGCAAGATCACCGTGCTGACCATCCCGGGACAGGTCAACGGTCCCAAGCTGGCGAACAACGCCATCACCACCGATACCGCGGTGTCCCAAGACCTCGGCGTGATCGGGCGCGACAACCAGAACCGGATCAAGTGGGGCAATCTGCTGACGCTGCCGGTTGCCCAGGGCGGGCTGATCTATGTCGAGCCGGTGTATGCCTCGCCCGGCTCGAGCGATGTCGCGTCCTCGTATCCGCGGTTGATCCGCGTGGCGATGATGTACAACGACAAGATCGGCTACGGCCCAACGGTTGGCGATGCGCTCAACGGGCTGTTCGGGCCGGGCGCCAGCGCGACCGCTGCCGGTCCGGCGCCCACCGAGTCCGGGCCGCCCGCCGCTGCGCCACCGGGCGGCGTGCCTCCCGCGAGCCCCCCACCGCCGGCCGGGGCCGTCGCCCCTGCGCCCAGCGCTGCCGTCAGCCTGTCGCCGGGTAAAGCCGCCGCGCTCAAAGACGTCGAGACAGCGATGGGTGCCGCGCGTGATGCGCAGAAGTCGGGCGACTTCGGTGCCTACGGTGCGGCACTGCAGCGTCTCGACGACGCGATCAACAAGTACAACAGCGCAAAGTAGCGTCAGGCGTAAGCCGTTCGGAACCGCTCCCGATACGCTTTCGGGCTGATACCCAGGTGGTTGACGAAGACCCGTCTCAGCGTTTCGATGCTGCCGAAGCCGGCTATGCCCGCGGCCTCTGCGACGGACCTGCCGGATTCGAGTGCGCTACGGGCAAAATCGATGCGAACCAATTCGACGTAGCGTCCCGGACTCATTCCGAGTTCCGACCGAAAGAGCCGGGTCAGCTGGCGTGTGCTCAGTGATGCTCTGGCCGCGAGCGTTTTCACGCTGTGATTCGCGGCAGGTTCGGCCACGATCGCATCGACCACCGCCCTCAGCGGTGACTGTGGCGGCGGATCGGCCTCCACCAACACCGAGAATTGTGATTGGCCGCCCGCCCGTTTCAGATAGACGACCAACCACCGGGCCACCTCGCGGACCAGTTCCGGACCGTAATCCATTTCCACAAGCGCCAGTGCCAGGTCGATGCCCGAAGACACCCCCGCTGAAGTAAAGATGTCGCCGTCGCGCACGAAGATTGCGTCCGGCTCCACGGTGACGTCCCGAAACGCCCGGGCGAGCAGACGGGCATCGTGCCAGTGGGTGGTGGCGCGCCTGCCGCTGAGCAGTCCGGCCTGCGCGAGGACGAACGACCCCGTGCAGATGGACGCCATCCGCCTAGCCCGGGCCGACACAGATCTGACGGCGTCGACGAGTGCGGGGTCGATCGGCCGCGCCGGCAGGCGATCGCTGCCGGCGACCAGGACCGTATCGACGGAACCGATCGACGAGATGCTGTCGGTGACGCCCAGCCGGGTCCCGATCGAGGTTGTCACGTCCCGCCCGTCTACCGAAGCGATTTTGATCAGGTAATCGGCGCCGAAACGGTTGGCTTCGACGAAGACTTCACCCGCCCCTGCGACGTCCAACAGCGTCACGTCGTCGAAGACGACGATCATCACCACCTTCGAAGCCGCTCGCACTTCCGCCACGCAACACATTGTGTCGCTTTCTGTGGACACAACGGCTCGAACACCCACGGTCGGTGAGCGCATGCGGCCGCACACTGGCTAGCACAGTCGCCCGAAGGAGACGAGATGAAGACCACTAACTCGATCGACACCATTGCCGGCATCCGCGTACCCGACACGCCGCTGGTGCGCGAGGCCACCGAGTTCATTCGTGACGCCGAACAGGACCTGCTGTTCGACCACTCGCGGCGAGTGTTTCTCTTCGGCGCGCTGCAGGGCCTGCGCCGCGGGCTCAAACCCGACTTAGAGCTGCTCTATGTCGGGGCGATGTTCCATGACCTCGGTCTCACTGAGCGCTACCGCTCATCCTCCCTGCGCTTCGAGGTCGACGGGGCCAACGCGGCCCGGGACTTCTTGACCGCTCACGGCGTGAACCGGACCGACGCAGACAAGGTGTGGCTTGGGATTGCTCTGCACACGACGCCCGGGGTGCCCGAGTTCCTCGCCCCCGAAGTCGCCCTGCTGCAAGCCGGCGTCGAGGTCGACGTGGTCGGCGTCGGCCGGGGGGATCTGGCTGCCGACGAGCTTGCCGCGGTGACCGCCGCCCACCCGCGACCCAATTTCAAGAACCGGATCCTCGCCGCGTTCAACGACGGTATGAAGCACCGGCCGCAGACCACCGCCGGCACGATGAACGCCGATGTGCTGCACCACTTCGACCCTGCCTTCGAGCGCATCGACTTCGTCGACAAGATCCTGCACAACAGCTGGCCGGAATAGCGGAAGGAGCGGACACATGGATATCCATGAAGCCCTGTACACCACCAGGACGATGCGGCGGTTGCGGCCGGATCCGATTCCGTTGGACACCCAAGCGCGCATCCTCGACGCCGCCGTTCGCGCGCCGAATGGGGGCAACACCCAACGCTGGCACTTCGTGGCCGTTGACGATCCGAGACTCATCGGCGAGTTCGCCCAATTGTTCCGTCAGGCCCGAGCCCTCGAATACGAGAAGTACCAGACAGGGACGGGGCCCATGGTTGCGCCGGCGCCCGGTGCGGATCCGGCCGCACACTCGGAAACGATTCGGCAAATGAAGGGCTCGGGTGATTACCTGGCTGACCACTTCGAAGAAGTCCCCCTGTTGCTGTTCGTCTTCGCCATCGATGACCTCGGAGGCGCCAACATCTACCCGGCGATCTGGAGTGCGTTGCTCGCCGCGCGTGCAGAAGGGGTCGGCGGCGTCATGACGATGGTGTTGCGCAATTTCGAGGACAAGGTGAACGAATTACTGGGCGTCCCGGTTGAGCAAGGTTGGAAGATGTCGGCCATGCTGACCCTCGGCTACCCGAGGGGAAAATGGGGTGTCGCAGCCAATCGGCTTCCCGTACAACAGGTTTCATCCCGCAACCACTGGGACGAGCCGTTCGGTGTCGAGGTGCCGCAACCGCTGTGGCCACCTCGTGATGAGATGGCGAACGGCCTGGCCGCGGCGGGCTGACCCTCGGCTGATGTATTGCATCGCAACGGGTTTCGGAGAAAGGTGGGCAAGTGACTAAGGGCGCAGTCGGTGTCACCATCGTGCAGCCGGGTGAGGGCGATTACGTAGCATTGCCTGGATTCGGGGCAGTATTCAAGTTGCTGAGCAAGACCAACGGGGGCGAGGTGTCCATCGTCGAGCATCCGTTCGAAGTCGGGCTGTTGACGGCGGCGCATCGCCACACTCGCGAGGACGAGCATTCGATAGTGCTGGCGGGTGAGATCGGCTTCCGCTCCGACGACAGCGAGATCGTCCTCGGTCCCGGCGGCTACATCACCAAGCCCCGTGGCCAGATGCACGCGATGTGGAATGCCGGCCGCACGCCGGCACGCATGATCGAGGTCATCACGCCGGGCGGGTTCGAAAATTACTTCCGCGAGCTCGGCGAGCTGCTCCTCGATCGCGCTGATGGACCGGTCGGCCGTCCGCTGCACGAGTTGCCCGAATTCGACGCCCTGGCCGCCAAATATGGGCTGACGTATGGGTCACCCGCCTGGATGAACGACGTCGCCCAACGGTACGGACTGAGCCCGCCGTCGCACTGAAGCGGATCTGGCTGCGCTCCGACGCTGGTGAGGGCGCGATTTGGTGGGCTCGCGTGGGTTCGGTAACCTGATATTCACCCGTCGCGGGGTGGAGCAGCTCGGTAGCTCGCTGGGCTCATAACCCAGAGGTCGCAGGTTCGAATCCTGTCCCCGCTACTAATAGGAACGGCCCCCGGAGATCACTCCGGGGGCCGTTTCCCACTGACCGAATGGTCCCGGTCAGCGACCTGTGCGGGGCTCCGCGCGGTTGCTGACCGCCCAGCACCGCTCCCGCGAATCCGCCCAGGCCGTGACTGTCCACGACCACGGCCTGCGCGGTTTCGCGAGACGCAGCAGAACTGATCAGATTCCGGTGGCAGTCTTTCGACGCTGGACGACCGCCCAGCCTGTGCCCGCCAAACCGATCAGGGTCAGCGGAATCGTCCACAAACGGCGGCTACCGAGGGCCGAGTTGCAGGAAGCAACGAAGTCGCTCCGCGGGGCGAGCTGGTTGGCGATGGGGATTTGTTGCACCACAGGAGAATTGCCAACGTTACGATCGTCTTGCTGTCGGGCGGCCGATAAGTCGGAATGCACCGCGTTACCGCACCCGACGCCGCCGGAGATCGACACAGGTACAAACAACCCAACGACGCCTGCGACAAGCAGGATGACGCTACCGAGAAGAATGAGCCGTCGCGCGCTAGTCACCATTCACTCCTTCCATTTGCCGGCCCGGGTTGGGCGCGCCGACGAGTATCCCGCCGACGGCCTTGTTAAACGCCGCCGCACAGTTGCGCCCAGGCAACGGGCACTTCATGGGCAGTGCGTCGAGTTGCTCGGGCCTGCACTGTTAGGCCTTGGCCGCCAAGGGGTACCACGGTGACGGCAAGCTTCGGCGCAGATGTTGAACGAACAGCACCGGCCATTCTTGTCTCGTAATTCGCCTCCGGCATCGCCGGGACCACGTTGTTGGCCGGGGTATGTCGGCGGAGTGTGAGTCCAGTCGCCACCATGTTGGCTGGACGCCGTTGGGAGGGATCTTCGCATGACGACGAGTTCGATACCAGAAGATCTACGCACCTTGGCTGCCGCCCACGGGGTAGCCACGAGTTATCGCAACGAGCGACGTGACCTCGTCGAGGTCGACGCTGACGTGGTGGTGAAAGTGCTTGGGCTCCTGGATGTGGACGCGGGCAACCAGACTCAGCGGCGCCGCGAGCTGACCAGGCTCGCCGAGACCGGGCCGGCAGATCGTCTCGCGCCGACGATCGCCGTGCGAGTCGGCGGACGGCCGCGGCCGATACCGAGCGCGGAATTGCTGGTAGCCGAGGACGGCACCGAGATCGCGCTGCGCGGTGAGTTGCCCGGCAACCTCTCACCTGGTTGGTACCGCCTTCGCACCCGCGACGGACAAGAAGCCACTGTTGTCGCGGCTCCGCGACAGCTGCTCACGCCGCCGGCTACCTGGGGCTGGATGCTGCAGCTCTACGCACTCCGGTCGGCGCGCTCGTGGGGGATGGGTGATCTGGGTGATTTGCGCGAGTTCGTGAAGTGGACTGCCGCCGAACATCAAGCCGGCGCGGTGCTGTTGAATCCGCTGCACGCCGTCGGTCCGACGCACCCGGTGCAGCCCTCGCCCTACACGCCATCGAGTCGACGTTTCGTCAGCCCACTGGCGTTGCGTATCGAGGACCTCGAGGCCTACCAGCGAGCCGATCCGCAGACGCGCGCAGAAGTCGATGCGCTGCGGGTCTGGGCGGGTTCGGAGAGGATCGATTACGACCTGGTTTGGTCTGCCAAACGCGCTGCGCTGGAGCTACTTTGGCGCGCCGAGGGTGCGCCGTCCAGCAGCGACGACGCACGACTTCCCGGACTCGTGGACTGGGCGACATACTGCGCACTGGCCGAACGGTACGGGGGCCGTTGGAGCCAATGGCCTGCGCCGCTACGCGACGTCGCCGGCGCCGCGGTGGCAGCAGCGCGCCGGGAGCTGGCTCCACGCATCGCATTTCACTCGTGGGTTCAGCACCGCTGTCGTGAACAGCTGCTCGGCGTACGCGATGCCGCGCACGCCGCCGGGATGGCGCTGGGAGTGATACACGACCTCGCGGTGGGAGTCGACGCCGATGGTGCCGACGCGTGGGCACTGGCCGACGTGCTCGCCACCGGGGTAACCGTCGGGGCGCCCCCGGACAACTACACCCCACCCGGCCAGGACTGGGGACTGCCGCCGTGGCGCCCGGACCGCCTCGCCGCGACCGGTTACCGCGCGCTGCGCGACATGCTGAGTGCGGTGTTGGCGCATGCCGACGGTCTGCGTATCGATCACGTCGCCGGACTGTGGCGGCTCTGGTGGATCCCGCCCGGCGATTCCCCGGACCGCGGAACTTATGTGCACTACGACAGCGAAGTAATGCTGGCCGTATTGGCGCTGGCTGCGCACGAGGCGCGTGCCATCGTGATCGGCGAGGACTTGGGCACCGTGGAGCCGGAGGTGACCCAGGCGCTGGCCGACAACGCGATGCTCGGCTGTGCCGTGTCTTGGTTCGTGCGCGATGAGTCGGCGCCCGATCAGCCACTGTTGCCACCTGAACAGTGGCCGCAGCGCGCAGCCGCGAGCATCTCCACTCACGACTTACCCACCGCGGCGGGGTTTTTGCGGGGCGAGCACGTACGGGCGCGCGCAGAGCGTGGTCTCCTTCACGACGTGCCGGCCGAGTTGGCCGCCGCAGCGCACGAACGAACCGAGTTGCTTGCGCTGTTGCGCGCTGAAGATTTCCTGCCGCCAGCTGACAGTGGATCGGAGCCGGATGAAGCGACCATCGTCGCCGCTATGCATCGGTTGCTTGCCGCGACGCCTAGCATGTTGAAGTTGATTTCACCCTATGACGTCCTGGGGGAACCTCGACAACCCAACCTGCCGGGCACCGTTGACGAGTATCCCAACTGGCGAATCCCATTGCCGCACACCCTCGAAGAGCTACGCAACGACCCAATGGTCACTGCGGTCGTAGCTGCGTTCCGGAACGGTTCATCGGCGTCGGCTCCATGACGAGCCATGTCCCGCAAAGAGATTCGGGTCTGAGTCATGCACGCGAGGTCGGCGAGGGCCCTAGGATCCTCCTGGGTCTCGTGGGGTCACCAGGGCCGGCGGTTTCGTTGGCCCGGGAGCTTGCTGAGGCAGGGTTGGGGGAGGAGCTCGGTCGGCGTTTGCCCGGGGCCGATTGGCATATCGAGGTGCACGAGGCTCGCTTGGTGCCGGTGCCGGCCTCCGATGCGGGGATCGTGGACGCGGCGCGGCGGTTGCTGCTCGACCGCGGCTGGAATGTGGTGGTGTGCCTGACCGATCTTCCGCTGCATGTCCACCGACGCCCGGTAGTGGCGCACGCGAATCCAGTACAGAACGTGGCGATAGTGTCGGTGCCTGCCTTCGGCGCACTCGGTGCGCGGCCCCGGATTCGTGAGGCGATCATACGTTTACTGGAGCGTCTGATCGGCTCCCACCAGCGCGGTCCAGACGCCGGTCAAAACGCGTCCCGGCCACGGCGGTTGTCGGTGAAGCGGGTGCGAGAACTCGGTACCGACACCGCAGACGGTGCGTTCGCGTTCACTGCCCGCGTGTTGTCAGGCAATCTCACACTGCTGGGCGGCATGGTAGCGGCCAATCAACCCTGGCAACTATCGCTGCGGCTGTCCCGGGCATTGACGGGCGCTGTGGCCGTGGGTGTCTTCGGCCTGGTGTATTCCGACGTATGGCGGCTATCAGACGCTTTCGGATGGTGGCGCCTAGTGGGAACGACATTGATGTCGGTGGGTGCGACCGCCGCGACGCTCATCGTCGGCGCCGAACTCTGGGAACGCACAGCCGTACCCGGAGTGCGCAAACAGGTGATGCTGTTCAATCTCGCCACGGTGTTGACCGTGTTCATCGGGGTGAGCGTGCTCTACGTAGCGCTCTACCTGCTGGCCCTGCTTGCCGCCTTCTGGTTTGTGGTGCCGCAGGTCTTCACGACCGCGGTGGGTCACTCGGCATCATTGCGTGATTACTTTCAACTCGCATGGTTGACATGCTCGTTGGCGATGATCGGCGGTGCGTTGGGCGCGGCCTTGGAGACTGAGGATGCGGTGCGCGATGCGGCTTACGTTCGACGCTTGGACGCGCAGACGGAACATCAGGAGGCCGGGTAATTCCTTTACACCGTCACATTCATGGGTTGGCCGACAACGCAACTGGCCTATCCGGGCGCAGCGGGCACTGCAGGCTGTGGTCGCTGCGGTGCGCGAGCATTTCGAGTTTGAGCAAACGAGGTTCCGGTAGGGCCATCGAGCTTCGAGGATCGCCGGCGGCGGTGTAGTCGACACGGCAACCCTTTCGGGCACGCACGCTCGCACTTCATTGCCGCGACCGGATAACGGCGAAACCTGGCGTCAGGTTGCGGAGAAAACTAAAGTCGGCCGTGGGTCGGACGAGGAGGGACTCGGTGCTGATCGAAGATCCGATCATCAGCTCTATCCAGGACTGCGACGGGGTTGCCGTTCTAGCCATCTGCGGGGACATCGACACGGCGAGCGCCCCGGCATTCAAGAGTGCCATCGGTGAAGCTTTGGCAGGTGCTCCCCGGGCGCTCGTGCTAGACCTCCTCGAGGTGCATTTTCTCGGGTCGGTCGGCGTCCAGATCCTCCTCGAAGCGCAGCGCAGAATCGGTGATGCCGCGCGCTTCGCAGTGGTCGCGAACGACGTCGCCGCGGGTCGGATATTCCAGTTGCTCGCCCTTGACGAGCTGCTTTCGGTGCACAAGACGGTCGACGACGCGTTGCGCGAGGTCAAACGCAGCTGATCGGTCTTGTCGGCCCCGAACTGTGCCGGCGCGGTCAGACCGACGACGTCGACCAAATGCGTCCGAGGCCAGGTGAGTCTCACAGGCGGTCATCGCGGCACAACTTTTTGCCGTCCCCCCTTGCGGGCATCCATGGTGCATGGTAAATAAAATCTATGCCAACTGGCACAGATAAACCGGTTGGTTTGGCATAGATGGCGTAGAGAAAGGACAACTGGAGGTGGCCACCATGCTGATGCGTACTGATCCGTTCCGCGAGCCCAACCGTTTCCCGCAGCAGCTACCGGGAACCGCGGCACGGCCGGCTGTAATGCCCATGGACGCATGGCGCGACGGTGACGAGTTCATTGTCGAGTTCGACCTGCCGGGTGTGAACGCTGACTCCCTCGACCTCGACATCGAGAACAACGTGGTGACCGTTCGTGCCGAGCGCGCACCTATCGAGCCGTCTCGGGAGATGCTCGCAGCCGAACGCTCCCGCGGGGTGTTCTCTCGACAGCTGGTACTGGGTAACAACCTCGACACCGCCCGTGTCGAGGCGGACTACCACGACGGAGTCCTACGACTGGTAATCCCGGTAGCCGAGAAGGCCAAGCCCCGCAAGATCACTGTCAACCGCGCGTCGGCAGGCGCAAACGGCGTGTCGGAGTTCGCCAAGAACGGCACGTCGGCCATCAACCCTCGAATCCCTGTGAAGGAAACGGTCAGCGCCTAGTCGCCCGCGGAACCTTAGTTGGTAGAGGGGGCCTGTGGTGGTGACGGGGCGAGCAGGACCGTCACCACCACAGGAAGGCCCCGATCGTGAACCCAGTACCTCACCGGTCGGTTCGGCTGACAGAGGAAAGGAGGAAGCGATGACGCAGTGCGCCACCCTGGCGGCGCCGGTATCTTTTGGCACCACTGAGCCCCCCGAGTCCATGGTCCTCAACGACCCATCGGTGGTGGCGCTGATCGCCGAAGTCGACGCCATTCTCTGCGCCGCTGAAGCTCCCGATTGTCAGCGGCCGACGCCACCAGTCGTCGGGTGTGCCTCGCGTAGGCCCCGGTGCGCTGGTCGGTCTTGTCGGAAGCAAGTGACCCCGCGACGCAGCCAACCGGTGCGACGCGTCGATGCACAACAACGCAGCCCTCCGAGTACTCGACACCGACGACAAAACCCGATTCCAGCGAAAGTGAGGTGATGACATCACAGTGGTACAGGTGGGCCGGCCCGCTGTTGAGCACACCCAGGGCGTCACCGCGCGAATGAATCGGACGCAGGTCACGTCAATGCCCAACCTAGGCAGCACTTCCCACAGCGGGCGGCCCGCCACCACAACCTGATACCACACCGTTTGAGGCGCATTCCTGAAAGTCCGAGAGACCGGCATGCGAGGCGAACCATGATCGATTACCTGCACACAATGCTCGGCGAAGCGGCCCCTTCCACGGTCGAGGCCGACTTGAGCGACTGGGCCGAACAGCACCACAGCATCACGTTGCCCGACGATGAATACCCGTACGTAGACCGGCACCAGTTGATCTGAGGCGTTCCGCGCTCACCGCAAAATGCCACCGGCGCTCCGACCTGTTTGCCCGGCACCCCGGTGGGGCATGACCATCGGTATGGACAAGACGGAGCCATGGCCCACGAATTCACTCGTCCCGCCGCGCTGATCGCTCACGGTGGCAGCCCTTCTTTGATGCAAGGCTGGGTGCCGCTGAGTGTCGAGATGATCGCGGCGGCGACACTGGGTTACGTCTTGGTGTCGCGATGTCGCCGGCACCGTCCGATTTACGTCGGTGTAGCTCTGATCGTGAGTTCGGCGGCGGTGTTGGTCGCGCGTTCGGCGTTGCACGACTCGGCCATTTCCGGCGAGGCGGCGCCGCTGGCGTTGTGGGGCTGGACCTTTGCGACAGCGTTCGCGGTGACCGTCGCCGTAGCGGGCTGGCGGTCAAGCGGCGGATGGTGGAGACACAACGCGGTGCTGGGGTCGGCGATGTGCTTGTTGAGCACGGGACTGGTCATCAATGGCTGGATTGGCTACCTGCCGGACGCGACCATCGCCTGGAATCAATTGACAGGGCGCCCCCTTCCCCATCAAATCGATTGGGGTGCCGCGCGCGCGATGCGGTCCCGCGGTGACCGACCCCGGAACGGGCGACTGGTCGCTGTCGATACCGGAGACCGGTCCTCCGGTTTCCGCCACCGCACCGAGTGGGTCTACTTGCCGCCGAACTGGTTTCGGGTTGCGACTGCTCCACGGTCTGCCGTCATGATGATCGGTGGCGAATTCACTACGTCGGTTGACTGGGTGCGTGCTGGTCAAGCGGCAGCCACGGCCGACAGCTACGCCGCCGCGCACGACGGGAACGCACCGATCCTGGTGTTCGTCGACGGCAACGGCGCCTTTCTCAACGACACAGAATGCGTCAACGGCGTTCGTGGCATGGCCGCCGATCATCTGACGAAGGATGTCGTGCCCGTCGTCACAGCCCGTTTCGGCGCCAGTAGCGATCCGCGGCATTGGTCGGTTGCCGGCTTTTCTTCCGGTGGTACATGCGCCGTCGACCTGGCGGTGATGCATCCCGACTTGTTTGGCAGCTTCGTCGACATCGCCGGCGACGAACGGCCCAATGCAGGAACCCAGGCGCAGACAGTTCAGCGTCTTTTCGGTGGCGACAGTAACGCGTGGGCGACATTCGACCCCGCCACGGCCATCACCCGTCACGGCACCTACACCGGCGTCGCGGGATTGTTCGTCGTGCCTGAATCGGCCCCCTCCGACAGCGACGCGGCGCGGCGACTATGCGACGTGGGCGCTGCGCACGGCATCGGATGCTCCATCACGAGAATGCCCGGCCGCCATACCTGGCCCTTTGCCGCTGCGGCGTTCGAGACGGCGTTACCGTGGTTGGCCGTTCGGCACGACACCGCTGCGCCACCTCCCGAGAAGGGCGTTAGCTGACGTTGACGCCGATGTCAGGGTGCTTTGCCAGCGAATGGGCAACGTGGTCAAAGGCGTTGTAGCGCCGAATTTCCCGGCCGAGGCGTTGTGCCGCTGCCCGGTAGGACGGCAGCGTCAGCACTCGATGAACCGCGTCGGCAAGATCGCGGGCCTTCGGGCGCGACGTACCCAGGTCGATGCCCGCACCGGCATATGCGACACGAGCGGCCACCTCCGGTTTGTCCGATGTTGCTCCGGCAACGACCAGCGGTATCCCGTGCGCCAACGCGTGGTGCACCCCGCCGAAGCCACCGTTGGTGACCATGACGTCGACGTTGGGCAGCAGATGGGCGTATGGCACAAAGTCGGTCACAAACGCGTTGTCCGGCAGGTCGATCGGTAACGACACACGGCCGGATTGGCCCGTCGTCGCGACGACGGCGGTGTCGGTGCAGGATCCCAGGGCCAGTACGGTCGGAACGAGGAGCTCGGTGACGTCATAGTTGTCCCATGTGCCTTGAGTGACGTGGACGACCGTTTTTGCGCACCTCGGTAATTGCGGGGTCTCGCGTGACGAGAAGCATTGTGGGAGTACGGGGCCGGCGAAAGTCACCGAAGCGGGCAGGTCGCGGCGGTGGTATTCCAGTTCTGGTATGGACAACTGCAGGAATTCGTCGGCCAGCAATGGCCAATCGGTCAAGAAAACGGGCGACGACGGTGCCCCCACGGATCGCAACGCTTCATTGAGGCGTGACTGGATGCCTCGGAACAAGACGTCGTTCACCACCCGGTTCATCCGGCGGTAGTCCATGGAAAGCCTAGGCTGCCAACCCATTCCGAAGGGCGGCACGTCGGAACTGGACAGCATCAACGGACTGACACCGCAGACGATGACCCGTGGCCTCATCGGCGGTGACAGCAACAGTGGTAACACGCCGGTGAACGCGACATCGCAAAGCAGCGCGTCGACGTGGCGCTTTCCCACCTCCTGGCGCACGGCGTTCCACTGTGCGGCCATGGGCGCAATGAACACCGCCGTCATGTCGCGCCGGCCGGCCAGATATCGCCGCAGCAATGCCGGCGTTACCACCGCCGGTTGGTGAGACCCCGGCGCTGCGGACGGCGGCAGGGGTTGATGCCGCATCCGTCGTTGGCACACCGCATTCTGGTAGCTGGAGTCGGCGAGAAAGGTGATCTCGTGTCCGCGTCGCACGAGATCGCTGCCGAGCTCCAGCAGCGGCGCGACGTGCCCCGGGATGCTGCTGGCCGCTATCAGGTAGTGAGCCACGTACCTCTTTCTTGCCGATGCGGGTCGAGACTTCTCTGCAAAGACGAACTCGGTGTGCTGTCCGGTGCACAGTCCGACGTCGTGACAGGTTCGCTGGTTCGTACCCCTGGCGCCGGGAGCAAAAACACTGCGTCATCGTCCACCCTGAGCACCGCGACGACACTGGACCGCTCTGATACGCGGCGCCAGGACGGTACGTCGAGGTTCGACCAGCGGGTTCAAGAGTCGCGGGGTGACATCAGACAGCCAGCGCGGGCCCATGATTCAGGCGCCGCAGGGTTGATCAGCGCGCCGCTCGGCGCGGGACCGCCGCCACGACTCGTTGCCAGCTCGCCGCGATGTTGTACACGTCACCGACTCGCGCGATCGCTGCCGCCTCGCAGTGCCCGCAGTCGCATTCGGTTGGGTGTGCAAGCAGACCTTCGATCACTCGTCGCACCAGCGTCGTGGTTACGGATTCGCCGGCGGACTGGGCGGCATTGAAGCAGTCGATGGCGATCAGGCTGTCGGCGTCTGCTATCCGCATGGTCGTCAGTGTGCGGGCGGGATAAGGCAGGTGCCGTCTCCGACACCTGCGAACCTCCTGGCAATTGCCTTGCGGCCGTGGCGATGTGGTCGCCGCGAGTTTCCGCCGAAGGAGCGCCCCGACGCGGCGCCGGGCCGCACCTCGCGCAAATCGTGCTGGCATCCAGAACCGTCGAGTTGCAAGCACTCGGCACCACCAACCACCGGGCGGCGTATCCTGTTTTGCGTGAGCCGCGCCAGGTGGCTGTGCGCCAGCATCTTCGCTCTTTCGGGCGGTCTGCCCGCCGGGTGTTCGGACCCCTACACATACACAGCCCCGACCACCTTCACGGTAACCAACGAGTCGGTCAGCAAGACCGTCCAAGCGGTGATGACCTACAACTCGACGGTGCCGATCGATGGCACACCCGTGGTGAACTGCACAGGCGAGACGCATTGCACCATCGCCTACGCCATTCAGTACGCGGTGGGCGGATCGCTCAACTGGGACGACCAGGAAATGATCCGGCCCACCCGGCAGATCTGGAAGACGCTGTTCACCGACCCTCAATTCCAGTCGGGCACCATCAGCGTCAGCGGCCCGGCTCCATCGGCGGGCGGCAAGCGACAGCAGTACTATTCGCTGACCTGCGATCGGCAACACACCGTCCATATCGACTGGGCGAATGTTGAAGGCTGGGCAATGCGGCACTCGTGCGCTTACTCGCCGCGCAGTTGAGGGATACCCCGGCGCCTACCCACGCTGGCACCCTATCCGGAAGCAGCACCGTCGCGGTAAGTTCCCGGGCGTGGGTGAAGACAGAGTTCACGTAGAGATCGGCGCCGGCGGCGTGGCAACGGTGACGATGGTGCGGGCCGACAAGCACAACGCGCTCGACCAGGCCATGTTCGAGGGATTGACCAATGCGGCGGGCCAACTCGCCGGCGATGCATCCGTGCGTGCGGTCGTGCTGCACGGCGACGGGAAGAGCTTCTGCTCCGGCTTGGACGTCGCCAGCTTCATGTCCGGTCAGGGCGGCACCGGCGTGCTGCTGGAACGCGACGGTGACCGGCTGGCCAACTTCGCTCAGCGCGTGACCTACGACTGGTCCCTGGTGCCGGCTCCGGTGATCGCTGCCATTCACGGGAATTGCTTCGGCGGCGGTCTGCAGATCGCGCTGGGGGCCGACATCAGGATCGCCGCACCGGATGCCAAACTGTCGATCATGGAGGTCAAATGGGGCCTGGTTCCCGACATGGCGATCACGCAGACGCTGCCCCGACTGGTCCCCATCGACGTCGCCAAGGAGCTGACCTTCAGCGGCCGAATCATTTCTGGCAGTGACGCGTTGGCGCTCGGGTTGGTCACGCGCACCAGTGACGATCCGTTGAAGTCGGCACTCGACCTCGCCGGGGAGATCGCGCAGAAGTCGCCGGACGCCGTGCGTGCCGCCAAGCGACTCTATGACGAGACGTGGGTCAGCGACGACCCAGCCGCTGCCCTCAAACGTGAATCCGACTTGCAGACCGGGCTGATCGGCAAACCCAATCAACTCGCCGCCGTGGTGGCCGGAATGTCAGGCAAGCCCCCGGTTTTCGTCGATCCCGTTTAGCGTCAAGCGCGCCCGCGCTCCACCGCCGTCGCCGGCACCCCGAGCACCCGTAGAGACCGCAGTAACCTGCGTGAATCCCGGCAGCGATCAGCAGCACACCGGCGGCAGCCGAAGACAGCGCGCCCCGTCACAGGACTAATCCGTTCCACACCCGTGTTGCTGCTGACGATGAGTACGCCGCAATTGCACTTCAACGCATTCATATGGCCCAACGGCTACCACGAGTCGGCATGGCGTGTGGTCGATGACGATGTCCGCAACGTTCTCGGCCTGTCGTACTACACCGACATCGCCCGGATCGCGGAACGCGGGTTGATGGATTCGGTGTTTTTGGCCGACAACATCGCGATCGCGGAATACCGGGCCACCTATCTTCCGCAGACGCAATTCGATCCGATCTCGGTGCTCTCGGCCCTTGCGGCGGTCACCAGCCGGATCGGTCTGATCGGAACGGGTTCGACGACCTACAGCAAGCCCTGGGAGCTCGCTCGCCGGTTCGCGACCCTGGATCACCTGAGTGGGGGTCGCGCCGGCTGGAACATCGTCACCACGGTCACGCCGTTGGCGGCGGCGAACTTCGGTGAACGGTTGCACCCGGAGCGCGACGATCGGTATGCGCACGCTCACGAATTCGTCGACGCCGTCGCACGCTCGTGGGACAGCTGGGCCGACGACGCGGTCATCGGCGACCGTGCGAACGGTGTCTGGGCTGATCGCGCCAAGCTGCACCCTCCGCAGTTCCACGGTCGGTACTACGACGTCGAAGGAGTCCTGCCGTTTCCCCGGTCGCCTCAGGGGCATCCGGTACTCGTCCAGGCGGGTCAATCGGCCGCCGGTGTCGCGCTGGCCGCCCGGTACGCCGAGGTCGTCTTCTCCGGACCGCCGTCTCTCGAGGCTGCCGTCGGTTTCAGGACCGATCTGCATGCTCAGGCGGCAGCCGCAGGCCGCAATCCCGATCACGTGCTGGTGCTGCCGGCGTTGATGGTGACACTCGGCGGCACTGAGGCCGAGGCGCACGCCAAAGCGCAGCGACTCGACGATCTGGCAAGCCCTGAATTCCGTTGGCAAAACGCTCTGTACACCGCGGGATTGGATCCCGACGGCTTCGATCCGGATGTCCCGCTGCCGAGCGAGCTGTGGGCAAACGGAGCGGTCCCGTCCAGCCGCGCCGAGCAGCTCTACGCGGCAGCGCGGGCGCGACCGGATGCGTCGTTGCGCGAGATCACCCGGCCGGCCAGCGGGGGTGCCGGCGCGACACACTTCGTCGGCACGCCCGAGCAGCTCGCCGCCCACGTGATCGCATGGCAGGATGCAGGGGCGGTCGACGGCTTCACCTTCATGGGATCGACGCTGCCGCACGAACTTACGGCCTTCGTTGATCATGTCGTGCCGATCCTGCAGCGCCGCGGCCGATTCCGTACCGAGTACACCGGCGAGACCCTGCGTGACCACCTCGGCCTCGAGCGCCCGACCAAGTAGCTTCCCGCCGCTGGCCGGCCACCGGTGGCATCGCGGCCACGACCTCAGCAAAGGCTTCCGCCGAGATGAATCCGCTGCTCGACCAGGTTCCACGAGCCTGAGCAGACCGCCCGCCAGTTCTCGCGTCGGCGCCGGCTTTCAGATGCGGGAAATAATCGTGCGCAATCGCACGTTCTGGCTCAAAGCTTCGTTACGTGTACGAGCCATGGAGGATCGATGGCGCAGATGGTCCGTCGAGTCGCAATGTTGTTGGCGCTGTTGATCTGTGCTGCCGGGGTAGTCGCTGCGCCGGCGATCGCTGACTCCACCGAGGACTTCCCGATTCCGCGGCGCATCATCGCAACCCCGTGCGACGCGGAGCAGTATCTGGCCGCCGTTCGTGACACGAGTCCGGTGTACTTCGACCGCTATATGCGCGACAAGAGCAATCGCCCGGCCGACGTGCAACAGTCTGCGGTCGACCGAATTCACTGGTTCTTCGCCCTCGACCCGGCGGGCAGGCGTCAGTACTCCGAGGAAACCGCCACCAACATCTACTACGAACAAGTGGCCACCCATTGGGGCAACTGGGCCAAGATCTTCTTCAACAACAAAGGTGTTGTCGCGAAAGCCACCGAAGTCTGCACCAACTACCCCCGTGGCGACATGTCAGTGTGGGACTGGCTCGGTGGCTGAGTTCGAACCGGATATCTTGACCGACGGCCTCGATGTCGTTTTCTGCGGATTGAACTTCGCGGCCAGTGCGGTCGAGGACGGCTATCACTTCTCGCACCGCAACAATCGTTTTTGGCCCATGTTGCATTTGGCCGGTTTCACCGATGTCAGGCTCGCGCCGGCCGACCAACGTCGGCTGCTGGACTACGGGTGCGGTGTGACGGCGGTCGTCCGGCGGCCGACGCGGTCCGCCAGCGAGGTTTCACCGGCTGAGTTTCGTTGCGCACGACCAGAATTCGAGTCGAAGATCCGCCGCTATGCGCCCCGTACGGTCGCCTTTCTCGGAAAGCGGGCGCTGGCCTGCATGCTCGGCGCGTCGGACGTCGCCTGGGGCCGGTATCCGCCAGGCTTCGCTGGGACTGAGGCTTGGGTGCTACCGAATCCGAGTGGGTTGAACATCGGCTTCTCACTCGACCAGCTCGTTGAGGCGTATGGCGAGCTACGTCAAGCCCTTTCAACTACTGAGCTGGAACCCCCGACCACATGAGCCGCTTCACATGAGGCACCGACGCGCGACTATCCTCAACCAGGACATGAGAAAACGATTCTTCGCACCGGTCGCTGTGACAACTGTCGTCATCGTGTCGCTTCTGTGGATGTGGTACAACTCCGGCCAACACAAGCTCGAGCGTTGCGTCAAAGCCCAGTCGGATCACTTCTATTCGACCAACGAAGGCCAGGAGTTGCACCGCCGCGGCACGGATCCGCCACACGAGCTGTTCGTCCTGGAATGCAATCAACTGGGTATCAAGTAGCGCGCAATCGCTCTCATCGGTCTGCCAGCAGAACCCGCGCGAGCCATTCGACGCGGCTCAGGGATTCCTCCAGCGTCATCATCCCGGCCAGCACCCCGGCCAGTGAGCTGCTCAGTGCGGCGTTGAGCCCGAAGGTGATGTTCGGAATATCCTCCGGCGCGACCCCGTCCAGCAGCCGGTTGAACATCTCGGTGTTCGTGCGATTCATCTGCTCGACGGTGGCTCGGGCGTGGGGATCGGTGGACGTCGTCGTCTGAAACATCAACGCGGTCATATTCGGATTGCGGTGAAATGCCCGCTGGGCGCGTCGCAGGTAGTCCAAAATCCCGGGCAGCGCATCCTGGCTTGCCCCGCCCGCGCGTGACGCGATGATTCGGCGGGTCAGTCGCTTCTGCCAGTCCTCGAGCGCCGCCGCGAGCAGATATTCCTTCGAGTTGAAGTAGCGGTACACCGTCGCCAGCGCGACGCCTGAGCGTTGGGACACGTCACGCATCTGCACCGCGTCGGCGCCCACCTCGGCAATGAGATCGATGACCGCTTCGATGATGGTGGCTCGCCGGACGAGCTGGCGGGTCGTCATGTCTGTCAGCGGAACGACGCCGTTATCAGGCTGTTGGACGGGAGTGTTGACGGTAAGACCTCCGAGTCGGCCTGAGGATGGAATAGAACCCGCTTCTCTTGAGCAGTCTAGATAATCATACGGGTAACAACATTATCCCTGCTCACATGACTATTCAAGGTTGACTTCGGTAGAACGGTGTTTCAGTATGGACCGGCGGCAACGTTGCCCGCGGACACCAGTGCGATCGGAGGACGCCATGCCCGGACCGGTGGGTTTGCCGGTGATCGACACGATGATCGCGTTCCCGCACGAGGGTTCCGCCCAGTACGACTTCATCCGCAAGCAGACCAAGGACCGCGAATCCAAAGAGGATTTCGATTTTCCGGTCGAGTACATGTTCAAGGATGTCCCGCAGGGACTGGCGACCGACGATCCGGTCTCGCTGGTGCTTCAGCAGATGGACCGGTTCGGCATCGAGAAGGCGATGATCGGGGTCGGCGACGAATCCGCGCAGTTGGCACTCAAGACGTTCCCGGATCGCTTCGTGGCCTCCGGGGCGCTGGCCGACCCGAACGACGTCATGGGCTCGGTGAACGCAATCCGTCGCGAGTACGAGCAGTTCGGAATCCGCGCGACGTCGGTGTTTCCGGCCGGAACGTTTCCGCAAGTCCCCATCGACGATCCGAAGATGTACCCCATCTACGCCACCTGCGTCGAGCTCGGTATTCCGATCTTTGTGTGCGCGGGCATCCCCGGGCCACGGGTACCTTTTGCCTGTCAAGAAGTCTCACGCATCGACGTCGTGATGTTCGACTTCCCCGACCTGGTTTTCGTCACCCGCCACGGTTGCGAACCGTGGGAGGACCTGGCCGTCAAGCTCATGCTGAAATGGCCCAACCTGTACTACTCGACGTCGGCGTTTGCGCCCAAGTATTACCCGAAGGCCATCATCGACTACGCGAATTCCCGTGGCGCTGAAAAGATCCTTTACGCCGGCTACTTCCCGATGGGCCTGTCCCTGGAGCGGATCTTCAGCGAGTTGCCGAATGTCGCGTTCAAAGATGATGTGTGGCCGAAATTCCTGTACGGCAACGCCGCCCGGATTCTCGGGCTGGAAGGCTGACCCTCGATGACGCTGGCGATCACCGTTGAGCAGGAACAGCTCGTTGACGCCGTGCGCCGTTTCGCGGCTCGGTACGCACCCATTGACCAGACCCGAGCCGCGTTCAGCTCGATCGCGGCCGGCGACATCCCCTCGTGGTGGCGCGAATTCGTTGATAACGGCTTTCACGCGGTACATCTTCCGGGCCATGCCGGCGGCCAGGACGGAACCCTGGCCGATACCGCGTGTGTGCTCGAAGCGGCCGCAGCGGCACTGCTACCCGGTCCGTTGCTGAGCACGGTCACGGCGAGCGCGGTGGCAAATCTGGGTGACGCGTCGGTCAAGCCGCTGCTGACTGATCTGGCTGCGGGGGCCACGGCGGTCGTCGTGCTTCCCGAGGACTGTGACATTCGGGCCGTCTGCGACGGAAGCTCTTGGCGACTCAACGGAGTGTCGGAGTCGGTGCTGGGAATCTGTGCAGCGCAACGTATTCTGCTGCCTACCCGTACCGCGGACGGCGACGTGCGATGGTTTGTGGTCGCGCCGGGGCCGGGCGTCACGATCCCGTCGCAGCAGGGTACCGACCTGTGCACCGACGTGGGCGTCATCGAACTCGCCGACCACGTCGTGCCGGAGAGCGCAGAGATATCAGGAATCTCGACGGAACGGGCCCGCTGCATCGTGGTGGCCCTCACTGCGTGTGCGGCTGCCGGCGCGGTGCGCCACTGTGCCGACGCCGCAACCGATTACATTCGCACCCGCGAGCAGTTCGGCAGACCCGTCGGCTCGTTCCAGGCGCTGCAACACAAAGCGGCGAAGCTGCTGGTCGCGTCCGAACTGGCCGCGTCAGCGGCCTGGGATGCGGTCCGCGCCGAGAACGAGTCCATCGAGCAGCATCGGCTGGCGGCGGCCTCAGCCGCTGTGATGGCGGTGGGCACGGCCCCCGATCTGGTGCTCGACGCGTTGCTGATGTTCGGTGCGATCGGTTATACGTGGGAGCACGACACCCACCTGTACTGGCGACGCGCCACCAGCTTGGCCGCGTCATTGGGGCCGATCACCCGCTGGACTCGCGAAGCCGGCGAGTTGGCCTGCACAACAACGCGATCCACCGCCATCAACCTCGGTGACGTCGAATCTGACTTCCGTTCGCGGGTATCGGCAACCCTGGACGAGGCGTTGGCCTTGTCCAACGATCCCTATTTCGGCGACGTCAGGACTCCCGGCCTGGCTACTGGGTCGCAGCGCGACCTGCTGGCCCAGCGGGGGCTGGTGGCGCCGAATCTCCCGGCGCCGTGGGGTGTCGGTGCCTCTGCGGTTCAGCAGGTGATCATCGCCGACGAGTTCGCCAAGCGGCCCGACTTGGTCCGACCGTCGCTCGGCATCGCCGAATGGATTCTTCCGACGATCCTCAACAGCGGATCGGATCTGCAACGTGAGCGATTCGCTCGACCGATTCTGCGTGGTGTGCAGCCGTGGTGCCAATTGTTCAGCGAACCCGGAGCCGGATCGGACCTGGCGTCGCTGTCTACCCGGGCGGCCAAGGTCGACGGGGGATGGCTGGTCAACGGACACAAGATCTGGACATCGCTGGCGCACCAGGCTCAGTTCGGAGCACTGCTGGCCCGAACGGATCCCGAAGCGAGGAAGCATCGCGGCATCGGTTACTTCCTCATCGACATGTCGTCACCCGGTATCGAGGTCTCGCCGATCAAGCAAGCCAGCGGCCGCTTCGAGTTCAACGAGGTGTTTCTCACCGACGTGTTCGTACCCGACGACATGCTCGTCGGCGCGCCCGACGAGGGGTGGAGCCTCGCGGTATCGACAATGGCGGTCGAACGAACGGCCATCGGAAACTACGTCAGCATCGACCGGTCGAAGGCGCTTCGCGCAGTCGCCGAAATCCCGGGCCCAGAGCAGGATGCCGCATTTCACGCGCTTGGAGACGTCGAGTCCTACAGCACCGCCATCAAAGCTCTGGTGTTGCGTGAGACTCTCCGGCTCGTCGAAGGGCAGGTTCCCGGCCCGACGTCCAGCATCGCCAAGTACGCGATGGTCACCTTGTTGCGCCGTGCGTGGACCGCAACGCTTGCCCTCACGGGTCGGGCCGCGATGTTGGAGAAGTCCGAGCCGGCAGTGGTGCAACCGTATTTCGACACACCTGCCGAAATCATCGGCGGGGGAACACCAGAAATCCAGTTGACCATCATCGCGTCGATGGTCCTCGGTTTGCCGCGCAACTGAATCACCGCCACAGAAAGGCACCGCGATGACGACACAGCTGCCGTTCGCGTTCTTCGATTGCGACAACCACTACTACGAGGCGCTTGATGCGTTCACCCGCCACCTCGACCCGCAGTACAAGAAGCGTGCGATTCAATGGGCGCAACTGGACGGCAGGCAACGTCTTCTCGTCGGCGGCCGAGTGAACAGGTTCATCCCGAATCCAACGTTCGACCCAGTAGGCAAACCCGGCGCACTCGACGAGTACTTTCGCGGCCGTAACCCCAGAGGTGCCGATCTGAATGCACTTTTCGGTGACTTGGAGCCGATCCCACCCGCTTACCGAGACCGCGACGCGCGGCTGGCGTTGATGGACGAGCAGGGCATGGCCGGCTGCATCCTGTTGCCCACTCTCGGAGTGGGCATGGAACAGGCACTGTTGCCCGACCTGGACGCCACGGTCGCGACGTTTCGGGCGTTCAATCGTTGGATGGACGAGGATTGGGGATTCGCCTATCAGGAAAGGATATTCGGCGCCCCCTACATCACCTTGTGCAAGCCGGATGATGCCGTCCGCGAGCTCGAATGGGCGCTCGAGCGAGACGCCCGTTTCGTCGTCATGATTCCCGGCCCGATCACCACTGAGGTCGGCATGCGTGCCCCTGGTGACCCAATGTTCGACCAGTTCTGGCAGTTGGCGAACGATTCCGGCATTACCGTGTGCTACCACTCCGGCGAGACGTACTACTCGAAGTTCATGCCGGCCTGGGGCGAATCGGACTACATGATGTCGTTCCAGGCGCTCCTCGGCTTCCGGAGTCTGTTTTCCGGCGACGCCTTGCAAGACACCTTAGCCAATCATTTGCACAGAGGTCTTTTCCTGCGGTTCCCGAACCTGCGGATAGCGTGCATCGAGAGTGGATCGACCTGGGTGTTCCATCTCTTCGAAAAGCTGACCAAGTCCTACGGTCAGATCCCGCAGATCTATCAGGAAGACCCGCGGGAGAGTTTCAAACGCCATGTCTGGGTGTCGCCGTTCTACGAAGACGAACTGGCCAGCCTGCTGAGGCTGCTGGGCGACGGGCAGATCATCATGGGTTCGGATTACCCGCACGTCGAAGGCCTGGCCGATCCCGCGTCGTACATCAAGGACTTGGAGAACTTCGACTACACCCCCGAGCAGTGTCGAACTGTCATGCGCGACAACGGGCTTCAGCTGTCGATCCGCCGTCCGCTGTGACCGTCTGGTGAACGTCGGGAAGTCCAACCTGGTGGCCATGTTGCTAGAGGTCGGCGAGGAGAACGCCGCAGTACTGCTGGCGCGCTCCGGATTGCCGGACGAGATCGACCTGCAGCGTGACTTCGACGCCCTGGTGGCGTTCGGGTTGGACGGCGACCAGGTCGAGGAGGTGGCGCGACTGACAGTCGGTGCCGTCGGGCCCGACGATGTGAACACCCGCCGCAGGCGCAGCGAGATCGAAAAGACGATCTCGCGCCGCTGCGCCGACCTCGTCGACCAATGGCTCAGGTAGGGAGGCCCCGTGACGAAACCACTACTGCCGCAGGGGTTCGACTTCACCAACCCCGACCTGTACGCCGCGCGCCTGCCTACCGAGGAACTGCGCGAGCTACGACACACTGCGCCGGTGTGGTGGAACGAGCAGCCGAATGGCGTCGGCGGTTTCGCTGACGGCGGGTACTGGGTGGTCAGCAGGCACCGCGACGTCCGAGAGGTGTCGCGGCGCAGCGATGTGTTCTCCAGCGCCCAGAACTGCATCGTCCCGCGTTACATCGACGAGGAGACGGCTCGCGGGCAGATCGAGGCCGGCCGATTCTCGATCATCAACATGGATGCGCCGCAGCACGATCGGATGCGCAAGATCGTCTCGCGTGGGTTCACCCCACGCGCGGTGGATCGCTTGCGGGAAGACTTGGCGCAGCGGGCACGCCGCATTGTGGCTGATGCATTCGATTCCGGGACAGGGGATTTCGTGGCGCAGGTGGCCAGCGAATTACCGCTGCAATTGATCGCCGGGCTGCTCGGGGTTCCCTTCGGGGATCGCTCGAAGCTCTTTCACTGGACGAATCAGATGGTGGGCGACGAGGACCCGGAATTCGCCGGGTCCGAAGCCTTGGTGTCGGCCGGTGAGTTGATGTTCTACGGCATGCAACTCGCCGCACACAAAGCCGAACATCCTGGCGACGACATCGTCACCCAGCTCATCACCGCCGACGTCGATGGTCACAAACTATCCGACGAGGAATTCGGGCTGTTCCTGGTCACCTTGACGATCGCGGGCAATGAGACGACCCGCAACTCGATCACCCAGGGGATGATGGCGTTCCTCGACAACCCCGAACAATGGGAGCTCTTCAAAGAGCGACGTCCGGTGACCGCCGTCGATGAGATCATCCGCTGGGCGACGCCGATCACGGCCTTCCAGCGCACCGCGGTATGCGATGTCGAACTCGGCGACGTCCCGATCAGGCAGGGCCAGCGCCTCGCGTTGTTCTACCGATCGGCCAACTTCGACGAGGACGTCTTCACCGATCCCTTCTCCTTTGATGTGCTACGAGACCCCAATCCGCACTTGAGTTTCGGCGGTACCGGCGCCCACTACTGTCTAGGGGCCAACCTTGCCAGAATGACGGTCGGGGTGATGTTCGACGCGATCGCCGATGTCATGCCCGATCTCACCGCGCTGGCCGCTCCCGAGCGGTTGCGGTCGGGCTGGCTCAATGGCATCAAGCACTGGCAGGTCGACTACACCGGCGCCTGACCCGGTGGCCGTCCCTGTTTCCGCCGCGTGACGGTTGTGAATCGAACGTGTTGCGAAGCGACTTCCGTTGCGGTGCAGCGCTGTTCGGCGACTCTACTCCAGCGCCTCCGGTGGCGCTTTCCGGCAGTGTGGCCGATAGTCATAGCAAAGGTGAACCGCGGGTGTCAGAGGTGGAGGGGCTATGTCTGTCGCGACCGACCCCGTTGGTCAGCTGAAGAGCCGACCGGCTGCCGCGCAAAAGGGTGAGACCTTGCAATTTCATCGGGAAATCATCGTCTGCGGTGACGACCCGCTGGCCAACACCATCATCGATGAACTGCGGGGCGCCGGCGCCCGGATCATTCGGATCAGCTCGGCCACCGATCTGCTGGGCGCCGGGGTACATCGAGCACGAGCCGTGGTCTGCGCCGGGCCCAACGACGCGGTAAACCTCGAAATCGCGTTACTGGCACGCCGATTCAGTCCTAACGTTCGCGTGGTGGCGCGGCTGGCGGACAACATGCTGCGCGACGCGGTTGCCGCTGTCAGCGGACCCGGCGCGATCTTGAATGTCGCCGACCTCGCGGCGCCATCGATCATCGAGGCGGTCCTGTCGCGTAACACGCACCAGTTCGCGACTGCTGGTGTCGAATTCGTTATCTGGGGGTCCGAGGCACCGAAGAACGGGACGCTGCGCGAGCTTTATAAAGACTTGGCGCCGGTGGCGGTGGTCCACGGTAAGAATTCGCCCGCCCCCGGCGAGGTGGTGCCGTGTCCGGGCCGGGACTTGAAGATCTTCAAGGGCGATTGGACCTCGATGATCGGTCCGAAGGACGAGATGGAAGCCCGGGGGATCTCAGTGCCGTCCGCGACCGCGACCCGCTCTCGCCATTCCAGGGCACGACGCGCTGTCGATGCCGTGCGCGCCATGCGCGAGGACGCCAACCCGCTGCTCTTTCCTTCGGCGATATTCACCCTTGTGCTGATTTTCGGCGCGACAACCATGGTGCGCTTCAGCTACGTCAACCCGAAGATGTCGTGGCTCGACGCGTTGTACTTCACCTCAGAGACGATCACCAGCGTCGGCTTCGGCGACTTCAGCTTTGCGGCACAGTCCGGTGTGCTGCGGTGGTTCGCCATCGGACTGATGTTCGGTGGTGTGACCATTACCGCCATCCTCGTCGCGCTCATCTCCGACCTGCTGCTGTCGCGCCGCTTCGTCCATACGGCCGGTCTGCGACGGGCCCGCCGAATGCGCGACCACATCATCGTCGTCGGCCTGGGGTCAACGGGCATCCGCGTCGTCACTGACCTCGTCGCTGCCGGATACGACGTTGTGGTGATCGAGCAAAACGAGAACAGCCGCCTACTGTCGACGGTCGCAAAGCTTGACGTGCCGGTGATTTTCGGTGACTCGACGATGCGCCAGACGCTGGAATCGGCACGCGCTGATCGAGCCCGAGGGGTCGCAGTGCTGACCCAGGACGACATGGAGAACATCCGGACCGGCATCGTTCTGCTGGAACTGCTCGGATCCGATACCAAGGTGCCGATCGTGCTACGGGTGCAGGGCCGTGCGCTGAGCGCCGCAGTAAGCCAGCAATTCGGTTTCGAGAACGTGCGGTCGGTGGTGGATCTTGCGGCGCCGTGGTTCATCGGCGCGGCGATGGGTTTGCAGGTGCTGGGGACGTTCTGGGTCGGGCAGCGCTCGTTCATGGTGGGCGCGATGCTGGTCGCGGAGGGCAGCGAGCTCGACGGGATGCAAATGGCGGACCTGTCGACGCAGACGCGGGTCATCGCGATCATCCGCCCCGAAGGGCCGGTGCGGTTGCGGCCCCGGCGCGGTGCTCAAATGCAAGCCGGCGACACGGTGTATCTGATCGGCCCGTATCGCGAGTTGATCGCGACGCTACGCAAGGGCCAGCCGCCACCGATGACCGCGATCAACGGTGAGGCCGCGTTGGCCCTCGCCGCGGCGCGTGGCCCGCAGCGCCCGGAACCGCGCCGGCCGAGGTGGGCGCCGGATCCCGTTGAGTGACAGTGAACGTGGGCCGAGAGCTCAGGCCGCTTGCGTGTGGGGCGCCTGAGTGACTGTCACACTTCGGAAATGCTCGATGCCGTCCTCGTCGGTCAGATCCCGGACGACTTCGGCCAGCTTGGTCCTCACGTCACTCGGTGACGAGTACTGCGTGATCGCACGCGCGCCGTCATCGAACTCGATAGTTACTAGGTAGCTGCTCACGGTGAGCCTCCTGGTGCCGACGGGGTTGACCAACGCTAACCCGGAACCATCGGAGGCACCATTTGGCGAGCTGTGAGCCCGCTGTGCGTTCCGCCGGTTTCGGTCACGATCCGCCAGACCGGACCGGTCTGTCTGCGGCCGCCGGTATCCTCCAAAAGCGAACCGTCCCTGCGACAGAAGTCAGTTATTGGGCGGACATTCGGATTCTCGTCATGGAGCAGGTGTTGCACGCAAAGTTCGGCGACCCGGAGCTTGCTGACCAACTCGTCTCCACTCACCCACACCAGCTTGTCGAAGGCAACACGTGGCATGACCAGTTCTGGGGCGACTGCCACTGCGGTCGATGCCCCGGAGACGGTGAGAACATGCTCGGTGTCGCCCTGATGGAGTTGCGCGCGAAATTGCGATAGGCCGGAGGCTCAGACGCCGTGTCGAAGGGGGGACTGCCCCGGTCAGGCTGCTTGAGTGATGGTGACGCTGCGGAAGTGCTCGATACCGTCTTCGTCGGTGAGGTCATTGACCACTTCCGCGAGCTTGGTTCGCACGTCAGACGGCGACGAGTACTCCGTGGACGCGAGCTGACCGTCGTCGAACTCAACTGTGATCACGTAGTGGCACATGGTCAGCCTCCTGACTGGTCCTCGATGGACCCAAGCTAACCCGGAACCGTCGAACACGCCCTCTGAACAGCTAAGAACCGGCTGTGCATTTTTCAGCACGCTGGGTGGCGACATCTGCTGTGATGTGCCTGCCTACCGCGTGCGAACTGACACTGCCGTGACGGACGAAGCATTCACGTCAGGGCGTCAACCCGCAGCTCACACGTCGTAATAGAGCGCGAACTCGTACGGGGTGGGATGCAGGTTGTACGGCGCCAACTCGTAGTCGCGTTTGTAATTGATCCATGTCGCGATCAGGTCTGGCGTGAAAACGCTTCCCTCGGTGAGGTATTCGTGATCCTCTTCCAACCGGTCGATCACCGCGGACAGCTGGGTCGGGGCCTGCGGGATGTCTGCGGCCTCCTCGGGGGGAAGCTCGTAGAGGTCTTTGTCGACCGGGGGAGGCGGCTCGATCTTGTTCTTGATGCCGTCCAAGCCCGCCATCAGCATCGCCGAGAACGCCAGATACGGGTTGCCCGAGGCGTCGGGACATCGGAATTCGAGCCGCTTGGCTTTCGGATTGCTGCCGGTGATCGGGATGCGGACACACGCCGACCGGTTGCGCTGGCTGTAGACCAAATTGATCGGCGCCTCGTACCCGGGTACCAGGCGCTTGTAGGAGTTGACGGTGGGATTGGTGAAGGCCAGCAGCGACGGGGCGTGGTAGAGCAGCCCGCCGATGTAGTGCCGTGCCATATCCGACAGGCCGGCGTATCCCGCGTCGTCGTAGAACAGCGGGTCGCCACCCTTCCACAGCGATTGGTGCGAGTGCATGCCGGAGCCGTTGTCGCCGAACAGAGGCTTGGGCATGAAAGTGACGGATTTGCCTGCCTGCCAAGCGGTCTGCTTGACGATGTACTTGAACATCTGGTGGTCGTCAGCCGCGTGCAGCAGCGTGTTGAACTTGTAGTTGATTTCGGCCTGGCCGCCACTGCCGACTTCGTGGTGGCCCTTCTCGAGTGAGAAGCCGGCGTTCGTCAGGTGGGTGAGCATGGTGTCGCGCAGGTCGACGTAGTGATCGGCGGGGGCGACTGGGAAGTACCCGCCCTTGGGTCGAACTTTGTGGCCCAGGTTGGGGCTGCCGTCGGCCTCGCTCGCCGCTCCGGTGTTCCACCACCCGGATGTCGCGTCGACCTTGTAGAAGGATTCATTGGTGCGCGAGTCGAAGCTGACCGAGTCGAAGATGTAGAACTCGGCCTCCGGCCCGAAATAGGCGGTGTCGGCGATGCCGGTGCTGATCAGGTAGTTCTCCGCCTTGCGGGCGACGTTGCGCGGGTCACGCGAATACAGCTCGAGCGTGAACGGGTCATGCACCGAGAAGTTCACGATCAGCGTTCGGGCGGCGCGAAACGGGTCGATGGTCGCGGTTTCCGGATCGGGAAGCAGCAACATGTCGGACTCGTGAATCGACTGGAATCCCCGAATCGAGGAGCCGTCGAACGCCAGCCCTTCCTCGAACACGGTCTCGTCGAACGCGTAGATCGGAATCGTGAAGTGCTGCATGGTGCCCGGCAGATCGCAGAAGCGGACGTCGACGTACTCGATGTGTTCGTCTCTGGCGAGCTTGAAAATATCGTCGGGCGTCTTGTCGGACACTCCCATACCCCTTTGCTTTGGTGCAACCGCACCGTTGCCGCGTGTCACCATTCACGCACGCCGCAGCGCTGTCCGCATCCGGGGCGAACATTGCGTCAAGGGTTGCTAGGTGCTCAGATCTTTCCTGGGGGTGTCGGCGGTGACCCCGCCGTCGACGACGAACTCCGAACCGGTCGAATACGACGATTCGTCGCTGGCCAGATACAGGACGAGATTGGATACCTCGATCGGCTCAGCGGGGCGGCCCAGCGGCGCAGCGACGATGTCATCGGGAAAATGAGCGGTCATGGGTGTGCGGACCAGCCCGGGGTGCACCGAGTTCACCCGGATGTTGTAGCGCCCGAGTTCGATGGCGGTGGATTTGGTCAAGCCGCGCACTGCCCACTTCGACGCGACGTAGGCATGCGCGAACGGTGCGCCCCGCAAGCCCTCGATCGACGAGATGTTGATGATGGAGCCTTTGCCGGACCGGATCATTTCGTCGACGACGGCTTGGGTGCCCAGAAACGTGCCGGTCAGATTGACGTCAAGAGTGTGGCGCCAGCGTTCGAGTTCGAACTTGCGCAGGGTCTTGCGGCCCGCGACGCCGGCATTGTTGACCAGGACGTCGAGGCGCCCAAACCGTCGGACCGCCTCGGCCACCGCGAGCGCCCACTGCTCCGGTCGGGTGACGTCGAGATGCAGGTAGTGCGCGTTGTCGCCGAGTTCGGTTGCCACAGCACGACCTTCGTCGTCGAGGACATCGCCGATGACGACCTTGGCGCCTTCACTGAGCAATAGCCGCGCGTGTTCGGCGCCCATACCACGGGCACCGCCCGTGATCAGCGCGACTTTTCCATCGACTCGTCCCACTGGAGCACTCCCTCACCATCGAGATGGCCGAGGTGTCACGGCCATGATGGGAGAGGCTAGGCGAGCGCCCTGCTCAACCGCCGTAGGTGGGCCCTTGGACCCCGTCCTTGTAGTCCACGCATTTCTTCGTCGCCCCGGTGCCGGTGCAGCATTCCTCGAACAGGCTCGGGTCTTGCCCGAAATGCGCACTTACCTCGCTTTTGGTGTACTGACCGCCCGCGTTCTTGCAGGAGTCCTCGACGTCGGTCTGCGCATGAGCGAGAGGCGCGGCCAGGATCATCGCCGCGGCCGGGACGGCAAAGGCGGCGACAGGAATGGCGGTGAAAACCGGGCGTTTCATGAACTCTCCGTAGCTCGGGGTGTGGTGCCAGTTTAGCGACTGCGCCGGATCACACCGCTGAGTGCGATGGTTTCGATCGTCGAAAAAGAGCATCTGCGGACAGTGATAACCGCCAGCCCGTGCGCGCGACGGTCATCTTCCGGTGGTGCCGCCGCCCGCGGATTGCTCAGTTGGGCGGCGTCGGTGTCATCGACCCGATCGAGTAGGTTTCGCGGCCCGTCGGGTAGCCACCTCCATCGGTGGCGATGTGTACGTGGTCGTAGTGGTTGGCGGTTTCATTGCCGAGGTTGGCCGTCCAGCTGGGCTTGCCCAGGCCGGGGTAGATCTTCTGCCGCCAGATCACGTGGTCGATTCCCCACCGTTTGGCGTTGGCGAGCGCATACCCGGCGATCTGGTCGCCGAGCTCGATGCCCTCGGGGGAGTTGTGGTTGGGGATCATCACGTCGATTGCCAGCCCGTTGGGATGCCATCGCAAGGCGTCCTGGCGGAAGCCACCGATGGTGGTGATCTGCGGAAACAGCAAGCTGATGGCGCGGGCCGCCCAAATGGTCTTGACCTGCAGGCCGCCCTCGGGCGCGACGCCGGCCGGCAACGCGAACGTGAAGCTCTGCGCGGCCGCGGGCGCGTCGGCGGTCAACGACTTCAGTTCGGCGGGACTGGCCATCCGCAGCGGCGCTGCCGGTGGCGGTGCCGACGGGACGGGCGGCGCGGGCTGGGTGTGCGCCACCGGGCTCGCGCTGGGGCCGCTCGCCGTCGCTTTGTTGCCGCAGCACGGCGACTCGGTGCTCTGCGCGTAGAACATGCCGGCAGAAACCGCGATGGTCGCTCCAAACGCCAACCAGCGGCCCCGCCCGTTGGTTGCCCGGCTGCTGCTCACGAAAAGCACATTAACGCCAGGTCAGGCGTTGTGTGTCAATTTCGGACAGGTTTTAGTGGACAGGTTCAGTGGTCGGACAAATCAATAGATGACCGGCGAGAACGCCGCTGAGTTGCCGGTGCCCTGGCAACTCACGTCCACGGCGTAGTGTCCGCCGAGTTGCTGCCAGATGATCGTGATGGGCGGCGACGGATTCGGTCCGGTGACCACCGTCTGTTTGAAATAGGGAAGTGCCGGCGTGCCCTGAACCCCCACTGCGTGGTATTGGCAGACTTCCGTTGCAAATTCGGGGTTTCGGAGATCGGTGACCGTCGCGAAGATGGCGCCGCCGCCTTCGCCATAGCTGACCTGCATGCTGTTGTCGCTGTTGTAGAAGTACGTCGGCTCGATTGCTCCCGCCGTTCCGGCACTGACGATCAGCGCGGCCGTCGCCGTCGCGCCGATCGCCGTAGCTTTCCGGATGATTTTCATGGCGTGCCCCTGCTTCCCATCGAATGTGGCTGGCGCATAGTCCAGCCATTCTGCCCCGTGTCGCGGTCGTGTACCCGCTTATCAGAGGTCTATTCCTGACGGTTGGCCGTGTTGCTCGCCGCGCGCACCGGCCCTTGACGGGCTCAGCAGAGGGCTGCTACACATGGCGTGCGCCCGCAATTGGGCGATCGCCCAAAACTTGCACGGAGGCTTCGGATGGGCCGGACACTTGAGACCGACGTCTACTACGACCCCTACGACACCGGGATCAACACCGATCCGTATCCGACGTTTGCGCGGCTGCGCGAGGAAGCGCCGGTCTACTACAACGAGCAGCATGACTTCTGGGCGATCTCACGGCATTCCGATGTCGAGCAGGCACTGGCGAACTGGCAGGTCTTCTCCAGCCGTCGCAGTGACATCCTCGAGTTGGTGAAGTCGACGTTCGACATGCCCGGCGGCGTGATGATGTTCCAGGATCCACCCGAGCACTCGATGCTGCGCGGCCTGATGTCGCGGGTGTTCACGCCACGCCGGATGGCCGCGATCGAGGAACAGATTCGCCAGTACTGCGTGCGATGCCTGGACCCGCTAGTCGGATCGGGCGGCTTTGACATCATCGCCGAGTTGGCGTCGATGATGCCTATGCGGGTGATCGGGATGTTGCTGGGAATCCCTGAATCCGAACAGATCTCGGTCCGCGACGCCAACGACGCCAATCTGCGTACCAAGCCCGGTGCGCCGCTCAGAGTCGCCGATGCCGATTCCATCGCCGATGGACGGATCTATGCCGACTACGTCGAGTGGCGGTCGAAGAACCCGTCCGACGACTTGATGACCACACTGCTCAATGTCGAATTCGATGACGAGCACGGGGTGCATCGAAAGCTGACGCGCAAGGAAGTGTTGCATTACACGCAGGTGGTCGCGGGTGCGGGGAACGAGACCACCGGACGCCTGATCGGCTGGCTGGCCAAGGTGCTCGCCGAGCATCCCGATCAGCGCCGCGAGGTCGAGCAGGATCGCTCGCTGCTGAACCGGACCGTTGACGAGACACTGCGCTTCGAGCCGACGGGCCCACACGTAGCTCGTTGGATGGCAGCGGATTTCGAGCTGTACGGCACCACCATCCCGGCGGGTAGCGCGATGTTGCTGTTGTTCGGCGCCGCCAACCGCGACCCGCGCCGCTACACCGACCCGGACAGCTTCGACATTCACCGCGACAACATTTCGCACATCACCTTCGGCAAAGGTGTGCACTACTGCCTGGGCGCCAATCTCGCCCGGCTGGAGGGCCGTGTCGCGCTCGACGAGATTCTCAACCGCTGGCCGGAGTGGGATATCGATTACGGCACTGCGCAACTCGCGTCGACGTCGACCGTGCGCGGCTGGGAAAAGCTGCGAATCGTCGTGCCCTAGCTGGTTTGGGCCGGGCGGCTTTGGCGCGTCTTGGGTTGTGGCATCTCGAATTTGTCCAAGAACCGGTGCACCAGCGCGACCGCTTCGTCGTGACCGCCGGCGGTGCCGAGTCCCTGCTCGAGAATCAGCGTGCGCCCGATCGCGGCGATGATGACGGCCAGCGCGGCCGGCGGGAAGTCATCGGTGTCGAGGTCGTGCTCGCGGACGATGAAGTTCAGTGCGGTGATCTGCTGTTCACGCCAGCGCTCGGACCAGGCGGCGATCTCCGCGCGGATCTCCTTGCGGTGGTTGGCGAGTCCCATGAATTCCAGCAGCAGTCGGGTGTCCTTGGGTGCGGTGAGGGTTTCCCAGAACGCGTGCAGCGGCCGGTCAGAGGCCAGCGCTTTCTGTTGTCGGTCGAGGTAGATGGTCGCGCCGATTCGGAAGACGGCCAGGTACAGCTCGTCCATGGTGGGGAAGTAGTAGTGCACGAGGGCCGGCTTGACCCCGGCCCGCGCCGCGACCCGCCGCGAGGTGGCCGCGGCGTAACCCTCCTCGACCATGATCTGACTCGTCGCGGCGATCAACAACTCGCGCGTCGTGGAGTCGCGTGCCTTGGGTCGTGCGGATGCGGTCACGTTGGGAGTCCTATCACACCGCGGGTTCGGCGACCATTCCGAAAAACGCGGCACCCGAGTCGGGGGTGCGGTTCTGCAGGAACACGTTGACGGCGTAGGAGACCAGGATAAACGAGTAGAGCATGTGCAGCAGCGTCGCGGCGTCGACGTCGAGCACGTTGAAGATGAGATGGCGCGCGTACCAGGCCTTCTCGTCGAGCTTGTGGTCGTCGCTGTATCTGGTCCGCATTTGCCATTGAGTCGTCTCGCTCCTGCGGTGGTCGTTCGGGGCGCTGTCACAGTTTGAGCGATCGCCCAATAGTCAGGTGCCATGGTTACACCCTCGGCGGGTCGCGGTCAAGGTTCTGTTGCACCGCGACGTGATTGACGCCGAGCGACTCCCGTTGCGGAAGCAGAACGTCCACAATGGTTTCCGACGGCCTGGTGGTCGCGGGTGTGGGCGCGACCGCCCGAGAGCAGATCCAGGGTCGCCGCCTCCACGGCCAGCACTGCGGGCACGTGCTAGTCGATCAAGCAGACCCGGCAACCGAGCAGTGTCTCACTGACCGCGGCCGAGATCCTGTCGAGGTGTGCGCGCGATTTTCTGGGCGGGCCCGGGGCCCAGGTAGTGATCGGCGAGGAAAAGCGTTGAGTAGCCGAGATCTTCGACCTTGCGCACGGTTTCGCGCCACGCCCGCCCGGCGGCCACATTGGTCGCCTGCACGGCGAAAGTGGAACGGTGGCCGGTCCATGGGCTTGACCCTAATCGACACGGGGTGATAGGCATGCAGTGTTTGGGCAGTCGCTCAGGAAAGTGGGTTGAAGAGCTTGAAGACGGCGGTCGTCACCGGCGGTGCCTCAGGAATTGGTCGTGCGATCGTTGAACGCTTGCGCGCCGACGACTTTCGAGTGGCCGTCATGGATCTGTCGGCCTCGGACGGCGAGTTCAGCTACGTCGTCGATGTCACCGATCGCGAGCAGGTGGACGCCGCGGTGGCGGCGATTCGCGAACAGCTCGGCCCAATCCTGGTGCTGGTCAATTCCGCCGGCATGACGGGCTTTGAGAAGTTCTCGAAGATCAGCTTCGCGCAATGGTCGAAGGTGATTGACGTCAACCTCAACGGGGTCTTCCACACCATCCAGGCAGTGCTACCGGACATGGTGGAGGCGGGCTGGGGGCGCATCGTCAACATCTCGTCGTCGAGCACGCATTCGGGCCAACAGTTGATGGCGCACTACGTCGCGGCCAAGTCGGCGGTCAACGGCCTGACCAAATCCCTGGCGCTGGAGTACGGCCCGGCGGGGATCACCGTCAACGCCGTCCCGCCCGGATTCGTCGACACGCCGATGTTGCGCGGGGCCGAGAGTAAGCATCAACTCGGCGGAACCGTCGAAGACCACATCGCCCGCACGCCGGTGCGCCGGGTGGGCCGACCCGAGGACATCGCCGCCGCCTGCGCATTTCTCATCTCGGACGAAGCCGGCTACATCACCGGACAGATACTCGGCGTCAACGGCGGTCGCAACACCTGAGGGGATCAGATGTACCAGAGGGACCAACTCTTCATCGACGGGAAATGGGCTGCGGCGCAGGGTGATTCTGTCATCACCGTCATCTCGCCGCACAGCGGGACCGAGATCGGCCGCGCGGCGTGTGCCGGACCTGCCGACGTCGACCGCGCTGTGCAGTCGGCTCGCGCGGCATTCGACACCGGGCCGTGGCCCCGAATGCAGCCCAGCGAACGGGTCGAGGCGATCGGACGCCTTGCCGCTGTCTACAAGGAGCGGCGCGCGGATATGGCGGCGCTCATCTCCGCCGAGATCGGTGCCCCGATCAGCTTCGCCAAAATGGCGCAGGTCCGACTGCCCCTGACGATGATGTCGGCGTTCTGTGGCATCGCCGGTAGCTACCCGTGGCAGCAGGATCGTCCGGGGTTGTACGGCAAGGACATTCGGGTCATCAAACAACCCGTCGGGGTCGTCGCCGCCATCGTGCCGTGGAACATGCCGCAGTTTTTGACCGTGGCCAAAGTGGTGCCGGCGCTGCTGGCCGGGTGCTCGGTGGTACTCAAGCCCGCGCCCGAGTCGGTGCTCGACGCGCAGTTGCTTGCCGATCTGGTCGCCGACGCCGACTTGCCGCCCGGAGTGCTCAATGTGGTGCCCGGCGGTCGCGACGTCGGCGAGCAGTTGGTCAGCCACGACGGCGTGGACAAGGTCTCGTTCACCGGTTCGACCGCGGCCGGACGGCAGGTCGCGCTCGCGTGCGCGGTGGGATTGAAGCAGGTCAGCCTCGAACTGGGCGGCAAGTCGGCGGCGATCGTGCTCGAGGATGCGGACCCGTCAGCCGTGGCGACCGGGATTCAGATGGCCAGCCTGGCCAACAGCGGCCAGGTGTGTAACGCGCTCAGCCGGATTCTGGTGCCGGCGGCCCGTGAGGCGGAGTTCGTCGACGCGCTGGCGGCAGCGATGGAATCGATGCCGGTCGGTGACCCGTCCGATCCCAACACTGCGGTCGGTCCGCTGGTGGCCCGGCGTCAGCAGGAGCGTGTCCGTGGCTATATCGAATCGGGCATGAGTGAAGGCGCGCGACTGGTCGTCGGCGGCGCAGAGATGCCCGACGGGCTGGACACCGGTTGGTACGTGCGGCCCACGCTGTTCAGCGGCGCCGACAACGACATGCGGATTGCCCGCGAGGAGATCTTCGGCCCGGTCCTGACCGTCATCTCCTACCAGGACGAAGACGAGGCCATCCGAATCGCCAACGACACCGAGTACGGGCTGGCCGGGTCGGTGTTCACCGCCGACACCGATCGCGGTTACGGCGTGGCAACCCGCGTTCGGTCCGGCACATTCGGCGTCAACGAGGGCTACATCATGGATCCCGCCGCGCCGTTCGGCGGCGTCAAGAACAGTGGCTACGGACGCGAGCTCGGAACCGAAGGTATCGACAGCTACACAGTGAGCCAGTCGATTTCGGCTGCCGGCTAGTGCTTGCCGCCGACTTCGGCGGGCAGTGGCGGCGGTAGCGGTTTGGCCGGGGTCGCCGACGTTTGGGGTGCGGCCGGCGCCACGCTCGGTGCCTGCTGCGCAGCGGTGCCGGGACTCTGCGTGGTCTTGGGCCCGTGGTAGGTCACCATCGATTCGCGGCGGATCACCCCGTTGGCGTCGCTGACCACCAGCGCGCTCGATGTGACCGTGTAGGTCACGCCGTCCTGTTTGGCGACGAAGCTCCCGTCGGAGCCCGCGGTCGCCGACGCCACCAGCTTCGCGCCGTCGCTGACCCGAACACCGTGGTAGCCGTACTGGCCGGCGGGGCTCTTGCAGATCGCCACCCGTGATTCCGCGGTGCTGCCGAATGCGACCGCGGTGTTGGGTGCTGTGCAGCGTGCGGTGGAGTCGACGAAGCCCAGGGCGTCGGTGGACGGATCGGCAGCGGCCAAGGGTGTGCCGACTGCGAACAAGGTCCAGCACGCCGCTGCAGCGACCGCGATTCGTCGGGTGCGAGGCAGGTAAGAGGACATAAGGTCTCACGACACCATGGGTGATGAGCGACAACCCGCGCCCACGCCGCGCGACGGCCCAATCGTTAGCTTCTCGAGATCCGGCTGAGCCCTAGGGCTAGATTCCCATGTCATGGGACTGCTTTTTAATCCGAACACCTACGACCCGTCGCACTTCGACCCGGAGACACGGCGCCAGCTGCACGCGGTGATCGAGTGGTTTGAAGGCCGTGGCAAGGTCAAGCTGCTGCGCGACGACCTCGAGGCGGCGTGGGTGTCGGATTTCCTCGACTTCATCAAGCAGGAGAAGATCTTCGCGACGTTCCTCACCCCGTCGGAGTACGGCGGCGGCGACCCGAACAAGCGGTGGGACACCTCCCGCAACGCCGCCCTGAGCGAGATCTTCGGCTTCTACGGGCTGTCGTACTGGTACGCCGAGCAGGTGACCATCCTGGGTCTCGGACCGATCTGGCAGAGCGACAACATCAAGGCCAAGGAGCGTGCGGCCGCGCAGCTCGACGCCGGCGGCGTGATGGCGTTCGCGCTGTCCGAGCGCGAGCACGGCGCCGACATCTACAACACCGACCTGCTGCTGACGCCCGCCAAGGACGATGACGAGGGCGTCGTCTTCCGTGCGTCGGGGGAGAAGTACTACATCGGCAACGGCAACGTCGCGGGCATGGTTTCGGTGTTCTCGCGGCGCACCGACATCGACGGCGCCGACGGCTATGTGTGGTTCGTCGCCGACAGCGGCCACGACAACTACGAGCTCATCGACAACGTGGTGCACGGCCAGATGTTCGTCAGCAACTTCCGGCTCAACGACTATCCGGTGCACGAGGAGGACATCCTGTGCACCGGGCCGGAGGCGTTCTCGGCCGCGCTCAACACCGTCAACGTCGGCAAGTTCAACTTGTGCTCGGGCTCAATCGGTATGTGCGAGCACGCTTTCTACGAGGCGATCACCCACGCCAACAATCGCATCCTGTACGGCAACCCGGTCACCGACTTCCCGCACGTGCGGGCCAGTTTCGTCGAGGCCTACGCACGGGTCATCGCGATGAAGCTGTTCAGCGATCGCGCGATCGACTACTTCCGCAGCGCCAGCCTCGATGACCGTCGGTACCTGCTGTTCAACCCGGTGACCAAATCCAAGGTGACGTCCGAAGGTGAGGCCGTGGTCACTCTATTGTGGGATGTGCTGGCCGCCAAGGGCTTCGAGAAAAACACCTACTTCTGCGAAGTGGCCCGGCTGATCGGTGCTCTGCCGCGACTGGAGGGCACCGTCCACGTCAACGTGGCGCAGATCCTGAAGTTCATGCCCAACTACATGCTCAACCCCGCGGAGTATCCGGAGATCGGCACCCGCAACGACCCGGCCGACGACGTGTTCTTCTGGGCGCAAGGACCGGCGCGTGGCGCATCCAAAGTTCAGTTCGCGGACTGGACAAAGGTCTACCGGCAACACTCGAAGATCCCCAACGTCGCGCTGTTCTACGAGCAGGCACGCGCGCTCAAGGAATTGCTGATCACCGCGGCCCCGAGCCCGGAGCAGATGAAAGACCTCGACTTCCTACTCGTGGTCGGTCACTTGTTCACCCTGGTCGTCTACGGCCAGCTGATTCTCGAGCAAGCCGACCTGACCGGGCTCGACGCCGACCTGGTGGACCAGATCTTCGAGGTCCAGATCCGCGACTTCTCCCAGTACGCGGTCGCGTTGCACGGAAAGGCGAGTGCCGAGCCCGCGCAACAGGATTGGGCTCTAGCTGCCGTACGCAGGCCCGTCACCGACTCCAACCGGTTCAACCGGGTGTGGGAGTCGGTCCGGGACTACGACGGCGCCTATGAGATGCGGCCCTAGCTCGGGATCAGGCGAACGGGACGTCGTCGGGCGCGGCGCGGCGCGCGGCCAACACCGCACGGGCCGGGTCGCCGATCGGAAGTCGCAGCGGCAACTGCGGCTTCTCGGCTGCGTCGGCAATCTCGATCGCTACCTGCTCGGGAGTGATCATCGCGGCGCGTAGATCCTCGTCGCCCCGGAGCGCGGTGTACGGGTCGTCGGGCAGCGTGTAGGTGGTGATGTTCTCGAGTGCGCCGGAGCTCACCGCCCCCGGTTCGAGCAGCGTGGCCTGGACGCCGAAAGGCGCCACCTCGATGGCGAGCGACTCCACCAGCGCTTCGAGCGCCCACTTGGTGGCGGCGTAGGCGGACCCGTTGGGCAGCACGACGCGTCCGAGGACGCTGGACATGAACAGCAGCTTGCCGTCGCCGCGGGCGCGCATCTGCGGCAGGGCGGCCTGCGCGACGCGAAGTGCGCCGACGGTGTTGAGGCTGAACAGCCGCTGCAGCTCTTGCAGCGGAATGGCCTCGACCGCGGCGTAGAAGATCTCGGCGGGGTTGACGATGACGATGTCCACGTCACCCGCGGCGCCGAACGCCGCGGATACGCTGGCGTCGTCGGTGACGTCGAGGGCAAGCTTGTGGGCGACGTCGAGCCCGTCGAGCGAATCGGTGTTGCGGGCGGTCCCGATTACGCGGTGACCTCGGCGAATGAACTCCTCGGTGATAGCGCGGCCGATTCCGCGACCGGCTCCGGTGACGAGAACAGTGGACATGGTGGTGCTCCTTGCGGTGTCGGTGGCTCCTACAAAGATGTAAACCGATCGGTGTACCAACTTGTTCCAGCGTAACCGATCGGCCGCTGTTGTGCCCGACATACGATCGGCCGATGCGTGACGCGAAGATCCTCATCACCGGCCCCACCGGACAGGTCGCAGTTCCCATCGCCAAGGCCCTGGCGGCCGACAACGAAGTCTGGGGTATCGCCCGCTTCACCAATTCCGCCGCGCGCGAAGACCTGGAGACGGCCGGGGTCCGCTGTGAAAAGGTCAATCTCGCCGCGGGGGAGTTTGGTTCGCCTGCCAGGCGATTTCGACTACGTGCTCAACCTGGCCGTTGCCAAGAGCGGCGACTGGGACAAAGACCTCGGGGCCAATGCCGAGTCCGTCGGCTTGTTGATGGCGCACTGCCGCAGCGCAAAAGCGTTCCTGCACTGCTCATCGGCCGCGGTCTACGACCCGCCGGACGACGAACCACGCACCGAGCGTTCCGCTCTGGGAGACAATCACAAGCCGTTGTTTCCCACCTACTCCATCTCCAAGATCGCCGGTGAAGTCGTGGCGCGGACGATGGCGCGCGCCCTCGGAGTGCCGACCGTCATCGCCCGGCTCAATGTGCCGTACGGCGACAACGGGGGATGGCCGTTCTATCACATGGAGATGATGCTGGCCGGTATCCCGATCCCGGTGCCCGCCGGAATTGCGGCCAGCTACAACCCCATTCACGAAGACGACATCATCGCGACGATCCCGAAGCTGCTCGCGGCGGCGTCGGTGCCGGCGACCACCGTGAACTGGTGCGGCGACCAGACCGTCAGCCTGCAGGACTGGTGTCGCTACCTCGGCTCACTGGTCGGCAAGGACCCGGTTTTCGAGGAAAGTCCGCAAGCACTGCGCGGCAACCCCACCGACGCGTCACGAATGCACGAGCTAGTCGGTACCGGAAAGGTCGACTGGCAGGACGGATTTCGCCGGATGGCGGCGAAGTTCCACCCCGAGCTCGTCGGCTAGTCCTGTTTGGCGATGAGCCTTTTCAGCGCTTCACGATCAGACGCCAGCAGCTCGTCGATGCGCGGCTGGTTCACATCCGCGACGATGATTTCGCCGACCTCCTGATACACATTGCTGAAAATGCCGTGCGACTTCATCTTCTCGGTCTGATAGATATTGTCCTCGGTGGGCGTCACGTAGTAGACGATCTCCGGCTTGAAACGGTGGATCAGCCACAGGTGAATGACGTCCATCAGCCGCTTCTGGCGCATCTTCTCCGCGAAAGTGTTCTGGTCGCGCACCGTGAGGATGTTGCGTCCATGACGGTCCTTGATCGGGTCGACGACCACATTGGCGAGTGGTTCGTCGGCGTCGGCGCCATAGATGCCGAGGTCGAGCACGTCAGATCCAGCGCGCCGGGGACGAAGCCGCACGGTCAGCGTCTCACCGATCTTGTAGTGCTCGCCCCACAGCGCCAGCCACTCCTCGAGGAGCTTCTTGGGCACCTCGGTCTGCACCAGGTGCTGATGCTGCGTCGATCCTTCACCCATCGACTTCGTGGTCGCGGTACGGCCGGACGAGGCGGCCAGTGCGGCATCGCTACGGGGTCCACCAACTAGCGTTTGCGGTGTGCGGTAAGGCGATTCGACCAGTCGCATCTTGCGTTGCAGGCGAGCCAGCGCGAGCATGCCTTCCTGACGTAATGACGTGGCGAACTCCTCGGAAGCCACCCCGTCGATCTGGTGGCCGCCGTAGGTGATGAAGTTGAAGACGAAGCCCATCTTGCCGAGTTCCTCAGGGAAGGCTCGCATCTCGTCGTCGGTCATGCCGGTGGTGTCCCAGTTGAACGACGGCGAGAGGTTGTAGGCCAGCATCTGGTCGGGGAACTGCGCATGGATCGCCTCGGCGAATTCGCGGGCGTCGACGAGGTCGGCCGTCTTGGTCTCCATCCAGAGCAGGTCGGCGAAGGGCGCTGCCGCAAGCGATTTGGCGATCGCGTAAGGGATGCCGCCGCGGATCTGGTAATAGCCCTCCGGGGTCTTGGCCAGCTCGCAGTCCCAGGAAACGTTGACGCCCAGTTCCTTTGCTTTCTGCTCGGCGGTGTACAGCGGAGCGTGCTGGGCGAACTTCCGCCACTCATCGGCGCTCATGTCGCTTGCTTCGCCGTCGTTGGCGTTGAACTCGAGAAGTTCGGCGACGGCTTCGCCGTAAGTCATCAGGCCCGCGTCGAGCTGCCAGGCGTCCACGAACTTCGATTCGATCTCGTCGAACACGGCGTCGATCGACTCCTGCGCATGGTCCGGCGACGCGGCGGCCTTCGTGATCAGCTCGACAATGCCGTGGCGTTCCAGCCAGGACTCGGCCGCGGCGTACTGCCCGTCGGGCAGGGCGTAGAGCAGGTGGCCGTTGAGCTCTTTGAAGCCGGACTCGTAGAAGCGGCGGACCATCGCCAGGAAACACGACTTGTACGACGGAATCTTGAGGTTCGTCGTGCCCAGCAGGAACGGCTGGTCGCGTTCGTCCCCGCGACTGTCGAGCAGGTTGGCCGCCTCGGCGTCGGTACGGGCGACGATGATGCCCGGCACCCGCATGATGTCGAGTTGGAAGCGGGCGGTGTTGAGCCGCTTGATCTGCTCGTCCGACGGCACCAGCACCTTGCCGCCCTGGTGGCCGCACTTCTTGGTTCCGGGCCGCTGGTCTTCGATGTGGTATCCGGGCACGCCGGCCTCGACGAATCGTTTGACCAGGTTGCGCACGTGCGGATCGCCGCCGTGGCCGGTGTCGGCGTCGGCGATGATGAACGGCCGGTAATCGACCGCGGGCGTCCTCTCACGTTGCTCCGCGCTCATCCGCAGGCGCAGATACTGCTGGTTGCGGTCCGCGGTCAGCAGCGCGCGGACCAGTCCGGCGGCCTCGTCGGGCACCTGGCTGAGCGGGTAGCTGGCCAGATCGGGTCCGGGATCTTCGCTGATGGAGCCCTTGGCAGAGGTCGCCCACCCACCCAGGTAGATGCCCTCGATGCCCATCCGCTTCATCGTCACGGCTTGCCCCGGCGAGTACGGCCCGAACGTGGTGATGCTCTTCTTCTGGGCGAACAATTCCCGCAGGCGTGGGTAAAAGGCCTCGGCGGCCTCGCGGGCGACGATGTAGTCCGACGGGATGGTCCCGCGTTGTTCGACGACCTGGCGAGCGGAGTAGAGCCGGGTGATTCCGTCGAAGCGCGGGCTGTCCAGATAAGCCTGTGTTGCGGCTACGTCACTTTCGAATGCGTGCTGCGGGTCCTGCTCGGACGGTGTCTGCGCCTTTGCATCCGCCTCGACGATGCTCATGTGTGCTCCGCTCTCCGATATCGATGTCGCGCGATCTAGCTGTGAGTCTATGGCTGCCGTGAGCCATGACGTTTCAAAATCAAATCTCTGCTGCACACAGCCGCAGCGGGCATACCGCCGACGAGCCGCCGCTAAACCCGTGATGCGGCCGCGTGCACCGGAAAGTGTCGCCGCTGACAATTTCGCCAGACACCGCGTGTACCTCTCAGATACGCTCGCCCGACGCGGCGATGTTGCCCGCGTTGAGGGGAGGGGCAATGAGTTCTCTGCGAACGGCCCGCGCACCGCACGCTCTGCCTGCGGCTTTGCCGCCGAGCCGGACCGTGGACGTGCGTTCCGCAGACGGAACCCGCCTGCACACCGAGGTGTTCGGTCCGCAAGACGGATATCCGATCGTTCTCGCCCACGGCATCACCTGTGCGATTCGGGTGTGGGTCCATCAGATCGCCGATCTGGCAAAGAATTACCGGGTGATCGCGTTCGATCATCGCGGTCACGGGCGCAGCGGGCTTCCGCGACGCGGCGGCTTCAGCCTCAGTCACCTGGCTGCCGATGTCGATGCGGTGCTCAACGCCACGCTAGAGCCGGGGGAGCGCGCCGTCATCGCTGGACATTCGATGGGCGGCATGGCGATTGCCGCCTGGTCGGACCACTACCGCCACCGGGTCGAGGCCCGTGCCGACGCGGTGGCGCTGATCAACACCACCACCGGCGATCTGCTGCGTGAGGTGCGGCTACTGCCGGTGCCGGCGCCGTTCGCCGCCGTGCGGGTGTTGGGCGGACGCGCGCTGATCAACATCTTCGGCTCCTTCAACGTGCCGCCCGCGGTGCACCGGGCCAGCCGCGAGATGGTCTCGATGCTCGCTGTCGGCGCCGATGCCGACCGTGCCGTCAGCTCTCTCATCTTCGAATTGTTCAGTGCCACATCACCGGCGGGCCGCGGCGGCTGCGGCCGGGCGCTCGTCGAGGCGATGGGACGCCGGCACATCGACCTGAGTGGTCTAACCGTGCCCACACTGGTCATCGGCAGCCAGCGGGACCGGTTGACGCCGTTGGTCCAGTCTCGCCGAATGGCCGCTGCCGCACCGAACTTGGTCGGGCTGGTGGAGTTGCCGGGAGGGCACTGCTCGATGCTGGAACGGCCGTTGGAGGTCAACCGGGAGCTGCGGGCACTGGCCGAGTCAGTGCCCCTGCAGCGTGCCCTTTAATCTTCCAGCAACTTCCGCCGCGGCCCGCCGCCCTGAACGCACCGCGCCGTCAAGGAAACCGGTCCATTCGTCGGCGGTCTCGGTGCCGGCCCAGTGAATCGGGCCGACCGGGCGGCGCAGCAGCGGTCCAAAGCGAGTCCACGAGCCGGGCGGCACTGCGGCGGTGGGACCACCGGGTGCGAATTCTTCTGCGCCCCAACGATGATCGACGTAGTCGATTGGTGTGAGCGCTTCGTCGCCGAACAGTGCCGCGAAGCACTCCAGTGCGCGCTGTCGCCGTTGCTCGGCCGGTAGCGTGTCGAACTCGCGGGAGTCGACGAATCCCAACAGGATCCCGGGCCCGTCGGTCTGCGGACTGACGTCGAACGTGATGAACACCGGGCCTTGGTCGGACAGCGATTCGCCGGAGAACCCCTGATCGCGCCAGAACGGGGTGGCATAGGCGACGTAGGCCTTGCTGAGCCGGCCCTGTGGCCACTGCGCGGGTAGTCGCCGGTGTTCAGCGGACAATGCCGGGCTGAACTCGATGACGCTCCAATGCTCCGGAGGGACGGCGACGACGACGAATTTCGCGTCAGCCCGGCCCTTTTCGCTGGTGACTGTCACCCCGCTGTCGTGGTAATCGATTCGTTGGACGGCAGCCTCCAACACCACCCGGTCGCCGAGTTCGGCGGCCGCGGTGTCGGCGATGTGTTGAGTGCCCGCCGAGAAACGGTCCTGCTGCGCTCCGTTTTCTACGTCCAGCATCCGGTCCAATCCACCGGCCGCGCGGGCATAGCGGGCAGCGTGCAGCATCGACACGTCGTCGGGCTCGCAGCCCCACGTCACCCGCGCCATGATGGCCAGCAGGTCGCGCGTGGTGGCTCCGGCGCGCACCGATCGCAACCACTGGCCCAGCGACTGGCTGTCCAACCGGGCGGCGCGCCGTGCGGTCCACGGCTCGGTCAGCGACACAGTCCGGGCGATGCGCTCGAATTGCCAACGGACCCGGCCGAGATCGAGCAGGCCACCCAACGACAGCCGCGGAATCGTACCGCTGTAGGAACGCACCGCGCCGCGCCACCGAATCAGGTTCGCGCCGTCGTGATAGGTGGGGATGGTCGTGATGCCGAGATCCGCGGCGAGCTTCAGAACTGCGTCCTGCGTCGGGCCGACGAACGTCCCGCCCATATCCACCGGGATGCCGGCGACGTGGCCGGTATACGAGCGTCCGCCGACCCGGTCGCGACCCTCCAATACCAGCACATCGTGGCCGAGTCGGGTCAGCTCGCGGGCGGCGGTCAGTCCGGCGAAACCGGCCCCCACCACGACGACGTCGGCGGTCCAAGTCGCATCAGCCATGCCTCTCAGTCAACCCCATCGGCGATGCGTAATGTGAGCTGTCTGAAAGTCTTCACAGCTTTATACGGATTGACCGACGCGGCTGAGCGCGCTCGGGAGCTCCGTGATGCGGGCGCAAGCGGCGTCGCCACCTTCGAGGGCCCGCACGACGTCTTCGCGCCGCTGACGCTGGCGGCAACGGTGCCCGGCCTGGATTTGATGACCAACGTGGCTATCGCGTTCCCGCGCAATCCGATTCATCTCGCCCATCAGGCCAACGACCATCAGCTGCTGAGCTCGGGCCGGTTCATTCTCGGCCTGGGAACCCAGATCCGCGCGCAGATCGAAAAGCGATTCGGTGCCGAGTTCGACAAACCCGTGGCCCGGATGACCGAACTCATCGCCGCGCTCCGCGCGATATTCCATGCGTGGAACTCCGGGGAGCGGTTGGACTTCCGCGGCGACTATTACCGGCACACCTTGATGACGCCGACCTTCAACCCGGGGCCGAATCCTCATGGCCCACCGCCGATCTACGTGGGTGCGCTCGGGCCGCTGCTGACCCGCGCCGTCGCCCGGCACGCCGACGGACTGCTGGTGATGCCGTTCGGCTCGAAGCGTTTCCTGCACGAGCACACCGTGCCGAAAGTGCACGAGGGTCTGAAAGCATCGGGCCGTAGACGCGAGCGACTTCACCGTGTTACCCGAGATCATCGTCTCGGCCGGCGACAGCGACGCCGAAGTCGAAGCGGCGCATGCGCGGACGAGGGCGCTGCTGGCTTTCTACGGGTCGACGCCGGCGTATCAGCCGGTGCTGGCCGCCCACGGCTGGCAGGACCTGCAGCCCGAACTGAACGCGCTGTCCAAGCAGGGTCGCTGGGAAGAGATGGGCGGACTCATCGACGACGAGATGCTGCACACCATCGCCGCCTGCGGCAGGCCTGCCGACGTCGCCCGGCACATCCGGGACCGCGTCGACGGCGTCGCCGACACCGTCTGCCTCTACCAGGCGGCGCCGATAGGGCTGCCGACGCTGGCCGCGATCATCGACGAATTGCGTTAAGGCGCAACCGTCAACCAGTCCGCGAAGCCCGACGGGTCGTGGCGGCCCAGCGCGCCGTGCTCATAGAGACCCCAGCCCTCGACCGGATCCCCGTCGCCGTCGCGGCACACAGCGCGCCCGACATGGTCGATGACGCCGAATCCCGAACGCCCGATGATCGCCGGATCGGTCATGTCGTAGGTCAGCCGTTCGGCGAACTTCTCGCCTTTCCACACGCCGTGCAACCAGTCCGAGTCGCCGCCGTACCCGCCGCCGACGTGAATCGGCACCGGCAGTTTCGACTCGACGTCGAAGTGAACCGGTGTGCCGTCGGGAGCGGCTGCGTCGATGGTGGCGCCGGTGGGGATTCTGGTGCCCGGCCGGTAGTGGATTTGCACCCGCGGCCAGCCCAGCTGTTCGACGCGGCCGTCGCGCCAGACCCGGGTGCAGTCGTTGAGCGAACGGAATCCGTTGGGCTCCTCCTGGATGATCAGCACGACGGCGAACTCCTCAAAAGCCATGGGTACGTAGAGCCACCACATGCCTTCGAAAGGCGGGTCCGCGGGCCGGCCCGCCGGCTCTGGTTCGCCGATCGGCCGAATGCCCCAGGACCGGTCGCGGGTGCCGATCCAGGTGGCCGGGTCGACAGGAATCTCTTTGCCGTCCACCACGATCCGGCCGCTCCAGCTGCCGAGTTGGGCGAAGCGTTGCGCGTTGAGTGTGACACGATTGCCCGCGCGGAGGATGTGTGGCTGCTCCTGGACGACGTCGAACAGGCCCTCCCAGGTGAGATCGGCTGCAATGCCTTCGGTTTCATCGAGAACGATCCGCAGCTTGTGCAGCGGATCGATGACCTCGACGCGGTAGCCGTTGACGTGCTGGTTGAGTCGATCCTGGTCTATCGCGTCGGACAGGTGCACCGCGGTCTGAGTCTCGCCGCGCCGGATGAGCAGGAACGCGTCCTTCACCCCGAGGTTGGGGTAGTAGCCGATGCCGCTGATGACGAAGATTTCCCCGGTGCGGTCGTGGGCGTTGAAGTAGGAGCGATCGTAGAAGTTGCGGTCCGACGAACCCGGCCATGCGATCGGCTGGGGGACCTGGTGAACCGGGAACTCGTCGAGCGGTCCGAGCATTATTGGTCCTCTCCGATAAGACGTCGCATCAGTCCTGCGTGGTAGAACAGCGACTCGACGTTGTCGGGTTTTTCGGTTTCACCGAAGTGCACTCGCCGTGCGCCGGTGCGCATGAAGACGCAGGCCCACATCACCCCGGAGTAGACGTAGAACCAGCGCAGGTCGCCTATTTCGATGCCGGTGAGCCGCTGATAGGTGGCGCGGACATCCTCCTCGCGCATCACCCCGGGCAGGCCAGCCAAGGTCGCCAGGCCGGCGAGCTCTTGAAAGACCATGTGTGCGTAGATCATCCATGCGATGTCGAGCTCGCGCGGACCCAGCGTCACCATTTCCCAGTCCAGCACCGCCACTGGCTGGAAGTCGCGGTAGAGCACGTTGCCCACCCGGGCGTCGCCCCAGAGCAGCACTGGTTCAGCGGCGTCTGCGTGGTGCGGCCAGTTGTCCTCCAGCCAGGCGAATGTCCGCTCCAGCAGTGGTGACCGACCGATATCCGGCACCGCGAAGTCGTACCACGACCGGACCCAGTTGATGTGCTTGCGCAGGGCGGTATCGCCGCTCTGCCCTTCGGTAAGGAATCCAAACATCTTCTCGGCGGCTGGAATCGAGTGTAGCGACGCCAGCACCGACACGGTCGCATCCTGGAGTTCACGCTGGCGCTCGGCGGGCGCATCGGCAAACCAGTTGCCGCCGAAGGTGTACGGCATGACATCCGGCGGCACCTCGCCGTCGACGTAGTCCATCAGAAAGAACGGTGTCCCCAGCACTTCCCCGGTGGATTCCAGCCAGCGCACCCGCGGCACGGGGACCTCGGTCAGCTCGCCGACCATGCGGATCACATCGAATTGGTGGTCGAGTCGGTAGGTCGGGAAGACCTGGACATCCTCCGCGGTGGGCGCGACCCGGGCCACCAGCTTTTGCTCGACCGGCGCGCCGGCTTCATCCCAGCGGGCGGTCAGGATGATCGTTTCCGACGACATGCCGGTCGAGTCGACTCCGCTCTCCACGGTGATCTCGGGCGCGGCGCCGCCCGGGAGCACCGTCGACAACCACGTCGACAAGACGGCCGGCAACGTGGTCACGTCGCGGCTCGAGCGCTGGAGCCGGTCGACTTGGTCGAGTACAGGTTCATTGGGCACGGGGTGCCTCCATTCTTCGAGCCCTACCGCGTCAATTACGATACGGTGGGTAGCGTTATGAAAGCAGACCCATCCGCGGTTGACAAGGCCGCTGGGGCCGGGCGGCCCCGCGACCCGCGTATCGACGCTGCCATATTGACGGCAACCGCGGATCTGCTTGTGCAAATTGGGTATTCGAATCTGACCTTGGCTGCGGTCGCCGAACGCGCCGGGACGACGAAGACCGCGCTGTACCGCCGGTGGTCGAGCAAGGCCGAGTTGGTGCACGAGGCGGCCTTTCCGGTGGCGCCGACGGCGCTGGTCGGTCCGACTCGCGGAATGGCAGCTGACCTACGGGCGATGATCGCGGCCGCGCGCGATGTGTTCACCACCCCGGTGGTTCGTGCCGCGTTGCCGGGGTTGGTCGCCGACATGAGCGCCGATGCCGAACTCAACGCCCGGGTGATGTCGCGTTTCGCCGGGCTGTTCAGCACGGTGCAGGTTCGCCTCGGTGAGGCGGTTGACCGCGGTGAGGTGCATCCGGATGTCGACCCGGATCGGCTGATCGAGTTGATCGGTGGGTCGACGTTGTTGCGCATGCTGTTGAGCCCCGACGAGCCGCTCGACGACGCCTGGGTGGACCAGACCACGGCGATTCTCGTTCACGGCGTGACCCGAGATGTAGGGTCGGGCCGGTGACGGGACGTCTGCAGGGTCGGGTCGCGATTGTCACCGGTGCCAGCCGCGGACTGGGCCGTGAGATCGCTCTGGCCCTGGCGTCCGACGGGGCGGCGGTCGCAGTGGTCGGCCGGACCGAAAGTGTATGGGATGAAAGGCTTCCCGGCACGATCGGCGATACCGTTGCAGAGATCGAGGTGGCTGGTGGCCGGGCGCTGGCGATCCGGGCTGACCTGCTCGATCGCGACGACATCGTTCGGCTGGTCGGCGAGGCACGAGAGGCCTTGGGCCCGATCACGATTCTGGTCAACAATGCGGCGTTCACCGCGCCGGGTCGTCCGCCGAAGGCCGGCGACGACGCACGCCCCAAGCCGGCGAAAGCTCATCAGGGCGGTATCAAGGCGGACTTTCCGCCAGTGCTCGGCACGCCGCTGGGCGCGTATCGCCGGCACTTCGAGATCGCGGTGTTCGCCGCTTATGAGCTGATTCAGCTGGTCTGCCCGGACATGATGGCGGCGGGCGTCGGGTCGATCATCAACATCAGCTCGGTCGCGTCACGGCTACCGGGCGACGGGCCGTACGCCGACCGCAGTGGCGGGGTGCTGCCCGGTTACGGCGGATCCAAGGCGGCGTTGGAGCACCTGACGTCCTGTGCCGCCTACGATCTGGCTCCCCACAATATTGCGGTCAATGCGTTGTCGCCGTCGAAAGCGATTATGACGCCGGGTCTTTCGTATTACGCCCGCGAGTTCGCCGAGGTATCGACCGCGGAGGAATTCGCACGCGCGGCAGCGGAACTGGTACTGGTGGATCCGGCGGTGGTGACCGGGCGGACGGTCGGACACTTGCAGGTGCTCGACGGCAGCTTCCGCGCGTTCGACGCTCACGCCGCCTCTTCCGGCGGGTCCGGATCGCCGCGCAGCAGCTCGTCGGGGTGATGGGCGTGGTTGATCTCGGGCGGACCGGTGCCGTCAGTCCAGCCCAGTCGGCCGTCGACGACACACGTGTCCGATTCACCGCGACTTGCCATGCCGTGGTCAGAGCAGCAGAGGAAGAACAAGCTGTCCGCATCCGTGCGTCCGCCGCGCGCCCAGTCCCGCGAATGGTGGACCTCGCAGCGATAGCCCGGCGCGAGGCAGTTGGGACGCGTGCAGCCGCGGTCCCGGGCGTAGCAGATCAACCGCTGGTCGGCAGTGGCAATGCGCTTTTGGCGGCCCAGGTACAGCGGTCGCTTGCTGTGCTCGTCGAACACGGCCAGGTAGTGAATCGACTTGCCGGCCATGGCAATCAGATCGCGCAGTGGTAGCCGGGAGCCACCGCCGGTTGTCGCCGGAGGCGGCATCGGAGCCGACGGGTCGCGTCCGGCCTCGGCCGCCTGGTGGAGCTCGGCCAGCGTCGTCGTGACCACCACCGTGACCGGATGGCCGCGGTGCACACCCAGACCGCCGGACGCGATGGCGGTCTCCAGGCCGAGCTTCAGCGCGTCGTGGCAGCGCTGGGGGGCGGAGCGATGGTCGCGCGAATCCTTGTCGGGCTGATGCCAACCCGGCCGCACCGCCGCTTGTACCGCTTCGAAGTAGGCGCGGCACCGCGGGTCGATCAGCCCAGACAGCAGCGACATCCCGTCCGGCCCTTGCGGGCCATGGTGCAGTCCACGCCGGCGGGCGCGGTCCTCGTCGCTGAACAGGCCGTCGGGATTGAGGTAATCGGCAATGCGCTGGCCGAGTTTCGCGACGACGCCGGCATCGACTTCCACGGCGTGCCGGACCAACGTGCGCTCGGCGGCTTCGACGTCGACCGGCGATACGCGCGTGGGCAATACGTCGATGGCGCGGCACACCGACCGGATGTGGTCGTCGCCGATATGTCCGGCTTCGACGGCGGCAGCCAATGCCGGAAGTTCGGGTGGGACCGGAGGACCGGTCAGCGACCGGCGTGGCCGAATCCGCGCCGCGAGCTTGAACTGCCGGGTGATCTCGTTGGGCGTGATGCGGAGTCGCGACCACAGCGCCGACCGCATCTGCGCGACAGCGCCGGCCTCGTCGGGCGGATCGGCGATCTCGCCGAATATCCGGTACATCACGCCCCCGTTGGCGCGCTCCTGGATTTCCAGGCGCTCGGCGACGTCAAGCCGAAAAGTGTTGCCCACCAGATCCGACGGAGTAACACGCAACAGGTCGTGGCCGGCGTCGATCGCGTCGAGAGCGGACGTGATCCGTTCCCGTGCCTCGTCGGCGCTGATCGCTGGACCCATACCTCGAGGTTATGGATCGGCCCGACACATTCACCGGAACGGCACTGCGCAGAGCATCACCTGTGGAGCAAACCGCAACTGTGGATAACGAGACCAGGTCTGCTACACGCTGGCGCGACCGACGGCAAGCACCGCTTCGGCGATCGCGTCGGCCAGCGCGTCGATGTCTTCGGCCGCCAGCCCCGAGATGGTGATCCGCATTCCCGGCGGGCTGCCCATCCGAAACCGCGTTCCCGGTGCCGCGGCCCAGCCTGCACTCAACAGCCTTGTGATCGAGACGGTTTCGTCGGCGACCGGGACCCAGACGTTGAGTCCGGACTTCCCGTGGGAGGTCACCCCACGATCGGCGAGCGCCCCACCCAACAGTTCACGGTTACGGGTGTAGGCGACCTCGGCGTCATGGACCATCCGGGTGGCGGCCGCGTCGTTCCAAAGACTGACCGCGATGTCCTGCAAGAGGTGACTGATCCAACCGGGGCCCAGCCGCAGCCGCCCGTGCACCCGTTCGACCGTGCGCTGGTCGCCGGCCAGCAGCGCCAATCGCAGGTCGGGACCGTAGGCCTTCGCGGCCGAACGGACGAACGCCCAGTGCCGGGTTGTGCCGGACAGGGTGTGCAGCGGCGCGCCGGCGATCCCTGCGCAGTGGTCGTCTTCGATGAGCAACACGTCGTCGTGGGCGCCGAGCAGCGCTCGCAGCTCGTTCGCGCGCCCGCGCGACACCGCCGCACCGGTCGGATTTTGCGCGCGGGTCGTCAGGACAAGCGCGCGTGCGCCGCGACGCAGCGCCCAATCCACATCGGCCGTCAGCGGCCCGTCATCGTCGACCCGCACCGGTTCGGCCGAAAAACCCAGCGCGGCAAGTAGATCCAATAGGTTGGCCCAGCCAGGGTCTTCGACCGCGACCCGGTCGCCGGGACGCAGGTGGGCCGCGAGAACGCGTTCGATGCCATCGAGGGCGCCCGCGGTCACCGCGATGTGCTCGGCCGGAACACCGTCGGCAGTCAACGATGTCCGCGCGAACTCGGCCAGCTCCGCCGAGACCGGTGGATCGCCGTACAGCACCGGTGTGCCCCTCCGCGTGCTGAGCCCGGCGATGGGGAGCAGGTCGGGATTCGGGTTGCCGGTGGACAGGTCGCGCGCACCCGACGGGACGACGATTCCACGCAGCGAGCGGGGAGTGGTAGCCGGACGATTCCGCACCCGGGTGCCGCGCCGGCCCGCGGTCTCGACGGCTCCGCGTTGGCGCAGCAGGCGATACGCGGCGGCCACCGTATTCGCGTTGACGCCGAGCCGACCGGCCAACTCGCGAATCGGCGGCAGCTCGGCACCGGGTGCCAGCGCTCCGGCAGAAATGGCGGCTTCGACGTCGGATGCAATCGCCTCGGCACCCGTACCGCTGATCATGTATTGTTCTGACACATAAACAAGTATGTACTAGTGCAAACGAGGTGGCAACGATGACGGCAGACCAGGCATACGCGCCGACGGCGCGGACCGTGCCCACCCGGTATCGCGAACGCGCCCGCTACGACCGCGCCACCGTCCACGGCATCCTCGACGAAGCGCTGTTCTGTCATGTCGGCGTCGTCGGTGACGACGGGCCGGTGGTGTTACCGACGATGCACGTCCGGCTGGGCGAGACGCTGTACCTGCATGGATCGACGGGCAGCGGCCCGATGCTCGCAGCCGCCGGCGCTCCCGACGGTTTGCCGGTCTGCGTCACGGCGACACTGGTCGACGGTCTGGTCCTGGCGCGCTCGGCGATGCACCATTCGCTGGAATTCCGGTCGGTCGTCGCGGTTGGCAACGCCCGACTGGTGCGCGACGACGACGAGAAGCGGCGCGCCTTGGCGGCGCTGCTGGATCACGTCGCGGCCGGTCGGTCCACCGACAGCAGGCCGCCCAGCGCCCGCGAACTCGCGGCGACCGCCGTGATCGCCCTCGACCTCGTGGAGGTCTCGGCCAAGGTCCGCACGGGCGGGCCCGTCGATGATGCCGAAGACGTCACGTTGCCGCACTGGGCCGGGATCCTGCCGCTCACCCTGCAGCCGGGATCGCCCATCCCCGCCGACGACCTCGATCAGGCGATACCGCTGCCGTCCTACCTCGAGGACTACCGCCGCGGCTGAGTGCTTGGATCGAGCTATGTCCGACGACACAGAAAGTCCGCGGGTGGTGAGCGCGAGCCGCGAGATCGCCGCCGCCGCGGGCCAGATCTTCGAGCTGATCGCCGACCCCGCACAACAGGTGCGCTGGGACGGCAATGACAACCTCGCGAATGCCGAAGGCGGACAACGGGTCCGCGCGATCGGTGACATCTTTACGATGACGCTGACCAACGGCAACATCCGGGAGAATCATGTGGTCGAGTTCGTCGAAGGCAGTCGCATCGCATGGAACCCGTCGGCCGCCGGGCAGCCGCCGCCCGGGCATCTGTGGCGCTGGGAGCTCGAGCCGCTGGAGGATGCCCGCACCCGGGTGACGCACACCTACGACTGGACGCGCCTGACCGACGAGAAGCGCCTGGCAAAAGCGCGCAGCACCACGACCCACAACCTGCAGGCGTCGCTGGACCGGTTGGCGGAGCTCGCCGAGCGCCACTGAACTGGGCCGATCGCTGGCCGTGCACCTCGACTCCGTGCCACGATGGGCACTTGTCTGGTGGTGTGCCGATCTTTGACAGGGCGACCGGCCGTGTGGTCGCCGTGATCGTGCTGTTGATCGCCATCGCCGCGGCTTTGCGCGGATATCTGCCGGGCGTCGAGCGTGCCGACCGGCCACCCCCGCAGAGCGGCGCGTCGCTGATCTACGTTGCGGCCCTGCTCAGCGGGTCGCTGGTGATCGTGGCGGTGGCGCTCATCGCCCGGCTGCGTGATCCGCGACGGGTGGCGAGCAGCGCCAGTCCGCTGCCGAAGAGCTTTTCCGACGGCGGCGGCCGGCCGGCCTGGCGGGTGATGCTGATCGTGGCGGCCGTGCTGGTGGTGTGGCTGGTCGTGGCATGGCTGTTGTTGCAGCTCATCGGGCCGCATCAGGTCGATCAGCCGCAGTCGCTGCCCAACTCGACGGGTCCCGCACCGGCGCGCGGCGCCCCGCAGCGACCGGAATCCCAGGACGACGGCGCCGACCGCGACGTAGTGCGTTACCTGATCGCCAGCACGGTGGCGCTGCTGGTGATGACCGTCACGGGCGCAGTCATCGCCCGCCGATCCGGCCGTCGCGGGGGAGCCGCTCGTCCCGTCGTTGCGTCCGGAGAGATCGGCCAAGGGGCTCCCGTGGCCCCGGCGGCCCTCTCCCTGGTGCGGGCCGCGGAAAGCGGGTTGGCCGAGATCGAAGATTCCGATCAGAAACCACGACAGGCGATTATCGCGTGCTACGTGGCGATGGAACGTGAGCTGCAACGTCACCCAGGAGCGATACCGCAGGATTTCGACACTCCCACAGAGGTTTTGGCCCGCGCTGTCGACCACCACGCGCTGCGTGCCGACAATGCGGCCGAACTGGTGAATCTGTTCGAGGAGGCGCGGTTCAGTCCGCATGTGATGACCGAGACGCATCGCAGCCGTGCCGTCGACGTGCTGCGGCTAGTGCTCGCCGAGATGGGGAGTTCGGTATGAAAAGGCTGATATCGCTCGGTGTTTCCGTGGTGTTGTGCGCGGAGCTGACCGCGCTGACGCTGCACGATCGTCGGTTCGTGCTGTGGGCGGCCGGTGCCGCAGCGCTTTTCGCGCTGGTCAACGTGCGGCAGGTCCTGGGTCGCGACGCCGACCCGCCGCCGCCCGAGGTGCCCAACCCCCTCGAGGAGACGCTGCGCAGTTGGTTGTCCCGGACGCAAACCCTTATTCGCCGGTCGGAATCGACACGAGCCGACTGGGACCGGCACCTGCGGCCGATGCTGGCGCGACGATTCGGGATGGCCACCGGGCAGCGGCAAGCCAAAGACCCGCGCGCGTTCGACGCCACCGGGCGAACGCTTTTCGGCCCGGACCTGTGGGCGTGGGTGGACCCCAACAACGTGTCGCGCACCGGTATCAGCGAGCCAGGCCCGGGCCGGGCCACGCTGGAAGAAATCCTCGAACGGCTTGAGCAGGTATGACACGGGGTACGCGTCGGACATGACCTCCGAGACCGTGACGACGACGACCCGCGCGGCGGCGGTGCTCGACGAGATCGAGCGCGTCGTGGTGGGCAAGCGCTCGGCGCTCACGCTGATTCTCACAACGGTGCTCGCGGGCGGGCACGTGCTGATCGAAGATCTGCCCGGCCTCGGGAAAACGCTGATAGCCCGGTCGTTCGCAGCGGCACTCGGGCTGGATTTCACCCGCGTGCAGTTCACCCCGGACCTGCTGCCGGCGGATCTGCTCGGCTCGACGGTCTACGACATGCAGTCGGGTCACTTCGAATTCCGTCCCGGCCCGATCTTCACCAACCTGCTGCTGGCCGACGAGATCAACCGCACGCCGCCCAAGACTCAGGCGGCGCTGCTGGAGGCGATGGCCGAGGGCCAGGTCAGTATCGACGGTGTCACGCATCCGCTGCCGCAGCCGTTCATCGTCTTGGCCACCGACAACCCGATCGAGTACGAAGGCACCTATCCGCTGCCCGAGGCGCAGCTGGACCGGTTCGCACTGCGGCTCGAACTGCGCTACCTCTCGGAGCGCGACGAGGTATCGATGCTGCGACGCCGCCTGGATCGGGGATCGGTGCCGCCGACCGTCAATCAGGTTGTGGATCAACATGATCTGCTGGCGATGCGCGAATCCGTCGAGCAGGTCAGCGTGCATGAGGACGTGCTGGGCTACGTCGTGTCGCTGGCCGCAGCGACCCGACACCATCCCCAGGTCGCGGTCGGCGCCAGTCCGCGCGCTGAACTCGATCTGGTGCAGCTCGCCCGCGCCCGCGCGCTGCTGCTCGGCCGCGACTACGTGATCCCCGAAGACATCAAGGCGCTGGCGCCACCCGTGGTGGCGCACCGGATCACATTGCGTCCGGAGATGTGGGTCCGGAAAATCCAGGGCTCGGACATCGTCGAGGAACTGCTGCGCCGGTTGCCGGTCCCACGAACACACGGCGGCCCGCAGTAGGTCGGCGTGGCTGAGCTTCGAGAGGTTGAGCTACGTTGGCGCGCATCGTCATTGACGCGGGCGGTCGCCACCTGCGCGGCGCTGGCACTGGCGGTCGGACTGATCCGGTCCTGCTGGCAACTCGTCGCCTTCGCAGCCCCGTTGCTCGGTGTGCTGTGTTCGGTCAGTTGGCAGCGATTGCTGCCGAAAGTCAGGGTGCATGCCGAGCCCGGGTCGCAGCGATGCTTCGAATCCGAGCCGATGCAGCTGGCTCTGTGGGCTGAGACCGAAACATTCGGCACCGCGATAAAACTCGCGGTGTCAGCGATCGACGGAATGCAACTCGAGGTCGTCCAGCGGTCAGCCGGTCCGCGGCAGACGGTAACCGCCAGTGCCGAGCGCTGGGGGAGGTATCCCGTCCGGGCCTCGATCGAGGTCGTCGCGCACGGCGGGCTGTTGGTCGGCGCGGGAACCGTGGACGCAGCGGAGGTGACCGTCTTCCCGTTGACTCCGCCGCAACCGACGACGCTGCCGCCGAGCGCGCTCCTCGACCGGCTGGGCACCCACCTGACCCGGCACCTCGGACGCGGCGTCGAGTACGCCGATATCCGCAGCTACGTGCCGGGTGATCAGTTGCGCACGGTCAACTGGCCGGTCAGCGCCCGCCGCGGTCGGCTGCACGTCACTCAGCGGCTGACCGATCGTTCCGCCGACGTGGTGGTGCTGGTCGACGCCTATCCGCAGCCCGCCGGTCCTGCGACCGAGGCCACCGAGCGCATCGTGCGTGGCGCCGCCCAGGTGGTGCAGACCGCGCTGCGCAACGGTGACCGGGCCGGCCTCGTCGCGCTCGGCGGTCGCCGGCCCCGCTGGCTCGGCGCCGACATCGGGCAGCGCCAGTTCTATCGCGTGCTGGACGCCGTGCTCGACGCGGGTGATGAATTCGAAAGTACCACTGGGACATTGGCGCCGCGGTCGGCGATTCCGTCGGGTGCGATCGTCGTCGGGCTGTCCACGTTGCTCGACACCGAATTCGCGCTGGCGCTGATCGACTTGCGCCGACGCGGTCACGTCGTGGTCGCGGTCGACGTGTTGCAGGGTGCCCCGTTCCGCACCGCCCAGGATCCGTTGGTGCAGAGGATGTGGGCGCTGCAACGCTCGGCCATGTACCGCGACATGGGCACCGTCGGCGTCGACGTGGTGGCCTGGGAGCCGGGTCGGACCCTGGATCAGTCGATGCAGGCGGTGCCCGACCACCGCCGGCGACCGGCGGGACGGCGGCGATGAGGTGCGGAACGCAGCTGGTCGTGCAGCTGCTGTCGACGGCGTGCGGACTGCTGATGGTGGCCGCCGCCGGTGTGGGAACGCACGGCCCGGCCCGGCTCGCGGCGGTGTCTGCACTGATCGCCGTGATGGCGGCAGCCGTTTTCCGCCCCGTTGCCACGCTTGCGGTGCTGCTCACCGTGGCGGTGATCGCGTTGACCAGCCCGCCCGCCGCGGTGGCGGCGGTGGCGGGCCTGTCGGCAGCCGTCTATCTGGTGTTGCGACATGGTGCCGCGAGCGGTATCGGCCTGGATTCGGTGAGCGCGGCGACGCTGGTCGCCGCCGTGGGGTTCACGCTTGCAGGCCTGGTCGCGACCGCTTTTCCGCTGCAGCTGCCGTGGTTGCCATTGCTGGCGCCGCTCGCGGTGTTCGCGATCTACCTGCTGGCCACCCGGCCGTTCTCTGCATGACGAGGATGGCTAGCGCGAGGGTTGTGCGCTGCGATTTTGGTTACACAGTCCGGCGGTGCGGAATATCTTGACCGGTGGTCAGTTGGCGGCAACAATATCGGGATGCCTCAGGAAGAGCGGGTGTGGATAGACGACGTCGAGCGTCGCCTCGCCGAGAAGTATCCAACTCTTCCGCCGGACCACGTCACCGCCGTTGTGCGGCACGCGTACTCGCATTTTCAGAGCAGCCGGGTTCGAGGATTCATTCCGTTGCTGGTGCAGCGGCGTGCTGACGAGGAACTCGAAGAGCTGAGCGTCCTGCGGCCGGACCTGGCGGCGGTCGCGCTCGACGATATGACCACGGCCGGGGTTTAGTAGCGTCGCAACGCCGCCCGCGGGCGGCGGTGATTGGCGGCGTTCGGCTCGATGATTTCGGCCTGAGCTCTTAACTATCTCTGTAGCGTAAGCCGGCAGACGCGTAGGGGCGAGGGGGAATTCGGTGGGCAAACTGGGGGAGCGGGCTGTCGTCTGCGGCGCCGGGATGGGCGGCCTGCTCGCCGCCCGGGTGCTCAGCGACTTCTACGGCACAGTGACGGTGGTCGAGCGCGACAAGCTGCCCGACGCGGCCGATCAGCGGCGCGGTGTCCCGCAGGGCCGCCACTTTCATGTGCTGTGGAGCCGCGGCGCCCACGAGCTGGCCGAACTGTTCCCCGGCATCCACGATGACCTGATCGCCGCCGGCGCCGCGGTCTGCGATGACGGCGATCTGTCCCGGGTGTCCATCCGGGTTGCGGGCCACGAGCTGAGCCGAGAGGGCAAATTCAGCGACCCGTCGGCCGTCAAGCTCCACCTGCTGAGCCGCCCGCTGCTGGAATCGCATGTCAGACAACGGGTCAGCGCCATCGGCAACGTGGAGATCCTCGACGGCCACGACTTCGTCGAGCCGATCGCACCGACCCCGCAGCGCGTCACCGGCGCCAAGATCGTTGACCGCGACACCGAAGCGCAGCGAACCCTGGAGGCCGACCTGGTGGTCGACGCGATGGGGCGCGGTGCGCGCACGCCGGCTTTCCTGGAGGACCTGGGCTACGGGCGACCAGTCGCCGAACGCTCGACGACCACCGCGAACTACACCAGTCTGCTGATGCGGATCCCGGAAGGGATCATCAAAGAGCGGATGACGTTCGTCGTTCCCGAGCCGAAAAAGGCTACCGGCGGAGCCTTTTCGGTGTACGAGCACGACACCTGGATTTTCACGCTGACGCGGGTGGCGGACAACGAACCACCGGACAGCCTTACCGGGATGATCCGGATGGCCACCCAGTTCGCGCCGCCCGCGTTGTTGCGGGCGCTCAAGCGCGGCGAGCCGATCAGTGAGATCTCCATGTTCCGCTACCCGGGCGCCATCGTGGCGACGCTACGACCAGATGGATCGGTTTCCCGGCGGGCTTCTTGGTGTTCGGCGATGCGATCTGTAGTACCAACCCGATCTACGGCCAGGGCATGACGGTGGCAGCGCTGGAAGCGACGGCGTTGCAGGCGTGTCTGGCCGAAGCGAACGGCGATTTCGCGCTGCGATTCTTCGCGGCCGCCGCCGAGCAGATCGGACCGATGTGGGCATCCAATCAATTCAACGATCTCTACATGGACAGCGGAGACCCGGATCATTCGGCGTCCAAAGAATTGCTGGAGTTCCGCGAGGCGGTGCTTTCCGCGGCTGAGACCAGCCCGGCGCTCAGCGAAAAGCTCTACCGGTCAATGAATCTGGTTGACCCGCCGACCGACTACAGCCCGCTGCTGGCGTCTGGCTGAGAACGAATCTGGCGGCGGTTGCGCTCGCTGATTTCGGCGTAACGATCTTTCAGGCCGTCACGATCCAGCGTCTGCGCACCGGCGATGGCCTGTTCGGCGGCAAGAGCGGGGTCGGTGATCGCGGCGGCGCCGGTGACGTAGATTTCCTTGAGTCCAGCCATGATTGGCGCAGGCACTTCGGCGATCTGACCGGCCAGCTCGACGGCCCTGGTCAACAACTGCTCATGTGGCACGACCTCGGTGACCAAGCCGATTCGCTCGGCGCGCGCGGCGTCGACCACTTCGCCGGTCATCGACAGCCGGCGCGCCATCGCGGCACCGACGACCCGCGGAAGCCGAGCCGTCATCCCGCCGCCGGGCAGAATCCCGACGCGGGCGTGGGTGTCGGCGAACACCGCGCGCTCAGAGGCGATGAGAAAGTCGCAACCCAAAGCCATTTCGAGTCCGCCGGTGAACACCGCGCCGTTGATGGCGCCGACGATCGGCGTGCGCATCTCCCCGGTCTGGCGGATGCAGTTCTGCTTCTGGAACAGCTCGAAGTACGACGGGCCCAGCCGCTGGGCTTCCTTGAGGTCGACGCCTGCGCAGAACGCCGGGTCGGTGCCGGTGAGAACCACGGCCCGCACCGACGGGTCGTCGTCGGCTTCGCGCAGCGCGGTGTACAGCGCCCCGATCAGGTCCGGGCTCAACGCGTTTCGCGCTGCGGGCCGGTTCATGGTCAACAATCTGACCGCGCCGGAGTCGTCGCTGATAACCAGCGTCGACGTCATGTCAAGAACTGCGCGGCCTGCCCGGCGAGATCGAGCAACGGCTGCGGGAAGATGCCCAAGCCGATCGTGATCGCGGCGCATACCGCGATGGCTGCCTTGCTCCAGAAGCTGGGCATCACGACGTGGACCGGCTCAGCGTGCGACTCGGTGAAGAACATCAGCACGATCACCCGAACGTAGAAGTACGCGGCGACCGCGCTGCCGATGACACCGACGATGACCAACGGCACCGCGCCGCCCTTGGCCGCCGCGGAGAACACCGCGAACTTGCTGATGAATCCACTGGTCAGCGGGATGCCGGCGAAGGCCAGCAGGAACATCGAAAACAGCAGGCCGACAACGGGATACCGCTGACCCAGGCCAGCCCAATGCGCGGTGGTGGCGTCTTCTTCGCCGTGTGCGTTGCGAATCAGGCTGACAACCGCGAACGCGCCCACCGTGCTGAAGCTGTAGGCGACCAGGTAGAACATCGTCGCCGCCAGACCCGCCGGGTTGTCGGCGATCACGCCGGTGAGGAGAAAGCCCACGTGCGCGATCGACGAATACGCCAACATCCGCTTCACGTCGGTCTGCGTCACCGCGGTGACCGTGCCGACCGCGATGGTCAGAATTGCGATGGCCCACAGCACCGGCCGCCACTGATCGTGCAGCGGCGGCAGCGCGACATAGACCACGCGCAGCAGGGCGCCGAACGCCGCGACCTTGGTGGCGGCGGCCATGAACCCGGTGATCGGCGTCGGCGCACCTTGATAGACGTCGGGGATCCATGAGTGGAACGGGACGGCGCCGACCTTGAACAACAGCCCGACCGACAACAGCGCGACACCGGTCAGCGCCATCGAGTGGCTGTGGTCGGCGGCCAACGCTTTCGCGATGCCGGGCAGCGAAAGGGTGTCGGTGGCGCCGTAGAGCAGCGCTACGCCGTACAGGAAGAACGCCGACGAAAACGCGCCCAGCAGAAAGTATTTGACCGCCGCTTCCTGCGACAGCAGGCGGCGGTGCCGCGCCAGCCCGCAGAGCAGGTACAGCGGCAGCGACAGAACCTCGAGCGCCACGAACATCGTCAGCAGGTCGTTGGCTGCCGGGAACACCAGCATGCCGCCGACAGCCAGCATGGTCAGCGGGAACACCTCGGTCTGGCTTGCGCCGACCCGCTCCGCCTCGTGTTCGGCCGCACTGTGCGGAACCGCCGATGCCTGCGGCGTAAAGGCATCCAGCGCGACCGGCACATGAGCGGTGGCCGTGGCGGCACCCGGTCCGGCGGCCGCGTTGTCGCCCTTGTAGCGCTCGGCGAAGAAGAACACGGCCAGCAACGCGACCAGCAGGACGGCACCCTGCAACAGCAGAGTCGGCCCGTCGACGGCCAGCGCGTGCAGCACCGCGAATCGGCCCGGGGGATCGAGCTGGCGGGCGACCACGATGACCGCGGCGATCGCCGCGCTCAAGCCGCCGAGCGCGAGCAGTACCTGGGCGCCGTAGCGGGCCCGCCGAGGCAGGAACGCCTCGACCAGGACGCCGACCACCGCGACACCGAACACGATGAATATCGGTGAGAGCAGCCCATATTCGACGCTGGGTGTGGGCATGGGAGGAGACGTCATCGGTGCGGTCCTTCCGCCATTCCAGGCACGTGCGCCGTGCCAGGCCGCACAATCGGCGCGGGGTCATGCGCACCGATGGTCGCCATGGTGTTCCCCACCGCGGGGTTGATGATGGTGAGCACCGGCTTCGGGTAGATCCCCAGCACCAGCAGCAGCAGGATCAGCGGTGCGACGACCAGGATTTCGCGTGGCACCAGGTCACGGATCCGTTCGTTGCCTTCGGTGACGGGGCCGGTCATCACCCGCTGGTACAGCCACAGGATGTAGATCGACGAAAGCACCAGCGCGACGACGCCCACCGCCGCCGCCAGCCAGTAGCGGTTGTAGGCGCCCAGCAGCACCAGGAACTCGCTGACGAACGGCGCCAGCCCGGGCAGCGACACCGTGGCCAGCCCGGCGACCAAGAAGGTCCCGGCCAGTACCGGCGCTACTTTCTGGATTCCCGCCGTAGGCGGCGATCGAGCGGGTGCCGCGGCGCGAGATCAAGAAGCCGGCGATCAGGAACACCGCGGCGGTGGAGATGCCGTGGTTGAGCATGTACAGCGTCGCACCGCTCTGGCCCTGACTCGTCATCACAAAGATGCCGACGATGATGAAGCCGAAGTGCGAAATCGACGTGTACGCGATCAGGCGCATGATGTCGGTCTGGCCGATCGCCACGATCGCGCCGTAGATGACGCCGATCACCGCGAGGGTGACGATGGCGGGCCGGAAATACGTTGACGCGTCAGGGAACAACTGCAGGCAGTAACGCAGCATGCCGAAGGTGCCGACCTTGTCCATCACGGCGGTGATCAACACCGCGGTCGCCGGTGTCGACTCCACCGCGGCGTCGGGCAGCCAGCGGTGGAACGGCCACAGCGGCGCCTTGATGGCGAACGCGAACATGAAGCCCAGGAACAGCGCCTTGAGCACACCCGAGGAGGCGCCCAGCGAACCTGTGCTGACGGCGGCGACGATCTGACGGAAATCGAATGTGCCCGAACCATTTTCGGCGGTCACCACGTACAGGCCGATCACCGCGGCCAGCATGATCAGGCCACCGAACAGGTTGTACAACAAAAACTTCACCGCGGCGCGCGATCGGTGGGCTCCGCCACCGAAACCGCCGATCAGGAAGTACATCGGGATCAGCATCGCCTCGAAGAACACGTAGAACAGCAGTACGTCCAGCGAGATCACCGAGATCAGCACCATCGATTCGATGGTCAGCGTCAACGCCACGTAGGCCTGCGTGCGGCGGGACCGGTCGTCGTATCGGCAACGTCGTTCCAGCCGGCCACCACCAGGAACGGCACCAAAATCGTGGTGACCAGCACCAGCATCAGCGCGATGCCGTCGACACCGATGGTGTATCCCGCGCCGAACGCCGGTATCCACGGGTGGGATTCGGTGAACTGATAGGTCGGGCCGCCGGCCTTGAAGGCCACCGCCAGCGCGATCGACAGCGCCAGCACTGCCACCGACACGGCCACTCCGAGCCACTTGGCGAGCTGTCGGCCGCTTGGCGGGATCAGGATGATCACGACGGCGCCGACCAGCGGCAGCAGCCACAGGACGGAAAGC
>CAVWEO010000063.1:0-61215 GCA_963753995.1 uncultured Actinomycetota bacterium | reverse complement strand
GAGATGGCGGAGGGTCGATCCGGGCGGGCCGGCCGCGGTGTCCAGTTCCACAGCGCCTTCTTCGACGGCCACCTGCGCGGCCCGCGCCACCAGAGGCTTGGTCACCGACGCCAGCGCGAATTGCCGTTCGATATCGCCGTGGGTGGCCAGTACACCGTTGCGCCCGACCACCGCCGCGGCCGCATTCGCAACCGGCCAGTCGTCGATCAGGTCGAGGGCGGCCATGGCGCAGCACACTACCGATGACGATGCCGGGCACTGAGCGTGGTCAGGAGGAGCGGGCAAACGGGCTTGCCCGACCGAGCGTTAGGTTGGAGCGCATGAGCCAGACAGTGCGCGGGGTCATCTCGCGGAAAAAGGGCGAACCCGTCGAAGTGGTCGACATCGTGATCCCCGATCCCGGACCGGGCGAGGTCGTCGTCGACATCACCGCGTGCGGCGTCTGCCACACCGACCTGACCTACCGCGACGGCGGCATCAACGACGAGTTCCCCTTCCTGCTGGGCCACGAGGCCGCAGGCACCGTCGAAGCGGTCGGCGATGGCGTAACAGCGGTCGAGCCAGGCGATTTCGTCGTGCTGAACTGGCGTGCGGTCTGTGGTCAGTGCCGGGCCTGCAAACGCGGACGTCCTCATCTCTGCTTCGACACCTTCAACGCCGAGCAGAAGATGACGCTCACCGACGGCACCGAACTCACCCCGGCGCTCGGCATCGGCGCGTTCGCGGACAAGACACTGGTGGCCGCCGGCCAGGCCACCCTGGTCAACCCCGAAGCCGACCCGGCGGTCGCCGGTCTACTGGGCTGCGGGGTGATGGCCGGTCTCGGAGCAGCGATCAACACCGGCGCGGTCACCCGCGACGACACCGTCGCGGTCATCGGCTGCGGCGGCGTCGGCGACGCGGCGATCGCCGGCGCCGCGCTCGTCGGCGCCAGGCGGATCATCGCGATCGACACCGACGACACCAAATTGGAATGGGCCCGAAAGTTCGGCGCCACCCACACCGTCAATGCCCGCGAACTCGATGTCGTAAAGACCGTCCAGGACCTCACCGACGGATTCGGCGCCAACGTCGTCATCGACGCAGTCGGCCGGCCGGAAACCTGGAAGCAGGCTTTCTACGCCCGTGACCTCGCCGGAACCGTTGTGCTGGTGGGTGTTCCGACACCGGATATGCAACTCGAGATGCCGCTCGTCGACTTCTTCTCCCACGGCGGCTCGCTGAAGTCGTCCTGGTACGGCGACTGCCTTCCCGAACGCGACTTTCCCACTTTGATCGACCTCTACCTGCAGGGCCGCCTGCCCTTGGATAAGTTCGTCTCCGAGCGCATCGGGCTCGACGATATCGAGGAGGCATTCCACAAGATGCACGACGGCACGGTGCTGCGCTCGGTGGTGATCCTGTAGATGCCGAACATCGAGCGCATCGTCACTTCCGGCACCTTCGAACTCGACGGTGGCAGTTGGGAAGTCGACAACAACATCTGGCTGGTCGGCGACGAGTCCGACGTGGTGGTCTTTGACGCCGCACACAGCGCGGAGCCGATCGTCGCTGCCGTCCGCGGACGCAATGTGGTGGCAGTGGTCTGCACGCACGGCCACAACGACCACGTGACCGTCGCGCCTGAACTCGGCGAGACGCTCGACGCGCCGGTCCTGCTGCATCCCGCCGACGACGTGCTGTGGCAGATGACGCACCCGGGTAAGAGTTTTCGCGCGGTGTCTGACGACGAGACACTCAGCGTCGCCGGGCTCGAACTGCATGCCCTGCACACGCCGGGACACTCTCCCGGGTCAGTCTGCTGGTACGCCCCAGAGTTGGGCGCCGTGTTCAGTGGCGACACCTTGTTCTCCGGCGGGCCGGGCGCGACCGGGCGGTCATTCTCCGATTTCCCGACGATCCTGCAATCGATTTCGGGCCGGCTGGGCGGCCTGCCCGGCGACACCGTCGTCTACACCGGCCACGGCGACACCACCAGCATCGGCGACGAGATCGTGCACTACGACGAGTGGAAGGCGCGCGGCCACTAGAGAGGCACTAGTCGCCGTCGAGCACTCTGCGCTTTTCGGCCTGGAATTCCTTCTCCGTCAACGCGCCGGAATCACGCAATGCGGCAAGCGTTTTGAGCTGCTGAATCTTCACTCCCTCACCGGAGGGCACGTCTGTCGGCGTCACCGGTGGCGGTGCGCTCCCCTGCCGCGCCGGCGACTCCGTACGTTTGGCACGGGACAGTCGCGTTGACGCCGCGACCGTGCCGACCAGCCCGATGAAGAACACGCCCGCGCAGGTGCCCAGCCACGCATTGGCGGAGCTGTCATGACCGAAAGCCAGGCGGGGACTGATGAATCCGTTGACCTCCCCGCTGGTCGTGATGATGTAGTCACCCTCGGTGGTGATCTCAACCAGCCAGACCCGGCGGTGAATGTCGTTGTTGACCGACGTCGAGCTGCCGACGCTCTGGGTGACTTTCGGATCGGCAACACCTGCAGGCGGGTCGATATCCAGCACCAGGTGCGGCACCGGCAATCCACCGCCGGAGGAACCGCCGACCGTCAGGGTGTGAAAGCTGACGGTCGCCTGGCCTGCGGGCAGATGCAGCTTGCCGGTGCCCGGGACCGGCACCTCGCCGTAAGCACCGTATTTGTCGAACACGAATGCGCCGAGGAAGAGGGTCGCGATGAATCCGATGGCCGACCCGACCATCAGCGCGATGGCAATGGTCAGAGCCAACTTCGAGACACCTCGACTGCCCACTGACAAAGTGTGGCAGAGGGACGGGCCGTTTGGACCTCGCGGCAGCGGGTAGGCACCGCGAAGCGCCACTGGGGTCGCTATCGGGACGGAGGGTCATGAGCGGGGACGAAAACACCGAGGCGGAAACGCCGGAGCAGGGCTCAGACGAAGACACCAAGACAGAGACGCCGGACGACGACACCGACACCGAGACGCCGGAACTGAGCGACGAAGGCCAACAGCAGGTCGACGAGATGCAGGCGGCCTACAACGACGACCGGCCTACGGCCGTGCTGCCCGGCACCGACGGGACGATCACCGGCGTCGCGGTCAACGAATGGATCGACGACGACGGCAACCCCAAGTTCGGTAAGGACGAAGAGGAAAAGAAAGACCGCGACTCCGACGAGCCGAAAGACGAGGACAAGCAGCACGAAGACGCGAGCTAGCGTCCACCACCCTGTCCTGGGTCGAAAATCCGATCGCCCGGGCGTCTGGGGAATCGGGGCCGGTCCGGCCGCTGCGACTCCGTAGTCGTCGTCGAGGGCGCGGTAGTCGTCGTCGGAGCTACGGTCGTCGTAGTTGTGGTTGCGGTCGTGGTCGAGGTAGGAGCTTCGCTGGTCGTCGATGCCGATGTGCTGGTATCCGATGCCGTTGACGACGGCGGGTTCGTGCTCTGCTCCTGGCTGGTCTCTGTCCCCGTCTGCGCGGGCGTGGTGCTCACGCTGGGAGATGGCGTCGACGGAGCGCCCCCGGACGTATGCCGCATCGTGATCAGCACGCCGGCGCCGATGGCCAGCACCGCCAGCGCGGTGCCGACCGCCACCACCAACGGACGGCGATACCAGGCGTCGGTCGCTCCGCCGAACGCCGCGGGTTCGGCCGCTGAATCGACCTGCGCGCGCGGGCGCGCCGAGGTCAGCTCGCTGGGTGGCACCGTGTCGTACTCATCGTCGTACTCGCCGGGCCGGATCGGCATGATGCCGGAATCGTCACCGGCCTCCGACCAGGCCAAGGCCGGCGTGGCAGTTGGTTCCACCGGTATCTGGGCGATGCTCGTCGCGTCGCTGACCGATCCCAGGGCTGTCGGAGCCAATGCGGTAGCGGCGTCGCCCGGCCCACGCGCGGCACGCAAGGCTGCGCCCACCGCGGCGGTCAGGTGTGGCCGCGGCGCTGAGATCACCAGCGCACCCGACTGCTCCGACAACGTCCTGGTCACGAACGGGATGCTGGCGCCGCCACCCACCGACGCGACCGCAGCCAGGTCATCGAGGCGAATACCGTTGCGCTGCAACACGTCATGGAAGAAGCCGATGAAGCTGTCCAGCGGCTGCCGGATGGCGTCCTCGAGGTCGTCACGGGTCAGCCGGATCTCGCCGCGATAGCCGGGCACGTCGGCGGTCAGCGCGGTCGCATTCGCCGACGACAGTTGCTCTTTCGCGTAACGGCATGCGGTCCGCAGCTGTGTCAGCGATCCGATCGCCGAGGTGGCTGACGTGTCGAACGAGCCCCCGGTCGAGAGGTCGTCGATCACGTGCGTCAGCAGCGCCTGGTCGAGGCGATCGCCCGAGAACTCGGTGTGCCGGACGGCGGGTGTGACGGCTTGATAGCCGTTCGCTGCATCTACCAGGCTCAGCGTGGTTCCGGAGCCGCCGAAGTCGCAGACCGCGACAATTCCGCTGGCGGGTACGCCGGGATTGGCGTCCAGTGCGAACAGTGCGGCCGTCGAGTCCGGCAGCAGAACCGGCCGGCCGCGCGACCATTCCGAGACGCGGCTCAATGCCAACCGTATCGATTCGACCGCGACCGGGTCCCAATGCGCGGGATGGGTGACGGCAACCGCGTCCGGAAGCGGGCGTCCATCGGTGGCGGTGTAAGCCAACGCCCGCAGAGCATCGGCGATCAGGGTCTCGCTGCGGTGCGTGGTGTTGTCGGCGGCGGCAATGCCGGCCGGATCACCGACGCGGTCGACGAAGTCGGTGATCACCAACCCGGGCTCGTTGAGCTTGGGGTTCTCCGACGGCACGCCCACCTCGGGCGGGCGTTGCCGATACAGCGTCAGTACCGGCTTACGGGTCACCGCCCGATCGGCGGTGACCGCGGCGAGGTTGGTGGCCCCCACCGAAAGGCCCAGGGCCGACCGTTCTCCGTCAACCATGTCGTCCCTTTGTGCGCATCGGGGACCAATTTATCGTCACGGGCCAGGCATCAACGAATCGTGCCGGCCCCCGCGATCAACGGAAGATCCAGCGCCGTCACCCAGCCCGGTCGGAGGTCGTTGACGGCAGGGACCGCGTTCAGTGCCCGCATTCCGGTGGCAAGGCAACCGGCTGCGGCCGCGTCGCGACCGGATCCGTCGGTGAACCGGAAGGCGGTCTCCTGCGAGATACTCGGCGTGCCCTCGATATCGACGCGGTAGACGTCGTCCTTGGTGCCCGCGGGCCAATCCGGCGCCGCATCCAGCCCGATGCGGTTGACATGTTCGAGTTGAATCCGGGTCCGGCCCTGGTAGACCCCGTTGATGGTGAAGCGGACCGCGGCGACGTGGCCGGCCGGGATGACGCCCTTGGCGGTCTTCCGCTCGTCGGGGGTGATCCACTTGTCCCAGGTGGTGGTGATCTCGTCGAGCATGATGCCGGCGGCGTGGGCGATCATCGGGACCGTGCCTCCCCACGCGAAGATCAGCACGTCACGGTTCTCCAGCATCGGCCGGAATTCCGGCTCGCGCCCGATGCCCATCTCGACTTCGTAGTCACCCTCGTAGTTGGTGTAGTCCAGCAACTCAGAGGCTCGGACCGTGCGGACCTCCGAACACAGGCCCATCAGCGTCATCGGGAACAGGTCGTTGGCGAACCCCGGGTCGATGCCAGTGGTGAAGCACGACGACTCTCCCAACTCGCAGGCCTCGGTGATCGGTGCAATCCACTGCGGCGGGTTGAGGTGCATCGTCGGCCACACCCACGGCGTCATCGCCGTCGAGCACACGTCGATGCCGGCGCGCAGGAAGCGCGTCATCAATGCGATGTTGGCGTCGGCGTGCGCGGCGGTCGGGCCGTAGTGCACCAGCGCGTCCGGTTTCAGCGCGATCAGCGCATCGATGTCGTCGGTGGCGGTGACCCCGATCTGACCGGAGAGGCCGCAGATGTCACCGACGTCACGGCCGACTTTCTGCGGGTTGCTGACGCCGACGCCGACGAGTTCGAACTCGGGATGTTTGACGATCTCGGCGATCACCATCTTGCCGACGAAGCCGGTACCCCACACCACAACCCGTTTAGCCATGCGCCACCTTCTTCATCGACGAACCCCGGTTCACCCTAGGCGCGGCTGCGGTCGGCCTTTGTCCGAAACCGGAAAGTCATCCGCTCGAGCAGTCGATCGCGCAGTGTCAGGGTATGCAGCAGCACCGCGGAAATATGGGCGGCGATCACGACCATCAGCGTATAGGCGATCACCGAATGAGCTTGCCGCAGAACCCAATACAATCCGATGTCGAACGGCGCGATCCGCGGCAGCGCCACCGCGTCGAATACGACGATCGGTCCCCCGGCCGCCGAAAGCATCGCCCAACCGATCAGCGGCTGCAGCAACAGCGACGCATACAACAGCTTTTCGGAGATGCCGACGACTTTGCCTTCCAGTGCGCCGATCGTCGACGGCCAGGCCGGCGGGTGGTGGGTGATTCGGTTGATCACCCGCACCACCATGACCAGCAAAATGAGCGCTCCCAGCGTCTTGTGCACCATGACCAGCACGCCGTGGCGGCCGACCGAGTTGACCATGACGAAGCCGACGAACAGCGCGGCGAACACCAGAAAAGCGGTCAGCCAGTGCAGAATTCTGCTCCCCTTGGTGAACTTGTTGACCTCCGGCGGATCGGTCACAGCGTGTTCTCCCCCGCGCGGCGGCGATAGGACGCGGCGTATACGGCCGACCGCGCACTGAGCAGCGGATCGTCGGACGGCTCGATGCCCGTTGGCAGCACCAGCGGATCGAAGTTGATATCGCAGGCGTTGCCTTTGGCTTCGGAGTCAACGGCATCGAGGGTGAGCATCCCCGCGTCGATGGTGCGCCGATCGGCGGGCCAGGGCAGGGTCGCGTCATGGGTCGGATCGTCAGGTGTCCCGACACTCAGCACCAGACGCCAGCGCAGCGGCCCGGCCCGCAGTTGCCGCACGAGTGGATCGAACAGCGCACCGGATCCCGACGTCGGCGGAAGGGCCTGCTGCAGCGGGGTCAGCCGCCACCGCACCGGGGTGCGCCCACCGGATTGGCTGACGAAATAGAAGGCGTTCAATCCGCTGAACACGCTGTCGGCGAATCCGGGTGTCGGCGGATGCTGCCCGAGGATCGTCCTGGCCCGCGCGGCCGGCGGGTGGGTGGCGTAGAACCGGGCCATCGCCGCTGGATCAGGCTTGCCGGTATTCCCCATGACGGCCGTTGCGACCAGGCGGTCGTACATGCTCTGCGGCGAATCGTCGGGAAACACCGGAAGATTCAGCATTGCCGTCCGCCACTGCTGGCTGCCCGGAAATCCGAACACCAGGCCGAGCCCACGACCCGCCGAGAAACTGTCGGCGGTGTGCGGATTGCCACCGGCCGCCGAGAATCGGCCGAGCACCGGGGTGCGTCCCGGCGCAAACACCGTGGCCCTCGACAACTCCGTGGCATTGCCATTGCTGTCGAACCAGCCGCTGACGGACACGCCTTTGGCGTGGTTGGTCCGATACCCCCAATGCCGACCGAAGGCGTTGTTGAACGCATCGAGGAAGGCGCGCGGTGTCAATCGCGCTGGCCCGATCCAGTCGTTCGCGGCCAGGAATGCGGCGACGTCGACCGTGAGGAACGCGCCCACCGCCGCGGCGCCGCGCAGCACGTCACGGCGCGCGGGACGCCAGCGTCCCGATGGTTCGGTCATCGATGTGCTCCTTGCCGCGCCGTTCGTCTCTTGTGACGATCATTGTTGGGCATCGGTTCAACCGCGGCACATCGGAACTCGGCATTGGGAAAAAGACGCCGAAAACGCGCCCGCGCGTCTGGCGTGAGTGACACGATCCCGAGAGACACGATTCCCGCGGGAGATGATCATGATCGGCAAAGCGATCTTCGTTGCGACCCTGACTGCGTTCGCCGCCACGGTGGGGCCGGGCGCGACGGCGCAGGCGGACTCGCCGACCCAGGTGACCTATGAGCTGAGTGGCAGCGCGCCCGTCGCCGACTACGTCTCCTATCAGGTGGACAGCGGCCAGGCGCAGCAGGCCCGTGTGCCGTTGCCGTGGAAGACGAAGTTCACCGTCGTCGGCAGCAGGGTGTTGCTGATCAGCGCGCAGGGCCCCGGCTCGATCACCTGCACGATCCTGGTCGACGGCAAAGTGGTCAATCAGGCGACTGCGAACGGGGCGCCCGCCCGCACAGTCTGCTCGACCTGAACGCAGATCGGCATCAGACCGGCCGGCGCGACTTCGGCGGCGGGTAGACGAGGCGGCCGATACTGGCTGACAGCCAGCCGACGGCCCACCCGCCGAAGAACATCGCGAAGGTGTGCCGAGTGCCGCCGTCGCCCTGGGTGAACACCGCCCCGAGGATGACGGCCCACACCAACGCGCACGCGATGCTGTAGCCCACGTATGTGCCGGAGTACTTGCGCACCAAGCGAACTCGTTGAACCAGCCCGGATCGGGCCAGTGACATCCGGGCGGGCCGCGGAAGTTCGTCATCACCATGGGTGTCGTCGAGCATTGCGATCAACTCCTCACCGTAACGGCGACGCCAGGCCGCGGGGTACCAGCGAAGGACGCGGCGGGCCTCGTGGGGATTCATTGCGCCCAGCCAGGATCCGGTAGTGCCACGGCGATCCCGAGGCGACGGGCCCCCTCGGCCGCGATCGCGCCGAGACTGCGTACCGCCGTAGTCAGTTCAGCCCGTCCGGTGGCGGTCAACCGATACGGGCGCCGACGCTCGTCGTGACCCGTGGGTTCGATCAGTCCGTGGTCTACCAGTGTCGTGATCGCCCCGTACAAGGTTCCCGGACCGAGGGTGACGCCGGCGAATCGCTCGATATCCCGGGCCAACGCGTACCCGTGCTTGGCGCCCGAGGCGAGGCTGGTCATGATCAGCACCCCCGGATCATTGCGTCGACCCGGTTTCCGCGCCGGTTGAGAACCGTGTGCCACGTGGCGAAGTTTAGTACGTTTGACGTATTACGCCAAGCGTAGTATCCCGAGCGGCCCCGGTCGGTTTAAGCTCGCGCCTACACCCCCGCTCAGCGACGAGGACGGCCGGCATGGGCATTGCGACGCGGATGAACGGCACGGCGCCGCCCGAGATTGCGCTCGCAGACATCAATCTCGGCGAATGGCACTTCTGGGCCCTCGACGACGATCAGCGCGACGGTGCCTTCGCCACACTTCGACGTGAGACGCCGATCTCGTTCTGGCCGGAGCCGGTTCAAGAAGGCTTCCAACAGGGCGCCGGGCATTGGGCGCTGACCGGACTCGACGATGTGTTCTTCGCCAGCCGCCATCCCGAGATCTTCAGCTCCAGCCCCAACATCACCATCAACGACCAGACGCCGGAGGTATCCGAGTATTTCGGCTCGATGATCGTGCTCGACGACCCGCGGCACCAGCGGCTGCGATCTATCGTCAGCAGGGCCTTCACCCCAAAAGTGGTGGCACGCATCGAGACATCGGTTCGCGAGCGGGCGCGTCGGCTGGTTGCCGACCTGGTCGCCAACCATCCCGACGGCAACGGGGAAGCCGTCACCGAGTTGGCCGGGCCACTGCCGTTGCAGGTCATCTGCGACATGATGGGCATCCCTGAAGAAGACCATCAGAAGATCTTCCACTGGACCAACGTGATCCTCGGCTTCGGTGACCCCGACCTGACCACCGACTTCGACGAATTCCTGCACGTCTCGATGGACATCGGGGCGTATGCCACCGCGCTGGCCGAGGATCGTCGGGTCCATCACCACGACGATCTGACCACCAGCCTGGTGGAGGCCGAGGTGGACGGCGAGCAACTCACCTCCGCCGAGGTGGCGTCGTTCTTCATCCTGTTGGCGGTGGCCGGCAACGAGACCACCCGCAACGCGATCAGCCACGGCCTGGTCGCGTTGACCCGCTTCCCCGAACAGCGGCAGAGATGGTGGTCCGACTTCGACACCTTGTCGCATTCGGCTGTCGAAGAGGTCGTGCGATGGGCCTCCCCGGTGATCTACATGCGGCGCACGCTCACTCGCGACTTCGACATGCACGGCACCGCGATGGCCGCCGGCGACAAAGCCACGCTGTGGTACTGCTCGGCCAACCGCGACGAGTCGAAGTTCGCCGACCCGTGGAAGTTCGACGTGACCCGCGACCCGAATCCGCATGTCGGCTTCGGCGGCGGCGGTGCGCACTTCTGCCTGGGCGCCAATTTGGCCCGTCGCGAGATCAGGGTGATGTTCGAGGAGTTGCGCCGCGCAATACCGGATGTGGCCGCGACTGCTGAACCCTCGCGGTTGTTGTCGCCGTTCATCCACGGCATCAAGACACTGCCGATCTCCTGGACTCCACCCCGCTGATCCCGCTCGTTCCCGCCATCGCCGACGGCGCGAACCACGATCTATTTCCTTCCCTCGCATGACGTTTGGCCGTGTGGCACGGCTTCACTGCGCTGCCGGCGACTCGTGCACATACCATGTGCTGATGTTCGGGCTCGTCGTCATCGTTGTGCTGTTCGCCACCGTGATCGTGGGAACGGTGCTGGGTCGGCGCTACCGCGTGGGCCCGCCGGTGTTGTTGATCGCCCTTGGCGGGCTGCTCGGTTTGCTCCCGCAGTTCGGCCACGTGCGTCTCGACGGCGAGATCGTGCTGCTGCTGTTCCTGCCGGCGATCCTGTACTGGGAGAGCCTGAACACCAGCATCCGCGAGATCCGCGCCAACATGCGCGTCATCGTTTTACTCAGCGTCGGGTTGGTGATCGCCAGTGCGATCGCGGTGTCGTGGACGGCACGGGCTTTCGGCATGGAGTCACACGCCGCCTCGGTGCTCGGCGCCGTGCTGTCTCCCACTGACGCCGCCGCTGTCGCGGGTCTGGCGAAACGGCTGCCGCGCCGCACGCTGACCGTGCTCAAGGCGGAGAGCATCATCAACGACGGCACGGCGCTCGTCCTGTTCGGTGTAGCGGTCTCGGTGGCCATGGGTGGCGCACCCGTCGGTCCGATCGACCTGACCGTCCGGTTCGTCGTGTCCTACCTCGGCGGCATCGCCGCCGGTCTGCTGATCGGTGGCGTGGTGACCCTGGCCCGAACACGGCTCGACGCGCCTCAAGAGGAGGCCGCACTGAGTCTGCTCACGCCGTTCGCCGCGTTCCTGCTCGCCAACGCTTTCGATTGCAGCGGGGTCGTCGCCGTCTTGGTGGCGGCGCTGATGCTCGCCTACGCCTCGCCACGGGTGATCCGGGCGCGGTCGCGGCTGGTGAGCTTCGCGTTCTGGGACATCGTGACGTTCTTGATCAACGGCGCGCTATGGGTGTTCGTCGGCGTGCAGTTGCCCAGCGCGATCCGGGGAGCCGGCCGCATCGACCACGGCATCCACCACGCCATCGCGCTGGCAGTTGCCGTCACGATCGTCGTCGTGGGAACTCGACTGTTCTGGGGCGAGGCCACCACCTGGATGATCCGCGTCGTCGACCGCCGCGAAGCGCAACGCGAGCGTCGGGTCGACTGGCGCCAACGCATGGTGTCCGGGTGGGCCGGATTCCGCGGAGCCGTCTCGCTGGCCGCAGCCCTGGCGGTCCCGCTGACCACCCACAGCGGCAAGCCTTTTCCCGATCGGAGCCTGATCATCTTCGTGGTGTCGTTCGTCATCTTGACGACCGTGCTCGTCCAGGGCAGCACCCTGCCCAGCATCGTCCGCTGGGCGAAGATCCCCGAAGACGAGGCCCACGCCGACGAATTGCGGCTGGCTCGTTGCGCGGGCGCCCAGGCCGCGCTCGACGCGCTGCCACTGGTCGCCGCCGAACTCGGCATCAGTGACGAACTGGAAAGCCGGATGAACGCCGAATACCAGAAGCATGCGGCCTTGGTCAGGGCCAGCGACGACGGCTCGACCCGCGACGATGCCGAGGCAAAGAGTGACCTCATTCGCCAAGTGCGTCTCGGCGTGCTCGAACACAAACGTCGGGCCATCACCGAGCTGCGCGACCAACGCCGCATCGACGACATCGTCCTGCTCGAATTGCAGGCCTCGATGGACCTCGAGGAAGCGCGTCTGCTGGGACCGTCCGGCCCCGACTAGCCACATCCCTTAGCGCGAAACAACTTTCGCGATGATCTGGTTGGCGATGTCGACGGCGGAGCTCGCCGGGTTCGGGCTACAGGTGTTGACGTCGACGACGACGTTGTTCTTCACCGCCAGCGCCCGACCGCAGGCCCACCCGCCGGTTTTGGCTTCTTCTTGCGTCGAAAGCGCGCTCAGCACGTCGTTGTCGTCCGATATCTCCCCCACGTCCCACTTGGTCTGAGACTGCGTGTGGACGTACTGATGGCAGGCCGGCCAGCGCAGCGCCGAGGTGACGAAGAAGACGTGGGCCTGCTTGACGGTCGGGAACAGCACCACCGCCTGCTCGGCGTAGTGATTGAAGCTGTCACCGTCGTTGAGTTCCTCATCGCGCACGCCGGTGAAGCCACTGTTGGCGTATGTCCGCGCCTGCGCCGAACCGTCGATGGCCAAGCATTCGGCGGGCCGCATCGTGGCGCTGTCGTCGGACATTGCGTCGTGCTTTCTGATCACCGCCATCCCCGTCGCACCCATCAGCGGATTGATTTGGGCGGGGGTCAGCAACAACGACTCGAGTTCACGCTCGACCACCGGCCGCGGAATCAGCGACGTGACGGTCGTCGTCGACGCCTGATCGGCATGATTGCTGCCGCCGCAGCCGGCGACGAACATCCCGACACCGGCCACGACGAACGTGGCCGCCAAATGGCGCATCTCCTCTTTTCCCATCCCGTCGTCCCGACCCGCTCGCGGTGTGACACCCCTCGGCGTTGCCGGTCAAGACCCGCAGGACCAACACTACCGTGACTTAGCGCCGGTAACCCCAAGTCACGTCGATGCGCCAATCTTCGGTGTTCACGGCCTGTTCAGCCGATCGTCAGTGTTAGATCGTTGACCGCACACGAGGGCCGGTTGAGCTGGAGAGTATGCGTGTCGTTCAGGTCGCCAACTTCTATGGGCCTCGCTCCGGCGGCCTTCGCACGGCCGTCGATCGACTGGGCGCGGAGTACTGCGCCGCGGGACACGAGGTGATCCTGATCGTCCCTGGGCGCCATGCCGAGCACGCGCATCTGCCCACCGGCGTCGAGCGAATCACTGTTCCCGCCAGGCTGATTCCGTTCACCGGCGGATATCGCGCTGTGCTGCCCGGACCGGTGCGGACGTTGCTGGCAGGGTTGCAGCCGGACACCCTGGAGGTATCCGACCGGCTCACGCTGAGATCGCTGGGCCGCTGGGGTCGCGACCACCGCGCGACGACCGTGATGATCTCCCATGAGCGTCTCGATCGCCTTGCCGGCCAAGTACTTCCGCGCCGCGCCGCACGCCGGTTTGCCGACTTCGCCAATCGGCGCACGGCCGCCGACTACGACACGGTGGTCTGCACGACCGGGTTTGCGCGCGAAGAGTTCGATCGCATCGGCGCGACAAACACCGTCACCATTCCGCTCGGCGTGGACCTGGAGACGTTTCACCCGTCGCGCCGCTCGGCGTCGGTGCGTCAGCGCTGGGCAACTCCTGGCGAGATACTGCTGGTGCACTGCGGGCGGCTGTCGGTGGAAAAGCGGGCCGACCGCAGCATCGACGCCGTTGCGGCGCTGCGTGACGCCGGGGTGGCGGCCCGCCTGGTTGTGGTGGGTGACGGACCATTGCGGGCCAGATTGCAGCGGCAGGCCGCGCGGCTACCGATCGACTTCACCGGGTTCATTTCCGATCGGCACAGTGTCGCCGAGTTGCTGGCGTCAGCCGATGTCGCGCTTGCACCCGGGCCACACGAAACCTTCGGGCTGGCTGCGTTGGAGGCGCTGGCCTGCGGGACGCCGGCCGTGGTGTCGCGCACGTCGGCGCTGGGCGAGATCATCACCGCCGACAGCGGTGCGCTGGCCGACAACAACCCGGCGGCCATCGCCGAGGCCGTCACCGCGGTCGTCAGCCGCCCCGAAGAGCATCGCCGCGCCTGCGCGCGGCAACGCGCCGAGATGTTCACCTGGCAACGGGCCGCGGTCGAGATGCTGAGCACACTCGGGGCCGCCGCGCTGGACGACGACCCCGGCGACTCTCAACACACCGCCTAGCTGCCTATCAGGAGTTGGCCGGACCTACCTGGCCGGTCAACGGATTGACCTGCACGGTCATCGGCCCGCCGGGCGCCTGCTTACCCTGCGCCGCCGCACGCTGCTGCGCGGCCTGGGCCAGCGCGTTGACCACCGGGTTGTTTTTCGCCATCTCGCGGCGATCCTCTTCGGACAGCTCGTAGAAGGACCACAGCCCCCACGCCGCGGGACGGACGTAGACCGTCACCTTCTGATGCCGACGCTTGTTCGCCGTCAGCACCGCGGGAACGGCCACGACCCGATCCAGGGTCGCCGAACTGACCAGCTCCTGGGCGATCTTGTCCACGTCCACCCCGTCTTGGAGTTCGTAGACCATCGACTGGTGGGGCGTGTGGTGTGGGCCCTGAAGGGCCATGAACCACGCCATCCGCGTCTCCTTCGCTCGTGATTGTCAGCGCAACTGTAAAGGACGAGCGATGGCGGCAGTGCCGATTGGCTTTGCGGCTTGGGCTAATTCGTGTCGGGGAAGGCGACCTGGGCCGCGGGCGCACCTCTGGCAACCACCACCGGCATCGAGGTCGAGGCGTTGGTCTGCAGGATCGTCTGCACCACATCGATGAGATCTTCGACGGGCATCAGCTTGCCGGGCATGCAGCCGCCGGACACCCACAGCGGGTAGGCCTTCATCGCCAGGTCCATGTCCCAGCCGGCGTTCATCCCGGTTGCCGCGTCACCTTCGCCGCCCGCGCACTCGCCGACGATGAGAGACGTGAAGCCGACGTCCGGATGCTCGGCCCGCCAGGCTTCCACGAGTCTTTCCAGCGCGGCTTTGCTGACGCCGTATGCGCCGAGGCCGGGCCACGGCGGTCCGAAGCTGCCGGCGTCCGAGGAGAGGTACACCGCCTTGCCGGCAGATGCTGTCAGATGCGGGATCGCCGCCGCGGTCGCCAGCGATGCGCCGATGACGTTGGTGTCGAAGATGCGCCGCCAGGTGTCGGCGCCGGTGTCGACCATCCGGACCAGCGGGCTGATGGCGGGCGTGTAGATGAGGTTGTCGATGCCGCCCATCGACTCGGCCGCCCGATCGAACGCCGACCGGCACGAATTCTCGTCGATGACATCGCATTCGATGGCGATCGCACCAGCGCCCGCCTCCTCGGCCGCCGCCTCGATACGCGCCTGACGCCGCGCCAGCAGCGCGATCTGCCCGCCGCGTTGAGCAAGACCGATACCGATACAACGCCCGAGCCCGCTCGACGCCCCGACGACCACTGTCCGTGACATTTTTGCCCTCTCTTGTAACGTGCCCCGCTGCAGGCACAGCGTATCGGCCGTCGCTCCGCCGTTCCATAGTCGCGTCGATTTCCGGCCCGCCGGACGTACGTTCCGGATAATTGGCCGGCTGGCGTGGTGTGAGTTTAGACACGTTTTCAGCGGGCTAATCGCTACCCAACACGAGGATTCGGTACGCCCTGCGTACCTCGATGGCGGGAGCGTAATCGCAATGAGCATCACCTCTTTCTCGGTCGCCGAGATCGCCTCACGACGAGCGCGACTACGACAACTGGCTCGCCACGCTGACTCAGGCTTCGGGGCGACTCGATGTTCTGCAGACGGTTGTCAACGAATTGCGCCAACTGTGCGAACACGAAGGCGTGGTGCAGAGCCGCGAGGTCATCGACGTACTCGAGAAGCACGGGGCGATCGGCTAGCCGGCACATCCCGGCGGTCAGTACCGTGAACTAAATGAAGTATCTCGATGTCGACGGCGTCGGCAGCGTCAGTCGGATCGGCCTGGGCACCTGGCAGTTCGGATCCCGCGAGTGGGGCTACGGCGACAGCTACGCCTCCGGGCCGGCCGGCGACATCGTCCGTCGCGCACGCGCGCTGGGCGTCACCTTCTTCGACACCGCCGAGGTGTACGGGCTGGGCAAGAGCGAACGCATCCTCGGCGAGGCGCTCGGCGACGAGCGCGACCAGGTCGCGGTGGCCAGCAAGATCTTTCCGGTCGCACCGTTTCCCGCCGTAGTGAAGCAACGCGAACGGGCCAGCGCCCGGCGGCTGCAGTTGAAGCGCATCCCGCTCTACCAAATCCACCAGCCCAACCCGGTGGTCCCCGACTCGGTGATCATGCCGGGCATGCGCGATCTGCTCGACAGCGGCGAGATCGGCGCGGCCGGTGTCTCGAACTATTCGCTTGTCGCGGTGGAAGCAGGCCGACGCTGCGCTCGGACGGCCGGTCATCAGCAACCAGGTGCATTTCTCGCTGGCCCACCCGCAAGCACTCAAGGGTTTGGTGCCCTTCGCCGAGCAGGAGAACCGGGTGGTGATCGCCTACAGTCCGCTGGCGCAGGGACTGCTGGGCGGCAAGTACGGCGTCGACAACCGGCCCGGCGGTGTCCGCGCAGTCAACTCGCTGTTCGGTACCGAGAACCTACGCCGCATCGAGCCGTTGTTGCAGACGCTGCGCGACGTCGCCAAAGACGTGGGCGCCAAGCCCGCGCAGGTAGCGCTGGCCTGGCTGATCCACCTTCCCGGAGTGGTCGCCATTCCAGGTGCGTCCAGCGTCGAGCAACTCGAATTCAACGTCGCCGCAGCCGATATCGAGCTGAGCGCGGACTCGCACGCGGCGTTGACCGATGCGGCCCGTGACTTCCGGCCGGTGTCCACCAAACGCTTCCTCGCCGACTCGATCCGCGAGCGGCTTCACCTGCGCTAGCTCAAACTCACCAGGTGGTCGATCGAATCGATGGGAAGCTCGCCGTCGACGTAGGCGGTGACCATCATGTTGTTCAAGTTGATCGAGCCTTTGTGGTTGTCCAGGAACGCGGTGTCCGCGGCGTCGCGTCCGGTCGCGATGCGCACCATAGACTGCCGCGGAGCCAGACACGTCGCGTCGACGACGCGCCATTCACCTTCGACGAGCGCCTCGGCTACGGCGTGAAAGTCCATCGGGTCGCATCCGGGTGCGTAGACCGCCACCAGTCGAGCCGGCACATTCACCGCACGCAACAACGCGATCACCAGGTGGGCATAGTCGCGGCACACTCCGGCTCCCGCGAGCAACGTGTCGGCGGCGCCGTCGATCGGGTCACTCGAGCCCGGCACGTAATCCAGGCGCGCACCGACCCAGGCGGCGACTTTTTCGAGCAGTGTCGCCGAGTCGGTGTACTGCCCGAACTCGGTGGCCGCGAAACCGAAGAACTTGTCCGCCTCGGCGTAACGGCTCGGCCGTAGATAGGTGATCACGTCGATATCGCGGACCGGCGCGGGATCGGCTTCACCGATCACAGTCGCCTGATACGACAGGCTCACCGCGCCCTCTCCGACGTCGATCGCATGAATCCGGGTGTCGTGCGGTCCGATGATTTCGCGAGGCTGAAGTGGCTTGCCGTCCAACGTGATTGCCAGCGACTCGCGAACCTCGAGGCCTGGGAGGCGGGCCACCGCAATCTGGAATTCCAGGGTGGTGGCAGCAGTGACCTGGACGTCGATCTGCGCGGCCACTTCCCGGTTGGCGACCGTCGTCGCTATCGGCTCGCTACCGTCGTTGTGGTCCCGCCATGAGGGCACGCTCATATGGCCCTTTCGTTGTCGCAACAAATTGCACGCCGAGACAATGGGCTGCCGTCGACCGATGTCCACGAATTTCTTCGCAATACGCCATCGGCTGCGGACTCAACCAGGGCACAGACTTCCCCGCCACAGTACAGCGCGACCAGATTTTCGGCCTCAGAGGACGTAGAGCATCTCCTGGTAGGTGGGCAGCGGCCACAGGTCGTCGGCCACAACGGCTTCCAGCGCATCGGCCGCGGTCCGAACCGCCTCCATCGCCGGCAGCAGTTCGTGCTGTGCGTGCTTGGCCTCATCGAGCGCGGACTCCGCCGAATGGTCGGACAGCGCCGCTTTCAGATTGGCCAAACCCTTTTCGAGATCGACGATCGGGGTCGACACCGATTCCAGCGCCAGCGTGCTCGCCTCGAAGCCGGCCGCCTTCAATGCGGCGACGTTCTGGGCGAGTTCCGTCTGGTAGCGGATACCGGCCGGCAGGATGATCGTCGAGCCGATCTCCAGCGCTAGCTTTGCTTCGACCGCGACAGTCAGCGCGTACTGCTCCAGCTGCACCTCGTAACGGCTGTGCAACTCGCGCTCGTTGAACACGCCGTACTTCTCGAAAAGCTCGACTGCCTCGGGCTTGATCAACTCCGGGATGGCATCCAGCGTGGTCTTCAGGTTCGGCAAGCCACGGTCGGCAGCTTCAATCTGCCATTTCTCCGAGTAGCCGTCGCCGTTGTAGACCACGTCACCGTGTTCGGTGATGACCTCGGTGAGCAGCGACTGCACCGCCTTGTCGAAGTCTTCGCCGTCTTCGACTGCTTTCTCCAGCTCGGTGGCCATGAAGTCCAGCGAGTCCGCCATGATCGAGTTGAGCACGATCAGCGGGACGGCAACAGTCTGCCCGGAGCCGGGCGCCCGGAACTCGAACCGATTACCGGTGAACGCGAACGGGCTGGTGCGGTTGCGGTCGCCCGGGTCGGTCGGCAGCGCGGGCAGCGTATCGACACCGATGATCATGGTGCCCTTGCCTTTTGACGATGTCGCCGCTCCCTTGGCGATTTGTTCGAACACGTCGGCGAGCTGCTCGCCGAGGAAGATCGAGATGATCGCCGGCGGTGCCTCGTTGGCGCCGAGGCGGTGATCGTTGGTGGCCGAGGCAACCGAAACCCGAAGCAGCCCAGAGAATTTGTGTACGGCCCGGATCACCGCGGCGCAGAACACCAGGAACTGCGCGTTCTCGTGCGGGGTGTCGCCCGGGACCAGCAGCGAGCCCAGCTCGGAGTTGCCCATCGAGAAGTTGACGTGCTTACCGGACCCGTTGACGCCGGCAAACGGCTTCTCGTGGAACAGACATTCCATGCCGTGCTTCTTGGCGATCGTCTTGAAGATCGTCATCGTCAACTGCTGGTGGTCAGAGGCGATGTTGGCCCGCTCGAACATCGGCGCGAGCTCGAACTGGCCGGGGGCCACTTCGTTGTGCCGAGTCTTGGCCGGGATGCCGAGTTTGAACAGTTCGCGCTCGGTGTCCATCATGAAACCGAGGACCCGCTCCGGGACCGCGCCGAAGTAGTGGTCGTCGAACTCCTGGCCCTTCGGCGGCTTGGTGCCGAACAGCGTGCGGCCGGCGTTGATCAGGTCCGGGCGGGCCAGGAAGAAGTGCCGGTCGATTAAGAAGTACTCCTGCTCCGGGCCGCAGAACGACACGACGTGGTTGAGGTCCTTGTGGCCGAACAGCTTCAGGACCCGTTCGGCGTGCTTACCCATCGCCTGCTGGCTGCGCAGCAGCGGCGTCTTGTAGTCCAGTGCCTCGCCGGTCATCGAGACGAAGACCGTCGGGATGCAGAGCGTGTTGCCGTTGGGGTTTTCCAGGATGTAGGCCGGGCTGGTGGCGTCCCAGCCGGTGTAACCGCGTGCTTCGAAGGTGCTGCGCAGGCCGCCCGACGGGAAGCTGGATGCGTCGGGCTCGCCCTGGATCAGCGTCTTGCCGGCGAATTCAGCCAGCGTTGCCCCGTCGGAGACGGGTTCGAGGAAGCTGTCGTGCTTCTCGGCGGTGAAGCCGGTCATCGGGTAGAAGACGTGGGCGTAGTGCGTGGCGCCCTTCTCCAACGCCCAATCCTTCATGGCCGCGGCGACGGAGTCGGCGACGGCGGGGTCGAGTTTCACGCCCTTGTCGATGGTCGCCACGATCGATTTGTAGACAGCCTTGGGCAGCCGCGCCTGCATCTCCGCCTTGGTGAAGACGTTGGCGCCGAAGACCTGCCCCGGCGTCTCGCCCGGATCGAAGCTGATTGCAGGAGGCACGTACGCCTCGACGTTGGTGATTGCTGCCAGGCGTACTGCGTTGCCGCTCAATTGAGGTCCCTATCGCCGCGATGCACTGCATCGGAAATTTGCCGGTTGTTGCTCGGCTGACACTAAGGACGATGGATGGCGGCAATGTTACGCAGCTGTCAAAGTCTGATGGCGCGGACGTTTGCCTCGTCAACATTGCGTTGCGCGGCGCCTACGGCGAGAAGCGGCCGGCGAACCCTCGCAGCGGCAGGTCAGCACTGGTCATCAACCCAGGTGGCGCAGCTACGACACCGGGGATGGCGGCCAGTGCCGGCATGCCCGTAACGGTCATCCCGATGGACGCGAAGTTCGCTGGATCGGACAGGTCGACCCCGGGTTTGGGGAAGATCATGTGCTTGTTGTAAACGCACGGGTCACCCATGATCTGGGTGATGTAGCAGCCTTTGATATGCCAACTCGGGTCGGTGTGCGGAGTCATCTGCCATTCGAGATGGGTCTCGACGCGAGGAACGCCGTCGACCATGCCCTGGTATCTGATGTAGTTGCCGCCCAACGACCCCTTCGGCAACGTGTACCAGCCCAGATCCACGTCCTTGGTGCAGGCACCCAACTCGTAGCTGAATTTCACCTCGTCCAGGGTCAGGTCGAAGCAGTCGGCCATCATCAGCACGCTGTCGGCGAACACCCGGGTGTATTTCTCCAGTTTCGCCGGTATGCCGGGATCGTCGACGGGCAGACCGTAACCGACCTCGATCCAGGTGTCCTTGGAGTGGTGGCATGACACGTCTACCGACTCGATGGTGGTGATGTTCTCGATCTCGGCGACGTCGGCCGAACACACCACGCCCAGAATCTGATTCAGCCCCGGGTTCATTCCGGTGCCGTAGAAGGTGGCACCCCCCTTCTCACAGGCCTCCTGCAGGAGCTGGCTGACCAACTTGCCGGAGGGATGTGGATGGTTGGTGTCGCGATGCCACCCGGTGATCCAGTCCGCGGTGGTAACGATATTGATGCCCGCCTCAAGCACTTTGACGTAGAGGTCCTCGTCGGGGAACACGCCGTGGAAGGTCACCACGTCCGGTTTGGCGGCGATGATCTCCTCGATACTGCCGGTGGCCGTGATTCCGTTCGCAGCGATACCAGCCAGCTCGCCGGTGTCCCTGCCGACCTTGTCCGGTGAATAGCAGTGCACGCCAATCAAATCCAGGTCTGGGCGTACAGCGATACGTTTGATCATCTCCGAGCCGACGTTGCCGGTGGCCACTTGGAATACGCGCAGCGGTGCATTCATTCGCTTCAGCCTTTCTGGGATGCGGCGGCGGTGTTACCACCAATGCGCTCGGCGGCGCTGCCACCGACGCCGTCGGGATAGAACTGCTTGGCCCACGTTCGGATCGCGGTGAAGCCTTCGTGCTCGGCGGTCGCCAACGCGGGAGGATCTGAATAGCGTTGGTGCCGCCAAATCTCGACGTCCTGCTCGAACTGGCGGATCACTTCCAGCCCGAATTCGCGCGCCCTGGTTTCGGCCCGCTCGGAGTCCTTGCCCGGAGTGCGGCCGATGCGGACCATGAACCGGACGTCGGAGGTGGAGTCGTCAACCGGGGTGATCGCCGAGATGGTGCGGTTGTCGATCATTCCCCAGCTTTTGGTCACCGCGATGCCCAGTCCGCCGTTGATGGCTTCGACCCGGCTGTCGATGTCTTCGATCTTCTGGTTGTCGTCGCCTTCGAATGTGATGGTGAAGTCCACGAAGGAGACCGGCTCGGCGAAGTCGTGGCGGGTGAAGACCGGCACGATCGGAGTCTTGTGCACGTATTTGAAATGCGCGAAGTCGACGCCGTTTTCGAGTACGTACTGCGGATGCATCTCCAGGCCGGGTCGATGCAACCGCTGCTGCGGGTAGTAGTCGGCGGTGCTGCTGCCGTCATGGAAGTCGGCGAAGATGTCCGGGGCCTCGAAGTACGGTTTACGGCCCTGAACGTCATGCCAGATGTAGACCGACTCGTTGCGTTCCACGACCGGATAGGTCTTGATGCGCCGGCCACGGTTGGGCCGATCCTGATACGGGATGCACACGTTGCGACCCTCGTGGCTCCATTGCCATCCGTGAAACGGACACTGCAGAACCTCGCCCACGACCTTGCCGCCGAAACCCAGGTGCGCGCCGAGGTGTTCGCAGAATGCGTTCATCACGGTGAGTTCGCCGGACTCGGCGCGCCAGGCGACCATCTCCTGGCTGAAGTAGGTCATCCGGTGGACATCGCCGACGCCGATCTCATCGGACCAGGCGACCTGGAACCAACCGGTCGGCTTCATCGACAGTGGCGGTTTGGCCATGAAACGGATGATAACGAGCTTCGCCGCCAATTCATAGTGGGTACTATGAAAATCTCGTCGTGGGGCTACCATCCAGAGCATGGCTTCCGCGGACATCCAGCAGCGCCGCAGCAACAAGCGCGGCCTGGCCACCCGCGAGGCGATGCTGGACGCGGCGGTGCGATCGCTGGCCTCCGGGGACCCGGGAGCGGTGTCCGCCAGTCGCATCGCCAAGGAGATCGGCGCCACGTGGGGTGCGGTGCAGTATCAGTTCGGCGACGTCGACGGGTTCTGGGCCGCCGTCTTACATCGCACCGCCGAAAAGCGGGACGCGACGATGTCGGCATTCACCAGTGCCGAGCCCGAGGCGCCACTGCGAGAACGGCTGGCCGCGATCATCGACACCTTGTATCACGGTTTGGCGTCCCAAGATTCACGCGCGATCGAAAATCTGCGGGCAGCGCTCCCCCGCGAGCCCGACGAACTGGAGCGACTCTTTCCACACACCGCGGCCGAACTGTTCTCCTGGGGAAGAAGCTGGCAAGAGACCTGCCAGCGCGCTTTCGCGGGCCTGGGCGTCGACCCGCAGCGAGTCCGGGAAGTGGCAGCGCTGATCCCCGGTGCGATGCGCGGCCTGGTCTCCGAGCGGCAGCTCGGCTCGTATGCCGATCTCGACGAGGCCCGGCAGGGGTTAACCAACGCGCTGGCAACCTATTTGGAGCAGTCGCGTCCTAGGTGACCCACTCTGGCTGCTGCTCGGTGTTGACCGCGGAGAAGTCCTTGTGTCCCAACCCCGCCGTGCATCCGCCGTCGACGACGAACTCCGAACCCGTCGAATAACTCGACTCGTCGCTGGCCAGGTAGATCACCAGGCTGGACACTTCCCGGGGCTCTGCCGCGCGGCCTAATGCAGTCTGGAAGATGTCGTCGGGCACCCATTCGGTCATCGGCGTCTTGATCAACCCGGGATGGATCGAATTGACCCGAATCCCACTGGGCCCCAACTCAAGAGCGGTGGACTTTGTCAGCCCGCGCACGGCGAACTTGGTGGCGGTGTAGCCGTGACAGGCGATGGTGCCGGCCAAACCCTCGATGGAGGAGATGTTGATGATGGACCCGCGGCCGGTCGCTTTCATCGTTGGCGTGACGGCCCGGATGCCGAGGAAGACACCAGTCAGGTTGATGTCGAGGATGCGGTGCCATTCCGAGAGCTCGTAGTCCTCGATGATGCCCACGTTGATGATGCCGGCGTTGTTGACCAAGATGTCGACACCGCCGAACTCGTCGACCGCGGTGGCGACCACGCGCTGCCAGTCATCGGGCTGCGTGACATCGAGGTGCACGTAATGCGCTTCTCCCCCAACATCTTTGGCGACCGCCCCACCCTCGGTATCGAGGATGTCACCGAAGACCACTTTGGCCCCCTCGTCGACGAGAGCCCGGACATGCGAAGCGCCCATCCCGCGCGCACCGCCGCTGACGACGGCGACCTTGCCCGCCAACCGACCTGCCATCGCTTCCTCCTGCTGGAATGAGGTGACGGGGATGCCACCCAGCGAGGCAGCCTATCGGCAGAAATTACGCGCGTTCAGAAAAGCACGCTGTCGGCGATCTGAAGCTGGGTCAGTAGCGCGTCGAGGCTGTTGACCATCGCGTCAGGAATCGTGAAGTAATTGGTCATATGGTCTACTACCGGCGCACCTGCCGACATGATTTCCTGCGTGGTCAATCCCAGATACTCGAGGTGGTCAGAGAACAGTCCCGCGTTATTGAGGCCGTTGTCGTAGATCGACCAGCCGTCGCCGGACAGCGAGTAGACGTCGGTCGGGATGTAGTCATCAGGAGTCACCTGACCCAGCACCTCGTCGGCCCCAAATGCCTTGAAAAGATCGACAATTGACTGCTGCCACGACACGGGTAACTCGTCGAGAAACGTGTTCAGGAATCCGCCTTCGGCCGATGCGCTGTCGCCCACCATGACGAAGTGCAGGTCCTCTCCCGGGATCTTGTCCGCCGCGAGTTGTTGTTCGGCCATCCCCATGACGACTGAACTCTGCGAGTACCCGAAGACATAGAGCGGGTCGGTGGCGCTGAAATCCTTGGTCCCAATCTCGCTCTCGATTTTTCCTACCAACTCGCTCACGCCTTGATTGACCGCATCGTTCAACGTGCCGCCTGTTACGACCTCTGGCATGTCGAGGGTAGCGACGTTGTTGTAACCGGGGTCGATGGCGAATCCCGACGCCTGGAGGTACAGATTCGCGGCGGCGTCCGCGTATGCCGGATTGTCGACCGGAATGATGACCAGTGCCTCGTCATCGACCAACGTGTAATCGAGATGGCGTACGTCGTGGGCCGGCGTGAGAAAGATGGCGCCGGCAAGGAGTGACGGTGCGGCGGTGAGTGCGCTGACGGCGATTTTGAGCATGAACTGCTTTCCGGGCGTGTCGACGCGAAATCGCGGCGATTCCAATGTGCGTGCCCCACTCACGCGCAGGGCGCTCATTTCGCCGTCGCGCGTTACCTTTGCCGATAAGGCTCTGACGCAGTGGCGATCCGGTTGACACGCGCCGCATTGACCTCGTCGTGCAGCGGCCCCCGTGCTGTACGGACAGGGCGCGGGAAGAACGCACCGATCCACGTCCGACGACTACTGCCGGTGGCAGACTGCGGGCCGGCCACCGGGAGCGTCAGCGACGTCAAGCGCGGATCGGAGCGCTTGCCTCCCCAACCTCAAACATCGAGGTCAACGCGCACGGTAACCGTTTTCCGGGTCGGTGGCGACGATTTGCGCACAGATACCGCCGTTAAGTAAGAAAAATCCGTCGATCGGTCGACAGAAGCGGTGATCTGGTTCTAGCCCGATCGGAATTCTTCCTCAACCTTCTTCCCAATATCGGGATCGACATTTCGCCAATACTCGAACACCCTCGACAGAACGGGCTCTTTGACGCCCTTGGAGACATGTCCAACGATGTTGTGCACCAAGCGGTCTCGCGCGTCGTCGTCGAGAACCTCACGCACCAGGGTTCCGGCCTGGCCCCAGTCATCATCTTCCGGCCGCAGCGTGTAGGCGGCGCGCACCAGCTCGCCATCGGCCTGCCAGCGGATTTCGGCGGCGCGCGCCGGATCCGCATGCGGGCCACCGAAGGAGTTGGGCGCATACACCGGATCGCTGACGTTCTTGATCCGCATCGCGCCGTCCTTGGAGTAGCTGTTGACCTCCACATGTGGCGAGTTGACCGGAATCTGCTTGTAGTTGGTTCCCAACCGGGCGCGGTGGGCGTCGGCGTAGGAGAAGCCACGGGCCAGCAGCATCTTGTCCGGGCTCAAGCCGGTGCCGGGCACGAGGTTGTTCGGCTCGAACGCGGCCTGCTCGATCTCGGTGTGGTAGTCGGTGACGTTGCGGTCGAGCGTCAGCTTGCCGACGTCGATCAGGGGGTAGTCGCTGTGCGGCCAGACCTTGGTCAGATCGAAAGGGTTGTACCGGTAGGTCTTGGCGTCTTCGAAGGGCATGATCTGCATCTTCAATGTCCAGCTCGGGAAGTTGCCGCCCTCGATGGCGTCGTAGAGGTCGCGCTGGTGGTAGTCGCCATCCTCGCCGGCCAGTTGGTCGCCCTCATCCTGCGTCAGGTAATCGATGCCCTGATCAGTAATGAAGTGGTACTTGACCCAGAAGACCTCGTCGTCGGCGTTGATCCAGCTGTAGGTGTGGCTGCTGTAACCGTTCATGTGTCGCCAGCTCTTCGGGATGCCGCGGTCTCCCATCAGCCAGGTCACTTGGTGCGCGGACTCGGGCGTCAGAGTCCAGAAGTCCCACTGCATGTTGTTGTCGCGCAAGTTGGTTGCCTGCATGCGCTTCTGCGAACGGATGAAATGCTGAAACTTCATCGGATCGCGAATGAAGAACACCGGCGTGTTGTTGCCGACCATGTCGAAGTTGCCTTCTGACGTGTAGAACTTCAGCGAAAATCCGCGCGGGTCGCGCCAGGTGTCTGGACTGCCTCGCTCCCCCGCGACGGTGGAAAAGCGGATCAGCGTGTCGGTCTTGGTTCCCGGCTGGAACACCGCAGCCCTGGTGAATTTGCTGACGTCGTGGGTCACCTCGAAATGGCCGAACGCGCCGCCGCCCTTGGCGTGTGGCTGGCGTTCCGGAATGCGCTCCCGGTTGAACTGCGCCATCTGTTCGATCAAGTAGTGATCCTGCAGCAGGATCGGGCCGTCGGGGCCGACTGTCAGGGACTGCTTGTCGCTCGGAGCCGGGGCGCCGCCGTCAGTCGTGGTGAATCGCTCAGTCATGAATGCCTCCTCGGTCTTTCAGCGACGACCAATGGGCTGACGGCCGCCGCCTGAGGTAGGTACCCACAACGAGGGAGAAATAGCCTTCGCTACGCCGATCGGCTGATGTTCGCGTGGTCTGGCTCGACGGTGGGCCTCGTCGGAGCGCTTCACCTCATCCATGCTGGCCAATCGGAAGGCTCGGCTACCGGTCTGCAGGACTTCTTGGCCCGAAGGTAGCCATTTAGGACGCTTTGACCTCAGCCGATCTTTCGAGCCAGGAAATCGTGGATCAGCGGGAACACCTCATCAGCCCGGTCTTCCAACAGGAAATGTCCGCTCTCGAAGAGGTGAAATTCGATGTCGTGCAGATCGCGCTTGTAGGGGTGGGCACCTTCCGCCGGAAAGATCACGTCGTTGGCCCCCCACACCACGAGCGTGGGCGGCTGCTTCGCGCGTAACCACTGCTGCACAGGCGGATACAGCGCGGGGTTGGTGCCGTAGTCGAGGAAATAATCGAGCTGGATCTCGTCGTTGCCGGGACGATTCAACAGCGCCTGGTCGATGACCCAGTTGTCGGGTGAGATGCGCGCGAGGTTCGCCATCCCGTCGGTGTACTGGAATTTCGTCGACTCGAGGGTGACGAGTGAGCGCAAAGCATCTCGCCTCTGCGGACTCGGGTCGGCCCAATAATCTTTGATCGGCGCCCAGAACTCGTTGTCCAGGCCCTCGTCGTAAGCGTTGCCGTTCTGCACGACCAGTGCGGTGATCGCGTCCGGGTTCGCAAGAGCCAGCCGCCATGCCGTGGGGGCTCCGTAGTCGAACACATTGACCGCGTACCGGGTGACGCCGAGCTTCACCAACAGCTTCTCGACGAGTTCGGCTGCCGCGTCGAAGGTGTAGGAGAATTCAGCGCGGTCGGGGGCCGCGCTCTGCCCGAAGCCGGGTAGATCGGGAGCAACGACATGAAACCGATCCGCGAGGTACGGGATCAGATTCCGGAACATGTGCGACGAGGTCGGAAACCCGTGCAACAGCAGGACGACCGGAGCGTCGCTCGGGCCGGCCTCACGGTAAAACAGCTCGAATCCGTCGAGGTCGGCGACCTTGTGCTGGACGACGGGAACGGATGGCGCGGTGGTCACAGTAGTTCTCCTTGATGCAAGTCTTCCGGACGGCAAACTCACCATACCTACCTCCAGGTATGTTGGCAACCCTAGAGGTAGGTATGGCCGCTGATATCATCGCTGACGTGGACAGCAGGCAGAAAATCGTCGACTCCGCGAAGCGGATGTTCTGGCAGCACGGCTATTCGACGACCAGTCCGCGACAGGTGATGGCCGACTCCGGAGTCAGCCAGGGCAGCTTCTATCACCACTTTCCGACCAAACCCGAACTCGGCCGGGAGGTCGTCGAGGCGAATGGTCGCGACGTGCTGGACGCTGTGCAGGCCGCCATGCACGGACTGCCTACTGGACGCGACCGGCTGGCCGCCTTTCTGGGATGCGCGAGCGAGGCACTCGACGGCTGCCGAGTCGGTGGCTTTGCTTACGACGCAGGCATTTTGGCCGAGCCGGAACTTCGGGAAAGCCTGGAGTCGGTGTTCACGAAACTAGAGGACTTAGTCGAGCAGGCGGTGCAGGAGGGCCAGAGCGGATGGCTCGCTGCCTCCTGGGCTGGATCCGAAGAAAACCGCTGCTGCACTTGTCGCCGTCGTGGAGGGTGCATTCGTCACCGCGCGTGCCACCGGACGACAAAGCTCCGCCGACGATGCGACCGCCGGCGCGCTGGCGTTACTTGCCGGCGCCTGATCGGGTGCCTGCCAGGCCACAACGTCAAACTCCCAGCGTGTTGGTAGGTGTGGCGGGACCACCGGCCGCGATGCCGGTGGGACACTTGCGAGCATGCGCATGGCCGATGCCGACGATCTGGTTGCCGTTGAGGTGTTCAACGCCGCCCAGGTGACCGGCGAGCAGGTGACCATGACGCTGGTCCGCCAGGTGGTCGATGATTTGCTCACTCATCCTCACGAGTGCGACTGCGGGCATTGTGAGGCCGCTGCGGTCGCGCGCGTCAAAGATGTGTGGGACATCGCGTCCGGTTGGCAGAAAGCGGTCGCGAACGACGTCAGGAGCCGCGCCGCGCGCTAGCGCCCTCCCCTCGACGGAATACAACCTGCCGTCTATGAGATAATTTGCGGCACAAGCTAATTCGTCTAGTATTGAGCGCTGCGCGGCAGGCCATTCCGATGCTCGCAAGGCTTGTATCTCTGTCGAACGTGTGTTCTAATGGGCCCTGCCGCCAGCCCGACCACTGCGGGCGATATTCAGGAGGAGAACGCGACACCGATGACTGTAAACACTCTGACAGCAGAAGCTCCGCACGCCGGCTCCGACACCCCTGAGGGCGGGGTTACTGCCGTCGAGAGCGCCGTGCCTGCGAGTGCGCCGGCACCCGAGGTGCTCGACGCTGCTGCTGCCGAGAAGACGCCGAAGAAGGCCCCGGCCAAAAAGGCCGCCGGAAAGAAGACCAAGACTCTCGAGCTGATACTCACCGTCACCGGTACCGCCGACGGCGAATGGCGCGCGGAGCTCAAGCAGGGCAGCAGCTATCTAGCGCGCGACCTGCCTGTCGCGGCCGCCGCCGTCTCCCGGGCGGCAAAGGAACTGCATGAAGACTTGTCCAACCCTGTCGATGAGGCCATCGAGGAGGCGCGCTCCCAACAGGTCGCCCGGGTCGCCGCCCTCGAGGCCGAATTAGACGCCGCCCGCCAGGTTCTCGCCGAACTGGACTGAGCACCGCGGGACCCGCACCGGCATGGCTTACCCTCAAAAGGCTTGTGACGACGAATGGCTGCCAGTTGGCGCCGGACACGGCCCCGAAGGAAGGACGCGATGATCACAGCGGCCCTGACCCTACGGAACGTGGTCGGATTCAGCTTTGCCGGACTCGTCTTCGGCGCCTCGTTGGTCTTCGGATTCGCTGGTACCGCACATGCTCACGGGACTTTCACGCCGCCATTGCCGACGCCCCGGTCCCCGCTGGTTCACGCCCACCACGGACCGTTCTCCGTGCTGCACCAGGGACCGTTCTCCGTCCTTGGCCCGGCGCGATAGGGCCGCGGGCGGCCGGTCCCCAAAGCCGCCCGCCGCACTAGCAGCTTGTGGAACTTGCGCCGACCTCTGCCACCAGGCACCCAGAAGGGTCCATACTCAACTGTGCCGAGAAAACGTGACACATCACCCAAGAAGAAATGGCTGACGCCCGCCCAGCAGCGCGCCTGGGTCGCCTACATGCGAGTGCAGTTGCGGATGAACTACGAGGTCAACCGCCAGCTACAAGCTGACTCGGGGTTGTCACTGGCCGACTACGACGTGCTGGTGGCCCTCAGCGGTCTTCGAGACCGGGGTATGCGCGTCAGCGATTTGGCCGCGCAGATCGGCTGGGAACGCAGCCGGCTGTCACATCAATTGCGCCGCATGGACGAACGCGGCTTGACCGAGCGCCGGCCCAGCGCCGATGACGGCCGCACCGCCGACGTCGTCCTCACTCCGCGCGGGCAACAGGCGATCGACGAGGCCGCACCCGGTCACGTCCAGCTGGTGCGCAGCTTGTTCTTCGACCCCTTGCCCGACAAACTGCTGGGTCCGTTCACCGCTGCGCTGGAACATATTCACGTCAACCTCAACCACAACAGCACGCTCCCGCCTTCGCCAGCGTAGTCTTTAGGTGATAAATCACCAAAAGGAGTCAAATGAGCGACGTCACCGCGCACCTCATGGAGGCCAACCTGCTGTCCGTGTTCGACGAACGCAACCCACAGCGCCGCGCTGAGGCCATCTCGGCGACGTACTCACCCGATGTGCAGCGGATCGACGACGAGGGCGTCGCGGTCGGCCACGAGGGACTGCACGCCAAGGCCGCTGAACTGCAGGAGAAGCTGCCGGGTCGGCATTTCACGAAGGCCCGCCCGGTGCGCCGGACCCGTGGCCTGGGCTTCCTGGCGTGGGAGGTTCGCACCTCGGACGACACCACCGTGACTTCCGGCTTCGATGTCGCCGAGATCGCCGATGACCGCATCACAAAAATGTGGACGATTTTGACACCGGAATAGGTGATGTATCACCTAGGTTGCAGCAAGCGGGCCGCACGTTCGACACACGCGAGACGGAGACTCATCATGGGAGAGCTTGACGGCAAGACAGCACTGGTCACCGGTGGAACCTCGGGCATCGGCCTGGCCACGGCGAAGCGGCTCGCCGACGAAGGCGCATATGTATTCATCACCGGGCGCGATCGCACTCGCCTCAACGAGGCCGCCACATCAACCGGCGCCCACGGCGTCCAGAGCGATATCAGCAAGCCGGAAGAACTCGACGCCCTGGCCGCCGAAATCGCCAAGCACGGAACCGGACTCGACGTGGTCTTCGCCAACGCGGGCGGTGGCGATTTCGCTACCCTCGCCGACGTCACTCCGCAGCACTACCGCGACAACTTCGACCGCAACGTCGCCGGCACGGTCTTCACTGTGCAGAAGACGCTGCCGCTGCTCAACGAGGGCGCCTCGATCATCCTGGCCGGCTCCACCGCCGCCTCCGAAGGCACACCGTCCTTCGGCCTGTACGCGGCAGCCAAGGCTGCCATCCGCTCTCTCGGACGCACCTGGGCCGCGGAACTGGCCGACCGCAAGATCCGGGTGAACACCATTGTTCCCGGGCCGATCGAAACGCCCGGCCTTACTGGCCTGGCACCGGCCGGTCAAGAGCAGGGGCTTTTGGACGGCATGGCCGCCCAAGTTCCCATGAAGCGCGTCGGGCGTCCCGAAGAAATCGCCGCCGCGGTGTTGTTTCTGGCCTCCGATCAGAGCAGCTTCATGACGGGTGCCGAGCTGGCGGTGGATGGCGGACAGATCCAGGTTTGACCTGCGGTAGGGCGGGCGGGGCTCGAACCCGCGACCAACGGATTATGAGTCCGCGGCTCTAACCAACTGAGCTACCGCCCCTCTACACGACCATGAGATTAGCGCCGGCGGCCGACCGCGGAGTAATCGTGCCTGTCTCGTGCGTGGTTAATTGAAGTGTTTCATGCGGGTAGTGGCCAGGAATCGCGCGGTATCCGCCGCGGTAGCAGGCAATCCGAGGTGGTACCCCTGCCCGACGTCACAGCCGTGCTCACGCAGCCAGGCCACGGTCGCGGCGTCCTCGATGCCTTCGGCCACGACGGACATACCCAGTTCATGGGCGAGGTCAATAACCGCGCGTACCACCGTGGCGGCCCGCTTGTCACTGGTCACCGCTGCTATGAAACGCCGGTCGAGCTTCACGTCGTCGCTGGGGAGATCGTGTAGGTAACTCAGCGCCGAGTAGCCGCTGCCGAAGTCGTCGATGGCCACCCGGACGCCGATCTCGCGCAGCTCCCTGAGCAACGCTGTCACTCGCCCGACGTCGGCCAGAACCGCGTCCTCGGTGATCTCGACGGTCAGCAGCTCCGCGCAAAGGTTACGGGCGGCGAGAGCATCGACGAGCTGTCGTGTTTCGCACAGCAGCGGGGCGAACAGGTTTACCGCTACCGGTGTTGCCGCTCCCAGCGCCACCCACCGCGCCGCGTCATCGAGTGCTTTGTCGAGCACGAGCTCGGACACCTGCCGCATCAAGCCATGCTGGCGCACCAGCGACAGGAATGCCTCCGGACGTAATTCACCGAGCTGCGGATGGGGCCACCGCAGCAGCGCCTCCACCCTGACGATGCGGCCGGTGCTCAGCTCGATTTCGGGCTGATACACCACGCCCAGCTCGCCGTGCTCGGTGGCGTGGCGCAACTCCCTCAACAGGCGGATCTGTGCCGCTCCATTGTGCGTGGGCCTGCGCGCGGTCCTCTCCTCCCACTCGACCACCAGATCGGGATCAATCAATGTCATGTCCGGGCTGAAGGTCTGCATCTGCGAGCTCCGCGAGCGTTTAGCGGCATACATTGCGATATCCGCACGCTGCACCAATGCAACGGGAGCTAGATCCGGTTCGTCGGATGAGGCGATCGCCATCCCGACACTGGGCCACAGCAGAATTTCTTGCCCGTCGATGACGATCGGCTCGTCGAAGGCCTCGACGATTGACGAGGCGACGAGATGTTGGCGATCGATCCCGCCCTCAAGCAGAAACGCGAACTCATCCCCACCGAGGCGCGCGACCGTGTCCGGAGGTTGCACGCAATTAGCCAGCCGCTCGGCGACGCCGATCAACGCGCTGTCGGCCACCGGGTGCCCCAGGACGTCGTTGACCATTTTGAAGTCATCGATATCGAGCACCGCCACCAACACAGAGCGATCGTCACGCTTACCCAGCTCCATCGCGCGGGCCAGCCGTTCGTAGAACAGGGTTCGATTGGCCAGCCCGGTCAACGGATCATGCGATGCCCGATCGGCTGCCGCCCGGAGCAGTCGCCGATTCTCCCGCGCGGCACTCAACTGCCGGATGAAAACGAGCGCCATCAGCGCCGGGACCCCGACTTGCAGCGGACCTGTGAGAACGAGGGCCGGCCCGACGGTGCTGGCGATCAGCAACGGCATGTACGGAAGCCACACCGATCTCTGCGAGGGGATTGCATCGATGACGGGCATCCGATCCATTGGCTGCGGCCCCCGCGCCATCAAGGCGGCCGCCGCCAAGAGGACCAGCGCGAGCGCCCAGCCGATGCCGATCGCAGCTGCGGCGCCGTTATGACCGGTCGTCATCTGATAGGTGGCCGCGAGGTCGCAGAACTCCCTGAGTAGGAAGGCGGCGGTAAGCGACCCGAGCACACCGCGCCGGCCGACCCCGGCGCGCGCCAGCAGCCGGACAGCCACCACGACCACGAAAAGATCGAGCACGGAACAGACGAGCACAGTTGCTAGCCCGGGCTCCCGAGGCGCCCGCTGCGCGCTTGCCGGAAGGGCAGCCCATAACAGCAGCAGCAGAAGCGCGACGGCCGCGATCAGAGAATCCAGCTGCAGGCGCACCCAGGAGGTTGTCGTCAGCTCGGTCGGGAATTGTGTGATCGCGACTGCCGCCAGAACGTCGAACATCACATAGAGTGCGTTCGCCAGAGAAGGAGACGAAAAGTGATGCAGGAGCGGGGAATAGGGCGACCACGCCAGCGCGGCCGCAGCCAACGTCGCCAGCGCCACTGACAACGTGGTCCAGGCAGCACGGCCATGACCGGAGGCCGACCGCGCGGCCACCACCGAACACACGCACGCATACATCGCCAAAACGCCGAAGCCGACAGGGCCGACGCCAAAACCAGGACCACCACCCCCGCCGAAAAGGATGCTCCAGAGCGCCACGACAGAACACGCCAGCACCGACAGCACGAACGCCAGTGCAGCGCGCTGTGAGTACTGGTGAGTGCTCATGAAGCGGCACTCCCTCCGTCCGTAACCCAGCAGACCTGGCTGACGCTAAGCAGCGGCGGCACGTGGATGTTCCCCGATATTAGGCCGATTCACCATCTGGCACGGTCATCCAGCAACATCGGCGGCTACCGCGGCTTCCTTGCGCGTCGGGTTGCCAGTCATTCCGGCGGGACGTCGAAAAACATTTGGCACCCGGGATGAGTTCACGGTCCTCCATCCGTTCTGGCGGTCAGGGAGCTACGGCAATCCACCCGCTCCCCGGTGATAACCGAGTTTGAACGGCCGTCGTCGGCCGCACAGCGCATCAAGGAAGGCTCATCATGAGAATTGTCGTCATCGGAGGAACTGGCCTGATCGGGTCAAAAGTGGTGCAGGCCTTGGCCCAACAAGGTCACGACGCCGTCGCAGCAGCTCCCTCGACTGGTGTGAACGCCGTGACCGGCGAAGGACTCTCGGACGCGCTCGCCGGGGCGTCGGTGGTCGCCGATGTCTCGAACTCGCCGTCGTTCGACGACGCTCCGTCGATGGAATTCTTCACCAAGTCAACGACGAACTTGCTGGCCGCCGAGGCCGACGCCGGCGTCAAACACCATGTGGCCCTCTCGGTGGTGGGCACTGATTTCCTTGCCCCACACAGCGGTTACTTTCTTGCCAAACAGGCGCAGGAAGATCTCATCAGCGCGGGACCGATTCCCTACACGATCGTGCACGCGACGCAGTTCTTCGAGTTTCTCGACTTCATCGCCGACTCCGCGACCGAGGGGAACACGGTGCGTCTACCGCTGTCGCTCTGTCAGCCGATAGCCGCAGTCGACGTCGCCGGAGCCGTAGCCGCTGCTGCGCTCAGTGACCCGGTGAACGGCATCAGCGAGGTAGGCGGACCGCAGGCGTATCCACTTCCCGATCTGATCGGCATCGCGCTGACCGCCCACCGGGACCCCCGTGAAGTAGTCGCCGATCCCGCCGCGAAGTATTGGGGCGTCGCAATCGAAGAACGCACCCTCGTTCCCGCTGATGGCGCGAAACTGTCCACAACCAGATTCGAGGACTGGATTCTCGAAACGGCGGCCAGGGCGTAGCCGAGCCGATTCAGCGCCAAGCTAATTCAGCAACGTAGAAGCGACGGCGCCGGACATCTACGAGGTGGTAACAGTTGCGCGCAGATGGCGTGGTCGCACACTCGTAAGTCGGTTGCGGAGGTCGTCTCACCCCCAGACCTGCGCATCCTCTTCTCGTCCCCGTTAAGAAAGAATTTGCTGACACGCTGGTGGCGCGGTCACTCGCCCGCGTAGACCTCGCTGAAACCGCTCACTACCATCAGGTCCGGACCAGTCGGCAGTCCCGACAGCGAACCGGCCGAGGTCCGTTGGAACCAGACGCGGTGGTGAGTATGTCGAGTCAGGGCCGGGGGCGACGTCTGCGCGGTCGCATGACCGAATGCGAGACGCTGCGCGGAGTGGTCTCCACAGTCCAGGCAGGTAACCACCAGGTCTTGGTTCTCCGCGGCGAAGCTGGCGTCGGAAAAACCGCCTTGCTGGGCTACCTGACAGAGCAGGCCCCGCAATTTCGCTGTGTCCAGGTAGCGGGTGTGCAATCGGACATGGAGCTGGCATTCGCCGGCCTGCAGCAGCTGTGCGCGCCGCTGATGGATCGGTTCGACGAGTTGCCCCCGCCGCAGCGTGAAGCGTTGAACGTCGCTTTCGGCCGTGGCGTCGGACCGACGCCCGATCGCTTCCTGGTCGGGTTGGCAGTACTGAGCTTGATGGCCGCCGCTACCAGCGACCAGCCACTGCTCTGCATCATTGATGACGCGCAATGGCTTGACCAGGTGTCTTTGCAGACGCTCTCGTTCGTCGCACGGCGCCTGCTGGCCGAGCCGGTCGCACTGATCTTTGCGGCCCGCGACGGCGGCTCGCAGGCGTTGGCCGGGCTGCCGGAGCTCGCGGTCGACGGGCTGTCTGACGGCGAAGCTCGGCAGCTGTTGAGCTCGGTCATCCCTGGGCGGATCGATGAGCGGGTGCGTGACCGGATCGTTGCTGAAACGCGGGGCATTCCGCTGGCGCTGCTCGAGGTACCGCGAAACCACTCGGCGGTGGAGCTCGCCGGCGGTTTCGGGAGTCTGGTTGTGCACCGGTCGGCGGGACAGTTGGAGGAAAGCTTCGTGCAGCGCATCGAGTCTCTTCCCGCCGACACACAACGTTTGCTTCTTGTCGCCGCCGCCGAGCCGGTTGGCGACGCCGCGTTGTTTCTGCGCGCGGCCGCCAATCTGGGCATCCCCGTCGACGCACTGGCGCCGGCAGAAGCCGCCGGAGTGATCGAATTTGGTCCGCGCATGCGCTTTCACCACCCTCTGCTGCGCTCAGCCGCTTACCGCGCCGCGAATCTGGCTGACCGTAGGGCTATGCATCGGGCGTTGGCCGATGCCACGGATCCGCTGTCGGACCCCGACCGTCGCGCATGGCACGCCGCCTACGCCGCGGCGGGACCCGACGATGCTGTCGCCGACGAGCTGGAAACCTCAGCCGGCCGTGCGCAGAGCAGGGGCGGCATCGCCGCGGCGGCAGCTTTTTTGGAGCGCGCGACCGCATTGACGCTGGACCCGACCCGGCGCGTTTCCAGGGCGATCGCCGCGGCGCAGGCCAAAGGATATGCGGCAGCCCCCGAAACTGCACACGACCTACTCGCCATCGCCGAACTAGGCGTGCTGTCCAACCTTCAACGCGGTCAAGTGGCTCGATTACGAGCTCAGATGGACTTTGCCCGCAACCGCGGAGGTGATAGCAGCGCACCTGAGCTCGCCGGACCCGCGACGCATCTGCTCGACGCCGCCAAGCAGCTGCAAACCCTCGACGACGACTTAGCTCACGAGACCTATCTGGAGGCGCTCGCCGCAGCCATGTATGCCGGTCGCCTGGGTGGCCCCGACGCGCTGGCAAATGCTGCCGAGGCCGCCCGCTCGGCGGTTGGCCCGGCTTCGGACCTGCATCAGCCGATGAACTTGCTGCTGAGCGGGATGGCCGACCGCATCGCCGGCAACGTGAGCAGCGGCCGCGCTGTGTTGCGATCAACGCTTGAGGACATCTGCGCGCAGACGAACAGCCAGGTAATGCGCTGGATGTCGCTCGCTTTCCCGGTTGTGCAGGAGACCGCCGCCGCCGAACTCTGGGACGACGCGATCTACCGTCAAATGGCCACCGACATCGTCCGGCACGCGCGTGACGCCGGCGCCCTCGCCGTCTTGCCGCGGGCACTCGCCTACCAGGCGAGAGCTCATGTGCTGGCAGGCGAATTCGCAACGGCGGCAAGAATTATCGAAGAAGCAGCATCGATCACTGCCGCCACGGGTTACGCGCCACTCAAATACGATGCGTTGCTTTTGACTGCCTGGCGCGGGATTCCGGCCGACGCAGTCGGATTGATCAAGGCAGCGACCGCAGAGGGAAACGCCAGAGGCGAGGGCCGACTGCTCGGGCTGGCCGGATTCGTCACCGCCGTGCTCTACAACGGACTCGGCCAATACGAACAGGCATTCGTCGCCGCGAACGAGGCGTGCGAATACGAGGATCTCGGGTTCTACGGGTGGTGCTTGATCGAACTGATCGAAGCTGCGGTGCACACGGGTGAACACGCAACGGCGGCGGCGGCCACACGTCGGCTCGAAGAGCGTGCAGGCGCCAGCGCAACCGATTGGGGACTGGGTGTTGTGGCGAGCGCGCAAGCCCTGCTGGCCGACGATCAACTCGCCGAGACTCTCTTCACCGAAGCCATCGAACGCTTGGAGCACACCAGCGTCGTCGTGCATCTGGCTCGCGCTCATCTGCGCTACGGGGAGTGGTTGCGCCGGCTGAACCGGCGGCTCGATGCGCGTCGACACCTCACCGAGGCGCATGCACTGTTCACCCGAATGGGCGCAAACGCCTTCGCCGAGCGCGCCCGTCGGGAACTGGTGGCCATCGGCGAGAAGGTGCGCAGACAACCGGTCGGCGCCGGCGATGAGTTGACCGCCCAGGAGGGACAGATCGCACAGCTTGCCGCGGAGGGGTTGACGAACCAGGAGATCGGCGCGCAGTTGTTCATCAGCACGCACACCGTCGAATGGCACCTGAGGAAGGTTTTCGTCAAGCTCAACATCACCTCGCGTCGCCAGCTCCGCGCCGTCTCGTGGGCCAGCTAGTACATAGCCCGCTTCCACCCACGGTGCTAGGGACTACGGACTTTCAAGGGTTCGCTCGTCCTCAGCTCCCGCGACTCTGGTCTGGACTGCCCTTGCCTGGGCCCCCACCAGTATTCGGAGATCGACCATGAACTGCACTTCGCTGCGAAGCGCGTCCGAGCCGTACCAGCCTCTCGCCGAGCGATTCGCCGATGCAGCCGGACCCTCGTTCGACGTCCTATCCCGCGTAGCTCGACGGATGACGCGCTGCGACGTCGACGCCGAGGACCTATTGCAAGATGCTTTGCTCGACGCGTACGCGGGTTTTCACACCTTCCAGGAAGGCACCAACGTCAAGGCGTGGCTTTTCCGAATCCTCTACAACCGTTGGGTCAGCACGTACCGCAAAAGTCAGTGCCGTCCCGCAGAGGTTTCGGTCGAGGACATCACCGAACGGGATCTGGTCTCAAGCGCCGCACGCGCCCCCGCAGGGTTGAGATCCGCAGAGACCGAAGTCCTGGAAGCGTTGCCCGACAGCCGAATTCAAGCGGCGATGCAAGATTTGCCGGAGGGCTTCGGTGCAGCGGTGTACTACACCGACGTCCATGGCTACACCTGCGCGGAGACCGCTGCGATTCTCAACATCCCGCTGGGGACCGTGATGTCGCGAGCCTCACGGGCACGCCAACGGCTGCGTATCGCGTTGGCTGAACAGCGGATCGCGTAATTGCAGACCTGAATTTGACTCAGCTGAACACCGTCTGGCCGTTGACGTCGAGAAGATACTGCTCGGTGCCGTGCTCGACCCGCGGCGCGTCACCGGCCAACGCGACCGCCACCTTGTTGCTGGCGTTGCGCATCACGTCGAGGGTCAACTCGACGGCTTCGGCGTCGGAGAAGTGCGTGCGCACGCCGCCCGCGATGTCGGCGCTCACCGAACCCGGCGACCAGATCAGCGCGTCGACGTAGCGCAGCGCCGCCTTCTGACGCTCGGTCAACTGCGTCGACTCCTCGAACTGCTCGATGTCCTCATAGAGCGTCTCGGTTCCGCCGGCGGTCAAAGCGGTCGTCTCACGCAGCGACTTGCACAACCGGCAGTTGTGCTGGGTCGCACCCCGAAGGCGCACCACCTCGGCCGTCAGTGCGTCGAGCTCGCGCAATCGGGCCACCGTCGGCAGGAAGGTGGTGAACACGAGGTCGGACGGGTCGGTGACGTGATCCCATACAACTGGCCCGGCGACCCAGCCGAGGTACTCGTCTCCGACGCCGAGAGCTTCCAGTCCGGCGCGTACCCGCGGTACGAAGTCGGCGATGTACATCTGCACGATCACACCGAACGTGCTGTCACCCAGCGCTTTCCACAGCTTCGAGCGTTGCTCGCCGCTGATCGTCGAGACGTCGGTGCTGAACTGTTCGGCGAACTCGGCGACGACGTCATCGGCGGCCGCGACCTGTTCGAAAGGAAGCGCGGGCAGACCGAGCGTCGACGCGCACACCTGCCGAAGCAGGGCGGTCATCCGGCCATCGCCGGGCGACAGAGCCACCAGTCGGGTCAGATCGTCGTGTACCGCCACACAGCGATTATGTCGCTTGACCGGGAACCGAGATGCGAAATCAGGGGACGACGATGCCGAAGCTTCCCAGCGTGGTGTCCCACAACGCCGCGAGGAGATTAACGGGGTCGGCCAGATTGAAATACGTTGTCGCGCCCTCGGCAACGCCGCCCGCGTCGATCACGCTCAGTATCTCCGACTCGGGCAGGCCTCCCAGGTACACCCCGTGCTCGAAGAACCCGACAAAGTCTTGCCATAGCGCCCCGAGCGGGTTGGCCGCGAAATCCGCCGGCGTCGCCGTGTCGGCGAAGAAGTCATTGGCCACGGTGAACACATCGGTGGGATATAGGTTGCTCGGCGTTGTCACATCGTCCAGATTCGACCAGCCGAGGAATTGGTCGAGCGCCTGCCCGAACGGGGTGGCTCCCCAGGTGTCGAGAAGGCCGGTCGGTCCCGACGGCGGGTTGGCGGCGGCATCGCCGATCAGGACGAACCGTAGGTCCTCGAGTGGGATCTTGCCGACCAGTTCCTGTTCTGCCATCGAGGCGACGACCGCCGATTGACTGTAGCCGAAGACGGTGAGCGGGTCGGTTGCCGAAAAGTCACCCGCGCTGTAGTCGGATTCGATGGCGTGGACCAAGGTGTCGACGCCGGAGGCGATAGACGGGCCGAAGTTCGGCGACTCTTCAGTCACGAGTGCGGAGATTGTGCCGGTGTCGGAAAACCCAAGTGGCTGCAGGTATTCGGTGACAGCGCCAGGAATGTAGCCGGGGAAGATCGTCGGATCAGGTATGTAAGTGGGCCCCATGATGATTGCGTGGGTCGAACCGTCGAGGAAATCCGCGCCACTGCCGGCGTCGGCATGCGCTTGGAAGGCTGAAGCCCAACTCGACGCCGCCGCGACGGCAAAGGCGACGCTCACTGCGCGCAACAAGAACCCTTTGGACATCAGAACCCCCCGGATCGATAATGTGACCGACGTCACGTTATCGCGAATTCGGGTCTGGTGGGCGGAAACTGACGCGGGCTTATGTCGCCTGACTCACCGACGACATGTGAAAGTCGGGAATCCGCAGCGACGGCATCGCCGCGCGGGTCACCCAATCGCCCCACTCCCGCGGCAGCGTCTGCTCGCTGATACCCGCCTGAGTCGCCCGCCGCAGCAGATCCAGCGGGCTCTCGTTGAAGCGGAAGTTGTTGACCGCCGCGGTCACTTCGCCGTCTTCGACGAGGTAGACGCCATCGCGTGTCAGCCCGGTCAGCAGCAGCGTGGTGGGGTCGACCTCGCGCATGTACCACAACGTGGTCAGCAGCAGCCCGCGCTCGGTCGCCGCGACCATGTCGGCGAGTTCGGTGCTGTCTCCGGTCATCACGATGTTGTCGGCAGCCACCGCGACCGGCGCGCTGAACTCGTGGGCCGCGGCCCGCGAGTAGGCCAGTGCGTTGATCACCCCGTCGCGAATCCAGTCCACCCGGCCGATGTTCATGCCGTTGTCGAACACCGACAGCGTCTCCGACGAACTCGTCGCGGTCACGAACGGCGTGCAACCGAGTCCGGGCGCCGCGGGATCGGAGTACAGCGTCAGCGGCAGCTCGGTCAGCTTCTCCCCCACCCGGGTCCCGCCCGACGGTGCCGAAAGGGCGTTGCGACCCTCCTGCGCGCCGCGGCCCGTCATCGACCAGCCGAGGTAGATCATCATGTCCGCGACCGCCGACGGCGGCAGGATCGTCTCGTAGCGTCCCGCCGGCAGGTCAACCCGACGCGCGGCCCAGCCCAGCCGAATCGACAGCTCGTCGAGCAGCGAATCTGCCGACACACCAACGAAATCAGGGGTCCCGACCCCCGCCCACGCGCTGGCACCGTCGCGCTTGGCGTTGATCTCCACCGACCCGGCGGGTTGGGTGTAGCGCCGCCGCAACCCGGTCGACGTCGCCAAAAACCGCGTCTCCTGAGTGTGCTGCGCAAAGCCGTACAGCTGGTCGGGACCACGGAATCCGCGCGCCAGCGGTTCAGCGATGCCGGAGAACACCTCCGGGCCGGTCGACGGAGTCGGGGCATCCCAGTCCTCAGGCACGGTATTTCCACTCAGCAGTGGCGCGGCATCGCGAGCCTCGGGCGCCGCAGCGGCGGCCGACTGCGATGCGGCGACCAGCTCCTCGATCGCGGAAGGGTGGACCTCGGCCGTGGTGAGCGAGCCAACTCTGGCGATATCACCCTGTCGGACAACCGAAATGGCTGTGGTCTGCCGGGCAGTCGACGCACCGTTGGTGGTCATCGAGTTGTTCGCCCACCGCAGCGACGTCGCCGAGCGGTCGGTGACCAACACGATGGTCTCGGCGGCGCGGCCCAGTTTCGCCGCAGTTTCAAGCGCGATGTCGATGACCTGTTGTGGGCCGATCACAGGCCACCCTCCGTACGGGTGTTGAGCACGTTGACTCCGCGGAAGAGCGCCGAGGGGCAACCGTGGCTGACGGCGGCCACCTGACCGGGTTGGGCCTTGCCGCAGTTGAACGCTCCACCCAGTCGCCAGGTCGACGGGCCGCCGACGGCGTCCATCGAATTCCAGAAGTCGGTCGTGGTGGCCTGGTAGGCGACGTCGCGAAGTTGACCGTGCAGGTGTCCGTCGCGGATGCGGTAGAACCGCTGCCCGGTGAACTGAAAGTTGTAGCGCTGCATATCGATTGACCACGAGCGGTCGCCGACGATGTAGATGCCGTGATCAACCCGGCCGATCAAGTCCTCGGTGCTCAAGCCTTCGGGGCCGGGCTGCAGCGACACGTTGGCCATCCGCTGAATCGGCACGTGATGCGGCGAGTCGGCATACGCGCAGCCGTTGGACCGCGCTTGGCCCAGTCGCGGGGCGAACGCGCGGTCGAGTTGGTAGCCGACGAAGATTCCGTCGCGCACCAGGTCCCAGCTCTGGGCCGCCACTCCCTCGTCGTCGTAACCGATGCTGGCCAAACCGAATTCGACGGTGCGGTCGGCAGTTACGTTCATCACCGGCGAACCATAACGCAGCGTGCCGAGTTTGTCGGGGGTGGCGAACGACGTGCCGGCGTAGGCCGCCTCGTAGCCGATGGCGCGATCGTATTCGGTTGCATGGCCGATGGATTCGTGGATGGTCAACCACAGGTTGGTCGGGTCGATCACCAGATCGGTGGGCCCGGCCTTGACGCTGGGCGCCTTGATCTTCTCGGCCAGCTGCGACGGCAGCTGGGCCAGCTCGTCGGTCCAGTTCCACACGTCGTCGCCGGCCAGCGCCTCCCAGCCGCGGCCCATCGGCGGCGCCAGCGTGCGCATCGAGTCGAAGCCGCTGCCGCCACTGTCGACGGCGATCGCCTCGAGTCGAGGCTGCACCCTGACCCGCTGCTGAGTGATCGACGAGCCGGCGGCATCGGCGTAGAACGTCTGCTCTTTGACCGACATCAGGCTGGCCGATACGTGATTGATGCCGTCGGCCGCCAGCAACCGGCCGGAGTATTCGTCGAGGACGGTGATCTTGTCGGCCAGCGGCACGGTGAACGGATCGATGCGATAACTCGACACCCAGGTGGCATCGGGATACACCGGCTCGGATGCCAGCTCGACGCGGTCGCTGTTCAGCGCAGCCAGTGTGCGGGCCACCGACACCGCGCGACGGGCGGTCTCGGCCGCGACGTCAGGTGACAGCTCGGCGTGCGACGCGAAACCCCAGGTGCCGTCGACCACGACGCGGACGGCCAAGCCGATGTCGCGGCTGACCACCGCAGTCTCCAGCTCCCCGTCACGCAGCTGGATGATCTCATTGACCAGACGATGAATTCGCAGGTCCGCGTGGCTGGCGCCGGCCGCGGTGGCAGTGGACAACGCAGCGTCGGCCAGTTCGTGGCGCGGCAGGCTGAGGAAGTCGGCATCGATCCCCCGGTTCGGTGTCACCCGTCCACCGTAACGAGCCGCTTTAATACTCCTATGGCTGACACGTCCGGACGCCGCTCGGCGGCGCTGGGGTATGCGTTGCTCGCGCCCAGCCTGTTCGGGGTCGTCACGTTCCTGTTGCTGCCGATCTTGGTGGTGGTGTGGCTGAGCCTGCACCGCTGGGATCTGCTCGGGCCGATCGAGTATGTCGGAAGCCAGAATTGGCGGTCGGTGCTCACCGACAAGACCTTCGGCAATTCGCTGCTGGTGACATGCGCTTTCGTGGCGATCGTGGTCCCGGTTCAGACCGCGCTCGGGTTGGCCGTCGGCGCACTGCTGGCTCGCGAGCTGCCCGGTAGCGGGGTGTTCCGCACCCTGTTCGTGTTGCCCTGGATTTGTGTCCCGCTGGCGATCGCGGTGTTGTGGCGTTGGATCCTGGCGCCTACCGACGGCGCGATCAGCACACTGCTGGGTCATCGCATCGAGTGGCTCACCGATCCCGGTCTGGCGCTGCCGGTGGTGTCAGCGGTCGTGGTGTGGAGCAACGTCGGCTATGTCGCGCTGTTCTTCTTGGCCGGCATCCTGGCCATCCCCACCGAGATCCATTCCGCGGCGCGCACCGACGGTGCGACATCGTGGCAGCGGTTCCGGCGCATCACGCTGCCGATGCTGCGGCCGACGACGTTCTTCGTGTTGGTCACCGGAATCATCAGTGCCGCACAGGTATTCGACACCGTATACGCGCTGACCGGAGGTGGGCCCCAGGACCGCACCGACCTGGTCGCCCACCGCATCTACGCCGAGGCTTTCGGAGCGGCGTCGATCGGCCGCGCCTCGGTGATGGCGGTGGTGTTGTTCGTCATCCTGGTCGGCATCACCGTCGTCCAGCATCTGTATTTCCGTAGGCGGGTCAGCTATGACCTCACCTAAAAGGCCTGCCGCGGCTCTGGTTTACGCCGGCCTGCTGGCTGGTGCATTGATCACGTTGGCGCCGTTGGTCCTCGGCCTGCTGACGTCGGTCACCTCGGCGCACCAGTTCGCGACGGGGACGCCGTTGTCGTTGCCGCGGCCACCGACGCTGTCGAATTACGCCGACCTGGGCGGTGCCGGGTTCGGCCGAGCGGCAGCGGTGACGACGTTGATGACGGCGGTGATTCTGCTCGGCCAGGTGAGCTCTTCGGTGTTGGCCGCCTATGCCTTCGCTCGGTTGCGGTTCCCGGGCCGTGACGCGCTGTTCTGGGTGTACCTGGCGACGCTGATGGTGCCGGGAAGCGTGACGGTGGTGCCGCTCTATCTGATGATGGCACAGCTGGGTCTGCGCAACACCTTCTGGGCGTTGGTGCTGCCGTTCGTCTTCGGTTCTCCCTATGCCATCTTCCTGCTCCGCCAATACTTTCGGGCGATCCCCGATGACCTGATCAATGCCGCCTACCTGGACGGAGCGAACACCCTCGACGTGATCGTGCATGTGGTAATCCCGTCCAGTCGACCGGTGCTGGTGACGCTGATGCTGATCACCGTGGTGTCACAGTGGCACCACTTCATGTGGCCGTTGGTGATCACCAGCGGCCCGAAGTGGCAAGTGCTCACCGTGGCAACGGCAGCGCTGCAGTCGCGCTACAACTCGCAGTGGACGCTGGTGATGGCCGCTACCGTGGTCGCGATAGTGCCGCTGCTGGTGCTGTTCGTGATATTCCAGCGGCACATCGTCCGCTCGATCGTCGTCACGGGGCTCAAGTGATCCGGCCGCGGTCTTCCACGTTGTTCGCGTTGGGCTTCGTGCTGACCGCGGTGCTGCTGGCCGTCGCAGCAGTGGTGCTGGATGTCACGGCCCGACCGGTCGCCGGCAAGACAGTCGTCACTGTCCGGCTGTGGGACGAGCAGGTCGCGGCCGCCTACCGAAAGTCGTTCGCGGAGTTCACCCGCATCCATCCCGGCATCGACGTGCGCACCAACGTGGTGTCGTACTCGACCTACTTCACCACGCTGCGCACCGACGTCGCCGGCGGCAGCGCCGACGACATCTTCTGGGTCTCCAACGCCTACCTCGCCGGATACGCCGACAGTGGCCGCCTCATCGACATCGGGAAAAGCCTCGGGCCGAAAGCCGCGTCCGCATGGGAGCCGTCGGTCGTGCAGCAGTTCACCCGCGGCGAAACACTCTGGGCGGTCCCGCAACTCACCGATGCCGGCATCGCCGTGTATTACAACGCCGACCTGCTCGCCGCCGCCGGTGTCGAGGCCGCGGACCTGTCGACCCTGCGCTGGAGCCCAGACGCCGACGACACACTGCGTCCGCTGCTCAAGCGCCTCACCGTCGATACCGACGGACACGCCGCGGGCACGCCGGGCTTCGACCCGGCACGGGTTCGGCAGTGGGGCTACAACGCCGCCAACGACGCGCAGGGGATCTACCTCAACTACATCGGCTCCGCCGGCGGGGTCTATCAGGCCGGCGACCGCTTCGCCTTCGACAACCCGGGTGCCGTCGAGGCTTTCACCTACCTGGTCAAGCTGATCAACGACGATCACGTCGCGCCGCCCGCCTCGGAGACCAACGACAACGGCGACTTCTCCCGCAACCAGTTCTTGGCCGGCAGGATGGCACTTCTTCAGTCCGGCACCTACAACCTGGCCGCCATCACCGCCCAAGCCAACTTTCGATGGGGTGTGGCGATGCTCCCCGCCGGGCCCAGGGGCCGGGTCAGTGTCACCAACGGCATTGCAGCAGCCGGTAATGCGGCATCTGCACACCCGGATGCGGTCCGGCAGGTGTTGAGGTGGCTGGGCAGCACGCAGGGAAACCAGTACATCGGCCGCCAGGGCAGCGCCATCCCTGCCGTCACCGCAGCCCAACAGGTGTACTTCGGTTACTGGCTGACCAAAGGCGTCGACGTCAGACCATTCTTCGCGGTCCTCGACGGTCCGCGGATCGCCGCTCCAGGGGGCGCCGGCTTCGCCGCCGGAAATCAAGTCCTCAAATCGTATTTCGACGAGATGTTCTTGGGCCGTTCCGATGTCGCAACAACGTTGCACAACGCTCAGGCCGCCGCCAACGCAGCCGCGCGCCGTTGACGGGTCAGCGCGGCACCGGCGGGACGTCGAGCCAGATCGCGGCGGCACACACCGCGAGTGTCAACGACATGGCGAACCAGTCTGCACGTTTCGGTCGAGCCGGCATCGCCGAGATCATGCCGATGCCGCCCCGCGCGGTGATGGCGTCACCCATCTCGTCGGCGCGTCGCAACGTCACCGTCAGCGCCGCGGTGAGCAGGTCAACAAGCTCCACCGCCAGCCGCCGGCCGCGCCCACGGCGAGTGGTCGCTACCTGCTTGGGCCGCAAACTGCGTGCGGCATAGAGCACCCGGAACTCATCGATCAGCATCGGGAATGCCCGCAGGGCCAACGCGATAGTGACGGCCCACTCGTCGACAGGGACCCGCACCCATCGCAGCGGACGGCCCAAAGAAGCCACCGCAGGGGCTATTTCAGCGACATTGGTGGTCCACGACACCATTGCACCAAGCCCCAGCAACACAATCGACAACGCCGTGATCCGCAGAAAGTTCAACAGCCCGCCGAGTCCGATGGGTGTTCCAGCCAAGTCGATCACCGGACTGCCACCCGCGAAAGCGGCCGAGATGCCGCCCAGGGCCAGCAGGACCCACAGCCAGCGTGGAACGGTGGGCAGGGCGCCGCGCGGAATGCGTGCCATCCGCGCAGCCGTCAATACCAGCCCGGCGACCAGCCCGATTGCGATCCATCCCGGAAAGAACGTCAGCAGTACCGAGATGGCAGCCACGGCAAGCAATTTGGTACCAGCCCACAGGTCGTGCACGGCGGAGGTGCCAGGAACTGGACGCAACAGAACCACCGAACGGGACGGCCGCCGTTCGGGTTGTTCCTTCGGTACCGCGGTAGTCACGACAGGCCTCCCGCCGTGGTCGAGACCGCGTGGAGTACCCCGTCACGAAGGTCCAGGGTGCGGGGGCACAACTCCTCCAAGCCGACGAAGTCGTGCGAGATCACCACCACGGTCAGGCCCTGCTCATGGCGCAGATCCTCGATCAATCGCACCAAGCCGCTTTGCGTTTCGGCATCCAAGCCCGCCAGCGGCTCGTCGAGAATGAGCGCCCGCGGGGAGCGCGCCAGCAATCCGGCCAACACCACCCGGCGCATCTGGCCCCCGCTGAGTTGGTCGATGCGCCGTGTGCCCAGACCGCTGTCCAACCCCACCACAGCCAGCGCGTTGTCGATGCGGTCCCGGTCATTCGGCGAGAATCCTGCTGCCGAAGCCACTTCCCGATCGACCCGGCTGCGCATCAGCTGCAGTCGGGCGGCCTGGAAAGAGAGCGCCACCGCGCCGACCTGCTCGTGCGTGGGCCGGCCGTCGAGCAGGCAGTCGCCGGTGGTCGGCACCGTCAGCCCGGCCAGAATCCATGCCAGCGTCGACTTTCCCGATCCGTTGCCACCGTGGATTAACAACCCGTCGCCCTGGTGGACGGTGAAGCTGACGTCACGCAGTGCAGTCTTGGCCCACGGTGTCCCGCTGTTGTATTCGTGGCTGACGCCGGAGACTTCGAGGATCGCCGGACCGGACTCATGTCCCATCGGCGGCGTCGTCGCGGGTGCGGCGATCGTCTCGACCATGCTGGTGTTGTCCCCGGACTCGCTGAGGTTGATTGTGCTGTCGGCTATTTCAGCCTCGGCGCCGTAGTGGGTGATGTGCACCAGTGCCGTGCTGTGCTGCCGCTTGAGGCCGGACAGCACGCTCAGCAGGCTCTCCCGGCCCTCCTGGTCGACCATGCTGGTGACCTCGTCCGCGATGAGCAGAGCGGGCTCGCGCGCCAGGGCGGCCGCGACCGCCAGCCGCTGCAGTTCACCGCCGGACAGGCTCCCGGTGTCACGTTCGGCGTGCGATTCCAGGCCGACTTCGCTGAGCAACTGGGCCACATCGGTCTTGGTGCCCGGCGGCAGACCCCACACCACGTCGTCGGCGACCCGGGTGCCCAACACCTGACTTTCGGGATGCTGCATGACCACCGCGGTGCCGCCCATCCGACCCAGCCCCACCGACCCGGGACGTTCGATGGTGCCCGATGTCGGTTCCCGGCCGGCCAACACCAACATCAGCGTGGTCTTGCCGGAGCCGTTGACTCCGGTGATCGCCAGGTGTTCGCCGGCTTTGACTTCCAGGTCGACCGGTCGCAGCGCGTCGTGCGAAGTGTTGGGGTAGCGGAAGCGGACCTGGTTCAACCGCACCGGCACGGGACCGACCGGCGCGGTGTCGAGAGGGGCGTCCAGCTTGTGCACGTCGGGAATGCCGCGCATCCGGTTCAGCACCCGCGACAACGCCCACCATCCGATCAACGACACGACCATCAGCGAGACCACGCCGTTGACGAAGATCAGCAGCTGCCAGTAGCGCAGCGCATGGGCTATGAACCACAGGAGCCCGTGAGCGGTGGCCTCCAACCCGTTCCCGATGTGAGTGCTGAACGGAAACGGGTGGTCGATGGCGAAGCGGCCGGTAGCGGTCAAAACGGTCGCGACGCCGTCGACGTTGGCGGTGACGGTGTCGAAGATCAGGGTTCGCAGTCGCGTGAGCAGCATCAGCGCACCGACCGCGAAGAGGTTGAACACTGCTCCGGCGATGAGCGAGACGACCAGCACCGTCCCGGTGCCACGGCCCCGGCGTTTGATGACGCCGGTCAGCCCACCGACGTAGGCGCTGTTTGCGACCGTCAGCAAGCCGCCCAGGCCCGCTATCAGGAACGCGATCAGACCGGCACCGACCGTCCCGGCGATCAGCACCCGAAACCGATAGCGGTAAGCCAGCAATCCCATCGGAACAGTCCCCAGCAACGACAACGCGCCCGCGAACGGCACAACGATCGAGATGATCGCGGTCGCTGCGCACAGCGCGGCCATCACCGAGGCCTGCGCGAGCTCGCCGGGACTCAGCGAGCGGGACGCGGCGATCCCGGTCGCAGAGCGAGTCGCGTTCATCTCAACAATTCTGCCAGCACTCGCAGGGTGTGCCCGCGAGCAAACAATGAGGGTTCGATCGTGTTGACAAGACTGAAATTGCCCGGTTCGTGGCCTAGATAGCCTAGCTATGCAACTATATACGCATGACGTCATCCGCAGCCACCGAGCGACGCGCCGCCGAGGAGGCTGCCGCCGGTCTTGGCGCGGATCTACTCGCTGTCGTCGCACGGCTCAACCGCTATGCCACGCAACGGATCCAGATGCAGTTACCGGCCGCGCAGGCCAGGCTGCTGTCGACGATAGACGCCCATGGCGAGGCGCGGATCTGCGATCTGGCCGCGGTGGATCATTGCTCGCAGCCCACGATGACCACGCAAGTGCGACGGCTCGAGGACGCCGGCCTGGTCACCCGGACGGTTGATCCCGGCGATGCGCGGGCGGTGCGCATCAAGATCACCCCAGAGGGCATGCACACGCTGAACCGGGTCCGGGCCGATCGCGCGAGTGCGATCGAGCCTCAACTCGGCGAGTTGAACGACGCTGACCGGCAGACTCTCGTCGAAGCCGTGACGGTGTTGCGGCGCCTGATGGACGACTCGGCGCCCGCCCCGCGACCCTGCGCACCTCGGTAGCAGGCTGCCCGGCAGCGTCGAGCCGGCGCGGACGGCCTACGGTCGGTTATCCGCGCGTCACGGCAGCTGGATAATGGACTCTCGACTCGAGAACATTGGGCGGGAAAGGGGGCGGCTGTGTCGACGGCAGCGTTCGGGCCCCCCTTGATCATCTGGCTGGGCCCGCGTCGATACGCATTTCCCCCCGGCCGTGACGTCACCGTCGGCCTGGACCGTGGCGCGGACATCCAGCTCGAAGGTGTCAGCGGATCCGGGGCGCCACCCCTGGTGGTGCTGCACTTCAACGGCACTCAGTGGATCGCTGTCGATCGCGGTGAAGCCGGGATCTACGTCGACGGGGTGCGAATGTCGACGGTCTTCATCCATGACGGGCGGGCGATCACGCTCGGTGATCCCCAGCACGGACCGCGCCTGGTCTTCCAGCTACCCGCCCCGCCTGCAGCGGCCCCGCCCCCGCGAGTGCCGCCGCCGATGCGTCCACACGCGCCGCCGCCGCCGCCGATGCGCCCCCACCTGCCACCACCACCGCCGCCGAGACCGATCCCGCACTTCATGCCGCCGGTTGCGCCTCCGCCGCCGCCGCCCACGGTGCAATGGGTGCCGCCGCCGCCCCGACCCGCACCGCCACCACCCCGGCCGGCACCGCCACCGCCACCACCACCGCTGCCGCCCCGCCCGGCCGCAGCGCCATTGCCGCCACCGCCGCCGCCGCTGCAGGTTCAGCCGGAACCGTCACCACCCCGCCCGGCGACCGCGCCCAGGCCGGGCGTCGGCGCCCGGCTCGCCGGGGTGACCCGGAAGCTGAAGCCACGCCGCCCGGAGACCGCGCGAGCTGAGGTGGTGCCGACCGCGCAACTGCAGCAGACCGACGACGAACCTGCCGCATCCCCGACCCCGGAACCGACGACCATCGCCGGTCCGCTGGAGGCGCGCCGGGTGCGGCTCAGCGTCGACGGCGAGCAGGCGCTGGCGGATCTGTCGTTCACCGCGTTGCCGGGCACGATCACCTCGGTGATCGGCCTTTCCGAAGCGAGCACCTCCGCCCTGGTCGACGTGCTCGCCGGTACGCGACAACCGAGTGTCGGGGAAGTCGATTTCGACGGACATGACGTCGCGGCCGACGATGTGCGCCCACACATCGGAGTGGTGCCGCGGCACGACCTGCTGCGCCCGCAGTTGACCGTCGAGCAAGCGCTGCGGTATGCCGCCGAACTGCGTTTTGCGCCAAGCACTTCCGCTGAACTGCGAGGCGAGGCTGTGCGCTCTGTGCTCGACAAGATGGATCTGACCACGCTGCGCACCGCCAAAGCCGGCACGCTGACCGCCGAGCAGCGTAAGCGCGCATCGCTCGCGGTGGAACTGCTGACCGACCCGTCGCTGCTCGTCTTCGAGGAGCCGACCGCCGGGCTCGAACCGGAGGCGGCACAAAAGATCACCGCGGCGCTGCGCCAACTTGCCGACGACGGTCGCGTCGTTCTGGTGGCAACGACGACTCCGACCGAACTCGACGCCTGTGACCAGGTGGTGGTGCTCACCCCGACCGGCATCCCGGTGTTCGCCGGTGCGCCCTCGCAGATCGAGCCGCAATTGGGCACCACCGACTGGGCCGAGATCGTCGCGCGTGCCCGGACGGACCCGTACGGTGCACACGACGAATACCTGGGGCGCCAACAGGAGCCGCCGCCGCCCGAGCCGCCGGCCGCATCTGACAACCCGACCGCCCCCTCCCTGCAACGAAATGTGTTGCACCAGACCGCTATTTCTGCCCGTCGGCAAGCCTGGCTGACGATCGGCGATCAGCGTCACCTGATCTTCTTGGCCATCCTCCCGGTGCTGTTCGGGGCGATCTCGTTGCTGATACCCGGAGACGCCGGACTCGGCCCGGCAAGTCGCTACGGCAGCAACCCCGACCAAGCCGTCGCGATCCTGACCCTGCTCAATCTCGGCGCCGTCGCGATGGGCACCGCCCTGGGCATTCGCGACCTCTTCGGCGAGCAGCGCATCTTTCGGCGTGAACAAGCTCATGGATTGTCGGCGTCAGCGTTTTTGGCCGGCAAGGCAATCGTCTACAGCCTGATCGCTGTCGTCCAGACCGCCGTCCTCACCATCGTGGCGACGGTCGGCCACCCCGCGCCCACTCACGGCGCGGTCTTACTCGGTCACACCAAGCTCGGGGCGAGCGTGGAGCTGTTCATCGCGCTGGCCGTGACGGCCATCGTCTCGGCGCTGGTTGCGCTGACCCTGTCGTCGCTGGCGACGTATTCCGAGCAGATTCTGTTGACCGCCGTGCTGATCGTCCTGATCTCACTGGTGTTCGCCGGCGCATTGTTCCCGATATCGGGCCGGTTCCCCCTGGAGCAGATCGCCGGGCTGGTGCCGTCCCGATGGGGCTTCGCGGCCACCGCGTCCACCGTCGACGTGCACGCGGTCAATCCCCTTGCCGAGGCTGATGATTCGTGGCGGCACACGTCCGGGCAATGGTTGCTCGACATGGGCTTGCTGATCGGCTTCGCCGTCGTTGCGACCGCCGCACTGCGCTGGCGACTGCGACGGCCGTCGCGCCGGCATCAGCCGCCGGTGATCTCCGCCCACAGCGCCCTGTAGCAATGTGATGCGGCACTGTGCGGGGCGAACGCGGTCACCGGCGCCCGGTGTTCGGCCATCTGCTCGATGATCGACAGCGCCGGAATGGCGCTGCTCAGGATTCCCGCCCGTTCGGTCGACAAATGTTGCACGAGGTCGCAGTGCAGCCGCTTGCGACGGTCCACCATCGAGAAGAAGGCTTGCACCAGCGGCCGGCGGCCTTCGAAATCGTTGACAAAGCCGGTCAGCTGATCGAACGTCCGGACCGACAGCGTCGCCGGGATCATCGGCACCAACAGCGTGTCGACCGCATGCAGAACGTTCTCCGACAGCAACGAGATGCTCGGCGGGCAATCGAGGAAGACGACGTCGTACTGGCTTTCCAACGCCCGCAGCAATTCTCGAACCCGGCGCGTGGGCCGTTTCATATCGTCGAGCTGCACGTCGAGGTTGCGATACCGGAAGTCGGCAGGCACCAGGTCGAGCCCGTCGTAATCGGTGGCCTTGATTGCGTCGTCCAACGATCGCGATCCCTCTACCAGCGCCCGCCCGCCGCCTTTGACCCTCGGCCGCACCCGGAACATATAGGTCGCCGCGCCCTGCGGGTCGAGGTCCCACAGCAGCACGTTGCGCCCGTCGAGGGCCGCGAGATGCGCCAAATTCACCGCCGCCGACGTCTTACCGACGCCGCCCTTGATGTTGTAGGTCGCGTAGACCTTCATCGAGGCACCAGAGCCTTGACGCGAGCCCGATTCTCCTCGGCCAGGAACGGTTGCAAGCGGCCGGCCAGCGCCGCCCGCGCCTTCAGCTGATGCGCGTCGAGCTGCGCGGCCATCTCCCCCATCGCCAGCAGCGTCTTGGGCGGCGCCGCTTGCTGCTCCATCATCGCCGCGGCGAATTCGCGGACGGCTTCGCGCTGCACTTCACCGTCCTGGAAGTCGCCGAGAATGTCCTGCAGCGACTTGAGCTCTTTGAGCAGCGCCTTGTGCGGCGTGTTGTCGCACACCGGCCGGAACACCTCGAGCAGGTAGCGCAGTTCCTTGCACCGCTTGCGCAATGCATGAACGTCGTCGCTCGGCGAGTTCTCGTCGATCCGTCTGCCCCGCCGCGCCGCGTTGCGGTAGGCCTGCGTGAGTCGCCGGCGGGCCAGCGCCGCGACCGTCGGGCCGCCATCGGCCGGCGGGACCTCGAGCAGCTCGGCGCGCCAGTCGCCGAGCAGGTTCTGGAAACGCTTGGAGCGCAGCCCGCGCACCAGCCGCCGCCGCTCGGCGCTGCGGTGCTTGATCAGGAATGAGCGGAACGGATCGAGGTCGGTGGGGTCGGCCGACGTCAGCCGGGCCGACATCGAGTCGAGCTCGAGCAGATAGACGTCGAGGTCGCGGACCGGCGTGGTCAGATCGCCGAGCCACTTGAAGTCCGGGGCGAACCGCTCGGCGAGCTGGTCGGGCAACACGTCGCCGACAAGCTTGAGAATCGAGCGGGTGCGACGCACCGCGACCCGTAGGTCATGCAGGAACTCAGTGTCGATCGAGGCGATGGTGCCCGGCACGTTCTCCTCGATGGCCGCCGCGAACCCCGCCAGCATCTCCGCAATAGCCACCGCCGCAAGGGTTTCCGGCTGCAACTTCACGCTCGGACGGCTTCCGTTGGCGGGGCTGCGACCGGCATGGGTCAACGCGAGGTCGTACGGCGTCGCCGAGATCGCGCTGAACCCGTCGGCCCGCGCCAGCAGTTGCGCAATCCGATCGGCCTCCGCGTCGTACCCGCGCAGCGGCTGAATCCGCAGCTGGCTGGTGCCGTCGTCGACGCTCTCGGTCAGCAGCCGGGCCACGGTCTTCTCCCGGGCATCGAGCACCCGGACCTCCCGCGACGCTGACCGCACGGTCACAACGGGCATCAGTGCCCGCGGCGCGATGAGTGGTGCCAGCGCTTCACGAAGCGGCCCGACCGGCAGATCGTGCGCCTGCGCGGGCCATCCGAGCCCGGCCTGCGGGGCCTGCAACCGGACGCCGTCGCGAGTCTGCAGGACCAACGGCCCGCCGTCGGTGAACTGCAGCGACATTCCGGCCGCGTGCAGGCGCCAGTCGAAGGTGTCCAGCCACGTGTGCGAGACCGTCTGCTCCGCCCCGGCTGTCACGCCGAACGTCGGCCGCAGGGCTGCGGCGACGGCCTCGGAGTCGACCGGGCCCTGCTTGCTGAACGCGCGGGAAACCCCGCTCATCGCCCGCCTTTCTGTGACCGCATGACCACGACCGCGCGACGAACTATAAACGCCGTTGGTTAACGCGGCGCCCAGTTCTAAATGCTGCCGCACTCGCGGCGTCTCAATTCTGATCGGTTACCGTCGGGTATGACCACCATTGCGGAACATTTGCGCAACTCGCTCGACGGCCGTTGGCGCGACGTCAAGAACCAGATGCGCGCGCGGCTTTCCGAAGAACTTTTCCGTCCGCACTACACACCGAACACGGTGATCGCCCGCACCAAGGTGGCCGAGCAGATGAGCATCATGGCCGCCGCCGGTGAGGCCGACGACGGCTTCCGCAAAGAGCACGGCGGCAACGGCAACGTGGGCGCCGCGGTGACGATGATCGAGATGCTGGCGATGTCGGATCTGTCACTGATGGTCAAGGCGGGCGTGCAGTGGGGCCTCTTCGGCGGAGCCGTCGAGAATCTGGGCACCGAGCGCCACCACGAGGCTTACGTCAAGAAGATCATCAACCTCGAGTTGCCCGGTTGTTTCGCGATGACCGAGACCGGTCACGGCAGCGACGTGCAGGCACTCGAGACGATCGCGACCTACGACGCCGCCACCGAAGAATTCGTGATCCACTCCTCGACACCGAACGCGCGTAAGGACTACATCGGTGGCGCCGCCGAAACCGCCGTCATCGCCGCGGTTTTCGCGCAGCTCGTCACCACCGAGGACGGCGAGCAGGTCAACCACGGCGTGCACTGCTTCCTGGTGCCGATCCGTGACGACGAAGGCAACGACCTGCCGGGCGTGACGACCTCAGACTGTCAGTACAAGGGCGGCCTGCCGGGCGTCGACAACGGTCGCATCCTGTTCGACCACGTTCGGGTGCCGCGGGTGAACCTGCTCAACAAATACGGTGACGTGGAGCCCGATGGCACCTACACCTCGCCGATCGAGAACCCCAACCGCCGGTTCTTCACCATGATCGGCACGCTGATCCGCGGACGGGTGACCGTCGGCGGCAGCGCGGGTGCCGCCGCCCGGGTGGCCCTGGACATCGCGACCCGATATGCCTTGCAGCGCAAGCAGTTCACCGCCCCCGACGACGACGGTGAAGTAGTGATCATGGACTACCTGGTGCATCAACGCCGGCTGTTCCCGTTGATCGCCAAGTCATACGCACTGCAGTTCGCGCAGAATGAGCTGGTTTCCAAGTGCCACGATCTGCAGACTGCCGACTCCCCCGACGCCGAGGAGCAGCGAGAACTGGAAGCGCGGGCCGCCGGGCTGAAAGCCGCGAACACTTGGCACGCCTCCACCGCCATCCAGGAAGCGCGCGAAGCATGCGGGGGCGCCGGGTATTTGGCCGACAACCGACTGATCGCGCTGCGCGCCGACACCGATGTGTTCACCACCTTCGAAGGCGACAACCACGTGCTGACCCAGCTGGTGGCCAAGGAGTTGCTGACCGCCTACGCCGACGACATCAAAGGCATGAGCCCGGTCGAGTGGGTGCGGTTCGCCGCCAACTTCGCCGGCGAGCGAGTACTCAAACGCACTGCGGCCGAGACGATCATCCAGACCGTCATCGACGCCCGGCAGGACAACGAAGAAGAAGGCAGCCTTTTCAACCGAGGCACGCAGGTCCAGATGTTCGAGGACCGGGAGCAGTACATCATCGCCTCGGTGGCACGCCGGCTGCAGGCCAAATCGAAAGAGATGTCGGCCTTCGATGCGTTCAACTCGGTTCAGGATCACGTGTTGCACGCCGCACAGGCGCACATCGACCGGGTGGTGCTCGAGGCCTTCGTGGCCGGGATCGACGCCTGCGAGGACGACGACGCCCGCGACGTCCTCGGGCTGGTCTGCGACCTCTACGCACTGACCGTGATCGAGGACGACAAAGCCTGGTATATGGAGCACCGGTTCCTGTCGACCGAGCGCGCCAAGGCGGTCACCCGCGGCATCAACGACCGGTGCCGGCTGCTGCGCCCGCACGCGGAACTGCTTGTCGACGGGTTCGGCATCCCGGAGTCGCTGCGCTACGCCGACATGCTGCACCCGGAGAATCTGCCGCAACTCGACACCGACGAGGCCGACGAGACTGGCGCCACCGACTCGGCGCTCCTGCAAGGCTGACGGGTCACCACGGCGCGCCTTGGGTTTCCGCTGCAAAACTCACGGCGATCAAAACCTTCTCGCCGGCGCGCCAGCAGGGTATTCGCTCGGGCATGACCGCTGCTATCACCTCGAATGAACTGCGCGAACGGATCACCTCGGACGCACCCCCGCGGATACTCGACGTGCGCACACCTGCCGAGTTCGAGACCTCGCACATCGACGGCTCTCTCAATGTTCCGCTCGACGTGCTCGACGAGCACGCCCCGAAGGTCGCCGAACAGCTCGATCGAAGCCACGACATCGTGCTGGTGTGCCGCTCCGGCCAACGGGCGACCCAAGCGCAGCAGCTTCTGCAGCGCGCGGGCGTCGACGGGCCCAGCGTCCTGGAGAAAGGCATCAGCGACTGGGAAGGCCAAGGGTACGAGGTCAACCGCGGCGTTCAGCGGTGGGACCTGGAGCGCCAGGTCCGCCTGGTCGCCGGTTCGATCGTGCTGTCCTCGGTGCTCGCAAGCATCGCGATCCCGCGACTGAAGTGGTTGGCCGCGGCCATCGGCGGCGGCCTGACCTATGCCGCCGTCTCCAACACCTGCGCGATGGGAACCGCGCTGTCGAAGTTGCCCTACAACCGCGGTGCGTCGACGAACCCCGAGACGGTGCTCTCCCAACTGGCCTCCGGGCCGAACGACAACTGAGCTGTATCGCGATAGGCTGAAACGGCTGCCGTGCCTGGGCGACGATCTGCGAAGAAGGGTTAGTCCGATGAATCCCAACCCCGATTACGACGCGAGCGACGAGCTGGAGTACGGCATTGCATCGTTCGCATGGCTGCTGCGGGGCAACTACCCTCCGCCGTCCTACGCACCGGACCTCGGCAACGCCGACAACAACTAGTCACTCACTGCGGGGGCGGCAGATACCTGCCCGCTGAATTGCGCAGCTGCCACAACTGGGCCGGACAATAGATGTTCACCGCATTGGAAATCAGGTAGTTCGCCGAATATTCGTCGTTGGGCTGAACGTCGTTTTTCACATCACCGATCACCTGGCCGTAGCTTGCTCCGCCGGTGATCTTGTCGCAAATGCCGTGCGCATAGGCGATCGCATCGGCCGTGTTCGCAAAGCTGTATTGCTTGCGCACGGTGGTGTCGTAGATGAATTCGATGTCGGGTGCCGGAACGGCATGCGCCAAAGGTGTTGCGGGGTCAGCGAATATCCAGGTCACGATCAGGCCGGCAAGCATCATCGCTGGCCTCATTGGTCCGGCTGCCCATAGACGGCAACCAGCACACTGCGGTCGAAGCTGTTCTCCGACCACACGCCGATCTGTGTGTTGGCGCAGTTCGACATGATCGCCATATAGTCGGGGCGGTAATACCAATTGCCGATCACATCAAGGTCATTGATCGCCAGCGAATTATTGATCGCCACCGTCTCGGCCACCGTGCCACGGTATCCCGCTCCGCGAGCCCGGTCGGCGACCGACGACCCGTCGGAGCCGACGTCGGCGTCGAGGCTTCGGTTGTTGAGCACATCCACGGTATGGCGCTGCGCGGCGGCCTCCAGTTGCGGGTTCTTCTTCAGCTTGGTGGTGCAGCCGGCCTGGAACTTGATCGTGTCGACATTGGTCACGATGCCGTTGTTGAGCCGGTCGTTGTTACCGGGAACCCCGGGAGCGGCCGACGCAACGGCGGCCGGGCCGACGAGCCCGACCGCCAACGGTATCGAGATGATTCGTGCAAGTTCACGAATGCGCTTGTCAGTCATGGCGTCTCATTCCTCGGGGTGTCAGCGGATGTTCGCCGCGAGATCGCCGGACATGGCGCTCAGCTGCCGTCCCCAGGTCGGCCAGTCGTTGCCCCCGCCGCGACCGAGGTCGAAGTGGGCGTTGGTGCCGCCGACGTCCCGGAAATGGGAATAGAACGTCGCGTTGGTGCCCTGCGCGATATCGGCGTTACCGGCCATCGCGCCCTGGTCGGTCGGAGCATTACTGCCGGGGCTGTAGACCCAGAGCCGGGTGTTGTTATCGACGAGCTGCTGGACGTTCTGGTTCGGCGAATGCCATTTCCAGCGACCCAACTGAGGCGCGCCCCACATCGCGCCGCTGTCGGCGCCGCCCTGCAGAAGGCAATTCCTGACCGCCCCGTCCACAGCGGTCCGCTCGGGGGCCAGATATCCCGACAGCGATCCCGCGTAGCGGAATCGGTCGGGGTGGAAGGTGGCCAGCGCCGCGGCCGCATAGCCGCCCTGTGATACGCCGACCACACCGTGCCCGCCCGGCGCCAGACCTTTGTTGGCGGCCAGCCAGTCCGGTAACTCCTGCGACAGGAACGTGTCCCACTGCTTGCTGCCGTCCTGCTCCCAGTTGGTGTACATGCTGTAGGCCCCGCCGGCCGGTGCCACCACCGAAATGCCTTTACCGGCAAGGGTGTTGAACCCGTTACCCGCCGTCGCCCAGTTGCTCACATCCGGTGCGGCGTTGAAGCCGTCGAGCAGGTAAGCCGCATGCGGGCCGCCTGCCAGGAAGGCCACCGGGATGTCGCGGCCCATCGATGGCGACGGCACCAGCAGGCTCTCGAAGCCGGCGGCCTTCGCGGTACCCGTCGAACCCGCCATCGCCGTCGCCGCACACCAACCGACGGTCAGCGCGATGGCGGACAGCCGCCGGAAACTCTTCGACACACTTTTCATATCCGCCTGACTTTCTTACACCGGGTCGAACTGAGAGATGAGCCAGCGACCGTCGACCTTGTCGAGACTGACGCGCACACTGGACGTGCTCTGAGTGGGGGCATCGGTGCCGATGGTGGTGGTCTGGTCGACGAAAACTAGTACCACAGCCTGTTTTCCGGTGGCCCACACCGAGGCAGCAGCAGGCACCGTCGCGACCGCCGAGATGTGCTGCTGCTTGGCGCCCGGCGCGACGACATCATTGACGAGCTGCGAGTACTGCTGACGGAACGGCTCTGCGAGTCGGTCGGCGGCGGCCTTCAATTGCTGGTCCACGGTCTCGGGCTGGTACGACAGGATCGCGATGGTGCTGTCGCTGGCGGCCCGAATGGATTGCTCAGCGGCCGCGCGGGATTCACGGGCGCTGCCGTCGAGCCATTTCAGATAACCGACGCCGAGAGCCAGGATCAACGCCAGCGCGGGAAGTGCCGTGACCAGTAGCCGTCCCCGCGAGGCGCGAGCGTGATGCCGGTCCGGCGCGTCGTTCGATTCGTCGTCGACGTCGAGCAGGTCTGCCTCGTCAGCATCCTCCGCCTCATCGGCCAGGTCGTCCTTCTCGGCGAGGTCGTCATTGGACGCCTCGTCAGCGACCGGCTCATTGTCACCAGACACCTTGGTGTCCTCCTCCACGCTGAGGGCAGTTCGACTGCTCATGGCACGAACTCGACTTTCGACACCTTGGCACCGTCGCCACTCTTGTCGACTGTAAGACGCATCCGCCACCTGCGTGGCTCTTGATCGGGCGGCGCCCCGGCCATGGATGTCTTGACCGATATCGCAACGAGCACTTGCGCTTGGTCTCCTGTGTAGGAAACCAGCCCCGCCTCGGCAACGGTGCCTTCGGTTTTCGATTGGACCTTCTTGACGACCTCGACGAACGGTTGTGACCGAGTCTGGAACTCTTCGTGAAAGTCGCCGATCGCGGAGTCCAAGACCCGCTTGATGTCGGCTTCGACCTCGGTGTAGTTGATCGTGGTCAGGTTGATTGCGGTCTGCCTCGCCACCTGCACGTAGAGGCTACGCTGTGCGCGCACCTGATCGTCATGGTGCACCCGGAATCCCAGCCAGCCTCCTAGACCGAGCAATGCCACGATGATGGCTACCCCGACCGTGATCGGCCTGGTCATCCGCGAAACCCAGTTCGGCACACGCCTTTTGGTGCCCGAGTGTGATGCCTCAGCCTTGGCCTCCGCCGCGTCGATGTCCTCGGCGTCGATGTCCTGAGCGTCGATATCCTTAGCGGCGTCGACGGATTCGGCAGCTACGGATTCGGCTTTTTCGGCGGCACTACCATGCTCTGCCATGTCTTGCCTTTCGAAGTGAAGGCCAGGTCGGAGTCACTGTAGTGACGGCCGTCTGGCCCGACGTAGTTCCCGGTCGAGGGATCGTAGGGAATGGCGAGAATCGGTTTCGGCGCCGCTGGGTCAACCGGTGGGTGCCAGTGCTCGCCCGGCGAATACGGCGGCCCGCCCTTGGGGA
>CAVWEO010000062.1:0-241077 GCA_963753995.1 uncultured Actinomycetota bacterium | reverse complement strand
GACAGCTTAAAAGCGGCGCCCGGCTGTTAGGGCGAAAGAGCAGTATCCGTCTACTGACGTGTCTGCGCGGTACCGGAGCAACGATGACGTCGCGATCAACAACAGCAAACGCCCAGCTGGGTGTCTCGAGCGAGGAGTCGTCATGGCCGCCGACACGATGCCTACCCGCAGATGCCCTGTTGTCTTCGAGGCGGGGCTCCCGAGCTTGGCTTACGAACATCTGGACGATCCTGAACAGGCGCACCGACTCATCGCAGCCGCCCGCAGTCGAGCGCCGATCGCAATCGGAACCCATGGCCCGGAAATATTGCGCTATGAGCTGGTTCGTATGGTGCTGCGCGACCCACGATTTCAGATGCCGAAAGGGATGTTCCTGGCCGGCCAAGGCATCACGTCCGGCCCGATATGGGACCGTGTCACCGCGAGTCTGATCACTCTGGACGGCGATGAGCACCAACGCCTGCGTCGGTTGGTGTCGAAGGCCTTCACGCCTCGGGCCACCGCACGGCTGCGCGCGACGATCATCGATGTCACCACCGAACTCGTTGAACGCCAGACGGTCCGCGGACGCTGCGATGTGGTGGCCGACATTGCGCGTCGATATCCAATCGCGATTATTTGCGCGCTGCTCGGCGCACCAGCCGAGGACTGGGAGTTGTTCTCGGATTGGACCGACGACATCTTCAAGGCCTTCAGCTGGGATGTCGCCAGCGAGTCTGACTCCATCCTGTGGGCCTGGGAGGCCGTCGACGCCTACGTCGACGATATGGTCGCCGACCGCCGTGACGCGCTGACCGACGACCTGATCTCCGAGCTGATCCACGCCGAACACGACGGCGATCGGCTAGACGCCGACGAGTTGCGCGTGCTGGTCGTGGGCCTTCTGATAGCGGGCACCGACAACACTCGAAACCAGCTCGCGGCCTCTGTGCAGGTGCTCTGTGATCATCCCGACCAATGGGCTCTCCTGCGTCAGCACCCCGTGCTGGCCGCGAACGCGGTCGAGGAAACCATGCGGCACTCCCCGATCGCCTGGGGCACCCTGCGCGTTGCCCTCGAGGATGTCGAACTCGCCGGAGTCGTCATCCCAGCCGGCACTCTGGTCGTCGCCAACACCGCCTCGGCCAACCGGGATCCTGCCGTGTACGACAACCCAGACCAACTCGACATCACCCGTGATGGCGCCCCCGCCATGCAGACCTTCGGCGCCGGCATGCATTACTGCCTCGTCGCTAATCTCGCGCGGCTCGAACTCGCCGAAGCCCTGACGGTCATGTCGCGGAAGATGCCAAACGCCCGGCGCACCGGACCGGCGCCGTGGAAACCGTTGACCGCCTTGACTGGCCCCGCCACCCTGCCCGTCGAATTCGACGTCGCGCCAACCGATTGGCGGATCACCAGGCTTGCGCTATGTCCCCGTGTTGGCTGATCCAGGTATGCATGGCGATGCCCGCCGCGACCGAGACGTTGATGCTGCGGGTCGACCCGAAATGGGCTATCGACACGGTCAGCGGTGCGCCCGCCCGGGCGTCGTCGCTGATGCCGGGACCTTCCTGGCCGAACAACAGCATGCAGTCCCGCGGCAGCGTGGCCTGTTCGATGCGTGCCGCACCAGGCACATTGTCGACCGCGACCACCGTCAGGCCGGCGTCGGAGGCGAAGCTGAGCAGCTCGGCGGTGTTGTCGTGATGACGCAGTCGTTGATATCGGTCGGTGACCATGGCGCCACGGCGATTCCAGCGGCGACGGCCGACGATGTGCACGGTGTCGACGGCGAACGCGTTGGCGGTGCGTACCACCCCGCCGATGTTGGCGTCGTGGCCGAAGTTCTCGATGGCCACGTGCAGCGGATGCCGCCGGGTGTCGATGTCGGCGACGATCGCCTCACGCGTCCAGTACCGGTAGGCATCGACAACGTTGCGGGTGTCGCCGTCGCGCAGCAGCGCCGGGTCGTACTTCGCGTCGTCGGGCAGCGGACCGGTCCAGGGGCCGACTCCGCTTGCCGGAACACCCCACTCGGTCGGACCTGGCTGCGTCATCGGACGGTCCATACTGCGGCGTGGGTGCCGACGACCGAGACGGTGGCGTACAGCAGCGCCTCGTTGATGTCGCCCTGCGTGCACAGCGACGCGCTGACGTGGACGGCGTCCAGCGACGCCTCGGGCAGGATCAACACCGACGACCCGTAGGCCGAGCAGGCCTCGCTCAGCCCGGGCGGTGGCAGGGTCGGCGAAGTCAGCAGCATCATCGGCCCGCCCCGGGCCGCGGAGTCGTCGCGATACTTGGCCGCAATGGTGTCGGCGTTCAGGCCGAGCAACATGTAGCCGCTGCCGTTGAAGGCGGCCGGGTCGCCCAGCGAGGCCTGAGTCAACTGGGTGCCGTCGGCGCGCCACGCGTCGACGCTGCTGGTTTTGACCACCAGGCCGGTGTCGTTCTCCTTGGTCGGCAGTAGCCCGACCGGGAACGCCGCCGGGTAGGCCGCGGCGGTGCCGGCGATCCGGTCGCGGGGCGAGTAGAGGTACACCCCGCGGACGGCGCTGCGATCCATCAGCGGACCCAGGCACACCGTGCCGGTCAGCCGCTTGCCGCCCGGTGAGGAAAGCGATTGGATGACAAGGTTTTTCATGTTGTCACAGCTGCCGATGCCAGCAGCCTCCATCGGATGCGCCAGCGCGCCGTACAGGCCGAAGCGGATATCGCGGAGCTCGGCATGGGGCTTGGCCGGGTCGCTGGGAGCCCCGTCGACGTCGACCAGCACATGGTCGTCCTGCCAGCGCAGATTCGATACCGATGCGTTCCAGCCCAGCACCGCCAGCGACTCGCCCAGTCGAGCGGTATTCGCGCCGTACACCCGGTCGCGCTGACTGCCGCCAGAGCACGCCGCGCAGAGCGCGAACGTCGCCACCATCGCGATAAGGGTTCGCACGGCTGCTAACTCAGCCCGAGGTCCGCCAACCCCAGCACGCTGCGGTACGGAACGCCCTCGGCTTCGATGGCTTCGGCGGCCCCCGTAGCGCGGTCGACCACGGTCGCCACGCCGACCACCTGGGCGCCGGCGTCCTGCGCGGCGCGCACGGCGGTCAACGCCGACGCACCGGTGGTGCTGGTGTCCTCGACCACCAGCACCGGTCGACCCGCAATATCGGGGCCTTCGATAAGACGTTGCATGCCATGGGTTTTCGTCGACTTCCGCACGACGAACGCGTCGATCGGCCGGCCGGGTGCATGCATGACGGCGGTGGCAACCGGGTCGGCGCCCAAGGTGAGTCCGCCGACCGCGGCGTAGTCCCAGTCGTCGGTGAGGTCGCGGATCAGCCGGCCGATGAGCGGGGCGGCGCGATGATGCAGAGTGGCCCGGCGCAGGTCGACGTAATAGTCGGCTTCCTTGCCAGACGACAACGTGACGCGGCCATGCACCACCGCCAATTGGCGCACCAGGTCGGCCAATTCGGCGAGGTCAGGTCCGGCCACGGCCCCGGCCGAACACGCTTGTGGCGGCACGCGCCAACGTTCGCGGCACCATCCGGTTGGCGGTGGTGATCGCTTTGTACTGCAGCCCCGGAATGATGACCACGTTGCCGCGGGCGACGTCGGAGAGTGTTTCGCGGATCACGTCGTCGACCTCGAGCCACATGAACGACGGCAGCGATGTCATGTCGATGCCGGCCCGGTCGTGGAATTCGGTGTGCACGTATCCCGGGCATACCACGTGTATCCCGACGCCGGTGCCGCGCAGCCCGACTGCGAGGCCTTCGGTGAACGACACGACGTACGCCTTGGACGCCGAGTAGGTCGAGCCGCGGCCGGAGAGCAGACCCGCGACACTGGCGACGTTGATGACCGTGCCGGCGCCGTTGTCGATCATGGCCGGCAACGCGGCGCGAGTCAGTTGCATTACCGCGGTGACGTTCACATCGAGCTGGGATTGCAGCACCGCGGGGTCGGCGGTCCAGAAGTCGCCGGAGGTGCCGAAGCCGGCGTTGTTCACCAGCACATCGACGCCGGCCGCGAGCCTTTCGGCGACCTTGGCCCGGCCGGCGGATTCAGCGAGGTCGGCCGGCAGCACTTCGACGCCGCTGCCGCCCTCGTTGGTCAGCTCGGCAGCCAGTTGGTTGAGCCGGTCCGCATCACGGGACACCAGCACACTGTCGTAGCCGTCGGCGGCGTAACGACGGGCGAAACCCTCGCCGATTCCGGAAGTGGGCCCGGTGATCAGGGCGACGCGACGAGGCACGGCGTCAGTGTACGAAGCGCCGGTAACGACGGCGGCTGAGACTCAGCGTTGGTGATGCGACGCCTGGTGGCCGTTTCGGCTCGTCGGCGGACGGCGGATGGGCTCTTGACGCGCAGTCGGCGGAGTCACGGCGGCATGCGACGTTGACCCGCTTTCACGGGTGGAGCCTCCGCGTGCCGCTGCGGCACTTCGGCGCGGCCGGCGGGAGCCAGCGGACGGCTGGGGGCCGACTTGCGGCGTGCAGACGCTTGCGGCGCCCCGGCTGTTGGCGTTGCCTGCGGCACCGGTGGGAGCACCCGCAGCAGGTCGTTGAACTGGCGCACGGTGCGCAGACCCTCGTCCCACTGGGCGCGAGTGCTGCCGATCGGCATGCTGACCAGCGTCCAGTTCTGTTCGTTCCACATGATCTCGGCGCAGTCGGGTGCGGTGTGGGCGAAGGTGACCATGCGGCGATCGCAGGCGCGACGGGCAGCGTCCAGATTGGTGGAGTAGACCATCCGCGGCCCGATCGCGCCGAGCAGCCAAATGTCGTTCTCCCGAGGCTCTTTCAGACCTTTGAGCCGCACGTCGACGACGACGTTGGTGCCCACCTTGCGGTGCAGGGCGATCACGGTGGCGACCTCTTCGAGGTCGAAGATGAAGACCGCCTCGCCGCGGATCTGGCCGAGCACGACATTGCGCGCCGGGATGTTGCTGCCCACGGTCGACATCACGCCGCGCTTCCAGCGCTTGAGGATCTCGGTGGATTCCTGCTCGTAGTCGAATCCGTGCGACCGAGCCCACGACTTACGGCGCCGCCCTCGTCCACGGCGGCGGTCGATGTCGACGTACAGCAACACCGCCGCGCCGACGAAGCACAGCGCGGAGAGCGTAAACCAAAGGGGAACCATCGCCACGTAGCCTAACCGCTGTTAGCCCTCAATCGGGAATGCGAGCAGGTCACAACCGAATTAAAGTTTGCTACCGCTTCGGCGCCTACATCGACGCCGAAGCGATAGCCACTTTTAACCGTGGCGATCGGGAGCGCCGCGCAGCCGCGCGATGCGGGTCGCCACCATTAACCGAGCACCAGCGAGTCGCCGTCGGCGCTGACGTTGACCGGCACGATGTCGCCGTCATGAACGTCACCGGCCAGCAACATCTTGGCCAGCTGGTCCCCGATGGCGTGCTGCACCAGCCGCCGCAACGGCCGGGCGCCGTACACCGGGTCGAATCCTCGGTGCGCCAGCCACTCCTTGGCCGGCGACGACACCTCAAGCTGCAGCCGCCGCTGCGCGAGCCGCTTGTCCAGCTGTTCGAGCTGGATGTCGACGATCCGCACCAGCTCGTCGGGGTTGAGCCCGTCGAAGATCAGCACGTCGTCGAGCCGGTTGATGAACTCCGGCTTGAACGCCGCACGCACCGCCGCCATCACCTGCTCCTCGGTGCCGCCCGACCCGAGGTTGGACGTCAGGATCAGGATCGTGTTGCGGAAGTCGACCGTGCGGCCCTGCCCGTCGGTCAGCCGGCCCTCGTCGAGGACCTGCAGCAGCACGTCGAACACGTCCGGGTGGGCCTTTTCGACTTCGTCGAACAGCACCACGGTGTAGGGCCGCCGGCGTACCGCTTCGGTCAGCTGACCACCCTGGTCGTAGCCGATGTATCCGGGCGGCGCACCGACCAGGCGGGCCACCGAGTGCTTCTCGCCGTACTCGCTCATGTCGATGCGGACCATCGCCCGTTCGTCGTCGAACAGGAAGTCGGCCAGCGCCTTGGCCAGCTCGGTCTTGCCGACACCGGTTGGGCCGAGGAACAGGAACGATCCTGTCGGCCGGTTGGGGTCGGCGACCCCGGCCCGGGTGCGACGCACCGCATCGGACACGGCCTGCACGGCCTTCTTCTGTCCGACGACGCGCCTTCCGAGCTCGTCTTCCATCCGCAGCAGCTTGGCGGTCTCGCCTTCCAGTAGCCGCCCGGCCGGGATGCCCGTCCACGCCGACACCACGTCGGCGATGTCGTCGGGACCGACCTCTTCCTTGAGCATGACGCCCGTGCGGGCCTCGGCGTGCGGCAAAGCGGCGTCGAGCTTCTTCTCGACCTCAGGGATACGCCCGTAACGCAGCTCGGCGGCCTTGGCCAGGTCGCCGTCGCGCTCGGCGCGCTCGGACTCCCCGCGCAACGTGTCGAGCTGTTCCTTGAGCTCGCGGACGATGTCGATGGCGTTCTTCTCGTTCTGCCACCTGGTGGTCAGCTCGGCCAGTTTTTCCTTCTGGTCGGCCAGTTCGGCGCGCAGCTTCTCCAAGCGCTCCTTGGACGCCGCGTCTTCTTCCTTGGCCAGCGCCATCTCTTCGATCTCGAGCCGGCGTACCAACCGCTCCACCTCGTCGACCTCCACGGGCCGCGAGTCGATCTCCATCCGCAGCCGGCTGGCCGACTCGTCGACCAGGTCGATGGCCTTGTCCGGCAAGAACCGCGCAGTGATGTAGCGGTCGGACAGCGTTGCGGCGGCCACCAGCGCGGAGTCGGTGATGCGCACACCGTGGTGCACCTCGTAGCGGTCTTTCAGCCCACGCAGGATGCCGACGGTGTCCTCCACCGACGGCTCGCCGACGAACACCTGCTGGAAGCGGCGCTCCAGCGCGGCGTCCTTTTCGATGTACTTGCGGTATTCGTCGAGCGTGGTTGCGCCGACCAGCCGCAGTTCGCCGCGGGCCAGCATCGGCTTGATCATGTTGCCGGCGTCCATCGCCGACTCGCCGGTTGCGCCGGCCCCGACGATGGTGTGCAGCTCGTCGATGAACGTGATGATCTGCCCGGCGGAGTTCTTGATGTCGTCGAGCACGGCCTTGAGCCGCTCCTCGAATTCGCCGCGGTACTTGGCGCCGGCCACCATCGAACCCATGTCCAGGCTGACGACGGTCTTGTCGCGCAGGCTCTCGGGGACATCGCCGTCGATGATGCGCTGGGCCAGACCTTCCACGATCGCGGTCTTACCGACACCGGGCTCGCCGATCAGCACCGGGTTGTTCTTGGTGCGACGGCTCAACACCTGCACGACGCGACGAATCTCGTTGTCCCGTCCGATGACTGGGTCGAGCTTGCCTTCACGGGCGCGCTCGGTCAGGTCGGTGGAGTACTTCTCCAGCGCCTGATAGGTCGCCTCGGGGTCGGGGCTGGTGACGCGGGCGCTGCCACGAACCTTCACGAACGCCTCGCGCAACGCCTGCGGCGAAGCGCCGTGTCCGGTCAGCAGTTTGGCGACCTCGGAGTCGCCGGTGGCCAGTCCCACCATCAGGTGCTCGGTGGAGACGTATTCGTCGTCCATCTCGGTGGCCAACTGCTGCGCGGTGGTGATGGCCGCCAGCGATTCACGCGACAGCTGCGGTTGCGAGCTGGCACCGCTGGCTTGCGGCAGCCGGTCCAGGATGCGCTGCGCTTCGGCGCGGATGGTGGCGGGCTCGACGCCGACAGCCTCCAGCAGCGGCGCGGCGATCCCGTCGTTCTGCGTGAGCAGGGCCAGCAGCAGGTGAGCCGGCCTGATCTCGGGGTTGCCGACGGCAGTTGCCGCCTGCAGCGCCGACGTCAGCACCGCCTGCGTCTTGGTTGTCGGGTTGAAAGAGTCCACGACACCTCCGTTTCTCTGCTCAGAACGGGCCCCACGGGCCCGTTGCAAAATGCTTGTCGCCTTGTCCAACGCCGTCAATGTTGAGTCTGTTCCGCTCAACTCTAATCAATTTCACGGGAAACGGATGCTGGCCGGTATCCAAGGCCTCAGCAGTTCCGCCCGTTGATCCCGCGTCTCACCTAGCGCAACTCGTAACCGGCAGCGAACGGGCACTGTCGCATTGATCGGCCGCCGACTGATCTATTCGAACGTATGATCGATCGGTGGGTGACCTCGCATCGATCGGATACAACGGGCAGCCGCTGCGCAACCCGTTTCGGGTGGTGCGCCCGCCCATCACCGTGCTGGTCGATCTGACCGTGCTGTTTCCCCGCGAGCCACATCGCACCGGGCGCTATCACCCGAACGGTCTGCAGCTGCACAAAGTCGTCGAGGGCCGGCTGAGCTGTTGGGGCATCTGCGAGCAGGGCGATTGGTGGGGCCTGGTGAGCTATCCGGTCGCCTACGGGTCCAAACGCAAAACTGTGACGCACTGGGTACCGGCCTGGGTACTGCGTCGGCGCTGAGTCAGTGCGAAGATTCAGCCCGTGACCGCAAGTTTGGGCTCAGTGCTGACCACGCTCATCCCCCTGGCGCTGGTCATCTCGATCTCACCGCTGTCGATCATTCCGGCGGTGCTCGTTCTGCAGACGCCCCGACCGCGGCCGACGGGGCTGGCGTTCCTCGGCAGCTGGGTGTTGGGGCTGTGCGCGCTGACCGCGGTATTCGCCTCGTCGTCGGACGCGCTCGACGGATTGCGCAAGTCGCCGCCGACCTGGGCGTCATGGCTGCGCATCATCCTCGGCCTGGCACTGATCGGCTTCGGCGTCTACCGCTGGCTGTCCCGGCACGGTCATTCAGAATCGCCGAAGTGGATGCGGGCTTTTGAGACGATGACGCCCCACCGCGCGGCGATCACCGGTCTGGTGCTGGTGGTGGTCAGGCTCGAGGTGTTGATCATGTGCGCGCTGGCCGGTTTGGCCATCGGCAGCGACGGGCTCTCCGTCGCCGACGAGTGGACCGCCGGGGTGATCTTCATCGTCGCCGCCGCATCGTCGGTGGCGATCCCGGTGCTCGCCTACGCGGCCGCCGGTCACCGCCTCGACGATGCGATGGCACGGCTCAAAGAGTGGATGGAAAAGAACAACGCCGCGCTGCTGGCGGCCATCCTCTTGCTGATCGGTGCGATGGTCGTCTACAACGGCGTTCACCCGCTGCTGCACCACGCCTAAAATCGGCGGCCGTGAGCCTCAACGACCGGGAAGCGCTGGCGGTATTGCATGCCGCGGTCGATCCTGACGACGACAACGGGCTCATCGGCCGGTTCTACGCCCGCTGGTTCTCCTTCGACGTCTCGCCGCGCGATCTGTTCCCACCCGACATGACCGCTCAACGGGCGGCCTTCGCCCAGGCACTGAAATGGCTGTACGGCGAACTGGTCGCCCAGCGTTCCGAGGAGCCGGTGGCGTTTTTGGCCCAGTTGGGTCGCGACCACCGCAAGTACGGGGTGCTGCCCGAGCATTACGAGACGCTGGGGCAGGCGCTGTATGCGACCCTGCGCGAGGCGCTCGCCGGCATGTGGACCGAAGCGGTCGACGCCGCCACACGGCAGTCGCTGAACTTGATCACCGGGGTGATGAGCGGGGCCGCAGCGGCGGAACCCGGGCCGGCCTGGTGGGACGGCACGGTGGTTGAGCATGTCCGGGCCTCTCGCGACCTGGCCGTGGTCCGGCTGCAACTGGACGATCCGATGCCCTACCACGCCGGCCAGTACGTCAACGTCGCTGTACCGCAGTGCCCGCGGCGGTGGCGATACCTGACGCCGGCCATCCCGCCGGACGAGACCGGTGCCGTCGAGTTTCACGTCCGGGCGGTCTCGGGTGGGCTGGTCAGCAACGCCGTGGTCAACGAGACCCAGACCGGTGACCGGTGGCGGCTGTCCAGTCCGCACGGTGCCCTGCAGGTCGACCGCGACGGCGGCGACGTGTTGATGGTGGCGGGCAGCACCGGGCTCGCGCCGCTGCGCTCGATCGTCATGGACCTCGCCCGCTGGGGCGAGAACCCGCGTGTCCACCTGTTCTTCGGTGGCCGCTACCCATGCGAGCTCTACGACCTGCCGACCTTGTGGCAGATCGCCTCGAACAACCCGTGGCTGTCGGTGACGCCGGTGTCCGACTTCAAGGGCGACCCGGACTGGGCCACCGACTATCCCGACGTGACACCGCCGCGTGGCTTGCACGTGCGCCAGACCGGCCGACTGATGGACGTCGTCACCCGGTACGGCAACTGGGGCGATCGCCAGATCCTGATCTGCGGCGGGCCGCAGATGGTGCGTCGCACGAGGGACACGCTGATCGCCAAAGGTGCGCCGCCGGAGCGAATCCAGCACGACCCGCTGTCCCGCTAGTCGCCCAGCCGCATAGGCTCACCGGGTGCACATCGTCACACTGAGCGACCCGTCATCGTCGGTTGAGGCGCAGTTCGTGCCAGCGGCCGGCATGGTCGGGATCTCACTGACCGACTCGGGTGCCGAGTTGCTCGGACAACGCCGCGGGCTGGACGCCTACGTGGCCAACGGCAAGACGATGGGAATACCCCTGCTGTATCCGTGGGCAAATCGGCTGGGCGGCAACACGTATGAAGCCGAAGGCAGCACTGTCACGCTGACCGACGGCGAGTACGGGGTGCGGACCGATCCCAACGGCCTGCCGATCCACGGCGTCCTCGCCGCCTTTCCCAACTGGCGGGTGACCCACGAATCCGGCCGCGAGTTGACCGCCGAGGTGGACTTCACTTCCGATGAGGAACTGCTGGCCAGCTTTCCGTTTCCGCACCGGCTGGCGCTGACCATCACACTGTTCGAGCGGACCTTGCGGTTGCGCGTGGTGGTGACCCCGACCGGAGGCCAGGCTGTTCCGTTGTGCTTCGGGTTCCACCCGTACCTGCGGCTGCCGGACGTGCCACGCGAGCAATGGCTGATCGAGACACCGGCGATGCGCCACCTGACGCTCGACGACCGGGGCCTGCCAACGGGCGACGCATACGTCCAGCCGGCTTTGTGTGAACCATTGGGCGACAGGGCTTTTGACGACGGATACGATCAGGTCTCCGGGGGCTCGGCGTTCGCGGTGTCCGGCGGCGGCCGCCGAATCGAGGTCCACTTCGAAGAGGGCTATCCGGCGGCGCAGATCTTCGCCCCGCTGAGCGAGGACGTCGTGTGCTTCGAACCGATGACGGCCCCGACGGATGCGTTGCGCCGCGGCGGTTACCGATCAGCGCAGCCCGGCGACTGGGGCATTGCCCAGTTCTCGATCCGGGTCTGACCGAGCGGCGATATGCGTTTAGCGGCGCGGCTTCCAGACCACCACGGCGGTGCTTTTCGGGACCACCGCGAGATCTCGCCGCTGATTGGCCCGCAGCATCTCGATCTCGGCAGCCATCTCTTTCATCCGTGAGTGCAGCGCGTCAACCTGATTGGTCAACTCGATAATCCGTTTGATGCCGGCCAGATTGACGCCTTCGTCTTGAGACAGCCGCTGCACCTCGCGCAGCAGATCCACATCGTGCTGCGAATAGCGGCGTCCGCCACCGGAACTGCGGCTGGGACTGACCAGTCCGAGGCGGTCGTAGGTACGCAGCGTCTGCGCATGCATTCCGGCCAATTCGGCGGCCACCGAGATCAGAAACGTCCGCGCGTTGGATTCTTTGGGGTTCTTGGCCATCAGCGATTACCCGCCCATCCGGCACGAGGATCGAAACCACTGGACCGCTCGGCGACCGCGTAGGCCTCGAGCGCCTCTTTGGCAGCACCCTCCAGATTCGGCGGGACCGCCACTTTCACGGTGACCAGCAGGTCGCCCTGCCCGCCGGAACGCTTCGGCACACCCCGCCCACGTACCCGCAGGATACGGCCGTCCGTCGTCCCCTTGGGCACCCGAACACCGACCTTGCCGTCCAGTGTCGGCACGGAAAGTGTTGTACCTAAAGCCAATTCACTGAAGGCTGACCGGCACGGTGACGGTCAGGTCATCACCGTCGCGAGAGAACACCTTGTCGGGTCGCACATGCACGGTCACGTACAGGTCGCCCGACGGCGCGCCACGCAAGCCCGCCTCGCCCTGCCCGGCCAACCGGATCCGCTGCCCGTCTTCCACACCGGGTGGAATGCGCACGTTGATCGTGCGACTGCGGGTGGTGACACCGGTTCCCTTGCACTCGTCGCAGGGGTGCTCGATGATCGACCCGCTGCCGCGGCAGTCGGTGCACGGCTCGGAAAAGCCGAAAGCGCCTTGGTTGCGGTTGATTACGCCCGAGCCGTTGCACGTCGGGCAGACCTTCGGGCTGGTTCCCGGCCGGGCGCCACTGCCATGGCAGTTGGTGCACGGCGCCGGACTGGTGAGCCGCAGCGGCATCGCCACGCCCTTGGTGGCTTCCAGGAAGTCCAGCTCGGTCTCGGTTTCCAGGTCGTTGCCGCGGCGCGGCCGGCTGGGCCGCGGTTGAGCGCCGCGGCCGAACAGTCCGCCGAACAGGTCACCGATGTTGTTGCCGCCGCTGCGCCCGGCCGCGTCGAACAGGTCGTTGAGGTTGAACTCCGCGCCGTCTCCGCCGAAGCCACCGGCGAAATCGCCGCCACCGCCGCCGCCGCCGTTGAACCGACGACCGAAGCCGCCGCCGGCGAAGAGCCGGCGGGTCTCGTCGTACTCCTTGCGCTTGGCCTCGTCGGACAACACGCTGTATGCCTCGGAGACCGCCTTGAACCGTTCAGCCCCGTCCGGATTTTTGTCCGGATGCAAGTCCGACGCCAACTTGCGGTACGCCGTCTTTATTTCTTTGGCGCTGGCGTCAGAGGAGACGCCCAGCTCTTTGTAGAAGTCCTTTTCGACCCATTCACGTTGAGCCATAGCGCGTCACCTCCTCCGCCTTCCTTGAGTTCCTGCCGTCGCTAATTCCCCGACGGTTCTGATTCTGCGTGCTGCTCACCCTCGTTCGCTTCGTTATCGCCGGTGTCGGCGTTGCCAAAGTTGTCCGCGACGGTGTCCACCACCCCGACCAGCGCGTGCCGAAGCACCTGCTCGCCGAGTTTGTAGCCCTGTCGCATCACGTTTCCGATGACCGGCTTGGAGCCCTCGCCGCCGTCGCCTTCGTGTTGCACGGCCTCGTGCAGCGCCGGGTCGAAGTCGTCACCCTCGGCACCGAATGCCGTCAACCCGAGACCGGTCAGAGTGCCGACCAACTTGTCGGCGACCGACTTCAGCGGGCTCGAATCCAGATCTCCGTGACTGCGTGCACGCTCGAGATCGTCGAGCACACCCAGCAACTGGCTCACCACAGCGGCTTTCGCCCGCTCGCCGGTTGCCTCCTGGTCGCGCAGTGCCCGCTTGCGGTAGTTGGCGTAGTCGGCCTGCACCCGCTGGAGATCAGCAGTCAGCTCGGCGATCTTCTCGTCGCCGGCTGCACTCTGGCCGGACGGTGCCGCCCCCGAAGGGGCGGCACCGGAAGTAACGTGACGTACTTCGCCGGTCTCAGGGTCGATCCGCCGCTTGTCGGTCACGATCACCGGTTCGTCTGGATTGCCCTCGGTCACTGGCCCTCACGGTCGTCATCGACCACCTCCGCGTCGACGACATCGTCGGCACCGCCCGTACCGGACTCGCCACCGCCGGCGGCTTGCTCGGACTGGGTGGCCTCGTAGATCGCCTGGCCGAGAGCCTGCGACTCCTGACCCAGCTTCTCCATCGCGGCCTTGATGGCGCCGATGTCGGTGCCTTCCAGCGCCGACTTGGCTTCGGCCACTGCGGCATCCACCTTGTTCAGCGTGTCCTCGGGAACCTTGGATCCGCCTTCGGCTTCGCGCTGCTCCTTGACGAACTTCTCCGTCTGGTAGGCCAGCGTCTCGGCCTGGTTGCGGACATCCGCCTCTTCGCGACGCTTGCGGTCTTCGTCCGCGTGCGCCTCGGCGTCCTTGATCATCCGGTCGATCTCCTCCTTGGAAAGGCCGGAGCCCTCCTGGATCTTGATCGTGTTCTCCTTGCCGGTGCCCTTGTCCTTGGCCGTGACGTGGACGATGCCGTTGGCGTCGATGTCGAAGGTGACCTCGATCTGTGGGACGCCACGCGGGGCAGGCGGGATACCGGTCAGCTCGAAAGAGCCGAGCAGCTTGTTGTGTGAAGCGATTTCGCGCTCACCCTGGAAGACCTGGATCTGCACCGACGGCTGGTTGTCATCGGCGGTGGTGAAGGTCTCCGACCGCTTGGTCGGGATGGTGGTGTTGCGCTCGATCAGCTTGGTCATCACGCCACCCTTGGTTTCGATACCAAGGCTCAGCGGTGTGACGTCAAGCAGCAGAACGTCTTTCACCTCACCCTTGAGGACACCGGCCTGCAGCGCGGCACCCACGGCGACAACCTCGTCGGGGTTGACACCCTTGTTGGGCTCCTGGCCGCCGGTCATTTCCTTGACCAGCTCGGTCACTGCGGGCATCCGGGTGGAACCACCCACCAGCACCACGTGATCGATTTCCGAGACCGCGATGCCGGCGTCCTTGATCACCGACTGGAACGGCTGCCGCGTGCGGTCGAGCAGATCCTGGGTGATCTTCTGGAATTCGGCGCGGGTCAACTGCTCGTCGAGGAACAGCGGGTTCTTGTCCGCGTCCACGGTGATGTAGGGCAGGTTGATCGAGGTGCTCTGCGAGCTGGACAGCTCGATTTTGGCCTTCTCGGCCGCTTCACGCAGCCGCTGCATCGCCATCTTGTCCTTGGTCAGGTCGATGCCGCTGGTGCCCTTGAACTTCTCCACCAGCCAGTCCACGACACGCTGGTCCCAGTCGTCACCACCGAGGTGGTTGTCACCGGAGGTCGCGCGGACCTCGACAACGCCGTCACCGATCTCCAGCAGCGATACGTCGAACGTGCCACCGCCGAGGTCGAAGACCAGGATGGTCTGTTCCTTCTCGCCTTTGTCCAACCCGTAGGCCAGCGCGGCCGCCGTCGGCTCGTTGACGATCCGGAGCACGTTCAGACCGGCGATCTGGCCGGCCTCTTTGGTCGCCTGACGCTGTGCGTCGTTGAAGTAGGCGGGCACGGTGATCACCGCGTCGGCGATGTCCTCGCCGAGGTAGCTTTCGGCGTCGCGCTTCAGCTTCTGCAGCACGCGAGCACTGATCTCCTGTGCTGTGTAGTTCTTCCCGTCGATCTCCACCGACCAGTCGGTGCCGATGTGGCGCTTGACCGAGCGAATGGTGCGATCGACGTTGGTCACCGCCTGGTTTTTGGCGGGCTGGCCGACCAGCACTTCACCGTTGCGCGCGAACGCCACAACAGATGGAGTCGTCCTTGCGCCCTCGGAGTTTGCGACCACGACCGGGTCGCCACCCTCGAGAACTGCGACGACGGAGTTGGTGGTCCCGAGGTCGATACCGACCGCACGAGCCATGGTGAATCCTCCCTGATAATCGAGCTTCGTATGCACTACGCTGCTGAGTGAACTGCGCTCAACATTGCCTTCAACGACGGTCCGTTGTCAAGCAAGGGTTGAGTCTGTGTCACTCAAGGTTGTCACAGGGCTCAACGAGGTCGCCCCAGAGTTTGTTCCCCATCGGTTGAGGCGGACATCACACCGTGGAATAGTTTCGCCAACCAGCCCCCAAGCGGTCGTGCCCGGCGCCGCAGCGTTGCCCCACGACGATAGGAAATCGATGCCTCCGCCGCCCAGTACGCCCGAGCCTGCCGGGGACGGAAATGCCGGGTTCGCCCGCGAGGACGCCGGTTATCACCATGACCTGCGCCCGCGTCAGATCCAGATGATCGCCATCGGCGGGGCAATCGGGACCGGCTTGTTCCTCGGCGCGGGCGGCCGGCTGGAGTCGGCGGGCCCCGCGCTGTTCCTGGTCTACGGGTTCTGCGGCATCTTCGTCTTCCTGATCCTGCGCGCGCTCGGCGAGCTGGTGTTGCGCCGCCCGTCGTCGGGCTCGTTCGTGTCCTATGCCAGGGAGTTCTTCGGGGAGAAAACGGCCTTCGTCGCGGGTTGGCTGTATTTCCTCAACTGGGCCATGGCCGCCATCGTGGACTCCACCGCGATCGCGAACTATTTCCACTACTGGCGACCGCTGCAAGCGGTACCGCAGTGGACCATCGCACTGGTCGCACTGGTGGCGGTGGTGTCGGTGAACATGATTTCGGTCAAGGCTTTCGGCGAGCTGGAATTCTGGGCCGCGCTGATCAAAGTGGTCGCGCTGACCACGTTCCTGGTCGTCGGCATCGTGTTCCTGGTCGGCCGGTTCAAGGTGGACGGCCATGCCACCGGGCCCGGCCTGTGGGCCCACCACAGCGGGTTCTTCCCGACCGGTCTGCTGCCGGTGGTGCTCGTCACCTCCGGGGTGATCTTCGCCTACGCCGCAGTCGAATTGGTCGGCACGGCCGCCGGGGAGACGGCGGAACCCGCGAAGATCATGCCGCGCGCGATCAACTCGGTGGTGGTCCGCATTGCGATTTTCTATGTCGGCTCCGTCGCTCTGTTGGCACTGGTGCTGCCCTACACGGTCTACAAACACAACGAGAGCCCGTTCGTCACGTTCTTCTCCCACGTCGGTTTCGGGGGCGCCGGCAGCCTGATGAACGTGGTGGTGCTCACCGCAGCGTTCTCGAGCCTGAACGCCGGGCTGTATTCGACCGGCCGCATCCTGCGCTCCATGGCGGTCAACGGCAGCGCGCCCAGGTTCACCGCACGGATGTCGAGACACGGCGTGCCCTACGGCGGAATTCTGTTGACCTTTACGATCGGCCTGCTCGGCGTCGTGCTCAATGCGATCACACCCAGCGAAGCCTTCGAGATCGTGCTGAATATCGCGGCGATCGGCGTGCTGGCGGCGTGGGGGACGATCGTGGCGTGCCAACTGCGGCTGTACCGCATGGCCCAGGCCGGAAATGCTGAGCGGCCGAGCTTCCGGATGCCGCTGTCGCCGTACAGCGGGTACCTCACCCTGGCATTCCTGCTCGGCGTACTGATCCTGATGGCGCTCGACCCCGAGAAGGGGACGTGGGTCATCGCGGCACTCGTCATCGCGGTCCCCGCCCTGACCGGCGGCTGGTTTCTGGTCCGCAAGCGCGTCACCAGCGCAGCGGCCGAACTCGGCCGGCCCCCCGTGGACGTTCCGCAACTGGCGCCGGAGTAACAGAGCAGACGCTCTGTTACTGTTCGGGGGTGCCCCGCCCACGCGTCTACGAACCGGACCGGGTGCTGGACGCCGTCGAGTCGTTGACCGTGACTTCGGGGCCCGGCGCGGTCACCATCCGCGCGGTCAGCGCTGCGGTCGGCGTTTCCAACGGCGCGCTCTACCACACGTTCGGGTCCCGGGCGGGTCTGATGAGTCGCGCCTGGCTGCGGGCCGGGCGACGGTTCCTCGACGTCCAGAACGCCCTGGTCGACCAGGCTCTGTCGGCGACGGGGCCCCAGGCGTCCGTCGCTGCGGTGGTGGCCGCCGCCGATGCCCCGGTGGTATTCGCCGAGCAGCATCCGGACTCCTCGACGGTGCTGTGGACGGTATCCCGCGAGGAGTTGCTGGACTCAGATCTGCCGGACGGTGTCGCCGCCGACCTCAGCGATCTGCACCGACTGCTGGTCGGCTTGATGATCCGGCTCGCGGTCAACCTCTGGGACCGCAAAGACGCACGCGCGGTCGACACGATCACCACCTGCATCGTCGACTTACCCACCGCCCTCGTGTTGCGCCGCGGCGGGTGGGCCGATCCAACCGCCCGAGAACACCTGCGGGCAGCGGTCCGTGCCGTCCTCGACGTGGGACCACCACCTCTGGAGAAAGGAAAACCATCGTGGGACTCAGCCTGAGCTACGAAGACAAGATTGCCGTTCTAGACCTCGGAAACGACGAGAACCGTTTCTCGCCAGAGTTTCTCGACCAAGTCGACATACACCTCGACGAGTTGGTCGACTCGGGCGCTCAGGGGTTGGTGACCACCGGCGGCGCGAAGTTCTACTCCAACGGTCTGGACCTGGATTGGCTGACCGCACACGGCGATCAGACAACCTGGTACGTGGGGAAGGTGCAGGGGATGCTCGCCCGATTCCTCACCCTGCCGATCCCGACATCGGCCGCGGTGGTCGGCCACGCATTCGGCGCGGGAGCAATGCTGGCACTGGCCCACGACTTTCGGGTGATGCGCTCCGACCGCGGCTACTTCTGCTTCCCCGAAGTCGACATCCGCATCCCGTTCACGCCCGGCATGGCCGCGCTGATCCAGGCCAAGCTCGCGCCGCAGGCAGCCGTCGCGTCGATGACCACCGGGCGACGCTTCGGCGGCGACGACGCGGCGAGCCTGGGCATCGTCGATGCGGTCGCGGGCGAGGGCGCGGTGACTGCCGCTGCAGTCGACCTGCTGCGCCCGCTCAACGGCAAGGATCAGGGCACGCTGGGCGCCATCAAGCAGACGATGTTCGGCCCGGTGGCGCAGGCGCTGACCGCCAGTCATTGATCGCGCCGGTTACGTTGGTTTCATGGCCCCCAACATTGCGACAGCCCAGGAAGTCGGCCTGTCCGAGTTGCTCGATTTCGTCCGGCCGCGACATCGAATGGTGCTGAGCACTTTTCGCGCGGACGGCTCGCTGCAGAGCTCGCCGGTGACCGGCGGCGTCGACCAGCAGGGCAGGTTGGTGATCGCGAGCTACCCCCAGCGCGCCAAGAGCGCCAACATCCGGCGCACCCCCGAGGCCAGCGTGGTCGTACTCTCCGACGAATTCAACGGCGCGTACGTCCAGATCGATGGGGACGCCGAGGTGATCGACGTGCCCGATGCGGTCGACTTGCTGGTCGACTATTACCGCGCGATCGCCGGCGAGCACCCCGATTGGGACGAGTACCGCAGCGCAATGCTGACCCAGGGCAAGTGCGTGATCCGTGTGACGCCGCGTCGGTGGGGCCCGGTGGCCACCGGTGGGTTCCCACCGTCGTGACCGGGGGCGCCTCGACCTGTCTGTGAGGTCAAACCGGGTTCGCGGGCGCGTCACTGCCGTCGCCTGTGCCGCCTCGTGCGTACGCTTGTTCTGCGATGTTCCCGCGCAACGTCAAGACCCTCGAAGCAGGTGGCCGGTTGCTGGCCGGCCTGATGCTCAGTGCTGCTCTGCTCAGCGCATGCCACTCGACCACGCCGGGCAACCCGACGGCTTCGCCGGGCTCGGGACCCACCGAGCCGTCGTTTCCGAAGGCCAAGCCGTCGATCCCCTCGCCGGGCCCTTCGGGTCCCGCTCCCTCCAGCGGCAACCCGCCGGCCGGCGCAATTCCGTTGCCGCCCGACCAGAGTGGGCACGTTTTCATCGAGACCAAGTCCGGCCAGACCCGCTGCCAGATCGACAGTGACAGCGTCGGGTGCGAGGCGCAGTTCACCAACTCGCCGATGCAAGACGGCGAGCGCACCAACGGCGTCAATGTCACCGCCAACGGCGACGTCCAATGGGTGTTGGGCAACCTCGGCGACATCCCCACGGTGACAATCGATTACCTGACCTACGACGCCGCGGGCTGGATGATCGCGGCGAGCGAAAGCGGCACCCGGTTCACCAACGAGCACACCGGCCACGGCATGTTCGTCAGCATCGAAAAGGTGGACACCTTCTAGATTCTGGAGCTCGACCGACGACCGGTCAGCGACCCTCGACCTTCGCATTCGACGGGCACTGCGGCAGGTATCCCGGGATCCCACCGCCGCCGAGGGGGCTCCCGGGCCCGACGCGCCCGTATCTCCAGCATTTTTCGGCGGGAATCCCCGGCGGTGCACCCGGATCCTGGTGGAACACCGGGGCCGACGGGGGCGGGTCCAACGGGGCGGCGTCGGCGAGCCCAACCCCGCTCGTCAGTGCTGACACGCCGATTCCGGCGGCGATCACCGCCGCGGCGGCGCCGAATATCCCATGCACGGTGTGTGCCCCTCCCCAGACCTTCACCACGTCTTGCCTTTGCGAGCGATGGCCAATGGTAGGCCTGATACCCAGCTATTGCGATGGATTGCGCAGGGGACAGTGTGCAGGCTCAAAGCGGCCGACATGCCGCCATCAGGGCCCGTCGAGCGATCCCACCGGGCGTAGGCAGCCACGCGACCGGGTACCCGCACCTGACCTTCAACGACCGGGCCGTAAAGGAGCGGCCCCATTGACGAGTCCCGGGCCGGCGGGTTTGGCCGGTGGTTGTTGGTGGAACCAGACGCAATTGCGTTGACAACGCTCGCTGAAATCGACGATTCGGACCGGCCGCACGACAAGATCGCAGCGGAAATCGTTCCTGCGCAACAATTCCGGGAAGACGAGACTTAAACATCAGGACTACTTGCAAACATCATGTGGGCCATACGACGAGCCCGGCCAATCGTGAGTCGTGGACTCTCGACGAGATCCGTGTCACAGACGCGACCATGCTGCGTCGGGCCATCGCCGGTACGGCAATCGGGAATTTCATGGAGTCATACGACTTCAGCGTCTACAGCCTCGTCGCGACGATACTCGCGCAGACGTTTTATCCCGGAGGCAATTCCGGTGCCGGCAACCTCATAGCCACCTTTGGCACGTTGGCGGTGGCATTTGTCGTTCGGCCGTTGGGCGGATTCATCTTCGGCCCACTCGGGGACCGCATCGGTCGAAAACCCGTGCTACTGATCACGATTGCGTTAATGACTTTCAGCGCAACCGTTACCGGACTGCTGCCCGGTTATGGCGCGTTAGGCGTCTGGGCGCCTGTACTGCTGATCGTTGTACGTCTCTGCCAGGGTCTGTCGACCGGTGGTGAGTACGCGGGCGCCATGACCTACATCGTTGAAGCTGCTCCCGATCGCAGGCGCGGGATGCTGGCCGGATTCCTGCCGATGGGCACGTTGAGCGGCAATGTGGCGGCCGTCGCGATGGTGACCGGGCTGCAGGTGGCGCTGTCGCCTCACGACATGGCGAGTTGGGGCTGGCGCATACCGTTTTTCTTGGCGCTCCCGCTCGGTCTGACCGCGGTCGTCCTGCGATTACGGCTCGGCGAAACGCTCGAACACCAGATGCCCGACGAACTCGCCTCGTCTGGCTCTGGGCAGCTGAGTCAGATCAGGCAGACCATCGCCGGGCATTGGCGGGCGCTGTTGTTGTGCATCGGATTGGAGCTGACGATTTGCAACACCAACTACATGCTCAGCGGGTATCTACCGACGTACCTCAAAACGATCGTTGGACTGCCCGCCAATCCGGCCTTGGTGATGATTCTGCTGGCGCTGGCTTTCGCGTCGATCGCGGTGGTCTTCGTCGCAAAACTGTCCGACCGGATCGGCGTGAAGCCGCTGATAGCGACGGGCTGCGGCCTGCTTTTCGTCGGCTCGATACCGGCATTCACGTTGATCCGATTTGGCTCGGGCTATCCGACGAAGTTCGCTGGAGTGCTGATCATCGGCTTGATGTTGTTGTGTCTCAACAGTATTGAGCCGTCGACGCTGCCCGCGCTGTTTCCGGCCAACGTCCGCTACGGCGGTGTGTCCATCGGATACAACATCGCGGTGTCAGCCTTCGGGGGCACCATTCCGCTGGTGGCTCAAACGCTGATCTCTGCCACTGGAAACGCCATGATGCCGGCATACATGCTGATGTTCGCCGGGGTGGCCGGCACCGTCACGCTGATCTTCACCCCGGAGGTGGCCGGCCGGACCCTCCCGGAATCGGCACCGACTGCGCAGAGCGCAGAAGAGGCTCGCGACATAGCTCAGGCCACCGGTGGCTAGCGGCAATCGCGAAGGTCAGCGCCATCTAGCCGGAGAATGATCAGTAATGCCCTTTGGCGGCGGCCCGGTGCGCGAGTGGATCCCAGCTAGTGGCGCGGATTTCGAAGGGCGACAACGCAGATCCGTGACCAATAGCTCCGGTGTTCTGAACAACTCAGACTCTGGAGCCGAGTCCCGCGATCAAGTTGATCGTGACCGCCAGCACCACCGCGCCGAGCAAATACGACAACAGCGCGTGGCGCAGCACCGTTGCCCTGATCGTGGTCAACCCGATCTCGGTGTCGGACACCTGGAACGTCATGCCGACGGTGTAGGCGAGATAGGCGAAATCTCGAAAGCGTGGTGGGTTCGGATCGTGAAAGTTGATGCCGCCCGGTTCATCTGAGTAATAGAGCCGGGCGTAGTGCACAGTGAACAACGTGTGCACCGCGAACCACGACGCGGCGACGGTCAGCACTCCGACGATGGCTGCTTCCAACGCGCCGCTGCCAGACAGCTTCGATCCCGCAGCCACCACATAGCCGACACCACCGAGGCTCGCGACACTCGCCGTCAAAACCACCACGTCGGCCAGCCACCGGGTGGGGTCCTCGCGGGTCACCCATCGACAGGTCTGCTCGGCATCCATACCGACCAGAATGCGTTGCGTCCACACCACGTACAGCGCGGCCGCGGCCACCCACCCGGCAAGCGCGAACCGCCAGCCGACCGTATTGCCCACCGCCACAGCGACGATGACGCCGAGCGCCACCGAGACCAGGATCCGAACCGCGACGGTGTCGCGGAAAAACTTCGCGAGGGAATTCACGACCCTGACCTAACCACCAAATGGTCGCCCAGCTGATCGAATAACCCGGTATCGCAGGTGGACAGCGCCCGGCGCTTCGAGCACCCGGTCGACCTCGAGAACAAGTGCACCCGCCTCGAAGCCGTCGAGGAGACGCTCGCCCGAGCCGAGGATGACCGGGCTCAGCTGAAGGTCGATCTCGTCGACGAGGCCCGCCGCGATCGCTTGCCGCGCACACCAAGCCCCTCCCGCGATCGAGATCGGTGCGCCGCCGGCCGCCTCGACAGCGTGGGCGTACGCGGCCTCGATCCCGTCGGTGACGAAGTGGAACGTCGTCCCGCCCTGCAGCTCGATCGGATCGTGCGGGTAGTGGGTCAGGACGAAGACCGGACAGTGATAGGGCGGAGTGTCACCCCACCATCCCTGCCAGTCCGAATCACCCCACGGGCCGCGAATTGGTCCGAACATGTTGCGGCCCATGATCGTCGCGCCCATACCGTCGAGCATCTCGGAGGCCACCTGCCGATTGATCGGGTGATCGGCGGCGGCGCCGCGGTGCCACTCGTGCAGGATCATGCCTCCGACTCCGCCCGGGTGTTCCCGGCACTGACCGGGCCCGGCTACATAGCCGTCGGCCGATACTGACATCGATAGATTCGTTCTGCTCACCGTCAGACAGACTCCGATCGCCATCGATACTCATCGGCAGCTCTAAGCAACGCCGCCTAATGTGGCGCTCGTGGACTTTCGGGTATTCGTTGAACCGCAGCAAGGCGCCAGTTACTCCGACCAGCTCGCGGTCGCTCAAGCTGCGGAAGCGCTGGGGTTCTCCGCGTTCTTCCGTTCCGACCACTATCTGGCGATGAGCGGCGACGGGCTGCCCGGCCCGACCGACTCCTGGGTGACGCTGGGCGGCATCGCGCGCGAGACATCAACGATCCGGTTGGGCACGCTGGTGACGTCGGCGACGTTCCGGCACCCCGGCCCGCTGGCCATTTCGGTGGCCCAGGTCGACGAAATGAGCAGCGGACGTGTCGAATTCGGTATCGGCGCCGGCTGGTTCGAGAAGGAGCATCTGGCCTACGCGATCCCATTTCCGCCGCTGCGCGAACGGTTCGCCCGGCTCACCGAGCAACTCGAGTTGATCACCGGCCTGTGGACCGCCCCGGTCGGTGAGACGTTCGACTACGCGGGAGCGCACTACGCGGTCAACGATTCGCCCGCGCTGCCCAAGCCGGTGCAGCGGCCGCATCCGCCGATCATCATCGGCGGATCGGGTGCCAAGAAGACGCCGCGGCTGGCCGCCACATTCGCCGACGAATACAACGTGCCGTTCGCGCCGCTGGACACCGTCGCGACGCAGTTCGACCGGGTCCGCGCGACCGTCGACGCGGTTGGCCGCGCCGCCGATTCGATGATCTACTCCGCGTCCTTCGTGGTGTGCGCCGGGCGAGACGAGAACGAGATCGCCAAGCGGGCCACCGCAATCGGGCGCGAAGTCGACGAGCTGCGGTCCAATTCGCCGCTGGCCGGCACGCCCGATCAGATCGTCGATCAACTCGGGCCGTTCGCCGAGATCGGGCTGCAACGCGCGTATTTGCAGCTGCTCGACATGGCAGACCTCGACCATCTCGCGCTTTTCGCCGACGAAGTGCAGCGACAGCTCTGAGTTAGCATCGAGGCGTGACTGGCCTTCCGGACGACCCGAGCGAGCGGCCGACACGGATGGCCAAATACGACGCCGACGGTTGGCAGCAGGTCGTCGAGCACGAGCCGGAACCAACCGCCGACAACACCGATTCCGCGGTGTCCGACGGCGCGCCCGAGCCTTGGTACCGCAATCGCGTATTGGTGGCGTTGTGGGCGCTGATGGTCGCGCTGCTGCTGGCGTTGGTCATCTACGGCATCGTCGAGCTGTACCGCGGCGGCGGCGAGACCGGTGGCCCGGCCACGACATCCACCACACCAGCGCGGTCGTCGACCACGTCACCGTCGAACACCACGTCACCGCCGACGACCACCCCGTCGAGCCCCACCGAAACACCGCCGCCCGAAACGCCCGAGCAGACACCAGACGAGGCGCCGCCGCCGGCGAACAATTCCCCGTCCCCGGCCCCGCCGCCGCGACATCGCCACCACTTGCACTTGCCGCACTTCTTCTGAGCCGCGCAGCTGCAAACCTGCCAGCGTCCGAGGCTAGGATCGGCGCACGTGAGCGGCTACGAACCTCCTGACGACCCCAGCGAAGCCCCGACCGGCTATTACGACTACAGCGGCCAGGAGCAAGGCTCCCCGCAGCGCAGCACGTGGTACCGCAATCCGATCGTCCTGGTCGCGCTCGGCCTGTTCGTCGCGATCCTGCTCGGGTTGGCGTTCTACCTGATCGCCGACCAGACCCACGGCACCGGCGGGACGACGCAAACCCCGACATCGCCGACCACCCCGACGGTGACGTCGACGACCTCGACCGAGGTCACCACTACCACCGAGCCGGTCGCTCCGCCGGAAACGACCACAGCGACCGTGCCGCCGACCACCACGGAACCGACCACCGCCACTCCGCCGACGACTACCACCAGCGTGGACGAAGGCCACCATCATCACCATCACCACGCGAGCAGGATCCGCTAGCAGTGAGCGGCACCCGGCCTCCGTACGACGATTTCTCGCGTGGCGTTGACGAGACCGAGCGCTTCAGCGTGAGCGAGAGCCCCTCGCCCTGGTACCTCAAGCGGTGGGTCCTCGCTCTGTGGGGTCTGGCGGTGGTGGTGCTGATCGCGGTCATCATCTACGGCCTTGCCATCCTGGCGCGGGGCAACGGGGGCAGCACGCCGGCACCCACGACGCGGACGCCGACCCCCACGTCGTCTCGCAGCACCACGCCGTCCACGACTCCGTCGACCACCGAGCCGACCACCACCACAACCACTGAAGTCACCATCGAGCCGGTGCCACCGCCGAGCGCTACCTGGACGCCGCAACACCCTCGCCGTCACTGGTGGCGTAGTAATTTGCCCCCGATACCGCCAATCCCGCACTTCTGAGTCGACGACGCTTCGCCGGGGTACACACAGCGCTGTGTCGGCAAGTTAGGGCATCCTTCGTCGCGGTGGCCCTCGCGGGGATGTCACTATGAGCAGGCTTACATGGCTTGAGCAGGTGCAGTAGTTAAGTTACCGGCGAGTAGCATTGACCTAGTTACTCGTCAGTAACATCGAATTTGGGGAGATGCCTCCGTGCACACGCAAATGCTGATCAGACTCGTTGTCGGACTGGGCGGGACGGCGATCATCGCTTTGCTCGCCCTGCGCCGGGTGCTGTGGCTGGTCAAACTCACGCTTTCCGGTCAGCCGGTCACCGGCCGCACCGACGATGTCGGTACTCGGCTCTGGGCGCAGATCTCCGAAGTGTTCGGCCAGCGCAAGCTGCTGAAATGGTCGATCCCCGGGGTGGCGCACTTTTTGACCATGTGGGGCTTTTTCATCCTGGCCACCGTGTACTTCGAGGCCTACGGCGCGCTGTTCGACGACCGTTTCCACATTCCGATCGTCGGTCGGTGGGACGCGCTGGGTTTCCTGCAGGACTTCATCGCCCTCGGCGTGCTGCTCGGCATCACCACGTTCGCGATCATCCGGTTGCGGTCCGAACCCAAGGAATACGGCCGTTCGTCGCGGTTCTACGGCTCGCACACCGGCGGCGCCTGGCTGATCCTGTTCATGATCTTCCTGGTCATCTTCAGCTTCTCGATCTTCCGCGGCGCCTCGGCCGCCACCGGCACCCTGCCCTACGGCTGGGGAGCTTTTTTCTCGCACGGCATGGGCGTGCTCATGCACCCGCTGGGCACCGCCGCCAACGAGTGGATCGAGACGATCGCGCTGCTCGTGCACATCGCCGTCGCTCTCGTCTTCTTGGTGATCGTGCTGCACTCCAAGCACCTGCACATCTTCCTGGCGCCGATCAACGTCACCCTCAAGCGGTTACCCGACGGCCTGGGCCCGCTGCTTCCGATCGAGGCCGACGGCAAGCCCGTCGACTTCGAAGACCCGCCGGACGACGCGGTGTTCGGGCGCGGCAAGATCGAGGACTTCACCTGGAAGGGCAACCTCGACTTCGCCACCTGCACCGAGTGCGGGCGCTGCCAGTCGCAGTGTCCGGCCTGGAACACCGGAAAGCCGTTGTCCCCCAAGCTCGTCATCATGGACCTGCGTGACCACTGGATGGCCAAGGCGCCCTACATCCTTGGCCAGAAAGAGTCTCCGCTGCAGAGCACACCCGAGGGCGGCCTCACCGAAGACTTGACTGGCGAAAAGCACGACGAGCAACACCACGTCCCCGAGTCCGGCTTCGGCCGGATAACCGGATCGGGCCCTGAGCAGGCGACCCGGCCGCTGGTCGGCACCGCCGAGCAGGGCGGCGTGATCGACCCCGACGTGTTGTGGTCCTGCGTGAACTGCGGTGCGTGCGTCGAGCAGTGCCCGGTGGACATCGAGCACATCGACCACATCGTTGACATGCGCCGTTACCAGGTCATGATGGAGTCCGAGTTCCCCTCGGAGCTGTCGGTTTTGTTCAAAAACCTTGAAACCAAAGCCAATCCGTGGGGCCAGAACGCAGCGGACCGGACCAACTGGATCAGCGAGGTCGACTTCGACGTCCCGGTCTACGGCGAGGACGTCGACAGCTTCGAAGGTTTCGAGTACCTGTTCTGGGTCGGCTGCGCCGGCGCCTACGACGACAAGGCGAAGAAGACCACCAAAGCCGTCGCCGAACTGCTGGCCACCGCCGGGGTGAAGTATCTGGTGCTGGGCACCGGCGAAACCTGCAACGGCGACTCGGCCCGCCGCTCCGGCAACGAGTTCCTGTTCCAGCAGCTCGCCGCGCAAGCCAAGGAAAGCCTGGACGGTTTGTTCGAGGGCGTGGAGACCGTCGACCGCAAGATCGTGGTCACCTGCCCGCACTGCTTCAACACGCTCGGCCGGGAATACAAGCAGCTCGGTGCCAACTACTCTGTGCTGCACCACACCCAGCTGCTCAACCGGCTGGTGCGCGACAAGCAACTGGTCCCGGTGAGCCCGCCCTCCCCCGAAGACGTCACCTATCACGACCCGTGCTTCCTGGGTCGCCACAACAAGGTCTACGAGGCACCTCGGGAGCTGATCAACGCGGCCGGCGCGAAGCTGGCCGAGATGCCCCGGCACGCCGACCGCAGCTTCTGCTGCGGCGCGGGTGGTGCGCGGATGTGGATGGAAGAACACATCGGCAAGCGGATCAACCATGAGCGCGTCGACGAGGCCCTCGCCACCGGTGCCACCACCGTGGCGACGGCGTGCCCGTTCTGCCGGGTGATGGTCACCGACGGTGTGAATGACCGCCAGGAAGCCGCCGGCCGCGAAGGCGTCGACGTCCGCGACGTCGCGCAGTTGCTTCTCGAGTCGCTCGACCGCAGCACGATCACGTTGCCGGAGAAGGGTTTTGCTGCGAAGCAGGCCGCTGAGCGCGCCGAAAGGGCCGAGAAGGCCGAGCCAAAGGCTTCTACTGCCACCGCGACCGCTCCGGCTGAGGAGGCCGAGTCCGAGACCGCCGCGCCGGCCGAGGACAAGGCTGAGGTCAAGGCCGTCACCGGCTTGGGGCTTGCGGGTGGCGCAAAGCGCCCGGGCGCCAAGAAGGCAGCGCCGGCATCCAACGGCAAACCCGCCGAGGACAAAGCATCCGCAGCCCCGGTCAAGGGGCTGGGCATCGCCGGCGGGGCCAAGCGGCCCGGCGCCAAGAAGACGGCTGAAAAGCCTGATGCTGCAGCGGAATCCGCGCCGGCATCTGAGCCCGAAGCCACGACCGAATCGGCGCCGGCAGCGCCCGCCGCGCCCGTGAAGGGGCTGGGCCTGGCCGCCGGGGCCAAGCGGCCCGGCGCCAAGAAGACCGCCGAAAAGCCCGCGGCGTCAGCGCCGACGGCGCCCGCCGCAGAGCCCGAGGAGAAGCCCGAACCTGCGGAGGCGCCGGAGGCCAAGGCGCCGGCCGCGCCGGTCAAGGGTCTGGGCATCGCCGCCGGCGCCAAGCGACCGGGCGCCAAGAAGGCCGCGCCGGCGAGCCCGGAGCAGGCATCCGAACCCGAGGCGGAGCCGGTTCCGGCGTCCACGCCGGAGCCGGAGGCCAAGCCCGAGCCCGAGGCGAAGGCCGAGCCGCAATCCACGCCCGCCGACGATGGCGGCAACGATGGCGACGACGCCCCGCCGGCGGCGCCCGTAAAGGGTCTGGGCATCGCCCGTGGCGCCCGTCCACCAGGTAAGCGCTGATCAGGCCATCGAAGGAATTGTTAATTAGATAGACACGCGTGGCACCATTGGTGTTGTGACCACTCACCAGCTGCCGTGGCAGAACGCGGGGCAACAGCCGCGGCAGCGTACGTTCGCGCAGTCATCGAAGCTGCAGGACGTGCTCTACGAGATCCGCGGGCCGGTGCATGATCACGCCGCCCGGCTGGAAGCCGAGGGTCACCGCATCCTCAAGCTCAACATCGGCAACCCCGCGCCGTTCGGCTTCGATGCGCCCGACGTGATCATGCGCGACATGATCCAGGCGCTCCCCTACGCACAGGGCTACTCGGATTCCAAAGGCATCCTGCCGGCACGGCGCGCGGTGGTCACCCGCTACGAACTTGTCGAGGGCTTCCCACAATTCGACGTCGACGACGTATACCTGGGTAACGGCGTCTCGGAACTGATCACGCTGACTCTGCAGGCCCTGCTGGACAACGGCGATCAGGTTCTGATTCCGGCGCCCGACTACCCGCTGTGGACCGCGTCGACGTCGTTGGCGGGCGGCACTCCGGTGCACTACCTGTGCGACGAAACCCAGGGCTGGCAACCGGATATCGCCGACATCGAGTCGAAGATCACCGAGCGCACCAAGGCGTTGGTGGTGATCAACCCGAACAACCCGACCGGCGCTGTCTACAGCCGCGAAGTCCTCACCCAAATCGCCGAATTGGCGCGCAAGCACCAACTGCTGCTCCTCGCCGACGAGATCTACGACAAGATCCTGTACGACGACGCCCAGCACATCAGCCTGGCTTCTGTTGCTCCGGATCTGTTGTGCCTGACCTTCAACGGGTTGTCCAAGGCCTACCGGGTGGCCGGGTATCGGGCCGGCTGGCTGGCCATCACCGGACCCAAAGACCACGCCAGCAGCTTCATCGAAGGCATTCACCTGCTGGCCAATATGCGGCTGTGCCCGAATGTTCCCGCGCAGCACGCCATCCAGGTCGCACTGGGCGGTCACCAAAGCATCGACGACTTGGTGCTGCCCGGCGGACGGCTACTGGAGCAGCGCGACGTCGCGTGGTCGAAGCTCAACGAGATCCCCGGGGTCTCGTGCGTCAAACCAGCAGGAGCGCTTTACGCGTTCCCGCGGCTCGACCCCGAGGTGTACGAGATCGTCGACGACGAACAGCTCGTTCTGGACCTGCTGCTCTCGGAGAAGATCCTCGTGACCCAGGGCACCGGATTCAACTGGCCCGCACCGGATCACCTGCGGATCGTCACGCTGCCGTGGTCGCGCGACCTCGCCCGCGCGATCGAACGGCTCGGCAACTTCCTCGCCGGCTACCGCCAATAGCGCAGGTGAACGCCGCGACGGCAGGGCGGTTGCCCGGCGGCTGTGTGCCAGGCTGCCGACGTCGCAGCATTGGCCCGAGCGTCTTCATCGACCCCAGGAAAGCGTGTCCAGATATCGTGTTGACCGACTCGGCGCTCCCCGTGAAATTTTGAACTTTCTATGAATTTGGCCATAGGCCGAGCGCCGCGATGAAGGTTAGGCGCAGTATGGCTACATCTCTATCTTTGCCAATGCCTCCGCCATGTTGGCCTGCCACACAGCCGTGGCTGCACGAGTTGTTCTGCGGTGCACAGGACCGGACTACGGGGGGTGCGGCGTATCGACCGACGGTTGAGGCCCCGGCAGCCTCCCCGCGCACCCCGCGGATAACACCATTTCCGCACCAGTACATCTGGACAGATCAGTTTTTACCGAAAGGAGAGTTGCGATGTTTTCTGTTGCACAGCAGGCACAGTCGCCGGCAGCAACGGCCGACCGCAACCGATCGTGTACCTCGACGCCGTCCAGGTTGGACGTCTGAACATGGATTACGGCGCTTTACCACCTGAAATCAACTCTGGGAGAATGTATTCCGGGCCCGGATCGACGCCTCTGCGTTCGGCATCGGTGGCATGGAATCTACTCGCCGCCGAGCTCGATTCGGCGGCCAACCAGTACCAGGCCACCATCAATGTCTTGGCCGACGACGACTGGCGCGGCCCGACGTCGGCCACCATGGCAGCCGCCGTCGCCCCGTACATCAGCTGGATGACGACCACCGGCGCGCAGGCCGAGCAGGCCGCGGTCCAGGCTTCTGCCGCCGCGACCGCCTACGAGACCGCGTTCGCGTTGACGGTCCCGCCGCCGCAGATCGCCGCCAACCGGGCGCAGCTGGCGATGCTGGTCGCGACCAACGTCGTGGGCCAGAACACCCCGGCGATCGCCGCCAACGAGGCGTTGTACGGCGAGATGTGGGCTCAGGATGCCGCCGCGATGTACGGCTATGCCGGCAGCTCGGCGACGGCGACCAAGGTCAAGCCGTTCACCCAGCCGCCGGAAACGTCGAATCCCGCCGCACAGGCGACACAGGGGGCGGCGGTCACGCAGGCCCAGAGCGCCGCCACCGGGACCGGTGTGCAGTCGCAGTTACAGCAGGTGCTCTCCAGCGTTCCGTCGTCGCTGCAGCAGCTCACCTCGCCGATGTCGGCGGCGGCGGCGCCGCAGGACTTCGGCTTTCTCGGTCAAATCCTCAACTTCTTGGACGGCGCCGACGGCAACTCCATCGGAACCTTCCTGAACTCGAGCCTGGTGAACGGTTTCGTCTCCGCCGGATACGTCAGTCCCGCAATCATCACGCCCGCGATCACCAGCGGTCTGGCCGACATCAACTCGCTGAATCCAAACGTCGAGTCGGCGCCCGGCGGCGCCGGCGTGACCGGGTACATCGCGGCCCCACCGGCGCCGATGCCCGCACCGGCAGTGCCGAACGTGGGCGTTTCGGTGAACACATCGGGCAGCACACTGGTCGGCAGGTTGTCGGTCCCGCCTGCATGGACGGCGGCGGCGCAGGTCGCCAACCACAGCGGAGTGACCTACGCGGGCGGCGGCTGGACCAACGCCGTGGGCCCCACCGGCGGCGGTACCGGAGCGGTCCCCGCCGGCATGCCGGGTATGCCCGGCGCGTCGGCGACAAGTCTGGTGGGTTCGGTCACGGGCCCCGCTACGGAAACCGCCTGACCGTCATGGGACGTCCACTGTCGGGTGGCTGAGCGTCAGCGCCGTTCCAGCAACTCCAGCAAATAGGCCCCGTAGCCGGATTTCAGCAAGGACTTGGCGCGCCGGGCCAGCTGGTCGTCGTCGATGAAGCCCATCCGCCACGCGACTTCTTCAGGCACGCTGACCTTCAGGCCCTGGCGGCGTTCCAGCGTGCGAACGTAGTCACCCGCATCAGCCAGCGAGTCGAACGTGCCGGTATCCAGCCAGGCCGTGCCGCGGGCCAGAACCTCCACGGCCAGGCGGCCCTGGTCGAGGTACGTCCGGTTGATGTCGGTGATCTCGTATTCGCCTCGGCGCGGAGGGCTTTAAACCCCGGGCGATCTCGACGACGTCGTTGTCGTAGAAGTACAGGCCGGGCACCGCGTAGTTCGATTTCGGCGTGGCCGGCTTCTCCTCGATCGAGAGCGCGATGCCGTCGTCGCCGAATTCGACGACTCCGTATGCCGACGGGTTGGCCACCCAGTAGGCGAAAATTGCTCCGCCGCTGAGATTTTGAAAGCGTCGGAGGTTGCTGCCCAAACCGGGGCCGTAGAAGATGTTGTCGCCCAACGCCAGAGCCACCGATTCAGAGCCGATGTGGTCGGCGCCGATCACGAATGCCTGGGCCAGTCCTTCGGGCTGGTCTTGCACGGCGTAGCTGATGTTGATGCCGAATGCGCTGCCGTCGCCGAGCACCCGCCCGAAAGCCGGTGCGTCGGAAGCGGTGGTGATGACCTGGATGTCGCGGATGCCGGCCAGGATCAGCGTGGACAGCGGGTAGTAGATCATCGGCTTGTCGTAGACCGGCAGCAGCTGCTTGCTGACGCCCATGGTGATCGGATACAGGCGCGTGCCCGCACCGCCGGCCAGGATGATCCCGCGCATCGGCTACCTCAGTCCACGAGGTCGGCGTCGGTCAGCTCGGTCGCGGCCAGCGCCGCGGCCAGGTCGTCGTGACGGAACGCAGAAGTGACGTGGTCGTGGACCACCCGAAACGCCGACGCGGCCGAAGAGCCGGATTCGCCTGAGCCGCTGATCTTTTGTTCGACAACGACCACACCGTCATGGACGAATATCCTGCCTACCTCGACCGAGCGCGGATTGGCGGTCACCCAGTCGCGCAGCGCAGCGTGGCCTTGGCCGGCGCCGTGCGCGTCGCCGACCTCGATGTCGTCGCTGGACAGGCTCAGTAGGGTGTCGACATCAGCCGCGTTCAACGCGTCATGCCAAGCCAGCACGGTGGCGATCTCCGATGTGGTCATGCAGTGAAACGTACCCCGTGCGGCTGAACGGCGGGGCGAACGGTCAGGCCACCCGCCGCCCCAGGCAGTGAACGCGCCAACCGGCTTGCTGCCAGCGCTGCACGTCCAGGCAGTTGCGGCCGTCGACCACGACGCGGGAGCGCACGCGGTCCGCGAGCAGATCAGGGTCGAGGTCGACGAACTCCGGCCATTCGGTGAGCACCAGGACCGCGTCGGCGCGATCACACGCTTCCTCCACCGAGACTGCGTAATTCAGGGTGGGGAACAGCCGCTGCGCATTCTCCAGCGCTTTGGGGTCGTACACGTTGACGCCGGCCCCGTTGAGTTGCAGCTGGCCCGCGACATTGAGTGCCGGTGAGTCGCGGACGTCGTCGGATTCCGGCTTGAACGCCGCTCCGAGCACCGCGATGTTGGCGCCCAGCAGTGATCCGCCACATGCCTTGGTCGCGAGCTCGACCATGCGGGTGCGGCGCCGCATGTTGATGTTGTCAACCTCCCGCAGGAAGGTGAGCGCCTGATCGGCCCCCAGCTCCCCGGCGCGGGCCATGAAAGCGCGAATGTCCTTCGGCAGACACCCGCCGCCAAAACCCAACCCTGCGTTGAGGAACCGACGCCCAATCCGTGGATCGTGGCCGAGGGCGTCGGCCAGCAGCGTGACATCAGCACCAGCTGCCTCGCATACCTCCGAGATCGCATTGATGAAAGAGATTTTGGTGGCCAGGAACGCGTTCGCGGAAACCTTCACCAGCTCTGCGGTCTGCAAATCCGTCACCAGGAAGGGGACCCCGGCGTCCAGCATCGGCGCATACATGTCCCGGATCGCAACCTCAGCACGCGTCGAATCATCCTGTACGCCAAGCACAATACGATCCGGCTTCAGGGTGTCCTGGATGGCGAAACCTTCGCGCAGAAATTCGGGGTTCCATGCGATTTCTACGTCCACTCCGGGACGGGCGGCATCGCGCGCCCGTCCAACCAATTCGGCCGCGGTCCCGACGGGGACGGTGGACTTACCGACGATCACCGAGGACCGCGTCAAGCGCGGTGCGAGCGTGTCGATTACGGCGTGGACATGGCTCAGATCGGCACCGTATTCGCCGCGTTTCTGCGGCGTGCCGACTCCGAGGAAGTGCACGTCGGCGAAATCGGCCGCCAGATCATAATCGGTGGTGAATTGGAGTCGACCAGCGGCGATGTTGTCGCGCAACATTTTTCGCAGACCCGGCTCGTAGAACGGAACATCGCCGGCGGCGAGCTTGGCGACTTTACCGGGGTCGATGTCTACACCGACGACTTCGTGCCCCATTTCGGCCATTCCGGCCGCGTGGGTCGCACCTAGATAACCAGTACCAAAAACGGTGCACCTCATACACCCGTGTGTATGTTGCCGCAATGAGCTAACGGCATCGCTCTTCTGATCGGCGGGCAAACGTCAGATGACGGTTACCCATCGAGGATCAAAAGACCAGGCCAGGCGTACCGATTCAATGGCCGAAACCGCCGTGACCCCCGCCGCCGAAGCCGCCATGGCCTCCGCCGCCGAAGCCGCCACCACCACTGCCGCCGTGACCACCACCGCCACCGGGGTAACCGCCACCGCCGCCGGGACCGGGGTAACCACCACCGCCACCGGGATAGCCACCGCCACCGCCGGGGTAGCCGCCACCACCGCCGGGGTAGCCACCGCCACCGCCGTACCTGGGCCCGCCGAAGATCGGCGGAACGCCCGGGATCGGGATCGGTACCGGGACCACGGCAGGAGGCGGTGGTGCAGGAGCCACCGGAGCCGGAGCAACGGGAGGTGGCGCTACCGGCTCGGGAACCGGGGCCGGCGCGACCGGGACGGGTGCAGGTGCGGGTGCCGCAGGAGCGGGCGCCTGCGCGACAGGTTCGGGAGCGGGTGCCTGCGGAGCTGGAGCCGGCGCGGGCGCCTCAGGGGCCGGAGCGGGCGCCTCGGGCGCGGGTGCGGGAGCAGGCGCGGACGCTGGTGCCGGGGCCGCAGGCGCGGCGGGCGCCGGCTTGGCGTTGTGGCCGGGGTCAGGCCTGGTGGCAGCGGACGGGCGCATGCTGACAGCCAGCGCCACGAGCAGTGCCGCTGCGCCGACGACGAAGAGCGCGGCGACGGCACTGGCCACCAGGAACAGCGGCCGCCGACCGCCGTCGGACGGAACTTCGGCGACGCCGGTATAGGTACCGGTCTGCAGGTCTGCATCGTCGTCGGCAAGCGCGGTGTAGGCGTCGCCGTCTTCGTCAGCGACGGCGCTGTAGGCCAGGGCCTGCTCGCCGGTCGCGGGGTTGGTGGCGACGTCGAAGTAACCCGGTGCGACGGCGAGGGGGTTGATGAAGCCGGTACCGGGATCCTGGGCGTACGCCAGCGCTTCGGTCGACGACGTGAACAGCGGCGCGTTGGCCGATGCCAGTGCGGCGCCGCGGGCCAGCGCCGTCTCGGGCTCCTCGGGCGCGCTGACCATCAGCCCTGTCGCCGCCTCCAGCTGCGGCTTGAGCGCGGCGATGTCGACACCACCGGCGCCGACCAGAAAGAGACCGTCGGGCCGGGTGCCCAACGACTCGGCGCCCGATGCCAGCGCGGCGAGCTCGGCCAACGAATCGCGACCGGGAGTCAGCGGCTGGCGGTGCACCTCGGTGATCGAGCCGTCGGAGGTGTTGACGACGGCCAGGGTCGCGGTGTCGGGCTCGACGAAGAGCAACCCGGTCTGGGCGTATCCGACGGAGTTGCCGACGACCTGGGCCAGCGCCGCGGCGGCCAGGAACGACGACACCAGCATCACGTTCTCGACCTTGCGAGCCGCCAGCGCGTCACGCAGGGCAGCGGCTTCGATGGGGTCGGTCCAGGTCACGCCGATCGACCGCACCTGGTAGCCACTGTCGGAAGCGCCCTCCCGGGTGCCCAGAATGGCCGACACGACCTGGTCGGCGGCGTTGATCGTCGGTGCGTCGGCGGATGCGTTGACGTCGAAGCCGTCCTCGTCGACGGTGACGCCGTCGGCGTTTTCGCCCTCTACGAGAACCATGCGGACCGCAGTGGGTGCCATCGACACGCCAAGTACGGTGTCCACTTCTCCTCCAAAGCTGCTTGCTCGCTGATCGGGTTGTTCAATCACGTGGGCGAAGCAGGTTGATTACCCAGTTTTGCTACTACAACGACGATACCGACGGCCCGGTCCGGCGGCTATGGCCTGACCGGCAAATTCCCGCGGATCACCAGTGGCCGTGGCCGCCGTGGCCCCAGCCGCCACCGCCGTGGCCCCAGCCGCCACCACCGTGGCCCCAGCCCGGTCCACCACCACCCCACGGGCCGCGGTCGGGTCCATGAGGACCGCCCCACGCCGGTGGCGGCGGAGCGAGCCCCGGAATCCCGGGAAGGATCGGCCCGAGCGGAATCGGTATCGGCACGATTGCGGGAGGCGGCGCGGGCGCGAACGCGGGAGGCGGCGCCGGAGCAGGAGCCGGCGCGAACACCGGCGGCGGCGCGGGGGCCGGAACAGCCGCGTGAATCGGCGCGGGGGCGGCCGCCGGGGCAGGAGCCGGCGCGGGTGCGGCCGCCGGAACAGGTGCGGGCGGCGCTGCGGGTGCCGGGGCGGGGATCCGGGCCGGCGCTATCACGTTGTGGCTGAGGCTGGGCCGCGTGTAGGCCGACGGCCGGATGCTGAATGCCAGCGAGATGACCAGTCCCATCACGCCCGCGACGAAGATGATCAGCACGCCCATGGCGACGAAAAATGGTTTGCGAGTTTCGGGTTCGTGCTCCAACCGGCCGAAGTCGGGATACATGCCGGTGGTGAAGTCTTCGTGCTCGTAGGCGTCGGGGCCGAGCTGGGTGTAGACGGCCGCTGAGTCGTCGGCGACGGCGCTGTAGGCAAGCGCGTCGGCGCCCGCTTCGGCACTGGGCACCGCCGCTTCGGCGACGGCCAGGTATCCGGGCGAATTCACGTGCTGGCTCACCGAACCGGTACCGGGGTCCAGCGCGTAAGCCAGCGCGTCGGTGGACGAGGCGAACAGCGGCGCATTGGCCGAGGCCAGTGCCGCCCCGCGGGCCAGTGCCGTCTCGGGATGCTCGGGCACGCTCAGCGGCAGCGAGGTGGCGTCCTCGAGCGCGGGCTTGATCAAGGGAATGTCGACGCCGGAGCCGACCACCAGCAGGCCCTGCGGCTGCAGGTCGAGGTCCTCGGCAGCCGAGACCAGGTTGACCAGCGCGGCCACCGCCTGGTCGTCGTCGGCGGGCAGTTGCTCACGCTGAACATCGATGATCGACCCGTCGGTAGTGTTCACCACCGCCAACGTGGCCGAGTCCGGTTCGACGTAGAGCAACGCGTTGTGGGCATAACCGGTAGCGCTGCCCATGGACTGCGCCAGTGCGGCCGCGGCCAGGAACGACGACACCAGCATCACGTTCTCGACCTTGCGAGCCGCCAGCACGTCGCGCAGTTCGGCCGCTGCCCGCTGGTCGGTCCAGGTCACGCCGGTCGACAGAAGTTCGTAGCCGGCCTCGCTGGCACCTTCGCGGGTACCGAGAATCGCCGCGACCACCTGATCTGGCGCGCTGAAGGTTGCCGGGTCTTCGCTTTCGGCAACCGCGAAGTTGTCTTCGTCGACGGTTACCCCGTCGGCGTTTTCTCCCTCGACCAGCACCATACGAACTGCCGTGGGCGCCATCGACACACCGAGTACGGTGTCCACAAATCCTCCCGCCACTTTGCTGATCGTCCGCGGGCCAGCTGACATTGCGCACCTAAGCGCCAACACAGTGTTATCGCCACTCCGGAGCGCAGCGTTACAAACGCGGACTTAGCTGTGTTCTACGAAGTGTGACCAGGAACAATGGTCGAAACGTGCCCCCCGGCCGACCCTTCGTATCCGATTTTACCTTGTCACAAGCTAGGGGATCCGGCTAGTGGTGTCCGCCGCCGAAGCCGCCGCTGTGCCCGCCGCCGCCAAAACCACCGCCGCCGAAGCCTCCACCACCGAACCCGCCGCCGCCGAAGCCGCCGCTGTGGCCGCCGCCGCCGAACCCGCCCGGGCCCCCGCCAAAGCCGCCTGGACCTCCGCCGAAGCCACCCGGGCCCCCGCCGAACCCGCCGGGGTGACCACCGCCGAACCCGCCCGGGCCTTCTCCGAACCCGCCGGGGTTACCGCCACCGAACCCGCCGGGGTTACCGCCGGGATTGCCGCCACCAAAACCACCGGGGTTACCACCGGGATTGCCGCCACCAAAACCACCGGGATTGCCGCCACCAAAGCCGCCCGGGTAGTTACCACCACCAAAACCGCCCGGATTGCCGCCGAACCCGCCTGGCCCCTGATGCACAGGAGGAGACGTGATACCCGGAATGCCCGGGATTCCAGGAATACCCAGTCCCGGTAGACCAGGAAAAATCGGTGCCTGCGGGGCGGGCGGGTGTACCGGCTCTGGCATCTGAACGGGCGGTTGCGGATCGGGGAGATGCACCGGTGGTGGGGTCGGCCCGCGTACCGGACCCACATGTACGGGAGTGGGCGCGCGCACCGGAATCGGCACCGGGAGCGGGACCACGACCGGCGCAGGCGCGGCCACCGGAACAGGCGGTGGGGCAGCCGGCGGCGGCGGAGCCACAGGAATTGGTGGCGCGGCGGGAATCGGCAGCACGGCTGGCGGCGGGGCAGCCGGCCGCGCGGCCGCAATCGGCGCGTTCGCGGGCGGGGGTGCCACCGCCGGCGCGTTCATGTGGTTGGCCTCCGGAACATCGACGCTCGACGGGGCTGGAGCTGGCGCCGGAGCCTGGACGATGAGGTTCTGCAACGGGCGGGGAAGAAGGGCTACACTGGGTCGAATCCCAAGCGCCAGAGCAACTTCCAGTGACAGCGCGGCGGCGACAAAAACAACCGCGAGGATGCTCCCGACGAGCACCAAGGGTCGGCGCTCGGGCTCGCTGTCAAAGTGCTGCTCGCTCGGCACATTTTGCGCAACGGTGTGGGCATCGGCATCCTCGTCCGGGACGGCGCTGTAGGCGAGATCGTCTTCACCCAACGTGGTGCCAGGTGGAACATCGGGCGCCGCAAGGTATCCCGGCGACACGGCGAAGGGGTCGACCGCGCCGGTGCCGGGATCAAGCGCATAGGCCAGTGCGGCCGTCGATGACGCGAAGAGCGGAGCGTTTGCCGACGCCAGGGCGGCGCCCCACGCCAGCGCGGTCTCGGGCTCTTCGGCCGCGGTGACCGGCAGCGTCGTGACTGCCTCCAGTTGAGGCTTGATCGTGGCGACGTCCACACCGGAGCCGACGATGAACACGCTCTGCGGGCGCGTCTGCAAACCCTCCAAACCAGCCAACATTGCGGCTAGTTCGGCGACGCTGTGTCCGCCCGACATCAGTTCCTTGTGGACGTCGGTGATGGAGCCGTCAGCGGAATCGATGACGGCCAGCGTCGCCGTGCCGGGCTCGAGGAAGAGCAGGGCGGTGTGGGCTTCGCCGACCGTGCAACCGACGGTCTGCGCCAAGGCCGCCGCGGCCATGAACGACGACACCAGCATGACGTTTTCGACTTTGCGAGTCGCGAGGGCATCCCGCAGAGCGGCCGCGTCCACGGGATCGGTCCACGTGACCCCGGTCGACGTCAGCGCGTGACCGGCTTCGGTGGCACCTTCGCGAGTGCCCAGGATCGCCGAAATCACCTGGTCGGCCGCACTCAGCGTGGCCGCCTCGTCATTCGAAGCGAAGGGAAACTGGTTGTCCTCGACGGTAACGCCATCGGCGTTTTCACCTTCGACCAGCAACATTCGAACCGACGTGGGTGCCATTGACACCCCGAGCACGATATCCACCGCGCCTCCAGAGCCATTCGCAGCGCGCCACGGTTTTAGGCGGAGGGAACACCGCGTCCGGCGCTACACAAATGATCGTCGCGATCGAACCTGTGCTGGACTGCAGGCGACCTTAAGTGGACCTTATGAAATTTAGATACGACCTCGACGGCGTGGGTCCACGCTGGCCCTGGTACTTCGACCCGACGCTCGCGCTGCCATAAGGATGGTCGGCCGGACTGGTCAGCCGCAGGATGCACAGCTGCCCGATTTTCATCCCCGGCCACAGCGTGATGGGCAGGTTGGCGACGTTCGAGAGCTCGAGGGTGATGTGACCACTGAAGCCGGGATCGATGAAGCCGGCGGTGGAATGGGTGAGCAGTCCCAGACGGCCGAGCGACGACTTGCCCTCCAGGCGCCCTGCCAAATCCTCCGGCAACGTGCACGTCTCGAGCGTGGACCCGAGTACGAACTCGCCGGGATGCAACACGAACGGCTCTCCCTCGTCCGGTTCCACCAACGAGGTCAGCTCGTCCTGTTGCCGCGCCGGGTCGATATGGGTGTAGCGGGTGTTGTTGAAAACCCGGAATAAACTGTCCAAGCGGACGTCGACGCTGGACGGCTGGACCAGGGCATCGTCGAACGGGTCGATTCCCAAGCGGCCGGCGGCGATTTCGGCCCTGAGATCACGATCGGAAAGAAGCACGCGACGAGCGTAGCGGCTCGGTTGCCGCCAGCGATGTTGGTGAACGCTCGGGTGCCGGATGTTAGCCTTCTCCAGGCTTCATCGCCGATGTAGTTCAATGGCAGAACATCAGCTTCCCAAGCTGAATACGCGGGTTCGATTCCCGTCATCGGCTCCACGCTCAGATTCGGCTTCGAAGGTCGTATGAAGATTCGAGCGCACCGCGGGGTATCGAGCCAAGGGACGTAAAGAGTCACGCTAGACCGAAACGCCAACTGGCCGTTGGCCGCAGCGTCTGCGTGAGCTCGTGATCAGTTACCAGGCAGCTTCTTGAACTGGTGTTGGGTACTGGTTGCCAGCAGCCGCCCGCTGAAATTGTCCATGGACGCAGTGAGCTGTTGCATTACTTTGTGCGCGCTGGCGAGCTCTTCGTCGGACAAATCGGCCATAGCTTGCCGGTTGGCGGCACCAACATGGGTGAAGAAGGCGCGGGCCACCTCCATGCCGTGGTCTTCGTATCGAAGGATCACCTTTCGCCGATCGGTTGGGTCGGTGTCACGGCGAATGTGCCCGGCAGCGATCATGCGGTCCACCAGGTGCGTAATTCCGGAGTGCGTAAGTCCGATCCGCTGCTGCAGCTCGCCCGCGCTGAGCACTGCGCCCGCACTCTCGCCGACCATGATGTGCAGCAACGCATGAAACTCGTTGGTGCTCAGTCCGTGCATCTCCGCGAATATTCGCCCGAGCCGATCAGATTGGGCCGTCAGAGCTCGCAAGTCAGCAGAAAGTAGCGACTCAATCGTCTCACGGTCGCTCGTGCGCCCAGCCTGCTCATAGTCAGTCAACGGCCCACATCTTCCGGGGTTGTCGTGGCTCGCGCAACCAACCGCGCACGAGGTGTGCCGGTCGGTTGTTTGATCGAAATTGCGAGCAGTTGAATTATTCATATTTTGAAGCATTCAAAAGTTTGCTGTTTGAAACAACAGCCCGCCTTATACCTTCTCTTTGGATACCCGGTCTCGCTATCCCCTTGGTCGAATACGAGCTCGTCAGGGCACTATTTGTGTGGGGCACGCGGCCGTGAGCCAGTCTAGAGCAGCTGGGCACAGAACAGTCGACGCACTCCCGCGATATTTTGCTATACCCGTCGCTCGAGGTGTGTTACGTTTTGGCCGCGAAGTCACTGTCGGTCACAACCGGCTCCACACGACATTGGTGCCCATCCAGTGGCGTGTCGTTTTACCGCAGATATACCGTGACCGCTCGCCGACGATTCCGGATGCACATAAAACAGGTCAAACGAGCGACATAAAGGAGACGCGCGATGTCCATCCCGTTTCCCGACCTGCCTGATCGCCGTACCCGTAGACATGACGCGACGAGTCGGTACCCTTCGATCACGCCTCGACCAAAACGCCGCCAAACGGTGGTGGACTCAATGATCGAAAGACGACGCCGAACTGTTCCGCCCACCCGGATTGGATACATCGAACAACTGCCTGCCCTCACCCTTTTGGACCGCTTGTCGATGCCCATCATCGCGGTGGGACACGGCGATGGCGCCATCCTCTACGCCAACCCCGCAGCCGCCGCCCTGCTCGGTTATCCCGATGCCCCCTCTGTGAACGCACACTCGCTGTCCACTTTGATGGCCGAGCAGCCAGATGCTCCGCACCATGACTGTGTCGAGACCCTGCGCGAAGCCCACAACTCCATCGTCGAGTGGAACCACGCTGACGGGTTCCTCGTCCGCACCATCGTGTCCAGGTCGATCTTCATCCGCGATGACGACCCGGTACTTCTAGTCGGGCTCACTGACACAACCGAATTGTCGTGGAATCAGTAGTAACCCGCCCGAATGCCGAAACGGGTCGCGGCTACCACTGACGACGGCCCGACCCGTAGCCCGTGAGCCCTTCGGACTTTCGCCAAGCGCGGGGGCGTGTCTCGTCTTATCTGCAAAGCGCCGCTGCAGGCGTCACCGTCAACCGCATCGCTGCCCATTCTGGGCGAAGTAGTTGTCCGAAGCCGCATCTCACGCAACGCAGAACTGGTCAAGAAGCCAACAACTCCGCGGCGGGAGCGCCGCGGAGCGTCAGCGCCGCACGACTTTGCCGTGGAGACTAAAAAGGGCGCAATCGTAACGGGAGAGAGTGTCTGCCCTTAGCGGCCGCCGCCGGCACCGCCGCCGAGGATGCGGCCGCCACCGGCACCGCCGCCGAGGATGCGGCCGCCACCGGCTCCGCCACCGTCAATGATGATCGTGCTGGTCTGAGTCATGGACACAGATTATCGCCGAATCCTTCGTGACCGCAATATCATTCAAAGTTAATATGAGCACGGCAAATCTTGAACAGAAGTAGTAAGTCCGATTAACAACAAGTGTTCGCCACACGGGCATTGCCAAGGCGATAATCCATGAGGCGCGCCGGGTGCGCATGTCTTAGAGTTCGTCGGTGACTCAGTTTCGGGAGCACGCCGACACCGACCAGCCTTCGCCGTGGGCGCCCTTACGCAATCCCCTTTATCGCAGTCTGTTCATCGCGTCATTCGTCTCCAATATCGGGACGTGGATGCAAAGTGTTGCAGCCCAATGGTTTTTGGTAGAAAAGCACAGCAGTGACGTTATCGTCGCATTGGTACAGACCGCCAGCCTTGGGCCGACACTGGTTTTCGCGCTGTTCGCCGGCGTGCTGGCCGATCTGTTCGACCGGCGCCGATTACTGATCGTTCTGCAGACGTATGCGGTGCTGGTGGCGCTGGCCCTGGCGGTGTTGACGTACCTAGGTCGCGTCAGCCCGACAGCACTGTTGATGTTCACCCTGGGCATCGGCTGCGCCTCGGCGCTGGCGGCCCCGGCCTGGCAGGCGATTCAGCCCGAGGTGGTTCCGCGCGAGCAGATACCCGCGGTCTCGACCCTGGGCAGCGTCTCGGGAAATGCCTCTCGCGCGATAGGACCGGCGATCGGCGGGGTGATCCTGGCACTGGCCGGTCCCGCAGCGGTATTCGCGATCAACGCGATCTCGTTCGCGGGAATCATCGTCGCCCTGCTGGTGTGGCAGCGACCCAAGCAGATCGCTCCACTCGAACGGGAACACTTCGGCCAGGCCATCCTCACCGGACTGATGTATGTCAGCAATGCTCCGATTTTTCGCAGGATCCTTCTGCACGCAGCGCTTTTCCTGTTTCCCGCCTCCGCCCTACTGGCGCTGCTGCCGGTGGTCGCCGCCCGCAGATGGCACCTGGGTGCCAGTGGCTACGGCGGGTCGGTGGCGGCAGTCGGTGTGGGCGCTGTACTCGCTGTCGCGATTGCCGGACTGGTACGCCTGAAACTGTCCGACAACCTGCAACTTGCCGCGTCGGCCGCCGCGTACGGAGTGGCAATCGTGGCCGTAGCCTGGCTGCCGTTCGCCGCAGCGATACCTTTCCTGGTGATCTCGGGAATGGCCTGGCTGATCACGCTGACCACGTTGAACGCCGCGGCCCAGCTGTCGTTGCCGCGCTGGGTTCGGGCCCGCGGGTTGTCGGTGTATCTGTTGATCGCCACCGGATCTCAGGCGATCGGGTCCTACTTCTGGGGCGCCCTGGCCACCCGGGCGGGACTCGACGTCGCCCTGTTGGGTTCGGCGGTAGGGCTGGGCGTCGTGGTCCTCAGCGTTGTCGTGCTGCCCTTGCCGACTTCCACCGGGAAGATAGACGTGGAGGTTTCCCATGCGTGGCCGACACCGGCATTGATGTTCGAGCCATGCCCTCAGGACGGTCCGGTCCTGGTTGCCGTCCGCTATCGGGTGGCGGCCGAGAACCTCGACAAGTTCGTCCAGTCGATGGGCAATGTCAGGCGATCACGGCTACGGACGGGTGGCCACAGTTGGCGCCTGTATCACAGTGTCGGAGAACCCGATATCTTCCTCGAGCGGTTCACCGTCGCGTCCTGGAGCGAATTCGAGCGCCAACGCACCGAGCGCTGGCTGGACTACGACAGCGACGGCGTCACCACGGCGATCGGCTACACCGTCGACAACGCCCGGCGGCACGAGTACTACCTGGCCAAACGGGTGCCCCGGTGAGTTGTCCCATCGAGGTCAAAAGACCGTCGGCAGGATCTCCACCAGCCAGTTCGCGCCCGGTGGCTCCCGATGAGCTGATGCCGTCGCCGAAGACAGCGGCCAGATCGTAACTACCGACACCGTCGAGTAAGCCGGCACCGGACAGTACGTGGTCCACATTGCCGAAGGCAGTGGCGATGTCGTAATTCCCGAGATCAGTGCTGGTGCCGCCTGCATTGGCGGCGCTGTCGCCGAATACCAGGGCATCGTTGCCGTTGCCCCAGTCGGCATCGGCGCTGCCACCGGTACCGGCGAGGTTGAAGACGGAGGCCAATTCGGAGTTGCCGTTCTCAGCCTCAGCGGTGGCACCGGCGCCATTGACGATGGCCGAGTCGTAGTTGCCGTTCTCGGCGAAGGCGCTGCTGCCGGCTCCGGTGGCCGATGTCATCTCGCCCGTGCCGTTATAGGAGTCAGCGAAGGCTTTGTCGCCGCTGGCGAATGCGGACAGCGAATTGCCGTGGGTGGCCGTGGCGTCGCCGCCGTCAGTCGCATAGGCGGAGTTCCCATTGCCGCCATATGCGTCCGCGTAGGCGTTGTTGGCGAATGCAGACTCGAAGTTGCCGGTTGTTGCCGTAGCGCTACTGCCCGTTCCGGTGGCGACCGCGGTATTCAAGAATCCGCCATAAGCGTCCGCCGACGTTTCATTCGACCCGATGGCGATCGCCGATTCCAGCATGCCGCCGGTTGCGGTCGCGAAGGCTTTATCGCCGATGGCGATCGCGAAGTCGCCTGGGTCGGAAGCCGCAGTCGCGCTGCCGTCCTGCAACAACGTGACCCCGTCAATGGAGATGGCGATATTGAGGTCGGGCGACACCAGTGCATCCGGGGTGACGTTGGTGAGCGCGGCGGCTGCGTCCGCGGCGGCGTCCTGATCAGTCGAGGTCAGCAGCACGTCGGCGACCGTGACGCTGGGTAAGTCGGAGGCGTCGGCCAGCACCGCCGCAGCAGCGGGCAACGCGATCAAACCGGCCAAGGCGATGCCGGCGGTGACGTGCGGACGGCGTGCTGCTCGGCGCATGACCTGATCTCCTCGTGTGGGCGGGACTGACCATAAGCTCACCTATGAAGATGCTTAAGAAAGCCTGAGTGAGATAAGGCTCACGGAGATGAGCGCGACGGTCAATAAGGGGTTTCCCTACACTTTCGGCGAATCTGGACGACGTGCTCCCCTCGCTGGCATTGGTGATCTCACCGCGGCCTGGGGTGACGGTCTATTCCGGGCGCCGCCGGCGCGGACCACCAGATCAGCACCCTGCCAACGCTGTTTTAGTCCGACTCGACGACTGCCCGGATCCGTTCGAGCGTCGTCGTCATATCGCGGATGTTTCGCCTGCGCCGTAGCTCGCCGAAAAGGAATTGAACGAATCGCGGCATCCCATAACTCTTCACCCAGAACGATTCGGTGACATCGGTGCCAGCTGACGCGGGCGCAAATCGGTAGTGCCAGTTGTTGACTGGTGTATCGCCCACGAGAACTTGGAAACCGAACTCCCGGCCCGGCTCACAAACGGTGATTCGACAGTTGGTCCAGTAGACGGGACCGATTTGGTTTCGTTTCACATGCCCGCGGAAGCGGACGCCCACGCCGGGGCCGGTTGCTCCATCGAGCCACTCGGCCTCGAATGTCTCGGGAGAAAACCGTCCGGTGTTGCGCACATCGGACACCAATCGCCAAATCTCTTCGGCCGGCGCTTCCATGTGCACCGTCACGGATTCGCGCATTGCTGAAGCGTAAGTGAAGGGTCAATAGGTCAGCAATGAAATAGATCCCGCCGCAAGCGATTACCCGACTGGTAGCTTCATCGGCTATGGGTGCATTGGATGGACGCGTTGCTTTGATCACCGGCGGAGCCCGCGGGCAGGGTCGCTCCCATGCGCTGGCGCTGGCAGCCGAGGGTGCCGACATCGTGGTCGCCGACGCCCCGAATGCGATGGCGGGCCTGACCTACCCGCTCGGCACCGAGGACGACCTACGCGAGACGGCAAAACTGGTCGACGAGCTCGGCCGGCGCTGCGTCCCGCTGACCCTCGATGTGCGCGACGGCGCCGCGGTCACCGCCGCGGTCGAACAGACCGTCGCCGACCTGGGCAGCCTCGACATCGTGGTGGCCAACGCCGGGATCGTCAGCACCGGACCTGTGGACGAGGTCAGCGACGGCGTGTGGAAGCAGTTGATCGACACCAACTTGACTGGGACGTTTCACACCCTGCGCGCGGCGATACCGGTGATGCGGCGCCAGCGCTTCGGTCGAATCGTCGTCACCTCGTCAATGGGTGGCCGGATGGGCATCCCCGACCTGGCCGCCTACAACGCCACCAAGTGGGGTGTCATCGGCCTGGCGAAATCCGCCGCATTGGAGGTCGCCAAGGAGGGTGTGACGATCAACGTCATCTGCCCCACCACCACCCAGACCCCGATGGTGCAACCCACTGGCGGCAAAGACATCCCGGACGAACTCGTCCGCCGGATGATGAAGGCCAACCCGATCCCCCAGCCCTGGCTGCAGCCCGAAGACGTCAGCCGCGGAGTGCTGTACCTGGTCACCGACCCCGGGGTGATCACCGGCAGCGTCCTCGAAATCGGGCTCGGCGGTAGCGCCCGCATCCACTGACACAAGGAGCTGTCCCGTGTGCGATCGGTTCATCGTGCCGACGGCCGTCCTGCGCAGGCTCGCCGAAGACGACTCGATTCCGGAGGAGTCGCGAGCGGCGATCCGCGAAAGTATCGCCGTCGAGGGCACGTGGCGAGAGCTGCGCGACGCGCATACCACCGCGACCCGGGCCAGCCTGTTGGCGGCAAGAATCACCGGCCTGGATTTCGGCACCGCGCTGGCGCCTGTGCCGTCGGTGACGGTCTATGACTGCAAGAACACTCGGTCACTGCCCGGCTCGCCCGTCGCCCACCCAGGCGATAGCACCGACGTCACGGCGAAACGAGCGTTCGACACGACCCGCGCCGTCGTCGACTACTACCGAGAGTGCTTCGGCCGCAACTCGATTGACGACGCCGGCATGACACTGATGTCGTCGATCCACTACGGCGTGCGCTATGACAACGCGTTCTGGAATGGCGCCCAGATGACCTACGGCGACGGCGACGGCCGGGTCTTCACCGATTTCACCAACTCAGATGACGTCATCGGCCACGAGTTGACCCACGGCGTCACCCAATTCACGGCCGGTCTCGATTACTCCGATGAACCCGGAGCCCTCAACGAGAGCATCTCGGATGCCTTCGGGGCGATGTTTCACCAGTGGCGAAACAACCTGACCGTCCCCGAGGCCGAATGGCTGATCGGCCCGGGTGTCCTCGGCCCCGCAGCAATTGCGAAGGGCTACACCTGTCTTCGCGATATGGCCGATCCCGGCTCCCGGCAGTGTCTGTCACCGCAACCATCGCACTACGCGGACTACATCGCCGGCGGCGACCCGCACGAGAACAGCGGGATCCCCAATCATGCCTTCTACCTGTCGGCCGCGAACGTCGGCGGACGGTCCTGGGAAAAAACCGGCAAGGTCTGGTACGCGGCGTTGACAAGCCCGAAAGCCAATCCCGCCATGAAGTTCGGCGAGTTCGCCGAGCTCACCCGCTCCGCCGCGAGATCGCTGTTCCCCCGGGATCGTGACGTCTACCGTGGGATCGACGACGCATGGACACGAGTCGGCATTGCACAGCCCGACGTCGCTGTCTGAGTCGGGAACGATCGAGGCAGGCAATGCAGTACTTCATCGAGCGACGCGGCGGCCTGGCCGGCCTGAAGGCCAGCTGCACCCTCGAGGGCGATGCGCTCGATCCGGACGACCGCGAGAAACTCGAGCACCTTCTCGACAGCGAAGACCCGTTGAGCGCGGATCCCGGCGCCGACCGCTACACCTATCTCGTCACCCGCCGCAGCTCTGGCGGTACGACGACACGGGAAATCCCCGAAAGCGCGATGCCGTTGTCCGTGGCAAGCGTTGTCACACCCGACATCTGACCGAGAAGGCAAACGGTTCTGCACACAGGGATTCGCGATGGATGGCCCGCGAATAGCTATGCAGCCGACTTCTCCAGGATGTGGACACCGCACGCCGACCCGAGCCCGATCACGTGAGCCAGGCCGACCTTGGCGTTCTCGATTTGGCGGTCGCCCGCCTCCCCCCGCAGGTGATGGCAGATCTCCCAGATGTTTGCGATGCCGGTGGCCGCGATGGGATGGCCCTTTGACTGCAGGCCGCCGGACACGTTCACCGGCGTCGATCCGTCCCGCCACGGCGCGCCGGAGTTGAAAAAGTCTGCGGCACCACCCTTTTCGCACAACATCAGATTGTCGTAGTGCACCAATTCGGCGGTTGCGAAGCAGTCGTGCAACTCGACCAGATCGAGATCGCCGGGACCGATACCGGCCTGTTCGTAGGCCGTCGCGGCCGCGTTGCGGGTCAGCGTATTGACGTTCGGCAACACCTGACAGCCATCCTCGAACGGATCGGTGGTCAGGATCGACGCCGCGACCCTCACCGCCCGCTTGCGCTGCTGCAATGCCAGCGACTTCAGCGTCTCGCCGTTGCACACCACTGCTGCCGCGGCGCCGTCGCAGTTGGCCGAACACATCGGCCGGGTATTCGGGTAGGCGATCATGACGTCGTTCATGATCTGGTCGAGGGTGAACTTCTTCTGGTAGGCGGCCAGCGGATTCAGTGTCGAGTGGGCGTGGTTCTTCTCGCTGATCTTGGCGAACAACTCGAAACTCGTACCGCCGTATTTGTGGCCGTATTCGGTGCCGATCTGAGCGAAGACGCCAGGCATGGACTCGGTGCCGATCCGCCCGTCCACCGGTGCGACTGCGCCGTAGCGGCCTTTGCGCTCCCAGACTTCGGCATCGCTTTTCTTCTTTCCCGCCCCGCCGAGCAACCCAGCGCCGGAAAGCTTCTCCACCCCGACCGCCAGGCCGTACTTCACCTCGCCGGCCTTGACGGCCATGATCGCGGTCCGAAGCGCGGTGGCGCCGGTGGCGCAGGCATTGGCCACGTTGTAGACCGGGATACCGGTCTGACCGATCTGCTTCTGCAGTTGCTGCCCGATTCCGGCGTTGGCCGCCATCAAATTCCCGGCGGCGATCACACCGATGTCGGCCATCGTCACGCCGGCGTCGGCGAGCGCACCGGTCGCGGCCTCCGCCGCGAGGTCGACGGTGTCCTTGTCGGCATGCTTGCCGAATTTGGTCATCGTGATGCCGAGGATCCAGATGTCGTCGCTGGCGCTCATGGGCTACTCCTTTTACTGCGGATCGTCAGGTCGCGGGTTCGAAGCCGAAGCCGATCGCCTCGGTCCCGCCGAATCGCTGCCGATCGGGAACGTCGCCAGCCGCACCTTCATGCCGTCGTGGATGTGCTCGGGATCAGGCTCGATGTTGACCAAATTCGCTGCGCACCTGAGTGCCGTCGCAATCGACGACGGAGGCGACGAAAGGGGTGGGAATGCCGGGTGCGGCAAAAGTGACGATGGTGAATGCCCGCACGGTGCCCTCGGTGGGCACCGCAACGGCTCTGAATTCCGACGCGAAACAACTCGCGCAAGCGTTGCGCCGATCGAAAAATCGGGCGCCGCAGTTTGTGCATTCCTGCGCGACGAGGTGCGGATCGCCGTCATCGAGCACCAAATAATCGACTAGTGGAATCTGACCCGTCATCACACCTCCGTCGTCGGTATCTCGACCGTAGCGACTTCGGCTCAGCCACAGATGCCGATTATCAAGATCAGACGCAGTAAAAACGAGACTTCCGCCGCGTCAGGGATGTGCGTAAACTCTCGCATAGATTGTTAAGTAGTCGCGACAATTTTTAGGTCGATTTGGTTATGCGCGATGGGGCTCCGGTACAGGTTGACGACCGGCCACGAATCGCTCTGGACCTACGTCGCCTGTCCCACTCTCGTCGTCGATCAAGACCGGAGTCATCCGCGCATTGAGCGCGTCGGCACAGAATCTACTTCCCTCCGCCGCTCGGGCACTCGGCTCGAGACCGCCGTCGACTGGTTGTCTCCTGTCCACTACGCGCCTGTCGCGCCCTCGGTGCCACAGCCGGGAAGTCGTTCAACGCGGGTGGCGCCGTCGGCGGACGCAAGTTCGAAGCCCACCACGCCACGCTGCCCAGCGGAGAAGTGGCATGGTCGCTCGTCGAAGACACCGGCCACGTGCTGCGGGAGGCCCAGTACGCGCTGACCCGCGAGCATGAGCGCGCGGAGTTCCTGCTCGAAGCTTCGGCGGTGTTGATGGCGTCGCTGAACATCGACCGCTGCCGAGAAGCGACGGTGTTGCTGGCCGCGCGGGACCTGGCCGACGCGGCCGTCGTCGTCGCACCCGCAAGTCGCGGCCGGCGGATGCCGATCTTCTATTGCGACCACCCGGCACGGTGGAGCAGCGCAGCGTTGATGCGGACCCGCATCGGTGAGCGGGGTCTGAGTGAGGCGTTGCGTGGCTTCCCGCCGGTGCCTTCGCGCTGGATCGACGCCGCGACGCTGCCGGATTGGCTGATTCCGACCGGCTTCACCGGCGCCGGTGCGGCTCGGTGATGATCACCCCGCTGCCCGGCCACGGCGTCTCCGCGGGCGCGCTGGTGTTGCTGCGGCATGCCGTGGAAGGCGAGTTCAGCGAAGGTGAAGAGGTGTTGGCGCGGTTGTTCGCGGCGACGGGCCGGCGCTGCGTTGTCGGCCGCGCGGCTGTATGCCGAACAGGCTGTCGATCACCCGGACGCTGATGCGTGATTGCTGCCGCCGGAGTTACATCCGGTGCACGGCATCGAGTTCGCGGGCGCCTACCGGGCATCAGAAGACTACGAGGTCGTCGGCGGCGACTTCTACGACGTGCATCCCGCGGCGACCCCGGACGGCGAGACGCTGGTGGTGCTGGGCGACGTGTGCGGCAAGGGCCTCGAGGCCGCCATGCTCACCGGCAAAATTCGTAACACGCTGCAGGCGTTGACGCCGCTGGCCGCCGATCACCAGGCCGTACTCGAATTGCTCAACGGCGCAATGCTGTCCACCGAGCACGCCCGATTCGCCACCCTGGTGCTGGCCTCGGTCGCCAACCGTGATGGCTCCGCGTGGTCTGCGGCTGACCAGCGCCGGCCACTTGCCGCCGCTGATCATTCGCGACGGCGGGCGGGTGGAGCAGGCCGACACCCACGGCACGCTGATCGGCGCACTTCCCGAGTATCGACGCGCAGTCGTTCGAGACGACGCTGGCGCCCGGGCGAAACCTGCGTGCTCTACACCGACGGCGTCACCGAAGCGCGCGGCGGCCCGCTCGGCGACTATATGTTCGGCGAAGAACGCCTGGCGTCCGCGCTGGCAGAGTGCGGCGGATTGCCCGCCGCGGCGGTAGTCGAACGCGTCATGATGCTGGCCACTCAGTGGGTCGGCCAACAGGTCCACGACGACATCGCCGTCGTGGCCATCACCGCCCCGCGGCGTACCCACTTGAGCGCGGTCGACGGTCATACCCGGGGAAGGTTCACGGCTTGAGCGTCCCCGACGTCGAGTACCGCCACTCCCGGGTGTCGACGCCGCAGACCAGGCGCTGGTTCGCGAACAGCTCTGGGGTGCCGTCGCCGACTGCGACGAATACGCCGCCGTCACAACGATTTTCGCGGCGCTGGATGCGGGCATGCAGCCCGAGGACATCCTGCTCGACGTGATCGCCCGGGTCCAGCACAAGATCGGCACCGAGTGGGCCGCCAACCGCATCACCGTTGCCCAGGAGCACGCCGCCACCGCGATCAACGACCGCGTCATCGCCGCGCTCGCCCAGCACCCCGCCAGCCGTTCACCTGTCAGCGCAGGCCGGGTGACGGTGGCATGCGTCGACGGTGAATGGCACGCGTTGCCGGCCCGTCTACTGGCCGAGACCTTGCGGCTGCGGGGTTGGCAGGTCGACTTCCTCGGCGCGCAGGTGCCGACGCCGCATCTGATCGCACATCTTCATCAGAGCGGCCCGGACGCCGTCGCGCTGTCCTGCTCCATCCCCACCGGGCTGCCCACCGCGCATGCTGCGATCACCGCCTGCCAGGCCGCCGGCGTCGCCGTGCTGGTGGGCGGTGCCGCGTTCGGAGTCGACGGTCGCTACGCCCGGCAACTCGGCGCCGACGCGTGGGCCCCGAACGCCCGGGCGGCGGCGGAGCTGCTGGCCGAGGGCTTCCTCTGCACGCATCTCGCGACCAACCGGCAGCCGTCGACGATCTGCCGCACCTGATCGACCAGGAATACACCACCATCAGCCAGACGTCGAGGGCTCTGGTCAAAGGGACATTCACCATACTCGAGGCCGTCATCCCCGCGATGCGCACCTACACCGAAGCGCAGCGGCAGCGAACTGCAGAGGACATCGCCCACGTCGTCGAGTTCCTGGTCGCGGGCCTCTACACCGACGATGACGAGCTGTTCAGCGGTTTCATCTCGTGGACTGCGGACATCCTCAACGCCCGCGGTGTCCCGGCGGCAACGTTGTTTCCCACCCTCGAGCTTTTGGGTAAACAGCTCCATGATTTTCCACGCAGCCGACGCCTACTGTGAACGCTGCGCTCCACGCCCTCGCCGACAAGAAGAGTTCGGCGACCGACCCCCAACCACATACATGACCTATCACTTGACGATCACCACTGCGCCTCGGATCGGCTACTGTCCGAATCACCGGCGACCTCGACTACGAGACCACCGATGACCTTGTCGAGGTCGCCTCGCAATTGCTCACGACAGAACTGGCCTGCGCGATCTGCACCTCGACTTCAGCGAGATGACGTTCCTGGATTCAGCCGCACTGTCGGCGCTTGCTGTTGTTGCACCGCCGCACCACGCACGCGGGATCGAGCTTCATCTCGACCATCGCCCGCCTTTCCTCGACCGGGTCCTCCAGGTCACCGGGCTGTTCGACCATTTCGATCTCGATCCGACAGCGGTGCTGGATCGACGATCCAAACTTGTTGGCCAGGCCAGTTCCGGCGAGATCCAGCGCTCGCTGAGTCCGCGCGCTTGCGACGGTTTCTCGCAGGCTGTAGCCGAAACGTGACCGATGCTTTACCGAATTGCTCACGCGCCCTTACCGGTCCAACATTCCGGACATGCCTACTATCGCTATTGCAACCTCGTCTACTAAAGGAACTGGTGGATGCGCACGGTCTTTCGGTCTGCTCTGGTGGCGGCTGGTACCGCCGCATCGGTGGTAACCGGCCCCGCCGGCGTCAGCCTGGCCGCTTCGGACCAGTCGTTCCGATTTCCCAGTCGCCTCGGTCGGACCGACCGCAGGTCAGGTCGTGGGCGTCGCGCACCCGGTCGTCATCACCTTCCGCTCGCCTGTCGCCAACCGGAAGGCCGCAGAGCGCGCCGTGCACGTGAGCTCGTCTCCACCTCATGACCGGCAAATATGAGTGGATCAACAGTGAAGTCGCGCAATGGGTTCCAGACCGATTCTGGCCGGCACACAGCACGATCGCCTTGTCGGTGGGCGGCGCGTCGGCAGAGATCAAGACCGGCCCCGCCGTGCTCGGCGTCGCCGACATCTCCGATCACACGTTCACGGTCAGCGTCGACGGGGTTCCGAGCGGTCCATCGAGCAGCTGCCGACACCCCACCACCAACCACACTTGGGCGAACCGGGCGTGATGCCCGCCTCGATGGGCCGGCCGCACTTCCCGACGCCCGTCGGCGTCTACACGGTGTTGTCGAAAGAGCGCACGGTGATTATGGATTCGAGCAGCGTCGGCGTTCCGATCACCGACCCCGAGGGCTACAAGACCCCGGTGGAGTACGCCACCCGATTCACCAACCGTGGGCTCTTCGTCCATTCGGCCCCGTGGGCCCTCCACGTCCCTGGGTCGCGAAAATGTCAGCCATGGCTGCATCAGCCTGAGTCCCTGCTGACGCCGAGTGGTACTTCAACCACGGCCAACATCGGTGACCCGATAGTGGTCAAGGAGTAAGTCGCTGCAACATTTTCATCCGTCCATGAAAAAGCCCCCCGGCTCGATCCGGGGGGCTTCTTCTTCTGCTCCAGCTCCAGGGGCCCGGCGGCAACGGCTCGCCGGGCACCGGCCCGCTCGTCGGCGCCGAACCGGTCGGCGCACCTTTACCGCCGGCCACGCCGGCCATGTCCACGATCGGCGCGCCAGGCAGACCGCCCAACGCGATCAGCGGAGCACCAGCCGGAACGGCAACGGGCAGTGGGGCGCCCGACGCCAGCAGGCACCGGCGCGCCGGCGGGAAAAGGAAGTCCGCCGGGAATCGGAGCGCCGGCCGGAATGGGAGCACCGACGGGGAGTGGGGCCGCCGCGGGCGCACCCGCCATGTCCGCGATCGGGGCGCCGGCGGGCGCACAACCGGCACCGGCAGCCCCGCTCCACCGGCGCCGGCACCGCCGGCGGCACCCGCCAGCTGCCGGCGCGCCGACTTCGCCTGCCGATCCGTACATGCACGCGGCGCCGCCCGTTTTCAATGGAGTCGCTGTTGCAGCCGGGCTCAGCGCGATCGCGGCACCGCATAGTCCAACGCCAGCAACAACTTTGATGCTGAATCGGTCGAGGTTGTCATCGACGTCTACTCTCTTTCACGCCCAGGCAGATAACCGCGGTGCAGCCGCACCGGAGCCGAGCTTCTTTCGGCCAACTTATTTTTAATGGACCGATGTTCAACACGCACTACGCCACACGCGACCGTTTCCAAATAGAGACGTTTCATCCGGATTGTCGGACTATGAAACGGGCTACCGGCGGAGAGCCGTCGAACGACAAGTGCCTGATCATCATACTGACCAGGCGAAACCCGCACCAGCCCTTGATGTTTGAATCGAAACATCACAATTGGGCATCGAAGGCCTTGTGGGCCTGAGCTTTACCGCTTTCGTCAGCGGATGTAGACCTCGCTGCCGGTGGGATATCCCCCGCCGTGAGTGGTGATATGCACGTGGTCGTAGTGCCCGTAGCCATGTCCGGACGGACCGCTGGGCGTGTAGTAGGTACCGCGCCAGATGCAATCCTGCAGGGAGAACTTGCCTGCGTTCTTCAGCGCGAAAGCGACGATCTCGTTGCCGAGCGCGATGCCGGCGGCGCTGGACGGGTTGGGGATCATCACGTCGAGGGCCAGGCCCCGAGGATGCCAAGGAAGAGAATCCGGCCGGACGCCGCCGATGTTCTTGATTTCCGGAAATATCGCGCTGATGGTGCGGGCAACCAGGATCGTCTTGACCTGCAGGCCGTGTTCGGGAGCGATGTCAGCGACCAGCACCTGAGGGGCATTTTTGGCAGCGACGTGCCACCGCGACGCCCGCGACGCGGCGGACGGCTCCGCGGGTAAGCCGTCGGGTGGCGCCACGGAAGCGGACCACGACGATGCCATCGGCATGGCGCTGGTCACCTGCAAGTGACAACACGCCGCAGACGCGTCAGCTACCGAATCAGCCTCGCCGTTGTGGCCCTGCGCATGGGAGCTGCCGCCAAGGGCAAATATGACGGCGGCGGGAGCGATTACCGCAGCCATCGCCAGCGGCGACTTTCGCCCATCGCTGGCTAATTTGGCACGGCTCACGGCAGCAGCTTACGAGCAAATCGCGAATAAGTCACGATCAGGTAACGACGCTTCAGGTGAAGCTGCGTTATGTCGCAGGTCAGGCGCCGTCGCTGTCCAGCAACCAGTTGCCTGGCGCGGGCGCGAATCCTGACTAGCGCGAATCCTGACTAGCCAGTGCCGCTGGCACTAGACGGACGCTCCGAGCGGATGACCCCACGTAGTGGCATCAACCCGAGGTCGCTGTGGCTCATGAAACCGGGCGGCGCATCCACGACAGCGGGTATTGCATTGGCGGGACCCATCGCGGTCCAGGTGTAGCCGGGCAACGCGTATCCGCCGTCGGGCCCCTTGGCCCCTTGCAGGATGAGCTCGGTGGACGAATCACCTTCGATCACGATGCGGTAGTGGTAGTGCTGCGGCGAGTCCTCTAGCGGCTCGATAGCGTCGAATGTGTCCATCGTGTAGATCTCGTGGAAGACGACAAGCGGCTTGTTGTCCACCCACGATGTCCACTTATGGTGCTGCCGCGCAACGGTGCCTTTCTTGATCACACCTTTGAACCCGGGCATGTCGCTCGTCTCGCCACCCTCGAAGGGGATATCACCGGTGGCAACGCCGAGTTCGACCTCGGTGGTGTATCGGTCGACCGTCTTGCCCATTCCCTCGACGATCATCGCCATCGACTGTGCGAACAACGGCCAGGCTTGCCCGAGCAGATTGGGGCCGTCCTCAAATCCGACCGGATCACTGCCCATTCCCATCTCGTACAGGTACTTCAACGTGTCCCTGCCGAAGTTCACCACCTCGTAGATGTGGATGGTGTCGATCTGGCTGACGATTCGGGCCAAAGTGAGGACAAGCAGGTCTCCAGCGAAACCGGGATTGACGCCGCCGGCGTGAAAGGAGGTGCCACCCTCGAGGCACGCAGCATGGATCTTGTCGATATCCGTCCGGCTGTGTTCGGTTCGGTACCACCATGCGCCACCCGAGGCGACGACGTTCTTGCCTCCGCGCAGCAGGCGGCACACCTCGTCGGGGTCAGACCACAGGGGCGCGTAGAAGACGCAGTCGGCGTCCAACGCCTCAACAGTGGCCTTGTCGTTGGTGGCGAACACCCCGGTGCGCGGCTTGCCGCAGAGCTCGCCGGCGTCTTTGCCGACCTTCTCTGGACGGTTGCAGAGCACGCCAACCAGTTCGTAGGCAGGGTTATGGGCGAAATGCCGCAGTGCTATCGTTCCGACGTTGCCGACGCCCCACTGGATTACGCGATATTTCTTGTCGACCGGTGACCTGGTTGACGTCGCGTGACCTTGCTCGACCGTCGTCATTGCTCCTCCTCGACTTTACTACCTCTAGTTGATCGTCACCCCGGCGTCGACTTTGAACTGCAGCCCGGTGACAAAGCGCGATTCATCCGAGATCAGGAACAACACCGCATTGCTGACGTCGACGGGTTCGATGCACGGTGTCGGCATGGCGTTGACAAACATCGGTATCAGGTCCGGCCGTTCTTCGCCGAGCGTGACACCGAACGACGGTGGAACCATTCCGGTGGGCGTCCCGGTGGGATGCACTGAGTTGACCCGGATACTCTGTGCGGCAAGCTCATTGGCGAGCGCGATCGTGAGTCCTGTAACGCCGTACTTGGATGCGGTGTACGGAATCTGCAGCGGGAATCCCTTCATCGCTCCGGCGGAGCTGATATTGACCAAGCTGCCGCCGCCTTGGGCCAGCAGATGTGGGATCCCGGCGGCGCAGGTGTTCCAGGTGCCGATGAGGTTCACATCGACCACGGTGCGCCAGTGGTCGGAAGTCGTTCTGTCCCAGGGGGCGACGGTCAGGACACCAGCGTTGGCGACGGCGCCGTCCAAACCGCCCAGTTCATCGACACCCTCGTCGACGGCTGAGCGCAATGCCGTTTCATCGCGGACATCGGCGACGCGGCTCACGCACCGGCCGCCGTGCTCGGTGACCAAGCGGACCGTCTCGGCTAAGTCGTCCTCAGTTGCCAAGTCGTATTCGATCTCCGGGAGGGACTCGCAGAGGTCGATCAGGATGAGATCCGCACCCTCCTCGGCGAGCCGCAGCGCGTGACTACGGCCCAAACCGCGCGCGGCGCCGGTGATCAACACTCGCTTGCCGGCGGCCCGTCCAATCGACAGACCAGGCTTTGTCACCACATCAATCCGCGAATGATCTCAGCCGCGGGGATGTCCTCGACAGAGATCAGCCCTGCGGGAGCACGGCAGACCCAGTCGATCGCATTGACCACCCGCGCTGCGGTGGAAAGACATCCCGCCTCGGTCACGTCAAGGCCCGGGCGTGACACATGCGTGTTCAGCTCGACGCGAGGATCCCCGTCGATCACGACTCGATGAACACCGGGAAGGCCGTCGGGCGGATAGAGCCATTCCGGGGCCGAATCGGCGGTGAGCCGCGTGATGTGTTCCATCGTGATCACCGGAACTCCGTCACGAACCCCTTCAACCGCGAACTTCACCGCAGACATTTGCCCCGGCTCGACCGTGGCCATCTTGCATTCGATCCGTTTGTCGGTGTACCACGGCTCGATGCGTTGCCGAACCTCGTCGAGTTGCACTCCCAGCTGTTCGGCCAGGTTGCGAACCGCGCCGCCCCACATCGTGGTGAGCACGCCGGGCAGGAACAGCATCGGCGTCTCGTCCTCCGCGCTGACACCGAAACCCATTTGTTTGCCGGTGAATTCGTAGTCGTCGTAGTTGGCATAGTCGAAGATCTCCTGAACAGTGATCGTCCGGGCGCGGGTGACCAGGCTCAGAGCGGAGTGCACCTCGGTGTCGCCGGAGTAGCCGGGATCGATGCCGTTGACATACAGCGAGGCATCGCCCGCCTCGCAGGCCTGTTCCAGCGGCACTCGCAGCCAGTCCTCAGCTTGACGAGGAGTCACCAGCCAGACCATCGATGTCGCCACGATGTTGATGCCGGCCGCAAGGAATTTCGACATCTGGTCGATGACTTCCATGGGCCGTGTCTCGCCTTGCGCGGTATACACGACACAGTCCGGCTTCAGCGCAACGAGCGCGTCGACGTCGTTGGTGGCGATGATGCCGGTCGGCTCATTCAGCCCGCACAACTCGGCGGCGTCACGCCCGATCTTCTCCGGGCTGGCGGCGTGCACACCGACCAATTGCAGATCGGGACGTCCGATGATCGCCGGCAACGAATGGACCCCGACGTTGCCGGTCGAAAATTGAACTACTCTGCGCATCCCACGTCCGTCCTCGATCAGTAGTCGGGAATGGGCAACGGCGAGTTGTTGGAGTCGATGCCGCCGTCCACATGAAAGATCGCGTTGGTCGCGTAGCAGTCCCGCGTGGACAGATACACGCAGAGCCGCCCAAGATCGGCGACGTCGCCCAGGCGATGCAGCGGTGTCGACTCCTGCATCTTTTCCCGCGATCCGGGCATCATGTCCAGACTCCCCTGCAGACCGTCGGTGGCAAACGAGCCCAGCGCTATCGCGTTGACGCGGATCTTGGGCGCAAGCTCCTGCGCCATCGCACGGGTGAGCGCCTCGAGACCCCCTTTCGCGACGCAATAGGCCGTCAGCGCGCGGATGCCGAAACGAGCGGAGCCAGAAGAGATATTGACGATGTTGCCGTGGCCGGCCTCGATCATGTGCCGCGCCACAAGCTGACTCATGATGAATGCTGATGTGACACACCAGTCGAAGGTGTGGCGGAAGTCCTCGTCGGTGATGTCGAGGAAGCGCGCGTATGTCGAACCGCCGACATTGTTCACCAGGATGTCGATGTGCCCGAAGCTGTCCATCGCGCTAGAGACAACCCGCTCACTGTCCGGGCGACTCATGGCATCCGCGACGATCGCCAGTCCAGTGCCGCCGTCATCTTCGATACCGGTGATTGTTGCGCGGATATCGGATTCCGTACGCGCGGTGCCGACTACGGTTGCGCCAGCCTCCGCCAAGACCCGGGCAATACCCTGCCCGACACCCTTTCCGGCACCGGTGACGATCGCGACTTGGCCCTCCAGATTGAATTGCTCCAGCGCCATCCCCATCCTTTCACCGCGTCGTGTGCTGTCATCTAACAAAGAAAACTGACTTTAGTCAACGGAATGAAATCCGCAGATGAGCTTGCACGGCAGCTATCCTGCAGACGGGGCGGGGAACCAGGACCAGAGGAAGCGGCACTATGGCAACGGTGGAAAAGCCGTCAGCGCGCGAGGCCAAGCGTCTGCAGACCCGGGAGCGCCTGCTGGGAGCTGCCATCGCTGAATTCAAACGAGGCGGCATGGCGGATGCCGATGTCGGGTCGATCGTCGCGGCTGCTGGAGTCGCGCACGGCACCTTCTTCTTTCACTTCCCAACCAAGGAACATGTGCTTTTGGAACTCGAACGACGTGAAGAGGAGCGCATCGCCAAGCAACTCGACCGTTATGCCGATACCACGCACGATTTGGCGTCCACGCTGCGGGAGGCGGTCCGACTGATCCTGGGCCTGGAGCGCCGCCTTGGCGCAAACCTATTCAAAGACTTTCTCGCTCTGCACTTCTCGCAGACCCGTCCCGCAGACGAAAGCAAGGAACACCCGGTCATCGTCCGGGTGGCCCAAGAGATCGAGCGAGCCCAGCGACTGGGTCACGTTGCTCCGGACGTTGTTCCGCTGAACAGCGCCGTGTTCTTCCTGTTAGGCCTGTACGCGCTGCTCACCACGACGCACGACTGGCCTAACCAGAGCGCGATGCTCGATGATTACGTCGCCAGCACGCTGCGCGGTACCCAAAGGCACTAGCTGATTGACGGAAGTCAGTCTCTACGGGAAGATCGGTCAACCCGACCTGTAGGAGACGTCGTTGAATTCGCCCACTCTTACCACCACCGGCAGCGGCCTCGACGAGCACTTCGAGCAGTCACGTCTCACACAGCGTCAAGCTGACAAGTGGCTCATCTCGGGCAGTATTCTGATCGGCACGGCGGCCCTCGGCATCTTCGGCCTCCCCCTGTTCCTCCGTGGGGTGTGGTTGCTCCGCAAGGCGCAGCGCGACGGCCTGTCGGTCCGCCCGATGCTGGTGACGTTGCTCGGCTACCTGGTCATCATCGACGCCGCCATCAACACGGTGGGATGGGCGCTCGACCTGGTGGCCAACCACACCATCCTGGCTCGAATCCTGTTAAACGGCTGGGGTGCAATGTTCGACGCCGGTTATTTCTGGCACTACAACGAGCTGTGGCTCGGCGGCGCTGCGGGGCCCGGAGAGAAAGCCCTCGAAGTCGGTTTGATCCTCACGGTGTTCACCATGCGAATCGCGGCCGCCATCGGCTTCCTGCAGATGAAGCGGTGGGGTCAGCAATGGATGGTCATCACCTGCTGGATGGGTGTGCTGATCTGGTGTGTCTACGTCTTCAACATGACAATGTTCGCCGACGTTCGCTTCGCCGGCGTGATATTTCCGGTCGTCGGCTGGTGGCTCTACGACATCTTCTACATCACGCCCTTCCTGGCGATTCCCTACCTACACTCCGTCAACCGCGAAATATTCACCGACTGACCTCTACGCTCAATGACTCAACTCATTGACCTAGGTCAATCATTGCTGTTACAAAGAACGCACCATGGCGGCGACGTTCTTTGTTCTCGGCATCTACGGCGTGCTCACCACAACTGACGTTGCCGGCAAGCGCGACACGATGCTGAGGACGTTGGTCTCCACCGCCGTACGCGGTCTGGAGGTCCGATGAGGCAATCGCTTGTGCCACAACCCATCGACAAGGAGGCCTGAAGTGGATTGGATTTGGGAGATCCTGCGTTACGTCGCAGCCTGGGGCGGGACCGGGCTGGTCATCTGGTTCTGGTACTGGATGTTCTCGAATCTCGGCACGTTCTGAGCAAACGATGATCGAGCTCTCCGATGCACATGCAATGGCGGTCGAACGCAGTTGCGCGTTGACCGCTGTTGCCCTCAGTGGACAGCGTCGCGAGGGTGTGCGTCTGGTGACCGGCGGGAAGCGCGAGTTCAGCCTGAGTACGCAACTCGATTTCGTGCACGTCCCATATCCGTTGATCGACAGAGACTGGACCCGTCGGACCCTGACATGCGGTGTAGCACTTCAATGTTCACCGTCAAAAGAGCGAATTGCAACGTTTCGGTTGGCCGGATTGTCAGCGCGCGAACTGCGTGCGATCACTCTCGTCGAGGCCGGCGTGGCCCTGGGATGGATCGCCTCGAACTGGCCCGGGCTGCTTGTGGAAGCACGCCGAGTGTTGCCAGACATCCCCACATTGCCCGCCGATACCGATGCCGCCGAGATGGTCAACCGGGCGATCTCGATGTCGCGTACCACTGCGTCGCTGAACGTTCATCCGCTGGTGGGCCGATTGCCTTTGGCCTACACCGCGCCTCAGGGCCTGTCGGATAAGTTGCGACGCAGCTTCGGCAGAATGCCCTGGACCACCACGCAGAAGCGTCTGCCACGCCCATACTCGGTTCCGGTCGGCGGCGACGGCGGAGTGCGTAATCCCAACCTGCCACCGCCCAGCCGGCCTCAGGACAACGACCTCGACATCACCCCGGAGCACCGGCCGGGAATCCCTTATCCCGAGTGGAATTCCTGGACAAAGAGTTTCATGCGGGACCATGTTGCGGTTCTCGAACGCGCGCACGCCACACCGGCGCGCTCGCCGGAGCCCGCGTCGGCGGAGCTGCGGAAATGGTTTGAAGAACACACCCACCGGGCGATGAAGAATCGCCTCGAGGACGGTTCGGACCTCGACGTCGACCAATACGTGCGGCACTACATCGACCTCGCCAACGGCGAAGCAACCGAGCCGCGCATCTTTCGCGATGTGCTTCCCTCCAGCCGAAATGTGACCACGGCACTATTGCTGGACGGCAGTTCGTCATTGGGTGTGCACGGCGGACAAATCTTCAAGCTGGAGTTGGCCTGCGCCGACGCTCTGTCGAAAGCGATGACGCTGGCCCGGGAGCGGCACGGAATCTTCGTCTTCACCGGCAACACCCGACACCGAGTCGAAGTCAGTTGCCTCAAGGATTTCGAAGATCGGCGATTCGTGCCGCCGGGCCGCCTGGGCTTGGCCACCGGCGGCTACACCAGGCTTGGAGCGCCCCTGCGGCACTTGACCAGTCGGCTTCTCGCGCTGCCTTCGGAGCGGCGGCTGCTCATCGTGATCGGCGACGGTCTCATTTCCGACGAGGGTTACGAGGGGCGCTACGCGTGGGCGGATGTCGCACACGCGGTCGAGGAGGCGAACGACGCGGGCGTTTCCATCTACTACGTGGGCGTCGGACCGACGCGTGTCGATCCGCTGCCCGACGTCTTTGGTCCCCTGCGTTCCCAACGCATCCGGCGAGTCGAGGAGCTGCCGCGAGTATTGGCGCACGTTCATCGTGAGCTGGTGACCGCATGACCGACAACACGCCGAGGAGCGCATGACCACCGACACCTATTACTCGAACGGCAACGAAGTGCAGTTGTTCGAGCAGGCGTATCAGCAACGGCTGCCGGTGATGCTGACTGGCCCAACCGGCTGTGGCAAGACTCGGTTGGTCGAGCACATGGGCCTGCTGCTGAGCCGGCCCGTGGTCACGATCAGCTGCCATGACGACTTGACCAGTTCAGACCTCGTCGGCAGGTTCATGGTGACCGGCGGCGACGTGGTGTGGACCGACGGCCCACTGACGCGGGCGGTAAAGGCCGGCGCGATCTGCTACCTCGATGAAGTGGTCGAAGCACGACACGACTCGCTGGCCATCCTGCATTCGCTGACCGACCACCGTCGTGCCCTCTATCTCGACCGGGCAGACGAAGTCGTCACAGCGCCCGAAACTTTCATGCTCGTCTGCTCCTACAACCCGGCCTACCGCAGTTCGCTGAAGGAGCTCAAGCCATCCTTCCGCCAGCGGTTCGTCACGCTTCCGATGAGATATCTGCCCGCGGACCGCGAAGCCGAGGTGATCGTCGCCGAATCGGACGTCGAGATTTCCTCCGCGAGAAGACTCGTCACCTGCGCTACGGCGATCCGGAACGCCGACCACGCCTTCCACTTCGAGCCACCGTCCACCCGCGTCCTGGTGACGGCTGGACTACTGATCGCCGCCGGCGCAACCGAACTAGAGGCGGCCGAAGCGTGCATCCTCGCACCACTGTCGACAGACGGTGCCATCAACGACGGCTTACGCGAGGTTGCGGTCGCCAGCCTCGCCGCCGCCGACAGCTCGACCACGCCTCACTAGAAGAACCGGGAAAGGAGCCAATCGCCATGGACCAGAAGGAACGACAGCGCAAGAAAGCTCTGATCATCCTGCAGGTCGTCATCTACGGCTACCTGCTGCTGATGTTCGGCATCCAGCTCTACATGTCCTTCGCCCGCGGGTGGTGGGAACTGTGAATCTTCCTCTGCTGAAACGCCGTTCGGATGACTCGGTCAGCCTCGAGGACCATCATGACGAATCTCGTCTCGCTCAGCGCCGCGCCGACAAGTGGATGATCGTCGGCGCCGCCCTGATGGGGATGTGGGCGCCTGGCTTGATCGGCTTTCCCATTTTCATGCGGGGAGTCTGGCTGCAGCGCCAGGCTTTACGGGCGGGCCTGTCGGTGCGGCCGATGATCGTCACGTTGATCGGTTACCTCGTCCTGATCGACGGCGCGCTCAACAGCCTGGGCTGGGCCCTGGACCTGGTTGCCAATCACACGTTGATCAACCGGGTACTGATGGTCGGCTGGGGCAACATGTTCGACGCCGGTTACTTCTGGCACTACAACGAACTATGGGTCGGTGGCGCCGCCGGTCCCGGCGAGAAAGCCTATGTGGCGGGGCTGATCCTGACGGTCTTCGCGATGCGCTGTGCCGCGGCGATCGGTTTTCTGCAGATGAAGCGGTGGGGCCAGCAGTGGATGGTCATCACCTGCTGGATGGGCGTGGTGATCTGGTGTGCCTACGTGTTCAACATGACCATGTACGCCGACGTGCGCTATGCGGGCGTGGTGTTCCCCGTCGTCGGCTGGTGGCTCTACGACATCTTTTACATCACACCGTTCCTGGCCATCCCGTACCTGCACACCGTCAACCGCGAAATCTTCACCGACTGAACAGTTTAGGAGCACCGTTGTGACATCCCCCTCGTCCGCGCCAGCGTCCGCCGAAGCCAAGGACCCGGCTGAGGACCTCCCCCCCGGCACCACGCCTTACTACGCCAGGATGCACAAGTACATCAAGCGGGCGGTCATTGTTTGTCTGGTCGCGCTCGTCATCGAGGGTGCCTTCACCCTGCCCTTCATGGCGGTCTACTACGGCTATCCCACTCTGAGCCTGGTTCAGATCTGCAGTGAATTGCTCAAAGTGCGTTACTCCGACGACACCTTGGAGTGCAAGGTCCCCTATCCGATGTTGGGACCGCCGGAGGGCGCCGAGGGCAAGGACACCGCACGGGACCAGTGGGGCATCCAGCCGGTCCCGAAATATCACCGGCTGAAATTCCGCGAACTGGTGCGCATCCACGACGCGCGAGTGGCCCGGCAGCACGGTGTTTCGGGTCCGTGACAAAGGCGCCCGAGGAGCACGCGCACAACTGGGACCTCCGTCACGAGGATTTCCAGGACAACGACTTCCTGTACGACGTTTACTCAGTAATGCGTCGCAATTCGCCTTTCGCCCATACAGATACGCCGTTTCTGAGCGCCACTCCGGGCGGCGCGTGGGTGGCAACGCGATATGAGGAGTGCCAGCGGATTCTGCAGGACTGGGAGCACTTCTCCAGTAACCCAACTCCGGAAGCGTCTGAGCAACTCGCAGGCGATCTGGTGATCACCCTGGATCCGCCTCGGCAGCAGAAGTTCCGGAAGGTGCTCAACCCCTACTTCTCGCCGGCGCGGATGAAGGCGCTTCGGCCACAGATTCGGGATGAGACGGACCAGTTGATAGACGCCTTCATCGAACTGGGGAGCGGTGATCTCGCTCAGGTCGCCTGGCGACAGCCGGGCGTCGTCTTCTTCAAGTATCTCCTCGGATTGCCGATCGACGACGTGCCACTGTGTATCGAGTTAACCAACAGCGCCCTCAACGGTGACACCGAGGAAGCTCGAATGGGTGCGTGGGGCGGCCTCTATCGGCACCTCCATGATGCGGTGTCGGCGCGAGACACCCAGCCTCCGCAGGACGACATGATCGATGTCCTCCTCAACGCCGAGATTGACGGTGAACGATTGCCTTTCAGCGACGTTGTTGCCAATGCCATGTTGCTGGTGCAGGCGGGGCTAGAGACAACCGCGAACGCGATGTCATTCGCATTTCACTATCTGGCGACACATCCCGACGAACGCGACCGGCTCGCCGGCGAACCGGAGCTACTGCCACGAGCCGTCGAGGAGTTCATTCGCTTCGGCGGATCGATTCACGGCATACCGCGAACTGTCGCCAAGGACGTCGAGCTTGCCGGACAGGCCTTCTGCCCCGGCGAGTCGGTACTGGTGAACTACGCCTCCGCGAACCGCGATCCGCACGAGTTCGACCAACCGGACCGGTGCATCCTTGATCGTCGCGAGAACCGGCATCTCGGATTCGGGGCCGGAGTACATCGCTGCCTCGGATCCAACCTTGCCCGCCTGGAGTTCACGGTTGGCCTTGAGCAGGTGCTGGCGCGGATACCGGACTACGTTCTCGCACCCAGCGCAGAAGCAGTGTTCCACGGCAACTCCGTCACGAGAGGATTCCACCGGATTCCCGTCGTCTTCAGCCCCGGAAAGAGAACACCTGCATGACCTTTCGAGTCGTTCAGTGGACGACGGGAAACATCGGCACAAAGTCGGTCCACGCGATCGTCGAGAATTCGCTACTCGAGCTTGTCGGGTGCTACGCGTGGTCGCCGGACAAGGTCGGCCGTGACGTCGGCGAGCTTTGCGGCATCGAGCCACTCGGGGTAAGGGCCACCGACGATATCGACGCGCTGGTCGCGCTCGAGCCCGATTGCGTGGTGTACAACCAGATGTTCGCAAACGTCGACGATCTGGTCCACGTTCTCGAGGCGGGCATCAACGTCGTCACCACGTCCGAGTTCATCACCGGCCATCGTCTCGGCGACGGGCGTGATCGCATCCTGAAGGCGTGCGAAGTCGGTGGCTCGACGATCTTCGGCAGTGGCCTGAACCCCGGCTTCATCGAACTCTTCGCGATCGTTTCGGCGGGCCTCTCGGACCGGATCGACCGGGTGCGCATCGTGGAATCGTTTGACACCACGATCTACAACTCGCCGGAGACCGAGAAGATCATGGGGTTCGGATACCCGATCGACTACCCGGACCTGCTGGCGGTGACCGAGGAGGGGTCGGGCATCTTCCGCGAGGCCGTCATGATCGTCGCCGATGCGCTGGGGGTCGAGCTCGACGAGATTCGTTGCGAGGCAGAGTATGCCCAAGCCACCGAAGACGTTCACCTTCCCGGCGACTGGGTCATCGCCAAGGGCTGCGTGGCCGGAATTGACGTGAGCTGGAAGGGCTTTGTCGGTGAGCGTGACGTCGTCGAGGTACGGGGGGTGTGGACCAAGGGCCAATCGCTGGAGCCCACGTGGGAGATGGGCTTCGGATACAACATCACCGTCGAAGGCCGACCGACGATCAAGACAACCCTGGCGTTCGAGCCGCCCGCAGATTTCGTCGCAGAAACGATCGAGGAATACATCCTGCTCGGTCTGACCATCACAGCCGTGCCGGCCATCACCGCGATACCGGCCGTCGTCGCGGCGCCGCCCGGCATCGCGACCTATAACGATCTGCCCCTGCTACTTCCACGTGGAGTTCTCAATGCCTGAAACGACGCAACGAGAGACGCAGCTTCATCACGTCGTGTTCGCCGTCGCACCGGAGCGGCAGGCAGCGGTGGCGCAGATGTTCACCGAACTCGGCTTCAGCTTCGATAACACCGAGCTGACCGAACTCGGTCTGACGGTTCATTTGGATTGGTACGGCGGTGTCGAACTGATCAGCGCGATCCCCGGTGCGACCGCTGAAGTGGCGGCATCTGTCACGTGAATTCGTGGAGCGCAACGGCGACGGCGTGTACACCGTGGTGCTCCGCGTTCCAGGGGCGTCCGACGCCGAAGCCGTTACCGAACGCTACGGGTCCAAAACCCGTTTTCGGCAAAGCTTTTCCGGTGAGGGATCGTATCTCGACGAAATCGACCTGTCGGTATTCGGTCTTCCGCTGACCTTGCTGTCGACCAATATCCCGTGACGAACAGACAGCTAGGAGATGTCGTGACCGTTGATGCGGCGAGGCCGAGTGTTTTCGATGCCGGACTACCCACCCTGAGTTATGACCTGACCGACACCCCGCAGCAGATCTATCCGCAGTTCCAAGCGGCCCAGCAATCGGCACCGATCGCCTTGGGACCCATTGGGCCCGAGATACTTTCGTACGAACTGGCCCGGATGGTGCTTCGCGATCCGCGGTTCGTCATCCCGCCGGGGATCCACCTCTCCGCCCATGGGATCACGTCGGGACCGTTGTGGGACAGAGTGACCCGCAGCATCCTGAACATGGAAGGCGACGAACACCGCCGACTGCGCAGCCTGGTGTCCAAAGCTTTCACGCCGCGGGCGACGGCGGGTATGGACGACACGATCCACAGCGTCGTCAACGAGCTCATCGATCGAGTCGCGGACTCGGGCCGCTGCGAATTCGTCGCGGACATCGCACGGCCGTATCCCATCCCGGTCATCTGTGCGTTGCTCGGCGCACCTCGCGAGGATTGGCAACAGTTCTCACGATGGGCCGAGGACATCTTCAAGATCGTCAGCTTCGACTGCGATCTCACCGAGGAAGAGCCCGTCATCCTCAAGGCGTGGGGTGAGTTCGACGCCTACATCGACGACATGGTCGCCAACAGGCGTCGACACCTGACCGAAGATCTGCTCTCTGAGCTGATCGGTATCGAAGACGCGGGTGACCGCCTCAACGCCGGTGAGTTGCGCATGTTGGCGTTCAGCATTCTGGTGGCCGGCACCGACACCACCCGCAGCCAACTGGCGGCTTCCATGCAGGTGCTCTGCGATCACCCCGAGCAGTGGGCGCTGCTGCGCGACCAACCCGAGTTGGCAATGCGCGCCGTCGAGGAAACCATGCGACATTCGCCGTCGATGTGCAGCACGGTGCGCAGCGTCACCGACGACGTCACGATCGGCGATTACACCTTCCCTGCAGGCACTTTCATCTTGGTGAACACCTACGCGGCCAATCGCGACAGCGCCGTCTACGACGATCCGACCCGCTTCGACATCACCCGCGACGCGCCCCCGCCGATCCTGACGTTCGGCGGTGGGGTGCACTACTGCCTCGGCGCCAACCTGGCGCGACGAGAACTCGCCGAAGCGCTCAAGATCCTCGCCCGCCGCCTGCCGAATCCACGGCGAATCGGATCGGCGCCGTGGAAGCCGTTACTCGGAATGAGTGGACCTACCAGCTTGCCGATGCAGTTCGGAATTGAGTCCCAATCTTGCGCGGAGTCGTAGTAGTTCCGCCGCAACTTCGTCTACGGCCGCGCCCCGTCGATTGGCCAGGCAGCCGACTCGGGCGCGTAACGAAGTCTGGCTGCCGGGGGCAGCGGTCGACGTCCTTCCACCGATATCGCGTCCAATATGAGCGCAACATAGCGACGCCAGCCGTCGCTGTGCGATTCCATCGTCCACAGCACGCTGTGCAGCATGGCGATCAGGCGTGGGAGATCGTCAGCCACCAAATCGTCCCGCACGACGCCGGCCAGCTGGCCGCGACGGGCGAGTTCGTCGAGTGCCTTATTCAGCGAGGCCGAGATGTCCGAAGTCAGCGACCCAACTCGGCGCGCCGCAGTCAACAGGTTGTGTTCGCGCGCGCCCAGCGAGATCGCCGCCTTGATCAGTTGGGCAATCCCCTCCATCGGGTCTTCGGCGCCGCGTACGGCCTCGATCGTCGGCGTAAGGTCCTCGGCGATGCATTGGTCCAGGGCGGCCCGGACGAGCACTCCCTTGGTCGGGAACCTGCGGTAGAGCGTGCGCTCGCCGACCCCGGCCCGACGGGCGACCGTTTCCATCGGCGCCTCCGGCCCGAGCTCGCCGTAGACATCACGCGCAGCACGCAGGATGCGCTCCGCGTTACGCGCGGCATCGGCGCGCAGCGGCCGATCAGACACCGCGGTCATGGCCTCAGCGTAACTGACTGTTGACTGCCATTTAGGTGAACCTTACGCTCGGATAATTGACAGCCAACTGACATTTAACGGGAAACGCCGGTGACCTCAACGACTTCCGATCTGCCCGTCGATTCCAGCGCGCCGCGAGGCGCACTGCCCGCTCGCCCCGCCGACCGAATTCGCCGGTTGGCGAAACGAGTCCGGCCTTCAGCGGGCCATGTGGAACGGCCAACAGGTGTGGTCGGTGAGCCGCTACCAGGACATCAGGGCCGCGCTGGTCGACCCGCGATTGTCGGCGGAGACTCTCCCCGACCTGTTCGATGCGGCCAACGACAGCTCGGCGCCCGTAGTTTTCGCGCGGATCGACGATCCCGAACATCATCGGTTGCGGCGCATGATGACCAGCCAATTCACCTTTCGGCGCACCGAAGCGATGCGACCTCAGATCCAGGAACTGGTCGACAAATACCTCGACGTGATGATTGACAAAGGGCCACCGGCCGACATCGTGCGCGACTTCGGACTACCGGTGCCATCGATGGTGATCGCGCTGCTTCTCGGCGTCCCGCCTGCCGATCTTCAACTCTTTCAGCACAACACCGCGGCCGGATTGGACGTGAACTCCACCGACGAGGAACGGGCGCGGGGCTTCATCGAGATGTACGCGTACATCCAGGAGTTGGTCGCGCGAAAGCAGCGCGACCCTGGCGACGACCTGATCAGCCGACTCATCACCGACTACGTCGCGACCGGCCAACTCGACTACAACACCGTCGCAGTCAACGCAGTGATCATGATGCAGGCCGGCCACGAAACCACAGCCAACATGATCTCTTTGGGAACCGTTGCGCTGCTTGAACATCCGGACATCTTCGAGCAGCTCGGCCAGACCGACGATGCCGCCGTCATCGCCAACGCCGTCGAGGAGCTCATGCGCTATCTCTCGATCGTGCACGCCCAAGTGGACCGGATCGCCACCGAAGACCTCCTTCTCGGCGGCCAACAGATCCGCGCTGGCGACCGATTGTTGATGAACCTGCCCGCCGGGAACTGGGACAGTGAATTCGTCGACAACCCAGAGACTTTGGACATCGCGCGAAACACCCGCGGGCACGTCGCCTTCGGCTACGGGACCCACCAGTGCATCGGAGCCAACCTGGCGAGAGTCGAGATGCAAGTGGCGTTCGCAACGTTGGCACGCCGGCTACCCGGCCTTGCAACTTGCGGTGGCACCGGATGAATTGAAGTTCAAGGACGCCGACATCTACGGCATGAAAGAACTGCCGGTCACCTGGTGAGCAACGATTTGCGGTTCGATGACCAGGTCGCCGTGATCACCGGCGCCGGCGGCGGTTTGGGCAAGCAGTACGCGTTGCTACTGGCCTCACGTGGCGCCCGCGTCGTAGTCAACGACATCGGCGGCTCAGTGACGGGATGGGGTTCGAACACCGACGCGGCGACCGCGGCCGCCGAGGAGATCCGCCGCCACGGCGGCGAGGCGATCGCCGACACCCACAGCGTCGCCACACCCGAAGGCGGACAGGCAATTGTCGACTCCGCGCTGAACGCGTGGGGACGCGTCGACATCGTGATCAACAATGCCGGCATCGTCCGCGACGCGCCGTTCGAGGACATCACCGTCGATCGGCTCGATCCGTTGCTGGACGTCCATTTGAAGGGCGCGTTTCATGTGGCCAAATCCGCCTGGACACGGATGCGCGAGCAGGGTTACGGACGAATCCTGAACACCTGCTCGGCCGCCGGACTGCTCGGCGCCGAGCGGATGAGCAACTACGGCGCGGCGAAGACCGGGTTGGTCGGCTTGACCCGGGTATTGGCGGCCGAGGGCGCCGAGAACAACATCAAGGTCAACGCGATCGCGCCGATCGCCTACACGCGGATGCTGGCGCATTCGGTCGAGAGTGCCGGGCAGCCGGACGACTCGTCAGCGCAGGTGATACTGAACGATCTTGTGGCGCAATACCTTCAGAAGCTGGATCCAGCGCTGGTCGCGCCCGTCGCGGCGTTTCTGACGCATCGGGACTGCCCGGTATCCGGCGAGATCTACACCGTCGGCGCCGGGCACGTCGCCCGGTTCTTCATCGGACGGACCCGGGGCTTCTACAGTCCCGCGCTGACGGCCGAGCAGGTTCGCGATCACCTCGACGAGATCCGCGACGAGGCCGGTTACACGGTGCCGGGCGGGCCCGCCGACGAGATGGCGGCTCTGTTCGCGACGATCATGGCCGACCAGCCCAGCTGACGGTCTACAGGTGGCTGGCGGCGTAGCCCGCCGCCTGCGCAGTCATCCCGTTCACCGGGTACGACGAGTGCGCGAAACTCGGCAACCCACCGGGATCGCCATTGCAGATGGTGTCGCCATCGGCGCACAGGTCGTCGGTCTTCGGCGCATACAGCGGACCGACCACGATCTGCGGCGCACCGTAATTCTGCAGCCACTGCGGCGACGGTTTCCCGAAGAGCGTCACCGCGGCCACGTGGTTGGCGATCTCCGGTGGCAGCGGCTTAGGCATGAAAGACATGTACTCCGCCGGCACTCCCGCTGGGACCGACGCCGAGGTGACCGCGCCGGCCACGGCCGCGCCCTGGGAATACCCGCCGAGCACGATCCTGGTCTTGGGACAACTCGCGGCGGTTGCCTCGATATGACGGCCGGCGTCTTTGACCCCGTCGAGGAAGCTCTGGGCGAACTCGATGCGGTCGGAGAAGTTGCCGCTGGCTTCGTAGTTGACCGGGTACACGTCGAGCGACTTGGGGCCGATTGCGGTGCGCAGTTCGTCGACGAACGGCTCTCCGATGCCGCCGACGCCGGCCGGCTCACCGGTGCCGCGGGCAAATACCGCTTCGACATCAGGGCATGGTTGCGCAGCGGCGACCGGCATCGAGACACTCAACAACCCGCCGACGACGGCAACTGCGGTGGAAAGGACATGGCCAATGCGGCGTGGGGACATGGTCACTATTGTGTCGTAAAGAACGCGAACGTGCCGCAGCCTTCGCGGCTGTCCAGCGCAGCGACTGTCGGACGCCTCGTCAGAATGGTCGAGAACGCTGACCGCGATGCCATAGGGCAGGAATCGGACTTTGCGGGTCGCGTCGGTGTTGTTCCGGTTCGCCCGCAACGCGTCGAGTTCGGTCGCGTAGACCTCCTCGACCTGCGCGCCGCCGTCGGCACTCACGGTGTAGATCGCCCACACTCCGTCGCCGGCCTCGCCGGCGGTTTCCGGCCTGGTCCGGGTCCGCCGCGCCAGGTCTTCGAAGACCGTCGACCACCCGGCCCGATCACTGGGCATGGTGAAGAACCGGCCGACACCCTCGAACGCGTCGCGAAGGCCTTCGGTCGCGTCGCGGATCACATGCTCGAAGTCTTCCGGGTCAAACCCGAACCGACCCTTGTCGTCGTCCATTGCCGCCTCCTGGCTGCTCACACCGAATACCCCCAGTGTGCGCATTTCGGGCGCCCCGCGCCATGCCTTAGTAGCCGTACCCGGGGCCGGCGTAGGGATTCTGCGGCATGTACGGGCTCTGCTGGTACGGATTCTGCTGGTAAGGGCTCTGCTGGTAGGGATTCTGCTGCTGGTAAGGGTTCTGCGGTTGCTGGGTGGCGCCGCCCTGGCCCTCGGGAACCTGGACCGGGATCGGCACTGGCACGAACGGCAAGTTGAGATAGGTCGTCGTCATCGCCGGTGCGGTCGACGTCGGCGGTGGCGGTGGCGGAGGCGGGGGCGTCGTGCTCGGGGTCGTCGCCGCGGGCGACGTCGTCGTCGGCTGCGGCACGGTGGTAGTGACCTGCGCCTTGGTGCGCGGCGGAGGCGGCGGCTCGTGCGTCTCCACGGGAGGCGGTGGCGGAGGCGGGGGCGGGGGCGCCTCGCTGGTCGGCGGCGGAACCGGGATCGGCGACGGCTCCGCGCTGGGCGGCGGCGGCACCGGGCTCGGCGACGGGATCTGTGAGCTCAACGGCGGCGGCGGTGGCGCCGTGGTGGTGCTACTGGGCAGCGTCGGCGTGCGGTTGCTGCTGGTCAGCGTGAAGGCCACGCCGCCGATCGCGACCATCGAGACCAGCGCGGCGAGACCCAGGAACAACTGTGGCAGTCGCGTTCGGCGGCCCCGGCCCACGTCGGGCGGCTCGTACTTCGGCAGCTGCATCAATTGCGAAGGCGTCGCGCGGTTGTCGTCGGTGTCGTACGGCTCGCCGGTGTAGAGAACCGGCTCGTCGTCGGAATCGTCGGCCTGCGACCAGGCCAGCTCGGTGAGCCGTTCCGACGGGTCGTCGAACAGCGCACCCGCGGTCGGGATGTCGAACGTGCCGGTCGACGCGCCGAACGTCCCGGTCGACGCACCGAACGTCCCGGTGGGGGCACCGAGCGCACCGGTGGGCGCGGGGAAGTAGCCGGTACTGGCGAGGCCACTGGTCGCCGTGGCGAAACCGCCGGTTGACGCGCCCACCAGCGCAGCCATCGTGGTTTCTTCGCGCTCTCCGTCGCGCTGCTCGATCGGCTGCCGAGCGGACAGCTTCACCGCTCCGACCGCCGTCGCGAGCCCGGGTTGCATGGCAGTGATCACCGAGGTCTTGGTGTGTGCCGAAAGGCGCTGCGCGACAACCGGAATCTTGGCCGTGCCGCCGGCCATCGCCACCGCTGCCAGGTCTTTGCTGCGAATCCTGTTGCGGCGCAACATCTCGTCGAAGGCGGCGAACAAACCGTCGAGCCGCTCCTCGATCAGGCCGTCGAACTCTGCCCGACTTATCTCCAGACGGGTGCGCTGGCCGGGCAGGTCGAGGGCCAGTTCGGTGGTCGTCTTCGGTGGACAGCCGCTCTTTGGCCAGCCGGCATTCTTCGCGCAGGCCGCCGAACTGCCCGACGACCGCGGTGCTGGCGGGATCGACGCCGTCGCCGCGGCCCGCATTGCTCCAGCGCGTGCACCATCAGCGCCTGGTCAACCAGGTCACCGGAGAAGTCTTCATACCGCAGGGTGTCGGCGATGGGGGTGAAGTCCGACGCGGCGTCTGCCAGGGTGATGCTGGTCCCGCCGCCGCCGAAATCGAGCAGCGCGACAACGCCCTTGCCGGGCAGCCGGGAATCGGAGTTCAACGCCGTCAGCGCGGCTACGGAATCCGGCACGAGTCGCGGCGCGATGCCGCCGTGGACGAAGTCGGCGTGGGTGTTCAACGCGGCCTGCATGCCCCGCAAAGCCTCCGCACCCCAGTGGGCCGGAACGGCCATCGTGATGTTCGAGGTCGCGGCTTCCCCGCCGGTCTCGGCGATCAACGCGTCCAGCGCTTCGACCAGCAACAGCGACGGATCGTGGCTCGAACCGTCCGCGGATTTCACGGGCTTGGACCCGCCGACCCGCTCGACGAAGCCGGTCATCAGCGTACCGGTGTCCTCGGCATCCGGGTCGTCCACGGGCACACCGAGTTCCGGCGCGCGATCCGGAAAAAGCGTCAGCACGGCACGCCGCGACACGGGCGGATTGCCGTTACGTACCGCGACTAGGTTCGTGGTGCCGATCGATAACCCCAACGGGTCATACATAACTCAAATACTTTCGTCGACAACATTCGGTGGCCAGCGTCAACGATAAGGGCGGGTCGCGTTATGGCCATCGGCCACAACGTCATCGGTACCCGGTCGATGCGGTTGCGTCACCGAAGTGAGACAGCCGCCGGCTTGACAGATCGGCTCTCGTCAGACAACGGTCAGTGGCAGTGATTGTCGCGGCTGGAATTCGAACGTCGCCCCACCGCTGACTTTGGCGATCGCAACCTCGGACAGCTCCTTTGCCGCAGTGTCGGTCTCGGCGATCTCAGCGGTCCAGTCGGTGCCGGTGCCGGTGACCCGGATTTCGATCCGCGGGTCGACGGCGGTCGCGATCGCCTGCAGCGGCTGCATCGAATCCGGCGAACACAGCGAGATCCATGCTGCGTCGTCGTGAGCCGGCGACCGGTGGACCGTCAGTTCGTCGCCGAACTCGGCGTTGACGTATCCAATCGGGTTGAACAACGGGTGCAGCTCGAAAACCGTTCGGAGTCCCTGGATTCCGGCGGGCAGTTCGAGTGCCCGGTGAATGCGCTCCGCGCCGAGACCGGCCACCCCGGTCAATCCGCGGGTGCAGATCGAGTCGGCCAGTTTGATGTCGGCTCCCGCGCGCGCCCGCACCGCGATCGCGAAGGACAGATACAGCAGATGCATCTGCAGGCATACTTCGTCGGCCATCCGCACCAGGGCCGAATGCGAATACGCACTGAAGTCGAAGTCCGACACCACCGGCCCCGAATAGTCGGCCAGCCCCTCGTCGGATTGGTCGATCGCGTCGAGTTCCCATTTGGCAGCCACGGTTTCGGCCACGATGTCCAGTGCCGGAATTCCTTCGACCGGCGGATACGACTCGTCGATGACCACCGTCCAGGCACAGTGTGGATGCCGGTCCGACGGGAGCCGGGGCGGGCGGTGAATGGGCCGCACCTGCGCGCGCGCATTGGTGGCGACTGCGGTCGCGTCGAAGGTCGGGTCCTCGATGGTGTGGCACATGCCGAAGACGTACTCGGGACCCATCGGCTCCACGTCGAGCAGCGCGCCGCAGTGGTCGAGATGGAACTCGCCGTGCCAGCGATCGTGGATGGTGTAGCGGAAGTCCATGAATTGAGGCGGCGCACCGATGTCGAGCTGTAAGCCCTTGAAAATCGTTGGGACGTCGATACCTTCGTAGTTCAGCGCGCGCTGCATGCGTCGGGTGTAGATCGGGCTCGCGCCGGCCCACTCCTCGATGGCGATTTGCACCATCTCGTCACGGCCGAACTCCTGGATGCACCAGGCCATGCCGGAGCGGTCGATCATCTGCCCGATCAACAACAGCTCGGGGAGCAGAACGGCGAGCTGTTCGCGGGACAGCTGGGCATAGCGGGATGGGCTCACCGACCAAAAATAGAGCTGACTATGTTATAAAGTCAACAATGTCCATCTCCGCAGGCCAGAAGGCCGCCTCCGCCGTCAGCCCTACCCGGCGGACGAGTGCGCCACGCAAACGCGGCGACGACACTCGCGCGAAGATCATCGACGAAACCGTCCACTGCATCGTGGAGGAAGGCTATGTCGCCGCGACGGCGAAGCATGTGGCCGAACGCGCCGGCGTCACCTGGGGAGTGATCCAGTATCACTTCGGCGACCGCAACGGCCTGCTAATGGCCGTCGTCGACGACGGGGTGGCCCGACTGGTGGAGAGCCTCTCGTCGGCCGATGTCAGCGAACTGCCGATGCGGGAGCGCATCGAGACCGTCGTTGACACCGCGTGGAGTTGCTACAGCAGCCCGACGTCGATGGCGGCGTTCGAAATCCTGCGGGCCAACCGAGCGGGCTCATCGCGCCGACACCTGCTGGAGATGAACGCGGCGATCAATCAGCTCGGTCGCCTGATCACTAACAATCCTGCTAATGACGGTGTGGCCGAAGTCATTTGGGCCACCCTTCGCGGTGTGGTGTTGGCGCAGATGATCATCGGCACACCGATCGACTGGCAACGGGAACGGCACGCGCTCATCGAGATGGTCACGCTCTACCTGCGCTGAGCGCTAACCGTGAACCTTCGCGGCGATCCCGTGCACGATGTCGAGAGCCTGCTCAGTAACGTCGTAACGGCAGGCCGACACATCGACAGCGACGTTGTTTCGCACGGCCAGCGCGCGCTGGCACTGCATGCCGCCGCCGTCTTTGAGGGTCTGCGTCATGGTCATCGTGCCGTCCATGTCGGCCGGCGTGCCGGCGAGCCACAGCTGTGGTGACGGCGGGGTGGGGAACGCCAGCGTCAGGGTGCGCCCCGAACAGCTCGCCCACTGCGATTGTTGGTCGGCGAGAAGCTTTTTGGCGGCGTCGGCGTTCGGGAAGCTGATCACCGCCTGGATGACGGCATAGAGGCGGGGTCCGTCGCCCGCGTTCCGCAGCGCTTGTGAACGCACCCCGGTCCACCCGGCGTCGCCGTACACCAGATGCTGCGCCGGCGCCATCACACCGATGCAGTCTTTCTGCAGCAGCTTTCCCGAGTCGTCGATGACCGAGTCTGCGAACGACTCCTGGACCAGTGCGGCGGCTCCGACCATTCCGGCGACCCGTTCGGGCGATAACAGCAGACCCGACAGCGCGGTGCTGTCCAACGGGCCGGTAGGCGCCGCCGCGGTCGTGGTGCTGGCCGACGACGACGCAGCCCCGGTGTCCGGCCGAGTTTTCACGGTCAACACCGCCACCACCACCAGCGCGGCGACCACGGTGACGATGGCGCCGACCACAGCGGCCAAGTGCGGGCCTCGCCGCGGCGGTGGCGGCAGCGGTGGTGGCCCGCGGAAACCGAGTTGGGCCGTTGCCGAATACGGGCCGGTCCCCCATTGCGGCGCGCCGTCGACCGGTGGTGCCGGAATGGGCACCGGATGCCATGGCGCCGTCGTGGAGCCCAGCTGTTCGTTCAGCGCCGCGGTGGCGGCTTCGGCCAGAGCGCGTGCCGACGTGAAGCGCTGCGAGGGGTCTTTTGCCATCGCGGTGGCGATCACCTGGTCCATCTGCGCCGACAGACCTGGCACCGCGTCGCTGGCCCTTGGCGGCGGGGCATGCAGATGAGCGGCAACGACGGCCGCAGGTCCGTTGGCCGTCGGAAATGGCGCCTGCCCGGTCAGCAGCCGAAACAGTGTGCAGGCCAACGAATACAGATCCGCCCGGCCGTCGAAAGGATGGCCGGCCAGCACCTCAGGCGCGGCGTACGCCACCGTCGCCGTCACCGATCCGGTGATCGTGAACCCCGCATCATCCAGGGCACGTGCAATCCCGAAGTCCCCCAACAAAACCCGCTCGTCGCGGCCGGTCGGCCCGGACAGCAGGAAGTTGGCCGGCTTGATGTCGCGGTGCACCACACCGCGCTGGTGTGCGTAATCGAGCGCCTTGGCGACCTCGCCGATGATGTGCACCGCGCGCGCCGGCGTCATCGTGCCGGCTCGCAGCGCGGCGTTCGCGTCAGTGCCATCGACGAACTGCATCGCGATCCAGAGCTGGCCGTCGGATTCGCCCCGCTGATGAATCGACACGATGTTGGGATGGTCCAGCGACGCGGCCACTTCGGCCTCCCGGAGGAAGCGCGCCCGGAAGTCCTCGTCGCCCGACAACTCGGCGTTGAGCACCTTCAGCGCCTCACTTCGCGGCAGATCAGGATTGCGCGCGAGGTAAACGGTGCCCATTCCGCCGCCGCCCAGTACCCGTTCGATCTGGTATCCGGCGAAGATCGAACCGGGGCTCAACATGCTGGCGTGTGTCCTTCGTTTCGAGCCGGGCGACTGCAGTTGGCCGCGGATAGTCTCGGATGCCCGGAGAATACCCGTCGACGTGTGCTGCAATGACGAGATGAGCTCCCGAGATCACGGCGCCTGGCTCGCCGACGTGACTGCGATAGAAACGATCAAGTACCGCTATCTGCGTGGACTGGACACCAAACACTGGGACGACTTCGCCGAGACGCTCACCGAAGACGTGGTCGGCGACTACGGGTCGTCGATGGGCGAAGAACACCACTTCACCAACCGGGGTGATCTCGTCGAGTACATGCGCTCACAACTCGGGCCGAACGTGATCACCGAGCATCGCGTCACCCATCCCGAGATCGAGGTCAACGGCGACGAAGCCACCGGCACCTGGTATCTGCAGGACCGGGTGATCGTGGCCGAATTCGACTTCATGCTGATCGGCGCCGGGTTTTACCACGATCGGTACCGCCGCACCGCTGACGGATGGCGGATCAGCGCGACCGGATACGACCGGACCTACGACGCCACCTTGTCGTTGAAGAACCTCGACTTCAAGGTGACTGCGGGCAGCGCTCTGGCTTTGTAGGGAGAACTGTTGGAGCGCAACCACTTACTGGGTGATCGCCATCACCGCGCCGGGCTTCAGCCACTGAATGACCTGCACCAGCTTGGCATCATCGATCGCGACGCACCCTTCCGTCGCGCCCCCGTCGGTGGTGTGGAAGAAGAAAGCCGCGCCCTTGCCGGGCTGACGGTCCGGGTTGACGCCCATCACGACCGCGTGCTTGTACTGCGGGATCTGGAGGTTTTCGCTCGCATTGGTGTCGAACGGGCATTGCGCCCGACGGCAGACCTGCATGGTGTTGAAGGTGGCGCTGCCGTCGTCGCCGTTCCACCAGTGATTCGAGTCGACCTGAACGTATTTGAGGCCGCCACCGGGGTTGGGTGCGGTCCCGAACGCAAACGGCAGCGTGAAGACGCCCATCGGCGTTGCGGGATAGCCGCTCTTGGCTTGCGGCGCAAGACCTGCGGAGCCGATATGAGTCGGAATGGCGGCCTCGACCGGCTGCCAGCCGGTGTTACTTCGTTGGTAGATATCCATTTTCGCGTTCGAGCCGCCGCTGCCGACGACGGAGATCACCTGGCTGGCGTTACCGACCAGCGGCGCAAACCAAGGTGCGCCGACTGCACCCCCCTTCGGAGCTGTCGCCATGGGTACAACGGCTGCGCACACCGCAGCGCACAATAGACCCAGCAGTCGGCGCACCGTCTTATCGTCGGCGCAGCCCGATCGGGTGGTCAAGTCAAGGTTTGGCGTCGATCAGGTCACCGCGCGGCTGCGAGGTAACTCTCGTCACCTGTCTCCGCTGGTGCGCCGATATGTTCGTAGGCGTTACCAACCGGATTCCCGGGTATAGAAAGCGATGGATGTCACCGACAGATCGCCGCCCTCAGCCCGCTGATGGCAGCAGTACGACGAAGCTCGCCACGGCGGGCGGCGTCAGCGTGCCGCCATTGACGGTCTGGCTCGGTTCGGCGATGTACACCTTTCCGGTCGACCGCGACGTGGTCGTGGGCCGCGACCGCAACTGTGACATCTGCTTTCACGACGTCAACCCCGAAGACCTGACCCTGATATCGCGGGTGCATGCGATTCTGCGCTTCGACGGTGGCCATTGGGTGGTCGTCGACAAAAGCCAGAACGGCGTCTTCGTCGACGGTGCCCGCTCCAACCTGGTCCCCATCCGCGATCGCCTGAGCATTGCGCTGGGTGGCCCGCATGGGCCCACGTTGACCTTCCGCGTCGCGGCCGCTGCGTCGAGCCCGCCCACCGGTGTCGAAAGCCCCGCCACCCAGATGTTCCGTCCCGCGGGTCCTGCCCCACCGGTGCCACCCCCACCGCGCATGCAACCGCGGCCGAGTCGGCCTAATCCGGCGGCTACGTCACCAGCTGCACCATTACGCTCGGCGACGATCGGCCGCGCCAAGACCAACAGCATCGTGGTCGAGGACGCACTGGCATCCCGCGTACACGCGATGCTCACGTCCACGCCCGCCGGCTTGGAGATTCGCGACAACGACAGCAGCAACGGCACATTCGTCAACGGAACCCTGATCACCAGCGCGACGCTGCGTGACGGCGACGTCGTCACAATCGGTAACACCGACCTGCTGACAACCGGTAACACCCTGGTCCCTCAGCCCGCGGCAGCCCGCACCAGGGGGCTCACCGCGCACGGACTGGCACTGACGGTCGACGGTCGCCAACTGCTACAAGACGTGTCGTTCACCGCCAAGCCCGGGACGCTGACCGCCGTGATCGGACCGTCCGGCGCCGGGAAATCCACGCTGGTCAAGCTGATCGGTGGTGCGATGCCACGCAGCGCGGGCCTGGTCGCGTTCGACGGCCACGACGTGCACGCCGAGTACGCCTCGATGCGTTCGCGCATCGGGATGGTGCCGCAGGACGACGTGGTGCACCGCCAGCTCACCGTCGAGCAGGCGCTGAATTTCGCCGCCGAACTGCGGCTGCCCCCGGACACCACCGCTGAGGATCGACGGCAGGTGGTCGAGCGGGTGCTCGACGAGCTGGAGTTGGCCCCGCACAAGGACACTCGCGTCGACAAGCTGTCCGGCGGGCAACGTAAGCGCGCATCGGTGGCCATGGAACTGCTGACCGGCCCGTCGCTGCTGATCCTCGATGAACCGACCTCGGGCCTTGACCCGGCGCTGGACCGTCAGGTGATGACGATGCTGCGACGGCTCGCCGACGCGGGCCGGGTGGTCATCGTCGTCACGCACTCGCTGACCTACGTGGGGATGTGTGACCAGATCCTGCTGCTGGCCCCCGGCGGCAAGACCGCCTTCGCCGACCCGCCCGCGCAGATCGGGCCGGCGATGGGCAGCACCGACTGGGCCGACATCTTTGCCCGCGTCAGCACCGATCCCGACGGCGCGCATCGCGCGTACCTGTCCCGTCATCCCGCGTCCCCGCGCCGGCCGTCGCCGACCGCCGGCGCGGCGCCGCTGGGAAAGCCGCCGCGTACCAGCTCGTGGCGCCAGGTCATGACGCTGGTGCGCCGCCAGACGCGGCTGATCACCTCCGACCGCGGCTACTTCGCCTTCCTGGCGGTGCTGCCGGTCGTGCTCGGCGTGCTGTCGCTGGCGGTGCCCGGCAGCACCGGCCTCGGCGCGGCCGGTCCGGCCGGGCCGGAGGAGCCGATCGACATCCTGATCCTGCTCAACATCGGCGCCGTGTTCCTGGGCACCGCGCTCACCGTCCGCGATCTGGTCGGCGAGCGGATGATCTTCCAGCGCGAACGCGCCGTCGGCCTGTCCGCGTCGGCCTATCTGATCGCGAAGATCGTCGTCTACAGCATCGCCGCGCTGGCCGGCACCGCGGTCATGGTCGCCATCATGACGATCGGCAAGGGAACGCCCTCGCACGGCGGAGCGCTACTGGGGCACGGCGTGGCGCAAGGTGTCGTGGAGCTGTACACGGGCCTGGCCCTGACGGCGATCACCTCGGCGATGGTGGGACTCACTCTGTCGTCGCTGGCCCGCTCCACCGAGCAGGTGCTACCGATGCTCGTGGCGACCATCATGGTGTCGATGGTGCTGGCCGGGGGCCTGATCCCCGTGACGGGACGATTGGTCCTGGATCAGCTGGCCTGGTTGGTGCCCGCGCGTTGGGGATTTGCGGCGTCGGCGTCGACGGTCGACCTGAACAGCGTCGAGGCCGGCCTGCCGGTCGACCGGCTGTGGCGTCACGCGGCCGGAGCGTGGCTTTCCGACGTCGGGATGCTGGCGGCCTCGGCCATCGTCCTCGCCGGGCTGGTGCGTTATCGGCTGCGGCTCGGGAGTCGTGCGCGCTGAGGTGAATTGACGGCAAGCGTGCCGGTAGTAGCGTTACCGCCATGCGCGTCGACACCGCCAAGCTGCACTCCGGGGCGGCCGGTTCTTTCCGCGCGAGTGAGCACGCCGAATCGGGCGCCGACCACTTGTCGGGGACACTGCCGTTGGCCGGAATGTTCGGGGACTTTGCCGACGCCGACGATTTCCACGAAGCGCTCAGCGTTGCGCACGCTCAGCACGTCGCCGCACTGCACAATCACCAACGAAGCCTCAATGATGTTGGCGCGTGGGCACATCGCGCCGCATCCTCATTCACGGCGATGGACGAGCACAACACCTCGGAGTTGCGAGAACTCTAGTGACGCTCCGCCACATGAGCCGGGGCCTGCTGTCCATGTTCGCCGGGGGCGACCCCTGGAAGGTCAACGCCACGCTGCAGAGCGGCCGGCCGACACAAATCGGCGATCTGGCGCGGGCATTTCACAACGCCGGGCAATCGACCCGCGAAGCCGACCAAGCGTTCACCGATGCGCGAAGCCGCCTCGAGGCGTGGACCCGCGACAACGGTCAGCACCCGATCACCAACTCGCCCGAAGTGCAGCAGACGATCGCCGCGCTAGGTCTGCAGGCGAGCCAATTGCCAAAGGTCGCAGTCGATTTGGAGACCATTGCCGCGGCGCTGGCGCAGACCCAGGGCACCGCAACCGGCTACATCAACACGTTGGATGCCCGGCTGCAGACCTTGGACGACTGGATCGGTCAGGCCGAGGACCTGATCAAGCAGGATGAACAGCTCCTCGCCCAGGCCACCGACGAGGACGACGTCGACGACATCGAAGACGACATCGAGCAACTGCAGCAGTACATCACCGACTGCGAGCACGAGGCAATCGATGACACCAAAGCGACGCTGCAGTGGCTCGAGCAGCTTCGCGATCAATACGCCGACGGCCTCAAGAATGCGAAGGGGCACCTGTCGACCGACGGGCTCGACCCGAATTCGCTCTACGGGATGGACGGCGAAGCGGCCAAGCCCGGCGACATTCCGCCGTCGGCCTTCGACGCACCCGAACTGGCGGACCTTCAGCACGCCATGAACCAAGCGGTCGTCGACCAGATGGCGAAGGTGCGCGCCGCGCAGAAAGCCGTGGATGACGCGGCAAGAGCGGCCTACACAGGCGGCGCGGGATCGCCGGAGGCCAAGGCCGCCATGGACCGGCTTCCCGAGCTGAAGAAGAACCTCGCCGACGCGCTCAACGATCTGGGCAAGCTACCTGATTACGGCAGCACCGACCCGTCGGCAATGCGTGCCGGCGCGGACGGGCACTTTCTGTTCGGCTACGACGCCGACGGACAGCCCGTGCAGGTCACCGGCCAGCTGAAGAACGGCACCGGCGAAATCTTCGACCAGGGACGGGGCACGTACTACACATTCAAGGACGGCAAACTTGTCGGCATGCGCACGCCCGATCCGGGCCGTGTCGAAGCCACCGACGAGCCACTGTTTTCGGCCATCACACTCGCGGTGGGTGGGCCCGAGATCAAAGCGGGCGGGGAAGCCGCCATCCAGGGGTTCAAGTCGCTGCTCGAGCGGCGCGCTGTCGGCTTGGGTGCTGACATCACGTCCGAGAACGTGATCGCCCAAACTTTCAGCGCCGCGGAAGTTCGTGCCAAAATCGCCGAGCTAGAGCTTGGAGCGACAGCGGGGGAACATGCGCCGGCATCACTTCCGCCGGGCGCCTTAGTCGACCATCCGCCGCCCGTGACCACCGAACACCCCGGGCCCGTGCCGGACCATGAACCAACGGTCGGCGGGCGGCGGCGCACATGTTCCGGTCGAGCCGTTGCCCGACGTGCCCCACCCGTTGCCGCACGACTCACCGCTGTTCGAGGGCTACCACCCGACCGAACCAGGTCCGCACTTCACCAACCCCGACGGCAGCTTGCACTATCCGGACGACACGCTGCCCGGGCACATTTACGCGATTCCCGGGACCGTCCACGACGCACACTTGACGACCGGCACCGTCATCGATCGTTTCGGCTCGCCCTACGGCGGCTGGCTTAGCCCCGACGGAGTGCCCTTCGCTGAACGGGCCCTCCCGCCGGAGAGTGCCCTCAAGCCGTACTACGAATACGTCGTCAAAGATCCCGCGGCGCTGCAACCAGGCTGGCGAATCGAGGAGTCTCAAGCCGCACCTTGGTTTCACCAACCAGGCGGTGGCACCCAATATCGCATCATCAAACCGGATGGCAGCACAGGATCCGTACGAGATCTGCTTCGCCAAGGAGTCCTGGGAGAGGTTGAGTAGCTCATGACCGATTTTTCGCGCTTGTCAGCAAATTGGGCCCGATGGGCACCCGCTGCTGGCCTTCGAGACCCATCCAGTTCGACCGAGTGCGACGACTGCGAGATCCTTTTTCGGTCGCAGGATTATTCGGTTCACCTTCGACGCGAGGACGAGTGGTGGGCTGTCGATACCGTCGACGATCGAGGTCAACGCACATATGGTGACGCCAAATTCTCGACTTTCCCGCTGACGGAGAAGTACCTCGTCTGGGATTGGATCACTGCCGCACGACCGCGCCTAGCTTCAGGGAGTTTGGGAGCAGAGTTGTACAGGAAGGGATACGCCGCGGGTATTCAGGTAACAGATTTGGACGGTGCGCACATCGAGCTCCGCCTAGACGATGATCGGGCAATCCTAATCTCCGGTACTGCAACAATTTTCAGCCACGTCATGTTGATGTCAGTCGACCAGCTTGAAGCAGCGGCCGCAAGTGCCGGCCGGTGACGAGTCAAATCGCCGACGTCGACTCGGACTATTCCTGATCGATCGTCTCAGCGGCCATGCTTAGGTTCTCCTCCGGGCGACCCGGCATGACACCTCCCTGGCACCGCTCGCGGTAATACTGGAGACATGCCGGTCTTCGTCCGCAAGCTCTTCGGCATCGGCAAGCTGCCCGCCGATGTGCGCGCCGCAGTCGAGGCCGAGGGGCTGATCTACCTCGCCGACTTCGTGCCCGTCACCCGCCGATTCAGCGGCGCGATTCCGGGTCTGCGGTCGGCGCACAGCGTGGCCAGCTATGTCGGCTCGGTCGCGTTCACCTCGCAGCGAGCCCTGGCGACCCTGTCGTCATTGCCGAAATTGGCCGGCCCGACCGTCGACGTCCGTTGGGATGCGCCGCAGTCGGGCGTGGCGGCAGCAGCGATATCCTCCACTGGCCTGCAGGTCGACGCCGACGTCGACGAGCTCGATCAGACCTTCACCGGGCATTTGTCGCTGCACTACAAGCTCGAGCTTCCCGACGACGTGCTGAACAGGCTGCCCCGCCGCTCGCTGGCCTTCGACATTCCACCGGAGTACGTGCTGCGCGCCGTAGGCGTCACCTACCGGCCCTAACCCGATCGGCACGGCAGCCAGGCCGACGACGTCGCCGACAAGTCGGGCCAGGGCGGGCGGCGCAGCACGGCCACGCTGGCCAGCACCGCCGAGATCAGGCCGGTGATCACTCCGATCAGCGCGATCCGGTTGGTGTCGACCGCCGGTACCCAACGCGCCGTACCGGCGTGGACGACGAACACACCCATCGGAGTAGTGGCACCACCTCGCACCTTGGCGACAGTGATCACGGTCCCGCCGTCCGCCGTGCGGTAGGGCTCGCCATAGACGCCTCCACGGGTGCCGTTGGTGGGCAGTTGCTGCAGTGACTCCGGAATATCCACAGGGTTGTCCTTTTGTCCGGTTCTGGCGTCGACGGGTTCGAAGCAACTCTGACTTACCACGCCCCCCGACACGTCGAGTTGGCGTCGTTGGCCGCTTCACCTCACCAAGCTTCCTACGATGACGAGGTGGACGAGCACGCATTCAGCACGCCGGAGCGGCAGGCGATCTATCGCGTGATCGCCGAGCGGCGCGACATGCGCCGATTCGTGCCGGGCAGCAAGGTTTCCGACGATGTCCTCGCCCGCCTCCTGCAAGCCGCCCACGCAGCTCCGAATGTCGGGCTGATGCAGCCCTGGCGATTCATCCGGATCACCGACGACGCTCTGCGGCAGCGCATCCACGCGCTGGTCGACGAGGAACGCCAGCAGACCGCGCACGCGCTCGGTCAACGCGCGCAGGAATTCCTCGCGCTCAAGGTCGAAGGCATTCTCGACTGCGCCGAGCTGCTGGTGGTCGCGTTGTCCGACGGCAGGGACAGCTTCGTGTTCGGTCGTCGCACGATGCCGCAGATGGATCTGGCATCGGTGTCCTGCGCGATCCAAAACCTTTGGCTGGCAGCGCGATCCGAGGGTCTCGGAATGGGATGGGTGTCGCTGTTCGATCCGCCGAGGCTGGCTTCGCTGTTGTCCATGCCCGCCGACGCCGAGCCGGTGGCGATCCTGTGCCTGGGCCCGGTGCCCGATTTCCCCGACCGGCCGTCGCTGGAATTGGACGGCTGGGCGCTGGGACGCCCGCTGGGCGAATTCGTGTCGGAGAACAGCTGGGGGCAGGCGCCACACCCCGCGACATGAGCATCAACTCATCGCGAGTTGCGCGATGAGTGTGTCGAGCGCCGCGGCGGCATCCGGAGGTACCGAGCGCTCGGACTCGGCGTCGAGCAAGGTTTCTGTCGAGACACCGGCGGCGTTGGCGGCCTCCTCGACGCTGAGTTCAGCGCGGTGGCGTGCGCCGTAGAGCCGCTGACCGAGCGTCGCCGACGGCGACTTCGCGGCGCGCAACATGAGTTCGTTGTAGCGCCGCCGGACGGCGCTGAGCGCAAGCACCACCGATGGAGTGCCACGGGCGTTGCGCGCGGCGTTGGCGGCCACCGTCTCGAGCTTGCGGAGGTCAGCCAGGATCGGCGTGGCCCGCTGGGTGAAATCCGGTTCCGCCGGGCCGGGTAGCGCGTCCACCGCGGCGCCGATGCTGTGCATGGCCAGTTCGACCGCCTCGGCCATCAGCGGCGCCTGCACCGTCTCGGTCAGCACTTCGGTGACCTCACCGTCCTGGTCGGCAGGGCTGCCGTTGCGAATGCGCGTGATGGTGCCGGCCGGCCAGTCCAGCACCTCCTCCAGTTTGGCCAGCGTGCCGCGGCGCGGCCAGCTGCGGCCCTTCTCGAACGCGATCAGGGTGCCGGCGTTGATGACCTTGTCCCTGGCCAGGCTGCGCTGGGTGATGTCGAGTTCGCGTCGACGAGCGGCGACCGCCCGACCGGCCCGGGCCACCGTCGGGATCGGTCTCGGCCAGCTCGTCCCAGTGGTCGTCGTCGACGTCGTCGACGGCGGTCACCACGGTCTCGTCGCGGGGGCCTCCGGGCACCAGCGTCACCGGAATTCCGTTCGCGTCTCCGAGATGGACGGTGGTGGGAACGGTGACCAGGACAGAGTTTCGCCGCACACCGTCGACGAACATCCCGTTGGTGCTGGTGTCGATCAGCTGCCAGCCGTCGCGGCGCGGCTCGACACGGACGTGGGAACGCGAGATCCGGTCGTCGTTGATGCGTACCGTCGCGGACGGATCCCGGCCGACGACCGCAACACCGTCACGGGCGCTCAACGGGTGCGACCGGGATCCGACCCGGACCACCAGACCGGGTATCGGCGCCGGTGCACTAGGGCCGGTTGTCATCACACGCTCCTCGGTCGATGTTGAGTGGATGCTACGTCTTCGCTACGACAGGCGGCGCGCTTTGTCCGCCAACGCTGCGGTTACGAGATCAATTCTGTGCTCGTACGCTACGTTTTCACGATCTTACCGAGTCCTTAGCCTACTCACCATAACAATTTAGGCATATATTTCCGCACGTCAATGCCACCTTTGCCGAGATTCGAACGGGCTTTTCTCCTTGACGGAGCAATGCTTCGGTTTAACTGTTGCACCTTCCCTTCGGCGGTCCTAAAGTCGTAGCGATAACGGTGCGAGCGCACCGCAACTGGAGGGGTAACGCTATGACTGCAACAGTGATGACGCTGGCCGCGCCGCAGGGAGAGTTCGTCCCGGTCTGCACCACCGACCCGGAGCGATGGACGACGTACCCGGACGACGACGCCAAGACTCTCTGCCGCGCCTGCCCGCTGCGCTGGCGGTGCGCCCGCGAGGCGTGGGAGACACCGGGCTCCGAAGGTCTCTGGGCGGGAGTGGTGATTCCGGAGTCCGGCCGCGGCCGCGAGTTCGCGCTAGGCCAGCTACGGTCGCTGGCCGCGCACGGTGGCTATCCGGTCCGGCCGGGGTACCGCGCCCGGCGGCGCATCGTCTTGCCGGGCGCGTAGCGCGTCGCTCATCGGGGGCCGGTGGCCTGCGGCGGTTACGATTCCGAGGTGCAACCACCTCCGCCGCCAGGCCCCCCTCCGCAATGGGGGCCCCCGCCCGACGATTCTCCGGGGCAGGTCGGGCCTGGCTTCGGCGGCCCGCCGGGCCCGGAGAGCTACGGCCAGCAACCGCCACCGCCCGGGTACGCACCGCAGCAGTGGGGTGGCTACGGCCCGCCTGTGCCGGCCCCGACTTCTCAGCAGGCATTCGGCTGGATCACCCTCGCGGCAATCGGGTTGCTGGGATTGCTGGGTGGAATCCTCACGCTGACCCTCTGGATCAACCTGAACAGTGCGGTCAGTCGGGCCTCCGATGTCTGCAACCGGTTCGGCGGTGAGTACGGCAACATGTGCCGCCAACAGATCCACAACATGGTTCCAGCCGTGCCGGTGGCTCTGGTCGTCTGCCTGTTCCTGGTCATCGCGGCCGCTCTTGCGGTTGCCGCCGGCGCGGTGATGCTCTTCCTCAGGAGACCACTGGGGCAATTCCTCATCCTCGGTGGCGGGATCGTGATGCTCGTCTTGTCGATCGGTCTCGAGGCGCGCTACGGCGCCACGGGTCGAGTTACCTACGACCTGATCGCAGGTCTGATCATCGCGGTCGCCGGCGGCCTGATGTTCATCTCGGCCTTCCGGGTGCTGCTGGGGCTGCCGTCGCAGTTGACCGTGCGACGCAACGGATATCCGGACAGCGGCCACTGGCCACCGGGGCCGCCTCAGCCCCCGCATTACAGCCCTCCCGGCCCGCCGCCGCAGTGGTGAGCGGCCGGGCGAGATAGCCCCGCCACATGCTGCGAAACGCCGAGGCCGATAACGTCGACGGAGCCCGGCAGAGCTCAGGAGGTGGCGACGATCGGCGGCGCAGACGCTAATCCAGGCGCGGAGCATCCGCGACGCGACAATGTGTTGCTCGTGCACTGGCACGACCTCGGCCGGTATCTCGGCGCCTACGGCCGCCAGGATGTCTGTAGTCCCCGGCTGGACCAGCTCGCCGCCGAGGGCATCCTCTTCACCCGTGCGCATGCCACCGCACCGCTGTGCTCCCCGTCGCGCGGGTCGCTGTTCACCGGCCGATACCCACAGAGCAACGGGCTCGTCGGACTGGCTCACCACGGTTGGGAATATCGCCCCGGGGTTCGGACGCTGCCTCAAATTCTTTCCCAATTCGGCTGGTATTCTGCGCTTTTTGGGATGCAGCACGAGACATCGCATCCGTCGAGGCTGGGGTTCGACGAGTTCGACGTGTCGAACTCGTACTGCGAGTACGTGGTTGAACGGGCTCAGCAGTGGCTGCGCAACCACGACGCCGAACGGCCGTTCCTGCTGACCGCCGGGTTCTTCGAAACGCACCGGCCTTATCCGCGCGAGCGTTACGAACCCGCCGACACCGGCACTGTCGATCCGCCCGGCTATCTACCCGATACCGTCGAGGTGCGCCAGGATCTGGCCGAGTTCTACGGATCCATCACCGACCGCCGACGCCGCGGTCGGCCAGATACTGGACACGCTTGCCGCCACCGGACTCGACGCCAGTACCTGGGTGGTGTTCCTCACCGACCACGGCGCGGCATTCCCGAGAGCCAAGTCGACGCTGTACGAGGCGGGCACCGGAATCGCGATGATCGTCCGGCCGCCGACTCGAATGAATCTGCCGCCCAAGGTTTATGACGATCTGTTCAGCGGCGTGGATCTGCTACCGACGCTGCTCGGACTGCTCGGCGTCGCGACGCCGTCGGACGATCGAAGGCGTGTCGCATGCGCAGGCGCTGCTCGCCCGCGATCATGCCGAGCCGGTGCGCGACCATGTCTACACCACCAAGACCTACCACGACTCGTTCGATCCCATCCGCGCGATCCGGACCAAGGACTTCAGCTACATCGAGAACTACGCGCGCCGGCCGCTGTTGGACCTACCGTGGGACATCGAGGAAAGCCCGTCCGGGCAGGCCGTCGCACCGCTGGTCACCTCCCCGCGACCGGAACGCGAACTCTACGACCTGCGCTCCGATCCCACCGAGACGAACAACCTGCTGACCGGAGACGACACCGACGATGCGGACAAGGTGGCCGCCGATCTTGCTGTCCGCCTCCATGATTGGCGACAGCGGACCGATGACGTCATTCCGTCCGACTTCGCCGGTACCCGTATCGCAGCCCGGTACACCGAGACGTATCTGCAGATCCACGAGAAGGCGCCCACCAGTCGGTCGGGGATCGCCGCCGACCGCGGCATCGACGACGCAACCCGTCGAACCGATCCGTAGACGGACCCATCGGGCGTGCGGTTAGGCTCTCTCGGTGCCCGAGCATCCGACGTCCTATCTCGTGCTTGCCTCGCAGCGCTGTGGCAGCACGTTGTTGGCCGAGTCGTTACGCGCGACGGGTACAGCGGGCGAGCCGCAGGAGTTCTTCCAGTACCTGCCGACCACCGGAATGGCGCCGCAGCCCCGCCAGTGGTTCGCCGACGTCGAGGACGAGTCGATCCTGCATCTGCTCGACCCGCTCGACCCCGGCACGCCGGATACCGCGTCTTCGGTCGCCTGGCGCGAACACATCCGCAGCTCGGGCCGCACGCCTAACGGCATCTGGGGCGGCAAGCTGATGTGGAACCAGACGCCGCTGCTGCAGCAGCGGGCGTCGTCGCTGCCCGACCGCTCCGGGGACGGTCTACGAGCAGCCATTCGCGACGTGATCGGCAGCGAGCCGGTCTACGTGCACGTCCACCGGCCCGACGTGGTGTCACAGGCGGTGTCGTTCTGGCGTGCCGTGCAAACGCGGATGTGGCGTGGTCGACCGCACGCCGAGCACGGCTCACGGGCCACCTATCACGCCGGTGCGATCGCCCATGCGGTGCACATGTTGCGCGAGCAGAACGAGTGCTGGCGCGCCTGGTTCGCCGAGGAGGGCATCGAGCCGATCGATGTGCCCTATCCGATGCTGTGGCACAACTTGACGACGGTCGTCGCCACGGTGCTGGAAGCGATCGGCCAAGATCCCAGGCTGGCCCCGGCTGCGGCTTCAGCACCGCCAGGCCGGTGAGCAGTCCGATGAGTGGGTGGATCGCTATCGCGATGACGCCCGTCGACTGGGATTGCCGGAGTAGCCGACGGCTCAGCCGCCCACCTGCGCGACGAAGAACACCCGACGGAACGGGTAGAACGTCGTCCCGTCCGGCCGAGGCGGATATGCGTCGGCCAGCAGTGGGATGAGCTCTTCGCAGAACCGTCGGTATTCCTGCTCATTGAGCTGTTCTTTGACCGGTCGCAGCGCGGTGCCGCTGATCCAGTCCAGCACCGGATGCTCGCCGCCGAGTTGATGGACGTACGTGGTCTCCCAGGCGTCGACCGTGCATCCAGCGTCGAGCAAAAGTTCGGCATAGCGCGCCGGCGTGTCGACCACGGTGCCAACCCGAAAGGGAATGTCGCGCAACAACTCCGCGTACGGCTCGACGTCGGGCCACGGCACGCACCGCGGCATGCGACGGGGTTTCGAAGTTGCCCGGCATCTGGACCGCGATCCACGACCCGGCGGCCAATTGGCCGGCCCATCGAACGAACAGGTCGCGATGCTCGGGCACCCACTGCATTGCGGCGTTGCTGAGCAACGACGTCGGTATCAGGCTGGGGCGTCCACGTTTTCACGTCCGCGACCGTGGCATTCACGCCGCGCCTCCCGGGCCGCTGTCGACCATCTCCGGCGAGCTGTCGATCGCCTCGATGATCGCGTCCGGCCAGCGGCAGGCCAGCTGGCCAGTCAGGTTCCCGGGGCCGCAGCCGAGGTCGACCACCCGACGCGGGTCTCGTCGCTCCGACCCGGGCGAGCAGATCGTAGAACGGACGGGCGCGGTGATCGGCGAAGGTCAGATAGACGTCCGGATCCCACATAGGGTCTCCTGTTCAACGGCCTGTCGCGGCCGACTGATATAGACAAACGGTATTACTCAGCACTTGCCGGGACGACTCGAGGATGGACCATGGCCGACGACGACGAGTCCGGCGAGGTACGGCAGATCTGGTCGGCGCTGGGCTTGCCCGGCGTCATCGACGTACACACCCACTTCATGCCGAAATCGGTGATGGACAAGGTGTGGCAGTACTTCGATTCCGCCGGCCCGCTGGTGGGCCGCGAGTGGCCGATCAACTACCGGACCGCGGAATCCGAACGTGTCGCAGATGCTGCGGCACTTCGGGGTGCGCGGCTTCACCGCGCTGGTCTACCCGCACAAGCCGCAGATGGCCGCGTGGCTCAACCAGTGGGCCGCGCAGTTCTCGACGGAGACGCCGGATTGCCTTGCCACCGCGACGTTTTACCCCGAGCCGGACGCCGGGCGATTACGTCGCCGCGGCGATCGACGGCGGAACGCGGGTCTTCAAAGCCCACGTCCAGGTGGGCCGGTACGACCCCAACGACCCGCTGCTCGACCCGGTCTGGGGCGCCATCGAGGACGCCGCGATACCCGTCGTCATCCACTGCGGGTCCGGCCCGGCGCCCGGCGAGCACACCGGACCCGAGCCGATACGGCTTCTGCTGCAACGCTATCCGCGGCTGCGGCTGATCATCGCGCACATGGGGATGCCGGAGTATGCCGACTTCATGGACATCTGCGAAAGTTCGTCCGACGTCCGGCTCGACACCACGATGGCGTTCACGCCGTTCGTCGACGAGCTCATGCCGTTCCCGTCGTCGCAGTTGAATCGGCTGCGCGACTTGGGTGATCGCATCCTTTTCGGCAGCGACTTCCCCAACATCCCCTACGGCTACGCCGACGCCATGCGCTCACTCACCCGGTTGCCGGGCGTCGACGACGCGTGGCTGCGCGGCGTCTTCTATCGACAACGCCGCGGCCCTGTTCTGCGGACGGCTAGTTCACGCAATCGGCTGCGGCTGGGCGGTGCTGGCCCAGCGCAGCCGCTCCAGGAGCAGCGATTCGGGTAGCACGACGTGGCCGTCGAGACGCTGATTCGACAGCGGGTCCAACGCTGTCAGCGCCGCGCGCTGGATGCCGGACTTCGAAATCAGACCGGGCAGTGGCCCGCTCGCGGCTCGGGCTGGCGTCGGTGCGGAATGCGCAGGCGACCGCCAGGGTCTGGTCATCGCCGGAACCGGACACCTCGGCAGCCGTCCAGACCTCGCGGACCGGGTACGACCAGATCGCCGCGAGCGTGTTGGGCAGCGCGGTGTCGACCTTGACGCCATACGCGGCAACATGATTCGAGCTCGCCCTGGCTGACCCCGGCCCACGTCTCGCGGGCCGACCGCGGGTAGCGGCGAAGGAACGTCGTCGGGATTCGGCGATGGCAGCGGTCCAGCCGCTCTCCCGCAGATGATCCGCCAGCCGCCGTGCCGCGACCTCGGCGGTCTCGTGCAACGGAATCTGCGGCGACCGGGCTTGCAGCGCCGCGAGATTGTCTGCGGCAGAAAGCGTTACGCCGATCCAGGTCTCCCGTTCCCGGGTGCCGACCTCCGACGTGCTGTCGCGGCTGGTGACGCGGATGGCATCGGCGCGCAGGCCGTAGCGGTGCGCGTAACCGGCGATCAGCGGCAACGGCAGCGAATCGGCGTCACCCAGTGGCGGCGTCACCCGCAGCAGCGCGGTGGTCCGCACATCGGTGACCGACTCCTCGGCCCGACGCGCACCCCGGTTCGGGCGCAGGATCGCCAGCCGGCGGCGCAGGATCGTGGTGACGGGAAGTCCCCGCCACCGTGCCAGCAGCACGATCACCACGACGATCGCGATGCCGAGCACCCAGCGCTCACGCACCGAATGCCACGGGGAAGGCGACGGCCGCGGCCACAACCGCCAACAGCGCCAACGTGATCCGTCCGGTGGGCGGCGAGGCGGAATGGATGCGCGCTCACAGTGATGGTTCCTTTCGTCGGCGTGCGGCGATCGCGGCGGCGGCCACGACAGCCAGTAGCGAGAGCGGCCGTTCCACCGAATGCGACGATCCGCGGCCAGCGGGCTCTTCGGCGCGGGTTCCGGCGGCGCCGCAACATGTTTCACCGGTGACTTGTCACCGCTCGGTGGCAGCGGGAAGCTCCCAGGTAAGAGCGGCCACCGGGTCCACGGCGCCCGCGCCGACCACGTTTGACGGCGCTCGGGCTCCGTTGTGTGCCGACCCGGTGATCCGCTCGATCACCTGCGTGGACTTCAACTCCGGGTACTTGCTGCGTACCAGTGCTGCGACACCGGCGACGTATCCGGCGGCGTAGCTCGTTCCGGATAGCGGCACCAGCTGCTGATGTTCGTTCGGCAGTCCGTTGGCGAGTCCGCCGTCGTCGCGGTTGCTCACCGACACGATGCTCTCGCCGGGCGCGGCGACACCCACCCACGGCCCGGCCATGGTGAATTTCGACGGCTGATCGCCGGGCGTCAGCGAACCGACCGACAACACGTACGGCTGCCACCAGGACGGCACGGAGACCGACGTGACACCGTCCCAGTTGCGCGCATCATCGGGACGGCTCAAGTCGGTCAGCGGGTTCGAGTCACACGCCGCTCCGCTGGCCGCGCCCGCGGCACCGATGTTGCCGGCGGCCGCGACGATCACTGCGTCCTTGGTCGACGGCCGCGTAACGGATCGCCGCTCCTAGTGCCCCTTGGTCGACGTTGCGATCGGCGGCCACGCAGGTGATCCCCGCGACGGTGATCACCCGCGCGCCGAGGTCGGCCGCATGCACGATCGCGCGGCCGAGTGCGGTCACGTCGACGACCGCTCGGCCGAGGGCTCGGGTCGCCACCTGCGCCGCGCGCCGAGAACTTTGCCGACGTCACCCGCAACGACACCAGCCGGGCGCCGGGTGCGATGCCGGCGAAGCCGTCGTCGCCGGGCTGGCCGGCGATCAGGCCGGCCACCGCTGTCCCGCGCCCGTCGCAGTCGGTCAGCCCATCGGTCGACTCGACGTAGTCACCGCCCGGTTGCACGCCGGGCAGCCGTGGCCCCTGCCGAACTCCGGTGTCCAGCACGGCGACCAGTTGGCCGTCGCCGCGGGAAAACCGCCACGCCGCAGACGGATCCAGGGACTGCTGGCTGGGCGGCACCGCTTTGAAATCGGTGCCCGAGATGATTCCGGTCGCACTGCACTCGCCGCTACTTCTCCATCGGCGCCACCGGACCCGGTGCACCGGGCGGCGGCGTCGCGCCCGGATCGACCTGAGGTCGGTCGACCGCCAGCGCAGGCGGGCAGGCCCACAGCGTGGCAATCAGAGCCACTGCGAGACAACCGAATCGCCGAGTGCCGCCAGAAGTCATCGATCAAGCACCCATGCGAACAGGCCCACCAGGTACGCGATCACCGGGATCAGCGAAGCGTCGATTCCGGACGCGACGAATCCCACCAACCGGCGCAGCGGCAGCGAGTAGGTGTCCGGCGACGCGATGGTCGGGCTCACCGCGACGACTACCCAGGCCGCCACCAGCGCAGCGAGCACCACTGCGACCACCAGTGCGGTCAGGTAGTGCGCCGTCGCGGTGTAGAGGACCTCCAACGCCACGCCGACCAGGAGCGGCTGGGCCAGAAGCCACGCCTTGATGGCCGCCGAGTCCCATACCCGGGCGCGCAGGGCAGCCGCGGCAGCCGTCGCTGCGACCAGGTACCAGCCCCAGGGAGACAGCACCTCTGGTCGCCAGGCGATGGCCAGCGAACCGATCACACTGAGCAGCACGGCGCCGGCGATGAAGCCGGTCTGGTGTGCGTCGCTGATCCGGACCCGGCGCGGCAGGTCCTCGAGCACGCGGGCCGACGGAGCCGACGGAGTCGGGTCGCCAGGTGCGGGAATGACCGGCAGCGGGAACCGAGCCCACAGCGCGGACAGTTGCGGAGCTTCCACGGTGAACAGCAGCGCGACGACGAGCAGACCCGCGCCCAGCGTCAGCAGCGGAAGCTGCCACAGCGAACTCGCGCCGGCGGCCAGCAGCACGCCCGCGCCCAGCACGGTACTGGCGGTGAAAAAGCTGATGGTGCCGCGGTATTCACGGTGCGGCACGATGAGGCTGATCAACGACCACGCAGCCACGCCGGCCGCGGCCAGCGTGACCTGTGATGTGCCGAAGTGACCCGGCACGGCCAGTGCCAGCGCCGCGGTGACCGGCACCAGAGCGGCACCGGACAACGCTGAACCGGCCCGCGGCGAGCGAGCCACCAGACTGGCCACCACGGTGAGCAGCGCTATCGCGCCGACCACGAACACGCCGACGGGAGAGCCGGTCACCACCCGATGCGCGACTCCGAGACCTGTTGCGGCCCAGATCAATCCAATCACGGCGGCGATCGCTCCGCGCTGGATGTGCGCAGTGCCCCACGGCCTCAACCGCGAGGTCGAGAAGATGACGGCGGCGTCGGCGATGTCTTCGACGATGCCGGGCGCGGCCGGCCCGACCGGGATCGGCTGCAACGCCAAGAGGTCGCCGTCGACCACCCCGACCGTCGCCAGACTGGCGTCCAGGCTGAACGGGGCGCCGCCGATCGGAGCAAGGCTGAGCCGCGCGGGCGTCTTCGGCTCCGCGGCTGAGCTTTCGGCGTCAGCTGCATCGTCCGCAACGGCGGGGACGACCAAACGTTCTACGGCCGGCAGAATTTCGCGCAGCGGCAGGTCCGCGGGCAGTGCTATCTCGGTCAGCCTGCTCTCGGCAAGGATGGCGACCCGCACGATGGGTAGGACAGCGCTGGACATCACCGACTCCTCAGTATTCTGCGGGACATTGATTCTCTTTCTGTTCGGGAATGACGATTGTTCTCGAGAAGGGTCAGACAGTTTGCGGGTTGGTACTGGTGAAGTCTCGGGAGAGTCGGTTGCCCTCGAACCAGTGGCCGTCCGGTAGTTGGCCGACGAGTTGCTCGACGGCGACGGCGACGGCGAACGCGGTTCCGGGGCTGAACGTGGAGATCCATTCCCCGTCGAACGCACGCGACGGACTCACCAGGACCCTGCCTACTGCGGTGTCAACGATGCTCATGCCCACCTCGGTGGTGGTGTGCCGCCCGTCATGGTGACAGCCCGCGACGATCTCGACGTAGCTGCGTGGTCCGGTGAAGACCGATTCGACCACTGGGCGCGCCGAGCGCGGGATGCCCAGGTAGTCAAGGACGTCGGCGAGCGGCGCACCATTGCGCAGCCGCTCGTCGGCCCGCGCGCCGACCTGGGCGGGCAGGCTGAATTCGTCGAATCGTGCCGGCGGACGCTGCGCCAGGCCGACACCGAGAATCGGTACCAGCGCGCGGGCGTCGTGAATATCCATCGCCGTGAAGGTCACCAGCTGCGCGTTACGCAGTGCGACAACAGTTTTGCTGCCGCGGCAGGCGACGATCCCGCGCAGCAGATCCTCGCCGCCGGTGACGGCGGCCGAACCCACATAGCGCAGGTCCAGCCACCGCTCCGGAAAGCACACCACCCGAATCCACTCGGCTACCGCCCGGTTGATGGCGCCATCGGCCGACACCATGCCCATGCGGGCCAGTTCGGCGGTCTGGGCTGCGAGAAACGCACCCCTTTCGGCGGCATCAGTGTAGGGCGTGGTGATCGCCAGAACCCACGGAAACGTTCCCGCTCCAACGGTTTCAGCGATACACCACGCCTGGTCGACGGTCAGCTCGACGGCGTTGGGCTCGGTGGTCATCTAAGTTGCGGACCCACTCGACTCGGTCCGCCCCACAAGCACGGCCGGAGCGGCAATTAGCCGCCCCACTTGGCGCCTTCTGCCGCGTCGCGGGCCAGCATCGAGGTGGTGTTGTTCTCGTGGGTGTTGGCCATCGCGCGATAGGACAGCACCAACTGCTCCAGCGCCTGATTCCACTGCGCCTGCCACGCCTGGTAACTCAGCCCGGTGTCACCCTGCCACGCCGACTGCAACGCAGCCTGCTCGGCGGAAATGTCGGCACCCAGGCTCTGCATCGTGCCCGCATACCCGGCCATGTCCGCCGAATGCGCCAGCATCGCCGGATAGTTGTACATGATCTGCGACATCACAAAACCTTTCGACTAATTTCGGCTCAAAAACCCGGGTAGCTGCTCGCCGCAGCACTGTCGGCGGCCACGTAGGTACCCGCGGCATCACCCAAATTCGCCTGAGCGATATCCAGCAACGAATTCACCTTCGCCGCCGCCGCCACAAACCGGGCATGCGCAGCCTGAAACGCCGCCGCCGAATCACCGACGTGAAACGCCTGCGACGACACCGCCTCCTGCTCGGCCTGACCAATCGTCGACCGCAACAACCCCGCCTTGGCACCAAACGCCGACTGCGACGCCACCAACTGCGGAATGTGAGCATCCAACAAACTCATACCTCAAACCCTTTCCTCGTCCGATTACCGTTGTCACACCTACACCCGCTCAGCTGTGGTCCCCCTCCCCCTCCGATGCCTCCGGATCCCATGTGCCTGGCACCATTGGCATGCGCGGGCCACTGCCGAAACCGTTGTCGCTCAGCGTCGCCAGCCCCGAGGCTGCTGCAAAGCGGTCCTTGTCCACCGTCCCGGCAAACCCCAGCGAGCCGGTGCCGTTGTGGGAGGCCACCGTCGCCGCGACCGGCTCGCGGTCGCCCGGGGAACCCCAGTCCGGGTCGACATCGACGTTCATGTCGGCGAATTCGTCGGCGTGATCGTGCATCTCGGACTTTCGCCGCCGACGCGTGGGCGCCTTCGCTCGACTCGCCGCGCTCAGTGCTGCTGCGGCGGCAATGGAGCCCGCCGGCGCCTTGTTCTCGTCGCGGTCGATCAATGTCGGCCCGGGGCCACCGTCGGGGCCCATGCCGCCCACCATGTACGGAAAGCCGGCAGCCGGGGTGGCCGCGGGGGTCGCGCCCGCAGCCCCTGCCGCCGGTGATGCCGGAGCCGAGGCTGCCGAAGACGCGGGTGCCGGAGCCAATCCCGCGACGGGCGGAATCGGTGCAGCCGACCCGGGGGTGGTCGCACTGCCCGCAGGAGCGATCAGCGTCGGCAACGCGGTCGGGTTCGCCAGCAGCTGCTGTAACGCAGCCGGAAGCACGACCGCCAGGATGGCGGCGGCGGTCAGCAATGGATAGGTGATCGATGCAGCGATGCTGGTCGCCACCTCGTAGGCAATGAAGAACAGCAGCGGGAAATAGGTCCCCGGGTTGGCCAGGATTGCGCTGATCGTCCCGCTCGGATCCTGGATGAGCTGTACCAACTGGTTGTAGATGTCGGTGAAGAAGTCACCCGACGCCGACGGGTTCGCCGCGGCTGCCGACGCATTGTTGGCCTTGAGCACTGGCGGCGCCGCCTCGGTACGCGGAGCCGCGGCCAGCGCGGCACCCGATGCGCCTTGGTAGGTCGCCATCGTGGTCGCCGCCTGGATCCACATCCGCGCATAGTCTGCTTCGTTGAGCGCGATCGGAATCGTGTTGAGACCGAAGAAGTTTGTCGCGACCAACACGCCGTGGATGAGGTGGTTGGTCGCCAGCTCAGGCATCGTCGGCATCGCCGCCAGCGCGGCGGTGTAGGCGGCAGCAGCGACCTCGTGCTGGGCCGCCGCCGCTGCGCTGTTCGCACCGGCCTCGGTGAGCCAGGCCAGATAGGGCAGGTGTGCGCTCACGTATTCTTCGGCACTCGGACCTTGCCACGCACCTGCTTGGACCGCGCCCAATAGTGAGGTGAGTTCGCTTGCCGCTGCGGCATATTCCGTGCTCAGCGCAGTCCAAGCCCCCGCAGCCGCCAACAGCGACCCGGGTCCAGGACCGCTGCTGAGGAGCACTGAATGCACCTCCGGCGGCGAAGCCATCCACACCGGCGCGGTCATCGTCAGTAGCCGGCCACGTATGTCGCTGCGGCAGCGGCGTCGCCGGCTGCATAACTCACGCCGGACTCACCGACACCGACACCGGCGCGGCCCAGTTCCTCGACGCCTTCGGCCGCCACTGCCGCGTGCTCGGTGCCCTGGGCGCTGAACCCGGCAGCGGTCTGCAGCGACACCGGGTCAGCCGCCGACGGGACCACGGCCGTGATGGCCGGGGCGGCACCCGCGTGCGCAGCGGCCAGCCGGGCCGTGATCGCCTCGACGGCTGCGCTGGCCGAGGCCAAACCCTCCGGAAGAACTTGCAGTGTCATGACTGATACCCCTTTCGTTGAAGCTCACCGACCACCATCGGCGGCGGCACTCTCGTTGACGAGCGGATTGATCAACTGCACATAGGTAGGGATGTCGCTGTCGGTCAGCAGAATTGCCCGACCGGGCGGCAGCCGGTCGAACCGCTGGCCGCGTACCTTGCCACCGTCGACCGGGTTGCCGGACAGCAACAGCGTCGTCGCCTGCAGGTCGTTGAACCGGCGCAGCAGTGGACTGGTCATCAGCGCGTGCGCAGCGCCACTCGCTCTCGCAGTGACGATGACCCGCAGACCCAGATCACCCGCCTGTGCCAGCAGTTCGATCAGCGGGGTCCAAGGACGCTGTCCCACATAGGGACCCGTGAACGCCGGAGAATCCGGTATCTGATCGACGTCGTCGATGAGCAGGTAGTGGGTGTGACCTTCGAATGACCACCCGCTCAGCTGCGACGCGTCCAGCCCTGCCGGCGGCCGGCGCTTCTCGATCAGCGCCGCCAAGCCGAGCATCGCCGGAGTCACCCGGTCGATGTTGGCGGTGTATTCGTTGTCGGGGAACAGCGGCTCGTCGACGAGATGCAGGCGCCGATCCAGCACCGTGAAAGCAACGCGGTCAGCTGTCGAGTTGTCCCGGATGGTGCGAATGATGTGCCGCAGCAAGGTCGTCTTGCCGGTCCTGGTGTCACCCAGTACCAGCAGCAGCGGGTTCTGAGCGAAGTCGAGTTGGACCGCGGCGAGATCTTCTTCGCGCTGACCGATCACAACGCGATCGGCGCCGCCGTACACCGGTTCGAGCACTGCGGGCTCCAGATTGGTCGGCAGCAGCCGCACCGGCGGCGCGGCAATCCCCTCGTGTCGGGCGTTGATGGCGGCGATGTGATCGAGCTCGGGCGCGGCGATCAGGAAGTGCTCGGCGGCCATGGTCAGACCTCGACCCGGCTGGTCGGCGGGCACGCCCTCGGCCGGGCGGTGCAGTGCACCGACCACCCGGACATTGCTGTCACGCGCGTCGTGCAGCTTGAGCTCCAGTCGCATACCGAGACCGTCACGCATCGCCAACGGCACCTCGAGCCAGCTGGGTGTGGTGACGACCACGTGGATGCCATAGGCCAGGCCGACATTGACGAGCTCGGTGACCTTGGCCAGCAACGGATTCCGGGTGCTGAATTGATCGGTGTTGTCCCGGCTGAACGCATACAGGTTGTCGATGACCAGGAAGACCTGACCTAGCCCGTCGTCCGGACCTTGCTGGTCGCGGAATACTTCCCGCTGCTGCCGCGAGCGCAACAGCTGCTCGAGCTCACCAAAAGTGCGACGGATCCGTTCGGGCTCCAGCGACGACGCGACGCTGCCGACGTGCGCCAGGTCCTCCAGCGCCCGCAGCTGACCGCCGCCGTAGTCCAGGCAGTAGAAGCTCACCTCACGGGGTGAGTGCAGGCTCGCCGCCGACAGGATGAACGTCTGGAGCGCAGTCGATTTACCGGACTTGGAGCCACCGTGAATCAGCAGGTTGCCGGCTGAGGACCGCGCGTCGAACACCAGCGAGTCGCGGCGCATCTGGAACGGCCGGTCGATCTCGCCCAGCGGCCAACGCCATTCGCCCCGTGGCACCGAAGCACGCGCCAGCGCTGCGCTCAGCGGAATCACCTCGTCGAGCGGCGGCAACCAGAGCTCCGGCGCGCGTGGACCGAAGCGCGCCAACTGGTCACCGATGGTGGCGATCAGCTTGCGCGACGGCGCGATCGGCTCCTCGTGCCCGTTCTTGGCGATCACCGTGGTCAGGTCGGGTTCCACCCGGCCTGCGGTGAACAGCTTGGGCTCGGGGACCGAGTGCACCACAAGCGTTTTGGGCTTCTGAGGCGGGTCGTAGATCCCGTCGACATAGGTGCTCCGGAATTTGATCGGCGCGGCCCCTGGCGCGGGCACCAGAAAGCCGACGCCCTTGTGCTCCCGGCCCGATTCGATGTGGTACGCGTCCTCCACGCCGATGATCGACCGCGACACCGCGGGGCTGGCCACCTTCAGACCGATTCGGTACGAGGTGTTCTTGTCGATGTCCTTGATCTTGCCGACATCCAGTGTCTGAGACGCGAACAGGATGTGGATCCGGAACGAGCGACCCTTGCGGGCCACGTAGTCGAACAGCTCCGCATATTCGGGGTGGTCAGCCAACATCAGCGTGAACTCGTCGGCGACGACGAACAGCGTCGGGATCGGCGCCAAATCGTGTCCGGCGGCAATCGCGTTCTCGTACTCGGTCACCGAGTTGAACGCGCTGCCCTGCACTGTGCGGCCGGCTTCGCGCAGCAGCGTTTCCCGGCGGGCCACTTCGCCGCGCAGGGTGTCGGCGAACCGGTCGGCCAGCGACTTCTTCTCGGCGATGTTCGAGATGACCGCGACGACCTGCGGGAAGTTGCGGAAGATGTCCGCGCCCGCCTCTCCCTTGAAGTCCGCGTATATCACGATCAGCCGCTCTGCCGAGTGTGTTGTCAACAGCGACAACAGAATCGACATCAACGTCTGCGACTTGCCGGCACCGGTCATACCGATCATCAAGCCGTGTGGCCCCATCCCGCCTTCGGCTTCGTCCTTGAGATCGAAGATCAGCGGGTCACCGGTGGCCGTGACGCCGATCGGCACTCGCAACTCGTCGTCACGGTGTCGCGGTGCCCACAGCGCCGGGATGTCAAGGCGCGACGCATCCGGAATTCCCAACAGCGTGGTGAAAGTCGCTCCACGGGTGGCCGTCGACTGCAGGCCACTGTGCGTCGGGTTGGAGTCCCAGCGGGACAGCCGGCGCGCGATGTGCCCCCCGTCGTCAACGCCGAGCGAATCGGCGCTGTCGATGTAGCGCTGCCAACCGCCGGTCTGCCAGCGATCGATCGCACCGTTGGCAATCCGCAGGATCGGCCGTTCGGGATCCGAGTACTGCTCCCGGTGCGGTGCGGTTGCCGACCGGTGGACCACCGTCACGCCGGCCCGTCCGGATGCCAGCGGCGAGGCACTCAGGTCGAACTCCGGATCGTCAACGATGATCAGCAAGTGCCGCAACGCATCCGATGATCCGCCGGTGAACGCCGGGCGGTCGGACAGCGTCGGGCCGAGCAACGCGGCCAACTCGTCGGGCTTGGTGCACAAGTAGCGGGCCGGGCCCACCCCGTCGGCTTCGGCCGGGATGTCCACGTGCGGCAACCACTTCAGCCATGACCAATCCGGCGACTCGAGGTCTGACGCCGCGACAGCCACGCCGAGCACCGTCGGGTCGTGCCAGGTCACCGCCTGCGCCACCCAGGCTCGCAGCGCGCCACGCACCTCGTCCTCGTCGCCGAGCACAGTGATCCGCGACAGCTTGGTCAGATCGATACCAGTCGGGACGTCACGCACGGTCCGCTGGGTGTCCAGCAGACTACGTAATGCGCTGTGTGACACCGGTTCCAGGTCGACCTCGTCAGCTGTGTCGTTGACCCGCAATGCGGCGTCCAACACCGCCGAGTGCACGCCGGCGCGCACCACCAAAAAGTCGCCGTCCTGAGGGTCGCGTTCCCACTGCCGTCGCGACCCGGGAATGGCGGCCAGATCCGCCGGTTCCGGGTGCGACCATTGGGCGGCGGCGCGTTGCGCGGCGGCCTGCGCCCGGATGTTGTCCCGGATCACCGACAGGTAGCGCAGGTAATCGGCGCGCTCGGCGTCGACCTCCTCGGTCCGCGACTTGTTATCGCCTCCACGGAAGAACGCCGTGGCGGCCAGCAGCAGAACGAACGGGAAGAACAGTGTCTGCGGCGAGATGAGTCGCATTCCGGTGGCGACCATGGCGACGATCATCCCGACGATGAGCAGCACGATCACCACGGGCAGGGCCCGGCGCAGTAATGAAGGCGGAATCACCCGCGGCAGTTCCGGCGGTGCTTCGATGCTGATGCTGCCCTTGCGGGTCGCCGGCGAAGGCAGCCGGCGGCGTGCCTCGAATATCAAGCGGCTCATCGATTTTGCCCTTCGGCAGAGATACGGCCAGGTCGAGAGTCGGGTGCCAGTCCGTCGTGCGCGAGTAGCGCGTCAGCCCGCGACAGCGTGGGCCCCGGGGCGAACAGCGACAGGACCGACCACGGAATGGGAGTGGCCGGTTGCGTTAACCCAAGTGCATCAACAGTTTTCGCGTTTCCGGTGACACCCTGGGTGGCTTCGTTGTCGATGCCGTACCGCACACCGGTGTCAGAGATCCAGAACAACGACCCGGCCGCCGGTGACGATGCGTTCTGTCCGACGGTCTGGGCGAAGTAGCCGGTCCCCGGGGCTATCGCGACCCGGCTGGCAGTCCCGCCGGCGCCGGCGCCGACCAGATCCTCGGTGTGCACCGCGTCAGGAATCGGCAGCACCGAACCGGTCAGCAGCGTCAGCGAACTCGTGTTGGCGCCGGAAGCTTTGCGCCAGTGCGCGCAGGTGACGGGGTCATGGGTCGCGTCAAGCAGGCTGATCCGCTGCTCGGGGTAGCGGCTGGTGTCCAACTGGCGGGACACCGGCAGTTTGGCCACCTTGTCGGCACCCAACCGCGGCGGCTGATCCAGGCCGTAAGAGTTGGCGTTGCGCAGGAGCGCGGCCAGCACCGGTGAGATCTGCTGCAGACCGTCCGGCAACACCGCGTAATAGTTGGACGAATTGCCTTCCAGACCATGGGATTCGACGACGCCGCCGATCGGGGCGGGCACCGGGAATCGGGCGGGACCGCCGGCCTCGGGGATCACGGGTGCAGCCAGCGGCGGCGACTCGGGAATCGCATTGAACAGACCGGCGGCCACTGGGCGCGGCGCGTGAGTGTCGGTACCCAGGCCGAGCGCGCTGGTGACCGCGTGGTCGGCGAGGTCGATCCGGCTACGCCGGCCGTCCCACAGCAGCCACGAGCCGGTGGGGTTGCTGACCAGGACGGCCTTTGCGGTGTCCAGCGCCGCGGCGCGTGACCCGGTGCTGTCTGGGACTCCGGCTATCACCGTGACGCCTGCGGCCGTACCGCTGGCCGCATCGCACACCGTCCAGTCGGCGTCCTTCCGGGTGTTCTGGGTCAACCGCTGTGGCGCACCCGGGATCCCGATCAGGTTGCCGAGCGGAAACTTGTCCAGCTCACTGCTTTTCACCTGCGTGGGGTTGGCGGGCTTGCCGGCGATCAACCGGGCCGAGGCCAGGTTGAGCACCGGGTGCAGTTGATCGCCCACCCGCACGTAAAGAGCGGCCGTCGACCGGTCGGCAAGGATGGGGTTGTTGGCCGCCGACCCGTTCGGGCGGATCAGCGAGAACACGAAGCAGCCGACCAGCCCGGTGACCAACACGATGACACCCATCAGCACCGCGCGCGTCTGAGTGCGCAGGGGGTCGACGAGCATCCGGGTGTCGTGCAAGGCAACACCAGAAGCGATGCGGCGCACGACAAATCGCCAGCCGGTCACCTGGTGGCGGGTGACGAAGCCCCTGCGGTAGACCACCCGCTCGGGGTTGTCGTTCACCGGGGTGCGCGAGGCGAATGAGCGCCTGTCATCGGGGGACTCGGGGGCGGTCATGCCGGCGTCTCCAGCCGGAGGCCTTCGAGCAACGGTGGCACGGTGTTGGCCACGTCGGCGGCGGTGATCGTCATGAGCTCCTCGTCGGTGAATTCACCGGTCTTTGCATGTTCTGAGTGGTCCAGGCGGAATTCCCGTTCCTCTTCCGACTTTTCGACGACGTTACGAACAAATCGTCCGTTGCCGGCGATGTCGAGGCCACGGCGCTCGACGCCCACCGAATCTTCCTTCGTCGTGTTGGCCAGGTGGGCGAACAGGGCCTCGAGGTCCTCGAGTGCCGACTGCTCGAATCTGCTGTCGCGCCTGGTTGCCATGAAGTTGGCGATCTCGATCAGTTCGGGCGGCTGATAGGAGGGGAAGTCGATGGTGCGGGTGAATCGCGATCGCAGACCTTGGTTGGTGTCCAGGAACCGGTCGAGGTCGGCGCGGTAACCGGCGATGATGACCACCAACCGGTCGCGGTCGTTTTCCATCCGCGCCAGCAGGGTGTCGATCGCCACCAGGCCGAAGTCGTTCTTGGCGCCGGTGGCGACCAAGGCGTACGCCTCGTCGAGGAACAGGACGCCGTCCAGCGCGCTGTCGATGATCGCGTTGGTCTTGGCTTCGGTCTCACCGATGTGCTGACCGATCAGGTCGGCGCGGTGCACCTCTTTGATGTTTTCTTTCTTCAAAAGGCCAAGGCCGCAATAGATTTTGGCGACGACGCGCGCAATCGTGGTCTTGCCGGTCCCGGGCGGGCCGGTGAACACCAGGTGGTGGGTGCGCTGAGCCACTTCCAGTCCGCGCTCCTTGCGGACCAGTTCCATCGCCACCGCGCTCTTGAGCCGCGCGACCTGATCCTTGACCTTGTCCAGCCCGATGAACTCGTCGAGCTCGCGCTCAGCCTCCGAGAGCAGGACCGCCTTGCGCTCCTGAGCGCCGGCGTCGACGAAGTCGCCGGGCTCGGGCTCGGTAGCGACGTCCCACGGATCGCTGCGGGCGTCGATGCGATCCGACGAGGTAGGCACGATCCCGAAGCTGGTGTCGGTCAACGCCTCTTCGACCTGAGCGTTCTCCGGGTTCGCGGCGTACAGGTCCTGTAGCACCTCGCGGGCGGTGTCCTCGTCGCCGTCGGCACGCAGTGACAGCGCCCTGGCCAGCGCGCCGTCCACTGCCGCGACGGCGACCGGCCCTTCCGGCTCGTCGAGGTAGGACAGCGCAGCAGCAAACATGCCGAGCCTCGCCAGCGAGATCCCGAGCGCGACCTTGACGGCGTGGGCGAAATGCGCGTCCAGCTTGGGGTCATTGACGATCGGCGACAGCAGTTTGACCACGTCAGCCCAGCGCTCGGCGCGATAGTGAATCGTTGCGGTCACCCAGCGGGCCTCGTGCGAGCTCGGCCGACGACGGCTGACGTCGCTGACCAGCTGGAAAGCCGCAGCAAATCGACTGTCGCCAGCCAACGCCGAGGCGTAGGCGAGGTGGAAGTCGTCGGGCTCGGTCGCCCGAAACTTCAGGTACAGCCCGGTGTCGTAGAGAAAGCCGAGCGATCCCTCGGCCAGCTGGACCGTGCGCTGCAGCACGCCCACCGTAGCCGTGTTGTGCGAAATCGCTTCCAGCACAGGCAGAGACAAGTCGCCCGCGGCGGCCAACCCGACCCACGCGTCGGCCTGATCGTGAGCGATACGGACTAGTCCGGTGAAGCCGGATCGAGCCGCGGCCAGGTCCGCCGGACGCGTGCGGCCGTACACGGTCAGCCCGAGCGCCCGGGTGCAGGTCGCGAATCGGCTCGCTACATCGTCGTCGACCCGGGCCGTTTTCGGCCGGGCGGCGATGATGCCGGTCTCAGCGGTTTCCACGCCTCAGTCTCCCCTTCGGACGTAAGTATTGCCTAAGCTAACTTTGGCGAAGTTAGCATCGCACATGGTATGTGTCGAGATGCACCCGACGCCTGGATACGTGGTCTCGTGCACCCGGTCGCACAACCTGCGACGCTGCAGGTCACGGACGGTGATGAGCGGGTAGAACAAGTTTTCGCCGCGACGAAACTAATAGAACTTCTAACCTTTACTCGACTCGGCTTAATGAAAATGAGTGTCATTACCGGAAGACTGTACGGCACCGCGCCCTCACTTCTTCACCGCCCTGACCAAGGTGTTGCGCGCAACCATCGGTCCGGCCTCGGTGTCGGGGCCCGGTACCGGGCGGCCGACCTCGAGCAGGTAGTCGGCCAACGGAGTCGCGACCGCATTCCACCCGTGTGCTGCGAACCACTCTTCGGCCGGGGCGTGCCGTTCGTTGTAGACCAGCTGGAAGAACAGCCGCTCGTCGCCCTCTGCCTGCGCCGCGCGTTCGGCCTCGACCGCGGCGGCGAAAGCCTCGGCAGGCATGGGTGCGCCATCCTCGACCGCGACGTGGCTACCTGCGCTGGCCAACGCGTCGATGCCGGTGAACAACTGCTGCTGGGCAGCAGCCGGCAGATAGATCAGCAGGCCTTCCGCGATCCACGCCGAAGGCCTGGATGCATCGAAACCGCTGTCGCGCAACGCCTGCGGCCAGTCCTCTCGAAGGTCGATGGCAATCTCTCGGCGATCGGCATTCGGCGTGGCCCCTTGCTCGGCAAGCACCTCGCTTTTGAAATCGAGAACCTGCGGACGGTCCAACTCGAAGATCGTCGTCCCGTCGGGCCAGGCCAGCCGGTAGGCGCGCGAGTCCAGCCCCGCGGCCAGGATCACCACCTGACGGACCCCGGCCTCGGCGGCCGCCAGGAAGTAGTTATCGAAAAATCTGGTGCGGGCACCTTGGAAGTTGACGAAATGCTCACCGAAATCCGGTGTCTTCAGTTGGTGGTCGGGACTATGCCCGTCCAGCACCTCGGCGGCGGAGCCGCCCACCGCACGGCAGAAAATCGCGGCGAACGGGTCGACGGCCAGCGGATCGGGTTTCTGCGCCTCCAATGCTCGAGCGGTGGCCACGAACAACGCGGTCGAACCGACGCTTGTAGTTATGTCCCAGTTGTCATCATCAGTACGCACGGCAACCGACCCTACGCGCGCCTAATCCAGCCACGACGGCATTGAATACGACATCGCGTCGTAGACACAAGACCCCGTCCGGGTAGGGGGTATTCGCCGCTAGACCAGCGGACGCCCGGCTTTGATCCGCCGGTCCAGATCCCACAGAAGGACGTTGAACGGGAACCGCCGGACGAACCGGGGCATCGCGTTGTTCACCGTGCGGAGCACACCGATCAGGCGGTCGAAGCGCCGCTGGGTGGCAGCGTCCCAGGAGAAGTGCATCTCGTCGCGGAAGCGCTGCGGCAGGAACCCGGCCGTCAGCAGCAGACCAATTTTTTCCGGCTGGCGGCGGACCACCTCCGGTAAACGCAGCGCCTGAATCCGACCCACCGCAATGGGATACAGATAGCTGCGGACGGCGTCGTCGATGTGGACCTTCTCGAGCTGTTCGTTCCAGTAGCGGTCGAACGCGGCCCGGTCCGCCGGCCACATCTCCGGCGGCACCTGCAACGTGGAGCCGAGCACCACGGCTTCGCGATAGTGCCGGTCAGCATCGCCATCGTCCATCTCGCCGATGAACATGCGGTAGAAGTCCACCCCGCCTTTGTAGAGGCACGCCGCCACCCACAGCTGCAGATCGAGGTCAAAGGCGTTGTAGTGCACGGGGCTGTCCGGAGTGGAGTACACCTGTGCGTGGGCACGATTGACCGCACGCCGAAATGCCGCCTTCTGGATGTCGGTACCCGCCATGGCGACGGCGAGGTAGGTGAACGTGGTGCGAGCCCGTTTGATCGGGTGCAGGTCGATCCGCCCGCTCTCCACCCGGCTCTCCATGACGCCGTAGCCGACGCCGGGCCGGGCCAGCTGCATGATCACGTTGGCGGGACCCAGCAGCAACGCCATGCCCATCAGGGTGTCGTCGAGCTGAGGCGTGCGCCGTGGCCGGTGGCCGGTGATCGGCGGCTCGCTCACCGAGCGCTCGACATGCCTGATGGGTTCATTGACCGCCATAGCCCACCTGCCCGCTAATTCTGAGAACGCTTGTTTCCTGATATTGCCGGGCAGTGGCGACCGGTGTCAAGATGGGAGTCATGGCTTCAGCCCCGACGACGAGCGCGCGGCCCTACCGCGGCGTCGATGCCGCCGACCGGCTGGCAAGCCGCCGGGCCAGCTTGCTAGACGCCGGTCTCGAGCTGCTCGGCGGCGAAGAGTCCGCGGAGTTGACCGTGCGGGCCATCTGCCGGCAGGCCGGCGTGACCGCCCGCTATTTCTACGAAAGCTTCACCGACAAAGACGAATTCGTCGCGGCGGTGTTCGACTCGGTGATCGCCGAACTGGCGACCACCACCCAGGCGGTGGTCGCCGCAGCGCCGACTGAGGAGCAGACCCGCGCCGGCATGGCCAACATCGTCCGTACGATCGGCGGCGATCCGCGGGTCGGGCGGCTGCTGTTCAGCGCGCAACCGGCCAACGCGGTGCTGGTACGCAAGCGCGTCGAATCCAGCGCGCTGTTCGCGATGCTGTCCGGCCGCCACGTCGAGAATGCGCTACGCGTGCCGGAAAACGACCGGATCAAGGCGGCCGCGCATTTCGTGGTCGGCGGGGTGGGACAGACGATCGGCGCATGGCTGGCCGGCGATGTTCGGCTCTCCCCGAGCAGCTGGTCGACCAGCTCGCCTCGCTACTCGACGAGCTGGCCAACCCGAGCCTGTACCGCGACTGACGGCCTTAGCGCGTGGCGGGGATACGCCGATCGGCCGACGTCCTGGGCACAGTCTGCGCGTCGTTGGCCGTGAATTCTTTGACCCAGCAAGCGAATTCGAGAGTAATACCGTCAGGGTCCTGGAAGTAGAACGATCGCACGTAGACCCCGGGATGCACGGTGGCCGCGACCTGCCGCTCACTCTCGTCGTGGTTGAGCACCGGGCCGACCCGGACGCCTTTGTCTTTGAGTCGCTGACGGTAGGCATCGAACTTCTCGGCCGGCACGTGAAACGCCAAGTGGTTCATGGTGCTGACGGCGCTGGTGATTTCGCCGATGCCCGGGATGGCTGCCGGCGACGACAAACCGGGCACCCGGTCGGGTGCATCGGCGAACCAGAAGAACGCGACGCAGTCGCCGTTGCCCGCGTCGAAGAAGAAATGCTGTCCGACTCCGCCGGGCAGGTCGAGCGATTTGATCAACGGCATGCCCAGGACGTTGCTGTAGAAGTCCACGGTGCGGGCCATATCCGAACACACCAGCGCGACATGGTTGATGCCGCCGAGTTCGAACTCGGAATTGCGATTGTGCGGCTTGATCATCCCCGTGCTCCCGTCCGCTTCGCTGGTTCCGTGGCGAGGATCAGAAACTGAACCTAACATCAGATTCAGGTCTATTCCAGAGAAAGCGCCGTCCCCGGGATCGCGGCGATCCCACGGTCACGACGAAGGAGGCCCCGTCGGTGTCTACTGTGTCCGACAAGCCGACCCATCGCGCGCCGCTTCCGACGCACCGCGGCCGTCGCACCCAGGCCGCCATCGACACCGCCGCCCGAACGGTGATCGCCCGCAAAGGCTTCTTGGCCACCACCGTCGCCGACATCGCCGGCGAAGCCGGCCGGTCGACCGCGTCGTTCTACAACTATTACGACTCGAAAGAGGCGATGGTCCGCGAGTGGGCGCTGCGCTTCCGCGACGAGGTCAGCGAGCGGGCGAAACCGGTGACCCGACATGGGCTGTCGACGCGAGAGCGCACGCACCAAGCCGCGGCGGCGCACTGGCACACCTACAAACATCGGCTCGCGGAGATGATCAGCGTGTCGCAACTGGCGATGATCAACGACGACTTCGCTCAGTACTGGGCTGAAATCTGCGCCATTCCAACTTCATTCATCACCGACATGGTGCGACGCGCCCAGGCGGACGGCTATTGCGCGGACGACGACCCGCAGTTGATCGCGGTGGCGATCGTCGCGATGCTCAATCAGTTCTGCTACCTGCAATTGACCAGCCGGACCTCGGGCGCTGAACCCGACGACGAGGCCTGCATCGCCACGCTGGCGAACATCTTCTACCGGGCCATCTACTACAAGGAGGGCAGCTGAGGTGACTCGCAACATCGGCACACCCGGGGTCGTCCGCGAATTCATCGGCCTGCCGTCGCCGACCGGCAGACGCGCCGGTGCCGGTGGACATCCTTGCCAAGGGCTCTACTACCGAGGAGTCGGGCGCAAACCCAAGGTCGCGGTGATCGCCACCCACTACCAAATCGACTTCTCCGAGCATTATCTCGCCGACTACCTGGCCACCCGCGGGATCGGATTTCTCGGGTGGAACACCCGGTTTCGCGGATTCGAGAGCAGCTTCCTTCTCGACCACGCGCTGGTCGACATCGGTGTCGGAGTGCGCTGGCTGCGCGATACACAGGCCGTGGAAACGATTGTGCTGCTGGGCAATTCCGGCGGCGGCTCGTTGATGGCCGCCTACCAGGCACAGGCGACCGACCCGCACGTGACAGCGATGCCCGGTATGCGGCCCGCCGCGGGCCTGACCGACCTGCTGCCCGCCGACGGCTACGTGGCCAGCGCGGCACATCCGGGCCGCCCCGACGTGCTGACCGCCTGGATGGACGGCTCCGTCGTCGACGAGAACGATCCGATCGCCACCGACCGCACCCTGGATCTGTTCGATGAGCGAAACGGTCCGCCGTACTCGCCGGAATTTCTGAGCCGTTACCGCTCCGCGCAGGTCGCACGCAACAACACGATCACCGACTGGGTCGAGATCGAGCTCAAACGTGTTCGAGCCGCCGGTTTTTCGGATCGCCCGTTCACCGTGATGAGAACATGGGCCGACCCGCGGATGGTCGACCCGACGATCGAGCCGACTCATCGCCAGCCCAACATGTGCTACGCCGGACTGCCCGCGAAGGCCAACCGCTCGGCGCACGGCATCGCTGCGGCGTGCACGTTGCGCAGTTGGCTGGCGATGTGGAGCCTGCGCACCGCGCAGACCCGGGCCGAGCCGCATCTGGCCCGGATCACCTGCCCCGCGTTGGTGATCAACGCCGAGGCCGACACCGGCGTGTTCCCGTCGGATGCCCGGCGCATCCACGAGGCGCTGGCGAGCAGCGACAAATCCCAGTGCTCGATCAACACCGACCACTATTTCACCACGCCTGGCGCGCGCAGCGAGCAAGCTGACACCATTGCCAAATGGATTGCCAAGCGGTGGCGCTGAGGGTCCTCGCTCACTTCGACCCGGGTCCCAAGGTGCTGGACTTGCTTGCACCGGAGACTGATTGGCTCGACATTCGCTGGTGTACCGACGACGAGACGTTCTACCGCGAGTTACCCGAGGCCGACGTGGTCTGGCACGTGCTGCGGCCGCTCTCGGAGAGCGATCTGGCCCGCGCCACCCGCGCACGGCTGGTGCACAAGTTCGGCGCCGGGGTCAACACCATCGACGTCGACGCCGCCACCAGGCACGGCATCGCGGTGGCCAACATGCCCGGGGCCAACGCGCCTTCGGTGGCCGAGGGCACGGTGCTGCTGATGCTGGCCGCAGTGCGCCGCCTGCCGGTGCTCGATCGTGCCACCCGCGATGGCCGCGGCTGGCCCTCCGATCCACAGCTGGGCGAGACCGTCCGCGATATCGGTGCCTGCACCGTCGGCCTGGTCGGCTACGGCAACATCGCCAAACGGGTCGCGAACATCGTCGCCGCGATGGGCGCCACGGTGTTACACACCAGCACCCGCGACGACGGCCGGCCCGGCTGGCGGCCGATGTCGGAACTGCTGGCCGCCAGCGACCTCGTCTCGCTGCACCTGCCGTTGACCGCTGACACCGAGGGGCTGATCGACCGGGCCGCGATCGCGGGCATGAAACCTGCTGCGGTACTGGTCAACACCTCGCGCGGCCCGATCGTCGACGAGCACGCGCTGGCAGAGGCGCTGCGCGACGGCCGCTTGGCCGCAGCCGGCCTGGACGTCTTCGGCATCGAGCCGGTACCGCCGGACAACCCGCTGCTCGGGCTCGACAACGTCGTGCTCACCCCGCACGTCACCTGGTACACCGTCGACACCATGGGCCGCTATCTGGGCGAGGCCGTCGCCAACTGCCGCCGGCTGCGGTACGGGCAGCAGCTGGCCCATGTAGTCAACCAACCCACCGGTTGTTAGCTTGTGGGTTGAGCTGTCACGGGCCCCGGGAATTCCGAGAAAGGCGACCAATGCCGATCGCAATCAATCCTGAGCATCAAGATCTGGCCGATTCGGTGCGATCGCTGGTGGCGCGGGTAGCGCCATCGGAGGTTCTGCACGCCGCGATGGAGACACCCGTCGAGAACCCGCCACCGTATTGGCAGGCTGCGGCCGACCAAGGTCTGCAGGGCGTACATCTAGCCGAATCCGTTGGGGGACAAGGCTTCGGCATCCTCGAGCTTGCCATCACGCTCGCCGAGTTCGGCTACGGCGCCGTACCCGGGCCGTTCGTACCCTCGGCGATCGCAAGCGCGCTGATCGCCGCACATGACCCGGACGCCAAGGTGCTGGCCGAATTGGCGTCCGGCTCGGCGATCGCCGCGTACGCGCTGGAGTCCGGGCTGACCGCGACGCGGCAGGGCAGTTCACTGGTCATCCGCGGCGAGGTCCGGGCGGTGCCGGCAGCAGCGCAGGCGTCGCTGCTGGTGTTACCGGTGGCGATCGACAGCGGCGAAGAGTGGCTGGTGCTGCGCGCCGACCAGCTCGAGATCGAACCGGTCACCAGCGTCGACCCACTCCGGCCCATCGCCCATGTGCGCGCCAACGCCATCGAGGTCTCCGACGACGTCGCGTTGAGCAATCTCGACGCGGTAACCGCGCAGGCGCTGATTTCCACGCTGCTGTCGGCTGAGGCGGTCGGCGTCGCGCGATGGGCCACTGACACCGCCGCGGATTACGCGAAGATCCGCGAGCAGTTCGGCCGGCCGATCGGGCAGTTCCAGGCCGTCAAGCACAAGTGCGCCGAAATGATCGCCGACACCGAACGCGCCACGGCCGCAACGTGGGACGCCGCCCGGGCCGTCGACGAGGCCAGCGAGCACGTCGAATTCGCAGCCGCGGTAGCCGCCACGCTGGCACCCGCCGCCGCACAGCGCTGCACCCAGGACTGCATCCAGGTGCACGGCGGCATCGGCTTCACCTGGGAGCACGACGCCAACATCTACTACCGCCGCGCGCTGATCCTGGCCGCCAGCTTCGGGCGCGCGTCGGATTACCCGCAGAAAGTGGTGGATACCGCCACCACCACCGGTATGCGCGCCATCGACATCGACCTGGACCCCGACACCGAAAAGCTCAGCGACGAAATCCGTTCCGAGGTTGCCGCATTCAAGGAGATGGACCGCGAGCAGCGCACCGTCGCGCTCGCCGAGGGCGGCTGGGTGCTGCCGCACCTGCCGAAGCCGTGGGGCCGAGCCTCCAGTCCGGTAGAGCAGATCATCATCGCCCAGGAGTTCGCCGACGGACGGGTCAAACGTCCACAGGTCGGCATCGCCGCATGGATCATTCCGTCGATCGTCGCGTTCGGCACCGACGAGCAGAAGCAGCGCTTCCTGCCGCCGACGTTCCGCGGCGAAATGATTTGGTGCCAGCTGTTTTCCGAGCCTGGCGCCGGGTCCGACCTGGCCGGCCTGAGTACCAAGGCCACCAGCGTCGACGGTGGCTGGCGCATCACCGGCCAGAAGATCTGGACCACAGCCGCGCAGTTCTCCCAGTGGGGCGCGCTGCTGGCCCGCACCGACCCGTCCGCGCCAAAACACAATGGCATCACCTACTTCCTGCTGGACATGAAGAGCGAAGGCGTGACGGTCAAGCCGCTGCGCGAACTCACCGGGCAGGAGTTCTTCAACACGGTCTACATCGACGACGTGTTCGTCCCCGACGAGTACGTGCTCGGTGAGGTGGACCGGGGCTGGGAGGTCAGCCGCAATACCCTGACGGCAGAACGGGTTTCGATCGGCGGTAGCGATCTGACCTTTCTGGCCAGCCTGGCGCAACTGGTCGAGTTCGTGCGCGACGGCCAGTTCGATCAGGTCGCCCGTCACCGCGCCGGGCAATTGATCGCCGAAGGGCATGCGGCCAAACTGCTGAACCTGCGCTCCACGCTGCTGACGCTGGCCGGGGGTGACGCGATGCCGTCGGCGGCGATCTCCAAGCTGCTGTCGATGCGGACCGGTCAGGGATACGCCGAGTTCGCGGTGTCCTCGTTCGGGTCGGACGCGGCGATCGGCGACAAGGCCACAGCACCGGGCAAGTGGGACGACTTCCTGCTCTCCAGTCGCGCCACCACCATCTACGGCGGCACCTCGGAGGTCCAGCTGAACATCATCGCCGAGCGGCTACTGGGATTGCCCCGCGATCCGTAGCCCCGAACGCAAAAAATCCACGCCCACCTGACGACTGCCAGGCCGGCGTGGATCTTTGCCCGGAGGCGGCTGGCCCCGTTTGTCCAAGAACGGGGCCAGCCTTATTCCCCCTGGTAACTGGGACTCACCACCAGCGGTGGTGACCACCCCAGAAGCCGGGATGTCCCCAGAAGCCGCCGCGACCGAAGCCGCCGTGGCCCCAACCCCAGCCGCGTCCGAAGCCGCCGCGGCCCCAGCCGCCGTGGCCCCAACCGCCGCGACCGAAGCCGCCGTGGCCACCGCCCCAGCCGCGGCCCCCGCCGTGTCCACCCCACGCTGGCGGGGCCACGTGCATCGGGCCGACTGCCGGGATCGGCGCTGGTGCGGCCTCGGCTGCGGGAGCTGCACCGAAAAACATCGCGCCGGCCACCGCGCCTGCACCGATCGCACTGGCGGCGAAGCGGCGGGCGGAAGAGAGTGAGTGAGACATCGTATTGCTCCTTCGTCATCTGGTGACCGACACAAAGAACGTTAAACGGCATTGCTTAGCAAACTCTAAATTGCGCTAGTAATTAGCCTAAGAATGTTGTTTTCCGGCCTGACCAGCTAATTCTCTAGTTTTGGCGTTTCTACGCAACCAATCCGATTGCGTTCCACTACGATCAGGATGTCCTGACGTCCTTCGTTACTGGCTTCAGTAGTTGCTGAGCTTGGTATTTTCCCTGTTAAACCTGCATCTCTGCATCTACTGATATCCGTATTCGCGTGCGTCAGCACCTCAGGACCTCCGCGTTCGCGCAGTCACGTAAATCCGGATAACAGCCGTCAAATCGCCGATTACAGCGAATCGTCGATATTTTCGAGATTTTGCATTGGTCAATGTCCGCGCCGACAGCTGGCAATCACTCGCCATCGGGGCATCGGCGTCGACGTGGACGTCCTGCCGTGCCGAGCGGTCTCACCGGGTCGGCGCGCCGTAGCTGCGCGACACAGCTTTGACCGACATACTTAAATCCTGATCTACTGAAAGCTCACGTCGAACGAAGGTCATCAGCCGTATGGATTCCAGCTCGCCGTCGTTTCGAGCCAGGCCGCCGGCACGCGCAGATGCGTCGGCGCAGACCGAACGGTTCCAGAGCTTCCGGAACACCACGGACCACAAGAAACCCGAGCCGCCGTCGCGCCAGCGCACCCGCCGCACCGTCGACCTGTCCCCCGCCACCCACCGGGCTCTCGACATTTGGCAGCGCGACGCTGCCGACCGGCTCGGATACGCCCGAGTGACCGGACAAGAAGTGATTTCCGCGTTGATCGAGCTGCTCCTCAAGGACGCGAAGCTCTCCGCCGAGGTGACCCGAAGCATCCGCGAACGACGCTGATCTCGGCAGTGCTAGCTTCGCCGTCATGGCAGAAACCGAGCGCCCCAACCGTCGCGATCAAGGCGTCACCGGCGAGCGCGCCACCCTGGAAGCGTTCCTCGACGACTACCGAGACATCGTGGTGCGCAAGGTTTCCGGCCTCTCCGATGCCGATGCGCGCCGGAATCTCGTTGCGTCGGCGACGACGGTCGGGGGGTTGGTCAAACATCTGCGCTGGGCCGAATACGGCTGGTTCGACCAGTTCTTACCGGGACGACTCGACGACAACCGTCGCACGCACGAGCGGGCCTGGGAGTTCGAGATTCAGCGCGACGAATCGCTACCGACCCTGGTTGCCGAGTACCAGGCACAATGCGAGGAGTCCCGGCGCATCGCCGCGCAGTACCCGCTTGACCACGAGCTGCGGCACGGGCGACTCGACACCATCGTGTCGCTGCGCTGGATTTACCTGCACATGATCCAGGAGACTGCCCGGCACACCGGGCAGATCGACATCTTGCGCGAGCAGCTCGACGGCACGACCGGCTTCGACGGCTAGCAGCTCGCCGGGGCTAGTCGGCGTCGATCTCGCGCAGCTCGCGCTTGAGGATCTTCCCGGTCGGGTTGCGCGGCAGCTCGTCGAGGAAGATGACCTCGCGCGGCACTTTGTACTTGGCCAGCTGGTCTTTGACGTGCTTCTTCACCGTGTCTTCGTCGAGGCTCGCGTTGTCTTTCTTGACCACGAAGGCGCGCAGCCGATGACCCCATTCTTTGTCCTCGACGCCGATCGCGGTGGCTTCCACCACGTCGGGGTGCGCGCTGATGCAGTCCTCCACTTCCGCCGGGAAGACGTTCTCACCGCCGGACACGATCATCTCGTCATCCCGGCCACTGATGTAGAGCAGCCCGCGGTCGTCGAAATAGCCGACGTCACCGGATGACAGCAGGCCGTCGATGATCTGCTTGTTGCCGCCGCCGGTGTAGCCCTCGAACGGGAAGCTGGTGCCGACGAAGATCCGGCCGACCTCACCCTGCGGCAACTCCTTGCCGTTGTCGTCGTAGATCCGGACCTTCACACCCTTGACCGGGGGCCCGGCAGTGGTGGAGTTGTACTCCAGGTGCTCGGGCCCGGCGATCGTGGCGAACGCGATCTCGGTGGAGCCGTACATGTTGTAGATCACCGGACCGATGTCCTTGAGCGCCCGCTCGGCGACGTCGGCGCCCAGCGCCGAACCCGAGACGAAGATGATCCGCAGGCTGGACAGATCGGGCTTGTCGTCGATCTTCTCCAACGCTTCGAGCATCCGCGACAGCATTACCGGCACCACGACAACCGCACTCACCTTGTGCTTCTCGATGTCTTGGAACACCTGCTCTGGCTTGAACTTGCTGTGCAGCACCAGCGTCGAGCCCAGGAACATGCCGATGGTGGCGTGCAGGAATCCCAGCGCGTGGAACATCGGCGCCGGCAGCGACGTGACTTCGTTGGCCTTGAACGGGACGTGGGACAGGATTCCGCCGATCGGCGCCAGGGTCGGCGGAAGGCTGCGGTTCGCGCCCTTAGGAGTCCCGGTGGTGCCGCTGGTCAGAATGATGATCGACGAATGCTTGCTGGCCTTGGGCGCCGCCGACCTGCTGTTGGCGGCGACGAGGTCGGCCAAGGTCTCGTCGGTGCTGCCGGAGTCCTCGCCGTCCGGGTTGGTGGCCAGTGCCCGCAGTTTGCCCAGCGGCGGGTCGGCTTTGCTGACGTCTTCGGTGTATTCGTCGTCGTAGATGATCAGCTTGGCGCCCTCACGCTCGGACACCTCCTTGATCTGCGGGCCGGAGAAGGAGCTGTTGAGCAAGATGATGCGGGCGCCGACGCGGGCGCAACCGTATTGCGCGATGGCGAACCAGCGATGGTTGCGCGCCAGAATCGCCACTCCGTCGCCCCCGCGGACGCCCTTGGCCAGCAGCCCGTGCGCGACCGCGTTCGCAGCTTCGTCGAGTTCCTTGTAGGTGAGTGAGCCGTCGTCGTCGATGATCGCGGCGCGGTTAGGCGTGCGTCGGGCGTTGAACGACGGCAGCATTCCGATCTCGCCCCACTTCGCGATATCGGCGGCCATCGCGGCATAGTTCAGCGGGTTCTCCAGCCTGAACGTGCCGGATTCGATGATCTTCCGGAGGTAATGCAGCTCGGATATGCCGCGCTCGGCATACTGCTGGATCTTGGCTACCGCCTGCCCAGGCAGCTCGATGAGATTAGGCATGCCTTCCACCCTATGTGACGTAGGTCGCACCGCGGTCGGAACGCTGTGCCGAATTAGCATGTGCCCATGGCTCTGCTGTCGCTAAACGTCGACGGACGCCAGGTTGAGGTCACCCACCCCGACAAGGTGGTCTTTCCGGGCCGGGGCGGGCGGGCCGGTCTCACCAAGCTGGACTTGATCAACTACTACCTAGCGGTCGCCGACGGCGCTCTGCGCGGGGTGGCCGGACGGCCGATGATCCTCAAGCGGTTCGTCAAGGGAATCGACCAGGAGGCCGTCTTCCAGAAGCGCGCCCCGGCGAAGCGGCCCGATTGGGTCGACGTCGCCGAACTGCGGTACGCGCGAGGCACCTCGGCCAAAGAGGCCGTCCTTCATGACGCGGCCGGACTGGCCTGGGCGATCAATCTGGGCTGTGTCGACCTCAACCCGCACCCCGTACTCGCCGGCGATCTGGAGCACCCCGACGAACTGCGCGTCGATCTGGACCCGATGCCAGGAGTGACCTGGCGGCAGATCGTCGACGTCGCGCAGGTTGCCCGCGAGGTGCTCGAGGATCACGGACTCACCGCCTGGCCCAAGACGTCCGGCTCGCGCGGTTTCCACATCTATGCGCGGATCGCACCGAATTGGTCGTTTCGGCATGTGCGGCTCGCTGCCCAGACGGTGGCGCGCGAGGTGGAGCGACGCGCGCCCGAACTGGCCACCAGCCGATGGTGGAAAGAAGAACGCGAGGGCGTCTTCGTCGACTTCAATCAGAACGCCAAAGACCGCACTGTCGCGTCGGCGTACTCGGTGCGGGCCACGCCGGATGCGCGGGTCTCCACACCCCTGGCGTGGGATGAGGTTGCCGACTGCGACCCCGCTGACTTCACCGTGCAGACAGTGCCGCAGCGGTTCGCCGACATCGGCGACCCTTGGGTCGCCATGGATGAGTCCGCCGGCGGTCTCGACCAATTGCTCACGCTGGCTGAAGAACTCGGCCCCGCGGAGAAGGCACCGAGGGGCGCGCGTCGCGACGGATCCGGGCGACGCCAGTCGGTGATGCCGCTCATCGAGATCGCCCGCACCAAAACCAAGGACGAAGCAATGGCCGCGCTGGACACCTGGCGCCGGCGTCATCCCGCGGCGGCCGAACGTCTGCAACCGGCCGACATACTGGTCGACGGCATGCGTGGACCGAGTTCGATCTGGTACCGGATCCGAATCAACCTGCAGCATGTGCCGGACGGCCGGCGGCCGCCGCAGGAGGATTTGATTGCCGACTACAGTCCTTGGACGACCAAGCCCGGTAAGCCGGATAAGCAAACCCGTTGACCGCGCTAGGCTCACGCCATGGGCGAGGAGTGGAATCGGCGAGGGTTCCTGCGCGTCGGCGCGACGGCGAGCCTGCTGGTGCTCGCGGGATGCTCGTCGGAGAAATCGCCACCCGCGGCAAACGGCGGCGGCGGGCCCGTCACGATCACGCACAACTTCGGTGAGACGAGCATCGCCGGGCCGCCCAAACGAGTGGTCAGCGCCGGCTTCACCGGCCAGGACGACCTGCTGGCCCTTGGCATCGTCCCCGTCGCGGTGACCAATTGGTTCGGCGACCAACCGTTCGGTGTGTGGCCGTGGGCCCAGCCCGCGCTCGGCAACGCCAAACCCGTTGTGTTGAACCTGGACAACGGAATTCAGGTCAGTCAGATCTCGGGTCTCAAGCCCGATCTGATCGTCGCCACCGACGCCGGTCTCGACCAGGACACCTATCAGAAGCTGGCGGCGATTGCGCCGACCTTGGCGCAATCCGACGGCGACGCATTCTTCGAACCTTGGAAAAACCAGGCGAAAGCCATCGGCCAGGCGGTTTTCCAATCCGGCCGGATGGCCTCGCTGATCAGCGGAGTCGACAAAGGTTTCGCCGCCGTCGCCGACAAGTATCAGCAGTTCAAGAACAAGCGGGTCTTGCTGCTGCAGGGCAGGCTGCACGACGGCAATGTCGTCGCGACCACCGGTTGGCAAACCGACTTCCTCACCCAGATGGGGCTGGCCATCCCGGAAACCCTCGCCCCGCTGGGCGTCGACCCGCAGCGCGCGTTCATCCCGCGCGACAAGATCAAATCCGTCCTCGGCGACGCCGAACTGCTGATCTGGACGACCGAAAGCGAAAAGGACCAGGCCGATCTGCTGGCCAATCCCGCTGTGGCAGAGCATCGTTCGCGCAGCGTGTTCACGACGAAGGATCAGGCCGGCGCGATCGCCTACGCCTCGCCGCTGAGCTACCCGCTGGTGGCGGCCCAGTTGCCCGCACTGATCGCCAACATCCTGCACTAGCCATGAGAGTTATGGACTACGGAGACCAGGCGCTGCTGCTGCAATTCGACAGCACCGCAGAAGTTTTGGCGTGGGCGGCCGCACTGCGCGATGAGAACTTGCCCGATGTGCTCGACATCGTGCCGGCGGCGCGCACGGTGCTGCTCAAACTCGACGGACCCGGACGGCAGGGCGTCATCCGCCGTCGACTCGACGCGATGCGGGTGGTGGCCGGCGCCGAGCCGATCGCGCCGGGTGACCCGCTGGTGATCGACGTGGTCTACGACGGCGCCGATCTCAACGAGGTGGCCGAACTCACCGGGCTTAGCACTACGCAGGTGATCGACGCGCACACCGCGAACCCTTGGAACGTCGGATTCTGCGGATTCGCGCCGGGTTTCGCGTATCTCGTCGGCGGCGACCCGCGCCTTGCCGTACCTCGGCGGTCCGATCCGCGCCCTTCCGTCCCGGCCGGGGCAGTCGGCCTGGCCGGCGAATTCACCGGCATCTATCCGCGTCGCTCTCCGGGCGGCTGGCAGTTGATCGGGCGCACCGACGCCGCGCTCTGGGACATCGACCGGCCCGAGCCGGCGCTGCTCACGCCGGGCACCTGGGTCCATTTCCGAGCCGCGTAGACCCATGACCACCTTGGAGATCCTGCGCACCGGGCCGCTGGCTCTCGTGCAAGACCTCGGGCGTGCCGGACTCGCCCACCTGGGCGTCACCCGGTCCGGAGCCGCCGACCGGCGCGCCCACACCCTGGCCAACCGGCTCGTGGCCAACCCAGACGACCGCGCCACCATCGAGCTGACCATGGGCGGATTCGCTGCCCGAGTCCGGGGCGGCGACATCGACATCGCGGTCACCGGCGCTGACGCTCGGGCGACAGTAGACTCAAAATTGTTCGGCGCCAACAGCATTCAACACGTCCGCGACGGCGAATTGATCGCCCTGGGCGTCCCACAGGCTGGGCTACGCAGCTACCTGGCGGTGCGTGGCGGCATCGACGTGGCACCGGTGCTCGGCTCACGGAGCCATGACGTTCTGTCGGGGATCGGGCCTGCGCCGCTGCACGCCGGCGACGTGCTGCCGATCGCGGACCACACCGAGCAATACCCCGAGCTCGACCAGGCGCCGGTCGCGCCGATTACCGACGAGCTCGTCGAACTCACGGTGATGCCCGGTCCGCGCGACGACTGGATCGCCGACGCCGACGCGCTGGTGCACACCGTCTGGGTGGCCTCCGACCGCAGCGACCGGGTGGGCGTGCGGCTGCAGGGACACCCGCTCGCGCACCGCAACCCTGGCCGTCAACTGCCCAGCGAGGGCGCGACCCGTGGCGCGATCCAGGTGCCGCCCAACGGATTACCGGTAATACTCGGCCCCGACCATCCGGTGACCGGCGGCTACCCCGTCGTCGGCGTGATCGCCGACCGCGACATCGACAGCGTCGCGCAGTTGCGCCCGGGCCAGCATGTGCGACTGCGGTGGTCACGCCCCCGAGCAGTAGCGGCGGACCCGCCGACCTGGTAGACCAACAGTGTGCACACCCAGGTCCATACCGCCCGCCTGGTCCACACCGCAGACCTGGAAAGCGACGCGCTGCAGCGGGCCCACGACATGGTGAGCGACGCGTTCGGCGGCGACTTCGCCGATACCGACTGGGACCACGCGCTCGGCGGCATGCACGCGCTGATCTGGCATCGCGGCGCGATCATCGCGCACGGCGCCGTCATTCAACGGCGTCTGATCTACCGCGGCGTCGCCCTGCGCTGCGGCTACGTCGAAGCTGTTGCAGTGCGCGAGGATTGGCGCGGTCAGGGTTTGGCGATCGCGATACTCGACGCATGCGAGCAAGTCATCCGCGGCGGCTACCAGCTGGGCGCGCTGAGTTCGTCTGACCGGGGCAGGCGGCTGTACGCACTACGGGGCTGGTTGCCGTGGCGCGGGCCGACCTCGGTGCTGGCGCCAACCGGACCGATGCAGACACCCGACGACGACGGGACGGTGTTCGTCTTCCCGCTGCGGGCCGACCTGGACCCCACCGCCGCGTTGACGTGCGACTGGCGCGACGGGGACGTCTGGTAAGCACGCGACCGGAGCAACGCCGGCGCAATTGACCGGTAACGCCGCCGACATCCGGCTGGCATACACACTTCATATGAACCAGCCCGAGGAGCCGTCGCTGGCCGGCTACCGGGTCGCCGTCACCGCGGCGCGGCGCGCCCGTGAGCTGTGCACCATGCTGCGGCGCCACGGCGCCAGCGTCGCCAGCGCTCCGGCAATCACCATGATCACCTTGACTGACGACGACCAATTACGCGCCAGCACAGCAGCATTGATAGCAAATCCGCCAGACATCGTGATCGTCACCACCGGCACCGGGCTGCGCGGCTGGCTGTCCGCTGCCGGCGCATGGGACTTGGCCGACCAATTGACCGCAGCGCTGTCCCACGCCCGGATCGTGGCGCGCGGACCGAAGGCCACCGGTGCGATACGCGCCGCGGGGCTGCGCGAGGAATGGTCCCCGGAATCCGAGTCCTCCCGCGACATCGCGCACTACTTGTGCGAGTCCGGTATCAGCGGCTGTCGCATCGCCGTGCAGATGCACGGCGCAACCGATGACTGGGACCCGTTCCCAGAGTTTCTCGACGAGTTGCATTCCGCGGAGGCCACCGTGATTCCGATCCGGGTGTACCGGTGGAAACCGGCACCGGCCGGCGGTGAGTTCGACCAGTTGATCCAGGGGATCGCCCATCGCGAGTTTCACGCGGTGAGTTTCACGTCGGCGCCGGCGGTGGCAGCGACGTTGATGCGCGCCGCCGATCTCCGGATCTCCGGCCGACTGCTCGACGCGTTGCGCTCCGACGTGCGGGCGATGTGCGTCGGCCCGGTGACCGCGGCGCCACTGCTGCGCCTGGGCGTCCCGGCGTCCTGGCCGGATCGCATGCGATTGGGCGCGCTGGCCCGCCATATCGCCGACGAGTTACCCGGGCTGCACACCCTGCGCGCCGCGGGTCACCGGATCGAGATCCGCGGCTCCCGGGTGACGGTCGACGACACCGTGCAGTCGCTGTCCCCGGCGACGATGGCGATCCTGCGTGCGCTGGCGCTGCGCCCGGGGTCGGTCGTCGCGCGCAGCGAACTGCTGCGCGCCCTGCCGGGCAGTGCCGCCGATCCGCACGCGGTGGATACCGCTGTGCTTCGGTTGCGAAAAGCGCTGGGTGACAGGAACATCGTGGTCACCGTGGTCAAGCGCGGCTACCGGCTGGCGATCGACGAAACGTCCGGAGCGGCGTAGTTCGCCGACAGCGAAACGGTAGCTGGAACTTTAGCGTAGTCGACTCATGTTTGTAGCTGTAGATGCCGACACCACGTCGGCAGTCACAAAGCACGAGGAGACAGACATGAGCAATCTGACACTGTGGTCACGCCCGGCGTGGGATGTCGACCGCTGGCGGCGCGAGTTCTTCGGCCCGGCCGCGGCCACCGACTGGATCAAGCCGGTAGCCGCCGGGTTCAGCCCCGCCGCTGAGATCGTCAGGGACGGAGAGGACGCGGTGGTACGGCTGGAACTGCCGGGCGTCGACGTCGAAAAGGACGTCAACGTCGAGGTCGACCACGGCCGCCTGGTCATCCACGGTGAGCGTCGCGACGAACGGGCCACCGAAGACCCCGCCAAGGACGGTCGCACGCTGCGAGAGGTGCGCTACGGATCGTTCCGCCGGTCGTTCCAGCTGCCCGCGCACATCACCGGCGAGGCCGTTTCGGCGGCGTACGACGCCGGCGTGCTGACCGTGCGGGTTTCCGGCGCTTACGCCGGAACTCAGGCGCAGCGCATCGAGATCAGCAAGTAACCAACCGGACCCGGTGGAGCCCGTCGGCTCCACCGGGTTCTTTGGTCACCCGAAGGCCGGCCCGACGTCGACGCCGACGACCCGAAGCAAATTCACCACTTTGCGGTCGAGCCCGAGGCCGACCTCGGACACCTCGTCGATGCCGAGACTGCCGAATGCCGGACCGGGCTGGTCCATGGTGAAGATCGCATTGCCGTCGCCGTCGGTGTAGACCAGCATCCTCAGTGGGGCGTACAACAACGCTCTCGCGTCGTGGCGGAACATCGTCTCAGCGATGACGTGGTTACCGATCAGATATTCGATCGCCCGGGTGCGATGCCCTGCGAGACTGAACAATTCGGTCGCGTCGATCTTGGCGTAGACCATCAATTCGTTGGGCGCGTTCTTCAGCCGCCGCCGCCAGAACATCATCCCAGTCGCCGCCGGATTCCGCGATCTTCGCGAAGGCCGCCCGGTCGACCGGTGGTGCCGCCTTCTCCAACGCGGCGACGAATCGATCGAACGGCACCCCGGTCGCTATGTCGATGCGGGTCATCTCGTGCTGTTCGCGGTGAAAGGACATCGGCTTCGCTTTCCATTAGTTCATTGACCGAACTCTCGATAATCGAGTATAAGGTTCGGTGAACGAACCTGCAAGGGTAGGATGTAGCCGTGGCCCTGCCCCGCGAATACACCGCAGAGAGTTGCCCGATCGCTCGATCACTCGAGATCGTCGGCGAACGGTGGACGCTGCTGGTGATCCGGGACGCCTTCTACGGCGTTCGCCGGTTCAGCGACTTCCGCGACCCATCTCGACATTCCAAAAGCCGTTCTTTCCGAACGGCTTTCCTTTCTGGTTGACGAAGGCGTCTTGGCCAAAGACGCCGGGCGGCCGCGGGCGCGACGAGTATGTCTTGACCCCCAAGGGCCGACGGCTCTGGCCGACGATCTGGTCGCTGGTCAGCTGGGGCAACGAGAACTACGTCGACCAGTCGCATCGGCGCAGCTACCGGCACGCGGACTGCGGCGGCGCCATCAGGCCAGACCGGGTGTGCGCGCGGTGCGGACAGTTACCCGACGTCGCCGACCTCGTCCTGCATCCGCCGCGGCGACCACGCGACCGTCGCGACGACACGGTCAGCGCAGCGCTGCGTCAGCCACACCGAATGCTGGAGCCGATTCATCCCGGAGTAGCCGCCACACGTGATCTGTCTCACGCGAGGCCGCGGGCTCGATAGTATGGGACGTCACTGTGATCCATGACACCTTCGCCTCCAGGGAGATCCGTTGTCCACCACTACCGAACTGGCCGAACTGCACGACCTCATCGGCGGCTTGCGGCGGTGCGTGAGCACGCTCAAGGCGCGCTACGGCGACAGCCCCGCGATGCGCCGCATCGTCATCGACGCCGACCGCATCCTCGGCGACGTCGAATTACTTGACACCGATGTTTCCGAATTCGACTTAATGCGCGCTACGGTGCAGCAATCCGGCGAAAAGATCGCCATTCCCGACACCGATTACGACCGCGACTTTTGGCGCGACGTCGACCACGAGGGAGTCGGGGGTCACAGCAGGTCCTAATTTCCAGCCCCGCCGAGAATCTTTAGCGCGTCCCTGGGTACTCTTCGACCAACAGCCCGTTCGAAGAGGAACAATTGATGAGCGCACCCACGGCGAACCATCCTGCGTCCGGCGTCTTTTCACCCACGCGCGCCCGCATCCAGCAACGGACGCTGCGCACCGACCGGTGGTGGCTGTCGCCGCTGCGGATCGACCTGGGCTTCGCCGCATTCGTCATCTACGCGACGGTCCGCTCATTCCAGCAGGACCACTACTTCGTCGCGAAGTACCACTACCTGACGCCGTTCTATTCGCCGTGCGTCAGCCAGGGTTGCATCAAAGAGGCCAGCGATTTCTGGCCGCAGATCCTGCCGGACGTGTGGTGGCTGCCGTACGCGGCGCTGACGCTGCCGTTCCTGCTGCTGTTCCGGCTGACCTGCTACTACTACCGCGGCGCCTACTACCGCACGGTGTGGCAGTCGCCCACCGCCTGCGGCGTGGCCGAGCCGCGCGTGCACTACACCGGCGAGACCAAGTTCCCGCTGATCGTGCAGAACACCCACCGGTACTTCTTCTACGCCGCCGGCATCATCTCGATCATCAACAGCTACGACGCGATCGTCGCGTTCCACTCCGACAGCGGACCGGGCGGATTCGGCTTCGGGCTGGGCAACCTGATCCTGCTGGGCAACGTGATCATGCTGTGGGTCTACACGCTGTCCTGCCACTCGTGCCGGCACGTTACTGGCGGGCGACTCAAGCACTTCTCCAAACACCCTGTGCGGTACTGGATTTGGACTCAGGTGAGTCATCTCAACACCCGGCACAAGCTGTATGCCTGGATCACTCTGGGCACCTTGATGCTGACCGACTTCTACGTGGCGCTGGTGGCCAGCGGCACCATTTCCGACCTGAGATTTATTGGCTGAAAAGCCATTTCAGAATTACCGAAATAGCTGAGCGAGGATTTCATGGCTGAGGTCGAACGGCACTCCTACGACGTGGTCGTCATCGGTGCCGGCGGCGCGGGTTTACGCGCGGTCATCGAGGCGCGGGAACGCGGCCTCAAAGTTGCGGTGGTGTCCAAGTCGCTGTTCGGCAAGGCCCACACGGTGATGGCCGAGGGCGGCTGCGCCGCGGCGATGGGTAACACCAACCCGAAGGACAATTGGAAGACCCACTTCGGCGACACCATGCGCGGCGGGAAGTTCCTGAACAACTGGCGGATGGCCGAACTGCACGCCAAGGAGGCACCCGACCGGGTCTGGGAGCTCGAAACCTACGGTGCGCTTTTCGACCGCCTCAAGGACGGCAAGATCAGCCAGCGCAACTTCGGCGGGCACACCTACCCGCGGCTGGCCCACGTCGGTGACCGCACCGGCCTCGAGCTGATCCGCACGATGCAGCAGAAGATCGTCTCGTTGCAGCAGGAAGACCACGCCGAGCTCGGCGACTACGAAGCCCGGATCCGGGTGTTCGCCGAGACCACGATCACCGAGCTGATCAAAGACGGTGACGCGATCTCCGGAGCCTTTGGCTACGTGCGCGAAACCGGCAAGTTCATTTTGTTCGAGGCCCCCGCGGTCGTGCTGGCCACCGGCGGTATCGGCAAGTCGTTCAAGGTGACTTCGAACTCCTGGGAGTACACCGGCGATGGTCATGCGCTGGCGCTGCGAGCCGGCGCGACGCTGATCAACATGGAGTTCGTCCAGTTCCACCCGACCGGCATGGTCTGGCCGCCCAGCGTGAAGGGCATCCTGGTCACCGAGGGTGTGCGCGGCGACGGCGGAGTGCTGAAGAACTCCGACGACACCCGATTCATGTTCGGCTACATCCCGGCCGTGTTCAAAGGCCAGTACGCCGAGAGCGAGCAAGAGGCCGACGACTGGCTCAAGGACAACGACTCGGCCCGCCGCACACCCGACCTGTTGCCCCGTGACGAGGTGGCCCGCGCGATCAACTCCGAGGTCAAGGCCGGCCGCGGCACCCCGCACGGCGGCGTCTACCTCGACATCGCCTCGCGGCTGACGCCCGAGCAGATCAAGAAGCGGCTCCCGTCGATGTACCACCAGTTCAAGGAACTGGCCGGTGTCGACATCACCAAGGAGCCCATGGAAGTCGGGCCGACCTGCCACTACGTGATGGGCGGCGTCGAGGTGGACGCCGACACCGGTGCCGCCACCGTTCCGGGGCTGTTTGCCGCGGGCGAATGCTCCGGCGGGATGCATGGCTCTAACCGTTTGGGCGGTAACTCGCTGAGCGACCTGCTGGTGTTCGGTCGTCGGGCCGGCTTGGGCGCCGCCGATTACGTGCGGGCGCTGAGCAACCGCCCGACGGTGTCCGAAGACGCGGTCGAGACGGCTGCCAAGCGGGCCCTGGCTCCGTTCGAGACCCCGACGAACGGCACCGCCGCGGAGAACCCGTACACGTTGCAGCTGGAACTGCAGCAGTCGATGAACGACCTGGTCGGCATCATCCGCAAGTCCGAAGAGATCACCGAGGCGTTGTCGCGGCTCGACCGGCTTCGCGAGCGGTTCAAGCACATTCACGTCGAGGGTGACCGCAGGTACAACCCCGGCTGGAACCTGGCGCTCGACCTGCGCAACCTGCTGCTGGTCAGCGAATGCGTCGCCAAAGCGGCGCTGGAGCGCACCGAAAGCCGTGGCGGCCACACCCGCGACGACCACCCGAGCATGGACTCCTCGTGGCGCAAGGTGCTGCTGGTGTGCAGCGCCTCCGGCGACGACCCGATCGTCCCCGATGTCACCGTGACGCACAAAGACCAAACCCCGATGCGGCCCGACCTGCTCGAGGCGTTTGAGATCTCGGAGTTGGAGAAGTACTACACCGACGAAGAGCTGGCCGACCACCCAGGACGGAGAGGCTGATGAGCACCTACGACGCAACCTTGCGGGTATGGCGTGGTGACGACGAGGGTGGCGCCTTGGCGGACTACACCGTCGAGGTCAACGAGGGTGAGGTGGTGCTCGACATCATCCACCGCCTGCAGCAGACCCAGACGCCGGACTTGGCGGTCCGCTGGAACTGCAAGGCCGGCAAGTGCGGCTCGTGCTCGGCTGAGGTCAACGGCAAGCCCCGGTTGATGTGCATGACGCGGATGTCGACTTTCGCCGAGGACGAAGTGGTGACTGTAACGCCGATCCGGACCTTCCCGGTCATCCGCGACCTGGTGACCGACGTGTCCTTCAACTACGAAAAGGCCCGGGAAATCCCGTCGTTCGCGCCGCCGAAGGATCTGCAGCCCGGCGAGTACCGGATGCAGCAGCAGGATGTCGAACGTTCCCAGGAGTTCCGCAAGTGCATCGAGTGCTTCCTGTGTAACAACGTCTGCCACGTGATCCGTGACCACGAGGAGAACAAAGAGAACTTCGCCGGCCCCCGCTACCTGATGCGGATCGCGGAGTTGGAAATGCATCCACTGGACACCCGCGACCGACGCGACGAGGCGCAAGAGGAGCACGGGCTCGGCTACTGCAACATCACCAAGTGCTGCACCGAGGTCTGCCCCGAGGGCATTCACATCACCGACAACGCCCTGATTCCGATGAAGGAACGCGTCGCCGACCGCAAGTACGATCCGGTTGTGTGGCTGGGTAGCAAGCTTTTCCGTCGCTGAGCGAATTCGCGCGTAGCCTCGATGCCAGTGGGGTTGGCTTTCGCCCCGCTGGTTCAACAGGTTAGGCGGTAATCATGACTATTCGACGACCTCTGAGCATCAACAGCATTCGCACGGCGATTCGCGAACTCTCGGAGCGGGCCCGTCTCGCGCACCGGGACGGCCGCGAACAAGACGCCGCGGAGATCGAGAGCCGGGTACAGAGCTACCGCGAGGAGCTCGGTAGACGGCCCTAGCCGAATCCGGCTAGACGCCCAGTTTCCGGAAGACGCTGCGGTGGAACACGATCGGCGCGACATCGGCGTCGACTCGGACGTCGCTGACCCTTAGCACCACGATCAAGTGGTCTCCGGCGGGTACCAGCTGTTCGATCGCGGTCTCCAGCCAGACACTGGTGCCCTGGATGAAGACGGCACCGCTGTCGTAGGACACCGTGTCCAGGTCGGCGAACCGGTCGCCGGTCTTGGCCGCCAGGGCGCGCGCCGCCGCGTCGTGCGACTCGCCGAGAACGCTGATGCCCAGGGCAGGCGCGTCCTTGAGTTTCGGCCACGTTGTCGAGGTGTGCTGCACGCAGAACGACACCAACGGCGGATCGAGCGATACCGGAACAAATGTGCTGGCCGCCAACCCTTCTCGGACTCCGCCGATTTCGGCTGCAATGGCGATCACGCCTGATGGGAAATGGCCGAAGGCCTCGCGGAGGGAGGTGGGTGTCAGCTTGTCAGGTTGGTTCACCGGGCTCATTCGCGTCGTCGACATTGTTCGGCGTCGACCCTACCCGCCCGGCGTTACAGTTTGCGCGCCGCCCGTCACGTAGCCGTGCGCGGCCGCGACGTCGGGATGAGCCCGCAGCCTGCTCTTCCAGGCATTGCGTCCATAGACCGAGAAGATCGGGTCGGACGGCTCCGCTCGCCGCTCCGCCCGGTGCGCCAGCTCGGCGGGCAATGCAAGAACCGGGATCTGCGCGTCCAGGCGCGGGTTGAAGAAGTAGGGCACCGAAATGCGGTCCGCCGATTGACGCAGATTCACCCGGTGCTCGGTCGCGCGCAGGTAGCCACCGGTCGCCAACTCCAGCAGCTCGCCGATATTGACGATGAATGCGTCTTCCCGCGCGGGCACGTCGACCCAGCCACCGTCCCGTCGGCGTACCTGCAGCCCCGCACTGCCGGGCTCCGCGAGCAGCAGAGTCAGCACTCCGGAGTCCCGGTGCGCGCCGACGCCTTGTGAGCTGGCCGCGGTTGCCGGGTAGTGCACGACTTTGATCAGGGTCGCCGGGGTCGCTTCGAAAGCGGCGTCGAAGACCTCCGCCGGACTGCCCAGCGCCACCGCCCAGTGCCGCAACAGGCTGCGCGACACCACCGAAAGTGCGGCGTCCCATTCCGCGATGACGCCCGCCAGCCCCGGCAGGCCGGCAGGCCACTGGTTGGGTCCTTGCAGCCATGAATAGTCGGGGCGGTCCGGGCCGCCGATCGGCTCGCGCTCCGGGCCGATGTCGATCTGCTCGCGCCAGTCGACCTCGCCGCGGGTCAGTTCTCCGCCCAGCCGGGTGTAGCCGCGGAAGTGCGGACTGCGGATCATGGCGACGGCATCCTTGTCGGCCTGAGGCAGCGCGAAGAATTGCCGGGCCATCTCCAGCACCCGCCGGGTGAGCGTTTCGGGCACCTGGTGTCCGGTCAGATAGAAAAATCCGACCTCGTGAGCGACCTCGCGCAACCGGGTCCTCAGTTGGCCGGCGGGGTGGCAAAGGTCGATTTCCGGCACCGCGGTGACGCGTGACACAGATGACACCTATCCATCATTACCGCAGGTAGGCGACCAAACCACCGTCTTGATCAGCACGAGGCCAACTAGTTGGTTGATTAGCCAGTGAAATTTAGCTCACAGTCGGTTGCGAAGGACATCCGTTGGGTATAACTTAGGCACGTTACTGGTGGGTAACTTAGCCCAAGTACCCAACCCTATGTGGCGTTCTCATCGAGGAGGAACTAGTGAGCCACTACAAGAGCAATGTCCGCGACCAGGTATTCAACCTGTTTGAAGTCTTCGGCATTGACAAAGCCTTCGGCGAAGGCGAGTACACCGACCTGGACGTCGACACCGCTCGCGAGATGCTCTCGGAGATGAGTCGGCTGGCCGAAGGTCCCGTCGCCGAGTCTTTCGTCGACGCAGACCGCAACCCCCCGGTATTCGACCCCGAAACGCACTCCGTGGCACTGCCCGAGTCGTTCAAGAAGTCAGTTCGGGCCGTCACCGAAGCAGGCTGGGACAAGGTCGGCATCGACGAGGAGCTCGGTGGCACACCGGTTCCCAAGGCGATGGTTTGGTCGCTGCACGAGCACCTGCTGGGAGCGAACCCCGCGGTGTGGATGTACGGCGGTGGCGCCGGTTTCGCCAGCATCTTCTACCACCTGGCCACCGAAGAGCAGCGCAAGTGGGCGGTCATCGCCGCTGAGCGCGGCTGGGGATCGACCATGGTGCTCACCGAGCCGGACGCCGGCTCGGATGTTGGCGCCGGCCGGACCAAGGCCGTTCAGCAGGACGACGGCTCCTGGCACATCGACGGCGTAAAGCGATTCATCACCTCCGCCGATTCCGATGATCTCTTCGAGAACATCTTCCACCTGGTGCTGGCCCGCCCCGAGGGCGCCGGCCCCGGCACCAAGGGTCTGTCGCTGTTCTTCGTGCCGAAGTTCCTGTTCGACTTCGAGACCGGCGAGCCCGGCGAGCGTAACGGTGTCTTCGTCACCAACGTCGAGCACAAGATGGGCCTGAAGGCCTCCGCCACCTGTGAGCTGACCTTCGGGCAGCACGACGTCCCGGCCAAGGGGTGGCTCGTCGGCGAGGTGCACAACGGCATCGCCCAGATGTTCGAGGTCATCGAGCAGGCCCGGATGATGGTAGGCACCAAGGCCATTGCCACGCTGTCCACCGGCTACCTGAACGCCCTTGCCTATGCCAAGGACCGGGTGCAGGGTGCCGACCTGACGCAGATGACCGACAAGACGGCACCGCGCGTGACCATCACGCACCACCCGGACGTCCGTCGCAGCCTGCTGACACAGAAGGCTTACGCCGAAGGTCTGCGCGCGCTGTACGTGTACACCGCGACCTACCAGGACGCTCCGGTCGCCAAGGCGGTCCACGGTGTGGACGCCGACCTGGCGGTCAAGGTCAACGACTTGCTGCTCCCGATCGTCAAGGGTGTCGGCTCCGAGCAGGCCTACGCCAAGCTCACCGAGAGCCTGCAGACCTTCGGCGGGTCCGGCTTCTTGCAGGACTACCCGATCGAGCAGTACATCCGTGACGCCAAGATCGACTCGCTCTACGAGGGCACCACGGCCATTCAGGCGCAGGACTTCTTCTTCCGCAAGATCGTCCGCGACAAGGGTGTGGCGCTGGCACACGTGTCCGGGCAGATCGAGGAGTTCATCAAGAACGAGTCCGGCAACGGTCGCCTGAAGGACGAGCGGGCGCTGCTGTCCACCGCCCTGGCCGATGTCCAGGCGATGGCGGCGACGCTGACCGGCTACTTGATGTCCGCGCAGGAAGAGATCTCGAGCATCTACAAGGTCGGCACCGGTTCGGTGCGCTTCCTGATGAGCGTCGGCGATCTGGTACTCGGCTGGCTGCTGCAACGTCAGGCTGCCGTCGCCCTGGAAGCGCTCGACGCCGGCAACGTCAGCGACGCCGACCGGGCCTTCTACGAAGGCAAGATCGCCGTGGCATCGTTCTTCGCGAAGAACTTCCTGCCGTTGCTCACCAGCACCCGCGCGGTGCTGGAGACGATCGACAACGAGATCATGGAGCTCGACGAAGCCGCGTTCTGATCCAGCAATAGCCCGACAGCGAAATCCCCCGCCTTCACTCGAGGCGGGGGATTTTGCTGTGCTGCCGTTGATTCACCGAGCAGGTTGTCCCACGAAACAGGGCCGCCGCGGGATCCCCTCTTTCCGGCGACGGCCCGGTCCCGACCCGGCACTCTCAAACAAGCGTTGGGCGACACGGGGACGCCCCGCGCTGCCATCGGGTCGGGGGTCAGACGACAACACGGAGCTGTCCGATCAACTGGCTACCCTGCAGTTGACGTGGTTAAACGCGGTCTGAGCCGCGGCGCTCAGGCCTCCAAGATGGCGGCGACGCCCTGGCCGCCGGCAGCGCAGATCGAGATCAGCCCGCGCAACGGCTTGTCCTGCTCGGCTCTGCCTTTCGCGGCCTCGTGCAGCTGCTTGGCCAATTGCGCCAGGATCCGCCCGCCAGTGGCGGCGAATGGGTGCCCGGCGGCCAGCGACGATCCGTTGACGTTCAGCTTGGACCGGTCGATGGGCCCCAGTGCGGCGTCCAGGCCCAGCCGCTCCTTGCAGTACTCCTCGGACTCCCAGGCCTGCAGGTGCGCGAGCACCACCGAGGCGAACGCCTCATGGATCTCGTAGAAGTCGAAATCCTGCAGGGTGAGACCGTTTCGCGCCAACAGCCGCGGCACCGCGTACGTCGGCGCCATCAGCAGACCGTCCGCGCCGTTGACGTAGTCGACCGCTGCCGTCTCGGCGTCGACGAAGTAGGCCAACGGGGTCAGCGAGTGCTCGGAAGCCCACTCCTCGGTGGACAACAGTGCCACCGACGCGCCGTCGGTCAGCGGTGTCGAATTGCCCGCGGTCATGGTGGCGTCGCCGGCCTTTACGCCGAATACCGGCTTGAGCTTGGCCAGCTTCTCTGCCGACGAGTCGGCCCGCAGGTTGTCGTCGCGGTACAGACCCAGGAACGGCGTGATCAGATCGTCGAAGAAGCCGCGGTCGTAGGCCGCCGCCATGTTGCGGTGGCTGGCAGCGGCCAGCTGGTCCTGGTCGACCCGCTTGATGCCCATCTGCTTGGCGGTGATCGCCTGGTGTTCACCCATCGACAGGCCGGTACGCGGCTCGCTGTTCACCGGGATCTCCACACCGAGACTGGCGGGCAGCTTGCCGACCAGCTTCAGCCGGTCGACGTTGGACTTGGCGCGGCGCAGCCCGAGCAGGGTGTGGCGCAGGTTGTTGCCCAGCGCGATCGGCGCATCCGAGGTGGTGTCGACCCCGCCGGCCGCAGCGACCTCGTAACGGCCGGCGGCGATGCCGTCGGCCGCGGCGATGGCAGCCTGCAGGCCCGTCCCACACGCCTGCTGTAGGTCGAAGGCCGGCGTATAGGACGACAGCGCGGAGCCGAGGACCGATTCGCGCATCAAGTTGAAGTCGCGGCTGTGCTTGAGCACTGCGCCACCGATCACGGCGCCCAGTCGTTCACCCGACAGATTGAACCGGTCGACCAGGCCGCTCAGGGCGGCGGTGAACATGTCCTGGTTGGACGCCTGAGCGTAGGCACGGTCGGAGCGCGCGAACGGGATCCGGTTGCCACCGAGCACCACGACACGTCGTTTGGCGGCGGTCGCCTGGGAACTTGCAGAGGAGCTTTCAGCTGGAGTGCTTTGAGTAGGCAACGCTTATCTCCGTCAATAGTTGGTTATCCGGTGTCCTGAGCCATACTACCCACCGTTCTTACTCTGGAGTAAGTTAGCTCTCGACTACGGTACTGATACCCGACAGCATGGAAGGCAACTCAGTGGCACCCGATTTATTCTCTCAAGTCGTCAACTCCGGGCCCGGCGCATTCCTCGCCAAGCAACTTGGCGTACCGCAGCCCGAGACGCTTCGGCGCTATCGGGCAGGTGAGCCGCCACTGGCCGGATCGTTGTTGATCGGCGGTGAAGGCCGAGTCGTCGAACCGCTGCGCGCGGCGCTGAGCGCCGATTACGACGTGGTGGGCGCCAACCTCGGCGGGCGCTGGGCCGACTCGTTCGGCGGGCTCGTGTTCGACGCCACCGGCATCACCAACCCGACCAAGCTGACCGCCCTGCACGAGTTCTTCACGCCACTGCTGCGCAACATCGGCCGTTGCGGTCGGGTGGTTGTCATCGGCACCACCCCCGAGGCCGCCGAAAGCACCGACGAGCGGATCGCTCAGCGCGCGCTGGAGGGCTTCACCCGCTCGTTGGGTAAGGAGCTGCAGCGCGGGTCGACGGTCTCGTTGGTGTACCTGTCCCCCGACGCCAAGCCGGCCGCTACCGGCCTCGAGTCGACCTTGCGGTTCCTGCTCTCGGCCAAGTCGGCCTACGTGGACGCCCAGGTCTTCTACGTCGGCGCTGCCGATTCCACCCCGGTCGCGGACTGGGACAAGCCGCTGGCCGGCAAGGTCGGCATCGTGACCGGTGCCGCGCGCGGTATCGGCGCGACGATCGCCGAAGTCTTCGCGCGCGACGGGGCCCGCGTCGTGGCGATCGACGTGGAGTCCGCCGCGGAGGCGTTGGCCGAGACGGCCACCCGCATCGGCGGCACAGCGCTGGCGCTCGACGTCACCGCCCCCGACGCTGTCGAGCGGATCACCGAGCATCTGCGCGAACACTACGACGGCCACGCCGACATCCTGGTGAACAACGCTGGGATCACCCGCGATAAACTGCTCGCGAACATGGACGACGCACGTTGGAACTCAGTCCTGGCGGTCAACTTGCTTGCGCCGCAACGCCTTACCGAAGGTTTGGTCGACAGCGGCGCCATCGGCGAGGGCGGCCGGGTGGTCGGTTTGTCGTCCATGGCCGGAATCGCGGGCAACCGCGGGCAGACCAACTACGCCACTACCAAAGCGGGCATGATCGGGCTCACCCAGGCCCTTGCCCCCCAACTGGCCGAGAAAGGCGTCACGATCAACGCCGTCGCGCCCGGATTCATCGAGACCCAGATGACGGCGGCGATCCCACTGGCCACCCGCGAGGTGGGTCGCCGGCTGAACTCGCTTTACCAGGGCGGCCAGCCAGTCGACGTGGCCGAAGCGATCGCTTATTTCGCCAGCCCAGCCTCGAACGCGGTGACGGGCAACGTCATCCGGGTCTGCGGCCAGGCCATGCTCGGCGCTTAGGAGAACCCGTGACGCAACCAAGTGGTCTGAAGAACATGCTGCGAGCGGCGGCCGGAGCGCTGCCGTTCGTGCCGCGCGGGGGCCAACTGCCGGACCGGACGGTGACGGTCGACGAACTCGCGATCGATCGCGCGAACGTGGCGGAGTACGCCGAGGTCACCGGTCTGCGTTATGCCGACGCGGTGCCGCTGACGTATCCGTTCGCGTTGACTTTCCCCTCGGTGATGGCGCTGGTGAGCGGCTTCGACTTCCCTTTTGCCGCAATGGGATCGGTGCACGTGGAGAACGAGATCACCCAGTACCGCCCGATCCGGGTGACCGACACGGTCAACATCGCGGTGCACGCGGAGAATCTGCGCGAACACCGTAAGGGCCTGCTCGTCGACGTGCTCACCGATGTCAGCGTCGGCAATGACGTGGCCTGGCATCAGGTCACGACGTTCCTGCACCAGCAGCGCACCAGCCTGTCCGACGAGCCAAAGCAGCCACCGCAGAAGCAGCCGAAGTTGCCCGCACCCAAGGCGATACTGCGGATCAGCCCTGGACAGATCCGTCGTTACGCTGCAGTGGGCGGTGACCACAACCCGATCCACACCAGCTCGGTCGGGGCCAAGCTGTTCGGATTCCCCACCTCCATCGCCCACGGAATGTTCAGCGCTGCAGCGGTATTGGCGAACCTCGAAGCCAGTCTTCCCGAGGCGGTGAGCTATTCGGTGCGATTCGGCAAACCGGTGTTGCTACCGGCCAGCGTCGGGTTGTACGTCGACCACGTCCAGGACGGCTGGGACCTCAGCCTGCGCAACATTGCCAAGGGCTATCCGCACCTGACCGGTTCGCTACGGGCGCTTTAGCCCGCGGGAGCGCTCGATGAGGAGTACCAAACCGTGCGCACCCAGGGCGGAGACCAGGAAAACCAGTAGCAGCCACAGCGGAGGTCTGGCGAGTTCCCAAACGAAGATGGCAGCCCAAAATGGCGCCCGCTGAGTGACCGCCAGCACGCCTGCTGCGCCGGCCATCGAGACTGCCGGAATATGGAATTGAGTTCCTGCCACGGCATTGATGGTCAACACCAACAGCGTTCCGGCTGCCGCGCCGGTCGCCAGCGCGGGGGTGAGCATCCCGCCTCTCGCGCCCGCGCGCAGAAACACCGCCGTCAGAATGGGTTTCAGAATCAAGACCATCGCCGCCGTTTTCAGGGTCATCCCGCCGGCAAGAGTCGCGCTCAGGATCGATTTGCCGTTACCAGGCAGCTCGGGCCACCACCGCGCGCAGAAGCCGATCAACAACCCAGCTCCGGCGATCGCCGGGATCAGCAGCCAGGATCGAGTCAGCGCGGACTGCCGTGCCGATGCCATCAGGCGGTTAAAGGTAAGTCCCAACACAAGAGTCAGCGGGGCCAACATCAGTGCGTAACCGATGAGTCGATACGAAATGTGGGGATTGGGCCAGTTCAGATTCGGCTGATCATGGGTGACGAAGGATGCCACTGCGACCGCCAGGCTGGAAGTGACCAGTGCTGCGCCCAGCGCTCGGGGACGCCAGGTTGTCAACACGATCCGCACGGTGAACAGCGCACCACCGAGTGGCACCGCATACACCGCGCCGAGTCCGGCACCTGCCGCACAGGCCAGCAAAATCTCGCGGTCCTGCGCCGAAAGTCGTTTCAGCCATCCCGTTGCGAAATCCCCCAGGGCCACTGCGAGTTGGCGAGGGGCCACTTCCCGACCCAGCGATGCGCCGGAGCCGACGACCAACACCTGCAGCGCGGCGTCGACACCGAACGGCAGCAGCCGAATGCGCCGACGGTCTGCGATGGCGGCAGCCAACGGCGGAATATCGGCTTTCGATCGCAGTAGCCACCACCCGAGCCCGGCCAGCGCTCCGCCGACCATCGGGCCGAGGGCTCGACGGACCGGGCTGCTACCGGTCACTCCCTCCAGCAGTGAGCCGAATGTGTAGTGGTAGGTGAGATGCTCGACCAGTCGCAACAGCGACGTCGTCGCCAAGCCGGCGAGTCCGGCCAACAGCCCGACAATGATGACTGCGCACAGGAAATCGACGTTGCGGGTGCGCATCACCACTAGCCGGACTCGGCGACGGACTCGGCGGAGTCTTTGTCGGCCGGTTTGCCCTTGAGCCCGCGCCAGAACAGATTGATCATCACATCGGCCGCGCCGTCGACGTCGGTGTCGCCAGTGCTGAGCCGCGTCGCGATCGCCTCACCGGCACCGACCAATGCTGCCGCGATCATCTCGAAGTCGCTGTCGGGTTCGGGATTCCGGGTGCCCGCCTGCAGGACTCGGACCACCAAGGCGATGATGCGCTCGCGACCTTCGCGCACGGTGTGGGCAAACGCCTGCGAGTTGGTGGCCTGGGCGTACATCACGATCCACGACGCCCGGTTGGAGTCGATGTAGCGCATGAACGCGACAATGGTGTTGTGCAGCAGGTCTCTCGGGCTCTGATCGAGGTTGATCTCCTCGCGCACACCGTCGATGAAGCGGGCCAGTTCGCGATCCAGGCACGCGCCGAACAGCTCCTCCTTGGAGCCGTAGTAGAGATAGAGCATCGGCTTCGAGATCTCGGCTTTGGCCGCGATCACATCCATCGAGGTGTCGTGATAGCCGTTGATGGAGAACATTTCCACCGCGGCGTCCAGCATCTGCTGTTCCCGGACAGCACGGGGTAGCCGCTTGGTTCCACCGGCCATGCCGTCCCCTTCTAGCAGACCACTATTGGCCTCCAGCGTAAGCAATCCGAGGTCGCACCGCCGAATTACGGTCCGCAGTCGGACTTCGCGCCCTTGAACTTCTTGACTCGCTGCACCGACGCGTCGACGCCTGGGACCGTCAACTCGCCTGCGGCGACGGCCTTCTCCAACCGGTCTAATACCGCGGGTACCTCGTCGGTGGTCACCCACAGCGCGACGTCGACGCCGGCCTGCAATGTTTTCAATACCGCGTCGGGCACGCTGTAGTGGTCCTTGATGGCGGCCATGCTGGACAGGTCGTCGCTGAACACCGGGCCGTCGAAGGCGGGGGCGTGGTAGCCGGTGCCGGTGCGCAGCAATTGCACCGCGGCCCGGTTGACGCTGGCCGGCTCGTCACCGGTGAGCTCAGGGACCTGCAGGTGGCCGACCATCACGCCCACGGGGGCGGCGGTCACCAACGTCCGGTACGGAATCAGGTCGTCGGTCTGCAGCGTCGACAACGGCGGTGTGGCGACCCCGCCGGTGTGCGAGTCGCCGGAGCCGTGCCCGTGGCCGGGGAAATGCTTGATCACCGGCAGCAGCCCGGCATCGCGCAGTCCCCGGGCGTACGCGGCGGCGTAATCGGTGACCTTCGCCGGGTCCGAGCTGAACGACCGGTCGCCGATCACCGTGTCGGCGGGGGCGTCGGTCACGTCGACGTCGGGCGCGAAGTCGACGGTGATGCCGAGGCCGTGCATGCGGTGACCCCGGTCCAGGGCCATCCCGTAGACCTCGTCGGGGGTGTGCTTGGAAGCCAACTCGCGGGCCGACGGGGCCGGCCCGATCAGTTTGGACAACCGGGCGACCCGGCCACCCTCTTCGTCGACGCTGACCGCCACCGGTAGCGCAGTGCTGACGCTCAGGTCCTTGACCAGGTTGGGTCCCAGCATCGACAGGTCGGTCCAGCTACCGATGAAGATGCCGCCGACGTGGTAGGTCGCCACCACGGTTTTGGCGTCGTCACCGTTGCGCACGCCGACCATCAACAGTTGGGCCAGCTTGTCGCGCAGCGGTATGGCGGCCGGGTCGCCGCACGCGGGTCGGGCCGGCGGAACCGCCTTGGCCGGCGCCGAGGTCGAAGGCGCCGAGCCGGGCTTCGACGGGTGGCTGCACCCCGTCATCAGCGCTGTGACGGCGGCGAGCACGGCCAGGATGCGTGGCAAACCCATCTGGCCATGCTGTCATGGGCTGCGCGGCCCGTGGCCAGCGACCTCAGCGGCCTCGACCTCGCCCTCTGCTAGGTTGGGCAGCTATGAATCGCTTTGTCGCACCCGCCGCCGCCAGCGTCGTGGTCGGTCTGTTGCTGGGCGCGGCGGCGATCTTCGGGATCACGTTGATGGTGCAACAGGACACCAAGCCGCCGCTCCCCGGAGGCGACCCGCAGTCGTCGGTGCTCAACCGGGTCGAGTACGGCAACCGCAGCTAGCCGCCCGACGACGATGCGGGCCGAACCAGGGCCCGCCGAGGTCACGCAGGTCTCCCGTCGTTGGCTGTGGCTGGTCGCGGCGGTCGCTCTGGCGCTCAGCGTCGCTTCGTCGCCGGGCCGGGTCTCACCGGACACCAAACTCGACCTGACCGCCAACCCGCTGCGTTTTTTGTCCCGCGCGACCAATCTGTGGAACAGCGAACTGCCGTTCGGGCAGGCGCAGAACCAGGCCTACGGCTACCTCTTCCCGCACGGCACCTTCTTTGTGGCCGGTCATCTGCTGGGGCTGCCGGGCTGGGTCACCCAGCGGTTGTGGTGGGCGCTGCTCTTGACCGTCGGATTCTGGGGATTGCTCCGGGTCGCCGAGGCACTGGGCATCGGCAGCCCGACGTCGCGGGTCATTGCGGCCGCGGCCTTCGCGCTGTCGCCGAGGGTGCTGACCACCCTGGGATCGATCTCGTCGGAGACCTTGCCGATAATGCTGGCGCCGTGGGTATTGCTGCCGACGATCCTGGCGCTGCGCGGCACCGATCCCGGCGGGCGATCGGTACGCCGACTCGCCGGCCAGGCCGGAGTGGCGGTCGCGCTGATGGGGGCCGTCAATGCGATCGCGACGCTGGCCGGGTGTCTGCCCGCGGTGATCTGGTGGGCCTGCCACCGGCCCAACCGGCGGTGGTGGCGCTACTCGGCGTGGTGCCTGCTGGCGATGGTGCTGGCCATGACGTGGTGGGTGGTGGCGCTGGTTCTGATGGCGCGGATCAGCCCGCCGTTTCTGGATTTCATCGAATCGTCCGGGGTGACGACGCAGTGGTCGTCGGTGGTCGAGGTGCTGCGCGGCACCGACAGCTGGACACCGTTCGTGGCGCCCAACGCCACCGCGGGCGCGCCGCTGGTCACCGGGTCGGTCGCCATCGTGGCCACCTGCCTGGTGGCGGCGGCCGGGCTGGCCGGCCTGGCCATGAGCGACATGCCTGCCCGCGGCCGATTGGTGACGATGCTGCTACTCGGGGTGGCGTTGCTGGGCGCCGGGTACAGCGGCGGGCTGGGTTCGCCAGTGGCGCAACAGGTTCAAGCCTTTCTGGACGCCGGCGGCGCGCCGCTGCGCAATGTCCACAAGCTGGAGTCACTGATCCGGATTCCCGTGGTATTGGGCCTGGCCCAGCTGCTGGGCCGCGTCCCTTTGCCTGGAAGTGCGCCGAAACCATTGTGGCTGAATGCTTTTGCCCATCCCGAGCGTGACAAGCGGGTCGCGGCGGGGATCGTGGCTTTGACTGCGCTGACGGCCGCGACGTCGCTGGCCTGGAGCGGGCGGATCACCCCACCCGGTACCTTCACCGCGATACCGCAGTACTGGCACGAGACCGCCGACTGGCTTTCCGCCCACAACACCGGGGCGCCGACCCCGGGGCGCGTGCTGGTGGTTCCTGGCGCGCCGTTCGCCACCCAGCTGTGGGGCACTAGCCACGACGAACCACTGCAGGTGCTCGGCGACAGCCCGTGGGGTGTGCGTGACTCCATCCCGCTGACCCCACCGCAGACCATTCGCGCGCTGGACTCGGTTCAGCGTCTGTTCGCTGCCGGAACGCCGTCGGCGGGACTCGCGGATACTCTTGCCGGACAGGGTATTTCCTATCTGGTAGTGCGCAACGATCTGGATCCGGACGCGTCTCGGTCGGCTCGTCCGATCCTGGTGCACCGGGCTGTCACCGGCTCGCCCGGACTGCAGAAGGTCGCCGAATTCGGCGCCCCGGTCGGGTCCGATCCGGTGGCGGGGTTCGTCTCCGACAGCGGGTTACGTCCGCGATACCCCGCGGTCGAGATCTACCGAGTCGACACGGCCTCGGCCAATCCCGGCGCTCCCTATCTGGCCGACGTCGACCGGATGCCGCGCATCGACGGTGGCCCGGAGGCGCTGCTGCGACTCGACGAGCGTCGACGGCTGACCGGGCAACCGGCGCTCGGTCCGGCGCTGCTGACCGCGGACGCGGTCGCCGCGGGCCTGCCGGTCCCGGTCGCCCTGGTGACCGACACCCCGCTGGCACGGGAGACCGACTACGGTCGGGTCGACGACCATTCGTCGGCGATCCGGGCGCCCGGCGACGCCCGGCACACCTTCAACCGGGTGCCCGACTATCCGACGCCGGGCACCGACACCGTCTACGGCGGGTGGACGGGTGGCCGGCTGACGGCGTCGAGTTCGTCGTCGGACTCGACGGCACTGCCCGACGTCGCCACCGCCGCGTCCCCGGCCGCCGCGATCGACGCAGATTCGGCCACCGCCTGGGTGTCCAACGCGTTGCAGTCCGCCGTCGGCCAATGGCTGCAGGTCGACTTCGACCACCCGGTGACCAACGCCGTCATCACCATCACCCCCAGCCCGACCACCGTCGGCGCCCAGGTCCGCCGGGTCGAGGTCGAAACCTCAACCGGTACAACGACTCTGCGGTTCGACGAGGCGGGCAAACCGGTCTCGGCTGCGCTCCCGTACGGCGAGACGCCTTGGGTGCGGATCACCGCGATCGGCACCGACGACGGATCGCCGGGGGTGCAGTTCGCGATCACCGACTTGTCGATCACCCAATACGACGCCAAGGGCTACGCACATCCGATCAACGTGCGGCACACCGCCCTGGTCCCAGCCGCCCCGGCGAACGTGGCCGTCGCGCAGTGGGATGTGGGGACCGAACCGCTGGGCAGGCCGGGCTGCGCGCTTGGCCTGACGAACATGCAGTGTGCGCCTTCGATGGCGTTGGCACCGGAATCACCGGCCTCCTTCAGCCGCACCCTGAGCGTGCCTGCGCCGATGCCGGTGGTGCCGACCATCTGGGTGCGGGCGCGTTCGGGACCCAAGTTGGCCGAGCTGGTCGCCGAGCCGTACACCACCCAGGCCCACGGCGACTCCGACTCAGTCGACGTCCTGGGCGCCGCCTACGCGGCCACCGACGGCGACCCGACCACCGCGTGGACGGCGCCGCAGCGCGTGGTGCAGCACAAGACACCTCCAACGCTCACCCTGACCCTGCCCGAACCCGCCGAGGTGGCCGGCCTGCGACTCGCACCCACCTCGTCGGCCGTCCCCGCGCACCCGGCGATGGTGGCTGTCGACCTCGGTGACGGCCCGCAGGCTCGCACGTTGAAAACATCCGGGCCGCAGACTCTTTCGCTGAACCCACGCGTCACCGACACGATCACGATCAGCCTGCTGGACTGGAAAGACGTCATCGACCGGACCGCGCTGGGTTTCGACCAGCTCAAACCGCCGGGGCTGGCCGAGGTCGCGGCGCTCGACGTCGACGGCAGGCCGATCGCCGCCGCCGACGCGGCCCGCAACCGGGGTCGCGACATCACCGTGGACTGCGACCACGGTCCGATCATCGCCATCGCCGGGCGATTCGTGCACACTCAAGTGCGCACGACGGTCGGCGCCCTGTTGGACGGTGCGCCGGTGAGCGCTCAGCCCTGTGACACCGAGCCGATACTGCTTCCGGCCGGCCAGCAGGAGCTCGTGGTGAGTCCGGGGCCGCAATTCGTCGTCGACGGCGCCCAACTGGCCGGCCCACTCGCCGTGCAGTCAACCGCCACCACACCCGTGACCACCGGCGGATGGGGCCCGGCCCGCCGTGAGGTCGACATCCCGGGCGCGAACACGTCGCGGGTGTTGGTGGTGCCGGAGAGCATCAACGCCGGCTGGGTGGCGCGCACCAGCACCGGGGATCTACTGAAGCCGTTGGCGGTCAACGGATGGCAGCAAGCCTGGGTCGTACCCGCCGGAACGTCAGGTGCCATCACGCTCAGCTTCGCGCCCAATTCGCTTTACCGGGTCGGCTTGGCCGGCGGGTTGGCGTTGTTGCCGCTGCTGGCCTTGATGGCGTGGTGGCCGCAGCGACGCCGCGCAGGTGACCACGCGGCGTACCCGTGGACGCCGGGACTCTGGTGCGCCGTCCCGGTGCTGGCGGCCGGCGCCGTCATCGCCGGAGCGGCGGGCGTCGCGGTCTTCGCTGTCGCTCTTGGCCTGCGCTGGATGCTGCGGATGAGTCCACAACGACGCGACAGCGCCACCCTGTGGTTGAGCGCAGGTGGACTGATCCTGGCCGGCGCAGCGCTGTCTCGGCACCCCTGGCGATCAGTCGACGGGTACGCCGGCCATTCCGCCGCAGTGCAATTCCTGGCACTGATTTCCCTTGCCGCACTGGCTGCCTCAACCGTGACGCAGGCCGCTGAGCGTTAACGCCCAGCTGTGCATACAGCTCGCTATTCGCAGGTGACGCCGCTGCGGGTGACTTGCTGCGTCACTGCGCCGCTGTTACGGGATAGGCAACGCTTTTCCTTCTGAGGTGGTGAGACGTGGCGGGTGGGGATACGACACTCACGGTGGCCGACATCGACCGGTGGGACGCCGAGGCCGTCCGCGAGGTGTTCCACGCCGCCTTCGCACGCGGGCTGGCGACGTTAGAGGCTGCGCGCCAACTGGATTCGTTGGCGGTGTTCGACACCTGGCAGGGCGCGACCGCGCAGGCTCGCCGGCACGCGGGCGCGTCGATCCGACTCGACCTCGATGCCCACGGCAACGAATCACTAGCGGTGGCGAGGGCGGCAGCGAAGGCGGCTGACGGCATCGTGCATCTGCAGTCGGCGCTGACCACGTTGCGCCGTGACGCGGCCGAGTTGGCGATGACGATCGACCGTGCCAGCAACGCGGTAGTGCCGAGTTCGAGCTTCAGCGGGCCCCCGGTGGCGGCACTGATCGCCGCAATGCAGCTGCAGCGCCGGCTGGATGTAATTGTGGCAGAGGCTGATTCAGCCGATCGGGACCTGGCGGACGCGATCGACATGGCCGACGGAGATCGGCCGGTTCCGTCGGGCCCGCACGACAATCGGCCGCGCATCCAGCAGGCGTTGTCCGGGCCGTTGCCCGACGATCCCAGACAGTTCAACGCGCTGTGGAATCAGCTCAGCCCCGAAGAAAAGGACTGGTTGTACAACCAGGACCACAGTGTCGGCAACCACCCGGGCATGCCGTGGGATTCCCCAGACCACCTGGGCAAGGACCATTACAACCGGCTGCATCTGGCCGATCTGGAGCTGCAGTCCCGGTCTGACGTCGACCGGATACAGCACAACATCGAAGCGTTGACGAGTGTGCCGCACGTCGACGACGGCGCCCTGTATGCGTTGCAGTCGCAGCTGGCCGTGGTCACAGACCGCCTCGCGGGTTACGCGGCAGTGCGGGCAACCGTGGACTCCGCCACCGGCCCGCGACGGTATCTGGGACTGCTGGACGAGTCGGGCCGCGGTGCGGTGTCGATCGGCAACCCGGACACCGCCGCCCGCAACGCAGTCTTCGTCCCCGGCACCGGCCAGGGACTGGCCCGGCTGTCGTTCAGCGACGAGAAGTCGCTGGCGATGTACAACGCCACCCTCCAGGCCGACCCCGGCCTGCGCCCGGGTGACGTCGCCGTGACGACATGGATGGGCTACGACCGTCCGATGGACGTGAGCCGTGCCGCTTCTCCGCAGCCCGCCCATGGCGGCGCGGACCGGCTGGACGCATTTGAAAGCGGGCAGCGGGCCTCCCATGTCGGCGCGGCGTCCGTCGACACCGTGATCGGGCACAGCTACGGCTCGACTGTGATCGGAGCGGCAGCCTCCCGCGGGCATCACCTCGACGCCGACAACGTCATCGCGGTGGGTAGCCCCGGCATGCTGGTCGACCGCGCCGAGCGACTGGACCTGCACACCCACGGCAACGTCTACGTGATGCGCGCCGATAACGATGCGATCAGCATGGGCGGAGTCGTGACCGAGTGGACCTTGGGCACCGATCCGATCGCGCCGGGCTTCGGCGCGCATCGACTGGCCGCCGATCCGGGCCCGGCCGGCCCTTTCGGGCTACCGAGCATCGGCGCACACAGCAGTTACTGGCTGGACGGCAATGTGGCGGTGAAGAATTTCGGCGCCATCATCGCCGGATTGCCGCCGCCCTGAGCCGAAAGACAGCGCCACAGCACCTCTCGACGAGAATGCTGTGGCGCCGAATTGACTTGTGCTGAGTCACTTTTGATACGACGTGGCCCCTGTTCCGGCGAGCTTGCCGCCTTCCACGATCAGGTATTCCGGCCGGATCGGCGTGCCCGCGAAGAAGGACTCCAGGATTTCGCGGGTACCTGCGGCGTAGCGCGCCTGCGCGGACAGCGTCGTCCCGGACACGTGGGGTGTCATCGCGTTGTTCGGCATGGTTCGCCACGGGTGGTCGGCCGGCGGCGGCTGCGGGAACCACACGTCCCCGGCGTAACCCGCCAATTGGCCGCTGCGCAGCGCAGCTGCGATGTCCTCCGGCACGGTCTCCTCGGCGCGGGCGGTATTGACGATGTAAGAGCCGCGCCGCATCGAGGCGATCAGTTTCTCGTCGAACATCGCGCGGGTGTCCTCATACAGCGGGGAGTGCACCGACACCACGTCCACCGAGCGCACCAGTGACTCGACTCCCGGGTGATAGGTCACGTTCAGCTGCTGCTCGAGCTCGGGCGAAAGCCGATGCGTGTCGGTGTAGTGCAGGTTGACGTCAAAGGGTGCCAGCCGCCGTAACACGGCCCGGCCGATCCGGCCGGCGGCGATCACACCGACGTCCATGCCTTCCAGGTCGTAGGCGCGCTCGACACAGTCCGCGATGTTCCAGCCTCCGTCGATGGCCCAGCGGTGCGACGGGACAAAGTTGCGGACCAGCGTCAAGATCTGCATGACGGCGTGCTCGGCCACGCTGATGCTGTTGCTGTAGGTCACCTCGGCTACGGTGATGCCGCGCTCCTTCGCCGCGTCGAGGTCGACGTGGTCGGATCCGATGCCGGCCGTCAGCGCCAGCTTCAGCTTGGAGGCCTTTGCGATGCGCTCCTTGCTCAGGTAGGCGGGCCAAAAAGGCTGGGAGATAACGATGTCGGCGTCAGACAGTTCGCGTTCGAACTCCGAATCCGGGCCGTCCTTGTCCGAAGTGACGACCAACTCGTGGCCGTTCTCTTCGAAGAACTTCCGCAGCCCGAGTGCCCCGGAGACACTGCCCAGCAACTCACCGGGCGTGAAATCGATCTTCGACGGCGTGGGCAGGGTGGCGCCTCCCGGGTAGTTGGGGATTTCCGGGATGCTGTCGCGGGCGTATTTCGGCGGGTATCCGTCGACCGGGTCCGGGTACAGCACCATCACACACTTGGCCATGACTTCCTCCTCGAGTCGTCCACCCTCGGCGTCAGAAACTTTGCCGCTCAGCAACTCTGGGTGGTGCGTGTTGATGTGTTTGTCAACTTACTCAAGTGTCGTCCTGGTAGCGCGCGGCGTCCAAGACGTATTTCCGACCGGCCGATAGGCAGCGCCGATCAGCTAGCCCAGCTGGGCGGCGATGCCGGCATCCCGTGCGGTCTGCACCAGCGCCCGGGTCACCGGTGAGCCGGGTTCGATTGCGTGGGTGACCAGCGCCAGCAAGGCGTCGACCGACGGCTGGCGGAGCCGAAGCACCGAAACACCCGACGGCATGCCGAGGGTGCGAACCCAGGTATGCGGCACGATGCTTGCCCAGCGCCCAGTCGCGACGTGCGCAAGCAACGTTCCCACCGAGTCGGCTTCGAGCTGAGGCGTCGCCGCGAGACCTTGACCGGCCAGGGCGTCATCGACGAGTCTGCGGCCCCGCATTCCCGCGCTCAGCAGGCACAGCGGCAACTGCAGCGCATCCGCCCAGCTGATCCCGTCCGCCGTTCCGGTGAGCAGTTCGTTGCCGGCGACCAGCACCTGATGCTCGTGATAAAGCGGGGTCACCGTCAGGTCGGCGGTGTCCTGCCGCTCGGGATAGATGATGCCGCCGTCCAATTCGAATCGGAGTATCTGTTCGACGATCTCGGCCGAGCGCAAATTCGTGTTCAGCTGTATCCGCACCAACGGGTGGGCGGCGCAGAACGGATCGGTCAGCAAGGCGACCGTGGTGGCCGCCGCCGGGACCACTCCTAAGCGAAGCTCACCGACCAGTCCGGTCTGCAAGGCGGTGACTTCTTGTTTGAGTGCGTCGCAGTCGGCCAGCACCCGCCTGGCCCAGTGCACCAGCCGCTCGCCTTCGGGCGTGAGGCCTTCGAACTTCTGGTCGCGCCGCACCAGTGGCACCTTGAGCTCGTGCTCCAGCTTGCGGATGGCCTCCGACAACGCCGGCTGGGATACATGGCACGCACTGGCGGCGCGGGCGAAGTGCCGCTCCCGGGCAAGCGCGACGAAGTACTCCAGCTGGCGGATCAGCACGGACCGCTACAGCGTCTCGTCGAGCTCGCCGAGGCGGTCGGTCAAACGCAGGTTTTCGGAGTAGTCGACCGGGCAGCAGATCAGCGACACCCCGTCTTCGGCCAAGGCGGCCTGCAGCGTAGGCAGCAATTCGTCCGCGCTGTTAATCCGATAACCCTTGGCACCAAAACTTTCCGCGTATTTCACGATGTCGGGGTTGCCGAACTTGACGTAGTGATGCTCACCAAGCTCGAGGTCCATCTTCCACTCGATCAGCCCGTAACCGCCGTCTTCCCAGATCAGCACGACCAGCGGTATTTCTTCGCGAACCGCGGTCTCGATCTCCTGGGAGTTCATCAGGAAGGCACCGTCGCCGGCCACCGCCAATACCTTCGCGTCCGGTTTGGCCAACTTGACTCCGAGAGCGCCGGGCAGCGCAAAGCTCATGGTGGACAATCCATTTGAGATCAGACAGGTGTTGGGCTCATAGGTCGGGTAGAGCCGGGCCATCCACATTTTGGTGGCGCCGGTGTCGACCAGCACGATGTCGGAACGGTCCAGAGCGGCCCTGGTGTCGGCGACGACCCGCGCCGGCGTCAACGGGTATCGCGAATCCTGCTGTCCCCGGGCGAATTCCTCGTTGAGCAGGCCGGATCCGGGGATCTCGGGGTCAGCGGCGAAGACGTGGTCCTGAAGCCCTTCGGCCAGCGCGTCCAGCGACTCGCTGATGTCGCCGATGATTCCGACGTCGACTGAGTAGTGCGCGTCGACCTCGGCCGGGAAACGGTGAATATGGATGATCTTCTTGTCGGCCTTCGGATTGATCCGGACCGGGTCGAACTCCTGGAGCTCATATCCCACCGTGATGACGGCATCGGCGTTGTCGAACCCGAAGTTGACATAGTCGTGCCGCATGAACCCCAGCGCCCCGATGCTGTTGGGGTGGTCGTCGGGCATCACACCCTTGCCGTGGAAGGTATTGGCCACCGGGATGCCGAACTTATCCGAAAAGCGCACCAGGGCATCGGTCGCGCCGGAACGCGCCGCGCCGTGTCCGGCGAGCAGCACCGGCCGCTTGGCCTTGCGCAGGATGTCGACAGCGCGTGCCACCTGCCGGGTCGCCGGCGCGTCAGCACGAACCACGTTGCGCGGCAACGGGATCAGGTCGGGATAATCTTCCTCGTCGGCATCAATGTGCTCAGGCACGGCGAGATACACCGCTGCCGGGCGTTCAGTCTCGGCGACCTTGAACGCTTTGCGGACCATCTCCGGTATCGCCTGCGCAGTCGGGATGCCGGCGGCCCACCGGGTGATCGGCGCGAACATCGACACCAGGTCGACGTACTGGTGTGACTCCTTGTACTGCCGGTTCTGGCCCACCTGAGCAGAAATCGCGACCAGCGGGGTGCTGTTGGTGGTGGCGTCGGCGACGCCCAGCTGCATGTTGATCGCACCCGGGCCCAATGTGGCGGACACCACCGCCGCCCGCCCGGTGACTCGCCCGTACATCTCGGCCATGAACGATGCCGCCTGCTCGTGCCGGGTGAGCACATAGCGGATGCTGGACGAGGACAGCGCCTGCACGAAGCGGATGTTTTCCTCACCCGGCAGCCCGAAGACCACCTCGACGCCCTCGTTTTCCAGGCACTTGACTATCAACTCGGCCGCTTTGCTCATCGGCACCTCCCTTTGAGGAACGTTAGTGGCAGGCTATGTGTTGAAACCTTCACCACCGTCTATGCAGCGAAGGATGTCACCGTGCCCATCGCGACCATCAACCCGGCCACCGGCGAGACAGTCAAAACCTTCGACGCCGCTACAGACAGCGATGTCGACGCCGCGATCGCCCGCGCCCACGAGCGCTTCCTGGACTACCACCGCTCCACCACGTTTGCCCAGCGCGCCGAGTGGGCAAACGCCACCGCTGATCTTCTCGAGAAGGAAGCCGACGAGGTCGGCGCCATGATGACCCTCGAGATGGGCAAGACCCTGAAGTCGGCCAAGGCCGAAGCGATCAAATGCGCCAAGGGTTTTCGCTACTACGCCGAGAACGCCGAGAAGCTGTTGGCCGACGAGCCCGCCGAGGCGTCCAAGGTCGGAGCGAAGAGGGCCTACACCCGCTGGCAGCCGCTCGGCGTGGTGCTGGCCGTGATGCCCTGGAATTTTCCGCTCTGGCAGGCCGTCCGGTTCGCCGCCCCCGCCCTGATGGCCGGTAACGTCGGCCTGCTGAAGCACGCCTCCAACGTGCCGCAGTCGGCGCTGTATCTCTCCGACGTGATTGCGCGCGGCGGATTTCCGGAGAACTGTTTCCAGACGCTGCTGGTGTCGTCGAAGGCCGTCGAGCGCATCCTTCGCGACCCCCGCGTCAAGGCGGCCACGCTGACCGGAAGCGAGCCGGCCGGCCAGTCCGTCGCCGCCATCTGCGGCGACGAGATCAAGCCCACCGTGATGGAACTCGGCGGCAGCGACCCGTTCATCGTGATGCCGTCGGTCGATCTCGACGAAGCCGTCAAGACCGCCGTCACCGCGCGGGTGCAGAACAACGGCCAGTCCTGCATCGCCGCGAAGCGGTTCATCGTGCACACCGACATCTACGACGCGTTCGTGGACAAGTTCGTCGAGCGCATGCAGGCGCTCAAAGTCGGCGACCCTACCGACCCTGACACCGACGTGGGTCCGTTGGCCACCGAGTCCGGCCGCGACGAGATCGCCAAGCAGGTCGACGACGCTGTCGCCGCCGGCGCCAAACTGCGTCTCGGCGGCAAGGCGCCCGACCAGCCGGGGTGGTTTTACCCGCCGACCGTGGTCACCGAGATCACCAAGAACATGTCGCTCTACACCGAAGAGGTGTTCGGGCCGGTTGCGTCGATGTACCGGGCCAAGGACATCGACGAAGCGATCGAGATCGCCAACGCCACCACGTTCGGACTCGGGTCCAACGCCTGGACCAACGATGAAGCCGAGCAGGAGCGCTTCATCGACGACATCGAGGCCGGACAGGTCTTCATCAACGGGATGACGGTGTCCTACCCCGAACTCGGGTTCGGCGGCGTCAAGCGTTCCGGGTACGGCCGTGAACTGGCGAACCTCGGGATCCGCGCGTTCTGCAACGCCAAGACGGTCTGGGTGGGCTGACACCGCGGCGGTCGCAAACTTAGCCGCCGCGCGTCGAGATTGACGCCAGCGTGGATGCTTCTCGACCTTTCCCGCGCTGGCGTCGATCTCGATGAACGCTAGACGGCCGCGCCGGCGAGGGTCTTCTCGTCCTCGTCGGCGAAGGCGTCCTCCAACTGCACCGGCGAGTAGTCGAGGTCGATCTCGGCGAGCGGCCGCCCGCGGGCGCTGCTGATGGTGCCGAACCGCCGCATCCCCTTGTCCGCGGCGTACTGCATGAACTCGTCGGTCGACAGGCCGAAGGGCATCGGGTCATACAGGGCGAAGCCTTCTTCGATCATGCGCAACGCAAGCGGCATCAGCTCGTTCATCCGCGTCTCGAAGACGCCCCAGTTGGAGTCGTCGGCCGCGACGTGGCGCCGGCACGTGAAGGTGCCCCACGCCATATGGCGTCGCTCGTCGTCACCGATGCGCCGGACCAGCTCCTGCATCCCGGGAAGGATCCCGCGTTCCACGCAGATCTTGTGCCAGCCGAAGTAGCCGGTCAGCGCCAGCATGCCTTCGACCATGTGGTTATACGTGACGGACGCGCGGACCTGGGCGGCCGGCGAGGCGTCGGTCTCCAGCGCGCTGAGGCATTCGGGCAGCTCCTCGTAGAAGATCGTGCGGTAGGTGGGCACGTCGTCGAGGTAGGGGTGCAGGTCGTCGGTGACGCCGACGGCGTCGAGCCACATCCGGAATACCTGGACGTGCTTGGCCTCCTCGAAGGCGAACTGTGTCAGGTACATCTCGTCGCCGAGCCGTCCCTCGGCCCGCATAGCGGACATGAACGGTTGGATGTCCTGGGTCACCGATTCCTCGCCGGCGACGAACTCGGCACATAATCGGGTGGCGTAGTGGCGTTCGTCGTCGGTCAACCGCTCCCAGTCGGCCCGGTCCCGGGAGAAGTCGATGTCGGCAGGATTCCAGAACTTCGCGTTGCCACCGGCGAATAGCTTCAGCGGCAGGCTGTCCCAGTTGAGTCCTCCCGCGGCGAGCGAGCCCAGCTGTGTCCGTGTCATGTGACCTCCTCAGATCGTTTGCTGCTGCGTTGCTTTGCGGTCGAGGGTGTTTCAGCGAAAGCCGCGGCCAGCACGGCGACCAGTCGGCGGACCGCCAACGCCGGCTGCTCCGGGCTGGGTTCGTCGAGCCCGAGGATCGGGTCCAGCCCACGCATGTACGGCGCCAGCGCCAGGTGCGGAAAGATCAACAGCAGCAACGACATCAACGCTTCGGTGTCGGCATCCTCGCGAAAGTCGCCGCGCAGCGCAGCGTCGCGCACCAGCGGCCGCAGCACTTCCAGATAGTGGCGATGGATAACACTGCGCACACTGATCCGGGCATCGGTGTCGACCTCCAGGCTGGCGGCCGCGTGCAGCGAGCGTTCGTGCGGATGGTCGGCGAAGTAGGCGACCCACACGTCGAGCCAGTCGGTCAAAAAGTCGAAGAACGGCCGGGTCGGGTCGAGTTGAAGGATCCGGTCCTCCATGAATGCCCGCACTCGCTGACTGCCGACGTCGGTGATGAACGCATAGAGGTCGCGTTTGTCGGCAAAGTATTGGAACAGGCTGCCTTTGGCGACGCCGGCCCGCCGCGCGATCACATTGAGGCTGCCGCCGGAGAAGCCGTGCGCGCCGAACTCCGCCTCCGCGGCTTCGACCACGGCGGCACGTCGCGCGGGATCGACACGGGCCCAGGTGACCGTCGGCATCAGCCCTCCTTCGGTGGATGACCACTGGTCACTTTACTGTGAGCCACATCACTTCGCAAGAGGCCCGGCGGACTGACTCCCGATTCGGCCCGTCTCCCCGATCCGGACCATCGGACGCCAATGTCGCCCTAGAGTCGGCTACGTGTCGTCAGTGAATACCGCTCAGGGACCCGTCAACACCACCGATATCGGCGTCACGCTGATGCACGAGCACGTGTTCATCATGACCACCGAGATCGCGATGAATTACCCGGAAGCCTGGGGCGACGAAGACAAACGCGTGGCCGATGCCGTCGATCGGCTCAACGAGCTGAAGTCACGCGGCGTCGACACCATCGTCGACCTGACCGTGATCGGACTGGGCCGCTACATCCCGCGCATCGCCCGGGTCGCCGCCGCCACCGACCTGAACATCGTCGTCGCGACCGGTCTCTACACCTACAACGACATCCCTTTTCGGTTCCACTACGAGGGCCCCGGCGGATTGCTGGGCGGCCCGGAGATCATGTCCGACATGTTCGTCCGCGACATCGAGGAGGGCATCGCCGACACCGGCGTCAAGGCGGGAATTCTCAAGTGCGCCACCGACGAACCCGGTATCACACCGGGTGTCGAGCGGGTGCTGCGCGCGGTGGCCCAAGCGCACAAGCGGACCGGGGTGCCCATCTCGACGCATACCCATGCCGGGCTGCGGCGCGGGCTCGAACAGCAGAAGATCTTCGAGGAAGAGGGCGTCGACCTCAGCCGGGTGATCATCGGGCACTCCGGCGACAGCACCGACATCGGCTACCTCGAAGAGTTGATCGCCCCCGGCTCCTATCTCGGCATGGACCGTTTCGGACTCGACCTGATCTCGCCGTTCGAGGACCGGGTCAACATCGTCGCGCAGATGTGCGAACGCGGGCACGCCGACAAGATGGTGTTGTCCCACGACGCCAACTGCTATTTCGACGCGCTGCCCGAAGAATTGGTGCCGCAGATGGCGCCCAACTGGCACTACCTGCACATCCACAACGACGTCATACCCGCCCTCAAAGAACGCGGGGTCACCGACGAGCAACTGCACACCATGCTGGTGGACAACCCGCGTCGCATCTTCGAACGGCAGGGCGCCTACTCGTGACCGCGCCGGTCCCGCCGATCGGCGCCCAGATCTCCGCGCTGGCCGCACTCGCGCCCGACGAGCCGGCGGTCACCTGCGACGGCCGCACGCTGACCCGCGGTGAGCTCGATCGCTCGACGAACCGGCTGGCCCGCGCGTACGCAGAGCGGGGCGTCGGTGTCGGTGACTACGTGACCATGGTGCTGCCCAACGGGATTGAGTGGATCCAGGCCGCGGTGGCCTGCTGGAAGCTGGGAGCCGTGCCGCAGCCGCTGTCGGCACGGCTGCCCGACACCGAGCTGGCCGGCCTGCTCGAATTGCGGCCGCCGACGTTGCTGGTCGGTCGCGAACATGCCGAAATATCAAGTGTGCCCTCTGGTTTCATGCCTGATCCGAAATTGTCCGACAAGGTGCTGCCCGAAGCGGTGTCGCCAGTCTGGAAAGCGATGGGCTCCGGCGGCAGCACCGGCCGTCCGAAGCTGATCGAGTCCGGCGGTGACAGCCGCATTCCGGCCGCCATCGGCTATCCGCTCGGCGCCCAAGAGGGCGACGTCACCCTGGTCCCGGTGCCGCTGTCGCACAACACCGGTTTCACCACCGCGACCATCGCGCTGCTGATGCGCCACCACCTCGTGCTGATGAGCAGATTCGAGCCGGAGCAGTTCCTCGGACTGATCAGCGACCACCGCGTCACCTTTTTGACCACGGTGCCGACCATCATGCAACGGGCGCTACCGATCTATCACAACAACCCCAACGCCTACGACCTGTCGTCGCTGCGCCGGTTCTGGCACCTGGGCGCGCCGTGTCCGCCGGCGATCAAGCAGGCCTGGATCGACATCCTGGGCGCGGAAAAAGTCTGGGAACTCTACGGCGGCACCGAATTACAGGCGCTGACCTTCATCTCCGGCGACCAGTGGCTGGCTCACCGCGGGTCAGTCGGCATGGTGGTGGCCGGCGAGATGAAGGTGCTCGACGACGACGGCAACCCGTGCCCGCCCGGGGAGGTGGGCGAGATCTACATGCGGCCCAGCCCGGGCAGCGCGCCGACCTACCGCTATGTCGGCGCAACCGCGAAATCCCGCGACGGCTGGGATTCGTTGGGCGACCTCGGCTACTTCGACGCCGACGGGTTTCTCTACATCTCTGACCGCCGGGTGGACATGTTCACCGTCGGCGGGCGCAACGTGTATCCGGCCGAAATCGAGGCGGCACTGTCCGAGCATCCAGATGTGTTGTCCTGCTTGGTTGTCGGGGTACCCCATGAGGATCTCGGGCAGGTGCCCTACGCCCTTGTTCAAGCCGGTGCCGAGCTGAACGAGCACGCCGTGCAGCAGTTTCTGCGTGACCGCATCGCGGGCTACAAGGTGCCGGAGACCGTAGAATTCGTCGACGCCCCGCTGCGCGACGATGCCGGCAAAGCCCGGCGCTCGGCGGTCCGCAACGAGATCATGGCGCGACTGCGTCTTCTTGACGCGGGCTGACGGGCGCTTCACGCCGACGAGTCTCCCACTGCCGCAACGCCTCCCGGCACGGCGATTCGACGAGCGCGTAGCTCACCGCGGAGATCGCGATGCTGAAAACCAGTGTCAGCGCGAGCACTTCGGGCATGTGGCCGTGGAATGCGAACTGACCGATCACCGGGAACACCATCGTCAGCGCGGCAAGATGCCAGATGAAGATTCCATAGGACCAGCGTCCGAGCGTCACCATCGGGGCGCTACCCAGAAGTCGGTGGCTGTCGCCGGGCCGGTCGAGCACCAGCGGCGCCACCAGGCCCGCCGCCACCAGCGCGCCCATCGCGGTCTTGACGGTGAACTGGGCGGCGCTGCTGGGGACCAACCCGGCCGGTCCGGCCAGCGGTGAGGCAGCGACCAGATAGGCCGCCAGCACCACAACAGCCATCGGCAGGCGGTGCCGCGCCAGTCGGTGCGGCCAGCCGATCGGACTGTAAATCCATTCGGCGAGCAGCATGCCAGCGGCGAACCATGAGAAGAAGGCCGGCGGCCAGGTCAGCGGATTCAGCCCGGGCTCGGTGTGTAGCGGGAGCCAGCCCCAAAACCAGCTTGCGACAGCCAGAGCCGCAATCGCCGGCACCCGGGTGCGGACCGGCAGGCGGGCGGCCAGCACCGCCAGGATCGGCAGCGCCAGATAGAAGCTGACCTCGACCGACAGGCTCCACATCTGGGTCAGGCCGGCGGTCAGTGTCAGCGGCACGTAGACCTGGGCGAGCGACAGGTTCGCCAGCCACACGGTCAGGTTCGGGTGATTGCCGTCCGGCAGCAGCGTCAGAATCACCACGACCGCAACCAGATACGCGGGCATGATGCGGACCACCCGCGACCGTAGATAGTGACCGGTCGACGGGCGCGGTGCCAGACCGCGAGCCGCGGCGGCATGACTGCGCCACAACAAGAATCCCGACAGCGTGAAGAACACCGCGACCGCCAGATCGAAGCGGCCGAACAACCGGCCGTCGAATCCGCTGGAGTGCCCGGTGTCGAACGCGACGTGGGTGACGACGACGCCGATTGCGGCGCAGGCGCGCATCCCTTCGACCGCGGGCAGGAATTTGCGAGTGCCGCCCAGCTCTCCGTTGGGATCCACTCCGACAGTCTGCCCGGTCGACGGGCACACCCGATTTGCCCACCCTGGGGACATAAACAGCGACCTTAAATAATGCTGTTAGGGTCGAACGAGTTTTGCTTCGATGCAGTGCCGACAGCGGGTAGAACCCCAGGTCGCCGGGGGTTCAGGGCGGAACAGGTCTACTGGCCTGAACCGGACGAGACCAGAAGGAGGTCACGGCAACGTGAACCGAGCAGTCATGTTGCGGATGGCCGCGTGCGGAATCATGGGACTCGGAGCCGCGTTGCTGATCGCCGCGCTGCTGTTGTCGACGTACACCAGCAGCAGGATCACCAAGATTCCGCTCGATCTGGACGCGACGCTGATCGGTGAAGGCAGCGGGACGACCGTCGACCCGGCGTCGCTGTACAGCCCCAAGCTCGTCGTCGACAAGAACGTGCCGGTGGTGTCCCAGCAACAGATCGACGTCGAATCCCCCGCCAACGCCGATGTCGTCACCTTCCAGGTCGGCAGTTCGGTTCGGCGCAGCGACAAGCAGAAGGACTCCGGCCTGCTACTCGCTCTCGTCGACACGGTCACGCTGAACCGCAAGACGGCGACGGCGGTGTCCGACGACACCCATCCCGGCGGCGCGGTGCAGAAGCCACGCGGTTTCAAAGACGAGAGCCCGGCCACCAACATCGCGCTACCGCACGAGGGACTGTCCTACCGCTTTCCGTTCCACACCGAGAAGCGCTCCTACCCGTACTTCGACCCGATCGCGCAGAAGGCGTTCGAGGCCAACTACAACGGTGAAGAAGACGTCAACGGCCTGTCGACGTACAAGTTCACCCAGGACGTCGGCTACGACGCGGACGGCAAGCTGGCCGAGCCGATCCGGTACCCGTCGCTGTACGCCGACGACGCGGACAGCAAGCTCACCAACACCGCGTTCATGTGGGGCCTACCAGGTGATCCGGACGAGAAGATCACCATGACCCGCTACTACGCCGCGCAGCGCACGTTCTGGGTCGACCCGGAGTCCGGCACGATCGTCAAAGAACAAGAGCGCGCCAACCATTACTACGCCCGCGACGCCTTGAAGCCAGAGGTGACGCTGGTCGACTACAAGATCACCTCCAACGAAGAGACGGTCGAGGCGCAGGTCAACACCGCGCGCAACGAGCGCGACCGGTTGGCGCTGTGGTCGCGGGTGCTGCCGATCACCTTCACCGCGGCGGGCGTGATCGCTCTGATCGGCGGTCTGCTGCTCGGTTCGTTCAGCCTGCGCACCGAGACCGCATTGAACGAACCCGGCCAGGATGCCGACGATCGCGGATTCTTCGGTCGCGGCGACCAGCCGGTCGAGCGGGTGCCTGGCGCCGAAGCCGAGACCGAGAAGATTCCCACGCCGCCCAAGGATGCCAAGCGAGACGGCCCGTCGAGTTCGGGAGGACCTTCGACTCCCGCGCCACCCGACACCCCCTAACTGGGTCAGCGCGTGCGGGCGCTCCCCGATCAGGTTCTGCGGTGGACACGTCCCGGGTACGCACTGGCATTGGCGCTACTCGTGGTGGCGCCGCTGCTGAGGCCCGGCTACCTACTCCTACGCGACGCGGTGTCGACGCCGCGGTCATACCTCACCGACAGTGCTCTCGGCCTGGTGTCGGCCCCGCGTGCGACACCGCAGGATTTCGCGATTGCCCTGACCTCCCATGTCGTCGACGGTGGCATCGTGGTGAAGGCACTGCTCGTCGCCGGCTTGTGGTTGGCCGGCTGGGGCGCGGCGCGACTGGTCGCGCAGCTGCTGCCGGCGGCCGGTGCCGGCGGCCAATTCGTGGCGATCACGCTGGCGATCTGGAATCCCTATGTCGGCGAGCGGCTGCTGCAAGGGCATTGGAGCCTGTTGCTCGGCTACGGCTGCCTGCCGTGGGTGGCGACCGCGGTGATCACGCTACGGTCGACCGAAAGTAACACCTGGCGAAGTATTTTCGGGCTGACCTTCTGGATCGCGCTGGCCGGCCTGACCCCGACCGGGTTGATCCTGGCCGCCACCGTCGGGTTGGTGTGCGTTGCGGTGACGGGCTCCGGCGTGTCGCGCCGGCGTTGTGCCGCAGTGGTATCGGGTGACGCTGTGCTGGCGGCGTTGCCATGGTTGAGCGCCGCGATACTGGGCCTGTCGTCGACGGATCGGATGTGGTCTCACACCCCGGGCATCGCCGCATTCGCGGCACGCGCCGAACCTGCGCTGGGCACCCTGGGCAGCCTTGCCAGCCTGGGCGGCATCTGGAACGGTGATGCTGTACCAGCTTCGCGCACAACATATTTCACCTTGGTGTCCGCTATCGTGCTGCTCGCTGTGGTCGCCGCCGGATGCTTCGCACTTCGCCACATTGACACCGCACGACCGTTGCTGGTGTTGGCAGTTTTCTCGATCCTTACGCCCGCAGCGCTGGCCACCGGCCCGGGTCTGGCCGTCCTGCACGCCGTCGTCGAGGCCGTGCCCGGCCTTGGGGTGCTGCGCGACGCCCAGAAGTGGGTCGCCCTCGCGATTCCCGGCTACGCACTGGCCGGCGCGGGTGCGGTGTTGACGTTGCGACGATGGCTGCGCCCGACGTTCGCGCCGTTGGTCTGCTGCACGGCGCTGCTGCTGGCGCTACCCGACTTGGCTTGGGGCGTGGGGGAAAAATCCAGTCGGTGCGCTACCCCGACGATTGGGCGGCCGTCGCGGGCACGGTCAACCGGACGCCCGCAGAGGTCGCGGTGTTGCCGGCCGACACCATGCGGCGGTTTTCCTGGTCGGGTCCGGCACCGGTGCTGGATCCGCTGCCGCGATGGCTGCGCGCCGACGTGCTGACGACCGGCGACCTGACGGTCTCCGGGACGACGGTGCTGGGCGAGGGCGACCGCGCCCGTGAGGTGCAGCGATTGCTGCTGGCGGGCGCCGACCCGGATCAGCTGCGAGCGGCCGGCGTGGGATGGCTGGTCGTCGAGGAGGGCACCGTCGGCGATATGAGCGCGGCCACAGACACATTGGAGCGACTACCCGTTGCCTTCCGCGGCCGGTACCTGATGCTGTACCGGGTCGGCGGCGACACGGCCGGGGCATCGGCGGCCCGCCGGGCAGCGGTCATCGCTGCACATCTGGTCTGGTTGGCCATGCTGATCGGCGGAGCCGCCGGCTCAGCCGTCGCGCGCAGGCGGCGGCCGTCAGACCACGCCGGTGACGCGGTCACCGGCGACGACTGACTCCAGCACCGAGCGCATCGCGTCGGCGCTCTGCTCCCACGAGAACTCGGCGCTACGCGCTTGCGCCTTGACGCCGAGCTGATCACGCAACACGGGATCGGCGAGTAACTGCTCGAGTCGACTCACCAATTCGGCACGGTCGTCGACCAGCACACCGGTGACACCGTCGATGATCGAATCGGTCAGGCCGCCAGCGGACCGGTAACCGATGGTCGGCACCGCATGCTGCGCCGCCTCGATCACCGCCAGCCCCCAGCCTTCTTTCCGGGACGGCAGCAGGTGTACCCAAGCCCGTTGCATGACATGGTGTTTGGCGGTGTCGTCGATATGCCCGTGGAATGTCACCGCGTCGCCGATGCCCAGCCGCCGGGCATGGTCGGTCAACCGTTCGCTCCACCAGCCGCCGCCGACGATGTCGAGGTGCAGATCGGGTATCGATGCCCGCAGCTGGGCCACCGCGTCCAGGGCGTCTTCGATCTGCTTGTGCGGCACCAGCCGCGACAACACCAGCACGCGCGGGGCGTCCGCCCGTGTGCCGCTCAGCGACGCCACGGGCGCCTGGTCAAGACCGTTGCGCACCACGGCGATTCGCTCATTGTCGACGCCGAGACCGACCAGGTCGCGGGCCGACGGAAGTGACACCGTCACATACTGATTGCGGCGATGCACCCGGGGCGAGAGCCACGATTCGACGAACCAGCCCACCCGGCTGAGGAACCAGCCCGCCACCGGCCACTGCTCACGATGACAGTGGTGCACCAGCACCGCGACGCGGGAGCCGTAGATCAACCGGGCCAGAAACGGCAGACCGTTCTGGGTGTCGACGACCACATCGGGTCGCACGCCGCGCAGCGGTCCGACACCGAGCCTGGCTGCGGCCATCGCCAGCAGCGCCCACACGTAGACCGAGTACGGCCCACCCGAACGGTAGATGCGGATGCCGTCGACGATTTCGTGGCGCGCTGCGCCCGGGTACCGCGCCGTGCGGAGCGTGACGTCGACGCCGGATGCGACCAACTGGGCGCCGATCCGCTGCAGGTAGGTTTCGCTGCCGCCGCCCTGCGGGTGGCCGGTATCGCGCCAGCACAGCAGCAGCACTGAGCGCACACCCGACATTGGGTCAGCCTAACCGGGCGACGACACACGCCGCGAAAGCGACGAGCGCCGGGGGTACCAGTCCGGCGCTCGGACCTGGTGACGGCCGGGGCTTTAGGGTTGGCCAGTGGCCGTGACCGAGGTGTTCGCGCGGCGGGCGACCTTGCGCCGCTCGGTGCGGCTGCTGACGAGCTTTCGCTACGAGCAGGCTGAGCCGGAGCGTTTTTACCGGCCGCTGGCCGTGGACACCGTGCACCTGGTCGGCGACCTGTGGCAGGGCATCCACGGTGAACGACCGGTCGGTCGCCGTGTGCTCGACGTCGGCGGAGGGCCCGGTTATTACGCGGCAGCGTTCAGCGATGCGGGGTTTGGCTATATCGGTGTCGAGCCGGACCCGGTCGAAATACACTCTGCGGCTCCGGTTTTGGCCCGTGCGGCGGGGACGTTCGTCCGCGCGTCGGGCATGGCGCTGCCATTCGCCGACAACAGTGTGGACATCTGTCTGTCGTCGAACGTCGCCGAGCACGTGCCGCGGCCGTGGGAACTCGGCGGCGAGATGCTGCGGGTGACGCGGCCCGGCGGCCTGGTGGTGTTGTCCTACACGGTCTGGCTCGGCCCGTTCGGCGGCCACGAGATGGGCCTGACCCATTACCTCGGCGGGGCCCGCGCGGCGGCCCGCTACGCCCGCAAACATGGCCATCCGGCGAAAAACCACTACGGGTCGTCGTTGTTCGCGGTGTCGGTGGCCGAGGGGCTGGACTGGGCGGCGAGCACGGGCGCGCTGATCGCCGCCTTCCCGCGGTACCACCCGAAATGGGCCTGGTGGCTGACGGCTGTGCCGGTGCTGCGTGAGTTCCTGGTGAGCAATCTCGTGCTGGTGCTCCAAGCGCAATACTGAAACGTGTTCTCGTTTGGGCGCGGCTTGGGTATGGTGGCGGCCATGAGCCAAGTCACAACCGAGCACGCGACAACGGAGTACGACAAGCTTTTCATCGGCGGTAAATGGACCGAGCCGTCGACGTCCGAGGTCATCGAGGTGCACTGCCCGGCGACCGGCGAGTACGTCGGCAAGGTGCCACTGGCTGCAGCGGCCGACGTCAACGCCGCGGTCGCGGCGGCGCGTGCGGCATTCGACAACGGACCGTGGCCCTCGACGCCACCGAAAGAACGCGCGGCCGTCATCGCCGGCGCACTGAAATTGATGGAGGAGCGCAAGGACCACTTCGTCAAACTGCTCGGCGACGAGACCGGCCAGCCGCCGATGTCTGTCGAGACGATGCAGTGGATGAGTGGGATCGGGTGCCTGAACTTCTTCGCCGGCCCCGCCGTCGATCAGGTCAAGTGGCAGGAAGTCCGCAACGGCGGCTACGGGCAGACCATCGTCCATCGTGAGCCGCTCGGGGTGGTGGGTGCGATCGTGGCGTGGAATGTGCCGCTGTTCCTGGCGATCAACAAGCTGGGCCCGGCGCTGCTGGCCGGTTGCACGGTGGTGCTCAAGCCGGCCGCCGAAACACCCTTGAGCGCAAATGCTTTGGCAGAAGTGTTCGCCGAGGCCGGTCTGCCCGAGGGCGTGCTGTCGATCGTCCCCGGCGGGATCGAGACCGGACAGGCGCTGACGTCCAACCCCGACGTCGACATCTTCTCGTTCACCGGAAGCTCGGCTGTCGGCAAGGAGATCGGCAAGCGCGCCGCCGAGATGCTCAAGCCGTGCACCCTGGAACTCGGCGGAAAGTCGGCAGCCATCCTGCTCGAGGACGTCGATCTGGCCGCCTCGGTGCCGATGCTGGTCTTCTCCGGAGTCATGAACACCGGGCAGGCCTGCGTGGCCCAGACCCGCATCCTGGCCCCGCGCTCGCGCTACGACGAAATCGTGGATGCGGTAAGCAATTTCGCGGCATCGCTGCCCGTCGGACCGCCATCGGACCCGGGCGCGCAGATCGGTTCGCTGATCTCGGCGAAGCAGCGCGACCGCGTCGAGGGATACATCGCCAAGGGCATCGAGGAGGGTGCGCGACTCGTGACCGGCGGTGGACGCCCCGAAGGGCTGGACAACGGTTTCTACGTGCAGCCCACGGTGTTCGCCGACGTCGACAACAAGATGACGATCGCGCAGGAGGAGATCTTCGGACCGGTGCTGAGCATCATTCCCTATGACACCGAAGAGGACGCGATCAAGATCGCCAACGACTCGGCGTACGGGTTGGCCGGCAGCGTGTGGACCTCCGACGTGCCGCGCGGCATCAAGATCTCCGAGCAGATCCGCACCGGCACCTACGCGATCAACTGGTACGCATTCGACCCGTGCTGTCCGTTCGGCGGTTACAAGAACTCCGGCATCGGGCGCGAAAACGGCCCGGAGGGCGTGGAGCACTTCACTCAGCAGAAGAGCGTGCTGATGCCGATGGGCTACACCACCGACGCATAACCGCTTGTTGCCGCGAGACTGCGGCTCGGCGCGCTTTCGCCTCCGAGAGGCTGCGGCCGGCCGCGGTTTCGCACCGCGGTGGTCTCCCTACAGCCCGGCGTTGCCGCCGCCTGACGAGTCACCGCCGAAGCTGCCGCCGCTGAAGTCAATCGACGGCGGGTAGATCGGAGCCGAGGCGCCGCCAGTCCACGAGCCGTAATCGGCCGTTGACGAAAAGTGGTGGTAGTGGGCGGGTTCCGGGGTCGAGGCGAGTGGGGCGCTGCTGCCGCCGGCGGAGCGGCCGGAATCCCCGACGTTGTCGATCGACACGCTGGCGCCACCGCTGGTGTAACCGTAGTCCGCAGGTGAGTGCGTGGGCAGCGGGCTGTTGGTGGCGACGATGTCGGCGGGGGTCCACGTCCAGCCCCCGGTCCAAAACAGGTGTGGGTAATAGCCTGCCGGGAATGGGACACCGCCGTACATGCCGCCGGGATAGTAGTTGCGGTAGCCCGAAGCAGCGCGCGTCTTGTAGTCGGCGTTGCTGATCACGACGGGCCGGCCTTGCGGGCTGGTCGCGGTGATCGTGGTGCGCCGGCGTCGCGCTTTGGGTACGGCGTCGAGGGCGAAAACGTGGGCGCGCGTTGGGATGTGCCGGCCCGGGTTGATCACGGCGTACGCGGCGGCGATGTCGGCCTCGGCGATCCCGACATGCGAGCGCGCGCCCGCCAGGTCGCCGCGTTGGAACGCATCCTCCGCGGTGCCGACCGACATGGCCGCGCTGTTCTGTTCGGCGCTGACGTCCGTGCCCTTCAGCACCTCATAGGCCAGGCGGTCGACGTCTTTGCGCGCGCGGTTGATCCGGTCCTGGACGAGTTCACGGTCCCCGGCCTTGGTGCGGCGCCGCTCGGCGATGGTGTGCCAGAGCGCGATGATGAGGACGAGGACGACGAATCCGACTGACACCCACAGGAATGCCCACGCCAATGCGTAGTTCCGCGGCTGCGCATCGTTCGTCGGGTGTGCCGGTGGCGGCGGGACCGCGTCGGGGTTGTCCAACACCGGGCCGGTGACCTGGGTGCCGGCCAGCAGCGAGATGAAGGCGCTGACGGCGCCGTTGATGTCGCCGTGGTGTCCGGCCGCGGCTTGGATCATGTCGGGCCCGGTCGCCGCTGCGATCGACGGGCTGACGTCGTAGGAGAAGGCGTGGTAGTTCTTGCTGTCGACCACCAGGATGATCAGTGGCGGCCGGTGGGGTTTCCCCTCGACCTGGATGTCCTTGGCGAGCGCGTTATGTGTCGCGTGCAGCGCCGCGTAGAAGGGGTCGGTGGATTGCCGCGGTGCGGCATCGGCGGGCGCCGTCTGGCTCGCGGCCACATCGATGACGACCATCGGCAGGCCGGTCTGCCGAATTTGGTCGTTGATCGCCTGCGGGTTCGGCAGCCTTGGGGCGGCGTCGGGGTCGAGGTAGACGCGCTGGCCGGGGCTGAGCTGGGCGACGATGTCCGTCGGTGCGGGTGGGTCGGCCCACGCGCTGGGCGCGACGAACGCGAACAACACCACTACCGAGTTCAGGATGAGCAGCTTTCTGATCATGACTGATTTTCCCCCGCATTCCGGGGTGGTACCCGCAGCAGTTTTCCTCGACGAGCAGCCGGGCCTTCCACCGAATCCCTTCGCCCGCAGCACCATCGTCGGCTTGGCCGAACGGCGCGCTCGCGCTAGAACGCCTCTTCGCGCAGCTGCATGGCCGCGAGATCGACATTGACCGCGATCTCGCGCTCGGCAGTCAATCGCGGCAGCACGTTCTTGACGAAAAACCTTGCGGTGGTGACCTTTCCGGCGTAGAAGGCGCGATCGGCCGCGCTCGGCTCGCCGTCCAGCGCCACCAGCGCGATTTCAGCTTGCCGCAGTAACAGCCAGCCGATCAGCAGGTCACCGACGGCGACCAGGAAGCGCACCGATTCCAGACCGACGCGGTAGAGCTCACTGGCATTCTCCTGCGATTCGACCAGGAACCCGGTCATGGTGGCGACCCACGCCTGCAGGTCCTCGAGCGCGGTGGTCAGCTGGATACGGGTGTCGGCGAGCTCCGGCCGGGCATCGTCGCTGTCGATGAAGGCCTCGATCTGGGCGACCACGTGGCGTAACGACGCACCCTGGTCACGAATGATCTTGCGGAAGAAGAAGTCCTGCGCCTGAATCGCGGTGGTGCCTTCGTAGAGGCTGTCGATCTTCGCGTCGCGAATGTACTGCTCTAGCGGGTAGTCCTGGAGAAAGCCGGATCCACCGAGCGTCTGCAACGACTCGGTCAAGCACTGGTAGGCCCGTTCGGAGCCCACACCCTTCACAATCGGCAACAGCAGATCGTTGACCCGCTCGGCCAGATCGGCGTCGGCGCCCGAGACCACCGCGGCCACCGAGGGATCCTGGTGGGCCGCGGTGAACAGGTAAAGAGCCCGCAGCCCTTCGGCGTACGCCTTCTGCGTCAACAGGGCGCGACGCACGTCGGGATGGTGGATGATCGTGACCCGCGGCGCGGTCTTGTCGGTCATCTGCGTCAGGTCCGCTCCCTGTACCCGAGTCTTGGCGTACTCCAAGGCATTCAGGTAACCCGTCGACAATGTTCCAATAGCCTTGGTGCCGACCATCATTCGGGCATACTCGATGATCTTGAACATCTGCGCGATTCCGCGGTGGCTGTCCCCCACCAGCCAGCCGACCGCGGGAACGCCATGCTGACCGAATGTCAATTCGCAGGTGGCCGAGACCTTGAGGCCCATCTTGTGTTCCACGCCGGTGACGAAGACGCCGTTACGCTCGCCCGGCGCGCCGGTCTTGGGGTCGATCAGGAACTTGGGCACCAGAAACAGGCTCAGCCCTTTGGTTCCCGGACCGGCCCCCTCCGGCCGGGCCAGCACCATGTGCATGATGTTCTCGAACACGTCGTCGCTGTCGCCGCTGGTGATGAACCGCTTCACTCCGTCGATGTGCCAGGTGCCGTCGCCCTGGTCGGTCGCCTTGGTCCGGCCGGCGCCGACGTCGGAGCCGGCGTCGGGCTCGGTGAGCACCATCGTCGCGCCCCAGTTGCGGTCGATGGCCAGCGATGCCCAATGCCGTTGCTGCTCATTGCCGATGCCGTACAGAATGTTGGCCAGGATCGGACCGGCCATGTACATGAACACCGCCGGGTTGGCGCCGAGGACCAACTCGTTGACCGCCCACTGCACCATCGACGGCGCCGGCACACCACCGACCGCCTCGTCGAGCCCCACCCGGAACCACTCGCCCTCACCCCAGGCGCGCAACGACTTCTTGAACGGCTCGGGCAGGGTCACGACATGGGTGTCAGGGTCGAACGTCGGCGGGTGGCGGTCGCTGTCGGCGAACGACTCGGCTACCGGCCCTTCGGCCAATCGCGCGGCCTCGGCAAGCATCTGCCTCACCGAGTCGCCATCGAGGTCGCCGAACGCTTCGTCGGCGAGCACCTCGTCCAACTTCAACGATTCGAACAGGTTGAACTCGAGGTCCCGCACATTGCTCTTGTAGTGGCCCATCGCTGACCCCTTTCAATCGCCCGGGCCGAGCGTAACGCGATTCAGCGATCCGGCGCGGCTGCACGAGGTGCCCGAACAAGGGCGCACGGGCGCGCTCACCGCATCCGTTATCGGGTGCTCTTCAACGCGAAGCCCACGGCGCCAAACCTGCGCGGCGCGCTGGCCTCCACGTCACTTCACCACGCTCATCGGTGGACTGAAGCGGCTGTAGTCCTGTGACGAGAATATGCAGTAAGGCATAATCCTGGCCCCTCACAGCTCGCGGCAGACTTTTCAGAACGTCCGTCTCTTTAGGTCTCTATCCAGCAACGGTGCGTTCCAGCGTTTGCCTGCTAGACGCGAGTCTTATATGGTCTCTTACATAGTCCTCAGGAGATGAGCATGCTGATCGTCGAACTGAATGTCGCCGGATACCGCTTGAGCGGTGAATGGGCGGGTCTGCGCCGCACCACGCTGCGACCCACGCGGTTCAATCCGCGGTCCATTCAGTGGCGCATGCCGCAGCGTCGCTACACCCGCGCAGCCTGACGACCACCGGTGGCTCAGGCATGACAATCACGACACAAGCACGCCGTAAGCGCGGCGACACCCGTACCAAAATGCTGATCAGCGCCGCCGAGGTGATGCGCGAACGCGGCGCCGCCGGCGTGACCATCGACGAGGTCCTCACCCGCAGCGGCGCGCCGCGCGGTTCGGTCTACTACCACTTCCCGGACGGACGCAATCAGATTCTGGCCGAAGCTCTCCATTACGCGGGAGAGGCGATCACCGCCGACATCGACGAGGCCGCCGGGCGTGGTGCCAAGGTGCTGCTGCGGCAATTCGTCGACTTCTGGGAGCGGGTGCTCGCCGAAAGCGATTTTCACGCCGGCTGCCCGGTGGTCGCCGCGGCGATCGGGTCGGCGGACGACGAGGTTCCGCTGGCCGCCGAGGCCGCGCGGATTTTCGCGCACTGGCGTACGGCCCTGGCGTGGGCATTCGTCTCGGACGGCTTCGCGGAGTCAGACGCCGACTCGCTGGCAGTGATGTCGATCGCCGCGCTGGAGGGCGCCGTCGTGCTGTGCCGGTCGAGCCGCAGCTCCGACCCGCTGCACAGGGTTTACGAGCAGCTCGAATTTCTGGTCAAGGCAAGGGAATTCGTCCGTCGTAACGGAGTTCCCGGACAGGGCTGATTCAGTCGCTGGCCGGCAGCGGCTTGGCTTCCTTGAGGCTCAACGCAGTTTCGCCCACTGCCAACGTCCCGGCGCCGGCCTTGGTCACCAACACCTCGGCTCCTGCGTCGTCGACGTAGCGCTTACCCATCACCGCGCCGTCGGAGAACGCCGGATCCAGTTCCCCGGAACGCTCGGCACCCAACTCCACCATGGGTGCCCCGCCGCAGCGCAGATCATCGAGGCTGTCGGCGCTGCGGACGACGATCACCTGGGTGTCACAGACCTGGCTCGCCAGACGAGTTCCGTTCTTGATCATGATTTCGATCCTCGGTTCGTTTACTGCTCGGCCGGAGCGGCGCGAAGCTCTTCGACGATGTCGCGGCGGAGCACTTTGCCCGTCGCGTTGGTGGGCAGCTCGTCGCGAAAGACTACCCGGTCGGGGGTCCGCGACCCCCGCAAACTCTTGCGGACATGCTCGCGTAATTCCTCGGCGTCGGGATCGACTCCGATCGCCGGCACCACCACCGCGACGATCGCCTGTCCCCACTGTGGGTCCTCCACGCCGACGACCACCACGTCGCGCACATGCGGGTGTTCGACGAGCACGTCCTCCAACTCGGCGGGCGCGATGTTCTCGCCGCCTCGGATGATCGTGTCGTCACTGCGACCGCCGATGAAGAGGTAGCCACCCTCATCCAGGGTGGCGATGTCCTTGGTCGGGAACCATCCCTCGGCGTCGAGCACCGAGCCGATCCCGGTGTAGCGACCCGATACCTGCTCACCGCGGACGAACAGCTCGCCGGTCTGCCCCGCGGGCAGCACCGCGCCGTCCTCCCCGCGGATCTGCACCTCGACGCTCGGCACCGGCTGACCGACCGAACCCAGTCGCTTAAGCACCGCCGGGTCGCCGGCGGCCTGCGCCTCACGGTGGTCGTCGGGCGTCAGCACGGCGATCGTCGAAGACGTCTCGGTCAATCCGTAGGCGTTGACGAAACCGACGTGCGGCAACAGTTCCAGGGCCCTGCGTACCAGCGGCAACGGTACTTTCGAACCGCCGTAGGCCAGGTTGCGCAGCGACGGCAGCCGGTGCCCGCCCTCGTTCAGGGCGGTCACGATCCGGTCCAGCATGGTCGGGACCACCGTCGCGCTGGTGACGTGCTCGGCGTCGATCAGACGCAGCCACTCTTGCGCGTCGAACACCGGCAGATAGACCATCTTGCGGCCGGCGTACAGATTCGACAGGGCCGCGCTGACTCCGGCGATGTGGTACGGCGGCACGCAGATCAGCGCAGCGTCGGTTTCCTCGGCGGACCCGAATTCGACTGTGCCAGTGACGTAACTGGTCAGGTTATTGTGGGTGAGCTCAACGGCTTTGGGCTGCGACGTGGTGCCCGAGGTGAAGAGCACGATGCCGACCGAGTCCGGCTCGGCGAACTCCACGACCGGCTCGGCGTCGCGGGCCTGCGCCAGAAAATCGTTCGACTCGATGACCTGTTTGGCAGCGCCGTGGAGTCCGGCCGGCCCACCCAGCTCGTCGAGGTAGCGGCTGTCGGCGACCACCAGCGGATCGGGCAGTCGCGCGATCAGCGTCTTGATGCCGTCGGCGGATAGCCGGTAGTTGATCGGGGTGAACGGCAACCCCGCTCGTGCCGACGCGAAGATCAACAGCGGCAACATCGCGCCGCCGACGCCGACGTAGACGACGTGCGAAGCCTGCGAGCGGGCGATCACGCCGGCACCGCCGTCGGCGAGATCGCTGAGCTGCTGCGTGGTCAGCCGGACATCCCCGGAGACGACGGCCGTCCGCTCCGGGTCACTCGAGCTGGCCATCTCGAGAAGTAGCGAAATACTCACGCTCGCACTTTCTATGGTGTCCACACGTTACAAAGCTTGGCAGAAGTGTCATGCAAGTTTAGATGACGTCACATTCGCCCCCGCGCGTGGCCGATGTCACTGGGCCGACCGCGTTTACCTGCGGAAGCCTCGGTTACCCGCTTCGGGTTCGCCAGTAGTTGACCAAGCAACCACGAGCGAGTTGGGATATCGCGTTGACGACACTTGCCGCAGATCTATCGCCCGCGCACTCCGCCTTCACCCGCGTCCGGGCCGGAATAGCGGGCGCCATGCTCGCTGAGTTCTTCGGCACCTTCGTGCTGTTGCTGCTCGGCCTGGGTACCTGCGCGGTCAACACCGTCGGCCTGCCCGGGTCCGGCCGGCAGGCCGTTCCGTTCGGCCCGGACAACTGGCTGATCAACGTCTTCGGCTGGGCGTTCGCCGTGATGCTGGCGGCCTACGTCTCCGGCGGTATCAGCGGTGCGCATTTCAATCCGGCGGTCACGCTGGCTTTCGCCGTGGCACGAAAGTTTGAGTGGCGCAATGTGATTCCGTACTGGGTGGCTCAGATCGCCGGCGCCTTCTGCGGCGCCGCGGCCGTCTACGCGGTGTACTGGCCCGCAATCGAGGCTCACGATGCCGGTATAGCCCGGGCGGATGCGATGGACACCTACGGAATTTTTGCGACCTCTCCCGCCCAGTACTTTCACGGCGGCTACGTCGGGCCGGTGGTCGACCAGCTGGTCGGCACCGCGATCCTCGTCGTGCTGATCGCGGCGCTGATCGACAACCGCAACCAGGCACCGGCGGGCAATCTGGCGCCGCTGCTGATCGGCTTCGTCATCGCCGTGATCGGTTGCTCGTACGGCACCAACGCCGGATACGCGCTCAACCCGGCCCGCGAAATCGGTCCGCGGGTGTTCGCGTGGCTCGAGGGCTGGGGGAAGTTGGCGTTACCCGGTAACTATGGGCAGACGACCAACTACTGGTGGGTTCCGGTATTCATGCCGCTGTTCGGCGCTGTCGCCGGCATCCTGCTGTATGACTTCTTCATCGGCCACGTGCTCGACGCCCGCGCCGCCATGATGCGCACCCCGGAACCGGGCCTTGCACCGGTTCCCAGCACCGACGCCGCGTCCAGGGTGGCCGGTCCGGTCACCGCCGAGGACAGCGCCGAGGCGGAGGAGTTCGACGAGAATCGCGCCGCCTGAGCTCAGGTGCCGGTCCAGCGGGCCGGCCGCTTCTCGGCGAACGCGATCGCGCCCTCCTTGGCGTCGTTGGAGCCGAACACCGGCATCAGGATCTTGTTCTGCTCGGCGAACTGGGTGTCCGGGGTCCAGCCGCGGGACTCGACGATGATCCGCTTGGTGGCGGCCACGGCCAGCGGACCGTTGACGGTGATCCGTTCGGCCAGCTCGATGGCCGCATCCAGCGCGCCACCGGGTTCGGTGAGCACGTTGACCATGCCCAGCGCGTGAGCACGCTCGGCGGTGAAGGCTTCACCCGTCAGCGCCAACTCCATCGCGATCGCCGCTGGGATACGTGCGGGCAGGCGCAGCAGCCCACCACCGCCGGCCACCAACCCGCGCTTGACCTCGGGAATGCCGAACGACGCATCCTTGGACGCCACGATCAGGTCGGTGGCCAGCGCCAGCTCGGTGCCGCCGGCCAGCGCGTAGCCCTCGACCGCGGCGATGAGCGGCTTGTCCGGCCCACGCTCGGTGAACCCCATCCCGCGGCCCTCGACGATGGGAACTTCGCCGCGGGCAAACGCCTTGAGGTCCATGCCCGCACAGAACGTTCCACCTGCCCCCGTCACGATGCCCACCGACAGTCCGGGGTCGCCGTCGAGCCTGTCCACTGCGTCGGCCAAACCGTGAGCCACAGCGGAGTTGACCGCGTTCTTGGCCTTGGGCCGGTTGATGGTGATGATCAGGATCCGGTCCCGCTGCTCGACGAGGACTTCGGGTTCTGCGGCTTCTTCAGTGCTCACGGCGGTGTGACACTCCTTGTCGTATGTCTGACGGGTCTTGCAGGAGATGGTATCGAGCCGTCCGGCCTCGGCTAGCATCACTGCCAAATGGCTGCCACCGATGTCGAACCCAACGAGATGTCCAAATGGGATCCCGGGCTCACCGAGCGCGTGATGGGCTGGCTGCGTCCACTGATCAAGGGCTACCACCGGGCTGAGATACGCGGCCTGGAGTCGTTCCCGCCGGGCGGCGCGCTGGTGGTGGCGAACCATTCCGGCGGCCTGTTCGCCATGGACGTGCCCGTGTTCGCCACCGGCTTCTACGAGCAGTTCGGCTTCGACCGCCCCGTCTACACGCTCAGCCACGACGTGATGTTCACCGGCCCCACCGGCGAGTTCTTCCGCCGCACCGGTTTCATCCGGGCCAACCACGAAAACGCGGACGAGGCACTGCGATCCGGCGGTGTCGTGGTGGTGTTCCCCGGCGGGGACTACGACGTTTACCGACCGACGTTGTCGGAGAACGTGATCGACTTCGACGGCCGCACCGGTTATGTGCGGGCCGCGATCAACGCCGGGGTGCCGATCGTCCCGGCGGTGGCGATCGGCGGCCAGGAAAGTCAGCTCTATCTGACCCGCGGGATGGGACTGGCCAAAGCGCTGCGACTGGACAAGTTGATGCGGGTGAAGATTCTGCCGATCTCGGTGGGCTTCCCGTTCGGGCTGTCCGCGGTGCTGCCGGTCAACGTCCCGCTGCCGACCAAGATCGTGATGCAGGTACTCGAACCGATCGATGTCACAGCCGAATTCGGCGAGGAGCCTGACGTCGACACGGTCGACGCCCACGTTCGGCGCGTCATGCAGAAGGCCCTCGACGGGCTGGCCAAGGAACGTCGACTGCCGGTAATCGGGTAGCGGCGCCATGGCACCGCTCGGCCTGCTGGGCAGCATGGTCCGCGCCGGGATCATCGCCCCGATGCGGCCCGACAAATATCTGCGCATCGTCGGGGTGGTGCGCCGCGAAGGACTGGCAGTCACAAGCGGATTCGCGATGTCGGCGCAACGCTGCCCGAACCGTCCCGCGTTGATCGACGAGTTGGGCTCGCTGACCTACCGTCAGCTCGACCAGCGCGCCGACGCGTTGACCGCCGCGTTGCAGGGATTGCCCGCAGGCACCCCGCAGGTGGTGGCGATCATGTGCCGCAACCATCGCGGGTTCGTCGAGGCGCTGATCGCCGCCAACCGGATTGGCGCCGACGTGCTGCTGCTCAACACGTCGTTCGCCGGCCCCGCGCTGGCCGACGTGGTCAATCGCGAGGGCGCGGACGCAGTGATCTACGACGAGGAGTTCACCGAGTCGGTGGACCGCGCGCTGGCCGACCGGCCCGACACCATCCGCATCGTCGCGTGGACCGACCATCCGGAGCGACATGACACATGCGTCGAGAAGCTGATCGGCTCTCACCTCGGCCAGCGACCCGTGAAAACCGACCGCAAGGGCAAGATGATCCTGCTGACGTCGGGCACAACCGGTAACCCCAAGGGCGCCAAGCATTCCGGTGGCGGCGCGACCGAGCTCAAGGCGATCCTCGATCGGGTGCCGTGGCACACCGAGGAGACGACGGTCGTCGTGGCGCCGATGTTTCACGCCTGGGGTTTCTCGCAACTGATCTTTGCGGCGTCGCTGGGCTGCACGGTGGCCACCCGTCGCAAGTTCGATCCGGAAGCCACCCTCGATCTCATCGACCGTCACCAGGCCACCGGCTTGTGCGTGGTGCCGGTGATGTTCGACCGGATCATGGACCTGCCCGACGACGTGCGCCGTCGCTACAGCGGTCGCTCGCTGCGGTTCGCCACCGCATCCGGATCCCGGATGCGGCCCGATGTCGTCACGAAGTTCATGGACGAGTTCGGCGACATCCTCTACAACAACTACAACGCCACCGAGGCGGGGATGATCGCCACCGCGACACCCGAGGATTTGCGTGCCGCACCCGATACCGCCGGAAAACCCGCTGTGGGCACCGAGATTCGCATCCTTGACGCCGAGCATCGGCCGGTGCCCACCGGCGAGGTCGGTCAGATCTTCGTCCGCAACTCCAACCGCTTCGACGGCTACACCTCCGGCGGCGGCCGGAACTTTCACGACGGCTTCATGGCATCCGGCGACATCGGTCGACTCGATGAGGCCGGACGGCTCTACGTCGTGGGACGCGATGACGAGATGATCGTGTCCGGCGGCGAGAACGTCTACCCGATCGAGGTGGAGAAGACGCTGGCCGCACACTCCGACGTCGCCGAAGCCGCCGTGCTCGGCGTCGACGACGAGCAGTACGGTCAGCGACTGGCGGCATTCGTGGTGTTGACGCCGGCCGCGTCAGCCACCGTCGACGAGCTCAGGCAACACGTCCGCGACAACTTGGCCAATTACAAAGTGCCGCGGGAGATCATCGTGCTGGACGAATTGCCGCGCAGCAGCACCGGCAAGATCTCCCGGCGTGATCTGCACGGCCATCTCGGCTGAGGTCCCCGCGCCGAGCGTGCAGCCACGGCGAGAAATCTGGGTGAACGTCGCAGGAGCTTCACGCTCGGCGGGCCGCACTCAGGCCTGAGCCAACGCGCCCTCGATCACCGTCAGCTTTTCGGGAAGCCCTGCAGCGCGCCTGATTTCGACGAGCTCATCGATGACGGCCTCGGTCACCTCGTGCGGATCGTCGACTGTGGCACCGTCGGCGAGCACCGAAACATTCAGCTGGTCAACGTAACTCCACACCGTGATGTTCAACCCACTGCCGGTGGTCAACGGCCCCACCGAATAGATCTCGGTGACCATCGCGCCACCGACCCGGCCGTAATCACGCGGACCCGGGACGTTGGAGATCGGCAGGTTGAGCACCTTGTTCTGACCGTCGCGGCCGGCCAGCCAGCGGAACAGTGACTCCGACGGCGCCGGCGGAAAGTACGCCGCCCACCGGCTGACGAGTTCCGGGCCGAGCAAGTGGTGGCTTTCCTTGGCGTCGACGGCATAATCGTGCGCGCGCCGTACCCGCTCCAACGGGTCGTCGACGTCGGCGGGCAGCGCCACCATCATTCCGGTGAACAGGTTTCCCGAGACACGGTCCGGGGAGAAGTCGAAGCTCACCGGCACCGAAGCCAGCAGCGGGTGGTCGGACTCGCCGTCGTAGCGCAGCCGCAGCCGGCGCAACGCCCCCGCTGACAGCGCCAGCACCATGTCGTTGATCGTGGCGCCGAGCGCCTTGCTGGTCTCCTTGATGTCGCTCAGCGCCAAAGTCGCTGTGGCGAAACGACGTTCGGGAGTGAGCATATGGTTCATGAACGTCGGCGGCGGGGTGAACGGCATGGTCAACTCCGGCGAGAGCTTGCGCGAGCTGCGGCGCACCCGGTTGATGCCCTTCGCGGTGTAGCCGATGGTCGCCGGGAGGCGCCCGATGTGGCGCATGTGATCGGCGAACGCCGACCGCACCAGCTCCCCGGTCGATGGCGTCGGATCGGGCGCGTACCGGGCTTCGCCGGTCTGCGGCCCAGGTGCCAGATCCATGCCGCGTGCCAACAGGTTCGCCGCGGCCACCCCGTCGGCCAGTGCGTGGTGGACCTTGCCCACCACCGCGATCCGGTTGTCGGCCAATCCTTCGACGAAGTACATCTCCCACAGCGGATGATCGCGATCCAGCGGCGTGCTGGCGATCTCGCCGATCGCCTGGTCCAATTCGCGACGGCCGCCCGGGGCCGGCAGACGCCACGGGCGCACGTGATAGGTCAGATCGACGTCGCAGTTCTCCCGCCACATCGGATGGTGCAACTTGAGCGGAATGTCAACCAGCTGATAGCAAAACGGCTCCAGCTTGTACAACCGACTGTGAATCACCCGGCGGAACGCGTCGATGTCGAAGTCACGACGGTCGGGGTCCAACTCGATCACGGCGACCTTGAGCGTGTGCATGTGCACGTTGGGCGTTTCGCTGTACAGCAGTACCGCATCCCAGCCGCTCAGCCGTTTCATGGGAGGGACCCTAACAACCGTGCGACGGCTAAATGACCTCTTTGGCCGCGATCATCCGGTCGCGGTAGACCTGTCCGAGAAACAGCCCGACCGCCGTCGACATCGCGCCGGTCCGCGCGCCATCGGTCAAGTCGAAACCATGACCGGCGCCGGGCAACTCCACGTAGCCGACCACCGAACGGGAAACGGCTCGCAGTCGCTCGACGAAGCTGCGTGCCTGCGCGACCGGGATCACCCGGTCGCTACTGCCGTGAATCACCAGAAACGGTGGTGCGTCCGGGTTTATCCGGGCAATCGGCGAGGCGTCGCGGAACACCTCGGGATGCCGACTCATTCTGCGCCTGACCACCACTCGCTCCAGGAAGTCGACGAACTGTTGCCGCTCAGGGGTCGAGCGGTCCTCCCAGTCGTAGCGGCCGTAAATGCCGATGACCGCGTCCACGGAGGTGTCCGAGTCCGGCGGCAGCTCGGTCTGCATATCGGGGTCGTTGGGGGTCAGTCCTGCCAGCGCCGCCAGGTGTCCGCCGGCCGAACAACCGGCTACCGCAATGAAATTGCGGTCACCACCGAATTTGTCGACGTTGGCGCGGGCCCACGCGATCGCGGTCTTGACGTCGGTGATGTGCGACGGCCAGCGGTTGTGCGGCGAGACCCGATACTCGGCGGACAGGCACACCCAGCCCATCTCGGACAGGTGCGACATCAGCGCGTAGCCCTGCAGTTGCCGGCCACCGTGCACCCAGGCGCCGCCGGGCACGAAGATCATCACGGGCGCCGGGCGAACCGGCAGGTCCTTGCGACGCCACACGTCCAGCAGCTGCGACGGCTCCTTGCCGTACCGCACCGACGTCCGGTGCAGGTGGCGGCGATGCTGCCGTGCCCGCCAGAAGGGCGGAGTCCGGTCGGGTGCCGGCCACTCGACGTCCAGGTCGTTGTTGGGCACCAAGCCGCGGAGCGCGGCGTCGGTGACCGCTCGGGTTTGGTCGCGCTCGGCCTTGCGTATCTCGCCGGTGCCGCGAGTCAGCCACGACCTGGCCGACGCCGACATGAATTCTGGTGCCAACCGGGTGCCCCAGATGCTCATCGCGGTGATGCCGCCGAGTGGTTCCAGATGCCGGCCGACCACGGGCAGCGAAGCCATCGCGTCGCTGGCCGCCAGCATGTAGTCGCCCGGGCGGGCTCGCAGCATCCATTTGATGTGCGACGCCAGGGAGCGCCCAGCGGGGCGCGGCGCCGGTCGTACGGTCATCGGGGCAGCGTACCCCGAGGTATGGCGGTCAAACTGGAAACGCGTCGAGTTGGTCGCCGGTCGCCCCAGCCACCCCCAACGACCGGAACCGGGGTACGGTCAGGGGTGTCGGGTGGCTCGGTGACGAGCGGAAATGCCCGATCGAAAAGGAAAATCTGATGGCTTCACCGACCGCGACTCGTTCACCCTATTTCCTTCGTTTGGAGCTGGTCAGGGACACCCTGATGTCTCACTCCAAGCTCAAAGACGGCGAAGCCAGCGAATTGGCGGAACACGTTCTGCAAGCGCTGAATTCGATCCCAGAGAAGATTCGCTAAAGCCCCGGACAGCGGCACTCTCCGCAACCAATTGCCCGGCCGGGGGACTTCGCGCGCTCTGCCCATCGATCCGCTCGAGGAGTTCCGCATCAGCCGCGACCGGTGTCGGTTCGGGTTGCGCCACTGCAGTCGTAAACGTGGCAGTCGTCGCGCCCGCAGAGCGCCGACGAGCCCTCAACGCGCGTCGCCCGACGGGTGTAGCATCGACAGTGCTGACACTTCCAGCCGGTACGGATCGGGTTTGGCCGCTGCGCCGCCGGACTCAATGAGCGCTCGCTCGCGCCGCACATCGTGAATCATTCTTGTGCTCCACCGGCAATGTCGCCGTAAATATCTGCCGCACAACGCAAGACGTGTTGTTGCCGTTCCGCGTTTTTTCAGAATCAGGTACATCTCATGATTGCTCTCGGAGTCGTCCTCATCGTCCTCGGCCTCCTCCTTCCCAGCCTCGTTCCCACCTTCGCGTTCGCCCATCTGCTCTTCGTCCTCGGGGTCGTCCTTTTAATAGTCGGCGCAATTCTCGCCGTACTGGGACGGACGGGACGCCCCATCGGCGGGCGCCGGCACTACTACTGACCCGCCCGGATGGACCCCCCGGCTCGGCCAGCAGCGGAGATAGTGAGCGGCCGAGCCGGGTGCCTTCCGTCGGCCAACAACACCGACATCCTTGACATTCCACCGCGCAAGAAAGGCGGATCACGATGGCAATCACCGACGTCTCAGCCTTCGCCCACTTGACCGACGCCGACATCGACAATCTCGCCGTCGAGCTCGACGCGATCAGGCAAGACATCGACGAATCTCTGGGTGCGCGCGACGCGCGCTACATCCGTCGCACCATCACCGCGCAACGCGGGCTGGAAGTCGCCGGCCGGCTCATCCTGGCCGGCAGTTCACGGCGGCCCGCCTGGTGGGCCGGGACCGTGACCCTCGCAGTGGCCAAGATCATCGAGAACATGGAAATCGGCCACAACGTCATGCACGGCCAGTGGGACTGGATGAACGACCCCGAAATTCACTCCTCGACGTGGGAGTGGGATATGAGCGGGGTCTCCAAACACTGGAAATCCACCCACAACTTCCAGCACCACAAGTACACCAACATCCTCGGCATGGACGACGACGTGGGTTACAGCACCCTGCGGGTCACCCGTGACCAACCCTGGAAGGGCTACAACCTCGGTAACCTGCTCTTCAACGCAATTCTCGCGCTCGGTTTCGAGTGGGGAATTGCGTTGCAGCCCATCGAGTTCGGCAAACTTCTGCAGGCCGGTCCGGGCCGGGACCTCACCCGTCGGCAGATCCGCGAATTCACCACCAAGGCCGGAAAGCAGCTCGTCAAGGACTACGCGGCGTTCCCGGCGCTGACTTCGGCGTCACCACGAGCGACCTTCGGATCGACGTTGAAAGCCAACGTCGTTGCCAACGTGATCCGCAACATCTGGACCGATGCCGTGATCTTCTGCGGGCATTTCCCGGATGGCGCAGAGAAATTCACGAAGGTCGACATGGTCGGCGAAAGTCGGGGGCATTGGTATCTGCGCCAGATGCTGGGCAGTGCCAACTTCGAAGCCGGACCGGCGTTGCGGTTCATGAGCGGGAACCTGTGCTACCAGATCGAGCATCATCTCTACCCCGATCTGGCGAGCAACCGACTTCACCAGGTTTCGTTGCGAGTGCGCGAAGTCTGCGACAAGTACGACTTGCCCTACACCACAGGCTCATTCCCGGTGCAGTGCGCGAAGACGTGGCGCACGATCGCCAAGCTGTCGCTGCCAGACCGCTATTTGCGCGACACCGTCGATGATGCTCCGGAAACCCGCAGCGAGCGGATGTTCGCTGGACTCGAGCCCGGATTCACCGGCGCCGCCCCCGCGACCGGACGCCGTCGCGGCCTCAAGACCGCCATTGCCGCGGTCCGCCAGTGGCGTCACGATGCGCACGCCGTCGACGATGCCGATCCCGCACGTCAGAGGGCGGAAAGCTACTGATCGGTAACCTACGGTATCGTAGGTTCAATCAGGGCCGTTCTGAAGCCAGCGGAGCGGTCGGCATGACAGTGTCCCACCGATCGGAGGCCTGCTCAGGTGAGCGAGATGCGTTATCTCGATCTGCACGGTGAGCGGATCGCCTATCGGGACGAGGGCACCGGCGAGGCGCTACTGCTGATCCATGGCATGGCGGGCAGCTCGGCGACATGGCGCGAAGTCATCCCCGAGCTGGCGAAGAAGTATCGGGTGGTCGCACCGGACCTGCTCGGGCACGGTGAATCGGCCAAACCGCGCGGAGACTATTCCTTGGGTGCCTTCGCGGCGTGGCTGCGTGATCTGCTTGATGAGCTGGGCATCAGCCGCGCAACAGTGATCGGCCAATCACTGGGTGGTGGTGTCGCCATGCAATTCACCTACCAACATCGTGATTACTGCCAGCGCCTCGTGCTCATCAGCAGCGGCGGCCTCGGCCCTGACCTGAACTGGATACTGCGGATCCTTTCCGCCCCCGGAGCCGAGTTTGTACTGCCGGTGGTCGCCCCGCGGGCGGTGTTGAACCTCGGGAACAAGCTGGGCTCGTGGCTCACCTCGGCCGGAATCCAGTCGCCTCGCGCGGGCGAGATGTGGAGCGCCTACTGCTCGCTGTCAGATCGGCCGACTCGCCAGGCGTTCCTCCGCACGTTGCGTTCAGTGGTCGACTACCGCGGGCAGGCCGTCAGCGCGCTCGGCAAGATTCACGTCAGTCACGGCCTACCCACCTTGCTGATCTGGGGCGAGCAGGACCGGATCATTCCTGTCTCCCATGGGTACGCGGCCCACGAGGCTGTGCCGGGTAGCCGACTCGAGGTGCTTGCCGGTGTCGGGCACTTTCCGCATGTCGAATCCCCGAAAGCGGTGGTCGAAATACTCGACGACTTCATCGCGACCACCGGTCGAGATCCCGATCGAAGAAATCTCCCCACCGAAACGACCGGCTCGGATCACTGATCGTCGCGGTCGAATCATCAAGAGCCACAACAATATCGCCGCACTACCGCGGCCGCAGCAGGCCGGTGGGGTAGTCCGGATCCCGGGGGTGGGTCGACGTTGGCGATACTAGATTGATGCCGAGCACTGATTTCCACCCTGACCTCCGCAGAATCGCTCGTTTCGCGCCCCGGGCGCTGGTCGGCCCGAAGTCGCTGAAGCTGATCCGCAAGCTCTCACCGGTGATCCAGCGCGGCGGGACCAGCCGCGACGTCGAGGCGCTCATCCTGGGATCCGGTGTCGGGGTGCGACTGCACCGCCCGACCGGTGTCAGCCAGCCCGGGCCGGCACTGCTGTGGATTCACGGCGGCGGGTATGTGATCGGGACCGCGCAGCAGGACGACGACTTGTGCCGCCGGTTCGCCCGCGAGTTGGGTGTCACCGTCGCGGCGGTGGACTACCGCCTGGCACCCGAGCACCCCTACCCCGCCCCGCTGGAGGATTGCTACGCGGCACTGACCTGGCTGGCTGCACTGCCCGCGGTCGATCCGGGACGGATCGCGATCGGCGGGGCCAGTGCCGGCGGAGGGCTGGCAGCGGCCCTGGCGCTGTTGGCGCGCGACCGTGGCGAGGTTGCACCGAGCCTGCAGTTGCTGGCCTATCCGATGCTCGATGACCGCAGCGGGTCGACGCCGGAGAATTCGAACTACCGGCTGTGGGGACCGAAGAGTAACCGCTTCGGCTGGGCGGCCTACCTCGGCAACGCCGACCCGAAGGTCGCGGTGCCGGCGCGCCACGAGGATCTCAGCGGCCTGCCCCCGGCCTGGATCGGGGTCGGCACCCATGACCTGTTCCACGACGAGGACGTCGCCTACGCCGCCCGGCTCACCGCGGCCGGGGTGCCGTGCCAGATCGAGACGGTCCCGGGCGCGTTCCACGGCTTCGATCTCGTGGTGCCGAAAGCGGCTGTGTCCAAAGCGTTTTTCGCCAGCCAATGCACGAGCCTGCGATCCGCTTTGGCCGTCGCGGGCTGATGTCTGCCGGTGCGCCCTTTGCGGTGAGCGAGGAACAGCAGGCACTGCGCAGCGCGGTCGCCGACCTGATGGCCCGGCACTCCGGTGAGGCGCAGGTGCGCACCCAGATGGCGACCGATACGGGTTTCGACCCGACGGTGTGGCGCGAGTTGGCAGCCATGGGACTGGCCGGTCTGCTGATCGACGAGAAGCACGGCGGCGCCGGAGCGGGCCCGGTTGAAATGGGTATCGCGATGGAGGAGATGGGTCGAGCGCTGCTGGTCAGCCCGTTCCTGGCGACGGCGGTGCTGGTGCCGAGCCTGCTCGCCGAGACGGGCGATGCCGCCGAGTGCGACGCGCTGCTGCCGCGGATCGCCGCCGGTGAACTGATCGCAACCGCTGCGTTCGCCGAGGACGGCGCGGCCCGGTTGCCCGCGTCGATTTCCACGTCGGCAGGTCTGATCGGCGACACCTGGCACCTCACCGGTTACAAGCATTTCGTGCTCGACGGGCTTTCGGCGCAACTGTTCTACGTACTGGCAACGACCGACTCGGGCCCAACCGTATTCGCCGTCGATGCCGGTGCTGCCGGTTTGGCCGTGACGCCGTTGACCACCGTCGACCCGACCCGCAAACAATGCCGACTGCAATTCGTCGACACACCTGCCCGGTTGATCGGCCGGCCGGGTACCGGCGTCAGGGTTTTCGATGCAGCGCTCGACCACGCGGCGTTGGCCCTGGTCAGCGAACAGGCCGGCGGCGCGCGGCGGGCGGTCGACATGGCCACCGAGTACGCCAAGACGCGCTACCAATTCGGCCGGGCAATCGGCAGTTTCCAGGCTGTCAAGCACATGTGCGCGGACATGTTGCTCGAGGCCGAGTCAGCGGTGTCGGCGGCACGCTTCGTCGCCGGCGCATTCGCCTCGCGCGCGCCGTCTCGTGTCGCGGATCTTGCTCTGGCGCAGGCGTACTGCGCGGATGCCTTCGTCTTTGTGGCGGCGACCAGCATCCAGGTACACGGTGGTATCGGTTTCACCTGGGAGCATCCGGCGCACCTGTATCTGCGCCGGGCCCGCAGCGACGCGCAGTTGCTGGGCAGCGCGTCCTGGCACCGGGAACGCTATATGCAGCAGATCGGAGCCTGAGCCTTGACTGACGACGAATTGCGCGCCGAGGTCCGGAATTGGTTGGCGGCCAACTGGAATCCTGATATCGACCGCGCCGGCTGGGCCCACACCGTGGTCGACGCCGGCTGGGCGACTCCCAGCTGGGAGCCGGAGTTCTACGGCCGTGGTCTGACCGACGCGCAATCCCGGCTCGTCGCAGCGGAATTCGCAGCCGTCGGGGCGCACGGCTGTGGACACGACCGCGGCAACCTGTTCGCCTGCACACTGCACGAGGTGGGGACCGACGACCAGAAGCAACGACTGATTCCGCCGTCGATCCGCGGCGAGAGCAAATGGTGTCTGCTGTACAGCGAACCCGGCGCAGGGTCGGATCTGGCCGGGCTGCGCACCCGGGCCGAGCGCGACGGCGACGAGTGGGTGATCAACGGGCAGAAAGTGTGGACGTCGTTCGCCAAGACCGCCGACTACGGAATGTTGGTGGCCAGGACCGACTGGGATGTGCCGAAACACCAGGGCATCAGCTTCTTCATGCTGCCCATGCATCAGCCCGGCGTCGAGATCCGGCCGATCCATCAGATCACCGGCGAATCGGAGTTCAACGAGGTCTTCATCGAGGACGCCCGCGTTCCCGCCGGGAACCTGGTCGGCGAACTGAACGGTGGCTGGTCGGTACTGCAGACCGCGCTCGGGTACGAGCGCCGGTTCATGGCCGACATCGCCCGCACCGCACGGGACGCCAAACGTCCCCGAGCCGAGAAAGCGCACCTGCTGGTCGAATTGGCCCGCGACGCCGGTCGGCTCGACGACCCTTACATTCGCCAGCAGATCGCCCGCGTCGACGCGTGGGCCACCGTCAACCGGTGGAACACCCAGCGGTCCAAGGCCGCTACCGACCGGGCGGAGTCGGCGACGCTGTTGGCGCTCGGAAAGATCGCGATGTCGCGGATCCTGCATGAGACCGCCCGCGTCGAGACCGAAATCGTCGGCGCCGAAGCCATGTTGACCGGCCCGGACAATCCCGTCGGCGACGCGGTGACTTTCCGGACACTGAACGCCTACTTCACTTCGATCGGCGGCGGCACCGACCAGATTCAGCGCAACATCGTCGGCGAACGCGTGCTGGGCCTACCGAAAGAGCCTGAGCCATATCGCAACACGCCGTTCCGCGACTTGCCGCACTGATCCGGTCCTGCCATCCTGGCAACGTGGCCGCTCGCGAAAACCCGTTCCGCGGGATTCTCGACCCGGTGGCACGCAAGCTGCATCTGCCCTTCGGCACACGAGAGTTCATCGACAAGATCGTGCGTGGGGGTGTGGACCAGGCCGGCCGACGGACGCTGCAGATGCTGCTCGTCACCTGGGATGCCGCCGGCGGCGGTCCTTTCGCTGCCAGCGCGATCGCCACGGCGGGCCTGGCCAAAACCGTCGACATCGCGCAGGGCCTGTTCATCGGCCCGGTTTTCAACCCGCTACTCAAGGCGTTGGGCGCCGACCAGGTCACGTTCCGTGCCTCGCTGTGCGCCTCGGCGGTAGTCGGCCTGGGCATCATGCGCTACGGGGTGCGGGTCGAGCCGATTCACTCGATGGACGTCGACACCTTGGTCAACGCGGTGGCGCCCACTTTGCAGCGCTACCTCATCGGTGACATCTCCTGATTCAGCTTGGCGGGTAGGCGATCCCGCCGCCGATGAGGGTCGCCGCGACCATTCCGGCGTCCAGTTCGGCCAGCGCTGTTTGCGGCGTCACACTGAGCACGCACAGGTCCCCGGGTGCACCGGGTTCGACCAGACGCGGCCGGGCGGGACTCTCCGCGCTGCCGAGAAACATCGTCAGAGCCGTTTGAGCTGAGACACATTCACTGCCACCCAGTACGGCTCCGCTGTCTGTGGTGCGATGCACCGCCGCGCGCATTGCCGCCCACGGGTCACCGTCGCCGAACGGCATGTCGGTGGACAGCGCCACCGGCACCCCCGCCTCCCGCAGCGATGCGACTCGCCACAGGTGTCCGTGTTCGGCGGCGGGCACATCCTGGAGGTACTGATCACCGCGCTCGACAACGAAATTAGGTTGGGTCACCACCGTCACCCCAAGCTCAGCCAGGTCGGCCAGGCAATCCGGCGGGACGACGGCGGCGTGCTCGATGCGGTCGCCCGGCCGACAGCCGGCTTCGCGCAGCGCCGCGACTGTCACCAGCAACTGTGCGGCGGTGACGCAGTGCACCGCAACGGGATGATCGTCGCGGTGCCGCTCGACGATCCAAGCGGCCAACCGGTCGAGGTCGAGGTCGTCGTCGTGCAGGATGCGTTTGCCCGGGGCCAGGCAATGCACGCGCTGACGTAGTTCGCCGTGGCGGTGCAGCTCCGACAGCCGCACCACGTCAGCGATGGCGAGATCCGGTGTGGCGTCCGTGATTCCGGTAATGCCGTAGCTGCTGAGTCGCCGACTGAGATCGGTCAGGGTGGTTTCGCCGCGTCCCAGGGCGTCGGCCCAGGAATCGGTGCTGCGCAACTTGCCGTCTGGATGATCGGCCAGTCCGACGCGTGCCAGGCCCGCCGAGTTGAGGATCCACAGCACGCCGCTGCGATGCTGAATGCGCAACGGCGTGCCGGGAGCGATCGCATCCAGTGCGTCGCGGTCCAGCGGTCCCGCGACCGAGTCGTGGTATCCGACAGCGCGGATCCAGCCGTCCTCGCCGATCTCGGCTTGCGCCAGCGCGGCTGCCAACGCGGCACGCTCGCGGACCTGCGGTGGGCCGACCCGGATCGAGGTCGCCGCGGCCGCGGCGGCGTAGAGGTGCACGTGGTGGTCGTGCAGGCCGGGCAGTACGGTTGCGCCCGCCGCGTCGAGCACATCCTCACCGGACTTCGGTGTCAGGGTTTCGCGCGACCTCGTCGATGCGGTCGCCCACTCTTATGTCGACCGCGGTGCCGTCGAGCCGCACCGCCCGCTGAATCAGCATGACGCGCCGAGCCTCTCGGACACCAGCCGCTCGACCGCGGCGTTGTCGGCGCCCAAGAGCGATGCCGGCGGCACCTCGGGCCGAGTGGCCGTTGCAGTGCCGCCGGCCGGCAGCGCCGCATATCGAGCGGCCACCTGGGCCATCGACACGTCGATCACCTCGCCGCCACCGCGGCCCAGCGACTCCCCGACCGCCCGCGCCGCTTCCAGTCCGCTGAGCGGGTCCGCGATCGCATCGCCGAGGAACATCGGTCCGTCGTCGCCGGTGTCGACCAGACCGCCGGCGACGGCGGCGTCGTCACCGAATGCTGGGCGGTCCGGTTGATCACGATAGCCGTTGATACGCAACCAGATTCGCCCCGGCCGGCCGGACAGATCGTCGGCGCCGAGTCGACGGCGTCGCAACGCTGTGCGTCGTGATCCCTCGATCACGACGTCGGCGACCTCGAGCAGCCGGCGCACTGCATCCGCGCTCGCGTCGAAATCGACGGCATAGGAGAGCTTTCCGGTATTGATCCAGTCGAAGAAGGCCGGCGCGCCGCCTCGGGTGCCGTCGGGCCGCCGCGGGCTTTCCACCTTGACGACGACAGCGCCGGCGCGGGCGAGTAGCTGGCCGCACAGCGGTCCGGCCCACAGCGACGACATGTCCACCACGAGCAATCCGTCGGCGCGTCGCGGCCGCACACCGGCACCACAGCACCGCACCGTCGGCACCCCGGCCGACGTTTCACCCAACTCCGCGGCAGCGATGTCGAGCAATTGGCAGCGGGCAAGCACGTCGTCACTGGAACGCGTCGCGGCCCAGCCGGACAGCGTCTCCCACGGGTCGCCGGGGACCGCGTCGACTTCCATCAGCGCCGGCAGCGCCGCGACATCGTCCTCGCGCGGCAGCGCCACCGCACACCACCGGTCGGCAGCGGGCAGAAGTCTGGTGGCACCGCCGGCCGAGATACGGCCGGGCGGGCCGAGATTCATGATCACCGCGCGGCCGGTCAGGGTGGTCTCAGCGTCGACGTGCACGCCGAGCAGTCCGCCGATATCGGCGGCCACCCGGCGGGCTTCGTCCAGCATCAGAACTGCAGCGCGGTGAAACGCCAGTCGAGGACTTGCCGCGGCTGGTCGGGGTCGTCGCTGAACGCGTGCACCACCGACCGCAATCCCAGCACCCCGCCGCCGTCGGTCTGCTCGGCAGACTCGATGTGCAGTTCGCTGTAGAGGGTGTCGCCTTCATACACCGGCGCGGTGTGGTCACAGGACTGCCAGCCCAGCACGGTCGCCAGATTCGGCAACAGCTTGCCGGCCTGCGCGAGCGCCAGCCCGATGGTGTGCCCGCCGTAGACCAGCCGCCGTCCGCCGAGGCGTGAATCATGATGGACACCAGCGATGTTCAAGGTGAGGCGGGCCAACTCCGGTGCGCTGGTCACCACGTCGGCGCTGCTGTGCAGCACCGATCCGGCCAGGTTGGGGTCGAAGTGCGGCCCGGTGACCCGCTCGCGGAAGGCCTCGCCGTTCCAGTCGGCGGCCGCCGACGGCGGCGGCGCCAGATCGGCGCCGATCGTCGACAGGTCGTCGACGTGGTTGGAGCCCTCAGGGTCGGCGCCGGCACTCAGCGGCAACATCGCGCAGCGGTAGAAGTCCAGGATCAGCCGGTCGGCCTGATCGATGGTGGTGATGCGCAGGGCCATCAGGCCGGTGGGGGCCCGACCCGGCTTCGCCGAATTCTTCTTCAGTCCGACGACCTCGGTGCGGGTGAACAGCGTGTCCCCGATCGCCGGGAATCGGAAGAATTGCAGGCCGCGGTAGAACAGGTTGGCTTTGACGTGCTGGGTGGCCAGCGTCGACTGGCCGATTGCGACATCGCAGACCAGCCCCGGGTGCGCCAGCGGCGCGGGCAGGCCGGTGACCACCGCGGAGAGCTCGGAGTCCAGCGGCAGCCGCAGCCGATCGCCCAGGATGCTCTGGTGCACCGCGGCCAAGCCGGGAGTGAGCGTCATCGACGGCGCACCGGTGAACACCTGCCCGGTGTGCACCTGGTCGAAGTAGGGGCCGACGCTCATCGTGTGCCACCTGGCGGACGTGCCACGATTGGCGCATGGGTCTCAACGACGACGAGGCAATGCTGGTCGCGACGGTGCGCGAGTTCGTCGATAAAGAGGTCAGGCCGACGGTGCGCGAAGTCGAGCATGCCAACGAGTATCCCGAAGCGTGGATCGAGCAGATGAAGCGCATCGGTATCTTCGGGCTGGCCGTCCCCGAGGAGTACGGCGGCACGCCGGTGTCGATGCCGTGCTACGTGCTGGTGACGCAGGAACTGGCCCGCGGCTGGATGAGCCTGGCCGGCGCGATGGGCGGCCACACGGTGGTGGCCAAGCTGCTGGCGCTGTTCGGCACCGACAAGCAGAAGCAGCGTTACCTGCCGCCGATGGCCGCCGGTGAATTGCGCGCGACGATGGCGCTGACCGAACCCGGCGGCGGCAGCGATCTGCAGAACATGTCGACCACCGCGCTGTCCGACGGTGAAGATCTCGTCGTCAACGGCTCGAAGACGTGGATCTCCAACGCCCGACGGTCCGGGCTGATAGCGCTGCTGTGCAAGACCGATCCCAAAGCGACGCCCCGTCATCAAGGCATCTCGATATTGCTGGCCGAGCATGGCCCAGGGCTGACGGTGTCGCGGGATCTGCCCAAGCTGGGCTACAAGGGCGTGGAGAGTTGCGAGCTGTCATTCGACGGCTACCGGGTGCCGCACTCGGCGATTCTCGGCGGCGATGCGGGCAAAGGCTTTTCACAGATGATGAAAGGCCTTGAGACGGGCCGTATTCAGGTCGCATCGCGTGCGCTGGGAGTGGCGACGGCCGCCTTCGACGACGCGCTGGCCTACGCGCAGCAGCGGGAGAGCTTCGGCCTGCCGATCTGGCAGCATCAGTCGGTCGGCAATTACCTGGCCGAGATGGCGACGAAGCTGACCGCCGCCCGCCAGCTCACCCGTTACGCGGCCGAGCGCTACGACAGCGGAGAGCGCTGCGACATGGAGGCCGGCATGGCCAAGCTGTTCGCCTCCGAGGTCGCGATGGAGATCGCGCTCAACGCCGTCCGAATCCATGGCGGTTACGGCTATTCCACCGAATACGACGTCGAACGTTACTTCCGCGATGCACCACTGATGATCGTCGGCGAGGGCACCAACGAGATCCAGCGCAACGTGATCGCCGCGCAATTGGTGGCTCGCGGCGGCCTTTAGCCAGCGGCTGGCGAGTGGCCAGTTATTGCCGTGTTTTCGGCGGGCTTGCGGGCATAAGTGGCCATTCGACAGGTCGGCTCAATGTCGGAGGGAGGCATTCAGTCTCGGACCACGATCACGGTTTTACCGGGTCGTCGGCCGGACTGTTGCCCGCTCCGGAATGCCTCCCGCCCTTCGGCCAAGGGAAAGGTTGCGGCAATCTCGACGCGCAGTTGACCACGGTCGACGAGAGCGGCGAGCTCCGCAAGTTGATCTCGATCGGGAGTCACCACGAAAAATATCGCGGTGGCGTCGTACTCGTCGGCTTCGCCAGCGGGAATCGGCGCGGAAAGAGTAACGAGTCGCCCGCCACCGTGAAGCACCCGGAACAAATCCCTCGACGTCGGACCACCGACCGTGTCGATCACCACGTCGTAGGTCGCTCGGCTGTCATCGAAGGCATCGCTTCGGACATCGATCACTTTCCGTGCTCCGAGATTTCTGACCAACTCGACGGCGTCGCTACGGACCGTGGCGGTCACGTCGGCACCGAGCTGCGCGGCAAGTTGCACGACCAGCGCGCCGACCCCGCCCGCTCCCCCGGTTACCAGGACGCGCTCCCCGTGATGCACCCCGGCGTGGTCGACGAGGGCCTGCCATGCGGTGAGTCCCGCGAGGGGAAGCGCCGCGGCGACAATGTGCGAGATGCCGGACGGCTTGGCGGCCAGATCCTGCGCGGGCACTGAGACATACTCGGCGGCGCCACCGTCGCGATCGAACCGTATGAGGCCGAAGACACTGTCACCGAGCGCAAAATGCGCACTGCTAGGGCCGGTTTCGACGACCACTCCAGAAATTTCGTGCGACGGAATGACCGGTGCCCGGCTGACGCCGTCCCGCATCCACGTCTCGTCCCAGGTGAGTTCATCGAAAGTGATCGCCGCCGCGTGTACCGCGACCAAGACCTCGCCGGCCGCCGGCACCGGTATCGGCGCGGCTTCGACAGCGAGCACCTCGGGCCCACCGCGGCGTTGGGCCCGCAGTGCAGTCATCTGGGTCATCCGCTTCTCCGCTCAAAGGACGGTGATAAGTCGCGATTCGAGCATGGACGCCTTTGGCTTGCTTCGAAAGGTTTCTGACGAGTTCTCCCGCTCGAGCCGTCACGTCACTGCGTCGACGAGACCCCAGGCCAGCGCCACGGCCGGATCGATGGTCCGGCCGCTCAGCACCAAATAAGCTGTGCGCCAACGACCTATCCGCCGAGTCACACTGACCGTACCGCCGGCGCCGGGAATCAGCCCCAGGCTCAGTTCGGGCAGTCCGAACACCGTATCGGCAGCGGCTTCGATGCGGCCGCAGAATGCGGCCATCTCCAAACCGCTGCCGAGCACCTGGCCGTGCACTTCGGCACGGCACGCCGGCCCGAGCCGGGCGGTGATCGCGTCGAGCGCCAGCGCCGGGCTGTAGCGAGTGCGGGCCAGATGCGCGCTGGCCGGGTCGGTGAAGGTGCCGAATTCGTCGAGGTCGCCGCCACTGCAGAAGGACGGCCCGTTGCCGGTCAGCACCACCTGGTCTACCGACGAATCCAGTTGCGCCACGGCCAAGGCCTCCAATAGAGCGGCGCGCGCGCCGGTGGAGAAGGCGTTATGCCGCCGCGGGCGGTTGAACGCGATGTGCAGGGTGTCGCCGTCGCGGTGGGCTTGAATCGGATCGGCGATGTCGGGCGTGGCGGCCGGACCGCGGGCGGTCAGCCAGCGGGCGAACTCGGGGCCGGCCTGCAGGGTGGAGTACGCCAGCGACTCGGTCACCACCCCGGCCGACGCCGCGGCGGCCGGATCCACCGAGCGCAGCACGTCGTCACACGTCGCCGCGGCGATCGGCCATTGCCGGACCCGCGCGGTCAGCTCGGCGAGCGCGGCGTCGATCGATGCGACATTGATCGCCCGGCGATCGTCGGCGTGATCCTCGGTGAGCGTGAATGTGGCTCGCTGCAGCCAGAATTCAGAGGCGTCGTGCAAAGACCCGACCGCGACGACCGGGTCGCCGAGAAGAGCAGGGTCGACCGCGGAATCAGACTGCGAGGCGTCGACGATGCGCAGCGTCACATCGAATACTTCTCGACCAGTTCACGTTTGAACATCTTCCCGGTGTCGGTCCGCGGCAGCTGCGCTTCGAACGCGATCGACTTCGGGCACTTGTAGTGCGCCAACCGCTCGCGCAGCCACACCAGCAACTCTTCGGCGAAATCGCCGGTCGCGTCGGCCGGATCGACGGTCTGCACGGCAGCTTTGACGCTTTGGCCCATCTCGTCGTCGGGAATCCCGAATACCGCTGCGTCAAGAACTTTCGGATGAGTCACCAGTAGGTTCTCGGCTTCCTGCGGATAGATGTTCACGCCGCCGGAAATGATCATGTGATGGCGACGGTCGGTGAGGAACAGGTAGCCCTCTTCGTCGAGATAGCCGACGTCGCCGACGGTCGTCCAGCCGTGGGCGTCGCGGGCCTTCGCGGTCTTTGCGGCGTCGTTGAGGTACTCGAAGGAAAGGCCGCCCTCGAAATAGATTTCGCCGGCCTGACCGGCCGGCAGCTCGTTGCCGTCCTCGTCGAGAATGTGGATCTGACAAGCCATCGGCTTGCCCACCGAGCCGGGGTGGGCGAGCCACTCGTCCGCGCTGATCAACGTCGAGCCGATGGCCTCGGAGGACGCGTAGTACTCGTCGATGATCGGCCCCCACCAGTCGATCATCTGCTTCTTGATCTCCACCGGACAGGGCGCGGCGGCGTGCATCACCCGCTCCAGGCTGGACAGGTCGAACGAGTTGCGTTTCTTCTCAGGCAGTTTCAGCATCCGGGTGAACATGACCGGCACGAACTGTCCGTGCGTGACGTGGTAGCGCTGGATGGCATCCAGACAACCTTCGGGGTCGAACTTCTCCAACACCACCGTGGTGATGCCGCCGGCCTGAACCGTCATCGACCACACCGACGGCGCGGTGTGATACAGCGGCGCCGGGCTGAGGTAGACCGCATCCGGATGCATCCAGAAACCGACCAGAGCCGACATCATGCCCGGCGCTTCAGCGGGCGAGACGTGTGGCAGCGCTCGTTTGATTCCCTTGGGCCGACCGGTCGTGCCCGAGGAATACTGCAGCAGGTCACCTTCGCGTTCGTCATCGATCGGCGTATCCGGTTGATCCGCAACGCATTCGGGGTAGCGCTGCCAGCCGTCGAGGTCGTCGTCGGCGATCAGCAGCAGACCCGGCAGACCGTGCGGCAGGTGCTCGGCAAGGTTCTCGCACGTCTTGCGCAGCGCGGCCGACCCGACGATCGCCTTCGCGGCGCTGTTGTCGATGATGTACGCGGCTTCGGGCGCGGTCAGGTGCGTGTTGATCGGCACGTAGTACAGCCCGGCGCGCCGGGCCGCCCACATGACGGCATGGATGTGCTCGTTGTTCTCCATCAAAATCGCGACCGCGTCGCCCTCGACCAGTCCGGCCCGGCGGAAATAATGCGCCAGCCGGTTGGCCCGGGCTTCCAGCTCGTCGAACGTGATCACCGTGCCGGACGGATGAAGGATGATGGCGGGCTTGTTGGTTCCGCCCTGGCCGGAGGTGTGTTCGCGAATCTGCATGGGCAGACTTTACCGCCGGAATAATTGACAGCTGTCAAGAGGGCGTGATCCGGCTCTGACTACGGCAAATGCACGTGTTCGGGCTGCGGATGCGGGTGCCCGCCGTGCCGCTTGGCCCGGCCGCCGAAGGGCGCCGACAACGTCGGCAGCAGCTCGTGCCGATAGCGGATCAGCGCCACCACGGCTATCACTGCGTACACACCGCTGAGCGCCAGGCGCCCCCCGGTCGAAGTGAGTGGGAACTGCACGACGAACAAACCGAGCAGCGCCCAGGCCGCCCAGCGCTGGAACCGCAAGCCGAGCAATAGCGTCACGCCCATCAACGTCTGCGCGGCGGTCAACACGATTTCCTCGATCTGGCGGCCGTCCAAACGCATTGCGGCGCTTCCGCCGCCGAGCATGTACGCCACCGGCAGCGACCCGATGAGCAAGGTCCATTGGTTGACCTTCGCCGAGATGAGCATCGCGATCGCGTTCCCGCCCTTGCCCCGGGCGGCGAAGATCGTCGCGATGATGAATTCCGGCGCCTCCGACGCCAGCGGAGCCAGCCACTGCACCAGCAGGAAACGGTCGATGCCCAACTTGGTCCCGGCGCCGATCAGGTTGTCGGCGAACGGTTTCGCGCATGTCACGATCACCGCGGCGGCGAGGATGAACAGTGCGGCCACAACGATGCGGCGGGTACGGTCGGGAAGCTCGCCCAGCGCCGCGGCAGTGCCGATCAACTCTGGTTCCTCGACGTCGCCGCGGGTCAGCTTGTACAGGTAGTAGCCGAACCAGCCCAGCAGTGCCAGCCCGAACCCGATGTGAATCCGGCCCGTGAGGGGGATGGCGAAGACGGCAACCCCGGCGATCATCAGAAAGCCGATCTCCACCCGGTTGCTCGGCTCGAGCTCCAACCCGTCGAGCCTGCGGCCGGACCCCCGGCGGGCCACCAGCACACTGACCAGCACGACGACCGGCCATCCGAGGCCCATCAACAAACGATTCGAGCCGGTCATGTTCGCCGCCGCGTACTGGGTGTATTCCGGCAGGTGGCCGGCGGTGTAGGCGTAGTACAAATCGACGGCGTATTCGGGCAGGACCGCGACCACGGCCAGGACGGCAACAGCCAGGCTGCCTGATACGTCGACCTGAGCGGCTTCCGCGGCCCACGCCAGTACGAAGCTGGCGCCCACCACGCCACCGCCGTAGGCGATCAGGCCGACAATGGGATCAAGCTGGATGCCGGCGCCGCGAAGCACCAAAGCCGGGCAGATGACGGCACTGACGATGACAAGTGAGCGGAACAACGTTCGCGACCGGGTACGCGATCCCGTTACAGCGCACCGGGTTGTTGTCACGCCGCTAAGTTACCGGGTGCGGTTGCATCCAGCAACATAGCCTGGCTACCGAACGGATCGGCGGCGCAGGGCAAATTTGCTGCTCAGCAGTATCGTAACCGAGAGTTCGGCTGGCCGATCTTTCAAATGTGGCAATCCTGCTATCGCAGCAGGAACGCCTTAGTCGGCCTCGGCCAGACGCTGCTTGAGCGCCTCGAACTCGTCCTTGACGCCGGTGGGCAGCTTGTCGCCGACGAACTCGAACCACTCTTCGATCAGCGGAAGCTCGCGGCGCCACTCGTCGGCGTCGACCGCCAGTGCGCGGTCCACGTCTGCGGGATCGATGTCGAGCTCACTCAGGTCGAGGTCCTCGGCACCGGGAACGACGCCGATCGGCGTCTCCTGCCCGCCGGCCTTGTGCTCGATGCGGTCGACGATCCACTTCAGCACCCGGCTGTTCTCGCCGAAGCCCGGCCACAGGAACTTGCCGCCATCGCCGCGACGGAACCAGTTGACGAAGAACACCTTGGGCAACTTGGACTCGTCGGAATTCTTACCGAGGTCGATCCAGTGCTGGAAGTAGTCGCCGACGTTGTAGCCGAGGAACGGCAGCATCGCCATCGGGTCGCGGCGCACGTCGCCGACCTTGCCCTCAGCGGCTGCAGTCTGCTCGCTACCCATGGTGGCGCCCATGAACACGCCGTGCTGCCAGTCCCGCGCCTCGGTCACCAGCGGCACCGTGGTCTTACGGCGAGCGCCGAACAGGATGCCCGAAATCGGCACCCCCTGCGGGTCGTCCCACTCCGGCGCCAGGATCGGGCATTGCGACATCGGCGTGCAGTAGCGCGAGTTCGGGTGCGCGGCCTTGGTTTCGGTCTCGCGCAGGTACCAGTCGTTGCCCTTCCAGTCGATCAGGTGGTCGGGTTCGCCCTCCAGGCCTTCCCACCACACGTCGCCGTCGTCGGTCAGCGCGACATTGGTGAAGACGGTGTTGCCCGCGGCGATGGTCTTCATGGCGTTGGGGTTGGAGTCCCAGTTCGTGCCCGGTGCGACGCCGAAGAAACCGAACTCCGGGTTGACCGCGTAGAGCCGACCGTCCTTGCCGAACCGCATCCAGGCGATGTCGTCGCCGAGAGTCTCGGCGCGCCAGCCCGGAATCGTGGGCTGCAGCATCGCCAGGTTCGTCTTACCGCAGGCCGACGGGAACGCGGCGGCGAAGTAGTACGCCTTGTTCTCCGGCGAGATCAGCTTGAGGATCAGCATGTGCTCAGCGAGCCAGCCCTCGTCGTGGGCCATCGCCGAGGCGATCCGCAGCGAATAACATTTCTTGCCCAGCAACGCATTTCCGCCATAGCCGGACCCGTAGCTCCAAATTTCGCGGGTCTCCGGAAAGTGCGTGATGTATTTCGTCTCGTTGCACGGCCAGGGAACGTCTTTCTGGCCGGGCTCCAGCGGCGCACCGATCGAGTGCAATGCCTTCACGAAAAAGCCGTCGTCGCCGAGCTTGTCCAGCGCGGCCTTGCCCATTCGCGTCATCACCTTCATCGAGGCGACCACGTATTCGGAGTCGGTGATCTCCACGCCGAGCTTCGGGTCTTCGGCGCCCAGGGGGCCCATGCAGAACGGGACGACCCACATGGTGCGCCCGCGCATGCAGCCGCGGTACAACTCGGTCATGGTGGCCCGCATCTCGGCCGGCGGCTTCCAGTTGTTGGTCGGACCGGCGTCGACCTCGCGCTCGGAGCAGATGAAGGTCCGGGACTCGACCCGCGCTACGTCGGACGGGTCTGAGAGCGCCAGGTAGGAGTTCTTGTGCTTCTTCTCGTTCAACTTCGTGAACGTGCCGGCCTCAACCAGTTGGTCAGCGAGCCGCTGGTACTCCTCGTCAGAGCCGTCAGCGAAGACCACTCGGTCCGGCTGGGTGAGCTCGGCAACCTCCTCGATCCAGGACAACAGGCCCTGGTGCTTCGTCGGGGCGGTATCCAGACCGGGAATCGTCGCTGAAGTCATCAAAATCTCCTGCTGTCGCGTTGCACGTGATGCGCGGCTCGTTTGCGGCGGCTTACTCACAGGTTATCGCGAGCCGTATACCCATAAAAAGTCGAGGCTCTATTGGTTAACTCACAGGAACGATTCAGTACACGTTATCGGCGGTGTTCGTCGCCGATTTGTCCTCAATTTGGTCGTCATCTTCGCTAACAGGCACCGCCGCCTCGGACTCACCGTCCACTTCGTCGGAAGCGGCTTCACCCTCGACGGCGGGGTCAGGCTCACCGAGTTCGGCCCGCACCGCCGCAAGGGCGGCCTGCAACGTCGGCATCTCCTTGCTGCGCAGCGCCGCGGCCCGCGCCCCCACGACGGAGTGCTCCCGCAGCTCGGTGTCGATGACGCTGACCTGGCCGGCCACCTGCGTGCTCTCGGCTTCGTCCTGCTCGCTGAGTGCGGCGGTGAGCGACGACTCGGTGGCCAGCACCCGGGTCGCCACCAGCTGCTCTGCGGCGGACTGCACCAGCGCGGTAGATTCGCCAACCCACCGGTCCAGCAGGCCCCGGTCGCGAAGCAGCCCGCGCATGCCGACCACCCAAACGGTCAACGCAAGGCCGATCGCCGCACACGCCACAGCCCCGGCCAGGGTGAGTCCCGGGGTCAGGTCGGCCAGCAGCCGGCTCAGGGTCAGCGCCACGCCCAGCCCGAAGCCGGCGCCCACCAGCATCATCAGCCGGGTCTCCAGCTTGCGCGATTTCAGCGCCGGCGCCGGTAGATCCACCGTGGGCAACGGCGCAGCGGCGGGCGGGTCGATCTCGAGGCCCACGGCCTGAGTGACCTCGGCCAGCTGCGTGGTCGTGCCCTCGTCCACCTCGGCGAGGACGTCCTTGAGCCGGGCGCCCGTCTCGGCCTCGAACTCCCGCAGCTTGCCGCGGCTCAGACTCGCGGCCTCTTCCTGCAGCTCCGAACGCACCGAGGCACAGCGATTGCGGGCGAAGTAGGACAGTTGCACCCGGGCCTGCTGGGTCTGACTGCGCAGGGCGACCGCCCGCTCGGACTTGGACAGCCTTCGCTGCCGCAGGATCTCGCTGCGCTGCTCGCGCAATGCCTCGACCCGCGCTCGGCGGCCCGCTCCATCGGCATCGCGATCGTATCGGTCGGCGAGGTTCTGCAACCGGGATTTCCACGCCCGCAACCTATTTCGCCGAGCAAGCGCCGCGTCGGCCAACTGGTCGGACACCACCGCGGCGAGCTCGTCGATGCGCGGCTCGCCCTCCTCGGGTGCGGCCGCGACCCCGACCCACTGCACGTCGCGATAGCGCGGCGCGTGCGCCGCCATCGCCTCTCGGTTGCCGGCCAGAACGTCTTCCCAGTTCTGATGCACGTCGATCTTGGAGACCACGCCGATCACTGCGTCGGTCTCGGCGGCCGCCGCATCGAGCAGCGCGCAGTCCGATGCCGTCAGCGCGGCGGCGGCCGAGACGACGAACACCACCACCCTGGCCGCCTCGCCGGTCTTCAGGTCCGTCGACTCGATGACTGTCTGCTTGGGCAGCCGCTCGCTCAGCGCGGTGACCACGCTGCTCACCCCGGCCAGCCACGGCCCGGTCACCAGCACGGCGTCTCGGCGCTCGATGCCCGGCGCGCCGAGCTGTGGGCCGATCGCGGTCACCAAGGCGTCCACTTCGGCAACCGCGTCGTCGGCCTTGCCCTTCTTGCCGGTCATACCGATCCTCCGACCTTCGACCACAGCCGCAGCGAGCCGCGGACGATGTCCGCGCCGCACGCCCGCTCGGTACCTGTGACCGGACCACGGCGGTAGCTCTGCCAGTGCTTCGCACGACGCAGGTGCGCCGCCGCCGTGTCGTCGTGATCCACGGCGATGCCGACCGCCTCGACCACCTCGACAGCGGCCGTCATCCGGGCGACCACGGCGTCGTCATCGGCGAGGAACTCGCTGATCCGCCGGTCGGTGACGGCCAACGCCTCCAGTTCGGCCACCGCGTCCAGCACCCGCTGGTAGCGGGGTTGGGCACCGAGCACGCCCAGCCTGTCGACGACGTCGTCGATACCGCTCAACCCGTGCAGCAAAGCGTCGACGTCGCTGCGGCCCGCTCCGCGCCGGATCGCGGCGCTCGCCTGTCGGGTACCGAACGCGTCGAGGGTGACCGTCAACCGGGCGCGGACCGCGGCGTCGACGGTGTGCCCGCCGGCCAGCGCCCGCAGTCCCTGCCACGACGCGTCGTCCAGGACCGCGCCGGCGAAAATCCCGACCAGCGGCTCGACCGGCACACCGGCACGTTGCGAGAGTTGCGCGCAGCGGGCTCTGGCCGCGGACGTCGGCCCGTCGGGGTGACGACCGGGGGCGGTGGTCGCGATCAGGTCGGCCTTGTTCAACACGGCCAGTACCGGCCGCCCGGCTGAAGCGATGGCGTGGCGATCCTCGGGTTTGACCGCATCGGCCAACACGTGAACGTTCACGTCGGCGTCCGCTGGGGGCGTCACTGCCAGCCCCGATCGCGCCAGCGCGTGCGCGACCGTGCTGCGGCCGACGCCGCGGCGTCCGGTCACCGCCACCCGCAGCGGGGTGGCGAGCCGCTTCGCGATCGCGGCGCAGCGCGGGTCGGACACCGCGTCCGCAAACCGCTCCAGCTCTTCGCCGAAAATCGGATGCCCCTATCCGCTCAGGTCGCCTTGCAAGTGCTGTTAACCCTCATTGTGGCCGAGTACCTGCTGATTGCGACGCAGCACCACGAGTTTTCGGTCGAATGGTGACATTTGCGCCGCCGGGAAGCGAGTCACCCGATACCAGGCAAAGGCAACTGTTGGGTATCAATCTGCCCCGCGGGGGGCGACATGATGGGTTCATGGGCGACGATGAACGGATGCGCGCGCAGCCCTGGGTGGACGCGGCCACACCGCCGACGCCTACTACCGCCCTGCCTGCGGAACGACAGGTCGGCGAATACCGTCGGAACACCAGTTTTCGCACGCGGCGTTCTCAACTCTCGGCAGCGCAGCAGCGGACCTGGGAACGACTGTGGCCCGAACTCGGCACTGTCGCCGTATCGGGAGACGGCTCGCAGGGATCGGCCGAACCTCTGGACACCCAGGCCTGGTTTGGCCGGGACGCTCCGCTTGTTCTTGAGATCGGCTGCGGCACAGGCACTTCCACGCTAGCGATGGCACAGGCCGAGCCGGACGTCGACGTCATCGCCGTCGAGGTCTACCGGCGCGGGCTGGCCCAACTGCTCTCGGCCATCGACCGGGAACACGTCACCAATATCCGGCTCATCCGCGGCGACGCCGTCGACGTGCTGGACCTGCTACTGGCTCCGGGCTCGCTCAGCGGGGTGCGGGTGTTCTTTCCCGACCCGTGGCCCAAGGCCCGCCACCACAAGCGCCGCCTGCTGCAACCTGCCAATGTCGCGATGATCGCTGACCGGCTGCGGCCCGGCGGGGTGCTGCACGCCGCGACCGATCACGCCGGCTACGCCGAGCAGATCGCCGAGGTCGGGGACGCCGAACCGCGGCTGAGCAGGCTGGATGCCGGAGCGCAGACCCCGGTCTCCACCGCGCGCCCGGCCACCAAATACGAGGGCAAGGCGCAAGACGCCGGCAGCGCCGTCACCGAATTTCTCTGGGAAAGACGCTCGCTATGAGTCTCACCGACGAAACGACCAGCGGCCCGATGGCACCGCCCGGCGAGCACCACGCCGAATCGGGCCCGAATCCGCGGCGCGTACTTCTGGTCTGGGATGCGCCGAATCTCGACATGGGCCTCGGATCGATCCTGGGCCGACGGCCCACCGCGCTGGAACGCCCCCGATTCGACGCACTCGGACGATGGTTGTTGGGCCGCACCGCGGACGTGTCGACCAGCCGCGACACGGTCTCAGCCGAACCCGAGGCGACCGTGTTCACCAATATCGCCGCCGGCAGCGCCGAGGTGGTCCGGCCGTGGGTCGATGCGCTGCGCAACGTCGGGTTCGCGGTGTTCGCCAAACCGAAGCTCGACGAGGACAGCGATGTCGACAGCGACATGCTCTCCCACATCGCGCAGCGCTCACGGGAGGGATTGGCGGCGCTGGTGGTCGCATCCGCCGACGGTCAGGCATTCCGTGAGCCGTTGGAGGAAATCTCACGCAGCGGGGTACCCGTCCAGGTGCTGGGATTTCGCGAACATGCGAGTTGGGCACTAGCGTCGGATACCTTGGAGTTTGTCGACCTGGAGGACATCGCGGGTGTCTTCCGGGAGCCCCTGCCGCGAATCGGCCTCGATTCGCTGCCTGACAAGGGGGCGTGGCTGCAACCGTTCCGGCCGCTGTCCTCGTTGCTGACCTCGCGTGTCTGACAACTGAAACCAAATGCGCGGGTCGTCGCAGATCCAGTAAGGAGCTTACGTGTTCGCCTGGTGGGGTCGAACTGTATATCGCTACCGGTTCATCGTGATCGGAGTGACGGTTGCGCTGAGCCTGTTCGGCGGCATCTTCGGGATCAGTCTCGGCAAGCACGTGACGCAAAGCGGTTTCTACGACGACGGCAGCCAGTCGGTCAAGGCGTCGGTGCTCGGCGACAACACCTACGGACGGGACCGCACCAGCCACATCGTGGCGACCTTCACCGCGCCCAAGTCGATCAACGATCCGGCGTGGCAGAAGAAGACGGTCGACGAACTCAACGCCTTCAAGAAAGACCACCCCGACCAGGTGGTCGGCTGGGCCGGCTGGCTCGCGGCCCCGACCAGCACCGACCCCGTCATCAAGGGGATGGCCAGCGAGGACGGCAAACACACGTTCGTCAGCATCCCGCTCAAGGGCGACGACGACGACACCATCTTGACCAATTACAAGGACATCGAGCCTGATCTGCAGAAGCTGAACGACGGCAAGATTCAGCTCGCCGGGCTCGAGCCGATCGCCAACGCGCTGACCGGCACCATCGCCACCGACCAGAAACGCATGGAAGTGCTGGCGCTGCCCCTGGTGGCGGTCGTGCTGTTCCTGGTGTTCGGCGGGGTGCTCGCAGCCTCTCTGCCGGCAATCGTGGGTGGCCTCAGCATCGCCGGCTCGCTGGGCGTCCTCCGAGTCATCACGATGTTCGGTCCCTTGAGTTTCTTCGCCCAGCCCGTCGTGTCGATGATGGGGTTCGGTATCGCGATCGACTACGGGCTGTTCGTCGTGAGTCGCTTCCGTGAGGAGATCGCCGAGGGCTACGACACCGAGGCCGCGGTACGCCGCACGGTGATGACGGCCGGTCGCACGGTGGTGTTCTCGGCGGTTCTGATCGCGGTATCGGCGGCCAGCCTGTTTTTGCTGCCGCAGGGCTTCGTCAAATCGCTGACCTACGCGGTGATCATCTCGGTGTCACTTGCCGCGGTGCTGTCGATCACACTGCTGCCGGCCATCCTGTCGATCCTCGGCAGCAACGTCGATGCGCTCGGCGTGCGGACCCTGTTCCGCATCCCGTTCCTGGCCAGCTGGACGCCGTCGCGCGTCTACCTGAACTGGCTGGCGGATCGGCTGCAGAAGACCAAGACCCGCGAAGAGGTGGAGGCCGGATTCTGGGGCAAGCTGGTCAACGTCGTCATGAAGCGGCCGCTTGTTTTTGCCATTCCGATTCTGATCGGCATGATCGCGCTGGTCATCCCGCTGCACAACCTGTCCTTCGGCGGCATGAGCGAGAAGTATCTGCCGCCGAACAACTCAGTTCGCTTGGGGCAGGAGAACTTCGACAAGCTCTTCCCCGGCTATCGCACGAACCAGTTGACGCTGGTGATCGAGAGCAACAACCACAGCAAGGTCACCGATCAGCAAGTCGCCGAGGTCCGCAACGCCGCGGCCTCGATCAGCGGGTTCACCGACACGACGTGGCAGGAGCGGGCGTGCCCGACGATCGAGGGCAACCCGTGCGTCTCGGGACCCAATGGCAGCCACCCGAAGGATGACTCAGTTCGAGTTGTCCAGAACGGTCTCTCGAACGCCAGCGACGCGGCCAAGAAGCTCACCGAGCTGCGATCCATCACGCCGCCCAGGGGTTTGACCGTATTGGTCGGCGGCGTCCCGGCGCTCGAGCAGGACAGCATCCACAGCCTGTTCGACAAGGCGCCGCTGATGTTGGTGGTGCTGCTATCCACCACGATGTTGTTGATGTTCCTGGCGTTCGGGTCGGTGGTGCTGCCGATCAAGGCCGCCGTGATGAGCGCCCTGACGCTGGGCTCCACGCTGGGCATCTTGACCTGGATCTTCGTCGACGGCCACTTCTCCAAGCTGCTGAATTTCACGCCGACGCCGCTGATGGTCGTGCTGATCGCGCTGGTCATCGCGGTCGGTTTCGGGCTGGCCACCGACTACGAGGTCTTCCTGGTCTCGCGCATGGTCGAGGCCAGGGCCCGCGGTATGTCGACCGCGGAGGCCATCCGGATCGGGACCGCAACGACCGGACGCCTGATCACCGCCGCTGCACTGGTCCTGGCGATGGTGGCCGGGTCGTTCGTGTTCTCCGACCTGGTGATGATGAAGTATCTGGCGTTCGGCCTGATGGCGGCGCTGCTGCTGGACGCGACCGTGGTCCGGATGTTCCTGGTGCCGTCGGTGATGAAGTTGCTCGGCGACGACTGCTGGTGGGCTCCGCATTGGATGAAGCGCCTGCAGAATCGCCTGGGCCTCGGCGAGATTCACCTGCCCGACGAGCGCAAAGCGCCAACGGCGCGGGCCCGGTCCGGCCGGCCCGCGGCCACCACCCGGCCGCCGGTCGCGCCGGTACCGCGTCCGCCGCACGACCCCACCCACCCCGGCGCCGAGGGTGGCTCGCGGCCGACGCGGCCGCCGACAGCCCCCGCCCCGCCGCGACCCGAATTCCGGCCGCCGGCTCCCGACGCTCCATCGGCCGCCGGGACCACCCGGATGCCCGCACCGGGACGGACCGAGTCCAAAGAAGCGCCGACCACCCGCTTCTCGGCTCAGCCGACTGCACCGCCCGCACCGGTTCGCCCGCCGGCACCGTCCGCTCCCCCGCAACCGCCGGGTGGCGAGGACCGCGAAATCGAGTCCTGGCTCAGCGACCTGCGCGGCGGAAAGACCGGCGACCTGCGTGGCACGGTCCCCAGGGCCCCGCAGCCGTCCGCCGATGAGACCCGGGCGCTGCAGATCCCGCCGCGGGACAAGCCGTCCGGCCCACCCGCCGAACCCGAAGACGCCACCACCGCGATCCCGACCGCTCCGCGGGAGGACACCAAGGACGCCGACGCCGCCACCGAGAAACTGAACGCCGGCGAGAAGCCGCGTCCCCGCCGCGGTGGCGGGCTCACCGCTCAGGACCTGCTGCGCCGAGAGGGCCGCATCTAGGATCTAGGCGTGAATTCGCCTCGCGCTGTCAGCCTTTGGAACCCACGCGGTCCGGATCGGCCTGCATGACCGTCGCATTGTCGTCCTCGGTTTCCGCCGCCGCTTCTTCTGGGTCCTTGGCAAGCAGCACCTTGAACGCGTTGTTCAAGAATGCGACGGTCGGTACCGACAACAGTGCACCGACGATCCCGGCCAGCACGCCACCGGTGGAGATCGCCACCACGATGGCCAGCGGATGGATCGATACCGCCCGGCCCATCACCAGCGGCTGCAGGATGTGGGCCTCGAGCTGATTCACCGCGACCAGGAGGCCGAGGGTGATCAGCGCATAGACAAAGCCTTTGGCCAGCAATGCCACGATGACGGCCAAGAAGCCGCTGAGGACCGCACCGACCAGCGGCACGAAGGCACCCAGAAACACCAGCGAGGCCAGCGGCAAGGCCAGCGGCACACTCATGATCGCCAACCCGGTGCCGATGCCCAGCGCATCGACCAACGCCACCAGGAACGTGGCCCGCACATAGCCGGTCAGCGAGTGGAATCCGGCGCCACCCGCCGCCTGTACCCGCTCGCGGACATGGGCGGGGATGATCTTGGTGACGTAGCTCCAGATGTTGCGTCCGCCGTACAAGAAGAAGATCAGCGTGAACAGCATCATCAGTGCCGCGGTGATGATTTCGGTGATCGTGGCCGCGGTCGAAAGAGCGCCGCTGGTCAACTTCTCCTGATTGTTCTGCAGCGCCTGGATCGCCGAGTTGCCGGCGTGGTCGATCTGCTGGCGGCTCAGATGCAGCGGGCCCTCGATCAGCCACTTCTTCGCGGAGTCGATGCTGCGGGTGACCTGGTCCACCAAATCCGGTACACCAACGATGAATTGGCTGACGACGAACGTCATGATCCCGCCGAGGATCGCGAACCCGGCCAGTAACACCAGCGCGACAGCGCCGCCGCGGGGCGCACCCCGTTTGTCCAGCCAGTCCACGACCGGAACCAGCAACGCGCTCAGCATCAGGGCGAGCAGCAGCGGGACGACGATCACTTCCAGCCGGTTGACGACCCAAAGCAGTGCGACGACAGCGGCCAGGATGACCAGCAGCCGCCAGGCCCAGGCTGCGGTCTTGCGAACTATCGGTTCTACCGATTCGGCGTAATCGGACGCGGCCTTCGATGGCATAGCGCCAACACTAGGGGCGGACACCGGCGTCGCGCAGCGATCCGGGCGCGACCTGCGGAGTTACGCTAAGCGCGTGTCGCACGACGCACCGGCAAGGAACGTCGACGGTCAGGCTCCCGAGCATGGCCGTGGCAGGTACTGGTGGCTGCGGTGGGCCGCCCTGGTTGTCGTCGCGATCGTGTTGACGGTCGAACTGGCGCTGGCCTGGGATCAGCTGGCCAAAGCTGCGCGAAGCCTCTATTCGGCGAAGTGGTGGTGGCTGCTGGCCTCTGCCCTGGCCGCGGTGTTGTTGATGCACAGTTTCGCCGAAGTGCAGCGGACGCTGCTGGCCTCAGCCGGGGTACGGGTGCAGGAGCTGCGATCCGAAGCGGCCTATTACGCGGCGAACTCGCTGAGCACCACGCTGCCCGGCGGGCCGGTGATCGCCGCGACGTTTCTGCTTCGCCAGCAACGCCTTTGGGGGGCCTCGACGTTGGTGGCGTCCTGGCAGCTGGTGATGTCGGGAGTGCTGCAGGCGGTCGGACTGGCGTTGCTCGGGCTGGGTGGCGCGCTGGTCCTCGGCGCCAAGAACAACCCGTTCTCATTGCTGTTCACCTTGGGCGGCTTCGTCGCGCTGCTGCTGCTGGCGCAGGCGGTGGCATCCCGGCCGGAGCTGATCGAGGGCATCGGCTGCCGGGTGCTGGCCCGGTTCAACTCGCTGCGCGGCCGGCCGGCCGATGTCGGCCTGGCCAAATGGCGCGAGATGCTCTGCCAGCTGGAATCAGTCAGCCTGAGCCGGCGCGACCTGGCCGCCGCCTTCAGTTGGTCGGTGGTCAACCGGTTCGCTGATGTCGGATGCCTGGCATTCGCGGCGTATGCCGCCGGCGCTCACGCGTCGATCGGCGGGCTGACGGTCGCGTGCGCCGCTGCCCGCGCGGTCGGGACGATCCCGCTGATGCCCGGCGGCCTGTTGGTGGTCGAGGCGGTGCTGGTGCCGGGCCTGGTGTCCAGCGGTATGTCGTTGCCGAGCGCCGTCTCGACCATGCTGATCTACCGGCTGATCAGCTGGCTGATGCTCGCAGCGATCGGCTGGGTGGTGTTCTTCTTCATGTTCCGCGCCGAGAACCAGCTCAGCCCCGATGACGACGCGACCGAGTCCACACCCTGCCGCGCGGACGTCGAGGAGCCCGGGGCGGCGCTGCGGGGCCCTTCACCGCCGTCCGACGACAAACGGCGCCATGATTGACAAGCGGACTATTTGATCGCGCTCAGTCCCGGCACGGCTGCGGCGGCACCGGGCGCGGCGGCCGCGCCGCCCGGAACCGCGTTCTGAACTCCGGATATCACGCCACCTGGCATACCGCCGGACACGCCGCCCGGCCCCGCACCCTGCGTCGACTGCATGAATCCGAGCACCTGCGGAAGGCTGATCGCCATCTTGCACCGGCTGGACAGCCCGGCGAGCGGCGACGCGATGGTCTGGATATCGCTGGCAGCCTTGGGGTTGGCGTCGAAGTAGGTCTCCAGCGAGCTGACCGATGCCGGGCCCGGCGGCTGCTGCATGGCGGCGGTCATCGCCTGGTTGGTCTCCGGGTGCCCGTCGAGGTAGTCACCCGCAGACCTGGCCACGTTGCTGATCGTGCGCGCCATTTCGCTGGCCGCACACGGATCCGGCGCACCGGCCGCCGGGGGCGCGGACAGCAACACCGCCGCCGTAGCACCGCCTAGTCCGGTGGCAGTCAGCGCGGCCAGCAGTCGACGGCGCACCGCCGCGGTATTCGCAGTCAGGGACCTCATGTACAACTCCTCATAGCTTGCCGGCGGACGGTTCACCCGCAGACAGCTGCCGGCGCGGGGCCGCCACCTGCCGCTGATCCTGCCATCGCATCCGATGCCGTCGCCAACCCTGAGTTCAGTGTTCTCGTCACACCTGTGTGAAACCTGTGCAGGAATCGACATCGTTGCGGAGTTGTTGCAGCTCAGCGACTCGTAAGCAGCCTCGGCAAACGGCTGGCTGGGGTAGGCTCGCGGGCACGCGATCCTCACGGCGATAGCAAGCGCGGCTGAGCCGGGCGCAGCCGATCGTCGCGTGGCAACGAATGCGGGGAGACCACAATCCAGCACTTCATGATGCGCTTGAGCAGCAGCCTGCGCAGGGGGCGCTGGCTGGTCTTCACAGGCTGGGTACTCGCGCTGATCCCCGCCCTCTACCTGGTGCTGACCTCGTCGGGTCATCTCACCGGGGGAGGCTTCGAGGTGCCCGGGTCCCAGTCGCTGCGTGTCCACGACCAACTCGAAACGCACTACCCGGACCAGGGCTCGTCACCGTTGGCGTTGGTCGCGGCCCCGCGCGCGGATGCCAGCTACGAAGACATGAACGCCGCTGCCGGGTTCCTGCAGCAGGTCGCCAAGCAGATGCCCGACGTGGTGGTGGTGCCCAATCCGGCCCAGCCGTCACCGCAGCCGGACCGGCCGTACGTGATCTCGTTGCGGTTGGACGGGGCCGCCAACAACAGCGCCAGCGACGCCGCCAAGAAGCTGCGGGTCAAGGTCGGCGTGCAGGGTGAACGTCCCGGCCAGATGCAGAACGGCCGCGTCCGGCTCTACGTGATCGGTCAGGGTGCGCTGAGCACGGCCGCCGCGGCCAACACCAAACATGACATCGCCAAAGCCGAGCAGTGGAACCTTCCGATCATCCTGATCGTGTTGCTGGCGGTGTTCGGCTCGCTGGCGGCCGCCGCGATCCCGCTGGCGCTGGGCATCGTCACCGTCATCGTCACGATGGGCCTGGTCTACCTGTTATCGGCCTACACAGTGATGTCGGTGTTCGTCACATCGACGGTGTCGATGTTCGGCATCGCGCTGGCAGTCGACTATTCGCTGTTCATCCTGATGCGCTTCCGCGAGGAACTCCGCGCCGGACGTCAGCCTCAGGAAGCGATCGACGCGGCGATGGCGACGTCGGGCCTGGCCGTCGCGCTGTCCGGCATGACCGTGGTCGCATCGCTGACCGGTATCTACCTGATCGACACTCCTGCCCTGACATCGATGGCCACCGGAGCGATCCTCGCCGTGGCAGTGGCCATGCTGACGTCGACGACCATGACGCCGGCGGTGCTGGCGACGTTCGGCCGGTCGGCCGCCAAGCGGTCGGCAGCGCTGCACTGGTCCCGGCGACCCGAAACAACCCAGTCACGGTTCTGGACGCACTGGATCGGCGGGGTGATGCGCCGCCCGTGGGCATCGGCAATGGCAGCCTCTGTCGTGCTGCTCGCCATGGCGGTGCCCGCGCTGTCGATGGTGTTGGGCAACAGCCTGCTTCGCCAATTCAACTCGTCGCATGAGATCCGCGCCGGGGTCTCGGCAGCGTCCGAGGCGCTGGGGCCCGGCGCGCTCGGCCCGGTCCAGGTGCTGGTGACCTTCCCCGACGGCGACGCCTCGTCGGCCACCCACACCCAGGCGATCGCCGCGATCCGCGACCAGATAGGGCACTCGCCCAACATTTTGTCGGTGGCCCCGCCGGTCTTCGCCGACAACAACAGCAGTGCGATGTTGTCGGCGATGCTGTCGGTGGACCCCGAGGACCTCGGCGCCCGCCACACCATCGGCTGGATGCGCGACCACCTCCCGGCAGCCGCCACCGATTCGGCGCAGGTCAGTGTGGGCGGACCGACCGCGCTGATCAAGGACTTCGATGATCAGGTGTCCCGAACCCAGTGGCTGGTGCTGGTCTTCGTCGCACTGATCGCGTTCGTGATGCTGCTGCTGTCGATCCAGTCGGTATTCCTGGCGCTCAAGGGCGTGGTGATGACGATGCTGTCGGTGGCCGCGGCCTACGGCAGCCTGGTCGTCGTCTTCCAGTGGGGCTGGCTGGAAAAGCTCGGGTTCGCACCCATCACCTCGATCGACAGCACCGTTCCGCCGCTGGTGCTGGCCATGACGTTCGGCCTGTCGATGGACTACGAGATCTTCCTGCTGACCCGGATCCGGGAGCGGTTCCTGCAGACCGGGAACACCCACGATGCCGTGGCCTACGGCGTGAGCACCAGCGCGCGGACCATCACCAGCGCCGCGCTGATCATGATCGCGGTGTTCATCGGCTTCGCTTTCGCCGGTATGCCGCTGGTGGCCGAGATCGGGGTGGCATGCGCGGTGGCGATCGCCGTTGACGCCACCGTGGTCCGGCTGGTGATGGTGCCCGCCCTGATGGCGGTGTTCGCCGAGTGGAACTGGTGGCTGCCGGCTTGGCTGGAGCGCGTCCTGCCGTCGGTCGACTTCGAAAAGCCTTTGCCTGCAGTCGATCTCGGCGACGTGCTGATGATACCCGACAACATCTCAGCTCCTGCGGTGCCCAGCGCCGACCTGCGGATCGTGCTCAAGTCCGCAGCCCGGCTCAAGAATCTGGTACCCGATGCGATCACCGTCGCCGATCCGCTGGCGTTCATCGGATGCGGGCGTGCCGGCGAGCCGCACGCCAAGGTCAAAGGCGGCAACTACGTCGCCAGCGCCGCGTCTCGCCAACTGGCCGTGATCGGCACGCCCAACGGCACCAGCGGCGGCAGCGGCAACGGCGGCCATCCGACCGCGCGGAAGTTCGTCGGCGGCCGGTCACAGCGCACCGGCACCGGTCGTGCGGCACCGCGCGGTGTGCGGCCGGTCCACCCGGTCACGCTGTGGCGGGGCCGGCTCTCGGTCGCCCTGGATGCGCTGCAGGCCGACGCCGACGACGACCATCCGGAATTCGAGCGGCGCAGCCCGGTAGAGACCACCCACGTCCAGTTGCCCACCGGCGACCGGCTGCAGATCCCGACCGGCGCCGAGACGCTACGGCTCAAGGGTTATCTGATCCTGAGCCGCAACAGCAGCCGCGACTACGCCGAATTCGCCGAGCTCGTCGATACGATGGATGCCGAGAACGCCGCAGTCGTGCTGGCCGGGATGGACAGGTATTACTCTGGTCAATCACCCCGGCGGCAGTGGATCGCCAGCCAGTTGGTGCGCCGCCTCGCTGACCCACATCCGTCGGATGTCGATAATGACGCTTGGCCCGAGTCCGATACGAAGGCAGACTGGGAAGGCGTGAGGCGACGCTGCCTCGCGGTGGCCGTGGCGATGTTGGAGGAGGCGAGGTGACGTTGGCAGCGGATCGACGCCAAGGGCAGGCGCCGCACCGCGCCCCGGCAGGCCCGCGCAACGGTGATCGGCCCGTCGAATTCTGGCCGACTTCGGCGATTCGCTCGGCGCTGGAAGGTGGCGACATCGCCACCTGGAAGCAGATCGCGGTCGCGATCAAGCGCGATCCGTTCGGCCGCACCGCCCGTCAGGTCGAAGAGGTACTGGAGAACTCGCACCCGTACGGCATCTCCAAAGCCCTCGCCGAGGTACTGGACCGGGCCCGGGCGCACCTGGAGGCCAACGAGCGCTCCGAGGTGGCCCGCCACGTCCGGGTGCTGATCGAGCGCTCCGGGCTGAAACTGCCCGAGTTCGCTTCCCGGATCGGCGTGCCCGTCGACGAACTCGGCGAGTACCTCGACGCGGTCACCAGCCCGTCGGCGTCGTTAATGATCCGGATGCGCCGCCTCTCCGACCGATTCGCCAAGGCCCGCTCACCCGAACCTCCTTCGCAGCCGGTCCGGCGCGCCCCGCAGCGGCCGCCACGCGGCTACTGATGGTCAGCCGGCCTGACGCTCACACCCTGCGGCAGATCCTGACCGAGACGCGGACCATCGCGGTCCTCGGCGCATCGGACAAGCCAACCCGCCCCAGCAACGAGATCTACTCGTATCTGGTCGCAACCGGCCACTACCAGGTCTTCCCGGTGAACCCGACCATCACCGAAATCGCCGGCGCACAGGTGTATCCACGGCTGGCCGATTTGCCGGTGGTGCCCGACATGGTCGACGTGTTTCGCCGGTTCGACGATCTGCCCTCGGTGCTGGCCGAGACGCTCGCTCTGCCGATTCGGCCGAAAACCCTCTGGCTGCAGGAAGGTCTGTGGCACGAGGAGGTCGGCCGGCACGCCGAAGCGGCCGGCCTGCAGGTGGTCATGGACCGTTGTCTGATGGTCGAGCACGCTCGGCTTCGCTGACGTCTCAGCGAGGGTTGAGCGGCGATACCCCGACCACCAGCCAGTGGCCGCTCTGCTTGGTCAGCGCTACCCGCAACGCCAGTACCGCGTTGTCGGGTGGCTGGCCCGGTTCGTTCTGCGTGGCCCGCATGACCACCGCCACGGCGGCTGCGGAGGGGCCGATCGCCTCCAGACCCGCCTCCATCGTCGCGGCGGTGGCGGTGACGTTGCGATGCGCCAAATCCGTTGTGGCCTTGCCAAATTGCTCTTTGAACGTATTCCCCTGTTCGGGCACCATCATCGCCACGGCGCGGTCGATGGCGGCCATCGGCTCCGACGGCGAGAACGTCGCCGTCGCCTGGGCCATCTCGGTGGCGATCCGCACCACCTCGGCCGAGTCGACTTTGAGGTCGTGGTCCGGCGAGGTCCACTGTTGGTATCCGGTCAGCACGACCGCGACCAATGCCGATGTGGTGAGCGCGACGACCGCCAGCCGCAGGCCGGGTGCGTCGTCGTCGGTGCCTACCGTCACCGAATCACGGCGCAGCAGCCAAATGTTCACCGCCACGCCCTCGACGATCAGCAGCACCAGCACCGAACACAGCGACACCCACCACGCCGGCCAGGTCAGCACATACCCGATCGCCAGCAGGGCCGCGATCGCGGCCAGCGGTGCCGCGACGTCGAAAGCCAGTACCCGCCAGGCGTTCCTCATCGGATCGATTCCAGCCGCGCGATCATCAGCTTGCCGTCCACGTCGGCGATTCCGAGCCGCAGATTCCAATGCACGGTCTGCGACTTGCCGCCGGCGTTCTCGCTGACCGAGGTGGCCACCACCATCACCGTGTCGGTGCGGCGGGCGATGGAGGCCGGCAGTTGGTCGGACGGCGCGGGCCGGCCCGGCTGCGCGTCCAGGTCGTGGTGCACTGTCTCGAACGCGACCGCCTCGACCTCGCCGCGACTGCGCGACTGCAGCCGCTCCACCACCTGCTGATACGGCTGGATCGACGAGTCGAAATCGGCGTTGAGTTCGCCGATGGTGCCATCGTGCAGGCGCTGCAGGCTTTCCTTGATGTTCTCGGTGTTCATGTTGATCAGCACGCCGGTCCAGTCGGCCGCGGCCTGCATGGCCCGGGTCTGGTAGCTGCGCTCGTCGACGTCGTTGCGGTGGTTGGTCCAGATCACCGCGCCCAGGGCGATCGCGGCAACGCACAGCGCGCCCAGCACGGCCGAGGCGATGCCGTAGGGCGAGAAAGTCCGGTCGTCGGCGTTGTCGGGTGTCGACGTCTCGTCGGGCTCGTCGGGCTCGTCGGCCGCTGCGGCGGCTTGCTCCTCGTCGGGCATGGCCGTGAGCCTAGCCGGGCGACGATGCAGGGTCCGCAGGGCGACGGGGTGGGGGGTGCCTCCCCAGCCGCGCAGCTGCAAGGGGAGCCCGGCAGTTGAGGCGGGCAGCCGTGGTTGAGCAACAATGGGAAGCGTGACGGTAGAAGCTATCCGCTCAGGCATCGACCTGAGCCATGTCGACGCTGGTGCCCGCCCCCAAGACGACCTGTTCGGACATGTCAACGGTCGCTGGCTGGCCGACTACGCCATTCCCGCCGACCGGGCCACCGACGGCGCCTTCCGGCTGCTGGCCGACCGCGCCGAAGAGCAGGTTCGCGACATCATCACCGACGCTGCCGCGGCCAACGGCGCCGAGGGCACCGACCCACAGCGCATCGGCGATCTCTACGCCAGCTTCATGGCCACCGACACGATCTCCGCCCTCGGCGTCCGGCCGCTGCTCGACGAGCTCGCCGGCGTCGACGCCGCGCTGACGCCGACCGAACTGGCCGCCGAACTCGGTGAGCTGCAGCGCACCGGCATCGGTGGCGGCACCGGCCTCTACGTCGACACCGATTCGAAGAACTCCACCCGCTACCTGCTGCATCTGAGCCAGTCGGGCCTCGGGCTACCCGATGAGTCGTACTACCGCGACCCGCAGCACGCGGCGATCCTCGCCGAATACCCGAAGCACATCGCGCGGATGTTCGCGCTGGTCTACGGCGAGGACGAGGGCGACTGGGGCGCGACGGCCGCACACATCGTCGCACTGGAGACCAAAATCGCCTCCGCACACTGGGACGTCGTCAAGCGCCGCGACGCCGATCTGACCTACAACCTGCGCACTTTCGCTGAGTTGCGTTCGGAGGCAACCGGTTTCGACTGGCCAGTATGGCTGCACGCGTTGGGCGTCACGGGCGAGCAAGCCGCCGAGGTTGTCGTCCGCCAACCCTCTGCGCTGATCACGTTCGCCGCGCTGTGGGACAGCGAGGACATCGAGGACTGGAAGCGCTGGCTGCGCTGGCGCGTGATTAGTGGGCGGGCGTCACTGCTGAGCGACGACCTCGTCGACGAGAACTTCGCGTTCTACGGTCGCACCCTGTCGGGCACCGAGCAGTTACGCGACCGGTGGAAGCGCGGCGTCGGCCTGGTCGAGAGCCTGATGGGTGACGCCGTCGGCCGGCTCTACGTCGAGCGGCACTTCCCGCCGGACGCCAAGGCCCGGATGGATGAACTGGTGGCCAATCTGCGCGAGGCCTACCGGGTCAGCATCACCGACCTGGAGTGGATGACGCCGGAGACCCGGAAGCGGGCACTGGAGAAGCTGGACAAGTTCACGCCGAAGGTCGGCTACCCCGCAAAGTGGCGCGACTACTCGTCGCTCGTCATCGACCGTGACGACCTGTACGGCAACTACCAGCGCGGCTACGCGCTGGAGTATGACCGCGACCTTGCCAAGCTCGGCGGGCCCGTCGACCGCGACGAGTGGTTCATGACACCGCAGACCGTCAACGCGTACTACAACCCCGGGATGAACGAGATCGTCTTTCCGGCAGCCATTTTGCAGCCTCCGTTCTTCGACGCCGAAGCTGACGACGCAGCGAACTACGGCGGTATCGGCGCGGTGATCGGCCACGAGATCGGCCACGGCTTCGACGACCAGGGTGCCAAGTACGACGGCGACGGCAACCTGGTCGACTGGTGGACCGACCACGACCGCGCGGAGTTCGGTTCCCGCACAAAGGCTCTCATCGAGCAGTACGAGGTGTTCACTCCTCGCGGCCTCGACCCCTCATACCACGTCAACGGCGCATTCACCGTCGGGGAGAACATCGGCGATCTCGGTGGGCTGTCCATCGCGCTGCTGGCTTACCAGCTGTCACTGAAGGGCGCGGAGCCACCTGTCATCGACGGCCTCACCGGGGTGCAGCGGGTGTTCTTCGGCTGGGCGCAGGTGTGGCGCACCAAATCCCGTGACGCCGAGGCGATTCGGCGACTGGCCATCGACCCGCACTCGCCGCCGGAGTTCCGCTGCAACGGCGTCGTCCGCAATCTCGACGTCTTCTACGACGCCTTCGACGTCACCGAGGCAGACCAGCTCTACCTGGATCCCCAACTGCGAGTCAGGATCTGGAACTAGGGCCGATTGCCCGACTAGAGCTGCCAGTCGTTGGAGCCGTCGTTCTTGCTGTAGGTCCCGACGGAGTTCTTCACGACGATGGGGTCGCCCGCGCCGAAGTTGGTGAAGAACCACTTGGCGTTGGTCGGGCTGATGTTGATGCAGCCGTGGCTGACGTCACGCTTGCCCTGGTCGGCCACCGACCACGGGGCGCTGTGCACGTAGTCGCCGCTGTTGTCGAATTGCACGGCGTCTTCGACGTTGACCTTGTAGCCGTAGGTCGAGTTGACCGGTACGCCGTAGGTGGACGAATCCATCACGACCTTGGCCTTCTTGTCGAGGACGTAATAGGTGCCGTTGGGCGTCTGGTGACCGCCTGCGGCCATGCCCATCGACATCGGGAAGGTCTGCTCGACCGCGCCGTTGCGCGTGACGACCAGCTGGTGGGTTGCGTCGTCCGCGGTAGCCAGCAGCGCGTCGCCGGTGACGAAGTTGTTCTGGGTGCCGGCCGCATCCACGTGCACCGCGGTGTGGGCGGGCCAGAAGCTGAGCGGACGCCAGCGCACCTGGCTCGACGTCAGCCAGTAGAACTTGCCCGACACCGGCGGAGTCGACGACACGTGGATCGCCTGCTCGGCCATGTGCTGGTCGGCGATCGGGCGGGCGAAGTTGATGATGATCGGCTCGGCCACACCGACGGTGGACCCGTTGACCGGGTTGAAGGTCGGCGGCACGAACGGCGGCTGTCCGGTGAACGGCTCGGGGTTCTGCCCGACGACCGGGCCCGACGGCGCGGCGGCCGGGACCGCCGGCGGCACAGCGAGCGGGTCACCCGGCGGCGGCGCGACCGGCGCCGCCGGGCACGACCGGCGGCTGGCCTGCCAGCGGATCTGCGGGCGGCGGCGCCGGCACGCCCGGGGGCGGGCCCGGGTTGTCCACTCCGGGTGCGGGCGGCGGCGGCTCTGGATCGGCAATAGCCATACCGCTGCCCAGCGTCAGGGCAACGGCCACTCCCACGGCGCTGAACGCAGCGGCTAGCGGACCCTGGGTCCATCGCGACATTTGATTCCTTCCAAGTCACGGTCTCAGGCCAGTATGCCGCAGCGCCGGACCCACCCATGAATCCAGCGATTGCGACAGCGTCAATAAATTGGGCCCGGTCAGCCCGCTGAGCTGCGGTTTTATCCGCTACCGCGGGTCGCCGGCGGGGACGTCGAAGAGCCGTCGGTCGATCGTCATCCCGGCCGCTCCGAAGCCGATCAAGGTGGCCGAGGCGGCGAACATGGCCAGCACACCGTGCTCGTAGAACAGGCCGCCCGAGAACGACCCGGCCATGATGCCCACCTGGAAAGCCGCCATATACAGACCGGACGCACCGTCGGGATCGTCGGCGCCGGCGCGCATCGCCGCAGCTTGCAGCATCGGCGACACCGCGTTCGCGAATGCACCCCACAGCGCGATGGCAACGACACCGACCAGGGCCGTCGCCACCGCCGGCAAGCGGTGGAAGGTCAGCGTGGTGAGCACCAGCAGCGTCACATACAAGCCGACCATGCAACTGATCGCGGCGGCTCGTGGGTGATGGTCCAGCGGCCGGGCCACCAGCGGCATCGCGAGCAGTCCCGCAATCCCGTAAATGGACAGCAACCAGGCGATATCGGGTCCCCGGATGCCTACCACGTCGCGGATGATCACCGCGATGAACGTGAACGAGATGTAGTGCCCGGTGACGGCGATCATGGTCAGCAAGCTCACAAAGATCAGCCTGCGGTTGCGGTGGTGTCCAGCGGCCCGGCCGACGCGGGCGCGCTGCTCGTTGCTCAGCGACAACGGCGGGAGCACCGCGGCAGCCGCGACGGTGACGACCGCGGCGAGGGCGGCCACCGAGCCGACCGCGAGCCGCCAACCCCATGCCAGGCTCATCGCCGCCGTCGCCGGACTGCCGACCACCACGGCCAGGCTGATCCCGACGTAGATCATCGTCGTCGCGCGTCCGGAGTGACTGGCCGGAACCAACCGGGTGGCGACCGGCGCGATCACCGACAGGATCAGCCCGTGGGTGACTGCCGACAGCGCACGCCCGCCGGCCAGCACCACGAAGTCGGGCGCCAGCGCGGAGATGATCTGGGAGGCGGTCAGGCAGGACAGCGACAGCAGCAGCGCGCGGCGGCGCGGCCAGTGCGCCGTCCAGCGCACCAGCGGAACGGTTGCGACCGCAGCGACCAGCGCGTACCACGCCAGCAACGTGCCGACCATCGGGATGCTGACGTGCAGATCGCGGGCGATCGCCGGCAACGCTCCGACCGGCAGTAGTTCGGCGGTGACATAGGTGAAGGCGGCAGCGGCCAAGACTGCCAGCTGGAGGGCGACCCGGAGAGTCCAGGGCCCGCTCGTCACGGTTCGCCCTTCGGCGGCACGGGCTGGCCCCACGGCCACTACTCAACCACGCATGGCAAGGATCCGTTGACGATCAGGAGCGCACGAGTCGCGCGATGGCCGCGGAAGCTTCGGCGAGCTTCTGGTCGGCCTCCGAGCCGCCTTGTGCCACCGCGTGGGTGAGGCAGTGCCCGAGGTGTTCGTCGAGCAGGTTCAGCGCCACCGACTGGAGCGCGCTGCTGGCTGCGCTGATCTGGGTGAGGACGTCGATGCAGTATTTGTCGTCTTCGATCATCTTCGCGATGCCGCGCACCTGGCCCTCGATACGCCGTAATCGTTTGGCGTAGTTGTCTTTCTGCGATGTGTATCCGTGTGTGGGTGCCATCTGCCCCTCCAACATCGTGGTCGTGAAATCATGCCCGGGCCGTTGCGACGGCACCAGCGTTGCCACCATTGTCAACGATCAGGCCGCGTTCGCGCCACGCCACCCTGGTGAGGCCGCATTTTACCGGGTAACGAGATATACCCCTCGGGGGTACTATAATGATTTTGGCCGACCTGCCGAAACACGCATACTTGGTCAATGGCCGACACGCACTCCTCTTCCCCCATCGACATCAAGCCCCGCAGTCGCGAGGTGACCGACGGTCTGGAGAAGGCCGCATCTCGCGGAATGCTGCGTGCCGTCGGGATGGACGACGAGGACTTCGCGAAGCCGCAGATCGGGGTGGCGTCGTCGTGGAACGAGATCACGCCCTGCAACCTGTCGCTGGACCGGCTGGCCAAATCCGTGAAGGAAGGCGTGTTCGCCGCCGGCGGCTACCCGCTGGAGTTCGGCACGATCTCGGTCTCCGACGGCATCTCGATGGGCCACGAAGGCATGCACTTTTCGCTGGTCTCGCGGGAGGTGATCGCCGACAGCGTGGAGGTGGTCATGCAGGCCGAGCGACTCGATGGTTCGGTGTTGCTGGCCGGCTGCGACAAGTCACTGCCCGGGATGCTGATGGCCGCGGCGCGACTGGACCTGGCGTCGGTGTTCCTTTACGCGGGCTCGATCCTGCCCGGTCGCGCCAAGCTCTCCGACGGCACCGAGCGCGACGTGACGATCATCGACGCGTTCGAAGCGGTCGGCGCCTGCTCCCGCGGGCTGATGTCGCGCGAGGACGTCGACACGATCGAGCGGGCCATCTGTCCCGGCGAAGGTGCGTGCGGCGGAATGTTCACCGCCAACACCATGGCCAGTGCCGCCGAAGCACTGGGCATGTCACTGCCGGGCAGTGCCGCTCCCCCGGCCACCGACCGCCGGCGCGACGGCTACGCCCGGCGCAGCGGCGAAGCGGTCATCGGCTTGTTGCGGCGGGGCATCACCGCGCGCGACATCCTGACCAGGGAGGCGTTCGAGAACGCCATTGCCGTGGTGATGGCGTTCGGCGGTTCGACCAACGCGGTGCTGCACCTGCTGGCGATCGCCCACGAGGCCGACGTGAAGTTGTCGCTCGCCGATTTCAGTCGCGTCGGTGCGAAGGTGCCGCATCTGGCCGACGTCAAGCCGTTCGGCAAGCACGTGATGTTCGACGTCGACCGCATCGGCGGAGTTCCGGTGATCATGAAAGCGCTGCTGGACGCAGGTCTGCTGCACGGCGATTGCCTGACCGTGACCGGTAAGACCATGGCCGAGAACCTTGCGCACATCGCCCCGCCGGACCCGGACGGCAAGGTGCTGCGGGCACTGGACAACCCCATTCACCCCACCGGCGGGATCACCATCCTGCACGGTTCGCTGGCACCCGAGGGCGCTGTGGTCAAGTCGGCCGGATTCGACTCCGACGTGTTCGAGGGCACGGCAAGGGTTTTCGAGCGCGAACGGGCGGCGCTGGATGCCCTGGAAGACGGCACCATCACCCACGGTGATGCGGTGGTGATCCGCTATGAAGGCCCCAAAGGCGGTCCCGGGATGCGCGAGATGCTGGCGATCACCGGTGCGATCAAGGGCGCCGGCCTGGGCAAGGACGTGCTGCTGCTGACCGACGGCCGGTTCTCCGGCGGCACCACCGGGCTGTGCGTCGGCCACGTCGCGCCCGAGGCGGTCGACGGCGGGCCGATCGCCTTCCTGCGCGACGGCGACCGGATCCGGCTCGACGTCGCCAACGGCACCCTGGACGTGCTGGCGGATACCGACGAATTCGCTTCCCGGCGCGAGGGTTTCACCCCGCTGCCGCCGCGCTACACCTCGGGCGTGCTGGCCAAGTACGTCAAGCTGGTCGGGTCGGCGGCCAACGGCGCGATCTGCGGCTAGTCGGCTATTTCACCAGCGCGAACGCCAGGCCGTCCCAGTGTTTGGCGCCGACGGTCTGCAACACCGCGGTGTCGAGCGCAGGGTGCTCACCCATCAACTCGAGGACTCTTCTCGTCCCGAGCAGGACGGCATCTTCGCCGGGTGACAGGATCCCGCCCTCGCGAATCACGTTGTCCACCACGATCACTGAGCCCGGCCGGGTGAGCTTGACGGCCCAGTCCAGATAGCCGGGGTTGTTCTCCTTGTCGGCGTCGATGAACACCAGGTCGAAAGGACCGCCGGTCACGTTCGGCAACGTGTCCAGCGCGGCGCCGACCAGCACCTCGACCCGGTCGCCGACTCCGGCGCGATCGAGGTTGGCCCGGGCGACCTCGGCGTGCTTGGGCTCGTACTCCAGCGTGGTGACCCGGCCGTCGGGGCCGGCGCCGCGGGCCAGCCAAATCGTGCTGAACCCGCCCAGCGTGCCGATCTCCAGGACGCGGCGGGCTCCGGTCGCGGCGACCAGCAGGCTCAGGAACTTGCCCTGCTGCGGCGACACCGCGATCTTCGGCAGCCCGGCGGCGTCGCTGGCCTCGAGCGCCGCGGACAGCACCGGATCGTCCTCCAGCACCGTGGCGTCCAGGAATTCGTCAACGTCGGCGGGGGTGGGCTGTTGGCTCATGCGTCAAAAATAGCCCGCCTGCTTCGCCGCCCGCCACCGCATCGAGATCCTTGCCGGGTACCCCCCAGGGGTATATATTGGGGCTACCAGGTCCGCACTCCGAAAGGTTGAGACAATGTCGTATGAAACGGGAACGCTGTTGAGCTGTGGTCACGATGGCTGCGGTTGTCGGGTTCGTATCGAGGTCCCATGCCACTGCTCCGGCGATCACGCCTATGTCTGCAAGTGCGGCGACGACATGGTCGAGGTCGCCAGCTAGCGAACTCCCTCTTTCGCGTAGACCACCCGCAGGACGTGCCCGACTTCGGGCCCCATGACCAGTTCGGCCAGGGTGCACAGCGTCGTGACGTACCGCGGGCCGTGTGCAGGTTGCTCGTCGCAGAGGTGATGCGCGATCTCGTGCAGGACCACCAGTTCACGCATCGCCCAGACGGCGTCAGCACGGTCCGGTACCGCGATAACGCCTGTACCATCACGGATTTCGTAGTGAGCAGCGGTGGCGGCCCGCCGGGCCCGCACCCGCAGGGGCGCCGCCTGATCCCATTGCTTCCGCACCGCCGGCAGCGCCAGCACGTCGTCGACGTAGCGCTGCACCGCGTCCAGCGACCCAAACCGCGCCTCGGGCGGCAGCGTCAACTGGGTACCGAAGAATTCCACGCTGTTCGAGCCGTGTTCGGCGGCACGGTCGAACAGCGTGCGGACGAATTCCTCGGCCGCGTAGACCTTGGAGCGCTGCGAGTCCCGCGCGGACCCGTCAGAGCTCATCGTTCCAGCGCGGTCCGCGCCCCGGACAACTCGGCGCCGCTCCCCAGTCGCGCCCGCTTGCCGGCCCGGTCGCCGGCCCGTCGCGCCGCCGACGAATATCCCGCGGTTGCGCGGCTGGCCTGCCAGGTACCACGCGCCTTCGAGGCCGTTCGGTAGTAGTCGCGAAGTTCTATTTCCTTGTTACGCAATGCAATTGCCGTACCGGGTGGGCGGTGACGATCTTTCTTCGCTTCGCGCTGGGTCTGCTCACGGGCCTCGGACAGCCGCTGACCGACGCGTGCACCGAAGGCCAGCTGAAAGTTCAGCCGGGCGGTGATCGTCGGGGTGGGCCGGTGCTCGCCCGACGAGATATAGCCATCCGACGCGCGCACCATCTGCACGACGAGGCTGGCGTACAGCGCGTGGGTGGTGTCGATGTCCTCGGCGAACCCGTAGGCGTAGACGAACGTCGAGTTCGACGCGATGTCGCAACGCACGTCGTTGGCCGCCGCGATCACCACGAACAGCTGGACGTATGTGCGCAACCCCTTGGACCCGGCCGAGCCGATGGTGATCGTGCGCTGCACCGGCGTCTGGGCCGGGGTGCGCTTGTCGGCGTGCGACCGGGCGACGGCAAGATCGATCGACGTTGCGGTGGCCAGCCGTTGCGCGGCTGACATGAATGCCTCGGCCTCGTGGGCGTTGTCGGTGCCTTCGGCCTGACGCAGCAGCGCGGCGATCCGCGCCAGCATCTTGTCGTCACTCATGGCAACCAAACTAGGTCAAAACGGAGACACCCCGGGCACCGCCATTCACAGTCGCGCGTTGATCCAGGACACCACGTCGTCGAGCACCTGCTGCTGCTCCGGCTCGTTGAACACCTCGTGATACAGGCCCGGGTAGACCTTGAGTTCGACGTCGGAACTGCCGACAGCGTCGACCAATTGGTGGCTGCCGGCCTCCGGGATCAACCGGTCCGCTGATCCGTGCACGACCAGCAGCGGCGCGGCCAGCGACGCTGCCCGCTGCGGCATCGTCTCTCCGACCAGCATCAGCACGCGGGCGATGCCGCCGGGCACCTTGCCGTGATAGACCAGCGGGTCGTTGTTGTAGGCGTCCACCACGGCCGGGTCGCGGGAGACCGCGCCGGCTTCCAATTGCTGCAGCGGCAGGCCCGGCGCGATCGCCCCGATCGTCTTGGCGAGCCAGGCCAGCAGCGGCGAGACGGCGGTCTGGGCCGCCACCGCCGGACCGGACAGCACCATCAGGTCGTAGTTGTCGGGGTGCTCGACGCCGTAGGCGAAGACGATCCCGCCGCCCATGCTGTGGCCGATCACGACGCGCGGGACCCCAGGATGCTCCTGAGTCGCAATGCCGACCAGCGTGTCGAAGTCGCCGGTGAACTCGCAGATGTCTCTGACCAGCACCCGCTTTCCGCCCGAGCGGCCATGTCCGCGGTGGTCCAGCGCGTAGGTCAGCAACCCGTCCCGGCCGAACCGCTCGGCGACGTGGTCGTAACGGCGGGCGTGTTCGCCGAATCCGTGCGAAAGGATCACCACGGCCCGCGGTGTCATATCGGGGGTCCACACGTCGTAGACAATGCGCACATCGCCGACACCGTCGAAGGCATGTTCGGTGCGCGCGGTACTCATCAGGGGCAGCGTAGACCCCACGTCGGAGTCAGTCCGTAAGCTCTGTCCGGTGAGCGTGCTCGCCCGCGACGTGGCCGATGACGGCCGGACGGATTTCGCTGCCACCGCCGAGCCGTACCGGCGCGAACTACTCGCGCACTGCTATCGAATGACCGGGTCGTTGCACGATGCCGAGGATTTGGTGCAAGAGACGCTGCTGCGTGCCTGGAAGGCCTACGACCGCTTCGAGGGCAAGTCGTCGGTGCGCACCTGGCTGCACCGGATCGCGACCAACACCTGCCTGAGCGCGCTGGAGAATCGTCAGCGGCGACCGCTGCCGACCGGATTGGGCGCGCCCAGTTCGGACCCCACCGCGGACTTGGTCGAGGGTGCCGAGGTGCCGTGGCTCGAGCCGTTGCCCGACGCGGCGGGTGATCCCGCTGACCCTTCGACAATCGTCGATATCCGCGAGTCGGTCCGGTTGGCGTTCGTGGCCGCCTTGCAGCACCTGTCGCCTCGGCAGCGAGCGGTTCTGTTGTTGCGTGACGTGCTGCAGTGGAGGGCCGCCGAGGTGGCCGAGGCGATAGGTTGCACCACGGCCGCGGTCAACAGCCTGCTGCAGCGCGCGCGTTCTCAACTCGAAGCCGCCGGACCGAGCGCCGACGACCGGCTGGCTGCACCGGACTCGGTGGACGCCCAGGACCAGCTGACCCGCTACATCGCCGCATTCGAGGCCTACGACATCGAACGGCTGGTGGACATCTTCACCAGCGAGGCGGTCTGGGAGATGCCGCCGTTCGTCGGCTGGTATCAGGGACCGCAGGCCATCATTGCGCTGATTCATCAGCAGTGCCCCGCGGATACACCCGGCGACATGCGACTGATCCCGTTGACCGCGAACGGACAGCCCGCGGCGGCCATGTACATGCGCGACGGCGACGGCCACGTACCTTTTCAGCTCCACGTGCTGGACATCCGCGCCGACGGGGTGTCGCGGGTGGTGGCGTTCCTGGACACCGCACTGTTCGCGAAATTTGGTCTGCCGGAACGGCTTTGATCGTCGTCGAGCGGCCAGTCATGGTGCTTCGTCTCGCAGGATTCGAGCTATAACCGGCCACTGGGCGCCTGCCTGCCGGAGTGCGGCGCACACTCGGACGACGACGACCTCGGGCCGATACCGTAGGAGATCGCTGCTGACCCTGACGATCAGCCAGCCCAACGCGCCGAGCTCGGCGTAGCGATCGATATCGGCAGTGCGCTGCGCGGGATCGGTCCAATGCTGTGCACCGTCGAATTCGATCGCTACCTGCAATGTGCGGTATCCCATGTCCAGCCGGGCGAACGGATGGTTGAAGCGGTTCACAACACGGATCTGCGTTTCGGGTCTCGGCAAACCAGAGCGCACGAGCAAGAGTCGCGTCCTGGTTTCCTGTGGAGACTCCGCGCCTCCGTCCATGAGCCTGAGCACCTGACGCAGTTGCACCAATCCGCGGACGCCCGGGTGGCGCTGCGCCAGGCGTTCCACGTCGGCCGGCATCACGTTGGTGGCATTGGCCAGCGCGTCCACCCGAATCAGCGCTGACGTCAGCCCTTTTCGGCGCCCGAGGTCGAGCGCGGTCCGGGCCGGCGTGGTGGCTGGCATCCCTTGGACCGCGCAGATCTCGTCGTCCCGCAGCTCGTCGCGATGGATGACGATGCCGTTGACGGGTTTCCCGTTTCGGCGGTGGACCTCTGCGGGAAGCTCCGGGTCGATCCATCGTGCGCCGTGCAACGCCGCTGCCGAGAGTCCGGCCAGAGCCGCCTCGCGCCCAGCCCACAGCCACGCGGCGACACCACGACTGGCAGCGGTCAACTCGTGCCCGATGGGCAGGTACACGTTGCGGTAAACCGGCCGATACCGGCTGCGCAGTGCATGTCTACTGAGCCGCCCGTCGGCCAGCGCTTCGGTGCCGACGAACGGCCAATTACGGTCGTTCACGCGCCCACCGTGGCAGACCGGTCCGACACCTTTGTCGAGTGGCCAGTTATGGCGCTTATTCAGCCGAAATCTCTACATAAGTGGCCACTCGACGCGGGGAAACTAGAACAGCCGGCTGTCCGGCGGCGGCCCCGTCACCGCACCGACCAGCCCGGCGCCGGTGACCATCGGCAGGTCCAGTGCCGACAGCAGGCCCGGCCGCGCCCGGCAGACCGCCGGAATCGCGTTGACCATCCGGGACGCGCCGGCCATCCGGGCGCCGAGGTCGTGATCGTGGTCGTCGGCCATCTCGAATTCGCAGCGCATGGTGGGTGAGCCCTCGATCTCGACCCGGTAGAGACCACGGCCGGAGGCTGGTCCGTAACCCAGGTCGCGCGGCGGAATGGAGATGTGTGGTTGCGGCCAGTCGGGCGCCAGGTCGTCGCGCATCCGCGTGACGTGGTCGATGACGAACGTCGGCCTGCCGTCGACATATCCGGTCAGCGTCGAGCGCATCGCCCCGACCGTGCCGGCCTCGATGCGCCCGGTGGGAGTGTCGAACGACTCCTCGGCAACCACTCGCTCGACGCCCTCCTCGATGTTGCCGATCTTGACGCCCAGCCCGGCGGCGAGCTGGTGCAACACCGGACCCCATCCGAAGGTGAACATCCCGGGCGCCGCGGCGAACGCGGTGAACTCCGGCGGCTTGCCGAATCCCAGGATCTCGTAGACCGCATTTTTGTCCGGGTACGTCGCATAGTTGAACATCTCGGTGATCCGCACCGATTCGATGGTTCGCGACACCCCGGTAAGAACCAGTGGCAGAACGTCATTGGCGAAGCCGGAGTCGATTCCCGTGGTGAAGAACGAGACTCCCCCGGCCGCCGCGGCCGCACGCAGCGGCGCGGTGAACCCCGCATCCACGCCATCGGGGTACACCAGTGGCACCACCGAGCACGACACCACGTTCTTTCCCGCCCGCAGGATCGACACCATGTCGTCGATTGCCTCGGCAGGGCGGAGGTTGGCCGCCGCCGCATAGACCACCACGTCGGCGTCGCCGGCCAGCAGGGCTGCCGGATCCTGCGTCGCGGCAAGGCCGACCTGCCCCGCGCCACACAGTTCCCCCGCGTCGCGACCGGCCTTGGCGTCGCTGTGCACGACGAGATCGACGAGCTGCAACTGCGGGTGGTCGATGACGCCGCGCAGGGCAATGAGCCCCATCGAACCCGGCCCCCAGACCCCGACTTTGAACACTGCGGTCTCCTATTATTAGGACTTAATAATTTATATTTCGGACGGATGGTAGGAAGATCGACATGGATTCGTCAACAGCTCAGCCGGCCCCGGCCGGGCCGGCCAAATCGCCGCCCACCGGTCGCGTGATGGATGTGCTTGCGGCGCTGGCAGATTCGCCAGATGGCCGGACGTCAGCCGAGCTGGCCAGACGGTGCGACATCAGCACGTCGACGTGTGCGCTGGTGCTGGCCGAACTCGAGGGGCGTGCGTGGGTGACGCGCCGCGGAGATCGCCGCTACATGCTGGGCAGCGGGCTGTTCGAGTTGGTACACGGACTGAGAGGGCAGTTCCCGCTGCTGGATCGGGGCCGCGAGGCGCTCAGCTACCTGCACACCGCGCTCGGAGCGGGCTGCTCGATGTCCCAGATCGGCCGGACCCATCTGACCACCGTCGACGCGGTCGGCCACGGCACCGATGGCGCGCATGCCGTCGGCCAGCGTTTCCCGATCGGGCCGCCGTTCGGCCTGGTGGCGATGGCCTGGCGCGACGAGCAGGCAATCGACGGATGGCTACACCGGGTGACGCCGCGACTGACCGACGCCGACATCGCGGCGCATCGGCGGGTGCTGGCCGAGATTCGGGACCGCGGCTACGGCGCCTGGCGATTCGACGCAGCCCACGCCTCGTTGCACGACCGTCTGGCCGCCGTCCTCGCATCGCTGGAACCCACCACGCAGGTGACGCGCGAGTTGAACACTCTGATGACGATCGTGACACTGCAATCGGTGACGGGCACCCTCGAAACAGACCTGCCGTCAACGGAATTCGTCGTCCTGCCGATCTTCGGGCGGGACAGCCAACCGGAGTATCAGATCGAGATCCACCTGGGTGGCCGCAGCGAATGGAACCTGGCCGAGCTCGATGATGCGCTGCGACACGCCCAGGCGCTGCTCGCACCCGGAGTAGCGTGACAGCGTGCCTGCCAGTGTCTCGATCCGGCGCGCCGCCGACCGGGCGGTCACCACGACGCCGTGGCTGAACTCGCGGCACTCGTTCTCATTCGGCGATCACTACGACCCGGACAACACCCACCACGGCGTGCTGCTGGTCAGCAACGACGACGTGGTCGCGGCGGCCGCCGGCTTCGACACCCACCCGCACCGCGACATGGAAATCGTGACCTGGGTGCTGGACGGGTCATTGGCCCACCGCGACTCGGCGGGCAACAACGGCGTCATCTATCCCGGTCTGGCGCAACGGATGTCGGCCGGCAGCGGGATCACACACTCGGAGCGCAACGCCTCGACCACCGAGCCGGTGCGGTTCGTCCAGATGTGGGTGCAACCCGACGTCGCCGGTATCCCGCCCGGCTATCAGCAGCGCGCGATCAGCGACGAGGAATTGGCCGGACGCCTGACACCGATCGCCTCGGGCATGCCGGGCCACGATGCCGCGATCAGCATCCACAACCAATCGGCGGCGCTCCACGGAGCGCGGTTGCGGCCCGGCGACGAAGTGGCGCTGCCGGACGCGCCCTACCTACACCTGTTCGTCGCCCGCGGCCGGGTCGACTTCGAGCAGTTCGAGCTGAGTGAAGGTGACGCGGTCCGCCTCACCGCATCCGACGGGGTGCGCCTCGCCGCCCGCGCGCCTGCCGAAATCCTCGTCTGGGAGATGCACGCAGCTCTCGGCGACTAGGGTGGGCGCCGACGAACAGGAGCCGGTATGTCCGAACCGTACGCCCGTCACGGGGCGCCTGACATCGCTTACGGCGACGACCCTTCCACCGACGATCGTATGACCAAACCGAAATCGACCGGCACTGTTCGGTTTTGGGCCCTGCCGATCCTTCTCACGCTCACCATGCTGTCGGGGCTGGCCGTGTTTTACCTCGGCGGAATCCTGCAGCCGATGACCAACCTGCGGCACTTTCCGGTCGCCATTCTCAACGAGGATGCCGGGCCGACGGGCGCGCAGGTGGTCAAGGGCATGTTGGCCGGTTTCGACAAGGACGCCTACGACGTTCGCGAACTGAATCACGATCAGGCCAAGACACAACTGGACACCGCGCAGATCTACGGTGTCGCCGTCATACCGCCGAACTTTTCCTCCAAGCTTCAGGCGTACGCGAAAAGCGCCCTGACCCCAGGCCGGGTCGAGCGGGCGGTCATCATCGTGTCGACGAATCCGCGCGCAGGCACGCTGGGTGCCAACATCGCCGGCCAGACGCTGCAGCGTGCGGTCACGATGATCGATCAGCGTGTCGGCCAACGACTTTCGCAAGAAGTTGCGGAGCAGACCGGTAAGGCCCCCGAGCCCGGCGCCGTGGCGCTGATGCTGGCCAACCCTGTCGAAGTCAAGTCGACCGTGCACAACGCGTTACCCGATGGCACCGGTAACGGGCTGTCCGCCTTCTACTTTGCGCTGTTGTTGGTGTTGGCCGGCTTCACCGGGAGCATCGTGATCAGCAGGCTGGTGGATTCGATGCTCACCGACCAGGGGAAGATCTCGCGCCGGCGGACACTGCTGATCAAATGGGCGATGATCGCCGTGCTGGCCCTGCTGGCCTCCGCCGCATACCTGCTGATCGCCGGCCAACTGGGCATGCCGATCCACAACACCGTGACGTTGTGGCTTTTCGGCGCCTTCGCCATCGTGTCGGTGGGTGTTGCGTCCACGTCGCTGATCGCGGCACTGGGCGCCGTCGGCGTCGTGGTCAGCATGTTCGTGTTCGTCATCCTGGGGATCCCGTCGGCAGGCGCCACGGTGCCGTTGCAGGCGACTCCGGCATGGTTTGAATGGCTGGCGAAATTCGAGCCGACACACCAAGTGTTTTTGGGCACCAGGTCTTTGCTGTATCTGGGCGGTAGTGCCGATTCGGGCCTATCGCAATCGCTGGTATGGATCACAGGCGGTCTCGTGGCCGGCGCGCTGCTCGGCGCCGGGGCCACCCGTGCGGCCGACCGCCGCGCTTACCAACGCCTGCAGGCAAGCACGGCAGACGACACGCCGGCAGCCGCGCCCGCCGAGTCGCCCTATCCCGAGCAGTAAGCCCGACTGCTGCTAAACGCCCAGCGTCCGAACGTCATTGGACTGCGGCCGAACCGTCACGCCGCTGTTACCGGCGTTGCTGTGTAATACCTGTGGTAGTTGCCGGCTCACTGCAACGACGTTCGCGCGGAAGGGACAACCGTGTTCTTTGCTGCCGCCTTCCGGCGCATCGCAGCCTGCTGCGCCGGCATCGCACTGTGGCTGACGCTGGCGACCAGCACGGGTCAACCGCTGGCGCGGGCCGAAGCCCGCGAGTTGTTGGCCAGTGCCATCGCCAGTACCCAGGGCTCCTATCTGGTGTACAACTTCGGTGGTGGGCATCCGGCGCCGATGCTCAACGCCGCCGGCAGTTGGTATGACGGGGGCAGCGGCGGCCACCTGATGATCATCAAGGCCGCCTCACAGCGCCTCGAGCCGCATCTGCTGGTGGACAGCCATCGTGGTGCTCAGTCGCGTTGCGAGCGCAATCCGCACGCGCGCACCGGCGACGGGCTGGTACAGGCCTCGGAAACCTACACGGCAGTGCAGGCCTGGCAGGCGCTGGGCCAGCCGACCATCGCGATCAACGCGAACTTCTTCGACATCCGCGGCCAGAAGGGCGGCTCGTGGCGCACGACGGGTTGCAGTTCGCCGCTGGGAGCCTACGTCGACAACACCCACGGACAAGGGCGGGCCAATCAGGCAGTCACCGGCACCGTCCCGTATGCGGGCAAGCAGGGACTGTCCGGCGGAAACGAGAACTGGAGCGCGCTGGCGACCATGATTCTGCCCAAACGCGGGGCACCCTCGATGCTGTGGCCGCGGGGTGGTCGCGACGGCCACGACTACGACGCCGCCACATCGGTCGTCACCGGATTGGTGGACCGGGGTGAACAATTCGTCGCGGTGAGCGGTCTCGGGCTGCTGGCACCGGGAAATACCGGTCAGCTCAACGACGGTGGCCCGAGCGCGGCTCGGACGGCGCTGGCCTACTCCAAGCCTCGCGACGAGATGTATGTGTTCCAGGGCGGAAGCTATACGCCGGACAACATCCAAGACCTGTTCCGCGGACTGGGCAGCGACAGTGCCGTGCTGCTGGACGGCGGCACCTCGTCGGCGATCGTGCTACGCCGTGACACCGGTGGCATGTGGGCCGGTGCCGGCGTGCCCAAAGGCAACTGCGACAACTATGAAGTGCTGTGCGACGCCCACGAACGCTCGCTGCCGGGCTGGCTCGCGTTCAACTAGAACTTGGGGGTGAGGTCCAACGAGGTGATCGTGGTCATCTTGGTCACCAGCCAGCGGGCGTGATCGCGTTGCAGCACAAGCCGATACGACAGGTACTTCAGCGACGGGACGTCTTTGGTGGCCGGGCTGGTCGACTCCGTGTTGGTGTAGACGATCGCGGTCGCGTCCGACGCGCTCAGTGACTCCACGGCCGCGCCGACGACCTGCGTCGTGTTGGTGATCTTCGCCTGCTTGTTGGGTGCGACGAGCGCGTCGAGGTATTTGCGGTAAGCGGCTTGGAAGTCGCCGCTGAGGTACTGCGACGCGCGATCGGCCAGCTTGTCGATGTTCTCCGGGTTGTAGGTCCACAACGTCGTGATGGCGTTGGCGGCGGTGCGCGCGACGTTGAGCTTGGTCGCCACGGTGGCCCGATCGGTGAGATACGGCTGCAACGTTGCCCCGGCGAACGCGCCGGCGCCGACGAACAGCACAGCCGCCACGGCCGCCGCGATCACCGACCACTTGGTCGCCGGCCGTCGCTCACGAAGACCGGCGACGGCGTCGTCACCCTCGGCCTCGCCGTCTTCGGTTGCGTTGTCGGTGTTTTCGTCATCAACCTCTGACCCGTCGACAGTTGACTCGCCGGCATCCGGCTCGTCAACCTCCGGCTCGTCGACAGGCGCGGCTTGGTCCTCAGCGGCAGCGGTGTCAACGGCCGATTCGTCGGTCAGATCACCTGGTGCAGGCTGCTGATCTTCCACTGGTTGCCTTCCCGCTGAGCTGTGACCACCCAGCGATTTGTGTTCTCGATTTTCTGCTTTCCGTCAGGACTCTTGGACGAAACATCGGTAGCCACCATGACATTGGCACTGCCGTCGTCGTTCCAGCGCTCCACGCCTGCGGCAAGGGCGGTTCCCTTGGTCGGCTCAGCCTGGGCGATCTGCACCAGGATGTCGTTCTGCTTGTCGTGGTACTGCTTGGCGAAATCGCCGGTCGCGTTGGCCATGATCCGGTCGAAATAAGCGTTGGCATGAAAGGGATCCAGCGTGGTGAACCCGGTCATGAAGGCCTTGACGTAGCCGAGCACGTCGACTTCTCGCATGGCGTCGCGGTGATGCGAGCGCTGATCGACCAGAACGAATGACGACGCCGCGACGGCACCCACCGTGAGCACGGTGGCACCCGCCGCAGCCGCGGGCAGCGCCCAGGTGCGTGACGGCTTCCACCACTGCGCCGGCGGCCTCGGTCGCCACGGCAACCGCGACCACAGTGTCGGCTTGGGGGCTTTCAGCAGCGGTTCCTCGCCGGGCTGAATCCGTCTGCGGGGGCTCACTTGTGCCCCTTCGGCGGAGCCGGTGCGTTCGGCGGCGCCGGTGCCTTGGGCGGCGCCGGCTTGGGCTTGGTGACGACGTCGAGGTTGTCGACCAGCCACTGGCCGTCTTTACCTTTGGCGAACGAGACCCGGACCGTGGCGCTGATGAACCGCTGTTCGTCGCCGCCGCCGCGGTGGCCCTGCATGAACAGCAGCATCGTTGCGGTGTCGCGGGTTGCCGACAGCACCGTGCTGTCGGTCACCCAGTACTCGTTGACTGCCGGATGACCCTTCAGCACCGATTCCTGCTGCTTGACCAACTCCGGTCGATACCTGTCGGTGGTCAGCGAGCGGGCGTGCTCGAAGTCTTGTTTCAGCGATTTAGGGTCGTAGGTCAGCATTTCGGCGACGATCTTGGGACCTTGGGCGTTGACGGCGTCACGGGACTGCTCCGATGCCCGATCGGGCAGGTAGATCGCGAAGATGCTGACCGCGGCGCCGGCGACGCACAGCAGCAGGGCCACCGCGGCGGCGGTCGCCGCGTGCCGCCGGATGTCTGCGGGTCGCCGATCGTCGGCCATGGAATGCACTTCGGTCCGCAGCAGCAGGTCCGCGAAGGTGCGCCGGCGCGAATCCCACAGCGGCCAAAGCCATCCCACGAAGACCGAGAATGTGTCGAGCAGGTGTGCGAGTTCCCGCAACATCAACTGCCCGGCTCCGACGGCGGCTCCGTCGCGCTGTACGACCTCGAGCCCGAGCAGCGCCCGACCCAGGCTCCACCCGAGGGTCGCCGGCAGCACCACCCGGTTCACCAACGTCGCCAGGGTGACGAGGACAAGGATCGATATCGACGCCCACCACCACAGACTTCGCGGCGGCGTCGTCAACCAGACCAGCGCCATCGTCACCACCACCGCGACACCGGGCAGCAGGTCCACCGCCAGAGCCGCAGCGCGAATGTGCCAGCGCGCCAACCCGTTCGGCGTCGCGTCGTCAACTGCCGGTGCGGCTTGGGTATCTGTGGTCTCTTCGACCAGCACCGTCACCTCGCCACCTGGTCGAGCTTGGAAATCCGGTACTTGCCCTCGTCGAGCACCATCGTCACCCGTAGGCGATAGCCGGATTCTTGATTCTCTGTCTCGGAATTAGAGACCTTCACCCGCAGCGGCACCAGAATCTCGACGGAGCCGTCGGCGTTGTTGCGTTCGACCGCCGCAAGCAGATCGGACACCACTACGTGGGCGTTGGCTGCCTGATACGCCTCGACCAGCAACCCGCTGTACAGGATCGCCTGTGACCGGAAGGCTCCGGCGCCGCACTCGACGATCTTCTGCGCGCTGGAGGCCATCGCGCCAATGTCGGGCGCCTGGGTGGCCCCAACGCAATCCTTCGCGGCTTCCACCGCGAGAACGTCCCGGCGCGCAGTGGCCTGGCTGGCGTGGTGCGAGCGCACGGCGACGAAGTAACCGGCGGCCGCGAGTCCGCCCGCCAGCAGGACAAGTGTGGCGGCGATGCCGATGAACCAGCCGCGGCCCATACGCGAGGCGCCGCGCGGGTCGTCCTCGCTCTCGGGGACCTCGGGGAGGTCCTCGGCGTCTGACTCGGAGATCTCGTGATCGGCCGCGTCGTCGGATTCCAGCGAATCCTCGGCAGTTTCCTCCGCAGCCGAATCCTCGCCGGTCACCTCCGGCAACGAAGGATCTTCATCCGTGTCGTTCGGGGTCAGCCGGCTGGCGCCAGCATCTCCTTCCATCCGTCATCTCCTGTATTGCGTGAGTTGTTGACGGAGTACTTAGAACCGTCGGGGCCCGCTACCTCGCCACTCATCGGACTATAGACGGCCGCGGGAGGCCCGCCCGGACTGTAGATGCACGGGTTGGGCTGTTGCCCGTTGCACTGGACGGAGCCGGAGCCCGGTCGCTGCAACGGATCGCTTTTCGGCGGCGGTGTCTGCCCACCCGGTGGCAGGCGGTTGGCCGGCAACGGGTTCAGGCCGTTGTTGACCGAGGGCGCCGGGATCACGAAACCCGGTTTCACCGCCTGATCGCAGCGCCCACCTGGGGCGGGGCAGTTCAGGATCTGGTTGGGGTCCCCGTACCACGGGTTGGTACCCAGCGGCACATACGGCTTTCCGCTGCGGCAGTCCTGCGGTGACGGCGCCCGTCTGCCTGGGACATCCATACAGGGCAGGTTGCGTACGCCGCGCACGGCGTTGGCCTGAAAATCCTGCGGGATCCGGCAGTAGTTGTTGTCCCGCTGTGGCGCGATGCTGGTGTCCGACGGCGAGCGCCATTCCGGCGCGGGGCGGAACCCGGTCAGACACGGCGCCGGGTAGTTGATCGCCAGGGTGAGGTCGAGTGCGGCCATCCGGTCTTTTTCGTACGGCGCGGAGATCGCCTGAGTGATCGACCCGAGCTGCGGCAGCATCACCAACGTCTGCTCGAGGCCGGGGTGGTAGCGCTTGAGCATGTCGGCAACGATCTCGGTGTTGGCCAGGGTCTGCGGCAGCGACTCACGGACATCGCTGAACACCGAATTCACCTGGTCGGCGGTCGGGGCCGCTTGAGTCAGAATGCTTTTCAGGTGCGAATCCTGCTGCGCAGCCTGCTTGCCCAAGGTATTGAGGTTGCGTGCCCACCGTTCGATCGCATTACTCGAGACAACCTGGCTGTCCAGGATGGGCGACGAGTTCTGGATGATGTCGTCGACCTGGTTGATGTTGGTCTTGAAGTCACTGACGATCGCCTGGGTGGAGTCGACCAGTCGCTGCAACGCCGGGCCCAAGCCGCCGACTGCCTCGGACGTCTCGTCCAGCAGCTGACCGATCTTCTCCTTCGGCAGCACCGACAACCCCCGGTTTGCGGTGTCCAGCGCCGGACCGATCTCACTGGGCACGGTGCCTTTGGTCATGCGCTGACCGGGCGAGAAAAACCCCTTCGCCTTGCCGTCCGACACCAGGTCCAGATACTGCTCACCAACCGCCGACACCGAATGCACGTTGGCCACCGCGTCGAGCGGAATCTTGAAATTGCTGTCGATGCTCATCGTCGCCTCGGCGCCCTTTTCCGTCGGCTCGACGGCGGTTACCTTACCGATGGTGACTCCGCGGTAGGTCACATTGGACGTCGGATACAAACCACCCGAGGCGGGCAGGTCGGCTTTCAGCTGGTACTGACCGATGCCCATCAGCGTAGGCAGCCGCAGGTAATAGATTCCCAGTACCAACAGGGCCACCGCGGTCAAGATACCGAACAGGATCAACTGCCGCTTGATGAAACGAGTCAGCATTGCCGGTCCGCCCTCTCCACCAGTGGTCCGCCCGGCGCATCGTTCGGGTTCGGCGTGTACCGCACGTCGGGGATCATCGTCGCGGGATCCCGGCCATACGACTGCTCCAGGGCCCGCAACGCTCCCGAGAACCCTGTGCCGGTGAGGAACGCGTTGTCGACCGCGGACAACGTCGTGTCCACCTCGAGAGACGAGTTCATGAAGTCACCGCGGATCAGCTTCGGTGCGGTGTCGAGGTCGAACGGCAGGGTGAACAGTAGCTTCAGCGCACCGAGCAGGTACGGCGAAGACTTGCCCAGTTCCTTCAGCGGGCACTGCAACGACAGCAGGTCCTGGTGCAGCGGAGCCCGGGCCTCACCCAGGTACTGGGCGGCAGCCTGGCTGAGCGCGCCCACCGATTGGACCGCGTCCACCAGGTGCTTCTGGTACTCCGGAGCCGCGAGGTACTTGATCAGCGGCGGGAATTCTATCAGCACGCGATCTAGCACATCGGACCGGTTGCCGACGTATTCCAGCAGCCGGTTGGTCGAGTCGATGGCGTGGGTGATGTCGTCGCTCTGGGCGTTGAGCTGACGGGTGAAGGTGTCCAGTTTGCCGAGGAACGCCCGGATCTGCGGCCCGCGGCCGGTCAGAATCTTGGTGACCTCGTTCTGCAGCACCTCGAGGTTTTGCAGGCCGCCGCCGCGCACGACCATTGCCAGGCTCGCCAGTGTCTGTTCGGTACTGGGGAAAGCCGACGAGTTCTTCAGCGGGATGGTGTCGCCGTTCTTGAGCATCTGGGACGACGGGTCCGGCGGTGCGGCCAACTCAATGTGCTGCGAGCCCAACAGGCTGGTCTGCCCGATCTTGGCGGTGGTGTTTTTCGGCAGCTTGACATTCTTCTGCACGCCCAGCGTCAGGGTCGCCACCCAGTTTTTGGCGCGATGGCCGTTGATCTCGAACTCCGGGGTCCTGAGCTCGATCTTGCGGATCGAGCCGACGAACACGTCGGCCACCATGACCTTGCTGTTGCCGTCGATGGCCAAGGTGTCCGGCATCTGCACGTACAGGGTGTAGGCGCCCGACGAGTCGCCCGGGCCGCCGGGCAGCGAGACGTTCGAGACGCCGTGCCAGCCACACGAGCTCAACACCATGGCAGCGACGAGCAAGACCAGGCTCTGCCAGATCCGGTGGCGGGCTTTGCTGAGCATCACGCGCATCACTGCCCCCCTCCTGGTGCGGCTGCGGCCTCAGCGGGCAACGCAGGTCCGGGCGGTACCTGACCTGCCAGCGGCGACGGTCCTGGCGTCGGTGCCACGGGACCGGGAATCACGTTGGGTCCCGGCGGCGGCGGCGGTATCGGGGCCGGATTCCCCGGCAGACCGATATACGGCGCCGGCCCGAGCGGCTGCTCGTCGTAGGCATTCTGGTATCCCGGCGGGGTCTGCAGGTTCGACTGCACCGGCGCGATGTCCGGCCCACCCATCAGCTCAGCCAGCGACTCGGGGGTGAGCAGGCCCGCCGTGATCGGCCCCACCTTGACGCCCTGCATGCCGGGTGCGGTGATCCAGCCATGCTGGGTGTTGCGGTGGGACGTCGGGGTGTCAGGCACCCAGATGCCCGGGACGGTGGTGTCCTTGTATCCGTTCGGCGGATGCAGCCGGTCCTCGGAGTAGGCGACCTCTTTGGGCAACGTCGCGGCAAGGCTGAACGGGTTGAGGCCGAACGGCAGGTAGTTGAACTTGATCGAGTCGAGAATCGGCGCCAGGTACTGCGCGCACAGCTCGGCCGATTCCTGATAGCCCAGCCGGCTGCCGGCTTGGATGGCGCTACACAGGAACTCCATTGGGTTCGCGAAACCCATCGTGCCGACCGTTCCGGCCGGCTGACCGACGATGGCGCTGTGGGCAGGATGGTAGATGAGGTTCGCGTTCGACAGTGCCGTCGGCCCCACGTGTAGGAAGGTCTCGAGACCGTTCAGCGGGTCGGGCTGAACCAGCGTGTTGGTGGTGTCGGCGAGGTTGTTGATGTCGTGCGTCAGCACCTCGCGGTTCTTGTCGAGGAACGGCCGCACCGTCGTCAGCAATCCGTCGAACTGCTGCAGCGCATTGGAGAGGTCCTGGTCGGAACCGGTCAGGCTGTTGGTGAACTGGGCCAGGTTATTGTTGAGCGCCACGAACTTCTGGTCGTCCGCGTGTAGCGCGTTGACGAACAGCGCGAGGCTGCGCACCACGGCGAAGAAGTCGCCCCGACCCTGGTTGAGCGCGGTCAGCGCCCGCGACAGGTCGTTGAAGGTGGTGTTGATTTGCTTGCCCTTGCCGGCCAGCCCGTCGGCGAAGGATTCGATGACCTCACCGAACGGACCTTTGGGCTGCTCTTTGGTCGGCCCCAGCTTGGAGATGACGTTGGTGACGGTGTTGCGCAGCTCGTCCCACTCGGTCGGCACCTGGGTGCGTTCTTCCGGGATCACCGCGTTGTCGGCCAGCACCGGTCCGCCCTTGTACACAGGCTCCAGCTGAAGCAATCGTGACGCGACCAGCGTCGGGTTCAAGATCACCGCCTGCGCGTCAGCAGGCACCTTGTACTTGTTGGAATAGTGAAAAGTGACCTTCATCTTGTCGCCGGCTGGCTCGACCTTGTCGATCGCGCCGACCTTGACGCCCATGATCTCGACCCGGTCGCCGTTGTAGAGGGCGTTGGCCACCGGGAAGTACGCCACCACAGTGTTGTTGGTCAGCTTCTTGTACAGCTGGATTCCGAGGAAGGCCAGCACCAGCGCCGCCACCACGGCCAGCGAGCCGATGATGATCGCCGCACGAGACAGCTTCGGCAAGCGGAGGTTGCGGATATCAAAGACGGTGCTCAATTCTGATTACCTCCTTGCGCACCGCTGCCGCCGGCGCCACCTGTGTTGGCGATGTACGGCGCCGGTACCTGCGGGCCCGGCCCAGGCGGTGCCGGCGGTCCAGCCGGCAACGGTCCTGGCGGTGGAGCCGCGGCGGGATTGGCCGGAGCTGGACCCGGAAGCGGTCCCAGCGGTTCGGTGCGTCCTCCGGCGGGTCCCGGCGCAATGGGCACCGGTGTACCCGGCACGTCCGGCTGGACGTCCCCGGGTCGCCCGGCGATCGGAATTCCCGGGGTCGGGGGCAGACCGGCCGGGTTTGGCGGCGAGGAGGCGACATTGGGCAGGGCTGGATAAGGCCCGTTCGGCCCGAACGGCCCCAGGTTCTGGTCGATACCCGCACACGGCATCGGGTTGCCCGGACGCGGCAACAACTCCGGCGTCGGCGTGTACGAGCACGGCGACCCAGGAGCCACCGCCGGGTACGGGTGATCCGGGGTGCCCTCCAACACGGGCGGTGAAGGCGGTGGCGCACCGTTGGGGAACCGCGTGCCGTTCGGGTCGGGGAACTTGAACGCCGGCAGACCAGCACTGCGCCAGAAGTTCTCCGGGTCGATGCCGCGCTTCTTGAATGCGGCATCCACCCACGGCTGCAAGATCCAGTACGGCAGTAAGTTCACCAACTGCACCTTGAAATACGGACCCGACGACACCGTTTCGTTCAGGCCGGTAATGCTCTTGCCGACATTCTTGAGCGTCGCAGCGAGGTCGTCTTTGCGGGCATCCAGGAGATCGCTGACGGTGCGCAACTGCTCCAGGACGTGATTGAGATTCGGGTTGTCGTTGATCAGGT
>CAVWEO010000061.1:0-270248 GCA_963753995.1 uncultured Actinomycetota bacterium | reverse complement strand
CCTGGGCTGCCAGCTCTACCCGCTTGTGGCACGCCTGAAGCCGGCTCACAGCACTTCCTAGCGATCGAAAGGATCCCCCATATGGCACGCTCCGACGTCCTGGTCTCCGCAGACTGGGCCCAGAGCAATCTCGATGCCGATCACGTGGTCTTCGTCGAGGTCGACGAAGACACCAGCGCCTACGACGACGGCCACATCGCCGGAGCGGTGAAGCTGGACTGGCGTACCGATTTGCAAGACCAGGTCCGGCGTGACTTCGTCGACGCCCAGCAGTTCTCCAAGCTGCTCAGTGAGCGGGGTATCGCCAACGGCGACACCGTCGTGCTGTACGGCGGCAACAACAACTGGTTCGCCGCCTACGCCTACTGGTACTTCAAGCTGTACGGCCACGAGGACGTCAAGCTGCTCGACGGTGGCCGCAAGAAGTGGCAGCTCGACGGGCGCGCGTTTTCCACCGACAAGGTCGACCGCCCCGCCACCAGCTACACCGCGAAGCCTGCGGACAACTCGATTCGGGCGTTCCGCGACGAGGTGCTGGCCGCGATCAACGAGAAGAACCTGGTCGACGTGCGCTCGCCTGACGAGTTCTCCGGCAAGATCCTGGCGCCGGCCCATCTGCCGCAGGAGCAGAGCCAGCGACCCGGCCACATCCCGGGCGCGATCAACGTGCCGTGGAGCAAGACGGCCAACGACGACGGCACCTTCAAATCCGATGACGAGCTGGCCAAGATCTACGCCGACGCCGGACTCGATGGGTCGAAGGAGACGATTGCCTACTGCCGGATCGGGGAACGTTCGTCGCACACCTGGTTCGTCTTGCAGGAACTGCTGGGACACCAGAACGTCAAGAACTACGACGGCAGTTGGACTGAATACGGCTCCCTGGTAGGGGCCCCGATCGAGTTGGGAAGCTGATTATGTGCTCTGCGCCGAAGCAAGGACAGACTCTGCCGGCCAGCGTCGACCTGGAGAAGGAGACGGTCATCACCGGCCGCGTGGTCGACGGCTCCGGCGAGGCCGTGGGCGGTTCGTTCGTGCGACTGCTGGACTCCTCGGGTGAGTTCACCGCCGAGGTCGTCGCGTCGGCCACCGGTGATTTCCGGTTCTTCGCGGCCCCCGGGTCGTGGACATTGCGGGCGCTGTCGGCCGCGGGCAACGGCGACGCGATCGTCGAGCCCAAGGGTGCCGGCATCCACGAGGTCGACGTCAAAATCGCCTGAGCGCTCTGTCGAACTAGAATCGTTGGCGTGGTTCTGTTCTTCGAGATCTTGCTCATCGCGGCCGTCGTGTTCATTTCCTGGTTCGCGCTGTACACGCTGTATCGGCTGATCACCGACGAATCGTGAGCAGCCCCGATCGACCTCAGCCCGGACCCCGGCGACGAGCCAGTCCTGCCGCCCACGTCCGGGGATCGTGCGGTGGCGGCCGCTATCGAACGCGCGAAGGCGACGGCGACCCGCAACGTCCCGGTCTTCGACGACCTTCCGGTCCCGGCGGACACCGCCAACCTGCGTGCGGGCGCCAACCTGAACGACGCCCTGCTGGCTTTGCTTCCGTTGGTCGGGGTGTGGCGCGGCGAAGGCGAAGGGCGCGGGCCCGACGGCGATTACCGGTACGGCCAGCAGATCGTGGTCTCCCATGACGGGGGCGACTATCTGAACTGGGAGGCCCGGTCGTGGCGGGTCAGCGACGCCGGCGAGTACGAGGGGCCGGACTTGCGCGAAACCGGGTACTGGCGCTTCGTCAACGAGCCCGACGATCCGACCGAGTCAAATGCCATCGAGTTGCTGCTGGCGCATTCCGCCGGGTACGTCGAGCTGTTCTACGGTCGCCCACTCAGCCAGTCATCGTGGGAGCTGGCCACCGACGCGTTGGCCCGCAGCCGATCCGGCGTGCTGGTCGGCGGCGCCAAGCGGCTCTACGGCATCGTCGAAGGTGGCGATCTGGCCTACGTCGAAGAGCGGGTGGACGCCGACGGTGGACTCGTTCCGCATCTGTCCGCGCGGCTCGCGCGCTTTGTCGGCTGACGGGTCCGCGCAGCAGGCTCGAGAGCTGACCCGAAAATGGGCAGCCCCCGAGCCGTAGTTCCAGGCTGGACAGGCCGGAGGCTCGGGGGCTGGGTGACTGCGGGGAATTCGCCAGCGCGCGCAGGTGATTCCTCGCCTGGTGCTGCTAGCGGGCAGCCACCTCACAAGTCCAATAAGCTATCAATTTCTCAGACCACCTCCTCTCCTGTGTAAAAGCGAAGGTACCCGCTGCGCGCCGCTGCGACAACCGATTTCAGCGGTCACTGACGATCGCGGCATCGACCAGCTCGGCGAATTCAGCTGTCAGCGGAGCCCGCGGCAACGCCCGGCCGTCGAGAGTGTGCACCCGCGCGGCCAGCGTCATGCTCGACACCAGCCAGATTCCTTGCGCGGCAATCAGATCAGCGACGCGCAGGGCGCGATAATCGCAGTCATAACCTTTGGTGCGAGCGACACCGAACAAAGCCTGCTGCGTGGTGCCGCGCAAGATCGGGTACCAGGGCGGCGGGGTCAAGAGGCATACATTTCCGTCGTCGCCGTCGGCGGCGATCACGACGGTCGAGCGTGGGCCCTCCAGGATGTAGCCGTCTGAGCTGACGAAGATGACGTCGCCGGCGCCGTGACGGTCGGCATGCCGCAGCGCGGCCATGTTGATGGCATATGACAGCGTCTTGGCGCCGGCCAACAGCCACGGCATCTCCTCGACACCGGCCGACGGCAGCTCGCGGGGCAACGTCACCGCGGCCAATCCCTCGCGGCGGACCGTGGCGATCCGGTCGGCGACCGGGTTCACTGTCACATATGCGGTAGGCGCCGAGCCGCTCTCCCGGCCGCGGCTGTACACCAGGCGCATCGCCGCCTCGTCGTTCGTCTGGCTGGTCCACTGCCGCGCGGCCTGGTCGATCGCGCGCCGCCAGGCCGTCAAGTCCGGCAGGGGTAGCTCGAGGAGCTTGGCCGAGTGGACCAGCCGCCCCAGGTGGGCCTCCACCAAGCATGCACGACCGTCGCGGACCAGCAGAGTCTCGAAGACACCGTCGCCGCGCACTGCGGCGAGGTCGTCGGCGAACAGCAGCGGCGTGTCCGCCGGGTGCACGTCGCCGTCGAGCGTGACGATCACACCAGTCATGGACGAAACACTAGCGGCGATCGCAAGAGCGGCGAAGCCGGTCGCTGCAGGTCGCCGCCAAAGACCTAGCCCTGCGGCCCGTAGAGTTGACCTGTGTCCGCAGTTCCTGCCCCCGAAACCGGCCCAGACGCCGGCGCCATCTGGCACTACGGCGATCCCCTGGGTGAGCAGCGTGCCGCCGAAACGGGTGCCGCTCTGGTGGATCGGTCGCATCGCGGTGTGCTCACGCTGACCGGCGCCGACCGGCAGACCTGGCTGCACAGCATTTCCACGCAGCACGTCAGCGAACTCCCCGACGGCGCGAGCACGCAGAACCTGAGCCTCGACGGCCAGGGCCGGGTCGAGGACCACTGGATCCAGACCGAGCTCGACGGGGTCACCTATCTCGACACCGAGCCGTGGCGCAGCGAGCCGCTGCTGGAATTCCTGAAAAAGATGGTGTTCTGGTCGCAGGTGACTCCCGCTGCCGCCGATCTGGCGGTGCTCTCGCTGTTGGGGCCGCAACTCGGCGACGCGGCGGTTCTCGACGCGCTGGGGTTGGAGGCGTTGCCCACCGAGTTGGCCGCGGCGCCGATCGACGGCGGTTTCGTCCGCCGGATGGCCGAGGCCAACCCCGGCCAGATCGAGCTCGATGTTGTGATCGACCGCAGCCAGTCCGCGGACCTGCAGCGCCGGTTGACCGGTGCCGGCGTGCGCCCGGCCGGGGTGTGGGCTTACGAAGCCCACCGGGTCGCGGCGGTGCGGGCACGGCTCGGCGTCGACACCGACGAGCGCACCATCCCGCACGAAGTGGGCTGGATCGGCGGCGCCGTCCATCTCGACAAGGGCTGCTATCGCGGCCAGGAAACCGTTGCCCGAGTGCACAACCTGGGCAAACCGCCGCGGATGCTGGTGCTGTTGCACTTGGACGGGTCGGTCGACCGGCCCGTGACCGGTGACCCGGTGCTGGCCGGCGGCCGCGCGGTGGGCCGGCTGGGAACCGTCGTCGAACACGTCGATCTGGGCCCGATGGCCTTGGCGCTGCTCAAGCGGGCCATCCCCGCCGACACCGCGCTGAGCACCGGCGGCAACGCCGACGTCGCGGCGATGATCGACGCCGGATCGCTGCCGGCCGCAGACGGGCCGGGCGCCGGTCGGGTGGCCGTGGAGCGGTTGCGGGGAATCGTCCGGTGACCGTCGTCGACAGGGTGCGGGGCGCAACAGCACGCAGCCACCGGGCACGGTAGACTCTCGACAGGACAATAAAGACAAAAGATCGGAGCCGCCTACATGTTGGGCCGCTCCGTTATTGCGTGAGGGGGTTCCCCCATGGGCCGTGGCCGGGCTAAGGCGAAGCAGACCAAGGTTGCTCGAGACCTTAAGTACAGCTCACCGCAGACCGATTTCGATCGGCTTCGGCAGGAGCTGTCCGGGTCGAGCGATCAGGACGCTGACCAGTCGGAGGGCGACGACCCCTGGCTTGACGAGCACCGCTGAGGCTTGCCGCGGCTCGCCCCAACGGCGAGCCGAAATCTAGAACCTCGGGTGTTGCCCGACGAGTTTGGCTCGCGGACCGCCTTTTCCACCCTTGTTGATCGTGCCCAGGACCCAGCAGTTCAAGTGTCGGGCGGTCAGAATCGCGAGTGCGCGGTCGGTGTCTTCCGGCGCCACGACCGCGATCATGCCGACGCCCATGTTGAAGGTCTTCTCCATCTCGGCGCGCGAGACCCGGCCACGCTGGGCGATCATCGCGAACACCGGAGCCGGCGTCCAGGTACCGCGATCCATCTCGGCGAGCAGCCCGTTCGGGACAACGCGCTCCAGGTTTCCGGCCAGCCCGCCGCCGGTGACGTGGCAGAACGTGCGAACCTGGGTTTCGGCGGCCAGGGCCAGACAGTCCTTGGCGTAGATGATGGTCGGCTCGAGCATCTCTTCGCCCAGCGTGCGACCGAACTCTTCGACGTAGCCCTCCAGGTTGCCCCGATCGATCTCCAGCAAGACCTTGCGAGCCAGCGAGTATCCGTTGGAATGCAGACCCGACGATCCCATCGCGATGAGCACGTCACCGGGTTTGACCCGGTCGGGGCCAAGCAGGTCCTCGGCCTCGACCACGCCGACGCCGGTGGCGGAGATGTCGTAGTGGTCAGGCTCGATCAGGCCGGGATGCTCGGCGGTTTCGCCGCCGAGCAGCGCGCAGCCCGCACGCATGCAGCCTTCGGCGATCCCGCCGACGATCGCGTTGAGGCGTTCCGGCACGATGCGGCCGAGCGCGATGTAGTCGAGCAGGAACAACGGCTCGGCGCCGCAGACCACCAAGTCGTCGACCACCATCGCCACCAAGTCCAGGCCGACCGTGTCGTGCTTGTCCATCGCCTGGGCGACGGCCAGCTTGGTCCCCACCCCGTCGCTGGACGCGGCGAGCAGCGGCTCGCGGTAGTCGCCGCGCAGCGCGAAGAGTCCGGCGAAGCCACCGAGCTTCCCGATCACCTCAGGTCTGGTCGCTTTGGACGCCAGCGGCTTGAACAATTCGACGGCGCGGTCCCCGGCTTCGATGTCGACTCCGGCCGATGCATACGTAGCGCCCGGGGCAGCCGGGTCTTTTCCACGGTCGGTCATCGGGCTAAAGGCTACCGGGCGACGCCCGGCGCGGATATCTGCCACTCGCTCGCAAGTCAGGGATGCCGGAGTACGGCGGCCTGTTCGGCCGCCGCCGATACCTCGTGGCTGATGTCCGACGGCCCCGCACCCCGGGCGGCGTTGGCAAGCATCTGCTCGATGACGTTCTTGCCGAGCGCTGTCTCGCTGGGCAATTCGATCGGGTAGCGGCCGTCGAAACAGGCCGAGCACAGCCGTGACGTCGGTTGCTCGGTCGCGGCGATCAGATTCCGCAGCGAGATGTAGCCCAGCGTGTCGGCGTTGATGGCGTGCCGTACCGCTTCGAGCATCTCGTCTTCGTCTTCGACGGCGTTGGCGATCAGCTCGGCCGGCGACGGGAAGTCGATGCCGTAGAAGCACGGCCACTTCACCGGCGGCGACGCGATCCGCACATGCACTTCCACGGCGCCCGCTTCACGCAGCATCCTGACCAGCGCACGCTGGGTGTTACCGCGCACGATCGAGTCGTCGACGACGATCAGCCGCTTGCCGCGGATGACTTCCTTGAGCGGATTCAACTTCAGCCGGATTCCGAGTTGACGGATGGTTTGCGACGGCTGGATGAAGGTCCGCCCGACGTAGGCGTTCTTCATCAGGCCCTGGCCGTAGGGAATGCCGGACTCCTGGGCGTAGCCGACCGCCGCGGGTGTGCCTGATTCCGGCACTCCGATCACCAGGTCGGCGTCGATCGGGCTTTCGCGCGCCAATCGGCGGCCGATATCCAGACGCGCGCCGTGGACCGACCGGCCGGAGATCGTGCTGTCGGGGCGCGCCAGGTAGACGTATTCGAAGATGCACCCCTTGGGCTCGGGGTTGGCGAACCGGGCCGACCGGACGCCGTCGGCGTCGATCGCCAGCAACTCGCCGGGCTCGATCTCGCGGACGAACGACGCGCCGACGATGTCCAGCGCGGCGGTTTCCGACGCGACCACCCAGCCGCGGTCCAGTCGTCCCAGGCATAACGGCCGCACCCCGAACGGGTCACGCGCGGCGTACAAGGTGTTCTCGTCCATGAACGTCAGGCAGAACGCGCCGCGCACGGTGGGAAGAAGTTCGAGCGCGGCCTGCTCCAGGCTGGAGTCGGCCGCGCCGTGCGCCAGCAACGCCCCCAGCACGTCGGAGTCGGTGTTCGCCGCGCCCGGCGCGCGGGGGTTGATCAGTCCGGCCGCACGGGCGCGGGAGACGAGTTCGGCGCTGTTGACCAGATTGCCGTTGTGCCCCAGGGCGACACCGGTGCCGGCGGCGGTGTTACGGAAGACCGGCTGGGCGTTCTCCCACGTCGGCTGGCCGCTGGTGGAGTACCGGCAGTGTCCGACGGCGACGTGACCTTCCATCGCGGCCAGTGTCTGCTCATCGAAGACCTGACTGACCAGGCCGAGATCCTTGAACACCAGCACCTGCGACCCGTCCGCGACCGCGATTCCGGCGGCTTCCTGCCCGCGATGCTGCAGCGCGTAGAGGCCGTAGTACGTCATCTTGGCGACTTCTTCGCCGGGGGCCCAGACCCCGAATACACCACACTCTTCACCGGGCGGATTCTCGTCGGGTACTGGCTCTTGGACGGTCACGGTGCGGCGGCTCCCCAGGGAACGGATGGTGACTCGGTGAAGTCTACGGAAACGTTGGGGGCGGCAGCGAATTGCTCCGGCGTGTTGCCGCGCGACACGTCCGATTTTCGCAGCTCAACAGCCCCAATAAGTGCTAAGTGTCGCATAGGCCACAGCAGCCCCGGTCATGTGTGATGGGGATCGCTCAATCGCACGACCGGAAGCCAGCCCGCAATCTCCGCGGCACGCGAACCCGATAGGCGCACGGCACCGGTGCTCGTCGCGTCGGGCACCTGCAGGAGTCCGGTCGCCAGCAGCAGCCACGTTCGGGGATCGGCCTCGACGACATTGGGCGGGGTGCCCCGGGTATGACGCGGCCCGGCAATGCATTGCACCGCGACGAACGGCGGAATTCGGACCTCGACGCTGGCGCCGGGTGCTTCGGCGGCCAGAGTGCGCGCGGTGAGCCGGACCGCCGCCGCCAGCTCGGCACGGCTCGGCGCCGGGCACCGGTCGTCCCGCAGCCAGTCTTCGACGGCGCGGACGGCGTCGCGGGTCTGCGCGGGGTCGGCGTGCTGCCGGGGTGCCATGGCTCAGTTCCCGAGTGCGGCGCGGACCCGCTCGGTATCGGCCGCAGTCCAGCCCTGTGGCGGGGCCACCGCCGCCCAGCCGTCCAGGATGTCGTTGCGGTAATTGTGTCCGTGCCCGCCGGGGACCCCTTCGGCGTTGGTCAAATCGGCACTGACCTGCCAAAACGTCACGACCGGAATCCATTGCATCGCGGGGCTGCGGTCATGCCCGCGCGGCTCTTTGAGCCAGTCGGGGCGGCTGAACAACAGGTCAGGCGACCACCAGACCACCGGGTCGGACGGGTGCTGCAGGAACAGCACGCGGGTACCGGTCCACGGCGGCCCGGTGACCCCGGTGACGTCGGCCGGCCCGTTGGCTTCGGAGAACCGCACGGTTCGGCCGTTGTCGTACCGGGGCTGCACTTCGCTGGTACCGGGATCGCGGCGCGCGATCAACGCGTGCCATAGCGTGCTCTCCTGCGGCGGCCCGACCCACAGCACCGCGTCGAAACCCATCCGTCGGATGTCGGGCAGCCAGCCGAACGCGGCCTGGCCGGCCAACGATCCGAGGCTCTCCCCGTAGAGCACCAACTTGGGCCGGCGCTGCGGAGGTAGTTGCGCCCACCGCCCGTGGACGGCGTTGATCAGCATCCGGCCGGAGTCCATCGACTTCTGCCGGTCCGCCAGGAACGAAATCCAGCTCGGCAGATAGGAGTACTGCACACCGACGATTGCGGTGTCGCCGTTGTACATCGTCTCCATCGAACTGGCCGCCACCGGGTCGATCCAGCCGGTGCCGGTGGTCGGCGCGATGACCAGGACCTGGCGGGTGAACGCGCCGGTGCGCTCGAGCTCATCGAGCAGCACGTTCGTCCGGCCCTGGTCGTCCGCGGCGGTGTGCAGCCCGGCGTACACCCGGATCGGCTCTTTGGCCGGTGCGCCGTTGATCTTGCCGAGCTCGGCGGCGTGCGGGCCGGCGCCGACAAAGGCCCGGCCCTGATATCCCAGCGAGTTCCACGGCGCCAATGACGTTGGGCTGCCGGATTTTTCCGGCAGCTGTGGTTGATCGATCCCCGCGGGCGTCGCGCTGTCCTGGGGCTGGAAGACCGCGTTGGCGCCGGCGAAGAACGCGCGGACGAGCACACCGTCGATCAAGGTGACCAGCAACGCCACCACGATCGTGGCGCCGATGAACAACGCCACCTCGTCGTGCAGGTGCCAGCGCCGAATCAGCATGCGCGCCAACAGTTTGACCAGATCCACCAGCACGCGGAATACCGACACCAGCAGCGCGCCGGCCACCGCCGCGACGGCCAGCGTGCGCAGATAACCCGGATTCGTCGGCCCCTCGATGCCGATCAGCGCCGACAACTGCCGCTGCCAGGACGCGGCCGGAAACAGCATCAGCACACACGCCGTCGGCGCCAGCACCACGACCGCAGCTTTCATCCACCACAGCACCCGCGGTGACGGCGGCCACCACCGCGCGCCCCGCAACACCAGGCGGTTCACCGCCTTGCCGATCAGCACTCCCAGTCCGTAGCCGAAGGCGGCGTTCACCCCGCCGATGAGGCCCTGGAACAACCAGTCTCGAGGTACCAGGGAGGGCGTCATGGACAGGCAGAAGAACAGCGCGCCGAACACCACCCCGGCGAAGTTCAGCCGTAGCAGGCTCCACGCCCACACCAGCAGCGGATGGCGCCCACTCGACTCGTCGCTCATCGCAGAAGGGCGGCCAGCACCCCTTCGGACGTGCTGCGTAACTCGGCCAGTGACACGGTGAACAAGCCTTGCACCTCGACCGAATCCGAGCCTTGGTCGACGACGCCGACCCGGGTTGCGGGGAGTCCCCGCGCTTCGCACATCGAGGTGAATCGGCTCTCCTCGGTGCGCGGTACCGCGACCAGCACCCGGCCGGATGACTCGGAGAACAACGTCACGAACGGGTCGAAACCTTCGGGAAGCACGATGCGGCAACCTGTTTCGCCGGCCATCGCCGATTCCACCACGGCCTGCGCCAGGCCGCCCTCGGACAGGTCATGGGCCGCTGACACCAGACCGTCGCGGGACGCCGCACTCAGCACGTCGGCCAGCAGGCGTTCGCGGGCCAGATCGACCGACGGCGGTCGCCCGCCCAGGTGGTCGGCGGTGACCTGGGCCCAGATCGAACCGTCGAATTCGTCGCGGGTGTCGCCGAGCAGGATCAGCGTCTCGCCCGGTTCGGTGCCCATCGCGGTCGGGATGCGACGGGTGACGTCGTCGATCACACCCAGGACGCCGACGACAGGGGTGGGCATGATTGCGGTGGTCCCGGTCTGGTTGTAGAAGCTGACGTTGCCGCCGGTGACCGGAATGCCCAGTGCCACACAGCCATCGGCCAGGCCGCGGACCGCTTGGGAGAACTGCCACATCACACCGGGATCCTCCGGCGATCCGAAGTTCAGACAATTGGTCACCGCCACCGGGGTGGCGCCGGTGACGGCGACGTTGCGGTACGCCTCGGCCAGCGCAAGTTGCGCGCCGACGTAGGGGTCCAGCAGGGTGTAGCGGCCGGACGCGTCGGTCGACAACGCGATACCGCGGCCGGTGGTCTCGTCGACGCGCAGCACGCCACCGTCGGCATGCTCGGCCAGCACGGTGTTGCCCCGCACGTAGCGGTCGTACTGCTCGGTGATGAACGCGCGGCTGCACAAGTGCGGGCTGCCCAGCAGCGCAAGCAAAGTCGCGCGTAGCTCGTCACCCGAGACCGGCCGCTTCAGGCCGGCCGAGGTATCGGCGATGAGAGCGTCCTGCGACTCGGGGCGCGCGACAGGACGCTGATAGACCGGGCCCTCGTGCGCCACGGTGCGCGGCGGCACGTCGACGACCGTCTCGCCGTGCCAGGTGATCTGCAGCCGGTCGCCGTCGGTGACCTCGCCGATCGTGGTGGCCAGCACCTCCCACTTGCGGCAGACGGCCAGGAAGGCGTCCACGTTCTCCGGCGCGACCACCGCGCACATCCGCTCCTGCGACTCGCTGGAAAGGATTTCGGCAGGCGTCATGTCCTTGGCCCGCAGCGGCACGGTCTCCAGCTGGATCGCCATCCCGCCGTCGCCGGCGGAAGCGAGCTCGGATGTGGCACAGGATAATCCGGCTCCGCCGAGGTCCTGAATACCGATCACCAGACCGGCGGCATACAGCTCCAGACAGCATTCGATGAGCACCTTCTCGGTGAACGGGTCGCCGACCTGCACCGAGGGGAGTTTCTTGCGGCCCGATCCAGACTCGTCGCCGCCGAAGGTTTCCGACGCCAGCACCGACACACCGCCGATGCCGTCGAGTCCGGTCCGCGCGCCGAACAGGATGATCTTGTTGCCGGCGCCCGAGGCGAACGCCAGGTGGAGGTCTTCCTTGCGCAGCACGCCGACACACAGTGCATTCACCAGTGGGTTACCGGCGTAGCAGGCGTCGAAGACGGTTTCGCCGCCGATGTTGGGCAGGCCCAACGAGTTGCCGTAGCCGCCGACGCCGCGCACCACGCCGTCGAGCACGCGACGGGTGTCGGGGGCGTCCGCGGCACCGAAGCGCAACTGGTCCATCACCGCTACCGGCCGGGCGCCCATGGCCATGATGTCGCGGACGATGCCGCCGACGCCGGTGGCCGCGCCCTGGTAGGGCTCCACATAAGACGGGTGATTGTGCGACTCGACTTTGAACGTGACCGCCCAGCCGTCGCCGATGTCGACGACGCCGGCGTTCTCGCCGATCCCGGCCAGCATCCCGGCCCGCATCTCGTCGGTGGTGGTTTCGCCGAAGTACCGCAGATGCACCTTGGACGATTTGTAGGAGCAGTGCTCGCTCCACATGACCGAGTACATGGCCAGCTCGGCATCGGTCGGCCGGCGCCCCAGGATGTCGCGGATCCGCTGGTACTCGTCGTCTTTGAGACCGAGCTCGCGGAACGGTTGCGGCTGGTCAGGGGTGGCCGCGGCCCGCTCGACGGTATCGGTCGCGTGGGTGAGCCCTGACGTCACGCAAACAGTCTAGGGTGCCCGGCGGCTAACCCGCTCCGGCGACGCAGACGGCATTGCCGGCCGGGTCGGCGGCAGCACCCACCATCTGCACGCTGAGTGCCATACCCGCGAGCTCGTTGCGGGCGACGATGCGGGCCGCTGGGCCTGCTGAGTCCGACAGTTCAGATCTCGTCCGTTGTCGATGACCTCGAAGGTAATTGTGCAGTAACAACGCCGCGAGCCAGACTTCGATGCGTACTGCTGAACAACCTGGAGGGAATCATGACCGACACTCAAACCGCTTCACCCACAACGACTCCGAGATTCAGCCCGGAGTTCTTCGCCGCCTTCTGGGCGGCACCCAGCATGTCGCACAGCATGGACATCCTCGCCGAGGACATCATCGGCTATTGGCCCGGCGACGGCGAGCCGGTGCGGGGGTTCGAGGCCTACACCCAGAAGATCGCCGACTTGCTCGCCGTCGCGCCCGACCTCACACTCGAACTCGTCGACAGCGCCACCGCGGCCGGCCCGGCCGAGGGCGAGGAGTTGTTCTTCCTGCACTACGTCGGCCACGCCACCGGGCCGGACGGGCCCATCGAGATCCGCGGGCTGGACCGGGTCCGCACCCGTGACGGCGTCGTCGTGGAGAACGTGATCCGCTACGACCCGGTCTTCGTCTGACGGTCAGCCGGGCGACAAGAACGCCCGCAGTGCCGCCGCGTAGGCGGGAACGTCGTTGGCGCCCATCAATTCTCGTGCCGAGTGCATTGCGAGCTGAGGGGCGCCGACGTCGACCGTCGGGATACCGGTCCGGGCCGCGGTCATCGGGCCGATCGTCGAACCGCACGGCAGGTCGGCGCGGTGCTCGTAACGCTGCAGCGGCACCCCGGCCTGCCGGCAGGCCAGCGCGAACGCCGCGCCGGTGCGACCGTCGGTGGCGTAGCGCAGATTCGGATGAACCTTGAGCACCGGGCCGCCGTTGATCGCGATGAGATGGCCCGGCTCGTGCCGCTCCGGATAGTTGGGGTGGGTGGCGTGCGCCATGTCTGCCGAGGCCACCACGGATCCGGGCAGCCTGCGCAGAAAGTCGGCGCGTCCGCCTCCACTGGCCAGCTCGATCCGTTCGAGGGTGACCAGCAGCAGGTCGGAGTCGGCGCCGCGATCCGACGTCGAGCCGACCTCCTCGTGGTCGAACAGCGCGAGCACCGGCAGATACTCGGCTGATTTAGCGTCCAGGAACGCCTCCAGACCCGCGTAGCAGGAGGCCTGGTTGTCCAGCCGCGGCGCGCTGACGAACTCTCCGTCTACCCCGGTCACTCGCGACGGAGTCAGGTCGTGGGTCATCAAGTCGGCGCCCAGCACCTCATCCGGATCGACGCCGGCCCATTCCGCGACATAGCCGATGAACGATCGAGCTCCGCTCCCGGCACCCCACACCGCGTTGACATGTCGCTGCGGATCCAATGCCAGCGACTTGCGGTCCTCGGCCAGGTGGATGGCCAGCTGCGGCACCCGCAGGATTGGCGCGTCGATTCGCACCAGCCGATGCCCGATCCCGGTGCCGTCGCGCACCGACAATTGCCCGCTGACACCCAGGTCGCGGTCCAGCCACGAGTTCAACCAGGCGCCGCCATAAGGCTCCAGCGCAACCACCTGCCAACCGGCGACGTCACGGTCGGGATGCTGCTTGACCCGCAGGTTGGGACTGTCGGTGTGGCCGCCGATCACCCGAAAGGGTCGGCCGCCGGCGTCGTTGCCGCTGTTCCACGCCACCAGCGACCCGGCCCGCACCATGAAGAACTTGCCGGCACGAGGCCATTTGTCCGCCTCGGCGAGTTCGGTGTAGCCGGCCCCCCGCAACCGGGACGCCACGGTGGCGCACACATGAAACGGTGACGGGGACGCGTCGATGAATTCGCACAGACCCTGCGCCGAGGCAACCATGGGCCCATCTTTTCATCACGGGCTCACCTGAAACGTTAGGGTCGAAGCCGTGCTCACCCCGCAACCGCAACCGGTGCTCGCGCCGCTGACTCCGGCTGCGATCTTCCTGGTGGTCACCATCGATCCAGGTGGCGAAGAGGTCGTACACGACGCGCTGCCCGGTATCTCCGGGCTGGTGCGGTCAACCGGGTTTCGCGAGCCCCCCAAAAACCTGTCGGTGGTCACCTCGATCGGCTCGCACGCCTGGGACCGGTTGTTCGACGGCCCACGACCGGCCGAACTGCACCCGTTCATCGAGCTCGACGGCCCCTGGCACACAGCCCCGGCAACACCTGGGGACCTGTTGTTCCATGCTCGGGCCGAGACCCTGGACGTCTGCTTCGAGCTGGCCAATCGCATCCTGCGGTCGATGGCCGGTGCGGTCACCGTCGTCGACGAGGTGCACGGGTTCCGGTTCTTCGACAACCGTGATCTGCTCGGCTTCGTCGACGGAACCGAGAACCCGAACGGCCCGCCCGCTGTCGCGGCGACCCAGATCGGTGACGAAGACCCGGCGTTCGTCGGCGGCAGCTATGTGCACGTGCAGAAGTATCTGCACGACATGGCGGCCTGGGATTCCCTGCCGGTTCCCGAGCAGGAGCGCGTGATCGGCCGAACGAAGTTGGAAGACATCGAGTTCGGTGACGACGAAAAGCCCGCCGATGCGCACATCGCGCTCAACGTCGTCACCGACGATGACGGCACCCAGCTCCAGATCGTCCGCCACAACATGCCGTTCGGCGAACTCGGCAAGGGCGAATTCGGCACGTACTTCATCGGCTACTCGCGAACGCCTGCGGTGACCGAGCAGATGCTGCACAACATGTTCCTCGGTGATCCGCCCGGCAACACCGACCGGATCCTGGACTTCTCCACCGCGGTCACCGGTGGACTGTTCTTCTCGCCCACCGTCGACTTTCTCGACGACCCGCCGCCGCTGCCGATCTCACCGGCCGCGACTCCGGCGATACTGAAGACAACCGCGGATGGCTCGTTGGCGATCGGCAGTTTGAAAGGAATCCCGCAATGAACAACCTGTACCGCGATCTGGCTCCGATCACCGAAGAAGCTTGGGACGAGATCGAAGTCGAGGCGAGGCGCACTTTCAAGCGGCACATCGCCGGCCGTCGGGTGGTCGACGTCAGCGAGCCGGCCGGACCGGCGGCCGCTGCCGTCAGCACCGGGCGACTGGTCGACGTCGAAGCCCCCTCCGACGGCGTGATCACGCATCTGCGCGCCAGTAAACCGCTTGTGCGACTTCGGGTTCCGTTCGCATTGTCGCGCGCGGAAATCGACGACGTGGAACGCGGCTCCCAAGACTCCGATTGGGATCCGGTCAAAGTCGCCGCCAAGAAGCTGGCCTTCGCCGAAGACCGGGCCATCTTCGAGGGCTACGCTGCCGCCTCGATCGAAGGCGTCCGCAACGCCAGCAGCAACCCGCCGCTGAAGCTGCCCGGTGACCCTCGCGGAATTCCCGACATCATCACCCAGGCGCTGTCCGAACTCCGGTTGGCCGGCGTGGACGGCCCGTACTCGGTCCTGCTGTCCGCCGACGTCTACACCAAGGTGAGCGAGACCACCGAGCACGGGTATCCGATTCTCGAACACATCAACCGGCTGGTGAACGGTGACATCATCTGGGCGCCCGCCATCGACGGCGCGTTCGTGCTGACCACCCGCGGCGGCGATTTCGACTTGCAGCTGGGCACCGACGTGTCGATCGGCTACCTGTCGCACGACGCCGATGCCGTGCAGCTGTATTTGCAGGAGACCCTCACGTTCCTGAACTACACCGCCGAGGCATCGGTCGCGCTGAGCCCGTAGCGCGGTGCGGCCCGGTAACCGGGGTGTGCGGCGCGGCGCTCAACGCAACACGGACCGGCCCTATGGGATATACGTCCCATAACCGGGTGCGTAGCGGGCTAACCTGACGCAATGGTTCAAGCCGAGCTGCAGGACGACCGGCGCCTGACGGCCAAGGGTCGGGCAACTCGCGATCGGATCCTGCAGATCGCGGCCGAACTCATTGTGCGCGAGGGCCTCTCGGCGCTGAACATGGACGTGCTGCGCAAGGCCGCATCGGTGAGCGGGTCCCAGCTCGCGCACTACTTCGCCGACAAGCAAGCGCTGATCCGCGCAGTCATCGTCCGTCAGATACACGTCGTGCTGGAGTTCCATCGCCAGCCAAAGCTCGGTGCGCTGAATACGTTCGATGACTTCGAGCGATGGATCGATCTGAATATGCGTTACCTGCGGCGCATCGGCTATTCCGGCACGCCGACCTATCACGCGCTGGCCGGGCAACTCGGTAAGTCCGACAGCGCAACGCGCGAGACGCTGGCGTCGGGATACCGGCAGTGGATCGGGTTGTTGGAAGACGCGATTCAGCAGATGAAAGACCATGGTGTCGTCGCCACCGACGCGGACCCGCGAAAGTTGGCGCTAGTCATCGTCAGCGCCCATCAGGGTGGGGCCACGCTCGCGTTCACCTATCAGGCCGATCGGCCACTCGCCGATGCCCTCCGGTTCGCCGTCAACTACTTGCGGACGTTCGCCACCGATCCGGCGGAGCGCGTGCCACGTCCAGTGCGTCGCCCACGCGGCAGGCGCACCAGCGCACGAGCCTCGTGACCATCGCCGAAAGGGACGGCACCAATGTCTGACGACGCCACGTCGCGGCTGACCCGCAAGGGCCGGGCGACCCGCGCGCGCATCATCGATGTGGCCGCCCGCCTGATGTTTGAGCGCGGAGTCGGCGGAACCAGCATCGACGAAGTCCGTGGAGCGGCCGGTGTCAGTGGTTCACAGATCTCGCATTACTTCGACGGCAAGCGTGATCTGACCCGCAACGTGATCGGCGCTCGCCGGATGCACGTCCGAGAATTTCACGCTCAGCTCGGCGGCCTGGACAGCTTCGCCGCGCTGGACGCCTGGGTCCAGGCCACCCTTGCAGAACTAGACCCGGTCTACCGTGTGGGTGGATGCGTATTCGGCTCGCTCGCAGGGGAATTGGTCGAGGCCGATGCCCAAATCCATGGCGATCTCGCCGAGGGCTACGACCAGTGGATCGCGTTGTTCCACAGCGGGTTTACCGAGATGCGGCGCCGCGGCGTGCTGCGACCGGACGCCGATCCACGCCATCTGGCGGTCTCTCTGGTTGCCGCTCATCAGGGTGGCGCGTTGATCACCTTCCTCACCGACGACCCTGAAGCTTTGCGAGAGGCGCTGAGGGCGGCTGTCGAATACGTCCGTTCGTTCGCCGCGACCCCCAAACGCCGCAGACGTCCTCGTCAGCAGACAGGCTGAAGTCGTCCGCCGTTGCCGCCGCCGTGGACAAAATGGGTCATCGCGCCCATAATAATGGGCGGAATATCCCATTATGGACGGACGCAAAGGAAAGCACCATGCCCGCTACGGAAACGGCTCAGCCCGGCAGCGCACTGCCCACCGCACCCGCGGTGGTACGCGAACGACCGGGTGGTGAAACCATGCGTGCGATCGTGCTGGAAAAGTTTGGTGGCCTCGACAGTTTGGCCTACACCGACATCCCCAAGCCGCTGCCCAAAGACGGCGAAGTGGTCATCGAGGTCCGCGCATTTGGGCTCAACCACGCCGAGGTACACATGCGCCGAGGGGAATGGGCCGAAGCCGCCGAAGTGAGCGGCATCGAATGCGTCGGCATCGTCGACTCCTGTCCGGGCAAAGAGTTTCCTATCGGAGCCAAGGTGGCCGCGCTGATGGGCGGGCTCGGGCGAACCATCAACGGCAGCTACGCGGAATACACCCGGGTACGAGCGGCCAACGTCGCCCTCATCGAGTCCGATCTACCGTGGTCACACTTGGCGGCACTCCCAGAAACGTTTGCGACAGCTTGGACATGCCTGTTCCGAAACATCAAACTGTCTGAGGGGCAAACAATCGTAATCCGCGGCGCCACTTCATCTTTTGGCCAGGCAGCGGTCAAGCTGGCGATCGCGGCCGGCGCACACGTGATTGCCACCGCGCGCAAGCGCGAGCGGTTCGGCATGCTGGAGGCGCTCGGTGTCAGGCGGGTGGAGTTGGAATCGCCGACGCTGGCTGCCGGCATCGCCGAAGCCAAGCAGATCGACGCGGTCCTCGACCTGGTTGGCAACAGCACAATCCTGGACTCGCTGGATCTGCTTCGCCGCGGCGGCACCGCCTGCCTGGCGGGATGGCTGGGCGGCCTGAACCCGATCAGCGACTTCAACCCGCTGCTGCGGATGCCCAGCGGAGTGTACTGGTCCTTCTTCGGCAGCTTCGTGTTCGGTAACCCCGGCTTCCCGCTGTCGGATGTGCCGTTGCAAGACATCGCAGCAAAGGTCACCGCCGGCCAACTCCACGCCGCCCCGGAACGGGTGTTCTCCTTCGACGAGATCCGCGAAGCGCATCGAGTGATGGAGGCTGGAGAAGCTGGCGGCAAAATGGTGGTTGTTGTCAACTGAGCGCTGGATGATAGGGCGATGACCACGTTACCGTCAGTCCTCGTGTTCGACGTCAACGAAACATTGATTGACATCGAGTCCATGGCACCGGTTTTCGGGCGCATCTTCGGCGACCCCGCGGTGATGCGCGAGTGGTTCGGCCAATTGCTGGTGTACTCCATGACGGCCACGCTGGCCGGGCAGTACGTCGACTTCTTCACGCTGGGCCAGGGCGTCTTGCGAATGGTTGCCGACACTCGCCGGGTGGAGATCACCGGCGGCGACGTGCAGGCACTCAAGCAGGCGATGCTGACCATGCCCGCCCACCCCGATGTCGAGGACGGCCTTACAGTTCTGCGCGACAACGGGTTCCGCTTGGTCACACTAACGAACTCACCGCCGAATCCGGACGGACCCAGCCCTCTGGAGAACGCCGGGCTGAGCCACTTGTTCGAGCGCCAGCTGAGCGTCGATGCCTGCCGGGCGTTCAAACCCGCGCCCGCGACTTATCGCTACGTGCCCGAGCAATTGGGGGTCGGCCCGTCGGACTGCATGATGGTCGCCGCACACGTGTGGGACACGATCGGCGCCCAGTCCGCCGGATTCAGTGGGGCGCTGATCACCCGGCCCGGTAACGCGGCGTTGCCCGTCCCCGGCCTGCCGCATCCAACGATCATCGCGAGCGACCTGCGCGAATTCGCGGCCAACCTCACAAACTCCGCTCCCCCGACGTTTACCGGGTAGATCAAAATCTCAACGAACAGCGGAGGGCATCGTGACCATCATGACCGCGACGACTCGTCACGTCGTCATCGCTTCACCGATAGGGCCGTTGACGCTGGTGCGCGACGACGTCGGCCTCACCGGTCTGTACTACCCGGGGCACTGGACCCAGCCGGATCAGAGCAGCTTCGGGCCGCAGGTCGCACCGAATGGTGACCGCGGCTTCGACGCGGCCATCGCGCAGCTGAGCGAGTACTTCACCGGTGAGCGCCGCGACTTCGATCTGCCGCTGAATCTCGTTGGCAGCGAGCGGGCTCGCAGACTGTGGCAGCTGCTGGCCGAAATTCCCTACGGTCACACCACCACCTACGGCGCGCTGGCCGGCAAAATCGGTGACCGCATCAGCCCCCGCGCCATCGGCGGGTTCGTCGGCCACAACCCGTTGTCGATTCTCATTCCGTGTCATCGGGTCGTAGGATCCACCGGCAAACTCACCGGATACGCCGGCGGTCTGGACCGTAAACAGTATCTACTCGAGCTGGAGAAGGCCATACCCGTTGCACCGCAGGCACTCTGGTAACAAGGGTGAAGCCGCCGTTTGAGAGCATCGTGGCGTCACACGGCGCCACGGTGCTGCGGGTGGCGCGCGCGGTACTGGGTAGCACCGACGCTGACGACGCCTGGTCGGAGACCTTCCTGGCGGCGATGAGGGCCTACCCGGATCTGCCGGGCGATGCGAATGTCGAGGCGTGGCTGGTCACGATCGCACACCGCAAGGCGATCGACATCATCCGCGCCACCGCCCGGCGGGCGACTCCGGTCGCAGATACCCCGGATCTACCTTCGCCCGATCACGCCGACAACCAGCACTTCGAATTAACCGAGGCGGTTGCCGCTCTGCCGCCCAAACAGCGTCAGGCGGTTGCCTACCACTATCTGGCCGGGCTGCCCTACGCCGAGATCGCCTCGATTGTCGACAGCACCGCAGCAGCCGCCCGCCGCGCGGCTGCCGATGGCATCGCCACGCTGAGACGCACCCATTCATCACTCGACATGGAGTCCGACAATGAGCAAGGTTGACGTCACCTCGCTGTATCCGGTCGACGACAGCGACATCGACCGTCTGCGCGCCCGCCTGGCAGCGGCCGCCGAGCACGACAACCTGCTCGACATTGCGTACCGGACCGTCGACTCGCCGGTCGGCTCACTGTTGATCGCCGCGACACCGGTCGGGCTGGTACGCGTTGCTTTCGACAGCGAAGGCGAAGACACTGTTCTGCAGAGCCTTTCCGACCGGATCAGCCCGAGGGTGCTGAACGCGCCGGCGCGCCTCGATACCGTTGCCCATCAGCTGGACGAATATTTCTCCGGGCACCGGCACAGCTTCGACGTACCGCTGGATTGGCAGCTGTCCAAAGGCTTTCGCCGCACGGTGCTCGAGCATTTGGCAGTCGACATCGGCTACGGCACCACGGCCAGCTACGGCACTCTGGCCCGGCTGTCGGGTTCCCCCCGAGCAGTTCGCGCCGTCGGGACGACCTGTGCGACGAATCCCATTCCGGTTGTCGTACCCTGCCATCGGGTGGTCCGCTCCGACGGCACGATGGGTCGCTACCGCGGTGGCCCGGCCGCCAAGCGCGCGCTGCTGGACCTGGAAGGGGTTGCATGAATCCGGCGCGAAACCGGGTTTCGCCGCGCGGCAACATCATCGCCGTTTCCGGTCGCGGCGCCTGGATGGGTAACCGCGGCCGCCTGCATGAAGGCAACGGCGCCCGAGATATCGTGCGCGAGTACCGGAGCAAGGCCTGGATCACCTGCCGCCTGGAATTCAAGGGGCGTTATTCCCAGCAGTGGGCGCCCGACCACTACACCCAGTTGTACTTCTTCGACGAGGCAGTGGCCCTGGCCGCCGGTCATCGACCGTGTGCCGAGTGCCGCCGCAGCGACTACAACACCTACCGGCACATGTGGAATGAAACTCACTGCGGCGCAATCTCTTACGCCAGAGACATGGATAATATGCTGCATCGCGAGCGAGCCACGTCTCTTCGGATGCCGTGGGTTGACCTACCCGATGGGATATTCGTCGACACCGACGACGGACCGGCCGTGGTCGTCAGCGGTCAACTCGCAATCTTCGACGAAAATGCCTACACGTATCGACGACTGATGGCGAAGCCGGTCGATGGTTGCGCGTCGGTGCTCACCCCACCGTCGACGGTGGCAGTGCTGAGCGCGGGATACCCTGTCCAGATCGATCAGAGCGCGCTGATCTAAGTGCCCGGCTCACCGCACCATCGATTACTTTGGGCTACTCAACCCATTTGACCTGTGTCGCAGTAGGCTGTCACACGATCCGACCGAAAGGGCCGAAAGTGACAGCAGCCGAACGTACTTACGATGTCATCGTCCTAGGCGCGGGCCCGGTCGGACAGAACGCCGCCGAACGTGCCCGGGCGGAAGGACTCAGCGTCGCGATGGTCGAACGTGAGCTGGTCGGGGGTGAATGTTCGTACTGGGGATGCGTGCCCAGCAAGGCGCTACTTCGTCCGGTCATCGCGGTCGCCGATGCCGACCAGATCGACGGCGCGCGCGAAGCGGTCACGGGTCCGATCAACGCCGCCGGTGTGTTCGGTCGCCGAGACCGTTACGTGAGTAATTGGGACGACGCGGGTCAAGCCGATTGGGTGGCAGGAATCGGTGCGACTCTGCTGCGCGGCCACGGCCGACTGGACGGCCCTCGGCGAGTGTCCGTCACCGACGCCGCGGGTGCGGTCACCGTGCTCAATGCACGCCACGCGGTGGTGATCTGCACGGGCAGTCGCGCAGCAGTTCCGGATCTGCCGGGCATCGACGAGGCCCGCCCATGGACCAATCGCAGGGCCACCGACAGTAGTTCGGTGCCCGGTCGTCTCGCTGTCGTCGGCGCCGGCGGTGTCGGCGTCGAGCTGGCAACGGCATGGAATGGCTTGGGAGCCTCGGTGACCCTGTTGGCGCGAGGTTCCGGGTTGCTGCCTCGGATGGAACCTTTTGTCGGCGAGTTCGTCGAACGCGGACTTCGCGAATCGGGTGTTGACGTACGCGTTGGTGTTTCGGTGGATTCGTTGAGCAGACCTGCGGCGAATGCCCCGGTGACTCTGTCACTGAGCGACGGGGGCCGGCTGGAGGTCGACGAGGTTCTGTTCGCGACCGGTCGCGCACCGCTGACCGATGACATCGGCCTGGAGACCGTCGGGCTCACCCCGGGCAGCTGGCTCGACGTCGACGACACCTGCCTGGTGCGAACTGTCGACGATGGCTGGCTCTACGCGGCCGGTGACGCGAACCATCGAGCACTGCTGACACACGAAGGCAAGTACCAGGGAAGGATCGCCGGGGCGGTGATCGCGGCACGGGCGGCAGGGCGTCCGTTGGACACCGCGCCGTGGGGAACACACGCGGCCACCGCCGACCACTACGCGGTACCACAGGTTTTCTTCACTGAGCCCGAAGCCGCCGCGGTCGGGCTCTCGGCCGCGGAGGCCGAGCAGAAAGGCCACCGGGCGCGGACGGTCGACGTCGAGATCGGCGACGCCGTCATGGGCGCGAAGCTTTACGCCGACGGCTACACCGGCCGGGCGCGGATAGTGGTCGACATCGACCACCGCTATCTGCTCGGTGTGACGTTCGTCGGCCCGGGCGTCTCCGAGTTGCTGCACTCGGCCACGATTGCCGTTGCCGGTCAGGTACCTATCGACCGGCTGTGGCACGCCGTTCCGTGCTTTCCCACCATCAGCGAGGTGTGGCTGAGACTGCTTGAGGCATACCGCGACTCAGCGTCCTAACCGGTTCCTGAGTCCGGCGCAGGTTCGCCGAGCCGGGACCGCACCGCGCCCCACGGATCGGCATAACAGCCCGGCGTGTCCCGATAGGCGGCCCGGCGCTCGAGCACGTGCCGGGCGAAGGGTGACACCAGAGACATCGGATAACGACGCCACCCGACGGCGGCGCGCGCCTCCGCCAGCATCTTTGGCCAGCAGTGATGCTGGAAAGACAGCGCCTGCTGAGCACGGGTAGTGTCCAACCAGTCTGTGACGAACCAGTTTTCGTCGCTATCAGGATCTCCAGGGCGGCCGGCGGGCAAGACGTCCGACAGTCCGCGAGCCGCGGCCAGCGCCAAGCCGACGTCCTTCTGCCGGTGTAGGTGCGAGTCGTCGCCGGCAATCAGCAGCGTTTCGCCCACCACGTCGGCGGTGGTCGCTGCGGCGAACGCGGACGCCACGTCCCGTACGTCGACGGTGTGGATGCGCCCGTCGGTCGGCAGCGCGCTCTCGAAGAACAGCGCGTCACCGTTGAACGGCATCGCACCGGGGTCGGTGCTGATCACCCCGCCCAGGCGCAGGATGACCCAATCCAAACTTGCGGCGCGCAGCAGGTTTTCGGCCTCGACCTTGTGGGCGCCGTAGAGGTCCGACGGCCGCAGCGGCGAGTCCGCCGTCAACCGTGCGGGATGGCGATGCGGATTGCGCGACCCGTACACCGCGTTGCTGGAGGCCAACACGACGCGCGCCGGACGCGGGTGTGATTGTGCGGCGCGCAGCAAGGCGGCGGTCGCGGCAACGTTGACCCGGCGGCCGAGCTCGCGGTTGCGGTAGATCGCGGGCGGGATCACGGCGGCCAGGTGGACGATCGCCGTCGGCGACACCTCGGCGATCAGCCGGTCGACCTCAGACTGCTCGGTGAGGTTCGCCCAGTGCGCCTCGGCATTGGCCGGCAGCGACGCCGCGGCGTCGCGCTGGGCCGGGGTGCCCAGGTCGGTGGCGACAACATGGTGTCCTTCGGCGGACAGCCGGCGCACGGTCTGCGACCCGACCAGGCCGAAACCGCCGGTGACAAGCACCTTTTCGGCCATTGCCCCTCACCTCGGCATCGCTACCAGCAAACGAATATGACATTCTCCAAAAGCGAGAGTAACATGCTCGTAACGTCATCCAGCACATTCGAGGGCTCACCCATGGCAAAGCCGCCGAAGAACCGCGAGACGGCCAAGTGGGACCCCGGCTTCACCAGGCAGGTCGCGAACACCGTAGGGCCGCTGATCAAGCAGTACCACCGCGCCGAGGTCCGCAACATCGACAACATCCCGCCGACCGGTGGGGCGCTGGTGGTGTCCAACCACTCCGGCGGAATGCTGACCCCCGACGTCTTCATCTTCTCGCCCGCGTTTTACCAGGAGTTCGGCTACGACCGCCCCATCTACACGCTGGGCCATTACGGCATCTTCATCGGCCCGTTGGACGGCGTGCTGCGTCGCCTCGGGGTCATCGAGGCCAGCCGCGAGAATGCCGCCGTCGCACTGCAATCGGGCGCGGTGGTGCTGGTGTTCCCGGGCGGGGACTACGACTCCTACCGGCCGACCTTCGAGAACACCATCGACTTCAACGGCCGGACGGGCTACGTCCGCACCGCGATCGAGGCCGGCGTGCCGATCGTGCCCATGGTGTCGATCGGCGCCCAGGAGACCCAGCTGTTCTTGACGCGCGGCAACTGGCTGGCCAAGAAATTGGGAATTACCAAGATACGCATGGATATTCTGCCGATCAGCGTCGGTATCCCGTTCGGCGTGAGCATGATCTTCCCACCGAACCTCCCACTGCCGTCAAAGATCGTCACCGAGGTTCTCGAGCCGATTCACATCGCGGAACAATTCGGCACTGACCCCGATGTCGGCGAGGTGGACGAGCACGTCCGCTCGGTGATGCAGAGCGCACTGGACCGTCTGGCCAAGCAGCGCCGATTCCCGATCCTGGGCTGAATCGGCCAATCCGGCGAATAGCCCGGCCGATGGTGCTTGCATGAGGGTGTCGGCACGGAGGTGGGCGTGAAGAGACTCAACGGCATGGACGCCATGCTGCTCTACAGCGAGACGCCCAACCTGCACACGCACACGCTCAAAGTGGCGATCGTCGACCCCGGACACAGCGATGCGGGTGACCCGGCGTTCAGCTTCGAAGCTTTCCGGCACCATCTGCTGCGACGCATGCATCTACTGGAACCGTTGCGCTACAAGCTCGTTGACATCCCGTGGCGGCTGCACCACCCGATGTGGCTGGAGAACTGCGACGTCGACCTGGACTACCACCTGCGCCGGGTGCAGGTGCCCGCCCCCGGCGGACGCCGGGAGCTCGACGAGGTCATCGGCAACGTCGCGTCCACGCCGCTGGACCGCCGCCGGCCGCTGTGGGAGTTCCATGTCGCCGAAGGGCTGGCCGGCGGCCGGTTCGCCCTGATCGGCAAGATCCACCACGCACTGGCCGACGGTGTCGCCTCGGTCAACCTGCTGGCCCGCGCCATGGATCTCAGGGACGCCCCGACCGACGAGCGGGACAACGACGAGGCGGGCGTGAGCCCGACGGCGGCTGGCCTGCTGATCGCGGCGGGACGCGACCACATCCGCCAGATCACCGCTCTTCCCGGCCTTGTCGGCGACGCGGCCCGCGGGTTCAGCCGGGTGCGCCGGCGCACCCGGGCGCGCGGCGATCATCCCGACCTCGCGGATGCCTTCGACGCTCCCCCGACATTCCTCAACCACGTGGTGTCGCCGCGGCGCCGGTTCGCCACCACCGCACTGCGACTGGCCGACGTCAAGGCAACCTCGAAAAGCCTGGGCGTCACCCTCAACGACGTCGTGCTGGCCACCGCGGCCGGCGGACTGCGGCAGCTGCTGCTGCGCTACGACGGCAAAGCCGACCGCCCGCTCATCGCGTCGGTGCCCACCGCCACCGACAAGTCGGATCGCGTCACCGGCAACGAAATCAGCGGCCTGTCGATATCGCTGCCGGTGCACGTCGCCGACCCGGCCGAACGAGCCCGGCTGGTGGCGCTGGCCACCAAGATCGCCAAGGAGGACCACGAGATTCTCGGCCCGCGGCTCTACGGGCAGCTGATGGGCTACCTGCCGACCGCGATCGCTCCGGCAGCGTTCCGTTGGCTCGGCCGGCGTGACGCGCCGAACAAGATGATGAACGTCGCGGTGTCCAGCGTGCCCGGGCCGCGCGAACGCGGCCACTTCGCCGGCGCCCCGGTCAGCGAGATCTACTCGACCGGAGTGCTGTCGCCCGGCGCTCCGGTGAACATCACCGTGTGGAGCTACGTTGACCAGCTGGGCATAGCGGTGCTCACCGACGACGAGACCTTCGACGACCCCCATGAGGCAACCGAAGCCCTCAGCCGTGCATTCAGCGAATTACGCTGCGCCGCAGGCCTTTCAGCCGATGACAGCGCGGTAGATCTGATGGCCGAGCACGCCTTGCGCTAGCAGTCCTTCAGGCGGCCAAGACGGCGTCCAGCGCCGAGTAGAACAAGCCCAGCCCGTCGTCGGACGGTCCGGTCAACGCCTCGGTGGCGTGTTCGGGGTGCGGCATCAGGCCGACGACGCGACCGTTGGCCGAGCTGACCCCGGCGATATCGCGTAGCGAGCCGTTGGCGTTGTCGTGGTAGCGAAACACCACGCGACCTTCGCCTTCCAGTTCGTCGAGCACCGCATCGGAGGCCACGTATCGACCCTCGCCGGACTTGAGCGGGATCAGCAGATCCGCGCCGGGTTCGTACCGCGTCGTCCATGCCGTCGACGCCGACTCCACCCGCAGCCACACGTCACGGCAGATGAAGTGCAGACCCGCGTTGCGGGTCAGCGCGCCGGGGAGCAAGCCGGCCTCGCACAAAACCTGAAAACCATTGCAGATGCCCAGAACCGGCAGTCCCCGACCGGCAGCGGCGATGACCTCGCCCATGACGGGCGCGAATTTCGCGATAGCACCGCATCGCAGATAGTCACCGTAGGAGAACCCGCCCGGCACCACCACGGCGTCGACCCCTTTGAGGTCGGCGTCGGCGTGCCAGAGGTTGACGGATTCGGCACCGACCGCGCGCGCTGCCCGGGCGGCGTCGACGTCGTCGAGCGTCCCCGGGAAGGTGATGACGCCGATCCGCGCCGTCACAGCTGCTCTCGGCTAACGGTCCAATCCTCGATCACGGTGTTGGCCAACAGCGACTCGGCGATCTCTGCGAGCGCCGAGTCGTCGACGCTGTCGTCGACCTCGAGCTCGAACCGCTTGCCCTGCCTAACATCTGAGATGCCGCCATGGCCGAGTCGGCCCAATGCGCCGACAATCGCCTGACCCTGCGGGTCGAGAATCTCACCCTTGGGCATCACGTGCACAACCACCCGGGCCACGCGCACTCCTCACTGCCGTTTCGGCTGCTCGGCGCCAACTCTACCGGTCGGCACCACAGCCGTCGTGCTAGCACGAGCTGACATAAGCCGCGCATAACGACGACGACATGGCGTCGAGCACCTGGCCGTCCGAGATGATCGGCCAGGGCGGCTGGACCGGATCCGTGCCCCACAGCGTCAGCTCGCTGAGCGTGCTGTTCTCCGGATGCGCGACGAGGTAGGTGTGCAGAATCGTCGGGCCGCTGATCACCGCGGACAGCCGGTTCGGCTCCTCGACGGTGACCGACGGTGACTCGGCAGCGGCCCCCAACTGGCAGCCGCGCAAAGCCGCTGCGGCGATGTCGAACACCGATCTGACATTCGGGCCACCCTGCGCGGTGTCGCCGCGCCAGTGCACGACCTCGGCCCGCAGCTGCCACTGACCCGCAGCGTTGTCGGCCGTCGCCCGGGCAGCCACTGCCGAGTTGCGGGTGTCCTGCGGAAACACCGGCGTCGCACACACCTCCTCGAAGCGGAACCGGGGTGTCGCCGTGCCGGTCATCGCCACCGCGGACCGGGCCGGTGACGGCCAGTGGTAAGCCGAGTTCAGCGGTATCGCCGCCGCGGAGATCCACGCCGTGTCGGGAATCTGATCGCATACCGGCGGGCAGGTTTCCGGTTCTGCCGGCGCGACCGCCGCCCGCTGCACGCACGTGACCAGCAGGCAGCCCGCGATCAGCGTTGTCGCTGCGACTAGGCGCATGCCCCTGCACCCCATTAGCGCACAATCGTAGACATGCAACTCACGCATTTCGGTCATTCGTGCGTTCTCGCCGACTTCGGTCACACCACGGTGCTGTTCGATCCGGGTAACTTCTCGCACGGCTTCGAGGGCATCACCGGCCTGTCGGCGATCGTGATCACCCATCAGCACCCCGACCACGTGGATCAGCAGCGGCTGCCGGCCCTCCTGGATGCCAACCCCGGCGCCGCGCTGTACGCCGACCCGCAGACCACCGCACAGCTCACCGCGCCGTGTCAGGCCGTACACGTCGGTGACGAGCTGTCGGTCGGTCAGCTGACGATCCGGGCGCTCGGCGGCAAGCATGCCGTCATTCACCCGGAAATCCCAGTGATCGACAACATTTCGTACGTGATCGGTGATGGGGAGCATCCGGCACGCTTCATGCATCCCGGCGATGCGCTATTCGTCCCGGACGAGCCGGTGGACGTGCTGGCCACCCCGGCTGCGGCGCCCTGGATGAAGATCTCCGAGGCGGTCGACTATCTGCGTGCGGTCGCACCGGCCCGCGCGATACCCATTCACCAGGCCGTCGTCGCCCCGGAGGCACGTGGCATCTACTACGGCCGACTCAGCGAGATGACCGACGCCGACTTCCAGGTATTACCCGAAGAAACCGGGGTGACGTTCTAGGACGGCTCCGAGCGTCTAGGCGATGTCGGCGACGGCACCGCGGCCCGCCGCGCGGCCGGAGAAGATGCAGCCGCCCAGGAACGTGCCCTCCAGCGCCCGGTAGCCGTGCACGCCTCCACCGCCGAAGCCGGCCACTTCGCCGGCCGCGTACAACCCGTTCAATGGTGTTCCGTCGGCCCCCAGCACCCGGGCTTCCAGGTCGGTCTCCAGCCCGCCCAACGTCTTTCGCGTCAGGATGTGCAGCTTCACTGCGATCAGCGGGCCCGCCTTGGGATCCAGCATCCGATGCGGGGCAACCACCCGGCCCAGCTTGTCACCGAGGAATCCGCGGGCGGCTCGGATCGCGGTGATCTGGCCGTCCTTGGTGAACTTGTTCGCCACTTCGCGGTCGCGGGCGGTGACCTCCTCGGCCACCGTGGCGTAATCCAGCGGCGCCACATCCGGCAGCGCACTCATCGCGGACACCAACTCCCGCAACGAGTGTGCGGTGACGAAGTCGACACCGCGATCCATGAAAGACTGAACCGGTCCCGGTGCGCCGGATCCGGCCCGCGACGCCAGCAGTTGACGCACGCTGCGCTGAGTCAAATCCGGGTTCTGCTCCTGGCCGGACAACCCGAATTCCTTGCCAATGATCTTGGCGTTCAAGATAAACCAGGTGTAGTCGTACCCCGACTTCGCGATGTACTCCAACGTCCCGAGGGTGTCGAAACCGGGATAAAGCGGCACCGGCAGCCGCTTGCCCGTGCCGTCCAGCCACAGCGAGGACGGGCCCGGGATGATCCGGATCCCGTGCATCGGCCAGATCGGGTCGTAGTTCGTGATGCCCTCGGTGTAGTGCCACATCCGGTCCGGGTTGATCACCCGGGCGCCGGCCTTCTGGGTGATCGCGATCATTCGGCCGTCGACGTGGGCGGGCACGCCGGCAAGCATCCGCTCGGGAACCCGGCCCATCCGGGCGGGCCAGTTGGCCCGCACCATATCGTGGTTGCCGCCGATGCCGCCGCTGGTGACAATCACTGCTGGCGCACGGAATTCGAACTCGCCGATCTTGTTTCGCGACGACGTGACACCGCGCGGCTCCGAAGACGGCTCCAGCACGCTGCCCCGCACTCCGGTTACCGCGTCGCCGTCGACGATCAGCTCGTCGACCTGATGCCGGTACGCGAATCGCACGTTCGGATGGTCGACGAGCCGGCGCGCAAAGATCTCGACGATGGCCGGCCCGGTCCCCCAGGTGATGTGGAAGCGCGGCACCGAATTGCCATGTCCCTGAGCGCCATAGCCGCCCCGCTCAGCCCAGCCCACCAACGGGAAGATCTTCAAACCCCGGTCCCGTAGCCAGCTGCGCTTCTCGCCGGCCGCGAAATCGACGTACGCATGCGCCCACTGCTTGGGCCAGTAGTCCTCTTGCCGGTCGAACGCCGCGGTGCCCAGCCAGTCCTGCAGGGCGAGCTCATAGCTGTCATGCACACCGAGCCGACGCTGCTCGGGACTGTCGACGAAGAACAAGCCGCCGAACGACCAGAACGCCTGCCCGCCGAGGTTGGCGCCGTTCTCCTGGTCGACGATCAGTACCCGTTTGCCGCGCTCGACGACCTCGCAGGCGGCCACCAGGCCGGCCAGGCCCGCCCCGACGACGATGACATCAGCGTGGGTATCGCTCATGGCGCTACACAGTAGCGACCGAAACGGCTAGGCCGCGTCGAGAATCGCCTGATCCGCCCGCCACCGGTAGGTGGTGGGCTCGCACCCCTGCAGCCGGGCGATATCGACCGAATCCAGCATCGCTTGCAACGGTCCGGGTTTGCGCAGATGGCTGGCCGCCACCGCGACTCGTACGACACCGTCACGGCGCGCCACTCGCTCGGCCGACAGCACCAGCATCCGGCACCACCACGGCTCGGACAGGAAGCCTTCGCCGATGCCAAGTACCCGCGCCCGTACGGTGGTCTGCCGGACCAGGTCGGCGATCTCGTGCAGATCGGCAAGGAGACGGAAACCGTTGCGCGGCAACGCGGTAATCGTGCCAGGTGACGCGGTCCAGCGCGGTGCTGCGAAAAGTCGGGTACGCAGGCCCAGATGCTCGAGCACCCGGTCGGCGGCCATCAGCCGCAGATTGGCCTCGTGCGCAGGCAGCGTGGCGAATTCTCCGCGGCGCGTCTTGGTGGCCGCGTCGTCGTATCCGTTGAGCAGGATGGCGTCACCGGCAGCTCGCCGGCCGGTCAGCCAGTCGACGGTCACCGGGTCACCGTCCAGCCGGTATCCGCCCTTCAACCGCGGGGCGACCAGCAGCGACACCGGCACCGAGCGGGCGTCCATTTTCGCGCAGAATTCCGCGACGTCGTCCAAGGTTCGCTCGCGGATCCCGGAGACCGAGACGATCAACTTCCCAGACACGCCTCAAGTTTGACGATGTCAGATGTCCAGATAGTGACGTACACGCGGACGGAAAGCGTCAGTTCACCGCGCCGACCCGCTTTTCGGCAGCACGGCCTCGACGGCCGCGATCACCTCGGGTGCGTCAGGCACCGTCTGCGGCCGAAAGCGGTTGACCACCGCTCCGCCGGGAGCGATCAGGAACTTCTCAAAGTTCCACTGCACGTCACCGGCGGCGCCGGCGGCGTCTGGCGTCTTGGTCAATTCGGCGTAGAGCGGGTGCCGGTCCGGCCCGTTGACCTCGGCTTTCGCCAGCAGCGGGAAGGTCACGCCGTAGGTGGTCGAACAGAACGTCTGGATTTCTTCGGCGGTGCCAGGCTCCTGGCCCATGAATTGGTTACACGGCACGCCGAGGACGGTGAGCCCGCGCTCGCAGTAGTCGCGCGCAAGCCGCTCCAGCGCGGCATATTGCGGCGTCAGGCCACACTTGGAGGCCACGTTGACCACCAGGACGGCACGGTCGTTGTAGTCGGCCAGCGACAAGGACCCACCATCCAGCCCGGTCAGAGCGATCTCGGTCACAGTCATAGTCGGAGGCTACCTGCATCGCACCCCGGGCAACTTATGTTGATCGTCTAGCTATTTAGTCGTTAGGGTGGCGGATATGGTCTCTCGCCCGGCTACGCCGACGGACACTGCGCCGGAATTCGACTATCCAGATTCGCTGGACTCCGGCTTGCTGAGGATCGCCGGAGTCTGCATCCTCGCCTCGGTGATGGCGCTGCTCGACGGCACCGTCGTCAGCGTCGCTCAGCGGACCTTCATCGCGGAGTTCAGTTCCACCCAGGCCGTCGTTGCGTGGACGATCACCGGCTACACCCTCGGACAGGCGACCGTGATCCCGCTGGCCGGCTGGGCGTCCGACCGGTTCGGCACCAAGCGGCTTTTCATGGGAGCGGCGCTGTGGTTCACCTTGGCCTCGCTGCTGTGCTCGATGGCATCGACCATCAATCAGCTCATCGCATTTCGGGTGATTCAAGGCCTGGGTGGCGGCATGCTGGTGCCGCTGACCTTGATCATCTTGACGCGCGAAGCCGGCCCGAGACGCCTCGGCAGATTGATGGCAGTGCTCGGCATCCCGATGCTCCTGGCCCCGATGGCCGGTCCGGTGCTGGGCGGCTGGCTGATCAGCGCCTACGGCTGGGAATGGATCTTCCGGATCAACCTGCCGGTAGGTGCCATCCTGCTGCTGCTTGCGGCGTCGATCTTCCCGAAGGATCGACCGCGCCCGTCGGAGGCTTTCGACTTCGTCGGAATGCTGTTGTTGTCACCGGGATTGGCACTGCTGCTGTTCGGCATCTCATCGGTACCGCGACATGACAGCTTCACCGACAACCGGGTCTGGATACCCGGGGTGATCGGAATCGCGTTGATCGCGACATTCGTTCTGCACGCCCTGCATCGCGCCGACCATCCGCTCATCGACCTGGCGCTGTTCAAGAATCGTGCCGTGACCCTGTCCAATTCCGCGATGTTCGCGTTCTCGGTCGGGTTTTTCGGCGCCGTGCTGGTGGTCCCCAGCTATCTTCAGCAACTGCTGCATGAGACGCCGCTGCAGTCCGGCCTGCAGCTGATCCCGCAGGGGCTCGGTGCGATGCTGACGATGCCGCTGGCCGGCACCTTGATGGACAAGCGCGGGCCACGCAATGTGCTGCTCGTCGGGGTCGCGGCGATCGCCGTCGGACTGGCCGTATTCGCTTATGGCGCATGGCAACAGGCGGACTATCTGCCGATCCTGCTCATCGGCCTGGTCACCACCGGTATCGGCCTGGGCTGCACCCTGACGCCGTTGTCCGGAGCCGCGGTACAGACGCTGGCGCCCAACGAGGTGGCGCGCGGGTCGACGCTGCTCAGCGTCAATCAACACGTCGCCGTCGCGGTCGGGACCGCGATGATGTCGGTGATCTTGACCAGCCAGTTCAATCGCAGCGAAACCATCGGCGCCGCTGAAAAACTCGGGATCCTGCGGGGCAGATTCACCAAGCACGGTGCACCCGCTCCGGCGCACCAGGATGTCTCGGCTGACTTCACCCTTCGGCTGATGCACGACCTCAGCCATGCCTACACCCTGGTCTTGGTGGTGGCGATCGTCGTTGTCGCACTGACACTTGTGCCAGTGGCGTTCCTACCCGACAAACCGCCGCCGCCCGGCCGGGCCCACGCCACAGTGCCGGTTTAGGCGCTCACCCCCGGCGCACCGCGGAGGAGATCGTCTACCTGGCCGCTGCCGTAGTGGTCGCGATCGGCGGCCGCCAATAGCCAGGCGTACTGGTACGCGGTCTCTTTCCAGCGCTCGTAGCGACCGCTGATACCGCCGTGGCCGGCGGTCATCTGGGTCTTGAGCAGCACCGGATTTTCGCCTACGCTGGTATGCCGCAGTGCGGCAACCCATTTGGCGGGCTCGACATAGTAGACGCGCGTGTCGTGCAGTGACGTCATCGCCAGAATGGCGGGATAGTTCTGCGCAGCGACGTTCTCGTACGGCGAATACGATTTCATGTAATGGTAGACATTGGCGTCGCTCAACGGGTTTCCCCATTCGTCCCACTCGGTGACGGTCAGCGGCAGCGACGGGTCAAGGATCGTCGTCAACGGATCGACGAACGGCACCTGGGCCAGGATGCCGGCGAAGAGATCCGGCGCCATGTTGGCCACAGCGCCCATCAGCAAGCCGCCGGCGCTTCCGCCCAGCGCCACCAGCTGCTGCGGGCTGGTCTGCCCGCTGTCGACCAAATGCTGTCCGACAGCGATGAAATCGGTGAAGGTGTTCTTCTTCTCGAGCAACTTGCCGTGCTCGTACCACAGCCGGCCCATCTCGCCGCCGCCGCGCACGTGGGCGACAGCGAAGACCATCCCGCGGTCGAGCAGCGAGAGTCGGGCGATGGAAAACCGTGGATCCTCGCAGATCTCGTACGCGCCATATCCGTAGACCAATGCCGGAGCCGGGAACTCGATGCCGGCGCGGTGCACGACCGAGATCGGGATCTTGGTGCCGTCGGCAGCTTGCGCCCATTCACGGCGTTCGACGTAGTCCTCGCGGCGGTAATCCCCCAGCACCGGTTGCTCGCGCAGCAACGTCCGTTCACCGGTGACCAGGTCGAGGTCGTAGATCCGGACCGGGGTGACGAAAGATCCAGCGCCGACCCGCAGCTTGGGCGAGTCCCAGTTCGGGTTGGCGCCCAGTCCTGCCGACATCAGTTCGGAATCGAAAGAGATCTCCTCGGCTTGACCGTAATCGCGATCGTTGATGGGCCACAACTGGATTCGCGGCAATGCCGCACCGCGATAGCTGACCACCAAGTGGCCGGCGAACGCATCGACACCGTCGAGACGGACGTCGTCGCGGTGCTCGATCAGGGTGCGCTGGGCAGCGGGGTCGCCGACCGGAGCGTCCGCCAGCATGAAGTTCACCGCGTTCTCGTTGTGCAGGATCAAGAATCGATCCTGCCCGCCGACGATCGCGTGCTCCACCGAATACTCGATGCCGTCGCGGCGCGGCAACACCGTGACGAACTCGGCGGACGGATCGGCGGCGTCCGCGTAGCGAATCTCCGAGGTGATCGCCGATCCCGCCGCGATCAACACGTATTTGTCGCTGCGAGTCCGCCCCACCGCGAGCCAGTACTTCTCGTCGGGTTCGTGGTAGACCTGCTCGGCGGGAAGGCCGGATGCCAGCCGGTGCCGCCACACGGTGTCGGGGCGCCAGGCCGCATCGACGGTGACGTAGTAGACGGTCTGGTTGTCGGTACCCCAGGTCGCTCCCGCACCGATGCCGACGATCTCGTCCAAATACTGTTCGCCGGTGCGAAGATTTCTGAACCGCAACGTGTATCGCTCGTCGCCGACCACGTCGACGGAGTAGGCCAGCACGTTCCCGTCGGGGCTGAGACTGGCCGCCCCGAGTGCGAAGAAGTCGTGCCCCTCGGCTTCGACATTCTCATCGAGCAGGATCTGCTCACCGGCAATATCGATGTGCTCATCGAGGATCGGTGGGTTCCAGTCGCTCGGATCAGCTACCGGACAACGGCATTGAACACCGTACTGCTTGCCCTCGAAGCTGCGGCCGTAGTACCACCAGTCGCCGCGCCGAACCGGGATCGACAGGTCGGTCTCTTTGGTGCGGGCTTTGATCTCGTCGAAGATCTTTTGCCGCAACGGCTCGAGTTGAGCCGTCGACTGGTCGGCGTAGTCGTTCTCCGCCTCCAGGTAGCGCAGAACCTCGGGGCTGGATTTGTCCCGCAGCCATTCGTAGGGGTCGACGAAAACGTCACCGTGGAACTCCCGGAGCGAGTCGACCCGCTTGGCGATCGGCGGCCGGCTCATGCGGCCGGACCGATCCAGTCGTCGAAGCGCAGCCCGGAAATGCGTTCGTAAGCTTCGATATAACGTGCGCGGGTGGCATCGACGATGCTGTCCGGCAGCGGCGGCGGGGGCGCCGACCCGCCGCGATCCCACCCCGACTCGGGACCGATCAGCCAGTTGCGGACGAATTGTTTGTCAAAGCTGTTCTGGACCTCCCCGATCCGGTATTCCGCGGCAGGCCAATACCGAGAGGAGTCCGGCGTGAAGACTTCGTCGGCCAACACCATGTTGCCATTGGCGTCCACGCCGAACTCGAACTTGGTGTCGGCGATGATGATTCCCTTCGTCAGTGCGTGGTCGGCCGCCTGCACATAGGTCTGTAAGGTGCGGTCGCGCAACTGGTTGGCCCGAACCCCGCCAACCATCGTGATCACCTGGTGGAACGAAATGTTCTCATCATGTTCTCCCAGTTCGGCTTTCGTTGCCGGGGTGAACAACGGCGTGGCGAATCTGCTGGCTTCGACGAGGCCCGGCGGCAGTGTGATCCCGCAGACCTTGCCGCTCTGCTGGTAGTCCAGCAGTCCGGAGCCAGTCAGATATCCACGGGCCACGCATTCCACGGGCATCATCTCGAGCTGTTGCACCACCAGCGCCCGGCCCAGGACTTCGTCGGGGATCCGCGGGTCGTCCGGTGGACCGGCCAGGTGGTTGGGCGCGTCGACGAGACCGAAGAAGAACACGCTCATCGCGGTCAGGATGCGGCCTTTGTCAGGGATCAGGCTGTCGAGCACGTAGTCGAACGCTGAGATCCGGTCCGTCGCGACGAACAACAGGTGACCGTCATCGATGCGATACAGCTCGCGGACTTTGCCACTGGCCAAGTGCTGGTAGTCGGACAGAGCGGGACGACCCATCGGGACAGCGTAACTGTCGACCGAAAGGCGACCTACAGACCGACCCTGTGCTGGGATCAGGAGTATGAAATCGCGGTTCATCCCCTACGCCAACACTCCGGGTCGACTGCTGACTCAGTTGTTCATCGATACCGTCGTCGTCATCTGGAGTTTCGTCTGGGTGCTCATCGGCCTGGCCGTCCACACCGCGGTGTCGACGATCGCCGAAGTGGGTCGGCAGGTGCAGGGCGGCGCGGACGGTGTCGCCGACAGCCTCAAATCGGCCGGCCACAGCGCCGACCACATCCCGCTGGTGGGCAGCGCCGTCAGCGAGCCACTGACGGCGGCCAGCAGGGCCGCACTCGAGATCGCCGGCGCCGGCCACAGCCTGGACACCACCGCGAGCTGGCTGGCGATTGTGCTGGCGTTGGCGGTTGCGGCGCCACCGACGCTCGGAGTGGTCGTGCCCTGGCTGGTGTTGCGGATCCGGTTCGTTCGGCGCAAGTTGACCGTCGGAGCACTGGCGGCGACTCCGGCCGGTGCGCAGCTGTTGGCGTTGCGCGCGTTGGCCAACCGGCCGCTTGCCCGGCTCACCGCCGTCACCCATGACCCGGTCGGAGCGTGGCGTGCCGGGGACCCGCACGCCATTCATGGCCTGGCCGCCATCGAATTACGCGCTGCGGGAATGGCAGTGCGGACGCGCTAGCTCAGTTCGACGACGAGGTGCCGGATCCCGGTATGCCGGTTGCTGCGCGTCCACTCGACATCACGCACCACGTGCACGGCGCCGAAACGGGTCAGCAGTTCCTCGAACAGCACCCGCAGTTCCAGCCGGGCCAGGTTGGCACCCAGGCAGTAATGCACACCCTGACCGAAACCTAGGTGCGGGTTGGGCTTTCGCGCGATATCGAATTCGTCGGCAGCGTCGAACACCCGCGCATCGCGATTGGCCGAGCCCTCCCAGATCTGCACCTTCTGCCCCGCAGCGATCGGCATGCCGCCGAGCTCTACGTCGCGCGTGGCGGTACGCCGCTTGGACGGCGACGGTGAGGTCCACCGGACCATCTCTTCGACTGCGGTCGGTAGCTCCGCCAAATGCCCTCGCAGCAAACGTAATTGATCCGGATGTTCGGACAGCGCCAGCAATCCGCCGGCGACCGCGTTACGGGTCGTCTCGGCGCCGGCACTGAACAGCAGGCTGAAGAACAGATACAGCTCGAGGTCGGACATGGCGGGCCCGTCGGCAACGTCACGAGTCGCGTTGGCGACCAACGACAGCATGTCGTCGGTCGGCTGCGCACGCTTCGAGGCGATCAACTCCTGGCCGTAGGTGTACATCCGCGAGCCGGCTTCCTCGGCCGACAACTGCGACAGAGCCGCTGTGCGCGCTCCGCCGAAGTCGAACTGCGGCTCGATGGCTTCGAACAGCCAATGCCGTTCGGATTCAGGCACTCCCAGCAGGATGCAGATCATCTGCATCGGCAGCTCGGCGGCGATGTCGACCAGGAAGTCGAAGGGCTCGCCCGGCACCACGGCGTCCAGCAGCCGACGGGTCCGCGCCCGCAGGTCGTCTTCGACCAGGCCGATCATCCGCGGCGTCAGGCCCGAACTGACCAGCCGCCGGATCTGTGAGTGCCGTGGATCGTCCATCATGTTGAGCACCTGACCGGCGATCGACAGATCCTGCAACAGCGTTCCGCCGAACGGCCGGTCACCGCCGGTCACCGACGAGAAAGTGACCGGATCCTTCAGCACTGCAAGCGTTTCGGCGTAACAGGCGATTGACCAGAAACCCTCGCCATCGGGGGTGTGCTCGGTCGGCTGATGCCAGTACACCGGAGCCTCGCGACGGTGGATCGCAAAAAGATCGTGCGGGAAGCCGCCGGCGAAGTTGGCCAGGTCGGTGAAGTCGACGTCGGCGAGCGTCACAAGATGGCGCCGGGCGCGTACTTCGCGGCGTCGGGATAACGGGCGACCAGAGCGTCGACCTCGGCGACGACCGTGTCCACCTGATCACCGGCGGCCCCGATGAACGCCTTCCGGTCGGCCAGTGCGGCGTCGATCGCGTGGCGATCCAACGGTAGTCGTGAGTCGGCGGCCAACCGGTCCAGCAGATTCGGCTCGACGCCCTGCTCGCGCATGGCCAGCGCCGCCGCGACCGCATGCTCCTTGATCACCTCGTGTGCGGTCTCCCGGCCGACGCCGGCGCGCACCGCGGCCATCAGCACCTTGGTGGTGGCCAGGAACGGCAGGTAACGGTCCAGCTCACGCTGGATCACCGCCGGATACGCGCCGAATTCGTCGAGCACGGTCAACATCGTCTCGATCTGCCCGTCGACGGCGAAGAAGCTGTCCGGCAACGCCACTCGGCGCACCACCGAGCAGAAGACATCGCCTTCGTTCCACTGTGCCCCGGCGAGTTCGGCGGCCATCGAGCCGTACCCGCGCAGGACCACCTGCAGCCCGTTGACCCGCTCGCAGCTGCGGGTGTTCATCTTGTGCGGCATCGCCGACGAACCGACCTGGCCTTGCGCGAAGCCCTCGGTGACGAGGTCGTGGCCGGCCATCAGCCGGATGGTGTGCGCCAGCGACGACGGCCCGGCGCCCAGTTGCACCAGAGCCGACACCACATCGTGGTCGAGCGAACGCGGATACACCTGTCCGACGCTGGTCAAAACCTCTGCGAATCCCAGGAACTCGGCAATACGGCCCTCCAGCTGCGCCAGTTTCGCCGGGTCGCCGCCGAGCAAGTCGAGCATGTCCTGCGCGGTGCCCATCGGGCCTTTGATTCCGCGCAGCGGGTAGCGGTCGATCAACTCGCGCAGTCGGCTCAACGCGACCAGGGTCTCCTGCGCGGCCGAGGCGAACCGCTTGCCCAACGTGGTGGCCTGCGCGGCGACGTTGTGACTGCGGCCGGCCATCACCAGGTCGCGGTGGGTTGCCGCGCGTTCGGCCAGCCGGGCGACCACAGCCACCCCGTGCGCAAACACCAACTCCAGTGAGCGGCGCACCTGTAACTGCTCGACGTTCTCGGTCAGGTCGCGGCTGGTCATGCCCTTGTGCACGTGTTCGTGGCCGGCCAGCGCGTTGAACTCTTCGATGCGGGCCTTCACGTCGTGGCGCGTCACCCGCTCGCGGGCGGCGATCGAGGCCAGGTCGACGTCATCGAGCACCTGCTCGTAATCGGCGAGCGCCGCGTCGGGAACCTGCACGCCCAGCTCGGCCTGGGCACGCAACACCGCCAGCCAGAGCCGCCGCTCGGCGACGATCTTGGCTTCCGGCGACCAGATCGCCACCATCTCGGCGCTGGCATAACGGTTGGCCAGCACGTTCGGGATTGTCACAAACACACAGCTTAATGGCGTCGCGCCGGGCGCGGATCAGGCACAGTGACCTCATGCATTTTGTCGGTCTCGATCTCGCCTGGGGTGAGAGGAACAACACCGGTGTCGCCGTGGTCGATGCCGGTGGCCGTCTGCTGCACGTCGGGGCCGCCCACGACGACGAGAGCATCGCGGCGGCGATCGAGCCCTACGTCAGCGAGGACTGTCTGGTGGCCATCGACGCGCCGCTGATCGTCAACAACCCGACCGGATCCCGGCCGTGCGAGGCAGCGCTCAACCGCGACTTCCGCGGGTTCGATGCCGGTGCACACCCGGCCAACACCGGCAACTCGGCGCTCACCCGCCCACGCGCAGCCCGCATCGCGACCGCACTGAGGCTCGACATGGATCCGGCGTCGAGTTCGCCGCGCCGGGCGATCGAGGTGTACCCGCACCCGGCGACCATTGCGTTGTTCGGTCTGCAGAAAATCCTGAAGTACAAGAAGGGTTCGTTCGAGTCCCGTCAGCATGAGCTGCTGCAGTTGATGACGTTGATCGAAGGGCTCGACGCTGCCACACCGCGGCTGCGGGTGAACCACAACATGTCCTGGGTGGAATTGCGCAAGCGGGTCGAAGCCGCCACGCGGCCAGTGCAACTCGACCGCGACGAGGATCCCGTCGACGCTGTGCTGTGCGCCTACGTCGGGCTGTTTTTCTACCAGCGGCCCGAAGACGTCACCATCTACGGCGACTACGGAGGAGGCTACATCGTCACGCCGACCTTGCCGGCCGATGCCGTACCCGCACGCCGCCGTCGGACTGCCGCGCAGGCCGATTCGGAGGACCTGAGTACCCGCGTCGCACACGTCGCTGCCCTTCTCGACGAAGCACAGCGCGGCCTGACCGCGATTCGCCGGCAACTCGACGGCTAGCCCGACGCGGTGCCGATCGGCGCGACCTCGAGCGGGCGACCATGGCCGAAGAGCTGGGTCGCCATCGACAGCACCACACCGCTGCCGATCAAGATGGCTGCCAGGACGTACTGCTGGCCCGGGCGACCCGACAGCGGCGTCACCAGGTACAGCGAGGCCGCACAGCCGATGAACGGCAGCGGCGTCGGCGTCCGGTAGTGCCGCCTCGGCTCGTCCGTGGACCTGTCACGCCGCAAAACCAGAACCGCGACGTTGACCATCGCGAACACCGCCAACAGAAGAAGCGACGTCGTTCCGCCCAGTGCCGCGATGGCGTCGTCGCTCGCGAACACCGTCACGTAGGCGATCACCCCGAAAGCGACCACTGTCGTGAAGACGATCGCGACCCACGGCGAGCGACTGTTCCGGCTGACCGCACCCAGCAGAGGGGGCAGAACCCGCTGGCGGGCCATCCCGTAGACCAACCTGCTGGCCATCAGCATGTTGATCAGTGCGGTGTTGGTCACCGCGACCATCGAGATGAACGGCAGGATGTCCTTGATCGGCAGGCTCGGAGCTCCGACCTGAGCCACCTCGACCAACGGGGTGTCGCTGCTTTTGAGCACTCCGACCGGGACCAGCGCCACCGCGATGACCGCGACAAGCATGTAGACCACACCGGCGATCGACAGCCCGGACAGCAGCACCTTGGGGAAGGTCTTGACGGGATCCTTGGTCTCCTCGGCCATGTTCACCGAGTCTTCGAAGCCGACCATCGCGAAGAACGCCAGCGAGGTCGCCGACGTCAGTGCCAGCAAGATGCTTTTGTCTCCCGCTGTGTCGAACGCGACGATCCGTGCGTAGTCGGCATGCTGGCCGCGGACCAACGCCCACATGCCGACCCCGATGACCAGCAGCAGCCCGGTGGCCGCGACGGCTGAGAGCGCGACGTTGAGCTTGATGCTCTGACCGACGCCACGCAGATTCACCGCGGCCAGAACCGCGATGAAGACCAGTGCGACGAGAAGATAACCCGCTGTCCCCCAGCTGAATTGGAAGGCAATAAAAAAGTTGGCAGCGAAGAAACGTGAGGCGGCGGCGGCGGAGGTGATGCCGGCGCTCATGACGACGAATGCCACCACGAAGGTGAGGAAAGGCTTGTTGAATGCCTTCTGTGCGTACAGCGCCGCCCCGGCGGCCTGTGGGTACTTGGTCACCAACTCGAGGTAGCTGAGGGCGGTGATCGCGGCGATCACGAAGGCGATCAGGAACGGAACCCACGCTGCGCCACCGACTTCGGCGGCCACGTCGCCGATGAGCGCGTACACACCGGTTCCGAGGATATCTCCGACGATGAACAACAGAAGCAGGCCGGGTCCCATGACCCGGCGCAGTCGTGGCTCCTGGTCGACGGCCTCGATCATGGGTCCCCTCGGAACGTTCCGTTCCGCCGTTCCTATCATGGTCGCGAGCCAGGCCGCTTTTCTGCGCATTGACTGTCAGCGCGCTTGGAAGACGCTGCTGCAGCGCGTGGTGTCACGTTAAAGGAAGACGAGACAAGCTATTTCAGCGGAGGCGATGTCAGATGTGCACGGGCCGGCGGTCGAACGGCGCCACCGTGTCAATGACATCAATCACAGTTGTGCGCGCAACGGCGCGCGGGTCCTGAAGTTCGTCGACCAAGGCCGACACCACCGCGCCGTCGATCGTGCAGATCAGCGCGGAGACCAGTTCGGGGCGCACCGATCGGCCCGAGCGGTCGATGACGTCGGCGACGGCATCCACTCGCTGACGCATGGTGCGGCGCTGAATCTCGCGCAGCCCGGGCAACCTGGCACAGGCGATGTGCCGTTCGTAGCGGGATATCAATTGCTCGGCCAGGTGTGGTTCGGATTCGCTGCCGACGAGCAATTCGACCAGCAGGTCGGCCGTCTTGTCGGCGCTGCGGCGCCGACGAGACAGCGTGGCCACCTGTGCCCGCAGCTGGGCGACCTCCAGCATCCCGATGTGCGCGACCGCGCTGGCGATCAGATCGTCGAGGCTGGAGAAGTAGTACGTGGTCGAGGCCAGTGGCAGGCCCGCGCGGCGCGCCACGGCGCGGTGCCGGACGGCCTCGAAGCCGCCTTCGCGCAGCAATTCGGCGGCGGCGCTCACCAGCGCGTACCGTCGGCGTTCGCCTTTCGGGGTAACGGCTCCCTTGGGAACCACGACAGCCTTGGCAGGGGCAACAGCCGCCGGCGGGGTGACGGCTGGCGCGGCGACGGCCGCCTCGGGAGCGAAGGCTCCCTCGGGAGCCACTGCTGCTGTCACCTAGGTCATGGTGCCAGCCGGAATGGTGCCGCATCGGGGTTTCGGCCAATCCACTCGGAGACGCGCAGCAGGCCGGCGACCCCTGACGGCACTTTATGATGACCCGCATGCCGGAGATGAGTCGTCGCACTGTGCTGCGCCTGGGTACCGGCGCAACCGCGGGGGCGCTCGGCGCGTACGCGGTGAACCGTTTGCTCCCCGGCCGGCCTCCGATGGCCCCGCCGGTCGTGATGACCGGCACCGGGCTTCCGCTGGCGCCGCCCGCTGCGCCGCTCGATCCGCCGCCGGCTCCGACGATGGTGACCGGTTCGTTCGTCTCGGCCGCGCGCGGCGGTGTCGCCACCAACTGGGCAATCGCCCGCCCGCCGGGCCAGAGCAGACCATTGCGACCGGTCATCGCACTGCACGGCAAGGGCAGCAGCGCGGCCACTGTGATGGCGGGCGGCGTCGAGCAGGGGCTGGCGCAGGCGGTCGCTGCCGGACTGCCGCCGTTCGCTGTCGTCGCCGTCGACGGTGGCGGAAGTTATTGGCACAAAAGGGCTTCCGGCGAGGACTCCGGCGCGATGGTGTTGAACGAGCTCATCCCGATGCTCGGCGGCCAGGGACTGGATACCTCGCGGGTCGGTTTTCTGGGTTGGTCGATGGGTGGCTACGGCGCCCTGCTGCTCGGCGGCCGACTGGGTCCGGGACGCACCGCGGCGATCTGCGCGGTGAGCCCGGCGCTGTGGATGTCGTCTGGGGCCGCTGCGCCGGGTGCCTTCGACGGTCCCGACGACTTCGCGGCGAATTCGGTCTTCGGGATGCCCGCGCTGGCGTCCATCCCGGTCCGGGTGGACTGCGGCGACAGCGATCCGTTCTACGGCGCCACCAAGCAGTTCATCGCGCAATCCCCCCATCCACCGGCGGGCGGGTTCTCCCCGGGTGGCCACGACGGGTCGTTCTGGAGTTCGCAACTGCCGGCCGAACTGACGTGGATGGCACCACTGCTGAGCGGTTAGTACCGCCGGTCACCGCGACTGCGGCGCCTACCAGAAGCCTTACGATATTTGTTACGATAACCCGCCACAACGCATGGCCACAGGGCACGGAGGTATCCCGATTTGGTGAGGCAGTCCGTCGCGGACAAGCGGCAACGGCGTGAACGCGGATCCATCAGCGTCGACGAGATCATCAACGGTGCGTTCGAAGTGGCCGCCGAGGTCGCGGTCGACGGCTTGAGCATGCCGTTGTTGGCCAAGCACCTCGACGTGGGCGTGACGAGCATCTACTGGTACTTCCGCAAGAAGGACGATCTGCTCAACGCGATGACTGACCGCGCGCTGGGCCAGTACGACTTCGCCACGCCGTTCATCGAGGGCCGCGACTGGCAGGATTCCCTGCGTGATCACGCCCGCAAGATGCGTCAGACGTTCCGCGACAACCCGATTCTGTGCGACCTGATTTTGATTCGGGGCACCTTCGGGCGCGAGGCGACGCTGGCGGCCTTCGAGAAACTCGAGAAAGCAATCGCGGCGCTGGTGGAGGCCGGTCTGTCACCGGAGGACGCGTTCGACACCTACGCCAGCATCTCGGTTCACACCCAGGGCGCGGCGGTGCTGGAACGGCTGCGGGACCGCTCCGGCGGAGCCGAAACCTACCGGCGCAGTGGAAGTTCGGTGATCGATCCCGAAACCATGCCGTTGATCGCCCAGTTGACCGAAAAAGGCCACCGCATCGGGATCGCCGACGACATCAACTTCGAGTACGGGCTGAATTGCATTCTCGATCACGCCAGCCGGTTGATCGGCGCAGGCTGATCGCCCGGCTGGCTTGATCGCCCGCTAGACCTCGATCACGACGGCGCCGCCCTGGCCGCCGCCGGCGCACATTGCCGCCACACCGATGCCGCCACCTCGACGGCCCAATTCGTACACCAGCGTGGTCAGCATCCGCGCGCCGCTGGCGGCGATGGGGTGACCGAGGCTGCATCCGCTGCCGTAGATGTTGACCCGCTCTTCGTCGAGTCCGTGCTCGCGGCACGCCGCGATCGGCACTGACGCGAACGCCTCGTTGATCTCCCACAGCGTGACGTCTCCCGGCGACAGCCCGGCCCGCTGCAGGACCTTGCCGATTACCTTGACCGCGCCCAGACCGGTGTCTTTCGGGTCGACTGCGGCCGAGGCCCATGCCTTGACCGAGCCCAGTACCGTCAGCCCGTGCGCGGTGGCGAAGTCCTCGTCGGCCAGTGTCAGCGCGGCCGCCGCGTCGTTGGTCCCGCTGCTGTTGCCCGCGGTGATCGAGAATCCCTCGATCTCCGGGTGCAGCACCTTCAGCGACGCGAGCTTTTCCATACTGGTCCCGCGACGCGGATGCTCGTCGACGCTGAACTCGATCAGCGCGTCGTCGAGGCCTTTGATCTTCAGCGGCACGATCTCGTCGACGAAGGCGCCGCCGTCGATCGCTGCGACCGCACGCTGATGCGAACGAAACGCCCAGGCGTCCATCTCCTCACGGGTGATCCCGACCGCCTGCGCGGTGTTCCACCCGACGGTGATCGACATATCGCGGCCCGGCGAATCTGGGGTCTCCACGTGCGTCGGTGGAATCCACCGCTCTTCGAATTCCAGCGTCGGCCCGGGGATGCGCCAGTTCATCAGCGGTGTCATCGACAGCGACTGCACGCCACCGCCGACCACGACCTTCTCGGCTCCGGACCCGATTTGCGCCGCCGCATTGGCGACCGCGGTCAGGCTGCCGGCACAATGCCGGTTGACGGCCTGTCCCGGGACCGACGCCATGCCAGAGGCCGACGCCGCGTAGCGCGCCATATCGCCTCCGCCGTAATGGGATTCGGCGAAGATCACATCGTCGATATCGGCGACCTCGACCCCGGACCGCCGGACCGCTTCCTGCAGGATCGTGGTCGCGAGGAACTCGGGCGTGGTGTTGACCAGCGAGCCCTTGAACGACGTACCGATGGCGGTTCGGACTGCGCTGACGATGACAGGCTTGGGCATGTGGTCAACCTTCGATTGAGCTGGCTGCGGGTTACAAATAATGCTAGATACGTAAAGCGTATCAGCTACTGTCGCGCCGACGATATCCGGTGCTTGCCGCCGTCGAAGGCCGCTGGAACACTGTCCGCATGCAGCCGTTCGGGTGGGAACTGCCGTATGGCTGGCCACGTAAGCCCGTGTTGGCGACCAATGTGGTGTGCACTTCCCAGCCCCTGGCCGCGCAGGCCGGTCTACGGATGCTCGCCGACGGCGGCACCGCGGTCGACGCGGCGGTGGCCACCGCGATTGCGCTGACGGTGGTCGAGCCGGTGTCCAACGGCATCGGGTCGGACGCGTTCGCCACCGTGTGGGACGGACGGGAACTGCATGGGCTCAACGCGTCGGGCCGCTCCCCCGCGGCGTGGACGCCGGAGTATTTCGGCGGTCAGGGTGTTCCGCCGTTCGGCTGGAATTCCGTCACGGTCCCCGGTGCGGTGTCGGCATGGGCCGAACTGCACGCGAAGTTCGGGAAGTTGCCCTTTGACCGGCTCTTCCAGCCTGCAATCGCTTACGCGCGCAACGGATTTCTACTCTCACCGACCATCGCCGAGCAGTGGGCTGCTCAGGTGCCGCTCTTTGAATCGCAGCCCGGATTCGCCGAGACCTTCATGCCCGGCGGGCGAGCACCGGGGCCGGGTGAGCTGGTCACATTGCCCGACCATGCCACAACGCTGGAGACCATTGCGGCAACCAACGGCGAGGCGTTCTACCGCGGCGAACTGGCGGCCAGGCTCGTAGCCCACTCGGCCGCCAACGGTGGAGCCATGCGGGCCGGCGACCTCGCCGCGCATCGCGCCGACTGGGTCGGCACCATCGCCGGTGGATACCGGGGGTACACCGTGCACGAGATACCGCCCAACGGCCAAGGCATCGTCGCGTTGATCGCCCTCGGAATCCTTGAGCACTTCGACATGGCTTCGCTGCCAGTCGATTCCGCGGACAGCATCCACCTGCAGATCGAGGCGGTGAAACTCGCATTCGCCGACGCCCAGTCCTACGTCGCCGACCGCGATCACATGTCGGTGAGCCCGCAAGACTTGCTCGACGCGCCACTACTTGCGCGAGCGCGCGGCGCTGATCGATCCGGACCACGCCAGGCAGGCGTCGGCCGGCACACCGCGCGGAGGCACGGTGTATCTCACCGCCGCGGATGCCTCCGGTCAGATGGTGTCGATGATCCAGTCGAACTACATGGGCTTCGGTTCCGGCGTCGTGGTGCCCGGCACCGGAATCTCGCTACAAAACCGTGGCGCCGATTTCTCTGCCGCACAGGGACACCCGAACCAGGTGGGGCCCGGCAAGAGGCCGTACCACACCATCATCCCGGGTTTCTTGAGCAAGGACGGCGCCGCGGTGATGAGCTTCGGGGTGATGGGCGGCCCGATGCAGCCGCAGGGCCACGTGCAGGTGGTGGCGCGCATCGTCGATCATGGCCAGAATCCACAGGCGGCGTGTGACGGCCCACGGTTCCGCTGGGCCGACGGCCTGCAGGTGTGCTGCGAGCCGGGTTTTGCGCCGTCTACCCTCCACGGGCTGGAGCAGCGCGGCCATCAACTCGTCAGCACCGGTGACTACAACCAGTTCGGTAGCTGCCAGGCGATCTGGCGGCTCGACGACGGCTATCTCGCGGTCAGCGACCCGCGCCGCGACGGCCAGGCGGCCGGTATCTAGACTTCGATTTTGCCTTCCGCCGCTGCCAGACCGATATCGGTGCGAAAGTGGCTTCCGGGCAATCGAATCGAGCCGATGAGGTCGTAGGCCGCCGAGCGTGCCGCGACCAGGTCCTCGCCGGTGCCGACCACCGAGAGCACCCGGCCGCCCGAGGACACGATCGCGCCGTCCTCACGGCGGACCGTTCCGGCGTGCAGCACGCCGCCGGCCTCGGAGCCGGCGATCGCATCACCCACCCGCGGTTTTCCCGGGTAGTTCTCCGCGGCCAACACCACCGTCACAGCTGCGCCGTCGCGCCACTGCAGCTCGCCGAAGCCCGCCAGCGTTCCGGTGGCCGCCGCGTTCAGCAGCTGGCCGAGCGGGGACTCGAGCAGCGCGAGCACCGCCTGTGTCTCCGGATCGCCGAAGCGGCAATTGAACTCGATGACCGCGGGCCCTTTGGAGGTGATAGCCAAGCCGGCATACAGCAGACCGGAGAAGGAGCTGCCGCGTCGAACAAGCTCGGCGGCAACGGGTTTCACGATGTTGCCGATGATATCGGCATAGACGTCGGCCGGGAGCCATGGCAACGGTGCGTAGGCGCCCATGCCGCCGGTGTTGGGCCCGGCATCGCCGTCACCGACCCGTTTGAAGTCCTGCGCCGCCAACAGCGGCACTACCGTCTCACCGTCGACAACGCAGAACAGCGACACCTCGGGACCGTCGAGGAAGGATTCCAGCAACACCGGGTGGCCGGACTCGAGCAGGCTGGCCGCGTGGGCCCGCGCGACGTCGCGGTCCGGCGTGACCACCACACCTTTGCCCGCGGCCAACCGATCGTCTTTCACCACCCAGGCGGGATCACCGATCCCCGCACCGAACCGGTCCAGTGCCGCGTCCAAACCCGCTGGGCTGTCGACGATCTCGCTAACTGCCGTGCGGACACCGGCAGCTGCCATCACGTCTTTGGCGAAGGCTTTGGACCCCTCGATCTGGGACGCGTCCTTGCTGGGGCCGAAGCAGGCGATCCCGGCGGCTCGGACGGCGTCGGCCACGCCGAGCACCAGAGGCACCTCGGGACCGATCACCACCAGATCGGCATGGAGCTTTCGGGCCAACGCGACGACGTCGTCACCGGAGGAAACGTCGACGTCGTGCTGGTCGGCTATCGATGCGGTGCCGGCGTTGCCGGGTGCGATTGCCAGCCCGTCGACCTGAGGGTCGGCGCGCAAGGCCAGCAGCAGAGCATGTTCGCGGGCACCGGAGCCGATCACCAGAACGCGCACGGAGAGTCACTTTAGTCCGGGGATGCGCGGACCACCAGATTCAGCCGCCGACGATGCGTGCCGTGAAACGGCACTCAGATGATTTTCTCGAGCAGGCTCTTCAGTTCCTTCTGCTGCGCGGCGGTGAGCCGCCCGAGTCGTTTGTCGAATTCCCCGGACAGCGCCGACATGCCGCCCGAGGCGGCTTTGCGTCCGGTCGCGGTGAGCAGCAGACGATGTCGCCGCAGATCAGAAGGATCAATCTCGCGACGCACGAAGCCCGCCGCTTCCAGCCGTTTGAGATAAGCAGTGATCGTCGCCTTGGGCATGTTCAGCGTCGTCGCCAGCTCGGCCGGGTAGGGATGCTCCTCGATCTCGGCGAGCAGGAACAGTTCTTTCGACTCCAGACCCAACGAGCAGATCTCGTCCTCGGCGCGCGAGATGACCGACAACAGCACCCGGTAATTCAGAGACCAGATCTTGGCCGCATCAGACATCGGCTTGCCAGGTCGTTCAGATATGAACTAGTTTGATTGTGAACAACCGCATGATCGAACAATTTACCAGAAAGCCGCTTTCATGCCTCTGGATCAGTACACCACTCTCGGACGATCCGGCCTGCGGGTCAGCCCCCTGTGTCTGGGCGCGATGACATTCGGCGAGGACCTCGGCTGGGGCACCAGTGTCGAAGAGTCTCAACAGATCATCGACCGCTACATCGAACTCGGCGGCAATTTCATCGACACCGCCAACTTCTACACGCGAAGCCATTCCGAAAAGATCCTCGGCGACCACATCGGTCGCCACGCCGCCCGCCGCGACCGGGTGGTGCTCGCAACGAAATTCAGCGGCAACCTGTATCCGGGTGACCCCAACGGCGGCGGCTCGGGCCGCAAATCGCTGATCAACGCCTGCGAAAACTCCCTGCGTCGCTTGCAGACCGACTACATCGACCTTTATTGGCTGCACATCTGGGACGCCAACACGCCCATCGAGGAGACGATGGCCGCCCTCGACGACCTGGTCGCAGCCGGCAAGGTGCGCTACATCGGTGTGTCTGACACCCCGGCGTGGAAGATCGTGGAAGCCAACTTGATTGCCCGCTTTCGCGGCTGGTCCAGCTTCATCGGCCTGCAGGTCGAGTACTCGTTGCTGGAACGGTCCATCGAACAGGAACTTGTTCCGATGGCAGCCGAATTCGGCCTCGGAATCACGCCGTGGTCACCGCTGAAGAGCGGTGTGCTCAGCGGTAAGTACACCCGCGCCAACAGCGGTGAACACCAAGCCGATCGCGGGGCGATGGTGGATTCTTTCCTCAACGACAAAACCTTCACGCTGATCGACGAACTGGAGATCATCGCCAAAGCGCATCAGACCAACGTCGCGAGCGCGGCGCTGGCCTGGGTGCGCGCGCAGGCGGGGGTGTCCTCGGTAATCATCGGCGCCCGCAGGCTTTCGCAACTCGACGACAACGTCCGCGCGGTCGACGTCGATCTCACCACCGACGAACTGGCCCGGCTCGACGCACTCACCGCACCGAAATTCGGGTTCCCGAACAACATGCTCGACATGGCTCCGGGCATCCTCAACGGCGGGACGACGGTCAACGGTCTCGCGGGACCGATTTCGGAGTACGTGATGCCCGAAGGTGTTCAGCCGTACTGAGATCGATGGGCTATTCGCCCGAGTGCATCTTCAGTGCGCCCTCGACGTTGGCCTTCTTGTCCTCGCCGGCACCCTTGGCCGCGGCCTTCTTCCGCTTCGCCACCACGCTGTCGACGGCGCCGTTGAGCGCCGAGCCCAGCGGGAAACCGAGGTACTGGGTCAGGAAGACCGCCATCTCCTTGAGCTCGGTCTCGCTGAGTTCCTCGTTGAGAAGCGCAGCGTTGATCTGGATCTCGGCCAGGTCGCGATTGCCGATCGCGGTCACCGCGGTCAGCGTCATCAGGCGCTTGTCGCGCATCGACAAGCCCGGCCGGGTCCAGATCGAGCCGAACAGGTGATCGACGGTCAGGTCGAAGAAGGCGTCGCCCTCGATGTTAGGCATCTCCCAGCCGTAGACCTCGTTCATCTTGGCCAGGCCCTTGCTACGCAGCTCGTCCATCACGCCTCTTTCTCTGTGTGCGGCACCCCGAGTCCCGCCGCCAACCGCTGGTAGGCCAGCTTTGCGAGCGGCAGGTCCACCGAGACGGACTCACCCAACGCCAGCGCCAGACTCAGATCCTTCTCGCCCAATCCGCGGGTGTGCAGGAACGGCTGATACAGGAAGTTGTCCGGCTCGAGGTCTTTCGTGTCGTCGCGCACCATGATCGCCCCCGGGCCGCTGGTGAGCGCGTCGGTGTGCCGCACCACCCGGCCCAGTGCCTGCAAGTCCAGGCCGGCCGCCTCGGCGAGCTTCATCGCCTCGCACGCCGCGACATACGACGTGAACGTCAACATGTTGCGGGCCAGCTTCATTCGCGTTCCCGCACCCGGCTCGCCGGCGTGGATGACCACCGCCGCCCAGTGTTTGAACGCCGGCTTGATCCGCTCGTAGACCTCGCGGTCGGCGCCCACCATGGTGGCCAGCTCGCCCTTTTCCGCCGCCGCCGCGCCACCGCTGACCGGTGCGTCGACGATGTGGATGCCCTGGTCCTTGAGTTCGCCGGCCAGCTGCGCGGCAGTGGTGTCGCTGATGGTCGAGTGGATCGCGATGACCGTTCCGGGCTTGGCGTGGGGCGCCAATTGGCCGACAACCTCGCGCACCTGCGCGTCGTCGAGCACGGTGATGTGGATGATGTCGGCGTCCGCGATGTCTGCCACACTGTCGGCCAGCTTCGCGCCCTTCTCGGCCAGTGGCGTCATCGCGTCAGCCCTGATGTCGTAAACCGTTATGCCACCGGACCATTCGGTCATCTTGGTGGCCATCGGCGCGCCCATGTTGCCCAGGCCGATGTAGCCGAGCTTAGGCTGTCGCTCATGACCGGAAGATCTGTCCGCCGTCGACGTTGAAGATCTGGCCGGTGATCCAGGACGCCTCGTCGGACAACAGGAACAAGCACATGCCGACCAAGTCCTGCGGCGTTCCCATCCGGGACAGCGGCAGACCCTTGACGATGTCCTGAACGATCTCCTGTGGAGTGGTGGTCCGGTTGGCCTCGGTGTCGATGGGTCCCGGCGCGATCGCGTTGATCCGGATGTTCTGGCCACCGAGTTCAGTGGCCAGCTGCTGGGTGAGGCCGTTGACGCCGACCTTGGCCAACCCGTAGAAGTTCGAGTACAGCCATGCCGCAGTAGAGGATTGATTGACGATCGCGCCGCCGCCACGCTTGGCCATCTTCTTGTACACCGCGCGGGTACACCACAGGGCGCCGTCGAGGTTGACGCTCATGAACTTCTTGTAGTACCCGGGGTCGACGGAGAGCAGGAAGTCGAGTTTCATGCCGCCGAAGATCGCGGCGTTGTTGACCAGATAGTCGATGCCACCGAACTCGGCCAGCGTGCGGTCGGCCATCTCTTTGGCCGAGACCGGGTCCGACACGTCGACCGGTACGGCCAGCGCGTTGCCACCGTCGGCGACGATCTGCTTGGCCACCCCTTGCGCCGCTTCGGCATTGATGTCAGCGACGACAACGGCGGCACCCTCGTCGGCCAGTGCCTCGGCGTAGGCCTGCCCGATTCCGCCACCGGATCCGGTGACGATGGCGACCTTGTTCTCAAATCGGCCCATGTTGTTCCTCTCTGGCTCGCGGCTAGACCGCGGTCGCAATGGTCTTGATTTCCAGGTACTCCTCGAAGCCGGCGAGACCCATCTCGCGTCCATTGCCGGACTGCTTGTATCCGCCGAAGGGCGCGTCGGCGGAGTACCAGACGCCACCGTTGACGTTGACGGTTCCCACTCGCAGGCGAGAGGCGAATCGGGCCGCACGTTCCGGGTCGGCGCTGAACACGGTGCCGGACAACCCATATGGTGAGTCGTTGGCGATGCGCAGCGCATCTTCGTCGCCGTCGTGGGCGATGACGGTCAGTACCGGTCCGAAGATTTCTTCACGGGCGGGCCGGGCGTCGTTGGTCAAGCCCGCGATCACGGTGGGCTCGATGAAAAACCCGGTGTCGCGGTCGGCGGGCCGGCCGCCGCCGCACGCGAAGGTTCCGCCCTCGGCGATCGCCAGGTCGAGGTAACTCTGCACCCTGTCGCGCTGCCGCGCGGAAATGACCGGGCCGCAGACGGTTCCGGGCTTGTTGGGATCGCCGGGCTTGATCGAGCCCATGGTGCCCGCCGCGATCGCGACGGCTTCGTCGTACTTGGCCCGCGGCACCACCAGCCGGGTCGTGATCGCACACCCTTGACCCGCGTGCATGGAGGCGGTGAATGCCGAGACCGAACAGGCGCCGTTGAGATCCGCGTCATCGAGTACGACGAACGCGGACTTGCCGCCGAGCTCCAGGAACACCTTTTTCAGCGTCGCGGCCGCGTCGCTCATCACGGCGCGGCCGGTGGCTGTGGAACCGGTGAACGAGACCATGTCCACCCGTGGGTCTTTGGCCAGCACGGCGCCCACGCCGTGGTCGCTGGAGGTGACGATGTTGACCACACCGGGCGGGAAATCGGTGTGCTCGGTGATGATTTCGCCGAGCACCGCCGCGCACCACGGCGTGTCGGGTGCCGGCTTGAGCACGACGGTGTTGCCGGCGGCGAGCGCGGGGCCCAGCTTTGCGAGGTTGATCTGATGAGGGAAGTTCCACGGAGTGACCGCGCCGACGACGCCGACGGCCTCCCTCGCGATCGTGCGGCGGGTGGGGATTCCCATCGGCGACGCGTCACCGAGATCGCAGGTCCACCGGTAGGACTCGGCGGTGTCGGCGGCGAAACTCAAGTCGCCGACCGGGCCTTCCAGCTGCGCTGCGGCGGTGAGCATCCGGGGCGCGCCCACCTCGGCGATGGTGATCTCGCGCAGTTCTTCGACGTGCTCGCGCATCGCGTCGCGCAGCTGGCGAATGCAGCGCACCCGTAGCTCGGTGTCACGCGACCAGCCGGTGTCGTCGAACGCCCGTCGGGCCGCCTCGATCGCGCGGCCCATGTCCTCGGCGTCGGCGTCGGCCGCCGCACCCAGCACCTCCTCGGTGGCCGGGTTGACCGTGGCAAACGTGCCCTGGCTGCCGCTCGTGAGCTTGCCGTCGATGAGCAGCGAGCTCACCCCGTCGGCCAGCAATGCCATCTCTGCCTCCGCGCCTCGTTGAGTGGACACATGTCCGAAATAATTCAGTCGAACATAGTCTCAGCGCTGCGGAAATGGCAAGAGTGGCCGGTCGTCGATTTCCCAAACCAGCACTTCTACCAGCATTTACATGCGATTTCATCGATTGGTCTTGCTCGCGGGTCCCTCGGTCGGATAGCTTGGACACGTGTCCAGCGACCCAGTGGCCACGATCACGCCCGATCCCGCGGATCCGGCTCGTGACGTGCCGCGTAACCGTCGACAAGAAGAGACCTTCCGCAAGGTCCTGGCCGCGGGCGTCGACGTCCTGCGGGAGACGTCCTACGCCGGCCTGACCGTCCGGGCGGTCGCCGCCCGCGCCAAGGTCGCACCCGCGACCGCATACACCTACTTCTCCTCGAAAAACCACCTGATCGCCGAGGTCTACCTGGATCTCGTGCGTCAGGTGCCCTACTTCACCGATGTGAACGACCCGCTGCCGACGCGGGTCGACAAGGCCCTGCGCCACCTTGCGCTGGTCGTTGCCGACGAACCCGAGGTCGCTGCCGCGTGCACCACGGCGTTGCTCGGCGGCAGCGGCGATCCGGCCGTTCGGTCCGTGCGTGACCGGATCGGCGCCGAGATCCACCGGCGCATCACCTCGGCCATCGGACCCGACGCCGAGCCCCGGATCGTCTCGGTTCTCGAGATGACATTCTTCGGCGCGCTGGTCAACGCCGCCAGCGGCGCCTACACCTACCACCAGATCGCCGATCACCTCGCCTACGCGGTCGGCCTCATCCTCAAGACGGAAGCCTGATGACCCTTCAGATCGACAAGCCACTGCTCGACCCGTACGACTACGACTTCCACGAGGACCCGTATCCGTACTATCAGCGGCTGCGCGACCAGGCGCCGCTGTATCGCAACGAGGAACTCGGCTTCTGGGCACTGTCGCGGCATGCCGACGTGCACCAGGGATTCCGCAACAGCACCACGCTGTCGAATCGCTTCGGCGTCTCGCTGGACCCCGCGTCCAGGGGGCCGCACGCTTCCAAGACCATGTCATTTCTGGCCATGGACGACCCGGCGCACCTGCGGTTACGCACGCTGGTGTCGAAAGGCTTCACGCCCAGGCGGATTCGTGAGCTCGAGCCGCGGGTCACCGAGATCGCGACGAAGCACCTGGACATCATGCTGGAAAAGGCGACGTCCGGGCCGGTCGACTACGTCGACGAATTCGCCGGAAAGCTGCCGATGGACGTCATCTCGGAGTTGATGGGGGTCCCCGACCCCGATCGCGACCGGGTGCGGGCCTGGGCCGACGGCGTCATGCACCGCGACGAAGGTGTGACCGACGTGCCGGCCGCGGCGATCGAGGCATCGCTCAACCTGATCGTCTACTACCAGGAGATGGTCGCCGAACGCCGCAAGAAGCCGACCGACGACTTGACGACGGCGTTGTTGGAGGCCGAGATCGACGGCGACCGGCTGACCGACGACGAGGTCCTCGGGTTCATGTTCCTGATGGTGATCGCCGGGAATGAAACCACCACCAAACTTCTTGCCAACGCGGCGTTTTGGGGTCACCGCAACCCCGACCAGCTCACTTCGGTCTACGCCGATCCCGCGCGGGTGCCGCTGTGGGTGGAGGAGACCTTGCGCTACGACACCTCCAGCCAGATCCTGGCCCGCACGGTGGCCGGAGAACTCACCCTCTACGACACGACGATCCCGGACGGTGACGTCGTGTTGTTGCTGCCGGGATCGGGTCACCGTGACGAGCGGGTGTTCGACCGCCCGGACGACTTCGTCATCGGACGCGACATCGGTTCGAAGCTGCTGAGTTTCGGCAGCGGCGCGCACTTCTGCCTGGGCGCGCACCTGGCCAGGATGGAGGCGCGAGTGGCGCTCACCGAATTGTTCGGACGGATCAAGGGTTACCAGGTCGACGAAGACAATTCCGTCCGTGTCCATTCCAGTAACGTGCGCGGGTTCGCACACCTACCGATGACGCTGGAGGTCTCCTAAATGCCCCGCTTCACCCCGCTACCCGAACGCCGTCCTGCCATCGTTGCCGGGGCCTCCTCCGGTATCGGAGAAGCCACCGCGATCGAACTGGCGGCGCACGGTTTCCCGGTCGCCCTCGGTGCCCGGCGCGTCGAGAAGCTCGACGACATCGTCGGCAAAATCAATGCCGACGGCGGTGAGGCAGTCGGGTTCCACCTGGATGTCACTGACCCAAACTCGGTCAAATCCTTTGTCGCACAATCCATCGCTGCGCTCGGTGACATCGAGGTGTTGGTGGCCGGTGCGGGTGACACGTACTTCGGCAAGCTCGCCGAGATCACCACCGACGAGTTCGAGTCGCAGCTGCAGATCCACCTGATCGGGGCCAATCGGCTGGCCGCGGCGGTGCTGCCGGGAATGCTCGAGCGTCGGCGCGGCGACCTCATCTTCGTCGGCTCCGACGTTGCGCTGCGCCAGCGCCCGCACATGGGCGCCTACGGTGCGGCCAAGGCAGCACTTCTGGCAATGGTCAACAACTTCCAGATGGAACTCGAAGGCACCGGGGTGCGAGCGTCGATCGTGCACCCCGGCCCGACCAAGACGTCGATGGGCTGGAGCCTGCCGGCCGAGAAGATCGGCCCCGCGCTCGATGATTGGGCCAAGTGGGGCCAGGCCAGGCACGACTATTTCCTGCGCGCGGCAGATCTGGGACGCGCCATCACGTTTGTCGCCGAGACACCGCGCGGCGGCTTCATCGCGAACATGGAACTCCAGCCCGAGGCTCCGTTGGCCGACAAGACGGACCGTCAGAAGCTCGCTCTCGGCGAAGAAGGGCTGCCGTCATGACTTCGCGATACGACGATACGGCGCGCAACGGGCGCCGAAGGGGAGTGAGCAGATGACCACAGCAACAACGGTGCCGCGGGTCTCCGGCGGCGAAGAAGAGCACGGCCACCTCGAGGAATTCCGCACGGACCCCATCGGTTTGATGAAGCGCATCCGCGAGGAGTGCGGCGACGTCGGCTGGTTCCAGCTCGTCGACAAGCACGTCATCCTGCTGTCGGGTGCCGAGGCCAACGAATTCTTCTTCCGCTCCGCTGACGAAGATCTCGACCAGGCTGAGGCGTATCCGTTCATGACGCCGATTTTCGGCGAAGGTGTGGTCTTCGACGCCAGCCCCGAGCGACGCAAAGAGATGCTGCACAACTCGGCGCTGCGCGGCGAGCAGATGAAGGGCCACGCCGCCACGATCGAGGGCGAAGTCACGAAGATGATCGCCGATTGGGGTGACGAAGGCGAGATCGAGCTGCTCGACTTCTTCTCCGAGCTGACCATCTACACGTCGACGGCCTGCCTGATCGGCCTGAAATTCCGCGAGCAACTCGATCACCGGTTCGCCGAGTACTACCACGAACTCGAACGTGGCACCGATCCGCTGTGCTACGTCGACCCGTATCTGCCCATCGAGAGCTTCAAACGCCGCGATGAAGCACGCGTGAAACTGGTTGCGGTGGTTCAGGAAATCATGAATCAGCGGATCGCCGACCCGCCCACCGAAAAGTCGGACCGCGACATGCTCGACGTGCTGGTGTCGATCAGGGACGAGGACGGCACTCCGCGTTTCTCGGCCGACGAGGTCACCGGCATGTTCATCTCGCTGATGTTCGCCGGTCACCACACCAGCGCCGGCACGTCGGCGTGGACACTGATCGAGTTGATTCGCCACACCGACGTCTACGCCGAGGTACTGGCCGAACTCGAGGACCTCTACGCCGACGGCCAGGAAGTGAGTTTCCACGCTCTGCGCTCGATTCCCAAGCTGGACAACGTCGTCAAAGAGACGTTGCGGCTGCACCCGCCGCTGATCATCTTGATGCGGGTTGCCAAGGGCGAATTCGAGGTGGCGGGATTCCCGATCCACGACGGCGACTTCGTGGCCGCATCCCCGGCGATCTCCAACCGGATTCCCGAGGATTTCCCGGACCCCGATGCGTTCAACCCGGACCGTTACAACAAACCCGAGCAGGCCGACATCGTCAACCGATGGACCTGGATTCCGTTCGGTGCCGGCCGGCACCGTTGCGTAGGAGCGGCTTTCGCACAGATGCAGATCAAAGCGATCTTCTCGGTCCTGTTGCGGGAATACGATTTCGAGATGGCGCAGCCCGCCGACAGTTACCACAACGACCACTCCAAGATGGTCGTGCAGCTGGCCAGCCCGGCCAAGGTCCGCTACCGCAAGCGCCAGACTCGAGGAACCTGATGGGTTTTCGTGTCGAAGTCGACCTGGACTTGTGCCAGGGCCATGCGATGTGCGAGCTGGAGGCACCCGACTACTTCCGGGTCCCCAAACGGGGAAAAGTCGAGATCCTGGATCCCGAACCCCGTGACGAAGCCCGCGACGAAGTCGAGCGGGCGGTCGAAATGTGCCCAACGCAAGCACTGCTCATCAAAGAAATGGAGACCTGACTCACATGACAAAGGCGTCAACACACTCGCGGGCAGACCTCGAGGCATGGGTCGACCGCTGGCTGCAGGCGAACAAGGACTGCGAGAAGGCGGGCGACTGGAAGCCGCTGGGCGACTTCTACGCACCCGAGGCCACCTACGGCTGGAACATCGGCCCCAAGGAGGACGTGATGTGCGTCGGGGTCGACGAGATCCGCGACGTCGCGCTCGGCCTGGAGATGGAAGGCCTGGAGAACTGGGTGTACGAGTACCAGAAGGTCCTCATCGACGAGAAGCAGGGCGAGATCGTCGGCTTCTGGAAGCAGATCGTCAACAAGACCGACGGCAGCCAGGACGAGATCTACGGCATCGGCGGTAGCTGGTTCCGCCTCAACGCCGACGCCCTCATCGAATGGCAGCGCGACTTCTTCGACTTCGGCCACGTGGCGAAGATGTTCGGGAACCTGATCGAGTCGGGCGACCTGAGCACCGGGATGCAGAACCGCATCCAGCGCAGCCTGGCCGGCGAGAAGTTGCCTGGTTACTACCCGCTGGGCCAGGCGCCGGTACCCATCTGGTGAACCACACCTGGCTCCGCTGGTGACCAGGATCACCCCCTGACCTACACTCAACCAAGCGGTTGCTTGCGTGGAGCTGGGCCGTTCTCAACCGACGTTCAACGACGAAAGCAGGTTCACGATGAAGACCAAAGGCGCGCTGATCTGGGAGTTCAATCAGCCCTGGTCGATCGAGGAAATTGAGATCGGCGACCCCCAAAAAGACGAAGTCAAAATTCAGATGGAAGCGGCGGGCATGTGCCACTCCGACCACCATCTGGTCACCGGTGGCATCCCGATGGGCGGCTTCCCGGTTCTCGGCGGTCACGAAGGCGCCGGCATCGTCACCGAAGTCGGGCCGGGCGTCGAGGACCTCGCACCGGGCGACCACGTGGTGCTGTCGTTCATCCCGTCCTGTGGACACTGTCCGACCTGTCAGGCCGGCATGCGCAACCTGTGCGACCTCGGCGCGGGCCTCCTCGGCGGCGCCGCCGTCTCCGACGGCACATTCCGCATCCAAGCCCGCGGCGAGAACGTCTTCCCGATGACGCTGCTGGGCACGTTCTCCCCGTACATGGTCGTGCACAAGAGCTCGGTGGTGAAGATCGACGAGTCGGTGCCATTCGAGGTCGCCGCGCTGGTCGGCTGCGGTGTCACCACCGGCTACGGCTCGTCGGTTCGCACCGCCGACATCCGACCGGGAGAGGACGTCGCGATCGTCGGTATCGGCGGGGTCGGGATGGCGGCGCTGCAAGGTGCCGTCACTGCGGGCGCCCGTTACGTCTTCGCGATCGACCCGGTCGAGTGGAAGCGCGACCAGGCCCTCAAGTTCGGCGCGACGCACGTCTACCCGGACGTTTTCGCCGCGATGGGTGGTATCCAGGAAGTGACGCACGGACTGATGGCCCACAAAGTCGTGGTCACCGTCGGCGAGCTGCTCGGGGCCGACGTGGAAAACTACATGATCTTGACCGCGAAGGGCGGCACCTGTGTGCTGACCGCCATCGGCAGCCTGCTGGACGCCAACGTCACCCTGAATCTGGCGATGCTGACCCTGATGCAGAAGACCATCAAGGGCACCATCTTCGGTGGCGGTAACCCGCAGTTCGACATTCCTCAGCTGCTGTCGATGTATAAAGCGGGCAAGCTGAACCTCGATGACATGATCACCCGGCAGTACAAGTTGGAGCAGATCAACGACGGCTACCAGGACATGCTGGACGGCAAGAACATTCGCGGCGTGATCCGTTACACCGACGCCGACCGGTAACCGAGATGTCGCAGGAAACCGCCGAAAGATCCCCCGCGCTGGCCGCTTCCCAGTCGTCGTGGCGCTGCGTCCAGGCCCACGACCGGGAGGGCTGGCTGGCCCTGATGGCCGACGACGTCGTGGTCGAGGATCCGATCGGCAAGTCGGTGACCAACCCCGACGGCACCGGCGTGCGGGGTAAGGACGGCGTCGCGGATTTCTACGACACCAATATCGCCGCCAATAATCTGCGGATCACCTGCGAGGAGACGTTTCCGTCCAGCGACCCCCGCGAAGTCGCGCACATCTTGGTCCTGGACAGCAAGTTCGACAACGGAGTCACCAGCAGTGTGCGAGGCGTGTTCACCTACCGCGTCAACGACGCGGGCCTGATCGCGAACATGCGTGGCTACTGGAACCTCGACGTGATGACCTTCGGCAACGAGGAGTGACCGCACTGCTCGCCGACCGCGGCGCGGTCGTGGTCGGCGGGTCACGAGGTATCGGCGCGGCGGTCGCGGCTTTGCTCGCCCAGCACGGCGCCGGCGTGGTGGTCAACGGCCGAGACGCCGACGCCGCCCGCTCCACGACGGCGGCGATCATTGCCGCAGGTGGACGGGCGACCGCCCACCCGGGTTCGGCGTCGGCCCAGGAAGCCGCAGAGTCGTTGGTGGAGGACTGCATTGACGAGTTCGGCGGCATTCACATCCTGATCAACTGCGCGGGCATCGCCGAGCCTGCGGGTTCATCCATCCTCGACATCAGCGCGGCACAGTTCGCCGAACTGATGGACGCCCATCTGGGCACGGTGTTCGCGACCTGTCGCGCCGCCGCACCCAGGATGGTCGCGCAGGGTGGCGGCAGCATCGTCAACAGCAGTTCGTTCGCGTTCCTGGGCGACTACGGGGGCACCGGATATCCGGCTGGCAAAGGCGCGGTCAACAGCCTGACGCTGGCGATTGCCGCCGAACTGAGGGAGCACCGGGTGCGGGCCAACGTGGTGTGCCCCGGCGCCCGGACGCGGCTGTCCACCGGCGCGGATTACGTCGCCCATATCACCGGACTGAACCGCCGCGGGCTGCTGGACGACGTCTCGATGCAGGGCTCGCTGGATGTCGCGGAACCCGACTATGCCGCGCCGGCCTACGTCTACCTGGCCAGCGACCTCGCCAAGGATCGCACCGGTGAAATCTTCGCCGCATCAGGCGGTTTCATCGGCCGATTCCCCAAGGCCGCGCCGGCTCTGATCGGGTATCGCGATCACCACGACTCGCCACCGTGGTCGGTGGCCGAGCTTGCCGGTCTGCTCGACGACAGCGCTGCCTAGCCATTCGCCGCGCAACATATGCTGAAGCGATGCCCCGCGTCGGCGACGATGTGGAGCCTAGCGACGAGGAGGAGCGGCGCCAGTGACTTCAATCTTCAGCAGGATCATCAGCGGCGAGTTGCCGGGCCGCTTCGTGTACTCCGACGACGAGGTCGTCGCGTTCTTGACCATCGAGCCGATGACCCAAGGACACACTCTGGTGGTGCCGCGCGCGGAAATCGATCAGTGGCAGAGCATCGAGCCGGCGACGTTCGCCCGGGTCATGTCCGTTGCCCAGTTGGTGGGCAAAGCGGTCACCAAGGCATTCGACGCGGACCGGGCCGGGGTGATCATCGCCGGCCTGGAGGTGCCCCATCTGCACGTGCATGTCTTCCCGGCCAAGAGCCTGAGCGATTTCGGCTTCGCCAACGTCGACCGCAACCCGTCCCCGGAATCCCTGGACGAGGCTCAGGCGAAAATCAAAGCGGCACTTGCCGATTTAACTGACTGAATCAACGCGGGCGGCCACGTCGGCAATCCGCGGGAGCCTGACGTAAAAGCGGCAGCCCTGTCCCGGCGCCGTCGTCACCGCAACGGTGCCGCCGTGTGCGCGGACGAGCGAGTCGACGATGGACAACCCCAGCCCTGAACCACCGCTGCTGCGCGCCCGTGAGGAGTCTGCGCGATAGAACCGCTCGAAGACGCGTTGCGCGTCCTGCTCCTCCATGCCGGGCCCGTCGTCGATGACTTCGAGAACCGCATCGCCGTCCTTCGTGCCGACCCTTACCGCGATGCGAGCGGTCTCCGGGGTGTGCTCAACCGCGTTGATCATCAGATTGCTGAGCACCTGACGCAACCGGGCCTCGTCGCCGAGGACTTGCGGAATCCCCGGCCCGTCAACCACATCCACAGTGATCTTGCGCTGTGGCGCAATGGCGCGGGTGTCATGCACCGCGTCGGCCGCCAGCGCCAGCAGGTCCACCCGCTGGCTTTCCAGGGGACGCTGAGCATCTAACCGTGCCAACAGCAGCAGATCTTCCACCAGCAGACCCATCCGGCGTGATTCGCTCTCGATCCGCGAGATGGTTTGCCCGATATCGCTTACCGCGCCTTGCCGGTACAACTCGGCGAAGCCGCGAATAGTGGTCAACGGGGTCCTCAACTCATGGCTGGCGTCGGTGATGAACCTCCGCATCCGCTCCTCGGAGCTGCGCGCCAACCCCGCCGAGGCCTCCGACGAAGCCAGCGCCGCCTGAATCTGCGCCAGCATCCCGTTCAGCGCCAAAGACAGTTGGCCGACCTCGGTCCGTGGATCACGTTCGGGCACACGGCGATCCAGCTGACCAGAGGCGATGGCCGCGGCGGTCTGTTCGACCTCCATCAACGGCTGCAGACTGTGTAACACGACCGCGTGGATGGCCAGTCCCAGCACGAGCAGGACCGCTACACCGATGCCGAATTGCAGCCAGGCCAGTGACCGGTCCGTGTGCAGGAAATCGGAGAGGTCGTAGGCAACTGTGATCATCCTGCCGCTGGTGCTGCGTACCGATACGGCCCGCCACTTTGTGTCGGAATGGTCAACCGAGCCCACTGTTTTCGGCGTCGAGCCGACATCATTGTTCGCCGGGATCGCGGGTTCCGGCCTGGTGTCGTTGGCCACCGACCAGGTGCGCCCGTCCGGGGTCGTGCTGCGGATGTAATAGTTCGACGGCGGGCGATCAGCCGTGGGCAGGTGTAGCCCCGGCGACGTCGTTCTGGTCGCAAGCGCCCAGCCGCGGCTGGCGTCGAGCAGGTTGCGATCGACCCGGTGGATCTGGCTGTTACGCAGGATCGCTGCGACCGCGACGCCGGACACGGCGAGCCCGCAGGCCGCCAGCAGCAGGGTGGCCACCACCAGGCTCACCCGCAGCGGCACGGCGGCCCGCAGTCGTTTCAGCATCGGCTCATTATTCGCCCGACGGTGCGGTCGTGCCGGCAACTCTTGTTACCGCGGCTCCCGCAGCACGTATCCGACCCCGCGCAGCGTGTGTAGCAGGCGTTTTTCCCCGGTGTCGATCTTGCGACGCAGATAGGAGACGTAGGACTCGACGACGTTGACGTCGCCGCCGAAGTCGTAACGCCACACGTGGTCCAAGATCTTCGGCTTACTCAGCACGGTGCCGGCATTGATGACGAAGTAGCGCAGCAGGGTGAATTCTGTCGGCGACAACGACACCGGCTCACCGGCTTTCCACACCTCGTGGGTCTCCTCGTCGAGCTCGATGTCGGCGAACGTCAGCCGTGGGTTGTGGTTCTCGGTGATGCCTTTTCCAGTGCGCCGCAAGATGACCCGCAACCGGGCGACAACCTCTTCGAGACTGAACGGCTTGGTGACGTAGTCGTCGCCCCCGAGTGTGAGGCCGGCGATCTTGTCTTGCAGCGAGTCTCGGGCGGTGAGGAACAGCGCCGGCGCGTCGATGCCGTCGGCGCGCAGTCGGCGAAGCACCCCGAAACCGTCCATGCCGGGCATCATCACGTCGAGGATCACCGCGTCCGGTTTGACGTCGCGAGCCAGATCCAGCGCCATTGATCCGTTGGTAGCGGTGTACACCTCGAAGCCCTGGAATTTCAGACTGACCGACAGCAGTTCGACGATGTTGTCTTCGTCGTCGACGACGAGAACACGTGCCTCGGGTGCTGCTTCCTGCATTGCTGCTGACATGACGTCAATTTCCTCCTACCTAGCTGAGGAATGCCTCCATGCTGGCTGTGTTCGAGCTGAGAGTTTGTTGTTAGCCCGATCACGGCCAACCGCGACGGGATTTCGCCTGGTCTGAATACACTCGGGGGATGAATCTCGGCAAGAGTCTGGTGAGCCTGGCCACCGCACCCGTGCGGGTCGGACTCGCAGCCGCTGACGCGGGCGTGGGTATCGCGACGTCCGCGCTCGGTATGGCGCATCGCAGCCTGGGCGAGACGGGCACCGCGAGCGGATCCAATCCGTTCGCGCACATGCTGGGCATCGACGATGCGATTGGCCGGGCGAACCGGCTGGCCCGGCTGTTGGACGACGATGCGCCGCTCGGACGCGCCATTGCCGCCGACGGTCCGATCGACCGGCTGCTGCGCCCGGGCGGGGTCGTGGACATGCTCACCTCCGACGGTGGCCTGCTCGACCGGCTGACCGCCGAGGGCGGCGGTCTCGAGCGCGCGCTGAAACCCGGCGGCCTGGTGGATCAGCTGACCGCCGATGACGGGTTGATCGATCGGGTGTTGGCCGAGGACGGACTGGCAGATCGCCTGCTGTCCGAGGGCGGTTTGATCGACAAGCTGACCGCGCGCAACGGCCCGCTCGAGCAGCTGGCCGACGTCGCCGACACGCTGGCCCGCCTCGCGCCCGGGATGGAAGCGCTCGAACCGGCGATCGCGACGCTGCAGGATGCGGTGATGTCGCTGACCTTAGTGGTCAACCCGCTGAGCAACATCGCTGACCGGATTCCGCTGCCGGGCCGGCGTCCGAGGCGGCCCGGGACGTCGCGGACGGTGCGTTCGCAGCGGATCATCGACCACGAGACCTCAACCCACGACGAGTGAGCCGGTTCGCGGTGCGGCGTCGGTAGCACTGGCCTCGCGCGTACCTCCGTCTTCGGCAGTAGCGACCGTTGCCGCGATTGCTCGCCTTCAACGTCGGCAGTTGGCTGTCACAGTTGGGACAAATGAGCCGCAGATTCCGGCGTCGAGCCAAGCCTCCAAGAGCAAGCGTCGACGGTGGGATTGTTGGCATGCATTGCTGCAGTAGATCTTTCGCCGACAGCCTGCGGAATTGACCCCACACCCGGGGCAACCTTCCGACACAAAGCGACGGTATTCCTCAGTGCCGACAAGATCGGAGCCGCGTGAGAGAATCGAACTCTCGACATTCGCTTTACAAGAGCGATGCTCTACCAACTGAGCTAACGCGGCCGTGGCCCGCTCGACGAGCCATCAAGATTCTACGATGGGGTGCTGCCTCCGAGCCACGCGCCGACTCAACCAGAGCGGGAGCAAGCCGGCGCTAACAGCGCCACTGGGGCGATCGAGCCTCGACGCGTTGGATGACCCGATCAGCCACTTACCTTGATATCTACGACTTTCGGGCGCAGGGTGCGATCGCGGAGGGAGCTTATCGACCCGGGCAGTACGTGTGGATCGCGTCGCGCATGAAGTGGTCCATCTGGACGGCCGTCAAGCCTTCCCTGGCCAATTTGGTGCTGAGCGCCGACACGGCGGTGGTGTACGGGCTTCGGACAAGACCAGACCACGGACTGAAACCGCCCTGGTCGTGACCGAGCTGGTTGTCGTTGCAACGTTCGTGCCCCAAACCGATCATGCGTTCCGGGGTGGCGAAATTCACCCCGTCTGTGGACAGCAAACCCAGAAACTGATCGTCCAGGGGGTCGGAGTGCGCGACGGCTACGGACAACATTAAGGCGGCAACAGCGACGAAGAGCGGGCGCAGCGCGACGTCGGCCATGGCTGAGTGTGGCACTATCTCGGAGAAAACACACGCCTGCCTTCGATGATCCGTCAGCCGCGAAAGGGCGGGCGCGATACGTTCTATCGTTTAGAGGGCCAGCGATCGGCCATGCTTACGGCCCGCCCATGAGGAGTGTTCATGATCTATCGGCATGCTGCGGGGGCGCTCGCCGCTGTTTTGGTGGCGGTCATCGTCCCCGTCCCGGCCCATGCCGATCCGTCGGTGCCGCCGGGCCAACCGGTGAAGTGTGTGAGCAACACCCAGAAAGGCAAGCAGGTCCTGATCCCCTGCGATCTGCTCAACGCCGGGGCGAACTTTCCGTTCGGGTACCGATGTCCGCCGCCGCTGGAGCAGTACACGCAGGATGTGCAGGACTGGTGTGGCGTGGGGCCGGGGCTTGGCGCCACCCCCCCGGGCGCTGCGCCTCCGCCACCGCCCACGCCGCCGACCAGCCCGACCAGAATCCGACCAGTCCGACCAGCCCGACCAGTCCGACCAGCCCGGCGCGCGCCACGCCCGCGACTCCAGCGAGTCCCACGCCGGCGACTCCGAACAGTCCGGCGGTCCCCACACCCACGAGTGCGCCGAGCCCGGCGCCCTCGCACTAGCCGTCGATGTGCGTCGGCGGGTCGTCGTAGGCAAGTCCTGACGGGTTCTGGCCGGGCCTCATCTGGCAGTTCGTAGCGAGATGGGCTGAGAGAATCACTGGCGTCGTAGATTTCTCACCATGCGGATGACGGTGCTTGGCAGCGGTGGCTGGATTCCCACCAGCTCCCGCCAGACCAGTTGTTATCTGATCACCTCTGGCACCGAGGCTCTGATACTGGATGCCGGAACTGGTTTCGGCGCCCTGCACATCAACCCGTCGCTGCTGGACGGCGTCGAGACGGTGACCGTGGCGCTCAGTCACTTTCACCTCGATCACGTCACGGGTCTCGGGTTCGTCAGCGAACGCGCACTGCGCGGCCGGGAACTCACCATCGCCGGCCCGGGTTCGATGGCCTACGGCCGGCCCACCCGCTCGATCGTCGAGGGACAACTTCTTGCGTCCCCGTTTCAAACGAATTCGCCACTGGCCTCGGCGCGCTGGGCCGAGCTGGGCTGGGACACATTGGATTTTGCCGGTCACGAGATCCAGACGTGGGAGCAGACCCGCCATCCGCTGCCATCGGCCGGACTCCGGGTCGGCGACCGCTTCGCCTACTGCACCGACACCGAGTTCGACCCGGAAACCATCCGCCATGTGGCGGGTGTGGCCACATTGCTGCACGAGGCATGGGAGGCCCATGATGTTGAACGCGGCCATACCTCGGGCGACGAGGCCGGCACCATCGCCGCCGAGGCGGGGGTATCGCGCCTGCTCATCACGCATAACCATCCCCTTCCGGGGGTGGCCGAACGCGCCGCGGAGGCAGCCCAGGCCCGCTTCGATGCCGCCTTATCGGCGGCCGACGGGGTCATTCTCGATCTCTAACGGCACGATTTGGCCACAATCGGTACCGCGGTACAAAAACCCGTCAGCATGCCATCGTCGCTGGTAGCGCCGTTTTTCACAGTCCAGTTGAAGACTGCGAGTTAGCTGGGTCACAAGACTATCCTCAGAAAGCTGCCGCATACTAGACCGCAAGTACCAAACAGCGCCCGTACACGTCATTCCAGGCCAGGCGCGGCCCCGAGTACAGCCGAGATTGTTGTGGGAGAACTGCAGTCATCCGATCCTAAGCATCGCCATCGCGCGACGCCGCCGAAGTCGCGGCGCCGCACACTGGTGCATGCCGCCGGAACCATGGTCGCGGTAGCTGCCCTGCTGGCCACCGGGTCGGGCTACTGGATGGCCCACGGCGTGCTGAGCGGAATCACCGTCTCCCAGGCCCTGAGCGCCGAGGACCCGAAGTCCAACGGCAACGGGATGAACATCCTGCTGATCGGCCTCGACTCGCGCAAAGACCAGAACGGCGACGACCTGCCGTGGAGCGTGCTGAAGCACCTGCACGCCGGCGACTCCGACGACGGCGGCTACAACACCAACACGTTGATCCTGGCGCACATCAGCCCCGACGACAAAGTGTCCGCGTTCTCCATTCCGCGCGACGACTGGGTGTCCTGGAACGGTGTCCCCGGCTACAACCACATCAAGATCAAGGAGGCGTACGGCCTCACCAAGCAGTACGTCGAGCAGAAGATGATCGACAAGGGCATCAGCGACCAGAAGCAGTTGGAGACCAAGGGTCGTGAGGCCGCCCGCGCCGCAACGCTGAAGGCCGTGCGGAAGCTGACCGGTGCGCCGATCGATTACTTCGCTGAGGTCAACCTGGCCGGTTTCTACGACCTCGCCGGCAGCCTCGGCGGCGTGAACGTCTGCCTCAAGCACGCCGTCTACGACGAGTACTCCGGCGCTGACTTCCCGGCGGGCCCGCAGACGCTGGATGCCGCACAGGCGCTGGCGTTCGTCCGGCAGCGCCACGGACTGGAGAACGGCGACCTGGACCGCACGCACCGCCAGCAAGCCTTCCTCTCGTCGGTCATGCATCAGCTCCAGGACAGCGGCACCTTCACCAACCTCGGAAAGCTGAAAGGGCTGATGGCGGTGGCGCGCAAGGACGTAGTGCTGTCGGCCGGCTGGGACGAGGACATGTTCCGCAAGATGGGTGCGCTCGGCGGCGGCTCTATCGAGTACCGAACCCTGCCGGTGGTGCGCTACGACAACATCAACGGCCAAGACGTCAACATCGTCGATCCGGCAGCCATCCGAGCCGAGGTGGCGGCGGCTTTCGGCTCGTCATCGTCGTCGTCGACGACAACGACCACCGCCGGCATTCCACATCCTTCGACTGTCGTCGACGTGGTAAACGCCAGCAGTGTCGGTGGCCTTGCCGGCAAGGTGGCCCGCACGCTGAAGCACGACGGCTACACCACCGGCTCCGTGCGCGACCGCGTTCGCGGCGAACCCACTTCCACCACAATCGAATACGCGCCCGGTGCCGATGCGGACGCTCGCGAAGTGGCTGGCTTACTGGGCATTGACGCGCCCGACAAGCCAAACCGCACACTGCAGTTCGGGCATGTCCAGGTCGTCGTCGACGACAACTTCTCGGTTCCCAGCCAGGACGAATCGAGCACCGAATCCACTTCGCCGGCATCGATTTACGGCAGTTACGGATGGCAGCAGTCGGGCAAGACCACCGACACCACCATTCCGACACCCGATCAGGGCGTGCCGATCGGCGGCGGCGGCGTGCCCTGCGTCAACTGACCCCAGTGACCTATGTAGCCTTACCCCGCAGCAAGAAGGCCAGCACCGCGCTTTCGAAAGCCTCTTTCGCCTCGATCATCGCCCAGTGGCCGCAGTTGGGGAACACATGCAGCTCGGCGTTGGGGATGGTCCGCATCGGGAGCAGCGCCATGTCCAGCGGACTGACCCGGTCGTCGCGGCCCCAGGTGATCAGCGTCGGCGCCTGAACGCGGTGCATCACCGCCCATGGTTGCGGACCCTTTTTCGACTCGAGAGCCTTCATCATCTGGGTGAACGCTTCCTTGCCGTACATCCGCCGCGCGCCGGCCAACGTCGCGGGGTCGGTAGCGTGACTCCACCGCTCCTCGATCAGCTCGTCGGTCACTATCGCCGGGTCGTAGACCATCGAATGCAACCACCGAACCAACCCCTCGCGGGTGGGATCGTCGGTGAACTCCTGCAGCAACCGGATGCCTTCTGGGGGGCCAGGAGTCAAGATATTGCGACCGATACCGCCGATGGTCACCAACCGGCGGACCCGATCGGGGTGAGCGATCGCATAGTTGATCCCCACGCCGCCACCCATCGAGTTACCCACGATATCAACGGTTTCCAAGTCGAGCGCGTCACCGAATCGCGCCACGGCATCCAGCGCGGTGATCATCGGGTGACCGCCGAAGTCATCGCTGACGCCAAAGCCGGGAAATTCCAGCACCAGGCAGCGGAAGAACTCCGCGAAGGTACCCAGCACGCCGCGGAAATTCCGCCAGCCCGTCACGCCCGGACCGGATCCGTGCAGCAGCAACAGCGGTGGACCATCGGCCGGGCCGGCTTCGTGATAGCGCAGAACGCCTGCGTCGGTGGTGACTTCGCGCAACGAGTCTTCGTAGGTCGGGCTCACGCGTGCGTTCCGCCGTCGATCCGGATCTCGGTGCCGGTGATGAACGCGCCGTCGTCGGAAACCAGCATCGCGATCACCCCGGCCACCGCCGACGGCGCAGCCATGCCGGTACCACTGGATTCCTCGGTGGTCGGCAGGATCGGCATCAGCCTGGTGAACAGATTCCAATCCGCGTCCTGCGGAATGTATCCGCCTGTGGCATCGGTGATTCCGGACTTGATGCTTCCCGGCGCCACACAGACGGCCCGCAGTCCTTGGCCCGCGTACTCCAGCGCCAGCGCATGGGTGAACGACTGGACGCCGCCTTTGCTGGCCGCATATGCCGCCATGTACGGGTGCGCGAACGACGCGGACGTCGAACTGAAGTTGACGACCGCGCTGCGCGGATTCTTCAGCAGGCTAGGCAGGGCCTCGCGCACCACCAGAAAGGTCCCGGTCAGATTCACGCCGATGATCTGGTTCCACAGGTCCAATCCCATCTGCTCGGTGTGCACGGCGCGCAGAATCCCCGCGGCATTCACCACCGAATCCAGGCCGCCCAACGTGTCGACCGCCGAGCGCACGCCGTCGACCACCGAACGCTCTTCGCCGATATTCATCTCCAACGTCGTCAGACGCTCCCCGCCGTCGGCCTCGGCGGCCTTGGCGCGGGTCTTCTCCAGTCCGTCGGCGGCGACATCGGCGGCCACGACCGTGGCACCCTCGTCCAGCAGGCGCAACGCGGTGGCCTGCCCGATACCCGAGGCCGCGCCGGTCACCAGTATCCGGTTACCTGCCAGTCGATTCATCCGTGCTCCTGTCTGATATCACTGTCCCATAACATATTTCATCGTTGGGCCGGCAGTCCATCCACCGTCGACGGCGATCTCGGCGCCGGTCACGTAGGCGGCATCGTCGGAGAGCAGGAAGCCGACGGCGCCGCTGATGTCCCCGGATTCTGCGATGCGTCCCATCGGGGTGTTGGGGTAGTTGCCCTCACCTGGCTTGATGCCGATGTCGACGGTCATCGGCGTGTACACCATGCCCGGATGCACAGAGTTGACCCTGATTCGGTCCGGCGCGAGCTCGACCGCGGCGATCTTCGACAATCCACGCACACCCCACTTCGAGGCACCGTAACCCGCGGTGAACGCCAAGCCGAACATTCCTGCGGCCGAGGAGATGTTGACGATCGATCCGCCTCCCGCCTCCCGCATCGGCTTGATCACCGACTGCAGGCCGTTGAACACCCCGGTCAGGTTGATGTCCAGCACCTTCCGGAAATGCGCGAGCGGTTCGTGTTCGAGCAACTGCCCGGTCGAGACGCCGGCATTGTTGACCAACCCGGTCAGTGCGCCGAACTCGTCGAGGGTGAACTGCACCGCACTCGCCCACTGCTCCGGATCGGTGACGTCGAGATGAATGTAGCGGGCCTGCGCGCCGAGCTCGCCGACCAGCTTGTTGCCCTCCGTGTCGAGTAGGTCAGCGAGCACCACGCTGCCGCCGCGGCTGAGCACCAACCGTGCGAATGCTGTACCCAGCCCGCCCGCGCCACCGCTGACGAGCACCACCTTGTCGGCGAGCTGACCTGAATTAACCTGCATCGCAGTCACTTTCTGACGTCGTACTTCGCCAGGGCGAAACCCTTGTAACCTGAGCCCGCAACCTCTGCGCAGATATCGTTGTACGTGGCGAAGCCGCCGATGAACAACATGAAAACCCTTGGTTTGCCGGGAACGTTCGCGCCCATGTACCACGAGTTGGCTTTTGTGAACAACGATTCGTCGGCCCGACGCGCCAATTCTGCGGCCCACCCGTCCACCGCGTCGGTGGTCGGTTCCATAGTGGCGTAACCGTGGTCGTCGAGGTAACGGACCGCGGCGGCGATCCAGTTCACTTGCGCCTCGGCGTGCAGCACCATGTTGGCCAATACCGCGGGCGCCCCCGGCCCAGAGATCACGAACAGGTTAGGGAATCCGTCGATGCCCAGTCCGAGGTAGGTGCGCGGTCCATCCACCCAGTCGTCCCGGAGTGTCTGGCCACCGCGGCCCACAATGTCGATCTGGGCCAAAGCTCCCGTCATGGCGTCGAAACCTGTTGCCAAAACGATGGAATCGACGTCGAAGCGGGCTTCGGTGGTGCGGATCCCCGTTGCGTCGATGTAGTCGATCGGTGTGTTACGGACGCTTACGAGACTGACATTAGAACGGTTGAAGGTCTGGAAGTAGTTGGTGTCGGTACAGATTCGCTTCGTTCCGATGGGGTGGTCGGTCGGAATCAGCAGATCGGCCAGGGCGGGGTCATCGACGACGGCGCGCACCTTCTCCTCGTAGAACTTCCGCGCTTCGTCGTTGGCTGCCAAGTCGGTCAGCTGGTCGGGAAAGGTCTTGGAGTAGAGCACGCCACCGAGTTGCCAACGCTTCTCGAAAGCCGCGCGACGCTCCTCCGGGTCGCATTCGAGCGTCAGTTGAGGAGCAGTGATATGCGGCGTTCCACCGCCGCTTGACCACGACCGCCGGCGTCGTTCGGAGTAGGTCGCCTTGATCGCGTCGAGATCCTCGGCAGAGAGCGGGCTGTTCCCGGCCGGGACACTGTAGTTTGCGCTCCGCTGGAAGACGTAGAGGTGGGCAGCCTGCTCGGCGATGATCGGAATTGATTGAATGCCAGACGATCCGGTGCCAATGACCGCGACGCGCCTATCGGTGAAGTCCACGGAATCGTGCGGCCAGTGCGCTGTGTGGTACACCTCACCGGCGAACTCCCCCAGCCCCGGGAAGTCCGGGACCATCGCAGCCGACAGCGATCCGGTCGCCATCAGGCAGAAGCGAGCTGACAGCGTGTCACCGCCAGCGGTGGTCACAATCCACTGCATCGCCGACTCGTCGAAAACCGCCGACACCACCCCGGCGTTGAACGTGATGTCACGACGAAGGTCTAGCTTCTCGGCGACCCAATTCAGGTAGCGCAGGATCTCGGCCTGGGTCGCGTATTTTTCCGTCCAGTTCCACTCCTGCTGGAGCTCGTCGGAAAACGAGTACGAGTAGTCCACGCTCTCCACGTCGCAGCGCGCCCCCGGATACCGGTTGTAGTACCAGGTGCCGCCAAGATCGGGGGCGGCCTCGAGCACCCGAACCGACAGTCCTTGACTGCGGAGTTTGTGGAGCGCGTACAGACCGGCGAACCCGGCGCCTACAACCATTGCGTCCAGATGTTCATCAACCGTCACAGAAGCACTGTAGGTACGCCGGTACAGCGGTCACGGCGGTTTCCCGGTGATTGGACAGGCATTCGATCACAGAGGTTTTCCGCCCGCTCATTGGGATTGGCAGCGGACGGGCCCTGCGCTGCGGTAGACCATCAGTAGGCCTAGATACCGGAGGACGACATCATGAGCGAACGTGTACTCGACCGAGTGATGGACTTGGCCGACCAAATGCGTGAACAGGCCGCCAATGCGGAACAGATCGGCCGGCTCACCGACGACACCGTCAAGATGATGAAGTCGGCCGGTGTGATCCGGTTACTTCAGACCAAGCAGTATCAGGGCTTCGAGGTTCACCCGCGAGAATTCGCCGAGACGACGATGGCGACTGCGGCACTCGATCCGGCCGCAGGCTGGATTGTCGGCGTGGTGGGTGTGCATCCTTACCAGCTGGCCTACGCCGACCCGAAGGTCTCCGCCGAGATCTGGGCGGACGACGTCGACACCTGGATGGCCTCGCCCTACGCGCCGCAAGGGGTTGCCCGCCCCGTCGACGGCGGCTATGTCTTCAACGGCCGCTGGCAGTTCAGCTCCGGCACCGACCACTGCGACTGGATCATCTTGGGCGCGATGCTCGGCGACGAAAAAGGCATCCCGCTGATGCCGCCGCAGATGCTGCACATGATTCTGCCGCGCAAAGACTACGAGATCGTGGACGACTCTTGGAACGTCGTGGGACTACGCGGAACCGGTTCCAAGGACGTCGTCGTCAAAGACGCCTTCGTACCGACGTATCGGACGATGGACGCCGCCAAGGTGATGGACGGCACCGCGCAGCGGGAGGCCGGCATGACCGAGCCGTTGTACCTGATGCCGTGGTCGACGATGTTCCCGCTAGGCATCTCGGCGGCGACCATCGGCATCGCGGAAGGGGCGCTCGCAGCGCACCTGGATTACCAGCGTGCGCGCGTCGGCGCCACCGGAACCGCGATCAAAGACGACCCATACGTGATGTACGCCGTCGGCGAAGCGGCGGCCGACATCAACGCTGCACGGCAGGAATTGTTGTCCAATGCCGACCGCATCTACGACATGGTTGCGGCCGGCAAAGAAGTGTCCTTCGCAGACCGGGCCGCGGGGCGGCGAACTCAGGTTCGCGCCGTCTGGCGTGCGGTGTCGGCGGTAGACGAGATCTTCGCTCGCTCCGGCGGCAACGCCGCGCGCATGGACAAGCCGCTGCAGCGGTACTGGCGTGACCTACATGTCGGGCAGATGCACGCAATCCACGTCCCAGGCACCACCTATCACGCCGCCGCGCTCAGTTCACTGGGTGTCGATCCGCCCGAGGGCCCACTTCGGGCGCTGATCTAGGAAGACTGAACGTGAGTGATCTGAAAAGCTTTGGCTATATCACCATTTCGACCAACGACATAGGTCGATGGCGCCAGTTCGCCTTCGGCGTCCTCGGCTTCGCTGAAGGGCAAGGGCCCGACTCGTCGGCGCTGTATCTGCGGATGGATGAGCGCGCGGCGCGGATGATCGTGGTACCCGGTGAGACCGACCGGGTGCTCACCGTCGGCTGGGAGGTGCGCGATCACCCGGCACTGCAGCGCGTAAAGGCAACTCTCGACGGTGCCGGGGTGCCGTTCAAGCAACTGTCGACCGACGACGCCGAAGCTCGTCGCGTCGAAGAAGTGATCGCCTTCGAGGATCCGGCCGGCACCACGCTGGAGGTGTTTCATGGTGCGGTGCTCGACCACAGCCCGGTCGTGACGCCGTTCGGCGCGACATTCGTCACCGGCGACCAGGGCCTGGGTCATGTCGTCCTACCCGCGACCGATCCCAACGGGCTCTTCGAGTTCTACACCGACGTGCTGGGCTTCCGGTCCCGTGGCGCGTTCCGCGTTCCGCTACCCAAGCAATTCGGCCCGGTGCGCGTTCGTTTCCTCGGCATCAACGAACGCCATCACAGCCTCGCCATCGTGCCGGCCGCACATCAACGCGACCCACGCCTGGTGCACATCATGGTCGAGGTGGACTCGCTAGACGCGGTCGGTCGGGCACTGGATCGCGTCAACGCCGAAGGCTTCCAGTTGTCGTCCACGCTCGGACGCCACACCAACGACAAGATGGTGTCGTTCTACGTTCGCGCCCCCGGTGACTGGGACATCGAATTCGGTACCGAGGGTGTGCGCGTCGACGAAACCTTCTACACCGCAGAGGAAATCACTGCCGACAGCTACTGGGGTCATCAGTGGATCGGCGAGATGCCGGCAGCAATGCGGCCGTGAAGCCCGACACTGACGTCACGCCAATTATGGCGTCATCGATCAGCTCATGGGATCACGAGGCCGACGTCGTGATTGCCGGTTATGGCGTGGCCGGCGCAGCGGCAGCGGTCGAGGCAACCCGATCCGGGGCAGAAGTCCTGGTGCTGGAGCGCACCGGATCCTGGGGTGGCGCCGCAGCGATGGCCGGTGGCTTCATCTATCTAGGCGGCGGCACACCTATCCAAACCGCCTGTGGCTTCTCCGATTCCGTTGACAACATGGCGGCGTTTCTCAACGTGGCGATGGGGCCCGGCGCCGATGAGAACCGAATCGTCGATTACTGCGCGGGCAGCGTCTCGCACTTCGACTGGCTGGTCGGCTGCGGTGTGCCTTTCAAGGCGGAGTTCTTCTCCGAGCCCGGCTGGGAGCCTATGGGTGACCACGGTCTGATGTACAGCGGCGGCGAAAACTCCCACCCATTCAACACAATTGCGACTCCGGCCCCGCGCGGACACGTGCCGCAGATGCAGAATAAGAAGCAGGGCGAGGCCAGCGCCGGCTACATGCTGATGAAGCCGCTGGTCGAGACCGCCACGGCGGCCGGCGGGCGAGCGCTCTACGACGTTCGGGTGCAGTGTCTTATTGTCGAATCGGACGGCAGGGTGGTCGGCCTCCGCGCTCGCCAATATGGCACCGAAATGACGATCAAGGCCCGCACCGGGGTGGTACTCGCAACGGGCAGCTTCGCGTACAACGACGCGATGGTTTCGCAATACGCCCCCCGTATCGCCGGACGCCCAGCCGCGTCGATCGAGCAGCACGACGGGCAGTCGATCCGGATGGCGCAGACGCTCGGCGCAGATTTGGCCCACATGGACGCCACCGAAGTCGCGATCTTCATCGACCCCCAGCAACTGGTGCGCGGCATCCTGGTCAACGGCCGCGGCCAGCGCTACGTCGCAGAAGACACCTATCCCGGCCGCGTCGGGCAACTCACGCTGTATCACCAGGACAACACCGCCTACCTGATTATCGACAGCGACGCCCAAGACGAGGCAATGGCCTCGTGGTCGCCGAAATTCATGCTGCGCGAAGCGACCTGGGTCGCCGACACGGTCGCAGACCTCGAACACGAGATCGGACTGCCCCCGGAGTCGCTTCAGGCGACCGTGGCCGCCTATAACAAGGGTGCGGCACACGGCGAAGATCCGTTGCTGCACAAGAAGTCTCAATGGAACAAACCGATCGGATCGCCGGTCGGCGCCATCGATCTGCGCGAAAACACCGGCGGCTTTACCTTGGGCGGGCTGGCCACCACGTTGGACGCCGAGGTACTGCACGTCAGCGGAGAACCGATTCCAGGGCTGTTCGCGGCGGGACGTTCGACCGCCGGACTCGCCGCGTGGGGCTACGCCAGCGGCGTGTCGCTGGGCGACGGCAGCTTTTACGGCCGGCGCGCAGGTCGGTCCGCAAGCCAAGGGCTGAGCTGCGACGACACCACAGCTCTCGACGACATTGGCACGTCTCTAGTGACAGCGGCCACACCGCTGTGCTAAACCTATATGACTAATAGTCATATGCTTCTCAGGCATACGAGGGTCGGAGAGTCAATGCCCGAAATCGTCAGCAGCAGTGCAGCAGCTGAGACAGCCACCCCCAGCGCCGTCATAGACCGCATTTCCCTGGTTCTCGATGCGTTTGACGGACCGGGGCGGCTGACCCTGGCCCAGCTCGTACGCCGCACCGGGCTTCCGCGCTCATCGGCGCACCGGATGCTCGAGCGCCTGGTCCAGCTGCGCTGGCTGCGTCGCAGCGGTCGCGATTATGAGCTCGGCATGCGCTTGGTGGAATTGGGCTCGCTTGCTGTGCACCAGGATCGTCTGGTGCGAGCGGCCCGGCCCGCTACTAGGTGAATTACACCGCGCCACTGGGCTTGTCGTGCATCTCGCAGTTCTAGATGGGCCTGACGTGGTTTACCTCGAGAAGGTCGGCGATCGGATGGCGTCCGCGATCCCCACCCGGGTCGGCGGTCGTCAGCCCGCGCACTGCACCGCCGTCGGCAAGGCGATCCTGGCTTACTGTGACGAGGATTCCGTGGTGGACCTAGCAAGCCCGCAAGACGAGGTACTCGATTTCCGGCAGTACCCAGCTTGACCACCGAGCTGGCCAAGGTACGGGCGCACGGCATCGCATTCGAGCGCGAAGAGTCGCAACTCGGATTCGGTTGCGTAGCAGCACCTATCGGCAGTCCCGGTGAGGCAGTCGCGGCGCGTGTCGGTCTGCGGCCCGATGAATCGGCTGATGTTCGACCAGCGGCTGGCTGCTCCGGTGCGCATGACCGCGATGGGTATCTGGCGCAACGTCGAGGACGGCCCGCAGCGGGTCGCACCGACCCTGCAGCCGCTGCGGCCGTTGCTGCCCCGCCGTCCCGCGCACGTATCACGACCGGCACTGCAGTACGCGTGAGCCTCGACCCACAGATCGCCCCATTGCTCAAGGCGCTGAACCGTGGCTTCCCGCCGGTCCACACCATGACCGGTGCGCAGGCCAGGGCGACTATCCGGTCGCGATTCGTGCCGTCCACCGAACCCGAGCCGGTGGCCGAGATCCAAGACACGACCGTCCCGGGACCCGGCCGGCGACATCCCGGTGCGGATCTACCGTCCCGAGCAGCCCGGCGACCTACCGGTCCTGGTCTACGCACACGGCGGCGGCTTTGTCTTCTGTGATCTGGACAGCCATGACGGGCTGTGCCGCGACTTCGCCAATCGCCTTGCCGCCGTGGTCGTCTCGGTCGACTACCGGCTTGCGCCGGAAAACCCTTGGCCCGCAGCTGCTTACGATATTCAAGCGGCTACCCGATGGGTGTCCGACAACGCGGGCGCCCTCGGCGGCGATGCCAGTCGCGTCGCGGTCGGCGGTGACAGCGCGGGAGGGAACCTGGCCGCGGTCACCGCGTTGATGGCGCGCGATAGCGGTGGTCCCCCAATCGCGGCTCAGTTGCTGATCTATCCGGTGATCGCGGCCGACTTCGACAACGAGTCCTATCGCCTGTTCGGCAAGGGCTTCTACAACCCGAAGCCGGCACTGCAATGGTATTGGGACCAGTATGTGCCGGCGCCCGATGATCGCGAACATCCGTACGCTTCGCCGTTGAGGGCCGACCTGGCAGGACTGCCGCCCGCGATTGTCGTTGCCGCCGGCCATGATCCACTGCGTGACGAATGCCTCGCTTACGCCGATGCGCTCGAAGCGGCGGGCGTGGGCACGGCGCGATGCCTTTTCGAGGGGGGCATCCACGGATTCATGACGATGCCGATGCTCGACATCGCGCACGAAGCCCGGCAGACAGGCGTGCCTGGAGCTGGCTCAGCTGCTCGGCTAAGTTCTCCCGATGGCCGGGAGTGCACCCGCGTGGGGTCTCGCCGGGTACCTACGGTCGGGCTATGGCTGACGGTCGGGTATTCGTCATCGACAGGGTGGTGACCAGGCCCGGATGCGCAAGAAAGTTCGTCGACACCTACCTCGCCGAGTACGCGCCCGGTGCCCTCTCCCGCGGCATGACGTTATGCGACGTCCTCGTCAGTCCCCCGATCTGGCTCGAGGATCAATCCAATACGGTCACCATCACCTGGACGCTGCCCAGCGCTCAGGCATGGTGGGAGATGACGTGGAAGGGCCGGCCGGACCCGGCACTGGGCGAATGGTGGTCCCAGATAAGCGAACTGGTTGCGGAGCGGTCCCGGTCGGTCGCCGCGGCCGCTGACGACGTCGATGCGCTCTGCGATGTATAGCGTCACCCGACTCCTCGACGTCGCCGACGAAGATCTGGACCGGACCTTGGCTTTCGTGCGTTCGGGGGCCGATGCAACCCACGCGCACCATCGCATCGTCGAGCCGACGCTGCCTGGGTCGCGCAACGGCGGCGACATCCTGGTCCATCTGAGATTCAATTACCAGGAGTGAATGGCTCTCGGCTGCAGACGATTTCGCTACCGTTCTGCAAAACCCCGCGATCACACGAATCAACGGAGCCGCTTACCCGGGCTCCCCTACGCCCAACGGCGGCGGCACGGGCACCGTCTACCGCACCCTGTTGTTGCGGGTGCTGCCCGAGACGGACGCCGGCACCGTCGCGCGGTTCGAAGACGAGCTGTCCTCGATGCCGAGCTACGTACGGGCTATCAAGGCGTGGCAGCTCAGTCGCGTCGACGATGCAATCGGGACGTCGCCGTGGACGCACGTGTTCGAGCAGGAGTTCAGCGACGTCGACGGGTTGATGGGTCCTTACCTCATGCATCCGATTCACTGGGCGGTGGTGGACCGCTGGTTCGATCCCGAATGTCCCGACGTCATCAGTCCGGGATCGGGTGTGCCACAGCTTCTGTCTCTGCGACGCAGCACTATTGGGCTGACCGCGCACGGCGAGAACTACAGCCCGGCCGAGCGGATATTCGGATTGGCGCTGGCGGGCGGTTCCAACGGCGGCAGCTCGCGACGTGCCGTCCAGGCTGTGCACCGGCAGCTGCTGCGACCACGGATAGTGCAGGCTGAACGCCACCAGGCCAGTACGTTCGGCGGCCGGCAGATGACACATTGCGAGCACGGTCTCGGCCAGGTACTCGACCGGCTCGGTCGGAAAGGTGTCCGGAATCAGCTGGGCTGCACCGGGAGTACGGATCGCCGTCGACGGGCCCACACAATTGACCGCGATATTGTCGTCGAGCAGTTCGGCGGCCACCCCCTGGGTGAAGCGATGCAACGCGGCCTTGCACGACGCGTAGATGACGTCGCCGGAGGTCTTGTTGTACTCCCGGTACGGCCGCACCGGAGCCGCACCGGTGACCGATCCGATGTTCACGATCCAGCCGCCACCCTGCTTTCGCATGTGCGGCGTTGCGGCCTTGGTCAAGACGAACGGTGTCCGCAGATAGTGCTCGACGGTCCGGTCGAAGGTGTCCAGTGACATGTCCTCGACCAACGCGTAGTCGGCGAAACCGGCGTTGTTGACCAGGATGTCGATGCGGCCCGCACGGTCCAGCACCGCGTTCACCAAACCGCAGCGCGCCCCCGTGTCCTCGAGGTCGGCGGTGAGCCCAAACGCCGATCCGCCGGCCTCCTCGATCAGCGCGATGGTCTCGTCGATGGTGCCGGGCAGCGCCACGGCACTCCCGCCCCGGCTTGATTGCGAGGTTGTATGGGCGCGTGCGGTCACCGCGACGGTCGCGCCTTCGGCGGCCAGCCGCTGGGCGATGGCGCGTCCGATGCCCCGACTGCTGCCGGTGACCAAAGCTGTTTTCCCGGTGAGTAATCGGCTCATCGCAGCGTGAAATCCTCTTCGATCGGCGCCCGGTGCTGCTGCCAGACGTCGACCAGCCGATACGGTGTAGCCACCACCACCCGGCCCGAACCCGACCGGTAATAGGTGTGCGCATTCGGCGTGTGGCACCACACCGTACGGCTCATCGCCTCGTCGATCGCGGCCACGTAATCCTCGTAGGCCCGTTGGGTGACCTCCATGGTGGTGGCGCCACGCAGGGACATCAGTTGCAGGCATTCCATGATGTAGTGCGCGAGCACCTCCATCGAGAAGTTAGCGCCCGCACCATGTCCCGGGCTGTAGTTCGGCGCCGACATGGTGAACAGGTTGGGGAACCCGGGCACAGTTCCGCCGCGGTACGCACGCGGGCTGTCGCCCCACTCCTCGGCCAGCTTCTTGCCGCCGCGCCCGCGGATGTCGACTGTGGACAGGAAGTCGAGATGGTAGCCGGTGGCATAGATGATGACATCAAGGTCGATCTGCCGACCATCCTGGGTGACAATGCCTTTCGCGTTGACCTCCGCCGGTTCGCTGGCCTCCACGTCGACGTGGTCGCGCGTCAATGCCGCGTAGTACCCGCCCGGATCACGGATGATCCGTTTGCCGTACGGCGCGAAGTCCGGGGTGACCTTCTTGGCCAGCTCGGTGTCCTTGCCGAACGTCTCCTCGATGTAACGCAGACACATCTGCAGCAGCACATCGTTGGCCGCCGAGATCGACAGGTGGTCCCTGGCCCACTCCGGGTCCTGCAGGATGACCGGGTAGTTGTTGTCCGCCGTGCCCCAATACGACTTCAGCCGGGTCCAATTCGCGTAGTACGGCAGGTGCCGCCCGAGGTAGCGGCGATGCGCCGGCACGTCGTCGGTCAGCCGTTTACGGGGCGCCACCCAGTGCGGCTGACGCTGGAACACCGTCAGGTGCTCCACCTCGTCGACGCACGCGTCGACGATCTGCACGGCGGTGCAGCCCGGCCCCGATGATCGCCACCCTCTTACCGGAGAGATCCAGCGACGGATCCCACAACGCCGAATGAATGCTGATGCCCGCGAACGTTTCTCGGCCCTTGACATCGGGCCAGCGTGGGCGGTTGAGGTAGCCGGCCGCAGTGACCACGACGCTGGCGTAAGCTGATGTCGCGCTGCCCGTCGGCCGTCGCCCGAATGGATCTGCCACTGCTTGCGTTCGTCGTCCCACCACAGCGCCTCGACCTCGGTGCGGAACCGAGTGTGCTCGCGCAGCTGGTACTTGTCGGCAAGCGCCACCAGATAGGCCTGGTACTCCGCGCCCTGGGGGTAGTAGCTGCTCCAGTCCGGGTTCACCTCACGCGACAGCGAGTAATACGCCGACGGTGTGTCGACGCCGATGCCGGGGTAGGTGGTGGTGAGCCACGTCCCGCCGACTTCCGCGTTGCGGTCGAAGATCTCGAAGCGCACCCCCTCCTCGGCGGCCGCCAGTGCGACGTTGATCCCGGCTATGCCGGCACCGACGATCGCGATTTTCACGGTGTCGGGGATCGACACGGCGCGCGGCAGAGTGGGCTGTGGGCGCTGGAAGCCGCCCTGCTCCAGCAGTAGGTCGACCTGCTCGTCGTCGACCTCGGTGCCCAGCGCTATCGGCAGCAGACGCGCGAAGAACCGGCGGTCGTCGGCGGGCACGGCGTTGGCGCGACGGGGCTCCTCCAGCGAATCGATGATGGCGTCGGCCAGCGCCGCGGCCGTTTCGAGGTCGGTGACACCGGCCCGCTCGGGCGGGTCGGGAATGTGCGCGATTTTGGGCCCGTAGCGCTCGATCACCGAGGGGTCGCCGGTGAGTTGCGCCAGCACCGCCACCAGGACGCCGGGGTCAGCCTGCAGGAGATTGTCGCGCAGTTCGGCGGGGTCAGGAGGGGCGGGGCCGGTGGGCGACGTCGATTCCGTGGCGGCGGTCATGACGTCGAGTATCGAGGCGGACAGCCAAGTCGGGCATTGGTCTGTCTACTGAGCGGGATGCAGTGTTCCACTGACCGGGCATCCGCGGTGTCAGCGAGCCCACACCGGGGTTGACTCGCTGGCATGAGCAACGAGATCACGCTGTCCGAACTGCAGGAGTTCATCGCGGGTTTCTGGTACCACTACGACGAGGCGCATTACGACGAGTTGGCCGCTCGTTACGCCGATGACGTGCACTACGTCAGCCGAAGCGACTCCGGCGCAAGCCCGTTCGAAGAGTTGATGTCGCCGGAGCTGCACGGCCGCGATGCCGTGATGGAGTGGCTGTCCGAGCACCGCAACCAGAGCCCGTATCCGCTGCGCCACCACGCCAGCAACGTGCACCGCATCGGAACCGACGGCGAGGTCACCCGCGTGCGGTTCTATATCTTCGTCAACCAGATCGCCCAATTTGTGCCCTTCGCGGTGTCCAGTGGCGTCACCGAGGTCGGCGTGCGCCGCGGCGCCAACGGACTGGAGTTCACCGAGATGAACGTCATCCTGGACACCACGAATTCGATGCTGCTGTCGGAGTTGAGCGCCGACAGCGCCTCAACTGCCGCCGGGACGTAGGCCGGTGGGCGTCCGGGACACTTTCGGCGGGAGGTGTCGCCGTCATCACCGGGGCAGGCGCGGGCATCGGTGCCGGAATTGCCCGTTACGCAAGCCAATTGGGCATGACGGTGGTGCTGGCCGATATCGACGCCGACGCGGTTGCCGGCCTGCGTGACGAACTCCGCGCAGCGGGAGGCTCGGCGCACGATGTCGTCTGCGACGTGCGCGACCCGGACGCCATGCAGCAACTCGCGGAAACGACCTACCGCGATATCGGGGCGGTGCGACTGCTGGTGAACAACGCCGGCATCGAACAGTTCGGCTATCTGTGGGACACCCCGGTGGCCAACTGGCAGCGCATCCTCGATATCAACGTCAGCGGAGTCTTCTACGGCATAAGGGCTTTCCTGCCGAAGATGATGGCCACCGGCGAGCAGGCGTGGGTGTGGAATTTGTCGTCGATCGGCGGCGTGGTGGCGATTCCCTTGCAGGCGCCTTACATCATGAGCAAGCATGCGGTGCTGGCGTTGACCGAATGCCTGTATCTGGAGGTTCAGACCGCCGGACACGACCACCACATCCACGTGCAGGCGGTTTTGCCCGGCGCGGTGGCGTCCAACATCTTCGAGTCGGCGGGCGGCGTCGACCCCGACGAGGCCCACGACGCCGCCGCGGCCGAGGCGCAACGCGCCGCCATGCTCGAGGTCAAGGCGGCCGCGATGGATCCGTTGGCGGCCGCTGCGGCCGTGTTCCAACAGTCGGCCGAGGGTGCTTTCTACCTGCTCACCCAGCCTGAGTCCGTTGGAGCAGCGATGGCCGAACGAGCTAAAATTCTTGTCGCGCAACAACATCCGTCCCTGCCGAACAGCAGCCGATTCCAGTCCTTGCCGCGTTGAGATGACCCTGCCAGCACTGGACCCCGACGCCGCCGCCCGCGTCGCCGCGTTCGGCGACGTGGCGCCGATGCGTCAACGCGGCTTGGCGGCAGTGCGGGCCGGTCTCGAAGCCGCCCCGCTGCCCGCCGATATGCCCGAGATGGCAAGCGTCGCAGACACCGTCATACCTGGGCCCGCTGGCGACATCCCGATCCGGATCTACCGTCCCGGCACCGAACGCGACGGTCCAGTATTGGTGTACCTGCACGGCGGCGGCCTGGTGATGGGCTCCAATCGCTCCTTCGAACCGCTCGCACGCGAACTGGCCTCGGCATCGGCCGCCACCGTCGTGGCCGTCGATTACCGCCTGGCCCCCGAGTCACCGCCACCCGCCCAGTTCGACGACGCCTACGCGGCGACCCGGTGGGCGTCACGAAAGCGCCGAGGAGCTAGGCGTCGACGCCAAGCCGGCTCGCAGTGATCGGCGACAGCGCGGGCGGATCGCTGGCGGCGGCGATCGCGCTGGCCGCGCGCGACCGCAACGGACCGCCGATCTACGCGCAGGTGCTGCTGTATCCAGGTCTGGATCGCGACATGTCGGCCCCGTCGATCACCGCGATGACCGACGGGCCGTTGCTCGCCCGCGACGACATCGATTACATGCACACCCTCGCCGACGGCGACGCCGGGCCGCCCAACGACCCCTACCTGGTTCCGGCCTACGCCGCCGACCTGTCCGGACTGCCGCCGGCAATCGTGGTGACCGCCGGCTGCGACCCGATCCGCGACTGGGGCGAGCGTTATGCGGATCGGCTTCGCGACGCCGGCGTGCAAACGACCTGCACCCGCTACCCCGGGATGTACCACGGCTTCTTGATGCGTAGTGACGCCACCGCCCGGGGACGGCTGGCGATTGCCGAGATCGGCGCGCTGCTACGGGCCAAATTCGCTCATCCAGTTCGGTTTTGACATCCCGGTCACCGGACATCGCAGAGCCGCTGCGTCGTCTCGCCGCACGACAATTCCACCAACCCTGCAGAAGGAGATCGCAGATGCTCACCGACGAGCGCCGAATGGAGCTTTCCGACGTCCTGCGGCCGGCCGCGCCGCCGCGCGAGATCGACAACATCTACACCGGCGACCAACGTGAACGTCTGCTCGACGTGGTGCGACCGAGGGACCGTGGAAACTGATCATCGCCCAACACTTCGCGTCGGCCGACGAACTGATCGCCACCATGAGCGGCCTTTTCCCCGAAGGATTTACGCCGTCGCTCGACCTTTTCCTCACACCCACCTTCCGTGGCTACCTCGCCAACTACGGCGCGGTGCTCTACCCCCAGCTGCACGACTGCTTCTACAACGAGCGGTTTGTGCAGATGGCCAAGGATTACTGGAACGCCGAATACGCCAAGCCGCAGCTGATGCTCTTCAACATCAACGGGCCGTGCGCCAATCGCGATCCGGGACACCTGGATTCACCCAGCTTCCGCGGGGTCCGGCATGAGAACGCGCCGACCTGGCTGACCAGCGTGATGGGCAAATCCGGCCTGTTCGGCGACTACCTGATCAAGATGGCACAGGTGATCACCTGGTTCTCGCTAGACGGTGGCAGCGGGTTCACCTACTGGCCTGACGGGCCGCTCAAGGCGCCCAGGCGCATCCTGCCGCCGATCAACAACCGCGGCGTCGTAGTGCAGAACGAGATGATGGTGCACCGCGGTGAGGCGAACGGGCCGCTGGACCAACAGATTCCGGCCGGCCTCGACTTCGACACCATGTTCGCCGGCGATCCCGCGGATCGCGACCATTGGCTGCTCAAGAACGGTGACGAGGTGATCGCCCGCCATCACACCGACCAACTTCGGTTCCTGGTGCACTGGTCAGCAGAGGTGTTCTCCGACTTCGACGAATTGAAGAAGAACATGGACGGCTCCGACGACCTGACTGTCGAGAACGCCATCGACATCATGGTCGACGACGCCAATGCCAGAGGTATCAAGATCGATATACCCAGCGAACCGCTGCATGATCCGGCGTTCATCAATGCACTCAACTCCGCCTTCGACATCGGTGGTCCGTCGATTTATCCCGAGGAGGCGCCGATCAGCGCCTTCCAGCTGGCCTGATTGATCAGTCAGGTTGCCACCGGCAACGTTTCATCGACCACCGGCAAGTCACCGTCACCGACCGCGCCGACGATCGAGTCGGTCAACGCCGAACACCCCAGGAACACGCCCCGTCCTGAGTAGGCGCCCGAATTGTCGGGGGCACGATTCTGCAAGCACCTGGCCGACGCTTCGGCACTCCATTGCACGCTGGTCTGATTCCAGCTGCCCTTCCGCACGAGTACCGCAGCACCGCAGTGCCGGCATTCCACCGGCAACATCGGAGAGTCGCACAGCCGGTTGTCGGTCTGGATCATCTTCAGATGGCCTCCGCCACAGGCCTTTCAGCGAGGTTCGCTTCGACTACCTTCATCCACTCCTCGTGCGGACTGGTGGTGTCGAGCTCATGTTCGAAGCGGTCTACCATGTCTGGCGTCACATCGTCGACATTGACGTAAAACTGTTCATACCAACGCCGGAGCTGATAGACAGGCCCATCCTCTTCACAGAGCAGCGGATTGTCGATGCGTGCCTTGTTCTTCCAGATCGCGACATCCTGCTCGAATCCCATCTTGACGAATTCTCCGAGCGCGATCGCGGTCTGCATCGCGAGTTCGGATGGCAGCGCCTCGGACTTCTTCACAATGATTCCGTATTGCAGGACAAAGGAATTGGCGTCGATCGGATAGTGACAGTTGATCAGTACGGTCTTGTGATCGGCGTCCTCATAGTGATACGTCAGATCATCGATCATGAAGGACGGTCCGTAATAGGACGCGACCGAGGTGGTGCCGAGCATCCGTGCGCCTTCGGTGTCACCGAGATCGGGGCGCCCCGCACTGGTCATGTATTGAGTCGCGACATGCCCTTCGAAGATGTTTTTGAAATGTGTGGGCAGCGAACCGTGAATGTAGAAGAAGTGCGCCATGTCGACGACGTTGTCAACGATCTCGCGGCAATTGGTGTTGACGATCGTCGTGTACCAATGCCAGTCGGTCCACTCGTCACTGGTCGCGCCCTCGATACGCGGAATCGCCACCTCTGATGGCTGGCGGATGGCCCTCCGGATCGTTGAAGACGAACAGCATCCCGTCTTGCTCGGAGGTGACCCATTTCGCGGTGCGAGCCAGTTTCGGCACCCGTTTGCTGTACGGCACTCGCTTGCACCGACCGTCCCCGCCCCAGCGCCAATCGTGGAATGGGCATGCGATCTCATTGCCCTTCACCTCACCCTGGGTCAGATCACCGCCCATGTGGCGGCAATGCCCGTCGAGAGCGTTGATCGCGCCGTCGTCGCTTCGGAAGACCACCAGCTTCTGCCCGAATGCGTTGACGGCGTGTGGCTTCCCGTCACCGAAGGTCTCCGTCAGGCCCAAGCAGTGCCAGCCGCGCGCGAATCGGGTCGGGGCCGCCGCGGCTTCGATCTCCCGAATGTCGTCAGTGTTCGAATGCAGCGTCATGTCGTTGTTGTACAACCGCTACAACGGTTATTGCGGCGACCGTCCCGCTGGCAGGGAGAAAGCAGCCACGTCGCCTACTGCCCCACCTATTGTCAACTCTGTGACGACTGCTCAACCGGCCGCGATCCCCGCCGGCATACCGGTGCGCGACACGATGGTCGATCTCCTCGTCGTGGGCTCGGGTACGGGCATGGCAGCAGCGCTCGCCGCACACGAATGCGGGTTGACGGTGCTGATCGTGGAGAAGTCGTCCTATGTGGGCGGCTCGACTGCCCGCTCCGGCGGCGCGCTGTGGTTGCCGGCAAGCCCGATCCTGGAGAAGAAGCAGGCTGGCGACACCGTCGAGCGTGCTGAAACCTACCTGCGATCTGTGGTGGACGGCAGCGCGCCGGCCAACCGGTCCACTGGCTACCTGCAGAACGTGACCGGGACCGTGGAGATGCTGCGACGCACCACACCGATTCGATTGGCTTGGGCCAAGGACTATTCCGACTACCACCCCGAAGAGCCCGGTGGGACTTCGGCCGGTCGTACCTGCGAATGCCGGCCGCTGAATACCGCAATCCTCGGTGAGCACCGAACCCGGCTACGACCCGGCGTGATGGAGGTCAAGATCCCCATGCCGACCACCACCGCCGACTACCGGTGGATGAACCTGATGACGCGCGTTCCATGGCGGGGTTTACCGACCATCGCCAAGCGCCTCGGCCAGGGAGTGGGCGGACTGCTGATCGGACGTCGCTATGTCGCGGGCGGTCAGGCGCTCGCCGCCGGACTCTTCGCGGGCGTTGTGCGCGCGGGTATACCGATCTGGACAGACACCGCGCTGCATAGGTTGACCACCGAAGGTGGACGGGTCACCGGCGCCGTTGTCGGCCATGACGGGCGAGAAGTCACCGTCACCGCGCGGCGCGGCGTGGTGTTGGCCGCCGGCGGGTTCGATCACAACATGGCGATGCGGTGGAAGTTCCAGTCCGAGTCCCTCGGCGACCACCTGAGTCTGGGAGCCGACACCAACACTGGCGACGCGATCCAGGCCGCTCAAGACCTCGGTGCCGCCATCGACCTGATGGACCAGGCATGGTGGTTTCCGGCCGTGGCAGCGCTGCCTGGCTCAGCGCCGTCAGTGCTGTTGGCGGAACGATCTCTACCCGGCTCACTGATCGTCGACCAGAACGGCACCCGATTCGCCAACGAGGCAACCGATTACATGTCTTTCGGGCAGCTCGTGCTGGAGCGGGAACGCTCGGGAAACCCAGTGGACTCCATGTGGATCGTCTTCGACCAGCAGTACCGCAACAGCTATGTCTTTGCCGGCGAACTGTTTCCGCGGATGCCGCTTCCACAGTCGTGGTACGAAGCGGGAATTGCCCATCGGTCAGATGACCTCGCTGAACTCGCCGGCAAGATCGGTGTCCCCGAAGCGGGGTTCGTGGCAACCATGACGCGGTTCAACGAGATGTCGCGCGCCGGCTATGACGCGGAATTCGAACGCGGTAGCAGTGCCTACGACCGCTACTACGGTGATCCCACCATCAAACCGAACCCCAATTTGCGCGCCCTCGACAGGCCACCGTTCTATGCGGTGAAGATGGCGCTCAGCGACCTGGGCACCTGCGGTGGTCTGCGGGCTGACGAGTGCGCGCGGGTGCTGCGCGAAGATGGCAGAGCAATCGGTGGTCTCTACGCGATCGGCAACACCGCGGCCAATGCTTTCGGGAACACGTATCCCGGCGCCGGCGCGACCATCGCCCAAGGACTGGTGTACGGCTACATCGCCGCCCGGCACGCCGCCGGGGAATGATCAGTCCGGTTCCTCGGCATCGGCCTTCTTTTCGATCTCGTACCAGAATTCTGGTGGAGGCCAAGGGATCTTGGAAAGACCGGCCTTGCCATGCTGAGGAAAGGCAGCTTCCGCCTCGTCAAGCTCTTTGATTGTCTTCAGGGCGAGCTCCCGCTCGTTGGCGTAATACCGCTCCGCCCATTCCAACGCGACGCGTGCGTATGCCCAGGACGGATCGGCACCGGCCCATCGCGCATCTTTCGCGGCCTTGCGGTGCATCTCGTCGGCGTACCTCAAGTGCTCTTGCAGCACCTCTTTGAGCCTTTCCGGACCGGCGAGATGCCCGAGCGTCACCCGCAGCAGCGGGCCGTGCTTCAGCGTTGGTGGTTCGACCGGCGCTTCATTTGCCCATCGGGTAACTGCGTCGAGCCCCTCAGCGGTGATTTTGTACAACCTGCGATTGCGTGTGCCTCCGGTGTTCTCGACGCGCGAGGTCACCAGGCCCAGCTTCTCGAGTTTCTTGAGCTCGGAGTAGATCTGGCTGTAGGCCGGACTGCCGTAGAAGAACCGCATGCTCCATTCGATCCACTTGCGGATGTCGTACCCCGAGAGCTCGTGCTCGTACGACAGCATGCCGAGCAGCGCCCAGCTGGTCGACGCTAGGTTCGGCTTGCCTGGCGAAGCCGCCGTCCTCCATTCGTCCAGGCTAACAACTCGGATCGCCAGTCATAGAGTCACTGACCGCTGGCCGGGACGCGGTATTGCCCAGCAGACGCTGTGCGATAAACGATGTCTAGCGCACAGACGGTGACGGAGGTTCTCGTGACCAATGAGTTGGCGGAGCTGGAGTCGGCATCTCGACGGCTGGCCGATTCCGTGCGTCGCCTCATCGATGCCACCATCAGAACTCAGGTCGGTGCGGCCGCACTCGTCGAAGTCAGCCACGCGATTGACTGCGCGACTGAGGAGTTGAGTGCGGCGATAATGCCGAGTTCCTTTGGCGTCCAAGAAACCGAGGACGGCCGACCGATGGCATGGGGGAACGTGATGATCGGCCTACGCAACGCCGTCGCACCTCCCCTCGTGGTCAATCGAGGATCGGACGGCGACGTGTGGAGCGATTTCACCCTCGGCGCGGCCTATGAGGGTCCACCCGGTCTCGTGCACGGCGGGGTGTGCGCCATGGTGCTCGACCATGTATTGGGCGCGACGGCGCACAAGCCGGGGAGAGCGGCTTTTACCGGGACCCTGTCGATCCGTTTTCTGCGCGGCACACCACTTGGAGAACTGAGTGCGCATGCTCGCGTCGACCGAGTGGAGGGTGCCAAGACCTTCGCCGTGGGTCACCTAGCGGACGAAGACGGTGTCACCGTCGAGGCGGAAGGCGTGTTCATCCACCCGCGGAAGCAGATACGCGGTGGCTAAGTGCGGGCGGGGGCCAGACGCTTGAGAGCCAGGCCGCCTTCGAACGGCCGGTAGGCGAAAGCAGCGGGTGCGAGATATCCGGTGTCATCGAGCGGTGTGTGCACCTCGGTGACCGTGGGGCCGATCTCGACGGCGATAGGTGCCAGCGCTTCGAGATCAAAGCGGTATAGCTGACCTGCGTTGCCGCCCAGTATCTTTCGACACGCATCCTCTGATCGGTTGTGCAACGCCCAGCGAATAGCCAGCTTGGAGTGAGGCGTGAAGCCTTCTTCGTGGGGATAGTCACTGCCCCACATGATGTGGTCTGCCCCCATGAAATCAATCATCCCGGATTCGTAGGGCGTCAACTCGCTGGCCAAATAGCAATTCCGCCTTGCATATTCGGTTGGCGTCAGCGTCAACGCATCGACTGACGATCCGCCGAACATCCCGTAGGTGCGGTTACCGGCCGCCGATTTCATCGTCGGAACCATAGCGTCGAGCACGGCCAGTTGCGGCTGGACCCACAGCGTGCCTTGTTCGGTCGGCACAAACCGCAGCGTCGGGAATCGCTCGAATACCCCAGCCAGGATTAGGTGTCCGAGGGTGCGGTTGGCCCACAGCGCCATTTCGGTGACCAGCACCGCGTTTGACGCCGGCTGGTCCATCGGCATCTCTGGGCTACCGGCGCCTGCGTGCTGGACCACCGTGAGGTCCAGTTCCGCGCACAGCGCCCAAAGCGGTTCGTAGCGCGTGTGGAACAGCGGTGCCACCTGAGGGTCACCGGGCGAGACCGGTGGGATGAGCACACCGCCAAAGCATTCCTGTTGGGCCCCCCAGCGGATCTCCTGCATCGCCACGTCGACGTCGTTGGGAAATATCTGAATCAGACCGCGGCGACGGACGGGAGCCAGTGAACAGAAGTCGACCTGCCAACGGTTGTGCGCTTGCACACCGGCCCAGCGCTTCTCGAGCTCGTCGCGAGTGCGGGGCAAACTGATGGTGATATTGGGTGTCGTCGGGAAGAACGGCGGAACCGTGTTGGGCAACAACACTTCTGCGGCCACCCCGTCGGCGTCCATTTCGGTGATCCGAAGCTTGTGATCCCAGTTCCGGTTCGCGGTGGCGATGATCAGGTCGTCGAACGGGCTGATGTATGTCTTGGCCCATCGGTCGAAATCATCGTGCAGGCGCGTCGGCAGATACTGCCGGTAGTCGAGGAGATCGGCCCCGGCGTGCGTATCGGTCGAGATGACGACGTAGCGGTCGATTGTGTCCCAAGTTTTAGGCATCGCGTCCTCCGGCATTATCGCTATCGAGGCTAGCCTTCCGCATACCGCCGTGACCGCAAGATCACCATCTCAATGAGTGGACAGGTTTGACAGATCGGATGTCAGACGACGCCGCGCAGGCCGTCGGCGCCGAACGCCGGTTCCAGCATGGCGGTGAAATCGGGGCCACGGCGCAGCAGGTGCCCGCCGTCGACGTTGATGACTTGCCCGGTCACCCAGCTCGCGGCGTCGCTGAGGAGAAACATCGCCATGTTCGCGATGTCCTCGGCCTCGCCGATCCGGGGCAGCGGCGTGCAGGCGGCGTAGTCGGCGGAGAGTTCGGGTGAGTCGGTAATCGGAGCGACCATGTCGGTCCGGATCAGGCCCGGGCGGATGCTGTTGACCCGCACCCAGGACGGTCCGAGCTCATCGGCAGCCAACATCATCAGATGGTCGAGCCCGGCCTTCGTGACACCGTAGGCGCCGAACCAGCGGTGCGTGTTGCTGGCGGCGATCGACGAGATGCCGACGAACGACCCACCGCCGCCGCGCACCATCTCCCGGGCGCAGTGCTTAAGCACATACATGCTGCCGTTGATGTTCAGGTCCACCGTGCGCCGCCAGGCGTCGGAGTCCATCTGGGTGAGCGGGCCGATGGTCAGCGATCCGCCGGCGCAGTGCACGGCTCCGTCCAGCCGGCCGTGCCATGCCGTGGCAGCCTCGACGGCGCGGGTGACCTCGTCTTCGTTGGTGACATCGGCGGGCTCGTAGCGGATCGCGCCGCCGTCCGCCTTGACCGCGTCGATCTCCGCGACCGCCGCAGCGAGTCGGTCGGCGTTGCGACCGACGATCATGACCGAGGCACCCGAGGCAACCAGACCGGCGGCAACTCCCTTACCGATCCCGCTGCCACCGCCGGTGACCAGGTACGTCCGGTCTTCGAACGAAAGCTGCATTCCGATCCCTTCGCGCCGAAACTGAAACAGGTTCTAGCTATCGAACCATGCGCTGGTCAGCGGAACTACTACGACTAGGGGGTGTCCTTGGTAGCGATCTTCGTCGGCTTCGGGTTGCGCCAGTCCTCGACATCCGGCGGCAGCCCGACGGGGTACCGATTCTCGTTGTGCGCGGCCCAGTGCGCGTGGCCCAACTCGTGGATGTGGAACGCATGCCGCAGCGCTTCGGTGAAGCCCGTCGCGTCGGAAGCGGCGTTGACCGAGTCCTTGATCAACAGCGCAGCCATGGTCGGCCGCTCGGCGATCCGCCGGGCGAACTCCAGCGTCTTGTCGGCCAGCTCGTCAGCCGGAAAAACCTTGGACACCATGCCGAGTCGGTACGCCTCGTCAGCATCCAGCGAGTCACCGGTCAGCAGCAACTCTTTGGCTTTGCGTGCGCCGAATTCCCAAGGGTGGGCGAAGTATTCGACGCCGGGCATCCCCATCCGAACCCCGACAACGTCGCTGAATTTCGCGTTGTCGGCGGCGACGATCAGGTCGCACGCCCAGATCAGCATCAACGCCGCGGAGATGGCGTTGCCCTGCACCTGGGCGATGGTGATCTTGCGCAGATCGCGCCAGCGGCAGGTGTTCTGGAAGAAGTAGTGCCACTCCTGGAGATAGACCTTTTCCATGACGGCTTCCCGAGTGCCGCCGTTGCCCCGAAAGCTCGGCAGCTGCTGTGGCCCCGGGGCCCGCTCGGCCAGCGCCAACTCCGAGCCGAGGTCGTGGCCGGCGGAGAAGTTCTTACCGCGGGCGGCCAGGATCACCACCCGGACGGCGTCGTCGGCCTCGGCACGCAGGAACGCCTCGTCGAGTTCTACGAGCAAACCGCGACTCTGAGCGTTGTGCGCCTCGGGGCGGTTCAGCCAGATCCGCGCAATGCGCCCCTCGTCGAGCGTTTCGTACGCCACCAACTCGTTGGGGACTGACATTGGCCACCTCATTCGCCTTGGCTGTGCCTATGGTGCTGTGCCTGATGTTCCAGCGAAGTTACACATTACGACCAGGCCGTAACGCTTGTCCCGGGGGGTTGCGGCACCCTATACGTCTGTTTACGCACTTCGCCTAGAGTTGAGTTATGCCCGCCAAATCTGACACCCATGAAATCGATGACGTTGAGCCCGTGGCCGACGACACCGCGAGCCAGGCTCGGCGTGTCGTAGCGGCCTATGCCAATGACGCCGACGAATGTCGCGTGTTCCTGTCGATGCTTGGTATCGGGCCCGCGAAGATCGAGGTGTAAGTGCCCCGCGCGGGCGGTGAGGGCTCGAGCGGCCCTTCCTCCGGTGTGTCGGACTTCGTCGTCGTCGCCAACCGGCTGCCGATCGACATGGAGCGACTGGCCGACGGCACCACCAACTGGAAACGCAGCCCGGGCGGTCTGGTCACCGCGCTCGAGCCGCTGCTGCGCCGCCGTCGCGGCGCCTGGATCGGGTGGCCCGGGATCGCCGACGACGACGTGGATGTCATCGACGAGCCCATCGATGACGAGGACCTCCGGCTGTACCCGGTGCGGCTGTCCGCCGACGATGTCGAAGAGTATTACGAGGGCTTTTCCAACGCCGCGCTGTGGCCGCTGTACCACGACGTCATCGTCAAACCGATCTACCACCGCGCATGGTGGGACCGCTACGTCGACGTCAATCGCCGGTTCGCCGAAGCGACGGCACGCGCTGCGGCCGAGGGCGCGGTCGTATGGGTGCAGGATTATCAGCTGCAACTGGTGCCCGCGATGCTGCGGGAACTCCGTCCCGATCTGACGATCGGGTTTTTCCTGCATATCCCGTTCCCGCCGGTCGAGCTGTTCATGCAGATGCCGTGGCGCAGCGAAATCGTGAAGGGTTTGCTGGGCGCGGACTTGGTGGGCTTTCACCTGGCCGGCGGCGCGCAGAACTTCCTGTTCTTGGCCCGCCGCCTGATCGGCGCCAGCACCTCCCGGGGTTCGGTCGGCGTCCGGTCGCGGTTCGGTGAGGTGCACCTCGACGATCGGGTGGTGCGAGTGGGTGCGTTCCCGATTTCCATCGACTCGACTGAGCTCGACCAGAAGGCGCGGGGCCGCAACATCCGCGCGCGCGCCAAACAGATCCGCGCCGAGATCGGCAATCCGCGAAAGGTCCTGCTCGGCGTCGACCGGCTGGACTACACCAAGGGCATCGACGTGCGCCTCAACGCGCTCGCCGAACTGCTCGCCGAGGGTCGCGTCAAGGGTGACGACGCCGTGCTGGTCCAGCTCGCCACACCCAGCCGCGAACGGGTCGAGAGTTACCAGAAGCTGCGCGAGGAGATCGAGCGCCAAGTCGGCCATGTCAATGGCGAATACGGCGAGGTCGGCCGCCCGGTAGTGCACTACCTGCATCGCCCGGTCCCCCGCGACGAGCTGATCGCCTTCTTCGTGGCCAGCGACGTCATGCTGGTGACGCCCCTGCGGGACGGGATGAATCTGGTGGCCAAGGAATACGTCGCTTGCCGCAGCGATCTCGGCGGCGCGCTGGTGCTCAGCGAATTCACCGGCGCCGCAGCCGAACTCACGCAGGCCTACCTGGTCAACCCGCACGACCTCGAAGGCGTCAAGGACGCGATCGAGGCGGCGATCAACCAAACCGAAGACGAGGGGCGGCGCCGGATGAGGGCCCTGCGGCGTCAGGTACTGGTCCACGACGTCGACCGGTGGGCCAAGTCGTTCCTCGATGCGCTGGCGGTAGGACATCCGTCAAACAGTTGAATCCATCGTGCGGCACTTGGCGCACTGCGATACTCGACGGATGGCGACCATCTCCCGCGGCCTGACCGCCGCCGCAGCCATGTCACTCGTCGCTGTCGGTATGTCGATCCCGGCCCAGGCGCTCGGCCCGCCACCGGACGGCCTGTACAGCTTCACCGAGGCCGGGGTACCCGCCACGACGTGGAAGATCGGCGCGCTGTGCGATGCGCCGTCCCGGCAGCGGGCGATTCCCGATTTCTCCGACCCCGTGATCGCCGCGGACCTCTGCGCGTTGAACGTCGCCAGCTTCACAGCCCGGTCGATCAGCAGGTCGGAGAAGCTGGCTAACTTCGTCGGCCGGGCCCGCTTGACCAGCGATCTCTGGACCTTTCAGGTCGGCAAGTCCAACGGCGTCGCATGCCCGGACGGCAGCACCGCGGAGTCGACCGACACCTACGCCTTCGACGACGTGTCGCTCACCGGCACGCACACCAGCATTCACGGCGATGTCTGCGGCCTGCAGCCCGCGATGACGAAGACGCCGTTCACGCTGGCCTTCCAGGGCCCACTGCCCGCTCCGGTGGATCGTTACCCGTTGAACTGCAACGAGATCGGGCAATGCCGCTGACCCGGTCGACCGGCTAGATCGGCGTGATGAAGTTGATCAGCCACTTGCCGGCGATGCGCTGGTAGTCGACCCGCACTCGACTGCCCTTGTAGACGGGCTCTTTCGAACTGTCAGTCCAGATCGAGTTCATGTACACCAGCACCGACGCCGAATTGCGTTTGGCGGACATGACTCCCGCGCCGGCGACGTCGACTTGACTGACCACCTGCCTCTTGCGGGCTTCCGGGATGATGTCGGTGTTCACCTGCTTCTTGAACACCTCGCGGTAGGCGGGCGTCAGGAGCGGATACACGTCGTCCATGCTGCGCTCGACGGTCTGGTAGTCGTATCCGAGAACCCGTGGCACATCCTTGGTGGCCTGGGACGGCAGAGCGGCACGCGCATAGTCCTCACCACGCGTCTGCACCCGATCCCAATAGAACCAGCCACCCACCGCCGACAGGCCGACGAAGGCGGTGGTCAACAGGCTAACGGCAGCGGCGATCAGCCATCGCATCAATCGCCCCCGTTCGGCCACTTCAAGTCATCACCGGTCATGCGCCCGTTCTCGTCCTCGTGGACGATGACGCGCATCCGGTACGGCTCAGATGGCTTGTTCACGCCGTCTCGACTGGTGACGGTGACTCGAATCGCCACCAGCACCGACGCGTTGTCGCTTACCTCGTCGATGCTTTCCAGAGCAGCGCCGTTAACGACCGCCTCCGACGTCGAATCAGTGTGGCGGAAGATCGCTTTGATGTTTTCGACGTTGTTGTTGGAGCTGAGCATGCCGCGCAGCGGTCCACTGGTGATGTCGACGAACCTCGCCACGCTCTGGTCGATGTTGTTCTGGTCGTAGCTGAACATGTTGACCACCACTTGGGTGGCAGTGTCGACGAAGCGCTGGGTGCGGGCCTGCTTTGCATCAGCCCTGTGCTGTTCGTGGAGTTCCCACCCCACGGCGCCGGCTATCCCGACGGCCCCGATCAGACTGGCTGCCAACGCAATCCAGCCGACCAGCCTGCCGTTTCCGGGGCGGCGCGGCGGCGGACCGATCGGCGTACTCAGGCGTTTGACCGGCTTGGCGGGTGCCTCGACGGGGATCGTCGTGGTGGCTGCGTTACCGGCGTGCGGCCCAGCAGGCCGCGACGCCCGCCGGCGCGGGGGTCGCGATCCCGGCCCGGCCGCGCTTGCGGTCGGTTCGGCTTCGGTCACATCTGCCTCGGGTCGCGCATCAGGTCCACCCAGTTCTCCGCGGTCGATACTTTGCCGCGGGCGAAGATACCAGTGCCTCCTGAGGGGTCCTGGAAAACTCCGCTGTCGTCGTCATAGGTGGTGTAGGCCGTGCCGTTGGCCTGCGGGACCGGACCGGGCGGCGGACCCCACGGCTTCTCGGCCGGCGGGTAGGGCGCGCCCGGCAGTCCGACCGGTGGCGGCGGCGCCGGAACGGCCTTGGGGAACGGGATGGCGGGCGCTTGCGGCGGGTAGGGCGCGGGCGGAATCCATGCCTGCCGGCCGTCCGTCCCTCCGGTGTTCGGTGGCGGTGGGGTCGGGAACGGCTGGTGCGGGGCGGGGCCTGGACCCTCGACCACGCCGGGTGGCAGCGGCCCGGCTACCGGTGTCCCGGGATCCGGATCATTCTGCGGAGGTATGAACGGATACTTGTTGGGCGGCAGGATGTTCAGCCCGTTCGTCACCGGAGTTCCGTAGGGGATCGGCGGCCCGCGCCACGGGTTCGTTCCGATCGGCACGTATCCCTTGGGATCACGGCAGAGGGCAACGGTCGGCGCCCGCTTGCCGGGGAATTCCTGACACGGATAGTTGCGCGCGCCGCGGACCGCCGCCGCGTCGTTCTGGGCGGTCTTGCAGTACATGTCGGTCGGCAGTTCCCGCAGCGTCTCGTCCGCCGGGGTCCGAATCAGCGGTGGCGGAATGAATCCGGTGGTGCACGGCGGCGGGTCGACGTTGACCTTGAAGTCGAGCTTGGCACCTTCGTCCTGGGGTTCACCGTTGGCCGCGGTGATGATCGCGGCGAACAGCGCCGGCAACACCACCAGCAACTGCTCGATCGACTTGTGGTAAATCACCCCGACCCGGCCCAGGTTGGCCAGGTTCGCCGCCAGCATCGGGAACGACGGCCGGATACCGGAGAACGCCGTGTTGGCTTGATCGACCGCGGGCGGCACGACCGTCAGCAAGGTGCGCAACTGCGGATCGGCCTGCCGCACTTCGGAAGTGAACCGGGCCAAACCGTCGGACAACGCCCTGATGTCGTTGCCGGAGCGAATCTGGGCCTGCAGGAACGGTCCGACCTGATCGACCAGCTGCGAAGTCTGCGGGAAGTCCGCGTTTGCCTGCTCGACCAGCAGCCGCGAGGACTCGAACAATCTGGCCAGTTCCGGCCCAGATCCGTTGAATGCCTTGAAGGTCTCGTGCAGCAACTCGCGCAGCCGGGTGTCGGCGACGCTGTTGACCAGCGTCTCGGACTGGTGCAGCAGCGTTGCGATGTCCACCCCGATCACGGTGTTGGCCCGGTCGATTCGGGAGCCGTTGTGCAACTTGGTACCGGCAGCATGCCGCGGCGGCACCAGGTCGATGTACTGCTCACCGATCGCCGAGACGCTCTTCACCGACGCGGTGACGTTCGACGGGACGACGGTGCCGCTGTTCAACCGCATCTTCGCGTCGACGCCGTCGGAGCTCAGCTCCACCGAATCGACCCGGCCCACCGCGACTCCGCGGTAGGTGACGTTGGCGTTCTTGTACAGTCCGCCCCCGGTCACGAAGTTCGCCGTGACCTGATAGGTCCCGATGCCCAGCGCGGACGGCAACCGCAGGTAGAAGATCGCCATCACAAAGACGGAGATCACCGTGACCACCGCGAAGATGCCCAGTTGCACGCGAGTCAGTCGATCCAGCATCAGTTGTTCCCCGCTGGCGTCCCGGGCGGGATCTTGAACGGATCTGCGGCCTGCCCCGAGAGGTTGGCCATTTCACCGAGCAGGTAGTCCGGCGGATTGAGGATGTCCTTCATGTGCAGCATGTTCGGGTCCAGCGGCCAGGACGTGGTGAAGAACGTCTCGCCGAGCCGTCGCACCGTGAGGTCGAAGGTGGTGAACACGTTGAGGTAGTCACCGCGGACCGCCTGCTTGATCCCGAAGTTCGGGAACGGGAACGTCAGCAGCAGCTGCATCGACGTCACGAAGTTCTTCCGGTTGTCAGCCAGTGCCTTGACGTTGGAGTAGATGTCCTTGAGGTCTGCGGCGAAGTCCACCTTCGTCTGCGAAAGCACATGCGCTGCAACTGTTGCCACCTTCTTGAGGGCACCGAATGCCTCGACGATCTTGTCCCGGTTCTTGTTGAGCACCCGCAGCGCTTCGGGGAGGGTTTCCAGCGTCCGTCCGAGGCTGTCCCTGTTGTCGGCCAGGATTGTCGAGAACCGGTCCAATCCGTCGATGGCGGCGACGATGTCGTTGACCTGGTTGGTCAAGCCGGCGGTGAGCTCGGCCAGCCGCGGCACCAGATCGGTGAACTGACCTTCCCGGCCGGCCACCGCCTGATAGGCCTCATCGGTAATCTCCTGCAGCGCACCCAGGTTGCCCTTGTTGACCACCATTCCGAGCGCGGAGAAGACTTCCTCCGTGGTAGGGAAGCGACTGGTGCGGGCCTCTTGAATGGCCGAACCCTCGACCAGCTTGCCCACCGGCGGCTGATTAGGCGGCGCTGCCAGCTCGACGTGCTGGGAGCCCAGCAGCGATGTCTGCGCCACCCGGGCGATCGAGTTGGCCGGCAGCACTACGTTACGGTCCAGCGCCAATTTGACTGCGGCGTAGAAAGTTCCATCGCTACGCTGAAGCGCGTCGATACCCGAGACACTGCCGACAGTGACGTCGTCGATCATGACGGGTGAGTTCTGCGGCAGCGTGGCCACATCGGCCAGGTCGACGGTGATCGAATACGACCCGGGGCCATGGCCGGCGGTACCGGGCAGGGCGACCGAGTTCAACCCACCGAACTGGCATCCCGCCAGCAGCGCGCTACCTGCGGCCAATGCACTGCCGCGCAACAGGATCCGCTTCATCGTCCGGCCCCCTGCTCCGCCGGCAAAGGCGCGGCGGGTGCCGGGGCCAGTGCTGGACCCGGCCGTGGGCCGAACGGGCTCGGCGCCGCGGCGGGCGCACCCGGTGCCGGCACCTGACCGTTGGTCGACGCCTGCGGCATCATCAGCGCCTGCAGGTCCGTCGGGTTGGGCGGATGCGCCCCGGCCGCCGGAATCCAGTGCAGATCCGGAATCGGTGTCTGCGACTTGGCCTGGGTTGCCGGGGTGTCGTATTGGATCTGGCCCTTGTATGCGGTGATCATGTTGAGCGGGTGGAACATAAAGGGCGGGTAGTTGAACGTCAGCCGGCGCAGCGGCGGCCCCAGCCGCTCGCGGCAGATCTCAGCGCGCTTGTAGTACTCCGGTCCGGACAGGCCCGCCGCGGTGTCGAACGAACCCCCGCAGATGAACTGCACCGGGTTGGCGAACTCAGGGAGCGAGATCAACCCGTTCAGCGTGCCCTGCGCGGGGTCGTAGATGTTGTAGAAGTTCGAGATGCCGGGGCCGGCGACGTGCAGCACCTGCTCGATGTCTTCGCTCTGGTCGCTCAGCACCTGGGTCAGGTCGGTCAGCTTGTTGACTGTGCCGATCAGCGTCGAGTTATTCTGCTGCAGAAACCCTTTGACGTCGATCAGCGCCTGGTTCAACGTGCCCAGGGTGTTGTCCAGATGCGTGGAACTCTTGGCGAGGACCTGCGATACCGAGGCCACATGCCCGGCGAACGACACGATCTGCTCGTTGCTCTTGGACAAGGCGTCGACCAGCACCTGCAGGTTCTTGACCGTCCCGAAGATATCGGTGCGCGAATCACCCAGCCTGCCGGCGGCTTGCGACAGCTCCCGCAGTGAACTACGGAACGAATCGCCGTTGCCGTTGAAGGTGTCGGCGGCTTGGTTGATCGCCTTGCCCAGCGGACCCTGCAGCTCTCCGGCCGCCGGACTGAGCTGCTTGGCCAGATCCGTCAGTGACTCTTTGACCTCGTCCCATTCGACCGGCACCGCGGTGTGGGCCAACGCGATGGTTGCTCCGTCGGCCAGGGCGGGTCCGCTGGTGTACGCCGGGGCGAGCTGAATGAACCGCGCTGCAACCAAGTTCGGTGACATCGACGATCGCGCGGGCATCCGCCGGGACCTTGACGCCGCTGTCCACCGACATGGTGATTTTGACGTCCTCGGCGCGCGGTTCGATGGAGTCGATCGTGCCGACCGGCACACCGACGATGCGGATCTGATCGCCCGGGTACAACCCGACCGCGGAGGTGAAGTACCCGACGATCTTGTTGCTGCCGCTACTGGGCAATACCAGATAGGCGCCCACAACAAGCGAACAAGCAAAGAGCACAGCCAAAGCCAGCCGCACGCCGCGGCGGCGGTCCCGAATTGCGGAGGAAAGCGTCATGGCGACTGGGGCCTCAACTTCCAGCGCTCTTGGACAAGGCCGCGCAGGTAGTCCGCGAAGCTGGCCGGCAGCTTGCCGGGCTGGAACACCGAGTCGAACACCATCCCGACGATGGGTGCGGGCACCACGCCGTAGACGTTCACGTTGAATCCGGGCCCGGAGGCGACCACCTCACCGAGCGTGGTTGCGTAGGCGGGGAAGCGCTTCAGCGCTTCGCTGATGTAGTCGCGACGTTCGTTGAGGTCGTCGAGCACGGTGTTGAGCTTGCTCAGCGCCGGGCCGAACTCCTTACGGTTGTCGGCCACGAAGCCGGACAGTTGCACCGAGACGTCGTCGATGCCGGCGATCAGCTCCCCCAGCGCGGCGCGGCGCGCATCGAGCGCGCCGAACAGCTGATTGCCGTCGACGATCAGCTTGTTGACCTGACTAGCCCGCTCGGCGAGCACCCCGGTCACTGATTTGGCATGGGCCAGAAGATGTTCCAGCGCCTCATCGCGGGTGTTCAAGGTGCGCGACAAGGTGGTGATACCGTCCAGTGCTCCGCGCAACTGCGGCGTCGCGTCGTGCAGCGCGTCGGTGAGGACCTTCAAGGACTTTTCGAACTGGACCTTGTCCAAATCGCCGGCGTTGTGGCCCAGATCTTCCAGGGCGGAGCCCAGAGCGTACGGCGTCGTCGTGCGACTGAGCGGGATCGTGGTGGCGATCCCCGTTCCGGCCGGGGTCACCGAGACGGCGCGTTGCCCGAGGATGGTCTCGGTCCGGATGGCCGCCAGCGACCCGTTGCCGACATTGACGTGACGATCGACCGTGAAGGCAACCTTGGCGGTATCGCCGGCGAGCGTAACCGCTTGTACCTTGCCGACTTTGATGCCAGAGACGTAGACGTCGTTGCCGGGGTTGAGCCCGCCGGCGTCGGCGAAGTAAGCCGTGTAGGGCCGCCCCTGCGGGTAGAACGGCAACGTGGTGTAGCCGAACGCGACCATGATGACGCACACGATGAGGACCACCCCGAAGATCCCGGTCCGCAGTGGGTCGCGGTCGCGGCGGTGGGTGCTACTTGTTGACAAAAGCGCACCTGCCTTTGCTCGGATCCACCTGGCCACCCATCGGGATGAGGATGTCGCTGCCGGCCGGGCCGTTGATCTTCAGTGACACCGAGCAGAAGTAGATGTTGAAGTAAGCGCCGTAGGCGCCCAGCGCCGACAGCCGGAGGTAATCCTCGCCGAGTTGCTCGATGTCGTTGTTCACCTCGGGCAGCCGGTCGTTGATCTCGCTGGCCAGCGGGCGGGTGTTCTCCAGGACGCCCTGCAGCGGTCGGCGTGAATGCTTCAGTAGATCGGTCAGGTCAGAGGTGGTGGTGGCCAATGGCTGGATCGCGCCGGCGATCGCGTCGCGCCCCTCGGCCAAGCCGGTGATCAGTTTCTGTAATTGGTCGACGGTGTCGGAGAACTGCGTTCCCTTGGCGTCGACGGTGGTCAGCACGGCGTTGAGACTGGTGATCACCTCGCCGATCGCGTGGTCGCGCGCGCCGAGCGTCGAGCCGAATGCGTTGGTGTTGGCCAGCAAGCTGGACAGCGCCCCGCCCTGGCCTTGCAGTAGATCGATCACGTAACTGCTGACGGTGTTGAGCTTGTCGGCATCCAGTCCCTTGAGCACTGGACGCAGGCCGCCGAGCAGCGCGTCGAGGTCCAGCGCCGGTTGGGTGTGGTGCTGGTCGATCGTCCCGCCCGGCGACAGCTTGCGCAGTTCCCCAGGGCCCGAGGTGATTTCCAGAAACCGGTCGCCCACCAGGTTGTCGTACCGGATCAGCGCGCGTGTCGAGGAGTACAGCGTGTAACGCTTGTCCACGGTGAAGGCCACGTCCACGGTGTTGTTCGGGTTGAGCTTGACCTCTTTGACCGCGCCGACCGGCACCCCGGCGATGCGCACCTTCTGGTTGCCCTTGAGCCGCGAGGCGTCGATGAAATTGGCGTGGTAGACGTTTGACGGTCCGAAGCGGAACTCGCCGAACGTCACCACCAGACCGAGCGCCACCAGCAACATGGTGACGGTGAAGATGCCGACCTTCACCATGACCGAGCGCTGCGATTCGAAGTTGTCCATCAGAAGTCGTCCCGCTCTGCGAACGCGCCGTGGAACAACCACTGCAGCGTCGACGGGGCGTCCACCTGTAACTCGGTGAACGGTTCGTAGGGGATGTTCGCGTTGTCGGTCACCAGGAACGGTGCCCGGTACCAGGACCCGCCGGTCTGCTTGGTGGGCAGGTCCGGTAGCCCACGGCAGTTGGGGCCACCGGATGCGTTGACCCGGGGCAGGCTCTCGGGATAGGTGTAGCTCGGTGCACCGAGGACGAAGCTCGACGAGGTGAACAGGCCCGCCTTGCGCACACCCAGGATGGGCGCGAATTCCTTGATGCCCCGGTCGATGGCGCCGAAGAGGCACCCGAACTCCGGTGAGTAGTCGGCAGCGACTTTCAGTGGTGCCCGCAGTCGCTTCACCGCGTCGATGAGATTCTGCTCGGCCGGTGCCAACGTGTCATAGGCGTTGTTGGACAGACCGATTGCCGACAGCAGGCTGGTGTTCAGGTTGGTCTGCTGGTCCACCACAGTCCTGGCGATCGTCGGCGTGTTGTTGAAGACGGTGACCAGATCCGGCGCCGCGTCGGCGTAGATGTTTGCGACGGCAGCCGTGCTGCGAAAGTCCTGTTGCAGTGCGGGCAGCTTCGGATTGAGTTGCTGTGCCAAGGTATTGAGCCCTGAGAGCATGGCGCCAAAGTCGCGGCCGTGGCCGCGCAGCCCCTCCGCCAACGCGCCCAGCGTGCCGTTCAACTCGACGGGGTCGATCTTCTGCAGCAGTCCGATCAGCGACTGGAACAGCGTGTTGACTTCCAGCGAGACCGCCGAGACCGCCAGGTGCGCACCAGGGCGCAGCGCAGCGGGCGACGGCGCCCTGGGTGGAATGAACTCCACCGACTTGGCACCGAAGACAGTGTTGCTGGCGATGTGGACGGCGGCGTTGGACGGAATGAAACGCAGCACACCGCCGTCGATGGCCAGTTTCAGGTGAGCCTGCTCGCCCTGGTAGCTGATCTCGTCGACCTTGCCGATCTGGACGCCGCGGTACTTGACCTTGTTGCCGCGGTCCATCTCGAGCCCGGCTCGCGGGGTGGTGAGGGTGACGGTGTCGATCGGGGAGAAAGCCGATGTGTAGAACAGGTAGGTCAGCACCACGCACGCCGTCAACAGCGAGGCCAGCAGCGCCGCTGCCAGCCTCACGTGAGTGCGTTGCGCACCAGTGCTTGCCACTGTCCCCCTTTTCCTATCTAGCCCGGTTCCTCGTCATCGCGCTCTGCGCTCTGCGTCGTCGCCGGGCTCATCCGGAGAGGTTGAAATTACCGGACGCTCCGTAGACCGCCAGCGAGATGAACAAAGTAATGACGACGACCACGATCAGCGAAGTCCGTACCGCCTGGCCGACCGCCAGACCGACGCCCACAGGTCCGCCAGATGCGTTGTAGCCGTAGTACGTATGGATCAGCATCACCCCGATTGACATCACGATCGCCTGCAGAAACGACCAGAGCAGATCGGTGGGAATCAGGAAGGTGTTGAAGTAGTGGTCATACAGACCGGCCGACTGCCCGTTGATGAAGACCGTCGTGAAGCGTGCGGCGAAGAACGACGCCAGCACCGCAAGCGAATACAGCGGGACGATCGCGATCAAGCCCGCGATCAGCCGCGTCGACACCAGGTAGGACACCGAGTGCACAGCCATCGCCTCGACGGCGTCGATTTCCTCGGCGACCCGCATAGCGCCCAATTGAGCCGTGGTGCCGGCGCCGATCGTCGCGGCGAGCGCGATGCCGGCGACCACCGGAGCGACGATGCGCACGTTGAGGAATGCCGACAAAAATCCGGTCAGCGCTTCGATTCCGATGTTGCCCAGCGACTCATAACCCTGCACCGCGATCACGCCGCCCGACGCCAGCGTCAAAAATGCGGCGACGCCAACCGTTCCACCGATGAGCACCAATGCACCTGTGCCCATGGTCATTTCGGCGATCAGACGGATGGTCTCTTTGCGGTAGCGAGTGAGCGCGTTCGGGATGTAGCGCATCGACTCGCCGTAGAAGAGCGCCTGCTCGCCGAAGGTGTCGATCGGGCCGGCGAACCGGTGGAAGAACCGGCGAAAGCGCAGCGTGGCGTCGTAACTCATCGGCGCCACTCCTCGACGCCGGCCACGCCGGCGCCTTCGTCGTCGGTGCGGCTCATCGGGCCAGCACCCGGACGCCGATCGCCGTCATGATCACGTTGATCACGAACAGACAAATGAAGGCGTAGACCACGGTCTCGTTGACCGCGACCCCGACACCTTTGGGACCGCCCTTGACCGTCAGTCCCCGGTAACAGCCGACCAGGCCCGCGACGACGCCGAACAGTAAAGCCTTGACCTCGGAGAGCACCAGCTCGCCGAGGTGGGTCAGCACGGTCAGGCCGTTGACGAAGGCGCCCGGGTTGACGCCCTGCAACAGCACGGAGAAAACGTAGCCGCCGGCGATGCCGATCGCCGAGACCAAACCATTGAGCAACAGCGCGACGAAGGTCGACGCCAGCACGCGGGGCACCACGAGTCGCTGAATCGGGTCGATGCCCAGCACCCGCATCGCGTCGATTTCCTCGCGAATGGTGCGCGCGCCCAGATCCGCACAGATTGCGGTGGCGCCGGCTCCGGCCACCACGAGCACGGTGACGACGGGTCCGAGCTGGGTGATGGTTCCGAAGGCGGTGCCCGCGCCGGACAGGTCGGCGGCGCCGATCTCGCGGAGAAGGATGTTGAGCGTGAAGGCCACCAGAACGGTGAACGGGATCGCCACCAACAGCGTCGGAACCAGGGACACCCGGGCGATCATCCAGGTCTGGTCGAGGAACTCACGGAACTGAAAAGGCCGCAGGAACGTCTTGCGAAACGTTTCCAGCGCCATCTCGACAAAACCGCCCACGGCCCGAGCCGGAACCGCGAGCTGTTCGAACAACCTGGTTCCCTTCCCGCACGGGTGTCCCCATCTTCACAACGAAGCCCTTGTGTCCCCGGGTGACGCCGCCTTAGCTTGATTCTGAGCAGCAGCGGTCCGCGTGAGCCGGCCAATCGTAACTAGAACAAGTTCGCAGTGTCAAAGAACCGCAGAATTAGACAAAAGTAAGTAACGTTGCAGGTCAGAGCGTTTGTGACGCAGGTCATCCTGAAACGTGTTCTAGTCGGGTTCCATACGTTATCCAGGTTGTCGCGCCCCGTGGATCAGTCCACTAACCCGACCGCTGAGAAAGTGCGTTTCGGATCGCGGCCGGTGAAGTAGTCGCTGAGCTCGGAGCTGAGGTCGGCAGGATCCCACGCCTGTGCGCCCGCGTCGAATCGATGCTCGATCGTGGGCGCCGCCATCAGCGTCACCTGCGGGCCGTATACGACGAATACCTGGCCGTTGACGTCCTTGGCCGCCGGCGACGCGAGGAAGTTCACCAGCGTCACGACGTGCTCGGGCGAGAGCGGGTCGATCTCGCCGTCAGGCGGTGCTTCCCCGAACACCTCCGCGGTCATTGCCGTCCGGGCCCGGGGGGCGATCGCGTTGGCACAGACCCCGTAGCGGCCGAGGCCCCGGGCGGCGGTCAGCGTCAGCGAGATGATTCCGGCTTTGGCCGCGCCGTAGTTGGCCTGTCCGATCGGCCCGGTCAGTCCCGCCTCTGACGAGGTGTTGATGATGCGTCCGTAGATCGAGCCGCCGGTATCCTTGGCCTTGGTCCGCCAGTACGTCGCCGCATTGCGGGTCAGCAGGAAATGGCCGCGTAGGTGCACGGCGATCACCGCGTCCCACTCCTCGTCGGACATGTTGAACAGCATTCGGTCGCGGGTGATCCCGGCGTTGTTGACCACGATGCCCAGCCCGCCCAACCCGTCGGCGGTGCTGATCAGTTCGTCGGCCGTCTCACGCCGGCTGATATCGCCGGCGACCGCCACGGCTTTGGATCCGGCCGTGGTGATCTCGTCGATCACGTCGGATGCGTCCAACGCGGCGGCGATGTCGTTGACCACGACGGTCGCGCCCGCGCGGGCCAAGCCGATCGCCTCGGCGCGGCCCAGCCCTGCGGCCGCGCCGGTGACCACCGCGACCTTCCCGGATAGATCGGTCGCGTTCGTGCTGCTACTCAATTTGTGAATACCTCTAGTCTGTTTTATTCGCTGCGCAATAGCGCGGCTCGCGGGCATTCCGCGATCGCCTGCTCGGTCAGTGCCTCCTGATCGGCCGGCACCGGGTCGGCCTTCACCACCGCGTAATCCTCGTCGTCGAGGTCGAAGATATCCGGCGCGATTCCCAAGCACACCGCGTTGCCCTCACACCGGTCGTGGTCGACTTTCACCCGCACGACTTTCCTCCTAGAACGTGGCTTTCAATTCGGTATGCCCACCATACGACCAGTCCCGGTGGCGTCCCGGGGAACGGTCGCTGGACCCTCAGACTAGAACGTGTTACAACCAGGGAAGCGAAAGGGTGGCCGTTGATGCAGGCTGCCGGAGAACTCACTGACTACTGGAGGGCGGCCGGAATGCGCATCAGTTACACCCCGGAGCAAGAAGAACTGCGTCGCGAGCTGCGGTCGTATTTCGCCAAGCTGGTCACCCCGGAGCGACGCGAGGCGCTGAGCTCGACGTCGGGTGAGGTCGGCGAGGGCAACGTCTACCGCGAGACCGTCGCGCAGATGGGCAAGGACGGGTGGCTGACCCTGAACTGGCCCAAAGAGTACGGCGGCCAGGATCGCTCCCCGATGGACTCGCTGATCTTCACCGACGAGGCGGCGATCGCCGGCGCGCCGGTGCCGTTCCTGACCATCAACAGTGTCGCGCCGACCATCATGGCCTACGGCACCGAGGAGCAGAAGCAGTTCTACCTGCCCAAGATCGCCGCGGGTGACCTGCACTTCTCGATCGGCTATTCCGAGCCCGGGGCCGGCACCGACCTGGCCAACCTGCGGACGACCGCGGTGCGCGACGGCGACGACTACGTGGTCAACGGCCAGAAGATGTGGACCAGCCTGATCGCCTACGCCGACTACGTCTGGCTGGCCGTGCGCACCAACACCGAAGCCAAGAAGCACCGCGGCATCTCGATGCTGATCATGCCGACCAGCGCCGAAGGATTTTCCTGGACGCCCGTGCACACCATGTCCGGCGTCGACACCAGTGCCACCTACTACCAGGACGTCCGTGTCCCGGTGGCGAACCGGGTCGGCGAGGAGAACGCAGGCTGGAAGTTGGTGACCAACCAGCTCAACCACGAGCGTGTCGCGCTGGTGTCGCCGATGCCGATCGTCATGGCGCTCAACCAGGTCCGGGAATGGGCGCAGAACACCAAGGACGCCTCCGGCGCCCGGCTGATCGACTCGGAATGGGTGCAGCTCAACCTGGCCCGCGTGCACGCAGGAGTCGAAGTCCTCAAACTGATCAACTGGGAGCTGGCCTCGGTGGAATCCGCACCGTCGCCGGCGGACGCCTCGGCGGCAAAGGTCTTCGGCACCGAGCTGGCCACCGAGGCCTACCGGTTGCTGATGGAGGTGCTGGGCACCGCGGCCACCGTACGACAGGATTCACCCGGCGCGCTGCTGCGTGGACGGGTCGAGCGGATGCACCGGGCGTGTCTGATCCTGACCTTCGGCGGCGGCACCAATGAGGTGCAACGCGACATCATCGGCATGGTGGCGCTCGGCCTGCCCCGAGCCAACCGCTAACGGATTCTGGAGACGCCATGGACTTTTCGACAACCGAAGCCGCACAGGACCTCGGCGGACTGGTCACCACGATCGTCGACGCGGTGTGCACACCGGAACATCAGCGCACACTCGACGGGCTCGATCAACGGTTCGACCGCGAGCTGTGGAGCAAGCTGGTCGATGCCGACATCCTGTCCACCGCGGCACCGGAGTCGTTGGGCGGAGGCGGATTCGGCGTGCTTGAACAGGTCGCTGTGCTGGTCGGCCTCGGTCGCCAACTGGCCGCCGTACCGTATCTGGACTCGATCGTGCTGGCCGCTGGGGCGCTGGCCCGCTTCGGTTCGGCCGAACTGCAGCAGGAGTGGGGCGCGCCCGCGGTTGCCGGTGCGAAGATCCTCGCCGTCGCACTCGACGGCGAAATGGGTGACGGGCCGGTTCAGGCTACGTCGGCGGGTGACGGCTACAAGCTGACCGGAACACGCACCCAGATCGCGTACGGCCCGGTCGCCGACGCCTTCCTGGTTCCGGCCGAGACCGACTCCGGCACTTCGGTTTTCCTGGTCGCTGCCAGCGACCCCGGCGTAACCCTGACGGCGTTGGACACCACCGGCCTGGGTAGCATTGGGCATCTCCGGCTCGACGGTGTCGAAGTGGACAGCTCGCGGGTCGTCGGCGGCGCCGATGTCGTGAGTTGGATCGCGACGCTGGACCCGCTGGGCCACAGCGCCTTCCAGCTCGGCGTACTCGAGCGCGGCCTGCAGCTGACCGCCGAATACGCCCGGGAACGCGAGCAGTTCGACCGGCCGATCGGTAGCTTTCAGGCGGTTGGACAACGGCTGGCCGACGCCTACATCGACGTCAAGGGACTGCGCCTGACCCTGACCCAGGCGGCATGGCGCCTCAGCGAGGACTTGCCCGCCGACACCGAAGTGGCCACCGCCGCGTTCTGGGCAGCCGATGCCGGACACCGGGTGGCGCATACCATCGTGCACATCCACGGCGGAGTCGGTATCGACACCGATCACCCGGTACACCGATACTTCTTGGCGGCCAAGCAAACCGAGTTCGCACTGGGTGGGGCCACCGGTCAGCTGCTGAGGATCGGGCGCGAACTGGCGGACACCCCCGCCTAGCTGCTGGTGACCGACACGCTTCCCACCGTCGCCGATCTGCTGGCACCACTGGTCGATGTCGACGACCGGGGCGTTTACTTCGAGGATTCGTTCGTCAGCTGGCGCGACCATCTCCGGCACGGTGCGGTGGTGGCCGCGGCACTGCGGGTGCGGCTGGACCCGGGTCGGCCACCGCACGTCGGGGTGCTGCTGGAGAACACGCCGTTCTTCTCCTCGGTGTTGGTCGCCGCGGGGATGACGGGCATCGTCCCGGTGGGCCTCAATCCGGTTCGCCGGGGCCCCGCGCTGTCCCGCGATATCGAGCACGCGGATTGTCAACTGGTGCTGGCTGATTCGAACTCCTCAGCAACACTTGGCGATATCGACCACATCAACGTCGACTCCCCGGAGTGGGCCGCCGAAGTCGCCGGACAGCGTGACGCCGAGATCGATTTCCGGCCGGCCTCGCCCGACGACCTGTTCATGCTGATCTTCACCTCGGGCACCAGCGGTAACCCGAAGGCGGTGATGTGCAGCCATGGGAAGGTGGCGGTCGCCGGGGTGACGATGTCCGACCGGTTCAGCCTCGGGCCGGCCGACGTCTGCTACGCCTCGATGCCGCTCTTCCATTCCAACGCGGTTCTGGTCGGCTGGGCGGTTTCGCTGGCCTGCCGTGGCTCAATGGTGCTGCGGCGCAAGTTCTCTGCGTCAGGCTTCCTGCCGGATATCCGCCGTTACGGCGCCACCTATGCCAACTACGTGGGAAAGCCGCTGTCCTACGTCCTCGCCACACCCGAGAGGCCGGACGACGCCGACAATCCATTGCGGGCGGTGTACGGCAACGAAGGCGCACCTGCGGACATCGACCGGTTCGCTGCCAGATTCGGATGCCGGGTTGTCGACGGCTTCGGGTCGACCGAGGGCGGAATCGCCATCGGACGCACGCCGGACACGCCGTCGGGAGCTTTGGGTCCGCTGCCTGACGAGGTCCAGATCATCGATGTCGACACCGGGGCACAGTGTCCGGTCGGTGTAGTCGGTGAGCTCGTGAATGTCACTGGCGCAGGGCGTTTCGAGGGGTACTACAACGACCCCGAGTCCAACGCGCAGCGGATGGCCGGCGGCATGTATCACAGCGGCGACCTCGCCTACCGGGACGAGGCCGGCTACGCCTACTTCGCCGGTCGGCTCGGTGATTGGCTCCGGGTCGACGGTGAGAACTTGGGCACCGCGCCGATCGAGCGGGTGTTGGCCCGCCACCCGGACGTCACCGAAGTGGCCGTGTACGCAATACCCGATCCGGCCGTCGGGGACCAGGTGATGGCGGCTGTCGTGCTCGCTTCGGGTGCTGAGATCGACCCGGACACGTTCCGCGCGTTCCTTGCCGAACAGCCAGACCTCGGTCCGAAGCAGTGGCCGTCCTACGTCCGAGTCAGCTCGAACCTGCCACGAACGGCGACGTTCAAGGTGCTCAAGCGGCAGCTCTCGGCCGAGGGACTGGACTGTGACGACCTGGTCCTGTCGATTCCCCGCTGAGCAGATGGAAGAACGCTTCGCGGAATTCGCGCAGACGGTTCCCGGGAAGGTGGGCGTCGCAATCACTTCCGCCGGTGCCGGCGTGATGTCGTTGGGCGAGTGGTCGGACGGGGTGGCCTGGTCGACGATCAAGGTGCCGCTGGCCGTCGCGGCGGTGCGCGCCGGCGTCGCAGGCTCCGGCCAACTGATCGCTGCGATCACCCGGTCTGACAACGCCGCCGCCGAAGACCTCTGGTCACAGCTCGGCGATTCCGCCGCGCTGCTTGTGCAATCCGTGCTGCGCGACGCCGGCGATCCGGTCAGCGTGGTCGAATCACGGCGCCTACGGGTCGAATACACGCCGTTCGGACAAACGAGGTGGTCGCTGGCCGACCAGGCCAGGTTCGCCGCCGGGCTGTCGCGCGTCTCCGGGTCATCCCGTGTCGTCGATCTGATGGGGGCCCTGTGTGTCGATCATCGGTGGGGGCTGGCAGCCAAAGGCGTTGCCGCGAAGGGTGGTTGGGGACCGGGCCGGACTGGGGAGTATCTGGTCCGTCAGTTCGCGATCGTATCCGGGACCGTCGGGGTAGCGCTGGCCGCCGAAGTCCGCGATGGCGGATACGAGGCGGCAGTGAACGCGATCAACCTGCTGGCCGACTGGGTCGTCGACGAGGCCTTATCCGAGTATTGACGGCACGACGGCATCGATCAGATGCGGACCGGGCTCGGCGAACGCCGTGCTCAGCGCGTCGGCGAAGTCCTCGACGGTGGTCGTCCGGCGCGCCGGCACCCCCATTCCTTCGGCTATTTTGACGAAATCCATGGTGGGCCGCGATAAGTCGAGAAGGTCGAGGGCTTTGGGTCCGGGCGCCGACGCGGCTCCCACCCGCTGCAGCTCCAGTCGCAGAATGTCGTAGGCACCGTTGTTGTAGATGACGGTCGTGACGTCGAGGCTCTCCCGCGCCTGGGTCCACAGTCCCGAAATCGTGTACATCGCCGAGCCGTCGGATTCCAGACACAGCACCGGCCGGCCGGGCGCCGCGACCGCGGCTCCTACTGCCGCCGGGATGCCGTAGCCGATCGCGCCGCCGGTCAGGGTCAGCCAGTCGTGCGCGGGGGCACCCGCGGTCGCCGCGGTCAACGGAATGCTGGACGTGTTGGATTCGTCGACGACGATCACGTTCTCCGGCATCACCGCGCCCACGACGCCGGCCACCGACGCCGCAGTCAGCGCGCCGGTCGGCAGCGGCGGGCGTGACAGCTCTGCCACCGGCGCGGTACTTCCCGGCGCCAACTCGTCGGCCAATGCGATCAACGCGTCTGCCGCACCGGTGTATTCGGCGAGGACGTGTACCTCGCAGCCGTCAGGCACCAGGTCGCTGGGTTTGTCGGGGTACCCGAAGAACGACACCGGCGACTTGGCGCCGGCCAGCACCAGATGCTTGGCACCGTCGAGTTGAGCCAGCGCGGCCTCGCCGAAGTACGCGAGCCGGTCGATGGCGGGGACGCCGGCGCCGCGCTCCAGACGCGTCGGGAACGTCTCACAGAGCAGATGCGCACCGGTGGCTTGCGCTATCCGCGTCGCCGCAGCCAGGCCCGGCTGACGGGTCGCGTCACCGCCGACCAGAATCGTTGTCGACTCGCCGGAGCGCAGGACCTCTGCAACCTCAGGGGCGAGCATCGGATTGGCAGCCGGCGGCTGCGCGGGCGCCTCGGCTGCGGCCTGCGCTCCATCGGACCAGGACACGTCGGCGGGCAGGATCAAGGTGGCGATCTGCGCTCCGGCCTGGCTGACGGCGACCGCGTGCGCCGCGTCGGCCGCGACCTCGGCGGCGCTGGTCGATCGGTGCACCCAGCCCGAGACAGTGCCGGCGAGCGCGTCGATGTCGGATTCCAGCGGCGCGTCGTACTTCTTGTGATAGGTGGCGTGGTCTCCGACGACGACCACCATCGGAACGCGGGCGCGTCGGGCGTTGTGCAGGTTGGCCAGACCATTACCCAGCCCGGGCCCAAGGTGCAGTAGTACGGCGGCCGGGCGGCCGGTGATGCGGGCGTAGCCATCGGCCGCTCCGGTGGCGACGCCTTCGAAAAGACCTAGTACGCCGCGCATTTGTGGGACCGCGTCCAACGCCGCGACGAAATGCATCTCGGACGTGCCCGGGTTGGCGAAACAGACGTCCACCCCGGAGTCGACCAGCGTTTTGATCAGAGCCTGCGCACCGTTCACGCTTCGACTGTAGAGCCGGTCAGATCGACAGCGCGGCCTGGGCGCAGATCTGCGTTCGCTGCGCGTGACCGCCGCCGAAGAGCACCACGTGCGCGAGCAGCGCAAAAAGTTGATGCAACCCGATTCGGGCTCGCCAGCCCGGCCGCAACGTGTGCACGCTCTGGTAGCCGGCAATGATGTCGTCGTAGTGCGGGCAGCCGAACAGTGCAAGCATGGCCAGGTCGTTTTCGCGGTGACCTCCGTGGGCGGCGGGATCGATGAGCACCACACCGTCGGGTGTCCACATCACATTGCCGCCCCAGAGATCGCCGTGCAGTCGGGCCGGGACATCGTCGTCGTCGAAGTCGCCCGCTCGGCAGCGCTGCGCGACAGCGTCGACGGCGTCACGCGTCGAGGCGCTCAGCCGCGGCGCGGCACTCTGCGCCATCGGGGCCAGCCGCTGGTCGGCGTAGAACGTGCCCCAAAGCCGTTGCGGCTCCAGCGACATCGGCAGGGGATCGGTCAGTGGTCCGAAGAACCCGGGCCCGTCCCATCCGTCAGGACCGGCGCCGAAGCCCGTGGCACCGGCGTCGTGCGTGACGGCCAGTCGTGCGCCGAACTCTCGCGCAGCTTCCGGGCTGGGAGTCACCGACTCGAGCCGTCGCAGCGTCAGACTCGTAGCGTCCACCGACACGACCGGCACGCACGGAACACCGCCGTCGGCCGCCGAAAGCCATTGCAGGCCAGCCGCTTCGCACTCGAAGAAGCCTTCCGGCGCACGGGAGTTGCGCTTGACGAAGTCGGTCAAGCGGTGGCGTGGGCGGCGTGGACGTCGTCGGCCGGTCGGGCCTCGGTCTGCTCCTTGGCCCACCGGTAGTCGGGTTTTCCGGCCGGTGAGCGCTTCACCTCGTCGACCAGCCAGAGGCTTCGCGGCACTTTGTATCCGGCGATCTCGGCACGGACGAAGCCGTCCAGGTCCGACAGCGACGGCCGCGCTCCCGGCCGCGCCTGCACCACCGCAGCCACGTGTTGGCCGTAGCGGGGATCGGGCACTCCGACCACCAGAGCATCGAAGACGTCGGGATGCCCCTTGAGCGCGGCCTCGACCTCCTCGGGGTAGATCTTCTCGCCGCCGCTGTTGATCGACACCGACCCTCGGCCCAGCATCGTGACGCTGCCGTCCTCCTCGACCGTTGCCCAGTCGCCGGGGATGGCGTAGCGGACGCCGTTGATGGTCTTGAACGTCTCGGCGGTCTTCTTCTCGTCCTTGTAATAACCGACGGGAATGTTGCCTTTCTTGGCGATGAAGCCGCGGACTCCGGAGCCCGGCTTGACCTCGTTGCCGTCGTCGTCGAGGACGACGGTCCGGTGGTCGATCGTCACGCGCGGACCACCGCTGTGCGGGGCATCCTTGGCGACGATGCTGGTTCCGCCGAAGCCGGTCTCCGACGAGCCGATCGAGTCGGTGATGACCCGGTTGGGCAGCAACTCGAGAAACTTCTCCTTGATGCTCGGCGAGAACAACGCCGCGGTGGAGGCGAGCAGGAACAGCGACGACAGGTCGTATTCGTTGCCCTTTTCCTGGTGTGCCAGCAGCGCGTCCAGCAGCGGTCGCGCCATCGCGTCGCCGGTGAAGAACAGCAGGTTCACCTTGTTGTCGTGAATCGTGCGCCACACCTCGTCGGCATTGAATTCCGGTGCCAGGACGGTGGTTTGGCCCGAGAAGATCGACATCCAGGTGGCCGACTGGGTGGCGCCGTGGATCATCGGCGGAATCGGGTGACGGACCATCGGCGGGTTGGCCGCGGCTCCCTTGGCCAGGTCGTACTCGTCTTCGATGAATTCGCCTGTGGCGAAGTCGGTTCCGCCGAAGAGCACCCGGTAGATGTCCTCGTGGCGCCACATCACGCCCTTCGGGAATCCGGTGGTGCCGCCGGTGTAGAGCAGGTAGATGTCGTCGGCGCTGCGCGGGCCGAAGTCGCGCTCGGGTGAGCTGTCGGCGATTGCGGCGTAGAACTCGCGGCCGCCGTAGCTCTCGAAGTCGGCGTCGCTGCCGTCCTCGACCACCAGGATCGTCGTGACGTTGGGGGTATCCGGCAGCACGTTGGCCACCCGCTCGGAGTACTGCCGCTCGTGTACCAGCGCGACCATGTCGGAGTTCTCGAACAGATAGCGCAGTTCACCCTCGACGTAGCGGTAGTTGATGTTGACCAGGATCGCGCCCGCCTTGACGATGCCCACCATCGCGATGACGATCTCGATGCGGTTGCGGCAGTAGAGACCGACCTTGTCGTCCTTCTTCACCCCCTGCTCCTGCAGGTAGTGCGCGAGGCGGTTGGCCTTCTCCTCGAGCTGGGCGTAGGTCAGTTGCTCCTGACCGCAGATCAGCGCTACACGGTCGGGGACGGCATCGATGGCGTGCTCCGCCAGATCGGCAATATTCAGGGCCACGGACCCTAAATTAGAACGTGTTACATTTCCTGACAAGTTTCAGGCCGGAACGTAGGAGGGCAAACACTCGTGAGCGAGTCCGAAAAGAAGGCTGACGCCCTCATTGAGCAGCGCGGACACACGTTGATCTTGACGCTGAACCGACCAGAAGCCCGTAATGCACTTTCCACCGAGATGCTCTCGATCATGGTCGCGGCCTGGGACCGCGTCGACACCGATCCCGACATCCGCTGCTGCATCCTGACCGGTGCCGGCGGCTACTTCTGCGCGGGCATGGACCTCAAAGCCGCGACCGCGAAACCGCCGGGCGACTCGTTCTACGACGGCAGCTACGACCCGTCGCGCATCGACGCTCTGCTCAAGGGCCGGCGGCTGACCAAGCCGCTGATCGCGGCGGTCGAAGGACCGGCAATCGCCGGCGGCACCGAGATCCTGCAGGGCACCGACATCCGCATCGCCGGCGAAAGCGCCAAGTTCGGCATCTCCGAAGCCAAGTGGAGCCTGTACCCGATGGGCGGGTCGGCGGTGCGACTCGTGCGCCAGATCCCGTATACGATCGCCGCCGACCTGCTGCTGACCGGACGGCACATCACCGCCGCCGAGGCGCTGTCCTACGGGCTCATCGGCTACGTCGTGCCCGACGGGACCGCGCTGGACAAGGCGCTCGAGATCGCCGACGTGATCGCCAACAACGGGCCGCTGGCCGTGCAGGCCATCCTGCGCTCCATCCGCGAGACCGAGGGCCTGCACGAGAACGACGCGTTCAAGATCGACACCAAACTCGGTATCGGCGTCTTCTTGTCCGAGGACGCCAAGGAAGGCCCGCTGGCCTTCAAGGAAAAGCGCGCCCCGCAGTTCAAAAACCGCTGACGTCTTGTGCGCGTTCCTTTCGCCCAGTGCCCCTCTAGCCGGGCGTTCGGTGCCCAGCGTGCGGCCAGACGGCGTTCGGCGCGATGAGCTAGCGCAGCGGCGAGCTCGGGCGTGAACACCATCGGCATCGACTCCAGGCCGCTGACGAAGTTGGCTGGGCGCAAAGGTAATACGTCAGCATCGTCGGCCAGCCGCAGATCGGGCAGACGCTCCAGCACCCGCTCGGTCATCAGGCGCAGCTCCAAACGGGCCAACTGGTTGCCCAGACAGAAGTGCGTGCCGAACCCGAATGCGACGTGGCCGTTGGGGTCTCGGCGAATGTCGAACTCGTCCGGGTTCTCGAACTGTGTCTCGTCGAAGTTCGCCGACTCGAACAGCAACATGATCTTCTCGCCCTCGCGCAGCTCCGTGCCGTGAAACTCGGTGTCCGCGGTCAAGATTCGGCACATGTTCTTCACCGGCGAGGTCCAGCGCAGCATCTCCTCGATCGCGCCGGGCAGCAGCGCATCGGAGTCGGCCCGCAGCGCGTCCCACTGATCGCGGTGACGCACCAACTGCTCGGTGCCGCCGGACAACGTGTGCCGGGTGGTCTCGTCGCCGCCGATCAGGATCAACAGCGTTTCCATCACGATTTCGTCGTCGGACATCCGCTGTCCTTCGACTTCGGCAGTTCACCAGGATGGAGAACAGGTCGTCGGTCGGCTCGGCGCGACGCTTGGCGATGATGGCCATGGTGAATTCGGTATATCCCGCAAAGGCATTCATCACCGTCTGGAACTCCGGCGCCCGTCGGGTCGAGGTGCGAACTCAGCCCGGAAACCAGATCGTCCGACCACTTCAGCAGCATGCCGCGCTCCTCGGGCAGCACGCCCAGCATGTCGCCGATCACCGCCATCGGCAGCGGGGCGGCGATGTCGCGGACGAAGTCGCACTCACCGCGCTCGCAGACGGCGTCGATCAACGCGTCGCACAGCCGGCCCAGCGACGGGATCTTCTCGGTGACCCGCTTGCGGGTGAACCCGGCGTTGACCAGCTTGCGCCGCAACAGGTGTGACGGATCGTCCATGTCGATCATGTACGGCATCCCTGGCTGATCCGGACGGATGCCGCCGGTGTTGGAGAACAGCTCGGGATTGCGCTCGGCGTCGATGATCGCCTGATAGGTGGTCGCGCCGGCCAGGCCGTTGCGGTCGCGGAACACCGGTTGGTTGGCACGCATCCAGCGATAGGCCTCGCGTGACGTCTGACGGTCGGCGTAGAAGTTGCCGTCCGCCAAGTCGATGTTCAGGATCGTGTCCGGAATCGTTGCGGTCATGTACCTAAGCCTCCAGTTATGTACTTGGCCCAATTACTAGCGGATTACAGTGGCCGGCATGCCGAATTCACAGCACACCATCGCCGGAACCGTGCTCACCATGCCGGTGCGGATTCGTAAAGCGGACGTTCATACCGCGATGTTCTCGGTCGATGCCGATGCGGCGCAGCGGCTTGTCGACTACAGCGGTCTGCAGGTCTGCCAGCACCGTCCCGGTCGCGCGGTGGTCAACCTGATGCTGGTCCGCTACATCGACGGCGATCTGGGGCAGTACCACGAATTCGGTACCGCGGTGATGGTCAATCCGCCGGGTTCGGATGCCCACGGCCTCAAGGCGCTCGGCGATGCCGCGGCGTTCATCCACCACCTGCCGGTGGATCAAGCCTTCACGCTGGAGGCCGGCCGCACGATTTGGGGCTTCCCAAAGATCATGGCGGACTTCACTGTTCGTGAAAGTGACGGCTTCGGCTTTGACGTCAGCGCCGACGGGCAGCACATCGCCGGCATCGACTTCGGCCGCGGACTGCCGGTGCCCTCGCTGTTCACGTCGCGACCGCAGGTGCTCAAGACCTACACCTTCGCCGACGGCACCACCCGCGAGGTCCCGTGGGAGATGCGAATCCGCGGGCGTGCGCGGCCGGCCCGGCGGAGCGACGCTGCGCGCTCGGCGATCACCCCTACGCCAAGGAGCTGGCGTCGCTGGGCCTGCCGAGGCGCGCGATGGTGTCGGGAGCGGTCGGCCACGTCGAGATGACGTTCGGCGACGCGCAGGCGCTCGGCTGACCGGCCGACGGCGTGTCATCCGGCCAATCTAGAACGTGTTCTAACCGATCGCAAGAACCGGGTCAGAACAGGCCGGCCAACTCCTGGACCTGCTCTGTACTGCGGCCGGACACCACCATCATGGTGACGCCTGAGGCCTCCCAGGCCTTGATCTGCTTACGCACGTAGTCGACGTCGCCGACGATCGCGGCGTCGTCGATGACCTCGTCGGGGATGATCTCGGCGGCCTTGTCCTTGTGTCCGCTGCGGAACAGCGCGGTGACCTCGTCGACCACGTCGGCGTAGCCCATCCGCCGGTAGACGTCGGCGTGGAAGTTGGTGTCCTCGGCGCCCATCCCACCCATGTAGAGCGCGATGTAGGGCTTCATGGCCGCGAACGCGGCGGCGCGGTCGTCGGTGATGACGATGTTGGCCGTCGCGCAGATCTCGAAGGTCTCGCGGCTGCGACGGGCACCGGGTCGGGCGAAGCCCTCGTCGAGCCATTCGTTGTACGTGTCGGCCATCCGGGGCGTGTAGAAGATCGGCAGCCAGCCGTCGCAGATCTCGGCGGCCAGCGCGACGTTCTTCGGCCCCTCGGCGCCCAGCATGATCGGGATGTCGGAGCGCAGCGGATGGGTGATCGGCTTGAGCGGTTTGCCCAGACCGGTTGCGCGCTCGCTCTTCAACGGCAGCGGATAGTGCGGGCCGTCGCTCGTCACCGGCTTGTCGCGGGCCCACACCTGCCGGATGATGTCGATGTATTCGCGGGTCCGGGCCAGCGGCTTGGGAAACGCCTGGCCGTACCAGCCCTCCACCACCTGCGGACCTGACACGCCGAGCCCGAGGATATGGCGGCCACCGCTGAGGTGGTCGAGGGTCAGCGCGGCCATCGCGCAGGCGGTCGGCGTGCGCGCGGACAGCTGCACGACGGACGTGCCCAGCCGCAGCCGGTGCGTCGACGAGCCCCACCAGGCCAGCGGCGTGTAGGCGTCCGATCCCCACGCTTCGGCGGTGAACACCGCGTCGAAGCCGGCGTCCTCGGCCGCGGCCACGAGTTCGGCGTGGTTGTCGGGCGGCTGAGCGCCCCAATATCCCAGCTGGAGTCCGAGCTTCATGCATCCGCCTTCCTTGCAGGTCTCGACCCTATCTTGAATCCATTCTTAGAACCTGTTCTACTCGACACTGTGACCACCAGCCAAAGCAGCCCGGTGCAGATCGATACCCGTCAGAAGCCACTCTCGGCGCCTCTGAGGCTGTCCTTCGACTACACCCGTTCAGTCGGCCCCACCCTCAGTCAGTTCTTCACCGCGCTGCGCGAGCGACGCATCGTCGGCGTCCGGGGCTCCGATGGCCGGGTCTACGTCCCGCCCGCCGAATACGACCCGGTGACCTACGAGCCCTTGACCGAGATCGTGCCGGTGGCCGCCGTCGGGACCGTGCTGTCGTGGACCTGGCAGCCCGAACCGCTTGAGGGACAACCGTTGGACCGCCCGTTCGCCTGGGCGCTGATCAAACTCGACGGCGCCGACGTCCCGCTGCTGCACGCGGTAGACGCCGGATCGTCCGACGCGATCAGCAGCGGTGCGCGGGTGCACGTGCACTGGGTCGACGAGCCGGCCGGTGCGATCACCGACATCGCCTACTTCGCGCTGGGCGACGAGGCCGAGCCGGTGTCTGAAAAGACCGACGACCGCGAGCCGGTGACGGTTCAGATAGCGCCGAGCAGCATCGAAATCCAGCACACCGCTTCACTTCCCGAGACCGCGTTTCTGCGGGGGCTGGAAGAGGGCAAGCTGCTCGGTGCCCGCACCGGCGAGAGCGGGAAGGTGTACTTCCCGCCGAAGGAAGCGGACCCGGCCACCGGGCTGGAACTCGACACCTTCATCGAGCTGCCGGACAGGGGCACGGTGACGACGTTCGCGATCATCAACATCCCGTTCGCCGGCCAGCGCATCAAGCCGCCCTACGTTGCGGCCTACGTGCTGCTCGACGGCGCCGATATCGCCTTCCTGCACCTGATTCAGGAGATCGACGCCACCGAGGTGCGGATGGGCATGCGGGTCGAGGCGGTGTGGAAGCCCCGCGAGGAATGGGGCCTGGGTATCGACAACATCGAATACTTCAAGCCCACCGGCGAACCCGACGCCGAGTACGACACCTACAAGCACCACCTGTAAAGGGAAATAAACGTGACCGATCGCGATATCGCTGTCGTCGGATTCGCCCATGCGCCGCATGTGCGCCGCACCGACGGCACCACCAACGGCGTCGAGATGCTGATGCCGTGTTTTCAGGCGCTGTACTCCGAGCTCGGACTCCAGCAGACCGATATCGGCTTCTGGTGCTCCGGATCATCGGATTACCTTGCCGGCCGGGCATTCTCGTTCATCTCCGCGATCGACTCGATCGGCGCGGTGCCGCCGATCAACGAGTCGCACGTCGAGATGGACGCCGCGTGGGCGCTGTACGAGGCCTACATCAAGCTGCTGACCGGCGAGGTGGACACCGCGCTGGTCTACGGGTTCGGCAAGTCTTCGGCAGGCACGCTGCGCCGGGTGCTGGCGATGCAGACCGACCCGTACACCGTCGCGCCGCTGTGGCCGGACTCGGTGTCGATGGCGGGACTGCAGGCCCGATTCGGCCTGGACGCCGGCAAGTGGACGGCCGAGGAGATGGCACAAGTGGCACTGGACTCGTTCGCGGCTGCCGGCCGCACCGACGCGGAGAAGCCGGCGAAGAGCATCGACGAGCTGTTGTCCCGCCCGTTCTTCGCCGATCCCCTTCGGCGACATGACATTGCGCCGATCACCGACGGTGCGGCGGCGATCGTGCTGGCGGTCGGCGACAAGGCCCGCGAGCTTCGGAAGAACCCGGCGTGGATCACCGGGATCGAGCACCGCATCGAAACCCCGGTCCTCGGCGCCCGCGAGCTGACCACGTCACCGTCGACCGCGGCGTCGGCGAAAGCCGCGACGGGCGGTGACGCCGGCTCTATCGAGATAGCCGAGATCTACGCGCCATTCACCCACCAGCAGCTCATCCTGACCGAGGCGATCGGCCTGCCGTCATCGACGAAGGTCAACCCGTCGGGCGGCGCGCTGGCGGCCAACCCGATGTTCTCCGCAGGCCTGGAACGCATCGGCTTTGCGGCGCAACACATTTTCGACGGCTCAGCCGGCCGGGTGCTCGCACACGCGACCAGCGGCCCGGTGTTGCAACAGAATCTCGTCGCCGTGCTGGAAGGGAAATAATCATGTCGCCCCAGCTCGCGGCGGTGCTCGGCACCGGCCAGACGAAGTATGTCGCCAAGCGCCAGGACGTCTCGATGAACGGCCTGGTTCGGGAGGCCATCGACAAGGCGTTGGCCGACTCCGGGTCGACCATGGCACGACATCGACGCGGTCGTCGTCGGCAAGGCGCCGGACTTCTTCGAGGGCGTCATGATGCCCGAGCTGTTCATGGCTGACGCCGTCGGCGCGACCGGCAAGCCGCTGATCCGGGTGCACACCGCGGGCTCGGTCGGCGGCTCGACCGGTGTGGTGGCGGCCAGCCTGGTGAAGTCGGGCAAATACCAGCGCGTGCTGGCGATGGCGTGGGAGAAGCAGTCCGAATCGAATGCCATGTGGGCGTTGAGCATTCCGGTGCCGTTCACCAAGCCGGTCGGCGCCGGCGCGGGTGGCTACTTCGCGCCGCACGTGCGCGCCTACATCCGCCGCTCGGGCGCCCCGACGCACATCGGCGCGATGGTCGCGGTCAAGGACCGGCTGAACGGCGCCAAGAACCCGCTGGCGCATCTGCATCAGCCCGACATCACGCTGGAAAAGGTGATGGCGTCGCAGATGCTCTGGGATCCCATCCGTTTCGACGAGACCTGCCCGTCCTCCGACGGCGCGTGTGCGGTGGTGATCGGTAGCGAGGACGTCGCCGACAAGCGAGTCGCCGAAGGCCATCCGGTGGCGTGGATCCACGCCACCGCGTTGCGCACCGAGCCGCTGGCGTACTCCGGTCGCGACCAGGTCAACCCGCAGGCCGGCCGCGACGCCGCGAAGGCGCTGTGGAAAGCCGCGGGCATCACCAGCCCGATCGACGAGATCGACTGCGCTGAGGTGTATGTGCCGTTCTCCTGGTTCGAGCCGATGTGGTTGGAGAACCTCGGGTTTGCGGCCGAGGGCGAGGGCTGGAAGCTCACCGAAGCGGGTGAAACCAAGATCGGCGGCCGAATCCCGCTCAACATGTCCGGCGGGGTGCTGTCGTCGAACCCGATCGGCGCATCGGGTCTGATCCGGTTCGCCGAAGCGGCCATCCAGGTGATGGGCAAGGCGGGCGATCACCAGGTTGCCAACGCCCGCAAGGCACTCGGCCACGCCTACGGCGGTGGCTCGCAGTACTACTCGATGTGGGTCGTGGGAGCTGACAAACCGTGAAATACACCTGCAGCATCGCGTTCGGCCAGATCGACCAGCTGACCGAACTGGCCAAGACCGCGGAGGAAGTTGGGTTCGACTCGATCGCACTGCCGGACTCGATCTTCTATTTCGAGAAGCAGTCGGTCGATTACCCCTACACCGCCGATGGTAAGCGGATGTTTGACGAGGAGTCACCCTGGGTCGACCCGCTGATCCTGGCGGGTGCGATGGGCGCTGTTACCTCGAAGCTGCGGTTCTACACGAACGTGATGAAGCTGGGTTCGCGCAACCCGCTGCTATTGGCCCGCCAGGTGGGCTCAGTGGCTAACCTGACCAACAACCGCTTCGGATTCGGCGTCGGGATCGGTTGGGCTCCGGAAGAGTTCGAGTGGTGCGGCGTTCCCTACGCCAAACGCGGCAAGCGTGTCGACGAGATGATCGAGGTCATCAAGCTGGTGCTGGCCGGCGGGATGGTCGAATTCCACGGCGAATTCTATGATTTCGACCGCCTGCAGATGAGCCCGGCGCCCACCGAATCGGTGCCGTTCTACGTGGGCGGCCACACCGATGTGGCGCTGCGCCGAGCTGCTCGGGTCGGTGACGGTTGGACCAGTGCGATGATGACGCACGCGGAGCTCGCGGAAACCATTGGCAAGCTCGACGCGCTGCGCGCCGAAATCGGCCGCGCGGAACTGCCTTTCGAGATCCAGGCGGTGTGCATCGACAAGTTCGGCGTGGACGGCCACCGCGAGCTCGCCGAGATTGGGGTCACCGACTACATCACTATCCCGTGGATTCTGGACGGCCTCGGGACCGACGCGCCGATCGACAAGAAGAAGGACTCGCATGAAGCGCTTCGCCGACACCTATATCCACTCGGGATGGCAGCAGTGACGATCGAGTCGCCGGCACACCTGGCCGGCAAGCGATCCCGCGACGCGGTGGGCGCCCGAGACAAAGACGCCTGGCTGGCGGTGTTCGCCGACGATGCGATCGTCGAAGACCCAATCGGCCCTTCGCATTTCGACCCCGAGGGCAAAGGCCACCGCGGCCGCGACGCCATCTCGGCGTTCTGGGACAAGGCGATCGCACCGACCGACAAGATCGAGTTCGTCTTCCGCGACACCTACCAGTGCGGCAACGAAGAAGCCAACGTCGGCCACATTCTGATCACCGCGGCAGGACACCAGGTCACCGCCGAAGGGGTGTTCACCTACAAAGCGGACGACGAAGGCAGGCTGCTGGCGCTGCGCGCCTACTGGGAAGTCGACCAAGCCACCGCGAGCGCGCGCAAGATCTAAATCGGCTGCAGCCCGGTCAGATAGCGCTGCGCGAGTTCCTGGTAGGCCTTCGGGTTCACCTTCACCCACATCTCGGCACCGGTACCCGCGATCGGCCCCTTGATAGTGGCCGGCGCTCCGACCACCAGCATCTCGGCTGGGATCTTGGTGCCGCCGGTCACCAGCGCGCCGGCCGCGACCAGGCTGCGTGCACCGATCACCGCGCCGTCGAGCACGGTGGCGTGGTTGGCGATCAGCGCCTCGGCCCCGATGTGGGCGCCGTGGATGATGCACATGTGCGCGACGGTCGCTCCCGGACCGATGTCGACGGGGATGCCGGGCGGCGAATGCAGCACCGATCCGTCCTGCACGTTCGCACCTTCACGCACGATCACCGGCCCGTAGTCGGCGCGCAGCACGGTGTTGAACCACACCGATGCGCCGGCCTCGACCGTCACGTCGCCGATCAGGGTCGCGGTGGGGGCGACGAAGGCGGTCGGATCCACCCTCGGCGCTCGGCCTTCAAAGGCAAACAGCGGCATCGTTCAGATATACCGCAGGCCGGGTAACCCGCAGCGATGAGCCGCGCACCTGGCAGCAGATATCGGTGTTCATTGCGCGATCCGCAGTAAAAACTGTAACGTGTTCTAGTTATAGGCCAAGAAACCTGGAGGCGTCATGGCTATCGAGACTGCCGCTGTTCGCGAGATCGACGCCGGCACCCTGCCCGACCGGTATGCCCGCGGCTGGCACTGCTTCGGCCCGGTCAAGGACTACCTGGACGGTGAACCGCACGGGATCGAGGCGTTCGGAACTCACCTCGTGGTGTTCGCCGACTCGCACGGGGATCTGCACGTGCTGGACGGGTATTGCCGGCACATGGGCGGCAATCTGGCACAGGGCACCATCAAGGGTGACGAAGTCGCCTGCCCGTTCCACGACTGGCGCTGGGGCGGGGACGGCAAATGCAAGCTGGTGCCCTACGCCAAGCGGACGCCGCGGTTGGCCCGGACCCGGTCATGGACGACCGACGTCCGAAGTGGGCTGTTGTACGTGTGGCACGACCACGAGGGCAACCCGCCACCGCCTGAGTTGCGGATCCCCGAACTTCCCGAGTTCGCCAGCGACGAGTGGACCGACTGGCGCTGGAACTCGATGCTCATCGAGGGCTCCAACTGCCGCGAGATCATCGACAACGTCACCGACATGGCGCACTTCTTCTATATCCACTTCGGTCTGCCGACGTACTTCAAGAACGTCTTCGAAGGTCATATCGCCTCGCAGTACCTGCACAACGTGGGGCGGCCCGACGTCAACGATCTGGGCACCTCGTACGGCGAGGCGCACCTCGACTCCGAGGCGTCCTACTTCGGCCCGTCGTTCATGATCAATTGGCTGCACAACTCTTACGGCGACTACAAGGCCGAATCGATCCTGATCAACTGCCACTACCCGGTCACCCAGGATTCGTTCGTCCTGCAATGGGGCGTCATCGTCGAGAAACCCAAGGGCATGGACGAGAAGATGACCAACAAGCTGGCCACGGTCTTCACCGAGGGCGTCAGCAAGGGCTTCTTGCAGGACGTCGAGATCTGGAAGCACAAGACCCGGATCGACAACCCGCTGCTGGTCGAGGAGGACGGCGCGGTGTACCAGATGCGCCGCTGGTATCAGCAGTTCTACGTCGACGTCGCCGATGTCACGCCGGACATGACGGACCGTTTCGAGATCGAAGTGGACACCACCATCGCCAACGAGAAGTGGCATGTCGAGGTTGACAAGAATCTGCAGAAGCAGGCGTCAGAGTCCGAAGCGAAGGCCGAGCAGCCCGCTACATGAGCCCGCCTGACCAGCCACCCGACGTCGATCGGCTCGCTCGGTCGATGCTGATGCTCCATGGCGACCACGAAAGCCATGACGAGCCGGTCCCGGCCGGGAATGGTAGGAGCAGCCGTTCATGGTCCAAGGCACCGAATTTCGCCGACGATCCGGAGCGCGCCGCCGCGGTGCAAGAGGCCACCCAGGCTGACCGCACCCGCTATCTGACGTCCGGCCTGCAGCCGGTCGACTGCCGGTTCTGCCACGCCACGGTCAACGTCAAACGTCTGGGCCCCGGACACACTGCGGTGCAATGGAATAACGACGCGTCGCAGCGCTGTGCCTACTTCGCCGAGGTGCGGGCCAGCGGTGAACCCAGCGCGCGGGCCCGGGCCTGCCCGAAACTCGCCGACAGCATCGAACACGCCATCGCCGAAGGGTGCCTGGATGCCGTTTCCACTGCCACCCCACCCGGCGACGGCTAGCAGGCAATCGGTCACAGCCCGGCGACGATGCGGTTCGCGCAGCGAACGGCTGAGGAACCGGGCAATTGGTCACAGCCCGGCGAAGCGCTCCTTGACGGACTCGGCGGTCAGCCCGTAGTCGGCCAGCGAATATTTGTGCTTGGGAGCCCTTGCACCGGTTTGGCTTTCGGCGTGGCTGTCCTCCATCGCCTGCCGCGCCTGGTCGGTGAGCGCAATGCCGAACTTGCGGTAGATGTCGGCGACCGTGCCGAGCGGGTCGGCGATCAACTCGCGGTAGTCGACATCGTAGAACTGGGCTGAGTCGTATTTGGCCCGTGCGGCATTGAATTGCTCCAAGCCACGCGACCAGGTTTCCATTGCATCCGAACCGATTTGAGCACCGACGAATCTCGTCGACCATCCGTCGGTGGTGTGCTGGGCCAACGAGCACATCGACGCCATGATCGTCTCGACCGGCCGATGCGTCTGAATGACCAAGGCGTCGGGATAGGTCTCCATCAACGCATCCAGAGCGAACAGGTGGCTCGGGTTCTTCAACACCCAGCGCTTGTCGGTGTCGTTGAGCCCGATCAGCTGAAGGTTTTTGCGGTGACGCTGATACGCCGGCGTCCAGTCCTGCTGTGACAACCACTTTGAGTAGCTCGGCAGATGCGCCAGCGTCTCGTAGGACACCGAATGCAGTGACTGACGCAGGAGCTGCCAGCACTCCTCGAGCTCGTAGGCGGCCATGAAGTGCAGTCCGGTGTAGCCCGGGTTGTCCTGATGATGCTGGGTGAACTGGTCGTCGAGTTGGCGGTACAGCGGGTGGGACTCCCACGTCTCGCGCGGTGGGCGCGGCTGGGGGAATTCCGCCAGCCACATGTGCAGGCCCTGGTGCGCCGGGTCGGCGCCGAGCAGACGGTGCAGTGCCGTGGTGCCGGTGCGCACCAAACCGGTGACGAAGATCGGCCGCTTGACCGCGACATCGGCGTGCTGCGGGTATTGCTTCCACGCAGACTCGGACAACAGTCGGGCCACCAGTGCGCCGCGCAGGAAGAAGCGATTCATCTTGCTGCCCAACACTGTTAGGCCGGCCTCTTGCCGATACGAGTCGAGCAGCACGGCGAGCGCTTCGCGGTAGTTGTCATTGTCGGCGCCGAAGTCGTCGAGTCCGGTCAGCTTGGTGGCCGAGGCGTGCAATTCGTCGACGGTGGCGATGTCGGTGCGTTCAGCAGTCACTACGCCGCCTTCAGTTGTGGTACTCGCCGCAGTTGACGTCCAGCGTCTGTCCGCTGATCCCGCTGGACAAGTCGCTGGCCATGAACATGATGGCCGACGCCACCTCGTCTTCGGTGGGCAGCCGCTTGAGGTCGGAGGCGGCGGCGGTGGCCTGGTAGATCTCGTCGGCGGTGGTGCCGTACTTTCCGGCCTGGTGCTCGAAGTAGCCCTGCAGCGTCTCACCCCAGATATATCCCGGCGCAACCGAGTTCACCCGGATACCCTTCTCGCCGAGCTCGGTGGCCAGCGACTGCGACATCGACAGCAGCGCGGACTTGGCCATCTTGTAGGCCCCGTATTTGGCCTGCGAGTGGCGCAGCACCATGGAGTTGACGTTGACGACCGACCCGTTCGACTCCTCCAACGCCGGTGTGAACGCCTGGATGAGGCGCAACGCACCCAGTGCGCTCAGCTCGATCGCATCGCGGATGTGCTGAAAGCTGGTCCTGGCCAACGGTTTCATCGATGGAACCCGGAACGCGTTGTTGATCAAAACGTCGACCTTGCCGAAGTTCGCTCGAGTGGATTCCACCAGGGCGGCCACGTCGTCGTCTTCGGTGATGTCCGCGCGCACCGCCAGGGCTTTGTGCCCGGCATCACCGAGCTGCTTGGCGAGGTCCTCCAGCCGCTCTACCGTCCGGGCCGCCAGTACCAACTCGGCGCCGTCGTTGGCACATCGGTGCGCGAGCGTGGTGCCGAGCCCCGGGCCCACCCCGCTGATCACGATGACTTTCTTCTCGAGCATTCCGGTCATGGTCACCCCAGCATCCTGGCTGCAATTTGCTGTTGGCGCAACGCGATTCGGCTACGCCAGTCTTCATCAGAGATCTTATTGTGCGCATAATGGGGCAGCACGCCCGGCAGCTTCTCGATGTTGACCAGTTCGACCGTGGGACCGTCGGCCTCGGTGAGCTGACGCGAAACCCGTTGCCAGCGGAACTGCAGGAAGCCACGCCGATGGCCGAGTGTCTCGACCCAGTTGGTGACGCCCGGGTTCTGATCGGCGACCACGATTCGGACCTTGCCGTCTGGATCCGCTTGCGCCTGAGTGTTGTTCAGCGATGTCTGGTGATTGATGTAGTCCAGCGAGATGTACCACAAACTGCCCAGCTGGAAGCCGAGGTAGGGCGCGTCGGTCACCGGCAGTGTGATGACGAGGGCCTCGTCGGGCCGAAGTTCGAAGTGCCCGACCGACGAATACTGCGTTGCCAATCCGCCGGGGGTCAGACGGGGCGCGACCATGGTGTTGACCGGGAGGTCCAGATAGAACCACTGCGGGAACTGCAACCAGGTCTTGACCCGGTTGACCAGTTGCTTTCCGGCTGCGCTGTAACGCTTTTCGATCGTCGCGCGGCTCAGCGGCGGCGGCGCGGTGCCGACGGTGTCCGATCGCGCGATGGTAAACGTACCTCGGCGTGCCGCCCAGTCGCCGTAGACCTCGCGGATCACCAGTTGGCCCGGGCTGGTGGGCCGAACCTGCCATTGGAAGCTGCCATCGGAGGCGATATCGAGCTCGCGGTCGTCGAACGCCGCCTGGCTGGCGGGCACGTTGTCGTCGGTGTACTCGCCGCCAAGCAGCTGGAAGCTCAGGTCGGTGGTGGTGCCGCGAACACCGGTGACCACGTAATCGTGGTCCGGCTGGACCCGGCAGCCGAAGTACAGGGTGTCCGGATTGTCCAGGCCCATTTTGGTGTACGGCCCGGTGCCGGAGAGCAGCACCGGGTGGTCCCGGTCGTAGTCGAACACCATGTGCGTGCACGCCGCCACACAACCGGCGAGGTATTGCAGCCCCTCGAGCAGGTCGGCCTCGGTCTCGATGTGCGGTGCGGCGGCGACTAATTTCTCGGACTCGGCGATGGCAGCGACGAGCGGCTCGGAGAAAAGGGGATCGGGCACGCCTCGACGCTAGAACGTGTTCTAGTTTTCGTCAACAAGCGAACATTGCGCGTCGTGGCCGGCGGCCTTCAGCGACGACGCAGATTCACTGCTACGTGCACTGCTGGGACAGGTCGATCAGGTGCTGCCGCACATCTGGGTGCCGGTTCAGGTAGTCGAGGACATTGGGGCCGCCGCCCTCGGCCTGCGACCTGTCCTGCAGCTGCTGGTGGACGTCGGGATGGCGTTTCAGATACGAGTCGATGGACTGACCCACCGTCTGGTTGCAGGCGGCACCGGCCACCGGCATCGCGATGATCGCCGCCGCCGAAGCCGCGAGCAGGCCGCCGGCGACCCGGCCGGCCCAGGTGAATGTCGTATTCATGCGCGCAAAGTTACTCGCGGCAGCTATGCGCAGCCTGTGCAAGCGCTCAGATTTTTACGAGGCCGCAGCGCCGCTCTCTTGTTCGCGCTTGATCTCCAGAGCGATGTCGATGAGCTGGTCTTCCTGACCACCGATCAGCTTGCGCTGTCCAGCGCGGTGCAACAGCTGGTGGGCCGGGACGCCGTAACGCTCGGACTGGCGGACGGCATGCTTGAGGAAGCTGGAGTAGACCCCGGAGTAGCCCATGATCAGCGCGTTGCGGTCGAGCAGGCATTCGGCGGGCATGGCCGGGGCGACCACCTCTTCGGCGGCGTCGGCGATGTCGAAGAAGTCGATCCCGGTCTTGACGCCGATCTTGTCGAACACCCCGATCAGCGCCTCGACGGGAGCGTTGCCCGCTCCGGCGCCGAACCTGCGGCAGGAACCGTCGATTTGCTTGGCGCCGGCGCGAACAGCCTCCACCGAGTTGGCCACGCCCAGACCGAGGTTCTCGTGGCCGTGGAAGCCGACCTGGGCGTCGTCACCGAGTTCGGCGACCAGTGCCGACACCCGGTCGGCCACAGCATCGAGCACCAGTGCGCCCGCCGAATCGACGACGTAGACGCACTGGCAACCGGCATCGGCCATGATGCGGGCCTGTGCGGCCAGCTTCTCCGGCGCGATGGTGTGGGCCATCATCAGGAAGCCAACGGTTTCCAGGCCCAGCTCGCGGGCCAGCCCGAAGTGCTGAATCGAGACGTCGGCCTCGGTGCAGTGGGTGGCGATCCGGCAGATCGAGCCGCCGTTGTTCTGCGCCTCTTTGATGTCTTCCTTGGTGCCCACACCGGGCAGCATCAGGAAGGCGATCTTGGCTTCTTTGGCGGTCTCGGCGGCGAGCTTGATCAGCTCCTGCTCCGGCGTCTTGGAGAACCCGTAGTTGAAGCTCGAGCCGCCCAGCCCGTCGCCGTGGGTCACCTCGATCACCGGTACTCCGGCGTTGTCCAGCGCGGCCACGATGGCGCCGACTTCGTCCTTGGTGAACTGGTGGCGCTTGTGGTGCGAACCGTCGCGCAGCGACGTGTCCGTCATCCGGACGTCCCAGATCGGGTTGAAGAAGATGTCTTGTGTACTCATGCCTGTGCTCCCTGGGCTGTCGCCGACAGTGATTCCTTGGCGATCTCCTCGCCCACCTTGGTGGCCGCGGCGGTCATGATGTCGAGGTTGCCCGCGTAGGGCGGCAGGTAATCACCGGCGCCTTCGACCTCGACGAAGGTCGTGACCAGTGCCTGACCTCCGGAGTGCACCGACGGGTCGTCGAACTGCGGGTCGTTGAGCAGCCGGTAGCCCGGAACGTAGGTCTGCACTTCGGCGACGACGTCGCGAATCGACTGAGCGATGGCGTCGCGGTCAGCGTCTTCGGGGATGGCGCAGAAGATGGTGTCGCGCATGATCATTGGCGGGTCGGCCGGGTTGAGGATGATGATCGCCTTGCCGCGCTTCGCGCCACCGATGGTCTGCACGCCGCGGGACGTGGTCTTGGTGAACTCGTCGATGTTGGCCCGGGTGCCGGGCCCCGCCGAGGATGACGACACCGACGCAACGATCTCGGCGTACGGCACTCCCCCTTTGTCCACGAGCGCGCGACTGACCGCGTAGACGATCGGGATCGTCGCCTGTCCGCCACAGGTGATCATGTTGACGTTGGGAGCGTTGAGGTGCTCACGCAGATTCGCCGGCGGGATCACCGCCGGGCCGACGGCGGCGGGGGTCAGATCGATCGCCCGGATTCCGGCGGCCTCGTATTTCGGCGCCGCGTCGCGGTGCACGTAGGCGCTGGTCGCCTCGAACACCATGTCGGGCTTCTCGGACTGCGCCAGCAGCCAGTCGACGCCTTCGTGGGTGGTCTCCAGTCCCAGTTTGCGGGCGCGGGCCAGACCCTCGCTGTCCGGGTCGATGCCCACCATCCAACGCGGCTCGAGCCACTCCGAGCGGAGCAATTTGTAGAGCAGATCGGTGCTGATGTTGCCCGATCCGACGATGGCCACACTCATCTTGGACGGCATGGACGCTCCTTAATCTTCTTTACTCGAAAGACAATCGGACGGACCCGAGCCCGTCGAAATCGGCAACGAAATTGCTGCCGGGCGGCGCATCGATGGCTCGGGTGCACGAACCGGGCAACACGATGTCGCCGGCCCGAAGCCGCACCCCGAAGCTTTCCACCTTGCGCGCCAGCCACGCCACCGCGGTCACCGGATTACCCAGCACCGCGTCGCTGCGGCCCTCAGCCACCACCTCGCCGTTGTTGGTCAATACCGCGTCGATCTTGGTGATGTCGATGTCGGCCGGGTCAACCCGCGCTTCACCCAGGACGAAACCGGCGGAGGAGGCGTTGTCGGCGATGGTGTCGCACAGCGCGATCTTCCAGTCGGTGATCCTGGTGTCGATCAGCTCGATCGACGGGACGAACGCCTCGGTTGCGGCCAGCACGTCGTCTTCGGTGCACTTCGCGCCCGGTAGGTCGTGGGCCAGGATGAAGCCGACTTCGACCTCCACCCGCGGGTAGAGATACTTGTCGGACTTGACGGGGACGTCCTGCAAGACCTGCATCTCGTTGAGCAAGTGCCCGTAGTCGGGTTCGTCGACGCCCATCATCTGCTGCATCGCCAGTGACGAGAGGCCGACCTTGTGGCCCACTACCCGGGCGCCCTCGGCCACCCGCTGACGAATGTTGATGAGTTGAATCTCGTAGGCGTCGACGACGTCGATCTCAGGGTGTCCGGCGGTCAGCGGAGTGATCGGCTGACGGCTCCGCTCGGCCTGCGCGAGGTCGGCGGCCAGCGCAACACGGGTGGCTGACGGAAGCATTGAGCCGAAGTCCCCTCGTTCGATTGACCGGGGCGGTAGCGCCCAGGCCCGGCAATTCTATAACGTGTTCTACATGACGGATCAGGAGTTCGACGTCGTCGTGGTCGGAAGCGGCGGCGCCGGCATGGTTGCTGCTCTTGCAGCTGCCCACCGGGGTCTCAGCACTATAATCGTAGAGAAAGCTGCCCACTTCGGCGGCTCTACCGCCCGCTCGGGTGGTGGGGTGTGGATTCCCAACAATGAGGTCCTCAAGCGCGACGGGGTCAAAGATACGGCCGAGGCCGCGCGCACCTATCTGCACGGGATCGTCGGCGACGTCGTCGACGCGCAGCGCATCGACACGTACCTCCAGCGTGGACCCGAGATGCTGTCGTTCGTGTTGAAGCATTCCCCGTTGAAGATGTGCTGGGTGCCGCAGTACGCCGACTATTACCCCGAAGCGCCCGGTGGTCGGGCAGGCGGCCGTTCGATCGAGCCAAAGCCGTTCAACGCCAAGAAGCTCGGCCCCGACCTGGCCGGGCTGGAGCCACCGTACGGCAAGGTTCCGCTCAATGTCGTTGTGATGCAGCAGGATTACGTGCGACTGAATCAGCTCAAACGGCATCCGCGCGGTGTGCTGCGTAGCCTGAAGGTCGGCGGTCGGACCATGTGGGCGAAGGCGACGGGGCAGAACCTGGTCGGCATGGGACGCGCCCTGATCGCTCCGCTGCGGGTCGGGCTACGCAACGCGGGCGTTCCGGTGCAGCTCAACACCGCGCTGACCGACCTCTACGTCGAGGACGGCGCGGTCCGCGGCGTCTACGTGCGCGATACCGGACAGCCGGAAGCCACTGAGCCGCAATTGATCCGGGCTCGCAAGGCCGTGATACTCGGCAGCGGCGGGTTCGAGCACAACGAGCAGATGCGGGTGAAGTACCAGCGCGCACCGATCACCACCGAATGGACTGTCGGCGCGAAGGCCAACACCGGTGACGGGATCTTGGCCGCCGAAAAGCTCGGTGCGGCACTGGACATCATGGAAGACGCCTGGTGGGGCCCGACGGTTCCGCTGGTTGGCGCGCCGTGGTTCGCACTCTCTGAGCGCAACTCGCCCGGATCCATCATCGTCAACATGTCCGGTCAGCGATTCATGAACGAATCCATGCCCTACGTCGAGGCATGCCACCACATGTACGGCGGTGAGTTCGGTCAAGGCCCCGGCCCGGGTGAAAACATTCCGGCCTGGCTGGTGTTCGACCAGCAATACCGCGACCGGTACATCTTTGCGGGCTTGCAACCAGGACAACGCATTCCGCGCAAGTGGACGGAGTCTGGGGTCATCATCGCGGCGGACACCTTGGAGGAGCTGGCCACCAAAGCCGGCCTGCCGGTCGACGAGTTCACGGCGACGGTGCAGCGATTCAACGGTTTCGCCCGCTCGGGCGTCGACGCCGACTACCACCGCGGCGAGAGCGCCTACGACAGGTACTACGGCGACCCGACCAACAAGCCGAACCCGAACCTCGGCGAGATCAGCCATGGGCCGTTCTACGCCGCCAAGATGGTGCCGGGCGACCTTGGCACCAAGGGCGGCATACGCACCGACGTGCACGGGCGGGCGCTCCGAGACGACGGCAGCATCATCGAAGGCCTCTATGCGGCAGGCAATGTCAGTGCGCCGGTGATGGGTCACACCTATCCAGGGCCGGGTGGCACCATCGGACCAGCCATGACCTTCGGTTACCTCGCCGCACTGCATATCGCGGGAGAGCGCTGAGATGCCGATAGATGTGGACGTCGCGCTGGCCGCTGAGCTGGAGCCGGTCGAATTCAGTTGGAGCAGTAGCGACATCCAGCTCTATCACCTCGGCCTGGGCGCCGGCGCCGACCCGCTGGACGCCCGTGAGCTGCGCTACCTCATCGACGACACCCCGCAGGTATTGCCGACGTTCGGCAACGTCGCGGCCAGCTTCCACATGACCAAGCCGCCGACCGTACAGTTCCCCGGTATCGACATCGAGCTGGGCAAGGTCTTGCATGCCAGCGAGTAGGTGACCGCGCCCGCGCCGCTGCCACCGTCGGGTTCGGCGAAGGCGGTCACCCGGTTCACCGACATCTGGGACAAGGGCAAGGCCGCGGTGATCTGGTCCGAGACCCGCGTCACCGCCCCGGACGGGACGCTGCTGTGGACGCAACGGCGTTCGATCTTCGCCCGCGGCGAGGGCGGTTTCGGCGGGGATCGCGGCTCGTCGACTTCGGCGGCGGCACCCGACCGGGCACCCGACCTCGAGCTCGACATCCCGGTCCTGCCGCAGCAGGCACTGCTCTACCGGCTCTGCGGCGACCGCAACCCGCTGCACTCCGATCCCGAATTCGCCTCGGCCGCAGGCTTTCCGCGGCCCATCCTGCATGGCTTGTGCACCTACGGCATGACCTGCAAGGCGCTCACGGACTCGGTGCTCGACGGCGACGCCGGCGCCGTCGGCTCCTACGGCGCGCGGTTCGCCGGCGTGGCCTATCCCGGTGAGACGCTGAAGGCCTCGGTCTGGAAAGAAGACGGACGCCTGCTCGCCACCGTCACCGCACCTGTCGCGCGACAACGCGGTCGTCCTCAGCGGCGTCGAGCTGACCCCGGCCTAGCCTCTGCCGCCTTGCGTCGAACGCCCGGCTGGCCGAGACCGCGTCGTCGAGCGCCCGGCTAGCAGAGCGATCGGCGGGCCAACGCCGCGCGAGCACGGCCTACGACCTCGGCGGGCCGATCTCTCGCTAGTACGCGGACGACGATCCACCCACGCCGCTCAAGCATTTCCAGTCTCCGGACGTCCCAGGCGTACTGCCGGCGATCGGTACGGTGCTGCTCGCCGTCATACTCGACGGCGACTTTGACGTCCTCCCAGCCCATGTCGAGGTAGGCCACCGCAGATGCCGAATTCGTCGCGTACCGCGATCTGCGTTTGCGGCCGCGGCAGACCCGGCCTCGATCAACACAACGCGTAGCCACGACTCTTTCGGCGACTGTGCACCCGCATCGAAAAGTTCGATCGCTCGCCGCGCTCGCGCGATCCCTCTGCGTCCGGAATACCTGCGAGCCAACAGCTCGACATCAGCAGCTTTGATTTCCGTCGCTCCGGCTAGCGCGTCTATCCCCGCCACGGCGGTCATCTTCGGGTACCAGCAGCCGAGGTCGAGCGCTGTCCTGTGCCGGCGATGTGACCACGACACCGCCGATCAGTTCGATCTCGTCCGCCTCGACAACGTCCCGGTGCAGTCTGTATCCCCGTCGCGGATGGTGATTGTCGTGGATCAACTCCACGGGTCTTCTGTCGTCGACCCACTTACTGCCGTGCAGCGCGGCCGCCGAGAATCCCGCCACAACTCCGCGACGGCCGGTCCACAACCACCCGGCCTCGGCGCGCACCACGGCGGTGATTTCGGCGTCTCGATCGACGTAAACGTCTCGAAGTACTCGGCAGTAGCGCGTTTCTAGTTGGCTCTTGGTCAGCACTCCGCCTGCAATGGCTTCGCTCCCGAGAAAAGGCCGGTCCATTGCCGCAGATTCGCATGCAACGTCATCGTCGTCACTTCAGCTGTCGAGTGCCCGGCCAGCCGGGCGTTGGGCGCCGAGTGCCCGGCCAGCCGGGCGCGGGGACGACGAGCGGCTAGCCCAGGATCAGGCCGGAGGTCGGCACGCCGGTGCCGGCGGTGACCAGCACATGCTCCACGTCGGGCACCGGGTTGACCGAGGTGCCGCGCAACTGGCGGACTCCCTCGGCGATGCCGTTCATGCCGTGGATGTAGGCCTCACCGAGTTGCCCGCCGTGGGTATTGATCGGCAGTCGTCCGCCGATCTCGATCGCACCGTCGGCGATGAACTCCTTCGCCTCTCCCCAACCGCAGAATCCCAACTCTTCCAACTGAATCAGGGTGAACGGCGTGAAGTGGTCGTAGAGGATCGGCGGTCTGGATGTCAGTCGGCTTCAGGCCCGATTGAGACCACAGCTGCTTACCCACCAAGCCCATCTCCGGCAGCCCGTCGAGCTCCGGCCGGTAGTAGCTGACCATCGAGTACTGGTCCGGGCTCGCGCCCTGAGCCGCAGCCTCGATGACGGCGGGCCGGTTCTTCAGGTCCTTCGCCCGCTCCGCCGACGTGATGACGAGCGCCACCGCGCCATCGGTCTCCTGGCAGCAGTCCAGCAGCCGCAGCGGCTCGGCGATCCATCGTGAATTCTGGTGTTCCTCAATGGTTATCGGCTTCTCGTAGAAATACGCCTTCGGGTTCTTGGCGGCGTGTTTGCGGTCCGCCACCGAGATCGCCCCGAAGTCGCGGCTGGTCGCCCCCGACAGATGCATGTAGCGCTTGGCGATCATGGCGACCTGCGCGGCGGGTGTCGACAGCCCGTGCGGGTAGGAGAACGAGTTGTCCACTCCGGTCGAATCGGCGTTCTCCACCAACCGGAGCTGCACCTGGCCGAACCGCATGACCCGAGCGTTCGTTGAAAGCGCGATACGCCACGACGCAATCCGCGACTCCGGTGGCCACCGCGATGGCCGCCTGCTGGACAGTCGCGCACGCGGCACCACCGCCGTGGTGGATCTTGGAGAAGAACTTGAGGTCCCCGATGCCGATGGCGCGGGCGATGGCCACTTCGGTGTTGGAGTCCATCGTGAACGTGACCATGCCGTCGACGTCGCCCGGGGTCAGACCCGCATCCTCGAGCGCGTCCAGGACGGCCTCGGCGGCCAGTCGAAGCTCGCTGCGGCCGGAGTTCTTGGAGAAGTCCGTGGCGCCGATACCGGCGATCGCGGCCTTACCGGATAATTCACCGGGCATCGGAACCCCCGATGGTCAAGGTCGCGTTCGCGATGACGTGATCGCCGAGGCTGTTGCTGCCAACGATTTTCAACGTGATCAATCCGTCCTCGACCGCGGTCACTTCTCCCTTGAACGTCACCGTGTCGTAGGCGTACCACGGCACACCGAGCCGCAGCCCGATCGACTTGATGAACGCCGACGGCCCGGCCCAGTCGGTGATGTAGCGCTGAACCAGACCGGTGTCGGTGAGGATGTTGACGAAGATGTCCTTGGATCCCTTGGCCTGCGCCTTGTCCCGGTCGTGGTGCACGTCCTGGTAATCGCGGGTGGCGATCGCCGTCGAGATGATGAACGTGGGGTCGCCGTAGAACGCCAACTCCGGCAGCTTCGTGCCGACCTCCACCGTCGCGGCGCTCATGCGGAGGGCTCCCATGCGTACAACGTCCAGGCCGGCCCGATGTCATTGGCCGGGAAGTCGATATAGGTTGCCCGGACCGGCATTCCGATCTCCACGGTGGCGGGATCGACATTGCGCAGCTCACCGAGCATTCGCACGCCCTCCTCCAACTCCACCAGCGCGATGACGAACGGCAGGGTGCGGCCCGGCACCTTCGGGGCGTGATGCACGACGAAGCTGAACACGGTGCCCACACCGCGGGCGACGACGTAGTTGGACGCTGTCTCTTTGTCCTGCCAGATCGCCGGCACCGGCGGATGCTGCAAGCTGCCGTCGGGTCGCTGCTGGATTCGCAGCTCGTGCGCCTTGACACCGTCCCAGAAGAACTTGGTGTCCTTGGATTCCGAAGGCCGCATCATCGCGTTCGCATCGAGGTCCTCGGGTACCGAGACCTCGGAAGTACCGGCAGCAGGCTTGAATTTGAGTATCCGCCAGTCCATTTCGGCGACGTCCTCGTCGCCGACCCGCCAGATGATGTGCTGGTTGATGAACCAGCCCTCGCCGAGCCCGGTCTGCTTGGGTCCGACGACGTCACCCATCTCCGAGTGGATCGTGACTTCCTCACCGGGCTGCAGATACCGGTGGTAGGTCTGCTCGCAGTTCGTCGCGACGACACCGATGTAGCCTTCTGTCGTCGAACAGCTTCATGATCGGACCCATGGGATCGTCGGTCGGTCGTTCCCCGCCCAGGCCGAACATGGTCCACACCTGAATCATGGCCGGAGGCGCAACAATTCCCGGGTGTCCGACGGCGCGGGCGGCGCCCTCGTCCCGGTAGATCGGGTTGGTGTCGCCGATGGCTTCGACCCAGCTGTTGACCATCGGCTGGTTCACCGGATCGCGACCCACGCGCGGCTTGGGACCGCCGGCCGCTTTGATCTCCGCGAGCGCCTGGTGGATATCTGTCATCGGGGCACCCTCGGCACTTTGAGGCCGGACGCCGCGATCATCTCCCGCATCACTTCGTTCACGCCTCCGCCGAAGGTGATCACCAGATTGCGCTTGGTCTGCGAGTCGAGCCATTCCAGCAGCTCGGCGGTCGCGGACTCGGCAGGGTTGCCGTACTTGCCGACGATCTCCTCGGCAAGACGACCGATGTACTGGATGCTCTCGGTGCCAAAGACTTTGGTCGACGCGGCGTCGGCCACGTTGATCTCTTCACCGGCGGCGGCCACCTGCCAGTTGAGCAGCTCGTTGACCCGCCACATCGAATAGATCTCACCGAGCGCCCGCTTGACGTCCTGGTGGTCGATGGGGGTGACCCCGTCACCGCCCGGCTTGGATGCCCAGTCGTGCAGCCGGTCGTAGATGCCCGCGGTCCGGCCGGCCGGGCCGAGCATCACCCGCTCGTTGTTGAGCTGAGTGGTGATCAACCGCCAGCCGCCGTTCTCCTCGCCGACCAGCATGTCGGCGGGCACCCGCACATCGTTGTAATAGGTGGCGTTGGTGTGGTGCGCGCCGTCGGACAAAATCACCGGCGTCCACGAGTAGCCCGGGATCCTTGGTGTCGACGATCAGGATCGAAATGCCCTTGTGCTTCACGGCTTCCGGGTCGGTGCGGCAGGCCAGCCAGACGTAGTCGGCGTCGTGGCCCGCCGGTGGTCCACATCTTCTGGCCGTTGACGATGTATTCGTCCCCATGGCGCACGGCGCTGGTACGCAATGACGCCAGGTCGGTGCCGGCCTCGGGTTCGCTGTAGCCGATGGCGAAGTGCACCTCGCCGGCCAGGATCGCCGGCAGGAACTTCTTCTTCTGCACATCGGTGCCGAACTGCTGTAGCACCGGGCCGACGGTCTGCAGTGTCACGGCGGGCAGCGGAACGTCGGCCCGATGCGCCTCGTTGACGAAGATCGACTGCTCGATCGGGCCGAAGCCCAACCCGCCGAACTCTTTTGGCCAGCCGACGCCGAGCTTGCCGTCCTTGCCCATCCGCCTGATCACCGCGCGGTAGGCGTCGTTGTGGCGGTCCTTTTCCATCGCCTTCATCTCGTCGGTCGAGATCAGGTTCGAAAAGTATTGCCGCAGTTCGGCTTGCAGCTGACGCTGCTCTGGAGTCAGTTCGATGAACATTGCGCTCCCACCAAATCGAGACGATGCGACGGCCCGCCCAGGATTCGGGTCAGGTCTTTGATCGTGGAGTAGTACCGGTGCATCGGATAGGTGATGTCCATCCCCATCCCACCATGCAGGTGGTGGCAGATCTGCATCACCCGCGGCGCCTGCGACGTGATCCAGTAACCGAGCACGTCGAGATCATCCGCGGCGTCACGACCTTCCGCCAGTCGCCAGATCACCGATGATCGACGCCAAATCGATTGTCCGCGAAGCGATATAAACCTCGGCAAGCTGGGCGGCGACGGTCTGGAAGGTCGACAGCGGCTTGCCGAACTGCTGCCGGGTTCCCACGTAGTCAGCGGTCAACCGCAACGCGCCGGCCACCAGGCCGGCGGTGTATGCACCGATCGCGGCCAGCGCCAGTTGATTTACCCGCTGCGCCGTAGCCCCGACCAGCACGTCGTCCTCGCCGACCGCCACATCGGAGAAGGTGACCACGTATTCGTCGGATCCGCTGGACGTCGGGGTTTTCGAGATCTGCACACCGTCGGCCTTGGGCGAGACCACGACGACGGCGCTGTCAGCTGTGACGAGCATCCATTCCGCCTTATCGGCGTAGCCGACACCGACTTTGGTCCCCGACAACCGGCTGTGCACGAAGGTCGTCGCGGGCCGGTCCGGCAGCGCGGTGCCAGGCTCGTTGAGCGCGGCGGTCAGCACGGTTCCCTTGGCCACGCCGGCAAGGTAGCGGTCCTGCTGCTCGTCGGAAGCCAAGTCCAGCAACGGAACCGCGCCGAACCCGATAGTGGCCAGCGCCGGGCTGATCAAGCCGTGCCGACCGATCTCGGTCAGCGCGGTAGCGGTCTCCGGCAGGCCGACACCGTCACCGCCCACACGTTCGGGCACCGGCAACGCCGTCACGCCACCGGCGACGAGGGCCTCCCACGTGTTGGCCCGGTCCAGCACCGAGGTGACCACATCGGCGACAGCCTGCTGTTCGGGGTCCGGCGTGAAATCCATCAGTTCGCCACCGGGCTCTTGCCGGTGTAGTCGACCTGCCAGTGCTTGATGCCGTTGAGCCAGCCCGATCGCAGCCGTTCGGGCTCCGCAATCGGTTCAGGTCCGGCATGTGGTCGGCGACGGCGTTGAAGATCAGGTTGATCGTCATCCGGGCCAGGTTCGCGCCGATGCAGTAATGCGCGCCGGTGCCACCGAAGCCGACGTGCGGGTTGGGGTCGCGCAGGATGTTGAACGAGTGCGGGTCTTCGAAGACCTCTTCGTCGAAGTTGGCCGAGCGGTAGGACATCACCACCCGCTGGCCTTGCTTGATCTGCACGCCGGCCAACTCGACGTCCTCGTTGGCGGTGCGCTGGAACGCCGATACCGGGGTGGCCCAACGGATGATCTCGTCGGCGGCGGTCGACGGCCGTTCCTTCTTGTAGAGCTCCCACTGATCGGGGTTCTGCGAGAAGGCGATCATGCCGTGGGTGATCGAGTTACGGGTGGTCTCGTTGCCCGCCACCGCGAGCATGATGACGAAGAATCCGAACTCGTCGTCGGAGAGCTTCTCACCGTCGATGTCGGCCTGGATCAGCGTCGTGACGATGTCGTCGGTCGGGTTCTTGTTGCGCTCCGTCGGCCATCGCCATCGCGTACATGATCAATTCCATCGACGACTGCGCGGGATCGACGTCGGCGTACTCGGGGTCGGTGCCACCGGTCATCTCGTTGGACCAGCGGAACAGCTTGTCGCGATCCTCCTGCGGAACGCCCAGCAGGCTGGCGATGGCTTGCAACGGCAACTCGCACGACACCTGCTCGACGAAGTCACCGCTGCCCTCGGCCGCGGCCGACTTGGCGATGCTCTGGGCGCGTTGGGAGAGTTCCTCTTCCAGGCGTCCGACGGCTCGGGGTGTGAACCCGCGGGAGATGATCTTGCGCAGCCGGGTGTGATGCGGAGCGTCCATGTTGAGCATGACGCTGCGCTGCAGTTCGACCTGCTCCCGCTTCATCTCCGGCGGCCAGGTCGGGATGGCGCCGTTCAGCCAGCTGGAGAAGACGTCGCTGCGCTTGGACACCTCCTTGACGTCGGCGTGCTTGGAGACGATCCAATAACCCTTGTCCTCGAACCCTCCCGCGCCACCGGGAATGTCCACCCAGTGGATCGGCTCGGCCGTGCGAAGCTCGGCAAGCTCCGTGACCGGCAGACCGGCCAGGTTGACGTCCGGGTCGAGAAAGTCGAAGTCGGCGGAGATGTTGGGGGGTGCCATAGCAATGCGCTCCTCAATTGCAACGTGTTCTAGTGCCAGTAAAACATGGCTCCTACGCAGATAAAAGGCAGGTCGTCATCCTCGCTTGTCAGAGTAATGAAACGTGTTCTAGCCTGACCAGCATGGGTAACCCGGTAATCGTTGAAGCCACCCGCAGCCCGATCGGCAAGCGCGCCGGATGGTTGTCAGGACTGCACGCCACCGAGCTGTTGGGCGCCACGCAGAAGGCGCTCGTGGAGAAAGCCGGCATCGACGCGGGTGAAGGTCGAGCAGGTCATCGGCGGCTGCGTGACGCAGTACGGCGAGCAGTCCAACAACATCACCCGGGTCGGGTGGCTCGTCGCCGGCCTGCCCGAGCATGTCGGTGCCATGACGGTGGATTGTCAGTGCGGCAGCGGTCAGCAGGCCAACGGGCTGATCGCCGGTTTGATCGCGGCGGGTGCCATCGACGTCGGCATCGCGTGCGGCATCGAGGCGATGAGCCGTGTCGGTCTGGGCGCCAACGCCGGTCCGGACCGCGGCATCCTGCGGCCCGCGTCGTGGGACATCGACCTGCCCGACCAGTTCACCGCCGCCGAGCGAATCGCCAAGCGCCGCGGCATCACCCGCGAGGAGATCGACCAGTTCGGTTTCGACTCGCAGCGCAAGGCCAAGCAGGCCTGGGCCGAGGGGCGCTTCGACCGCGAGATCAGTGGCATCGAGGCTCCGGTTCTCGACGAGAACAAGCAGCCGACCAGCGATCGGCACGTCGTCAGCAAGGACCAGGGCCTGCGCGACACCACGCTGGAGGGCCTGAGCCAGCTCAAGCCGGTCATCGACGGCGGGATCCACACCGCGGGCACGTCGTCGCAGATCTCCGACGGCGCGGCCGCCGTGCTGTGGATGGATGAGGACAAGGCCAAGGCGCTCGGGCTGAAGCCGCGGGCCCGCATCATCAGCCAGGCGCTGGTCGGCGCCGAGCCGTACTACCACCTGGACGGCCCGGTGCAGTCGACGGCGAAGGTGCTGGAAAAGGCCGGCATGAAGATGGGCGACATCGACATCACCGAGATCAACGAAGCGTTTGCCTCGGTGGTGCTGTCCTGGGCGCGGGTGCACAACCCCGACATGGACAAGGTCAACGTCAACGGCGGCGCGATCGCGTTGGGTCACCCGGTGGGCAGCACCGGCAGCCGGCTGATCACCACCGCGCTGCACGAACTCGAGCGCACCGACCAGACCACCGCGTTGATCACCATGTGCGCCGGCGGCGCGCTGTCGACCGGCACCATCATCGAGCGCATTTAGCGCCCGCGATGCGCGACTCGGACGCGGATCGCATCGCGGCCGCTCAGTCCTACATCGACGCGCTGGCCAGCCATCGTGGCGACGAGGTTCCGTTCGCGCCTGACTGCGTTCGGATCGAGATGGGCATCAAGACCGGGTTCTCCGGAAATCACTTGCGGCGCAGCCTGAATCGCGGCCCGCAGTTCCGGATCATCGAGGCCTGCACTCCGCCGAAGTTCGAGGTCGACGGCGACCGGGTGCGCGCCCAGTTCGATGTGATCACCAAGCCGACGCTGGCCGGGCGTCGGGTGTGCTCACACGTCGACGAGACGTTCCTGATCGTCGACGGCACGATCCGCCACATCAACGCCCAGATGCGCCCGTTCATCCAGAAAACCTAGGATCGCCGTCCATGGCCAATCCGCCGCGCGCACTCAACTCCGCCGGCACCGGCGTCCTCATCAAATGGATGTCGCGGATCAACACCTTGGCGTACAAGGTGTCCGGCGGAAGAGTCGGTGGAACGTTCCTAAAAGGCGCGCCGGTGGCGCTGCTGACCACCATCGGCCGTAAGAGCGGCGAGCCGCGGGTCAGCCCGTTGCTCTTCCTGCGCGACGGCGACCGCGTGGTGCTGGTGGCCTCGCAGGGCGGCCGGACCAACAACCCGATGTGGTACCTGAACCTCAAGGCCAACCCGAAGGTCACGGTGCAGATCAAAAAAGAAGTTCTGGCGTTGACCGCCCGCGACGCCACCGAGGCCGAACGCGCGCAGTACTGGCCGGAACTCGTGGCGATGTACTCCTCATTCGAGGACTATCAGAACTGGACCGACCGGGTCATCCCGATCGTCATCTGCGATCCGCAGTGATGACCATGCAGGCCGCGGTCTGATGAAGGTTCTGATCACCGGGGGCACCGGATTCGTGGGTGCCTGGACGGCGAAGGCCGTCCAGGATGGTGGGCACCACGTCAGATTTCTGGTGCGAAACCCTGATCGTCTGGACACCAGCGCCGCGCAAATCGGCGTCGACGTCAGCGACCACGTCGTCGGCGACATCGCAGACGCAGACAGCACTGCCGCGGCGTTGCAGGGTTGTGACGCCGTCATTCATTGCGCAGCAATGGTTTCCACCGACCCTGCGCGTGCCGAGGAGATGTTGCGCACCAACCTCGAAGGTGCCCGCAACGTGCTCGGAGGGGCCGCCGCCGCGAAGTTGGATCCGATCATTCACGTCTCGAGTTTCTCGGCGCTGTTTCGCCCCGGTCTACCGATGCTGCATGCGGATCTGCCCGTGGTCGGCGGATCCGACGGGTACGGCAAGTCCAAGGCCGTTGTCGAGGCGTATGCACGAGGTCTTCAGGACGCCGGCGCGCCGGTGAACATCAGCTATCCCGGCATGGTGCTCGGACCACCTGCGGGTGATCAGTTCGGCGAGGCAGCCGAGGGCGTGGAGGCAGCGATCAAGATGCGTGGTGTGCCGGGGCGCGGCGCGGCCTGGATCGTGGTGGACGTGCGCGACCTCGCCGCCTTACACGTCGCACTGTTGCAGCCCGGCCAGGGGCCGCGCCGATACATGGCCGGTGGCCGACGCGTTGCGGTGGATCGGCTCGCGTCGCTGCTCGGTACCGCCGCAGATCGAAAGCTGGTGGCTTTTCCGGTTCCCGACGTCGGACTGCGTGCCCTGGGCCGTGTGTTCGACGTCGTCGGCGATTATCTGCCGTTCCAGACGCCGATCAACTCCGCCGCGATGCAGTACTACACGCAGATGCCGCCCTCCGATGACACCCCTGCCGAACGCGATCTCGGCATCAGGCAACGGGACGCGGCGCAGACGCTCGCCGACACCGTCGACGGGCTGCGGGAAGTCGGCCGCATTTAGGTCCCAGCCGTTGTGCCCCGTCTCAAATGGGCCGGCGAATTCGCTCAGCCACGAAGTTCATCCGGGGTAGATTGCCCTCACACGTCGGTGGCCTAGGGGGGGTCATGAGCAATTCACGCTGCTCGCGATTCGTTGTCGTCGGGTTGTTGTCGGCCGGGCTGATGTCGATGGGGTCGGCGCTGGCGTCGGCCGACGACGAGTCGATCGTGCTGGACTTCATCAGACACGGGGAGTCGATCGACAACCACGCGGGCATCATCGATACCGCTCCGCCCGGAACTGCGCTCGATGCGACCGGTGAGAGTCAGGCGACCGACGTCGCTGCCCTGCTTCAGGGCGAGTACGGGACGAACATCGCCGGGGTGTTCGACTCCTATGAGCTCAGGACCCAGGAGACCGCTCAGCCTCTACTGGATGCGCTGAGCACTGCGGCCGGCCACACGGTGGCTGCCACGCCTTTTGACGGGCTCGACGAGATCCCGGCGGGTGTTTTCGAGGGCGATCCGACGACCAGTCTCGAGGGCATCCTCTATCTGTTGGGCCCACTCTCCTGGGCGATGGGCGATGTGCTGGTCCCAGATATCGGCGACCCGAGCGTCAACGGCGTGACGTTCGACGAAAGCTTCAGCACCGCAGTGCAATCCATCTACGACGGCACCGCGAGCGCGACGGGAACCGCGAACGACGTCGCGTTCTCCAGCGAGGGTGCGATCGCTGTCTGGACGCTGATGAACGTCAACAATCCCGACTTCGCCGCGCTCGTGCAGTCGGTGGAGGAAACGGGAGGGTTCCTACCCAACACGGGCCAGGTCGTCGTCGAAGGCAGCCCCGGGGATTGGACGCTGGTCAGCTACAACGGGGTAGACGTGCCGCAGGATCCTGGCCTGGGCACCGAGCTGTTCGTCGACTTCCGCAACCTCGTCGAGGCGCCGCAATTCGCCGGCTACGACATCTACGAGGCTCTGCTGACCGGAAATTCGGCGACGATTGATGCCGCGCTTCAGACCGGCCTCGGCCAAGTCGACACGGCGCTGGCTCAGTTCCCCGTTGCGGTGTTCGACGACATCGTCACCGCCCTGGGCGGTACCGTCTGAGCCAATCTTGTTGATGGCGAATGGATTGCGGGCCCAGCACGTGATCGAAGTGCTTGTGGGTCAACACCACACGCTTCACTGCGCACCCCGTAATCAGACACACATCATCGCCGATCGCGTGCGCTTCGGTCAGTGTGGTACCGGCGTCGACCAGCAACGCTCCGGCAGTGCCCTGCACCAGACCGACGGTGACATCCAGAAACGGCAGCCGGCAACGAAATACGCTGTCGGTCAAAGACTCCCAGTCGAAGTGCACAGACAGTCAGAGCAAGCCGGGGATCAGGCCCCGTACACCGGAACAGGTGTCCGCGACTTGGTCAAGAGTTCGGAGACCACCGGCCCCAGCTCTGCCGGATCCCAGCGGGCACCCTTGTCGATCTGCGGTCCGTGCGCCCAGCCTTCGGCAACGCGGATCTTGCCGCCTTCGACCTCGAACACCTGGCCGGTGATGTCACGAGATTCGTTGCTGCCCAACCAAACCACCAACGGCGAGATGTTCTCCGGCGCCATCGCGTCGAAGTCGTCGCCTTGGGTGGACATCATGTCGGCGAACACCGTTTCGGTCATCCTGGTGCGGGCGGACGGCGCGATCGCGTTGACCGTCACGCCGTAGCGGCCCATCTCCGCGGCGCCGACCAGGGTCATCGCCGCGATACCGGCTTTGGCCGCGCTGTAGTTGCCCTGGCCGACGCTGCCCTGCAGGCCCGCGCCGGAGCTGGTGTTGATGATCCGCGCGTCAATCTCCTCGGGGGCTTTGCCCTCTTTGCTCAGCCCGCGCCAGTACGAGGCCGCGTGCCGCATGGCCGCGAAGTGACCCTTGAGATGCACAGCGATGACAGCGTCGAACTCTTCTTCGCTGGTATTGGCCATCATTCGGTCGCGCACGATGCCGGCGTTGTTCACCAGGACGTCCAGACCACCGAAGGTGTCGACGGCGGTCTGGATCAGTGCTGCGGCCTGGTCCCAGTCTGCGATGTTCGAGCCGTTGGCGACGGCTTCGCCTCCCGCGGCGATGATCTCGTCGACCACACTCTGCGCAGCGCTGCCACCGCCGGCCGGTGATCCGTCCAGGCCCACACCGATGTCGTTGACCACGACGCGGGCGCCTTCGGCGGCGAAAGCCAGCGCGTGTGCTCGTCCGATGCCGCCACCCGCGCCGGTCACGATGACCACACGGCCGTCAACTATGCCCATTTCTACCCATCCTCGTCGTCCTCTTACTTGATCGCGTTCGCGTTAGTGGTGGCCAGATAGTGCGGTGGCTCGCCGCCTCCATGCACCTCGAGCGAGGCGCCGCTGATATATGAGGCCGCATCGGAGGCCAAAAAGGCTGCGGCCCAACCGACGTCGGCGGGCTTGGCGAGCCGCCCGAGCGGCACGTTCTTCGAGATCGCCGCGATCGAGTCGGCGTCGCCGTAAAACAGTTCCGACTGCTCGGTCTCGACCATCCCGACCACGCAGGCGTTCACCCGGACCTTGGGCCCCCATTCCACCGCGAGCGTCTGGGTGAGGCTTTCCAGGCCGGCCTTGGCTGCGCCGTAGGCGCCGGTGCCCGGCGACGGTCGGCGGCCACTGAGACTGCAGATGTTGACGATCGACCCGCCACCGGCCTGGCTTTGCATCGCCTCGTTGGCGTGCTGGGAAACCGACAGCGCGCCAAGCAGGTTGAGTTCGATGATCTTCCGGTTGAACTTCGCGCTGGATTCTGCCGTCAAGACGAAGGGCGAACCTCCGGCGTTGTTCACCACGACATCGAGGCGGCCGTGTCGCTCGACGATCGCGCCGATCATCTCCTTGACCGCGTCGTCGTCACGGATGTCGCAGGGGTGGAATTCGTAGGGCAGGCCGTCGACCTGACGCCTCGCACAGGTGACGACGGTGGCACCCTGCGCGGCGAAAATTGTGCTGATGCCGGCGCCAACCCCTCGAACACCGCCGGTCACCAGCACGACCCTGCCGGTGAGCCCGAAGCTGAACGCGGGGCCTCCGTCGGCGTGAGTCACTGTGCTAGCGTACCAAGCAAGTGCTTGCTTAGGTAAATCGTCCCCAGCGCCCCAAGGAAGTGGTCGAGGATCTCGATGACAATCACGTCGCGCACCGTCGAACCGGGGATAGTCGCGGTCACCGTCGACTACCCGCCCGTCAACGCCATCCCATCGCGCGGATGGTTCGAACTCGGCGAGGTCCTGACCGCCGCCGGCAACGACCAGACCACTCACGCGGTGATCCTGCGGGCCGAGGGCCGCGGCTTCAACGCCGGGGTGGACATCAAAGAAATGCAGCGCACTGAGGGCTTCACAGCGCTGATCGACGCCAACCGCGGTTGCTTTGCCGCGTTCCGCGCGGTCTACGAGTGCGCGGTTCCGGTGATCGCCGCCGTCAACGGATTCTGCGTCGGGGGAGGCATCGGGTTGGTAGGCAACGCCGATGTCATCGTGGCTTCCGACGACGCCACCTTCGGCCTGCCCGAGGTCGAGCGCGGCGCACTGGGCGCGGCGACTCATCTGTCGCGGCTGGTGCCGCAGCACATGATGCGGCGGTTGTTCTTCACCGCGGCCACGGTCGACGCCGCGACCCTGCATCACTTCGGCTCGGTGCACGAGGTGGTGCCGCGCGACGAACTCGACGAGGCCGCGCTGCGGGTGGCCCGCGACATCGCCGCCAAAGACACCCGGGTGATCCGCGCGGCCAAGGAGGCGCTGAACCTGATCGATGTCCAGCGGGTCAACGCCAGTTACCGCATGGAACAAGGCTTTACCTTCGAGCTCAACCTCGCCGGCGTGGCCGACGAACATCGCGACGCATTCGCCGGCACGGCGAAGGGCACCAAGGAATGAGCGACAAGCGCACCACTCTCGACGACGCCGTCTCGCAGGTGCGCAGCGGCATGACCATCGGTATCGGCGGCTGGGGATCGCGACGCAAGCCGATGGCGTTCGTCCGCGCACTGCTGCGCACCGACGTCAAGGATCTGACCGTGGTGACCTACGGCGGTCCGGACGTGGGGTTGTTGTGCTCGGCCGGCAAAATCAAGCGGGTCTACTACGGGTTCGTCTCGCTGGACTCACCGCCTTTCTACGACCCGTGGTTCGCCAAGGCTCGCAGCGGCGGGGTGCTCGAGGCCCGCGAGATGGACGAGGGCATGCTGCGGTGCGGACTGCAAGCGGCGGCACAACGTTTGCCGTTCTTGCCCATTCGTGCCGGGCTGGGCAGTTCGGTGCTCGACTTCTGGGAGGGTGAGCTGAAAACGGTCACCAGCCCGTATGCCGCCCCCGGCGGCGGACACGAGACACTGCTCGCCATGCCGGCCTTGAACCTCGATGCCGCATTCGTGCATCTCAATCTCGGTGACGTCCGTGGCAATGCCGCCTACACCGGTATCGACCCCTACTTCGATGACCTGTTCCTGATGGCCGCGCAGCGGCGTTACCTGTCGGTGGAGCGTATCGTCTCCACCGAGGAACTGGTCAAAGCCGTACCGCCGCAGGCATTGCTGGTTAACCGGATGATGGTCGACGGCGTGGTCGAGGCGCCCGGTGGCTCCCACTTCACCACCGCGGCTCCGGATTACGGCCGTGACGAGAAGTTCCAGCGGCACTATGCCGAAGCTGCTGCGACCGAGGAGGGTTGGCAGACATTCGTGCAGACCTATCTGTCCGGCGGCGAGGCCGAATACCAAGCGGCCGTGCGTAAGTTCGCCGAGGAGGCGTCATCGTGACCGAAACCGCGAGCACCCGCGCCGAGGTCTGCGCGGTCGCGTGCGCCGACCTGTTCCGCGACGCGGGCGAGATCATGGTCAGCCCCATGACCAACATGGCCTCGGTCGGCGCGCGACTGGCGCGGCTGACGTTCTCCCCCGACATCCTGCTGACCGATGGCGAAGCGCAGCTGCTCGCCGACACCCCAGCGCTCGGTAAGACCGGCCCCGTCGAGGGCTGGATGCCGTTCGGCCGGGTATTCGAGACGCTGGCCTGGGGCCGACGCCATGTGGTGATGGGCGCCAATCAGGTTGACCGCCACGGCAATCAGAACATCTCGGCCTTCGGTCCACTGCAGCAGCCGAAGCGGCAGATGTTCGGTGTCCGCGGCGCACCCGGGAACGCCATCAACCACGCGACGAGTTACTGGGTGGGCAACCACTCCAGCCGGGTGTTCTGCGAGACGGTCGACGTGATCTGCGGGATCGGCTGGGACAACATCGACACCGACAACCCGGCATTCCGGTTCGCCAACACCTATCGGGTGGTCAGCAACCTAGGCGTGTTCGACTTCGGCGGTCCGGACCGCACGATGCGTGTGCTGTCGCTGCATCCTGGCGTCGCGGCTGACGAGGTTCGGGATAACACCTCCTTCGATGTGGACGGCCTCGACGACGCCGCCGAGTCGCGGCTGCCGACCGACGACGAGTTACATCTGATCCGCGAGGTAATCGACCCGAAGTCATTGCGCGACCGGGAGATACGGTCATGATTATTACGCCTCCTGCTGCCTCTTTTCGATCGCACTGCTCCGTTTATCGTCGGCGGTGGCTATGACGTTGCGGACGCCGCTGACCGAGTTGCTCGGAATCGAGCACCCGGTGGTACAGACCGGGATGGGGTGGGTGGCCGGCGCACGCCTGGTGGCTGCGACCTCCAACGCGGGCGGACTGGGCATCTTGGCCTCGGCCACCATGACGCTCGACGAATTGGCCATCGCGATCGGGAAGGTCAAGGCGGCCACCGACAAACCGTTCGGCGTCAACATCCGCGCCGACGCAGGTGATGCCGGCGACCGGGTGGACCTGATGATCCGCGAGGGCGTCAAGGTCGCATCGTTCGCGTTGGCGCCCAAGCAGGAACTGATCACCCAACTCAAAGAGGCCGGCTCCGTGGTGATCCCGTCGGTTGGCCTGGCCAAGCACGCGAAAAAAGTCGCCTCCTGGGGCGCCGACGCGGTAATCGTCCAGGGCGGCGAAGGCGGCGGGCACACCGGGCCGATAGCCACAACGCTGCTGCTGCCCTCGGTGCTCGACGCCGTGAGCATTCCGGTGATCGCCGCGGGCGGGTTCTTCGACGGTCGCGGCCTGGCCGCAGCGCTGTCGTATGGCGCCGCCGGGGTGGCCATGGGCACCCGGTTCCTGCTGACCTCGGATTCCACCGTGCCCGAAGCGGTGAAGCAGCGCTATCTACAGTCCGCACTCGACGGCACCGTCGTCACGACGCGCGTCGACGGCATGCCGCACCGGGTATTGCGCACCGGTTTGGTCGAGAAGCTGGAGAGTGGTTCGCGAGCAAGGGGTTTCACCGCGGCGGTACGCAACGCCGGCAAGTTCAAGAAAATGTCGCAGATGACCTGGGCGTCGATGATTCGCGACGGCCTGGCGATGCGGCACGGTAAGCAGCTGACCTGGTCGCAGGTGGTGATGGCGGCCAACACGCCGATGCTGCTCAAGGCCGGACTGGTCGACGGCAACACCGACGCCGGAGTTCTGGCGTCCGGCCAGGTGGCCGGCATCGTCGAGGACCTGCCGTCCTGCGCGGAATTGATCGACACGATCGTCGACGAGGCCGTCAAGCACCTACAGTCGGCGGCCGCGTTCGTCCAGTGATCTCAGGACTCCACGACTAGCAGGGTGTGCCCGGTCGGATCGCGAAACCAGAACATCGGCGGGACCGGCTCGCCCATTCGTTGCACCTGGGCGTCGACGTCGACGCCGAGTTCCTTGAGAGCCGCGTGGGTGGCATCAATGTCATTGGTAGTCAGCGTGATACCGGTGTTGGTCGGCTGCACCGGCCCGTAGTCCGGTGGTGGCGGAGCAAGCGCGATACCGGTGCCTCCCTCGGGTGGGTAGACCTCGATCCAGCGGTAACCGCCACCGAATGGAGTGTCGGTTCGCTTCTCGAACCCGAGCGACTCATAGAACGCGACCGCTGTGTCCTGCTCGACGGTCGGCACGCACACCAGGCTGATCGTCGTCAGGCCGGTCGTTGTGGTCGTCATTTCTCTCCTCCGTATGCGCGCGCGATTTCTTGGGATCCGGCCCAGCGGCTGTAGGTCGGTGACTGGGGCCAGCCGGCCGGGGAGTCTTGCCACTCTTCCTGACGGCCGTAGGGAAGTACGTCGATCAACGCGAACGAGTAGCTCAGCTGTTCGGTGCCGCGACCGTTGGTGTGCCAGGTCCGGTAGACCCGATTCCCGTCGCGTAGAAAGACATTGAGCCCAAACCCGCCGCCGGGCGGCGCGCCGACGTCGGCGCCGAACGAGCTGTTGGCGGTCGAGTACCACGTCATCTGGTTCCCGACCCGACGCTTATAGGCGAGCGCCTCGTCGATCGGGCCCTGAGTGACGATGACGAATCGCGCGTCCCAGTTGTCGAGGAATTCCAGTCTGGTGTACTGCGACGTCAACCCGGTGCAGCCCGGGCACTGCCACTCCTGACCCGGGAACCACATGTGGTTGTACACGATCAGTTGCGCCTTGCCGTCGAAGACGTCGGCCAGATGCACGGGGCCGTTCTCGCCTTCCAGAACGTAATCCGGCAGCGCGACCATCGGCAGTCGTCGTCGCTGCGCGGCGATCGCATCGAGTTCGCGGGTGGCGGCTTTCTCCCGGACGCGCAGTGCTTCCAACTCGCGTTCCCAGGTCTGCAGATCCACGACGGGCGGCAATGCTGCCTTGGTCACGGCGATCCCCTCCGGATAAGATGTTCACGCTGTCAACATGGTAATGTTCACACCGTACACTTTCGCGGTGAGAAGGGTCAAGCGTTGACCGCCTTGAAGACTGGGTACCACCACGGTGATCTGCGTACCGCGTTGATCGACGCCGGCCTGCACCTCACCCGCACGGGCGGGCCTGACGCCTTGACGATCAGGGAAGCCACCCGGCAGGTTGGGGTTTCACCGAATGCCGCCTACCGGCACTTCGTCGATCGCGAAGCGCTGCTGCGCGCGGTGGCTTCGGCAATCCAGCATCGGATGGTGGCGCGGATGCAGAGCTCTGCTCGCAGGCACGCGTCTGATCCACTGCGCGCGGTGGGCATGGGCTACATCAAGTTCGCGCTCGACGAACCGGGTTGGTTCACCGTGGCCTTCTTCAGCGCCGATCCCGTCGGCCTCGACGACGAGACTGCCGTCGCGCCACCGTATCTGGCGTTGGTCGACGCGCTCGACGCGATGGTCGACGCCGGAGTGCTCAGCCCTGATCGCCGCGACGGCGCCGAGTGGCCATGCTGGTCAGCGGTGCACGGCTTCGCCGAACTCGCGCTACGAGGCCCGTTGCGCCATGCCAGTCGGCGTGACGTCGAGGTTCTGGCCGGACGCACGGTCGACGACATCATCGCCGGGGTTACTCACCGAGCGTGAAACCGTTGCGAGAAAATCGCGAAAATAGTCGCAACGGCTGCACGCTCGGCGCAGTGGACTTACAGCCGCTCGATGATCGTGACGTTTGCGGTGCCGCCGCCCTCGCACATGGTCTGCAGGCCGTAGCGGCCGCCGGTGCGCTCGAGTTCATTGAGCATGGAGGTGAAAAGCTTTGCCCCGGTTGCACCTAGCGGGTGACCGAGCGCGATCGCTCCACCGTTGGGGTTGACCTTCTCCGGGTCGGCCTTGATCTCCTTGAGCCAGGCCAGCACCACCGGGGCGAATGCCTCGTTGATCTCGACGGTGTCGATGTCCTCGATCGACAGTCCGGTCTTCTCCAGTGCGTAACGGGTGGCCGGAATCGGGCCGGTGAGCATGAACACCGGGTCGGCAGCACGCGCGCTGATGTGGTGGATGCGCGCCCGCGGCGTGAGGTTGTGATCCTTGACCGCCTGCTCGGAAGCCAGCAGGACCGCACTGGCGCCGTCGGAGATCTGGCTGGCCATCGCGGCGGTCAGGCGACCTCCCTCGACCAGCGGCTTGAGGCCGGCCATCTTCTCCAGCGATGACTCACGCGGACCCTCGTCGACACGGAACGCACCGTGTTCGGTTTCCACGGCGATGATCTCGTTGTCGAAGTGGCCGCCGCGGATCGCACCGAAGGCGCGTTCGTGGCTGGTCAGCGCGTACTGCTCCATCTCCTCGCGGGACAGGTTCCACTTCTCGGCGATCATTTCCGACCCGCGGAACTGCGAGATCTCCTGATCGCCGTATCGGTGCAGCCACTGCTTGGATTCATTGGTCGGCGAGGTGAACCCGAACTGCTCGCCGACGATCATCGCCGACGAGATCGGGATCTGGCTCATGTTCTGCACGCCGCCAGCCACGATCACGTCCGCGGTGCCGGCCATGATCGCTTGCGCAGCAAAGGAAATGGCCTGCTGGCTGGAGCCGCACTGCCGGTCGACAGTGACGCCGGGAACCTCTTCGGGGTAGCCGGCGGCCAGCCAGGACAGCCGGGCGATGTTGCCGGCCTGCCCACCGATCGCGTCGACACAGCCGGCGATCACGTCCTCGACGGCAGCGGGGTCGATGTCGACGCGGTCGAGCAGTCCGCGCCAACCGAGCGCACCCAGGTCGACGGGATGCACACCGGCGAGCGACCCGTTGCGCTTACCCACGGCGGTGCGCACGGCATCGATGACGTACGCCTGGTTGTTCGTGGCCATGTCAGGCTCCTTCTTTGGTAATTCCACCTAGGACGATAGCGAGATATTGCTGACCCACCTGTTGCGCGGTGAGCGGTCCGCCGGGCTGATACCAGCGCACCGACACCCAAGTGGTGTCTCGGATGAATCGGTACACCAGGTCGACGTCGAGGTCGGGACGCAGATACCCCTCCTCGATGCCCTGATGCAGCACGTCGACCCACATCTTGCGCTGTTGCTTGTTCATGTCCTCGAGATAGGAGAACCGGGGCTGCGGCAACAGGCGCTTGGCCTCATCCTGGTAGATGACGACTTCGGCATGCCGATGCTCAATAGCGTCGAACGACGCCATGAACAACCCTTTAAGTCGTTCCAGCGAATTCGGTTGTGTGTCAACGATTTCCTGGTAGCGGGCAAACAGCCAGTCCATGAACTTGCGCAGCACCTCGTCGACCATCTCTTCTTTGGACGAGAAGTGGTGATACAGGCTGCCGGAGAGGATTCCCGCGCTGTCGGCAATGTCACGCACGGTGGTTGCGCGCAACCCACGTTCGGCGAACATCGTCGCGGCGAGCTCGAGCAACTCGTCGCGGCGGCTGTTCGGAGGCTCGGTCATGGGTGCTGACTCGACACCGAAATCACTTCTCCAGTCAGGTAACTGGAGTAGTCGCTAGCCAGGAACGCGATGGTGGACGCCACTTCCCATGGTTCGGCCGCCCGGCCGAACGCCTCACCGGCCGACAGTTGATCGAGGAGTTCGGTCGAGCTGGTCTTGTCGAGGAATTTGTGTCGGGCGATACTCGGCGACACCGCGTTGATGCGCACCCCGTATTCGACGGCTTCGACTGCGCTGCAACGGGTCAGTGCCATCACACCGGCTTTTGCCGCCGCGTAGTGGGACTGCGAGTGCTGAGCCCGCCAGCCGAGAACGCTGGCATTGTTGACGATGACGCCACCGTGGTCCGCGTCGCGGAAGTACCGCAGCGCCGCCCGAGTAGTGCGCAGCACCGAGGTCAGCGTGACATTGAGGACGCGGTCCCACTCTTCGTCGGTGATGTCGACCACCGGGGTCTGACCGCCCAGACCGGCGTTGTTGACCAGCACGTCGAGCCGGCCATACCGCGCGGTGGTGGAGGCGATCAGTGCGTCGACCTGAGCTGTGGAGGTGACGTCGCAGACCACGCTTTCCACCCGGCCCAGTCTTAACGCGGTCAACTCGTCGCGCGTCTCATTCAGCCGTCGTTCGTGATGGTCGGAGACGACGACGTCAGCGCCCTCGGCGAGGGCCCGGCGGGCGGTGGCCGAGCCGATGCCGGTGCCTGCCGCGGCCGTGACGACCACGACCTTGCCCTTCAGAAGCCCATGTCCGGCAACTTCTTCCGGCGCAACGGCTAGCGTCATCGAGCCTCCCGGGGTAGGCCGAGCACCCGCTCGGCGATGATGTTGCGCTGAATCTCGTTGGACCCGCCGTAGATGGTGTCGGCGCGGGTGAACAGGTAGAGCCGCTGCCACTCGTCGAAGTCACCACCGGTCAATGCCAGACCGGCCTTGCCCCGGACGTCCATCGCGATCTCACCGAGTTCGCGATGCCAGTTGGCCCACAACAACTTCGACACGTTGTCTTGACCGGGTTGTTCGACGTCCATCGTCGCCAGCGCGTACGAGCGCATTGCCCGTAAGCCGGCCCACGATCGGGTCAGACGTTCGCGAATCAGCGGATCATCCTCGGCACCAGTCTGTTTGGCGAGTTCGACGACGCTGTTCAGCTCACGGGCATAGACGATCTGTTGGCCCAGCGTGGACACACCGCGCTCGAAGGTCAGCGTTCCCATCGCGACCCGCCAGCCGTCGCCCGGTGAACCGACCACGAGGTCGGCGTCGGTGCGCGCGTCGTCGAAGAACACCTCGTTGAACTCCGAGTCCCCGGTCAACTGAACGATCGGGCGGACGTCGACCCCAGGCTGGTCGAGCGGCACCAGCAGGTATGACAACCCCGCGTGCCGCTTGGAGCCCTTCTCGGTTCGCACCACCACGAAGCACCACTGCGCCCAGTGCGCCAGTGACGTCCACACCTTCTGACCGTTGATCACCCACTGGTCGCCGTCCAGCACCGCGGTCGTGGCGACATTCGCCAAGTCGCTGCCGGCGCCGGGCTCGGAGTAGCCCTGCGACCACAGCTCGGTGACGTCGAGAATCCGAGGCAGGAAGCGCTGCTGCTGCTCGGGTGTGCCGAAGGCGATCAACGTCGGCCCCAGCAGCTCCTCGCCGAAGTGGTTGATCTTGGCCGGCGCGTCGGCAAGCGCGTACTCCTCGTAGAACGCCACCCGGTGCGCCACCGACAGGCCGCGACCGCCGTGTTCGACCGGCCAACCCAGACAGGTCAGACCGGCTTTGGCGAGATGCTGGTTCCAGGCGCGCCGCTCTTCGAACGCCTCGTGTTCGCGACCGGGGCCGCCGAGCCCTTTGAGGGCGGCGAATTCGCCGACCAGATTCTCGGCCAGCCAGTCGCGGACCTCGGCCCTGAACTCCTCGACGCCTTGCACCCTTGTAGGCTAACCTACCAAGCACTTGCTTTGTTAGCCCGGCGGCGATGTGCGCTGTACAGCGGCGATGGATAAGCCGGGGAGTCCGCAGCTAGGAGTTCGATGTCGAACCATCCGCAGACCATCCCTGCGGCGTTGGACCACATCGCGCGCGAACTTCCCGACCACGATGCCCTGATCACCCAGGACCGGACGCTCACCTTCACCGAACTGCGGGATGAGGTTCGCCGCGCTGCTGCGGCCATGATCAGCCTCGGCGTAAACGCCGGCGACCGGGTGGCGATCTGGTCGCCGAACACCTGGCACTGGGTGGTCGCCTGTCTGGCCACGCATTACGCCGGCGCGACCGTGGTCCCGCTGAACACCCGCTACACCGCCGCTGAGTCCTGCGACATCCTGGCCCGCACCGGCGCTCCACTGCTGGTGGCGATGGGCCAGTTCCTCGGCGCCGACCGCGTCGGCGATCTTGATTTTTCGGCGCTGCCCGACCTTCGCCATGTCGTGCGGGTGCCCCTGGACCGTGACGATGGAACGTGGGACGACTTTGTGAGCCGCGGTACCGACCTCGCAGCAGCCGACGCCCGGGCCGCGGCGGTCCGCCCCGACGACGTCTCCGACGTGCTGTTCACCTCCGGCACCACCGGCCGCAGCAAAGGCGTGCTGTGCGCGCACCGTCAGTCGCTGGCCGGCTCGGCGGCGTGGGCGGCCGTCGGCAAGATCACCCGCGACGATCGCTACCTCTGCATCAACCCGTTCTTCCACAACTTCGGCTACAAGGCCGGGATCCTGGCCTGCCTGCAGACCGGCGCCACCCTGATCCCGCAGCTGACCTTCGACGCCGAGCGGGCGTTGCGCGCCGTCGCCGAACATCGGATCACCGTGCTGCCCGGACCGCCGACGATTTACCAAACACTGCTCGACCATCCCGCGCGTGGCCGCTACGACCTGGGCTCGCTGCGGTTCGCGGTCACCGGCGCAGCGACCGTGCCGGTGGTGCTGATCGAGCGGATGCAGACCGAACTCGACTTCGACATCGTGCTGACCGCCTACGGCCTGACCGAGTCCAACGGGATGGGCACCATGTGCCGCGCCGACGACGACGCGGTCACCGTGGCCACCACATGCGGGCGGCCGATCGCCGATTTCGAGCTGCGCATCGACGACGCGACCGGCGAAGTACTCCTGCGAGGGCCCAACGTGATGCTCGGCTACCTCGACGACCCGGACGCCACCGCGGCGGCGATCGACAGCGGCGGCTGGCTACACACCGGTGACATCGGAAAGCTGGATGCCGCAGGCAATCTCGCGATCACCGATCGGCTCAAGGACATGTATATCTGCGGCGGCTTCAATGTCTACCCGGCCGAGATCGAGCAGGTGCTGGCTCGGCTGGACGGTGTGCTGGACTGCGCGGTGATCGGGGTGCCCGACGAGCGACTCGGCGAGGTGGGCCGGGCCTTCCTGGTGGTGCGGCCGGATTCCGGGCTGGACGAAAAGTCGGTGATCGCCTACACCCGCGATTATCTGGCGAACTTCAAAGCTCCACGTTCGGTGAGGTTTGTCGACGCTCTGCCCCGCAACGCCGGCGGCAAGGTGGTCAAACCGCAACTTCGAGAGATGGCGTGATGGATCTGCAATTCGACGATGAAACGCTGACATTTCAGCGGGAGGTGCGCGACTTCCTGTCGTCGCACCGCGACGTGTTCCCGACCTGTTCCTATGACACGGCGGAGGGTTTCGAGCAGCACCGCCGTTGGGACAAGGTTCTCTTCGACGCCGGACTCTCGGTGATCACCTGGCCGGAGAAGTACGGTGGCCGCGATGCGAGCCTGCTGCAGTGGGTGGTCTACGAGGAGGAGTACTTCCGCGCCGGAGCACCCGGACGGGCCAGCGCCAACGGCACATCGATGCTGGCGCCGACCTTGTTCGCGCACGGCACTGATGAGCAGCTGGACCGGATTTTGCCCAAAATGGCCAGCGGCGAAGAGATTTGGGCGCAGGCGTGGTCGGAGCCCGAGTCCGGGAGCGATCTCGCCTCGCTGCGTTCGACGGCCACGCGCACCGATGGTGGCTGGCTGCTCAACGGCCAGAAGATCTGGAGTTCACGAGCACCCTTTGGCGACAAGGCGTTTGGGTTGTTCCGCTCCGACCCTGAGGCGCAGCGGCACAGCGGGCTGACCTATTTCATGTTCGACCTGCACACCGCCGGCGTCACGGTTCGTCCGATCGCGCAACTCGGCGGCGACACCGGGTTCGGTGAGATCTTCCTCGACGACGTGTTCGTACCCGACGCGGATGTGATCGGAACGGCGAACGACGGCTGGCGGGCCGCGATGAGCACCTCCAGTAACGAGCGCGGCATGTCACTGCGCAGCCCGGCCCGATTCCTGGCCTCCGCCGAGCGTCTGGTCGACCTATGGAAGGACAAGGGCGGCAGTTCGTTCGGAGATGAAGTCGCCGATGCCTGGATCAAGGCACAGGCCTACCGGCTGCACACCTTCGGCACCGTCACCCGGCTGGCAGGCGGCGGTGAACTGGGGGCTGAGTCCTCGGTGACCAAGGTGTTCTGGTCAGACCTGGACGTGACGATCCACCAGACTGCGTGCGAGATCCGCGGGGCCGACGGCGAGCTCGCCGACACCTGGACGGACGGGCTGCTGTTCTCGCTCGGTGGCCCGATCTACGCCGGCACCAACGAGATTCAACGCAACATCATCGCCGAACGGCTACTGGGGCTACCCCGGGAGAAGGCCACATGAGATTCGATCTTGACGAGCAGCAGCGTGACTTCGCCGCCAGCATCGACGCGGCGCTGGCGGCTGCCGATCTTCCGGGCGCGGTCCGCGCCTGGTCCGAAGGCGACACTGGGCCGGGTCGTAAGGTCTGGGCGCGCCTGGCCGACCTGGGCGTCACCGCGCTGGCCGTGCCTGAACGGTTCGACGGCATCGCGGCACACCCGGTCGATCTGGTTGTCGCATTGGAACGGCTGGGGCGCTGGGGAGTTCCCGGCCCGGTGACCGAATCCCTTGCAGTAGCGCCTGTTCTACTCGCCGACGACGAGCGCTGCGTTGCGCTGGCATCCGGAGAGCTGATCGTCACGGTCGCGCTGCCGCCGCACGTTCCGCGTGCCACCGACGCCGACACCGCGGGTCTGACATTACTGGCCGGTCTGGACGGAACGGTCAGCGAAGCGCGGCCCGGCGAGCAGCACGAGTCGGTGGATCCCAGCCGCAAACTGTTCGACGTGGCCCGGACTGACTCGACGTGGCAAGCCGATGTCACGCGCGCCTACGAATTCGGGGCGCTGGCCACCGCCGCCCAGCTGGTCGGGGCCGGTCAGGCTCTGTTGGACGCTGCGGTCGAGTACGCACAACAGCGCACTCAGTTCGGCCGGGCCATCGGCTCGTATCAGTCGATCAAACACAAGCTGGCCGACGTGCACATCGCGCTCGAGTTGGCCCGGCCGCTGGTCTACGGCGCCGCACTGTCACTAGCCGATTCAACGCCGGACACCGCGCGAGATGTGAGCGCAGCCAAGGCTTCCGCCTCCGACGCTGCGTTGCTGGCCGCCCGGGCGGCGTTGCAGACCCACGGCGCGATCGGCTTCACCGCGGAGCACGACTTGTCCTTGTGGTTGCTTCGGGTGCAGGCACTGCGGCCGGCCTGGGGTGACCCGGCGTCGCACCGGCGACGGGTTCTGGAGGCACTGTCGTGAGCGGCTCAGACGAGCGGGAACTATTGCGCGACACTGTCGCGGCGCTGGTGGCCAAGCACGCCTCCCCTGCCGCCGTCCGCGAGGCAATGGAATCCGAACGAGGCTATGACGAGTCGCTGTGGCGGCTGCTGTGCGAGCAGGTCGGCGCGGCCGCACTCGTCGTTCCCGAGGAATTCGGCGGTGCCGGGGGCGCTCTCGGTGACGCGGCCGTCGTCCTCAACGAGCTCGGCAAGGGCCTGGTGCCGAGCCCGTTGCTGGGCAGCACGCTGGCTGAACTCGCGCTGCTGGCCGCCGACGAGCCCGACGGCGAGGCTCTGGCTTCGCTGGCTGAGGGCACGGCAATCGGCGCGGTCGTGTTCGACCGCGACTATGTGATCAACGGCGACATCGCCGATGTCGTGATCGCGGCCGACGGCGGAAAACTCGACCGGTGGACGGAATTCAGTGCTGAATCCGTCACCCCGATGGATCCGACTCGCCGGTTGGCCCGCCTCACACCGCAGCACACCGCGTCACTCGGCGCCGATCCGGGCCTGGCCGATGCGGCGGCGATCCTGCTCGCCGCCGAACAGGTCGGGGCGGCCACCCGCTGCCTGGAGCTGACCGTCGACTACACCAAAGAACGGCAGCAATTCGGTCGCGCGATCGGCAGCTTTCAGGCGCTCAAGCACCGGATGGCCGACCTGTACGTCGCGGTGCAGGCCGCTCAGGCTGTGGTGAACGACGCCGCCGACGCACCGTCGGCAACGTCGGCGGCGCTGGCGCGCGTCGCGGCCAGCGAGGCGTTCAGCACGGTGGCCGCCGAAGGCATTCAGCTGCACGGCGGTATCGCCATCACCTGGGAGCACGACATGCAACTGTATTTCAAACGCGCACACGGCAGTTCGCAGTTGCTGGGTCCGCCGCGCGATCACTTGCGGCGGCTGGAATCCGAGGTGTTCTCCTCCGGCGACGGTGCGGAGAGCTTGGCGCGGTGAGGTGGGTGCACCACCCGCTTGCGGGGGAAAGCCGGACAGCTGCTTTAACGTTGACCCCATGACCGATGGGGTCGCGCGACGCGCGGGGATTCCGCCGTTCTACGTGATGGACGTCTGGCTGTCGGCCGCTGAACGTCAGCGCAGTCACGGCGATCTGGTGAACTTGTCGGCGGGCCAGCCCAGCGCCGGTGCCCCCGAGCCGGTACGCGCCGCCGCCGTCGCCGCGCTGAACCGCAACCAGCTCGGCTACACCGTGGCTCTGGGCATTCCGCAATTGCGGGCGAATATCGCGGCGTCGTACCTCGACCGGTACGGCGTGCCGGCCGACATCGACGACGTGGTGGTCACGACGGGATCGTCGGGCGGTTTTCTGCTGGCGTTCCTGTCCTGCTTCGACGTCGGCGACCGGGTGGCGGTCAGCAGCCCCGGCTATCCCTGCTACCGCAACATTCTTTCGGCGCTGGGATGCGAGGTCGTGGTGGTCGAGTGCGGCCCCGAGACCCGTTTCCAACCGACCGCCCAGATGCTGGCCGAACTCGACCCGCCGGTGAAGGGCGTGGTGGTGGCCAGTCCGGCGAACCCGACCGGCACCGTCATCCCGCCCGCGGAGCTCGCCGCGATCGCGTCCTGGTGCGATGAAACGGGAGTGCGGCTGATCAGCGACGAGGTGTACCACGGGTTGGTGTACCAGGGTGCGCCGCAGACCAGCTGCGCCTGGAGTACGTCGCGGAATGCGTTTGTAGTCAACAGCTTCTCCAAATATTTCGCGATGACGGGGTGGCGGCTGGGTTGGCTGCTGGTGCCGGCTGAGCTCCGTCGCGCGGTGGACCGCCTGACCGGCAACTTCACCATCTGCCCACCTGTGCTCTCGCAGCACGCCGCGGTCGAGGCGTTCACATCGGCGTCAATTCAGGAAGCCGAAGGGCACCTGCTCCAGTACGCCGCAAATCGCGCAACGCTGCTCGACGGTCTGCGGCATATCGGCATCGACCGGCTGGCGCCCACCGACGGGGCGTTCTATGTCTATGCCGACGTCTCCGATTTCACCGACGATTCGATGGTGTTCTGTTCAAAGTTGTTGGCCGACACCGGGGTGGCGATCGCACCTGGTATCGACTTCGATCCAGAGCGTGGCGGTTCGTATGTCCGGCTCTCCTTCGCGGGGCCGGGCAACGATATCGAGGAGGCGCTGCGCCGGATCGGGTCGTGGCTCCCACATCTGGGCTAGCTGTACTGCTGGCGCAGCACCTCGGCGATGCGGACTTCGAGCGCCGCGCGGTCGCCCGTGTCGGCCACGTTGATGCCGAATCGGTCGACCAGCACATCGACCACTGCCGCCGCGTCGGGCAACTCGATCTTCTCCGTCCCGTCCGGGCGATGGACGGTGAGGTGCCGGCCCGACAGGTTGCACCGGCCGTCCGCGGTGACCAGCGAAGCCATCAGGCTCGTGATGAAATGCGACGACGGGTGAGTCGAGACATACCAGCTGCCCACCTGTAGATCGATCGGTGGCGCTGTCTTGGTGGCAAACTCGTACAGCGATTGCCACTCGCCGCGGATTTCGGCCTGCAGCACGAGATGTCGCCCCGCGGCTTTGCAGCCGATACGGCTCGTGTGGTGTGCGCTGGGTGCTGCCCGTTTCCAGCCGCAGCGGCGACGTCGGCGTCTGGCCGCCGAAACCCACGTCGACGAGGAACAGTTGCGGCGCGCCGAGGGGTGCCACCCCCAGTAGCGTGTGGGTTTGCGGCGGGACCGGCGAGCCCGGCGGCGACGTCCACACCACCCGGGCGGCGAATCGGCGCACCCCGAACCCCAGCTCCTGAAGCACATGGCCCATCAAACCGTTGTGCTCGTAGCAGTAGCCACCGCGGCGGCGTTGAACCAGCTTGTCGAACAATGCCTCTGGACTCAGGTCGTCTACGGCCACACCCAGCAGCGGGTCGAGATTCTCGAACGGAATCGTCCGGGTGTGCGCGGTCACCACATCCCGCAGCACGTCGAGGGTCGGATCCACCGCGCCGACGTAGCCGATCCGGGCGAAGTAACCCGTCAGATCCAGCGCCATGTGGGCCATTGTGGACCCATCACGACCGCGTTACACCGGCGCGGGCCTCCACCAGGCTCAACGGCGACGCGGTCGCAACCAACCGGGTCATCTCAAACCCGGCCTGGGCGAGCAGATTTCGATACTCGGCGGCGGTCCGTTCGCGGGACCCCAGGTTCAGCAGCATCTCCAGGTCCGCCCATTTGCCGGGGAAGTCGCGGTCGTGGTCGGGGATCACCAACTCCACCAACAGCACGGTGGCTCGCCGACCTGCGGCAGCGTGAACATTGCGCAGAATCTGCACTGCCTTCTCGTCGGGCCAGTCGTGCAGGATGTTCTTCAACACGTACGCGTCGCCACCGGCCGGCACCTTGTCGAAAAACGAGCCCGCCTCGATCCGAACCCGATCGGCTAAGCCGGTGTAGCACACTATCTTTGACACGGTCGAGACGACGGCCGGCAGGTCGTACAGGACGCCCCTAACGCCCGGCGTCGCGGTCAGGATGGTGGCCAGCAGCAGGCCGTGCCCGCCACCGACATCGACAATCGTGGGATAGGCGCCGAAGTCGTAGCCGGCGGCCACCGAAGCATCGGTCAACCGGGAAATACTGGCCATGGTCCGGTTGAAGAGATCGGCATGCTCGGGATCCTCGGCGAAATAGTCGAAGCCCTCCTTGCCGTGCAGCGTCGGCACCACCGATCGTCCGGTGCGGATCGAGTCGGCCAGCAGCGTCCACCGATCGCGTTGCTCACGCGATCCGTAGAACTGGGCCGCCGCCGACATGGATGCCTCGGCATCCGAACACAAGCGTGCGAGCAAGGGAATTCAGCTCGTAGCGGCCATCGTGGCGGCGACGGAAAACTCCCCGGCCGATCAATGCCCGCAGCAGCCGGCGCTAGCGCGTCGGAATTCGCCCCCACGGCCGCCGCCAACTCGTCGATGGTCATCGGTCCAGCGGCCAGCGCGTCGGCGACGCCGAGTTCGGCGGCAACCGTGATCGCCTGCGACAGCCAGGTTCCGACGATCATCTCCATCATCGCCGCCGGCGCCGGCATCAACCGCTGGTTGAGTCGATACAGGTGATGGCGGAGCCGCTCGACGACCCGGGCCGCCGCGACGGGAGGCACTTTCGCGGTCGTCGCCATCACCGCACCTCAGCAAGGCCTGCGCCGCTGATCTCGGCCGAGATGTCGCGGTGACTGACCCAACCGAGAAACCGGGTCAGCGCCCATGTCATGACCCGGTCTGACATGAGCGACGCCGGCCGCAGTGCCGCCTCGCTGCGCGACACCTGCTGCATGGTCACCCACGACACCGCTTTGACCTTGCGGCGGCGGGTGTTCTCGTACCAGCGCAGAGCGCTGCAGACATCGCTCGAATCCGACAGCGCCTTGCGCAGCACCATCGTGTCCAGCAGCGCCTGGTTGGTGCCCTGCGCCAGCGTCGGCGGCATGGTGTGCGCCGCGTCCCCGAGCAACGTCACCGCGCCCACGCCCGCGTCCGGAATGGGGTGCCGATAATGCGGGAAAGGCGACGGAGCCAGATCGTCGTCGGTCAACGTGGCGAGCACTTCGTCGACCAATTCCGACCATCCGGTGAAGTGGCGACGGATCATCTCGATCGGCCGTTGCGGCCGCAGAAAGCCCGGTGACCACGGTAAGTCGAACCACCATTGCAGCTCTGTCCCGCCCGCCGGCCACAGGCCGAGGTTTCCGTGCTCGCCGATCATCATTCTCGCCACAGTCGGCTCGGCGAGATCGGGCAGAGCGACAAGCCCCTGCCAGCTACACCATCCGGTCGGCTTCGCGGGTGGCGCGCCGACGACCTCGCGGACCACGGAGTGCAGCCCGTCCGCACCGATCAACAGATCCCCGGTGACAGAGCTACCATCTCTGCAGGTCGACGTGCACCCCGTCGTCGGTCTGGATCACCGAGACCGCACGGGCACGGCATTGGATGCGATCGGTGGGAAAGCCGGTGAGCAGCCGTTCCAGCAGGACTCGGCGCGGGACCATCCGAACGGGTGCACCCAGTCGGTTCACCATGGCGTCAAGGTCGACGGTGATCAGTCGACGACCCGACGATGTCATCACCCGCACGGCGGACAACGGCTGACCGGCACCGGTCATGTCGACGCCGAGCTGGTCGAGGACCGTCGCGCCGTTGGACCAGATTGTCACGGCACCGCCACCGGCCGTGACGTTCGGCCGCTGGTCGAAGACGGTGACGTCGTGCCCGTCGCGCAGCAGCCCGCGGGCGGCGGCGATACCGCTCACGCCCGCACCGACGACGAGAATTCGAAGCCGACTCATGGCCCACCCTTTCCGCCGCCAACTACTGCCAAGTACGCGGTAGCCCGGCGAAAAGTTCACCGGGTTAGCATCCGCAGATGGGCCTGCAGATCTCCGACCACGAGCGGGCCGCGCTGGCCGATGCTTGCCCAGTTCCCGCTGCTCGCCGCGATGACCGGCCGCAGGTCACGGCGGTTTCCGGTCGGCGGCCAGATCCCCGGCGGTGCGCTTGCCTACACCAGCCGGCGGCCCGTTCAGCCGCTGTCGGAAGTCGAGCGGGCCCTGCTCCTTTCGGTGACCGGCGGCGTGACCGGCTGGAACTTCGGCATCACCCACCATCCCGGCTACGCGCCGTCCTTTCCCAACTACTCGGGAAGCGCGACGGGGCGGACGTTCCCGTCCGCGGCGGGTTTTCACACCAGCCAGCTGTTTTTCACCGATGAATCCGGGACCTACCTGCTGCCCAGTCGTGACGAGCAGCCACGCGAATTCGACAGCACCGAAGCGTGGATAACCCACACCGCGGAGTCGTTTGTTCGGATCGCGGACACCCGCCTCGAACTCCCCCGCGAAGAGCCGTACATGGAAGGCCACAACACCTGGATCGGCAATCACCCGGGCAGCCTGCTGGCCTTCCCGGTGGCCGATCTCGCCGAACACCTGATGGAGAACCTGTGGTTCTTCGCGGCCAACGGTTATCCGATCACCGACGACATCAACGGCCGCAATATCCCTGGCCTGCAACAGTTTTCATCGCTTCCACACGCCGATGACCCGCTTCCGCTGTCGTTCGTCGAGCAGTACACGATCACCGAGGCCAGCGCCGAACTCGCGATCGCCGCCAACAACGGGGTGCTGGCATTGCAGGCAATGGGTCTCGGCGGCTGGACCTACGACGGACTGGACCGGCTGTCCGTGCTCGGCGGCTCCGGTGATCCGCGCGCGCCCGGCCTGGGCTTCGTCGCCGACCACGACGACCGCTGGCCTTTCCCCAATGTCACCGGGCTACCGGGATATTTCGAGACGCTCAGCCCGCCGCACGTGCCGTCGATCGCGGCGGGAGTGCAGAAGCTGGTCGCGCGAAAATTCAGTCCCGGCGGGCCTTTTCACCCCGATACGCCCGGGCCGTGGTCGGATACGACGAAGGTGCGTGGCTCGGCGCTGCCGCCCGACGGCATCCAGGAGATTGGTGACCGCCGAAGCTTCGTACATCTATCGACACGTTCGGCAAACTACCTGGCACGGTCCCGACAGTGCACGTCCTGATGTACCTGCAGGCCCAACATATCGACACGGACTTCTACGACCAGTTATTCGGACCAGGTGCATACCTGAGCACGCATGCCGACCATCAAGCCCGCTGGCACTGACGCTAAACGGGGCTGCTCGCGCTGGTCCTGCTGCCGGCGGGCGCGTAACAGTCCGGGTCGGCGATCTCCCAGTCCGCACGCCAACTGGGCGGTGCGTGATTGAGCAGCACACCCGGTTCGAGCCACTCGTAAAGTTCGGCGTAGGAACGTTGTTCGGTGGGCGATACCCGTTTGCGGAGCATCTGCGGGTTGAGCATCGTCGGTTCTGAGACTCCCATCGAAGCCATCATCCGCATCGCCTGCGCGACCGTAGCGCGCTGGTAGTTGTAGACGCGTTCGCTCTTGTCGGCGACGTCGAGGGCGCGTGCCCGAAACGGGTCCTGAGTGGCTACCCCGACCGGGCAGTGGTTGGTGTGGCACCGCTGAGATTGGATGCACCCCGTCGCCATCATCATCGACCGGGCCGAGTTGGTGTAGTCGGCGCCTTGGATCAGGCGCTTGATGATGTCGTTGCCGGAGGCGACCTTGCCGGCGGCCCCGATCCGGATCCGATCCCGCAGCCCGGTCCCCACCAGCGCGTTGTTCACGATCATCAATCCGTCGGTGAGCGGAAGCCCGATGTTGTCTTCATATTCCAGCGGTGCAGCGGCGGTGCCGCCTTCGGCACCGTCGACGATGATGAAGTCGGGCGTCACCCCTTCGGCCAGCATTGCCTTGCAGGTGGCCAGCACGTCGATCCGCGAACCGACGCACAGCTTGAAGCCGACGGGCTTTCCGTCGGCCAATTCGCGCAACCGCGCGACGAATCGAATCAGTTCCCGTGGCGTCGAAAACGCCGAGTGTGCGGCGGGGCTGACACACTTCTCCCCCACCGGCACACCCCGGTACTGGGCGATCTCTTCGGTGACCTTGGCGGCCGGCAGTACACCGCCGATACCGGGCTTGGCGCCCTGACTCAGTTTGATCGAAATGCATTTCACCAACGGGTGAACGGCTTTGGCCGCGAACACATCCGGATCGAAGGCGCCGTTTTCGGTGCGAGCACCAAAGTAGCCCGAGCCGAGTTCCCAGACCACGTCGGCACCGCCCAGGTGGTAGGGAGTCAACCCGCCTTCGCCCGTGTCATGGGCAAAGCCACCTTTGCGGGCTCCGTTGTTCAGGGCGCGGAGCGCATTGGCCGACAGCGCACCGAAACTCATTGCGGAGACGTTCATCAGGGCCATGTCGTAGGGCTGGGTGCAATCGGGGCCACCGACCCGCACCCGAAACGGCTCCTCGGGCGGTTCGACCGGTCGCGCCGAATGCACCAGATACTCGTAGCCGACCTGATCGATATCGCGTTCGGTCCCGAAGGCGAGTTCGGCCGCGGTTCCTTTGGCACGTTCGTAAATCAGCGACCGGACGTCGCGGTCGAAGGGCCGCCCGTCGAAGTTGCGCTCGATGAAGTACTGCTGCAGCTCCGGTCGCAGCGCTTCCAGCAGAAACCGCATGTGCCCAAGGACTGGGTAGTTGCGCAACACCGAGTGCTGGCGCTGAGCCAGGTCGTAGACACCGACCGCGGCGAGGATCGCGACCAGTGCTGCGGGAATCCACCACACCCAGGCCATGATCACCGCCGGCACCACCAACGCCGCGGCCAGCATCGTGAGCACCGCGACAAAGAAAAACCGGATCAACGCAGCCCGCCTCCCGCGAAAGAGTGTTGGTGGCGAGCGTAGCGCTAGCAAACTACCAAGGCCGACCGCGCATCGAAGTCAGTAGACAACCCGAAATCCGCCGATCAGGGTGATCCTGTTTCCATCCGGGTCAGAGAGCGCCGACAGCCGCACACCCTTGTCGGCCTCGACGATCTCGCCGGCCTGGAGACCACGCCCTTGCAGGGCTGCGAGGTGGGCATCGAGGTCCCCAACCGCCAGATTCAACGCCGTCGATCCGGCGTGCTGATCGTCGGCGAACACCTGCACCCATCCGCCCGCGACGACCTGCCACTCCACCAGCGTGGGCATCGGGGTGTTGTCGGCCACCCGCCCGAACAGGGTTTCGTACCAGCGTCGGCTCCTTTCCAGGTCGGTCACCGGCACAACCGCCAACACGTGCTCAATAGACATCGATCTCCCTTTCCCCTCCACCGGAGACAGACCCGCCGCACGGTTCGAACTCATCGCGACGGGCGGCACTTCCAGTCGCCCTTTGAACTCACGCCGCAACCTCGGTCAAAATTTCTCAGCACCAGCGGATCTGATCTGCCCGACACCGGCTGCACCGTGGGTTTAGGAAACCCCGGGATGGGCATCCGCTCCTGATGATCCTGCGACCAGCTTGATGACGACCGCGCGCAAAAAGATCGTCATTACCGGGGCCTCCGGCAACGTCGGCACGGGTGTGCTTCGCGCACTCGCACGAGTCATGCCCGGCAACGACATCGTCGGGATCTGCCGTCGACCGCCCTCCACCGGCCCGGTACACGAACCCGTCACCTGGCACCGCGTCGACCTGTCCGCATGCAGCGCGGTCCACGACCTCGAGTCCGCGATGGACGGCGCCGACGTCGTCATCCATCTGGCCCTGGCCCTCAGGCCGCCGCGCGACGAGGACTATCTGACTCAGGTCAACGTGGCGGGAACCGAGGCAGTGTTGAAAGCGATGGCCGCCGCCGGCGTCCCCCAACTGATTCACGCCTCGAGTCTCGGCGTATACGCGCCGGGCGCAACGCATCCCGTCGCCGAGACGTGGCCGCACACCGGTCAGCGCACGTCGTCCTACAGCCGGGACAAGGTCGCCGCCGAGGACCTGGTGGATCAGTTCGCCAACGCTCATCCGGAAGTCGCGGTGGCGCGATTCCGTCCGACACTGGTCGTGCAACGCGAGTCGGCCTGGGAAGTCCAGACGCTGTATCTGGGTCCGTTCGTGCCGCGCGCCGTCCTGAAACTCTTGCGGCGCAGGGTGTTGCCCGTCGTGCCGCTGCCGGCAGGCATAGCGTTGCAATTCGTCCATGCTGACGACGTCGGCGATGCGGTCGTGCGATTGATACAGACCGGCGCGAGCGGAACTTTCAACCTGGCCGCCGACATCCTGGACGCCCGCGCGCTGGCCGGGCTGGTGGGTGGGCGTCCGCTCGCGGTGAATCCGCGACTCTTCCGCCGCCTCGTCACTGCTCTACATGCGACGCATGTCGTCGCCGTCACGCCTGGTTGGTACGACGTGGCGATGAATTCACCGACCATGGACACTTCTTGTGCGCGTGAGAAATTGGGATGGTCGCCGACGCGATCGTCGACTCAGAGCGCGATCGAGTTGCTCGACGGTTTGGCCAGCGGCGCCGTGGGTTCCAGCGCAGCAATGGGAGCGACGGATGACGAGCGGACCGGCTTTCGCCGAGTAGCAGACCAGATACATGACACCAGCTTGCTGCTATGGACCGCGGCAACAGCCCTTCGCGCCGTCGGAGTCGGCCGGACCGGACTGACAGATGCTGCGTTCGTGGTGGCCAACCTCGCGGGTGGCACGCCGGCGGCACTGGACCGGCTGCGGGCACGACGACGTGACCCGGTCGCCCTCGTTGCCCCGATCGCAGTGGTCGTCGCGGTCTTGGCCACGCTCCGCGGTGGATGGCCGTCAGTCGCCTCCGTCACCGTTCTCAACCTCTTGGCCGCATCCGAACGGCGACGCAGCAATACGCCTGTTGAGCAACATGATCCACGCTTGCTGACCCCCTGCACGTAGAAAGCAGTCGATGACTGATACCAAGCTCGCCACGCAAGTGGTGGTGGTGACCGGAGCCTCCACCGGGATAGGTAAAGAAACGGCTCTGCTGTTCGCCGGCCGCCATGCCCGACTCTCCCTCGCCTCACGCTCCGAGGCAGCGCTGGAGTTGGTCGCCGCGGAATGCAGAGCGGCAGGCGCCGCTGATGTCGTCGTGTTATCGGTCGACATTGCCGAAGCGGACCAAGTTCAGAAATTGTTCGACGACACCCTCGCCCGGTTCGGCCACATAGACGTCGTCGCTCAGTGCGCGGCGTTGACCGCCTTCGGGCGATTCGAAGATCTGCCGGTCGAAGTATTCGACACCGTAGTGCGTACCAATCTCATTGGCGCAGTGAATGTCGCACGGTCCTCGCTGGCCCACTTCCGCGAGCGCGGGCGGGGCCACCTGGTGTTGCTCGGGTCGTTGCTGGGGCAGGCTTCGATGCCCTACCAATCGGCCTACGTGGTCAGCAAGTTCGGCGTACACGGCTTGGTCCGTGCACTGCGCCAGGAAACCAGTCACTTACCGGGTGTCAAGGTCCACGGGGTGTATCCCGGTCCGGTAGATACCGCGATGTCGGGCAATGCCGGCAACTATTTCGGGCGCGTCGCGCGAGTTCCGCCGACCGCTTTGAGCCCGATCACCGTCGCCGCGACAATCGTTCGGGCGACGACACGTGGGCGCTCGACCGAACGGCACGTCGGTTGGCTCAACCGTCCAATGGTTCTGGTGTACAGCATTTTTCCGTCGTTCTTCGACGCCTTCGCCGGACGGTTGACCCGCGCGATCTTGTTCACCGGACAAGTGACCGGTATCGCCGAGGGCAACGTCTCGAGATCAACCGCCGCCCCTCCGGCAGAGCAGTAGCGCGGCTACTACAACCAGGTGTCCTGGGTGGTCGTGGTCAAAAACGCCTCCAGATCGTCACGCCATTGAGCCGGGGTGGTCTTATCCGGCTCGATACCGGTGTAATCGCCGCGATAGAACAGCAACGGCCGCGGCTTGATCTTCGGCACCTCAGACAGCGACTCCACCGCGCCGAACACCACGAAGTGGTCGCCGCCGTCGTGCACCGAGGCCACCCGGCAGTCGATGTAGGCCAGCGATCCGTCGATGATCGGCGAGTTGAGTTCGGATGGATGCCAGTCGACTCCGGCGAATTTGTCCGGTTCTTTCGAGCCGAAGCGCGCCGAGACGTGCTTTTGACTCTCGGTCAGCACGTTGACGCAGAACGTTCCGCTCGCCTCGATGGCTTTCCACGACCGTGACACCTTGGTCGGGCAGAACAGCACGAGTGGCGGATCCAGTGACAGCGCCGCAAAGGACTGACACGCGAACCCAACCGGGACGTCGTCATGCACGGTGGTGATGATCGTGATGCCGGTGCAGAACTGACCCAGCACACTGCGAAATGTGCGCGCGTCGATCTGCTCGGGCATTTACTTGAAGCCGACGCTGAAGTCGTGGCCCCAGAGGCTGATCGCGGTGCTCTCCCGGGCGACCCAGTCGCTGTCTTCGACTTGCCTTCCCTCGCAACCGAATTCGATATCGAAACCGCTCGGGGTCTTCATGTAGAACGACAGCATCAGGTCGTTGACGTGGCGGCCGAGGGTAGCCGACATCGGCACCTTGCGTCGAAGCGCCCGGTCCAGGCACAGCCCGACGTCATCGGCCTCGCCGACTTCGATCATCAGGTGCACGATGCCGCTGGAGGTTTCCCCTGGCATGAAGGCCAGGCTGTGGTGACGCGGGTTGCAGCCCAGGAAGCGCAGCCAGGCCGGCGGCCCGTCGGCGGGCCGGCCCACCACCTGTGGCGGCAGTCGCATCGAGTCCCGAAGCTTGAAACCCAGCACATCGCGATAGAAGTGCAGCGTCTCGACGTCGTCCCGCGTGGTCAGCACGACGTGACCCAGGCCCTGCTCGCCGGTGACGAACTTGTGTCCGTAGGGGCTGACGACCCGGCGATGTTCGAGCGCGGCACCGTGGAAGACCTCCAGGCCGTTGCCGGAGGGGTCGGAGAACTTGATCAATTCGTCGACGCGACGGTCGGCCAGTTCTGCGGCGGTGGCTTCCTTGTACGGCGTGCCCTCGACATCGAGTCGGTTGCGGATCTCTTGCAGGCCTTCGGCATTGGCGCATTCCCAGCCGGCGTCCAAGAGCCGGTCGTGCTCGCCCGGCACGATCACCAGGCGGGCGGGAAAATCGTCCATCCGCAGATAGAGCGCGCCCTCGGTGCTGCCCTTGCCCTCGATCATGCCGAGGACTTTCAGGCCGTAGTCGCGCCAGGCCTGCATGTCGGTGGCCTCGATGCGCAGGTAACCCAGTGAACGGATGCTCATCACGCACCTCCCAGGAAATCGATTGTCAGCTTGTTGAATTCGTCGAACTTCTCCACCTGCGCCCAATGCCCGCACTGGCCGAACACGTGAAGCTGCGCGCGCGGAATCGTCTTGAGCGCCACCAGCGCGCCGTCCAGCGGGTTGACCCGGTCTTCGCGGCCCCAGATCAGCAGCACCGGCTGGCGCAGTTTGTGTACCTCGCGCCACATCATGCCCAGCTCAAAGTCCGCCCCGGCGAACGACATTCCCATCGCCCGGGTCGCCATCAGCGACTCCGGTGTGCTGGCCAGCTCGAAGCGCTGATCGATCAGTTCCGGGGTGATCAGTTTCTGGTTGTAGACCATCACCCGCAGGAACGCCTCTAGGTTCTCGCGGGTCGGCTCAACAGAGAACTTGCCGAGCCGCTTGACCCCTTCGGTCGGGTCGGGCGCGAACAGATTGATGCTGAGCCCACCCGGGCCCATCAGCACCAGCTTGCCGGCCTTGTCCGGGTAGTCCAGGGCGAACCGGACCGCGGTGCCACCGCCCAGCGAATTGCCCACCAGCGGAACACGTCCCAGCCCAAGGTGATCGAAGAGACCCTTGAGTGCACGGGCGGCGTAGTGATTGAACTGCCCATGCTCAGCACGCTTGTCGGAGTGACCGTAGCCGGGCTGGTCGACGGCCAGCACGTGGAATTGCCGCGCGAGTACCGGAATGTTGCGGGAGAAGTTCGTCCAACTCGCCGCACCCGGGCCACCGCCGTGCAGCAGTACGATCGTCTGCTCGTTGCCGACGCCGGCTTCGTGGTAATGCAGCTTCAGCGGCCCGTCGACGTCGACTTCTGCGTAGCGAGAGGTGGATTCGAACGTCAGCTCTGTTGTAGCCGTCACCGGTCAGACCATGGTGTCGCCGGGCGGCAGCCCGAACTCGTTATTGCCGAAGATCTGGTACGCCCGCTCGGGGTCGTTGGCCGCGTGCACCCGGCCGGCGTGCGCATCGCGCCAAAACCGTTGCACCGGTGCATCACTGGCCAATGCGGTGGCGCCGGAGGCCTCGAACAACCGGTCGACGGAGGCGATGGATCGCCCGGTGGCGCGTACTTGGTCGCGACGAGCGCGAGCCCGCAGTTCGAACGGGATCTCCTTGCCGGCAGAAAGCAGTGCGTACTCATCGCTGACGTTGCCGATCAGTTGTCGCCATGCGGCATCGATGTCACTGGCGGCTTCGGCGATGCGGACCTTGGCGAACGGGTCGTCCTTGGCCTTCTCACCGGCGAAAGCGGCACGCACCCGTTTGCCTTGGTGCTCTACGTGGGCGTCGTAGGCGCCGTAGGCCATGCCGACGATCGGAGCTGAGATTGTCGTGGGATGCATTGTGCCCCAAGGCATCTTGTACACCGCAGCGGTGTTGTTCTGGTATCCGCCGGCGGTGCCGTCGTTCATCTGCTTGTAGGACAGGAACCGGTGCCGCGGCACGAAGACGTCCTTGACGACGACGGTGTTGCTGCCAGTTCCCTTGAGGCCCACCACATGCCAGACGTCATCGATGCGGTATTCGGTGCGCGGGATCAGGAAGCTGCCGAAGTCGACCGGTCGCCCGTCCTTGATGACCGGACCGCCGAGGAAGGCCCAGGTTGCGTGGTCACATCCTGACGACCAGTTCCATGATCCGCTGACCAGGTAGCCGCCGTCGACGACTGTGCCGGCACCCATCGGTGCGTAGGACGACGAAACGCGCACTCCCGCGTCCTCGCCCCAGACCTCGTCCTGAGCCTGCTGGTCGAACAGCGCCAGGTGCCAGTTGTGCACACCGATGATCGAACTGACCCACCCGGTGGACCCGCACGCGCTGGCGATCCGGCGAACGGCCTCGTAGAACACCGCGGGGTCGGTTTCCAGGCCACCCCACTGCTTGGGCTGCAGCAACTTGAAGAAGCCGATTTCCTGGAGCTCACTGACCGTGGCATCCGGCAAACGCCGCAGGTCCTCAGTTTCCTGCGCCCGTTGCCGCAGCTTGGGCAGCAGTTCGTCGATGCCGTCTAAGACCGACTGGGCGTCACGTTGTTGAATGGACGTCACGGCTTCCTCCATAAGGTGGCTTATGTAGACAAAGACTAGAACACGTTCCGATTTGTGTCGAGCAGCGGTTTGCTGCGGCTGGTAGCCATACCTATCGATGTTTCTGTAACCTGTTCTAGTTGTGACCGAAGGAAGGGCGGGGTAGTGACGGGCGCAATTCCGGACGAGCCGCTCGGCAGCCACGTTCTGGAGCTGGAGATCGCCGACGTCGTCACCGAGACCGACGACGCGCGTTCGCTGGTCTTCACGGTTCCCGACGATTCCCAGGTACCGGCCGAGCGACTGCGCTACGCCCCCGGCCAGTTCCTGACGCTGCGCATTCCCAGCGACCGCACCGGTTCGGTGGCCCGTTGCTATTCACTGTGCAGCTCGCCGTTCGCCGACGAGGCCCTCACCGTCACGGTCAAGCGGGACAAGAACGGCTACGCATCGAACTGGCTCTGCGACAACGCCCGCGCCGGCATGCGCGTTCACGTGCTGGCCCCGTCGGGCACCTTCGTTCCCAAGACGCTCGACGGTGACTTCCTGCTGCTGGCCGCCGGCAGTGGAATCACGCCGATCATGTCGATCTGTAAGTCCGCGTTGTCCGAGGGCGGTGGCCGAATTGTGCTGCTGTACGCCAACCGCGACGAACGGTCGGTGATCTTCGGTGACGCGCTGCGTGAGCTCGCAGCCGAGCACCCTGACCGGCTCACCGTCGTGCACTGGCTGGAATCGCTGCAGGGGTTGCCGTCGGCGAACGCTCTGGCGCAGCTGGCCGGGCCGTACACCGACCGGCAGGCGTTCATCTGCGGGCCGGGACCGTTCATGGAGGCCGCGCGAGAAGCCCTCGAGAGTCTGGAAGTGCCTGCGGCGCAAGTGCATCTCGAGGTGTTTAAATCACTCGACAGCGATCCGTTCGCTGCGGTGACGATCGAGGACGACGGCGACACTCCGCCGGCCAGTGCGGTGGTCGAACTGGACGGCCAGACCCACACCGTGTCGTGGCCGCGCAAGGCGAAGCTGCTCGACGTGCTGCTCGACGCCGGCCTGGACGCGCCGTTCTCCTGCCGCGAGGGCCACTGCGGCGCCTGCGCCACCACGCTGCGCAACGGCAAGGTGACGATGGAGGTCAACGACGTGCTCGAGCAGCAGGACCTCGACGACGGGCTGATCCTGGCGTGCCAGGCACACCCGCAGACCGATTCGGTCGAAGTCACCTACGACGAATAGCGGCAGCGTAAATTCTGCTCAGGCTTAGCGAGAGGACGCCGGATGAAGCGGCTGGTCACGGCGCTGGCAGGTGTCGGTCTGATGCTGGTGTTGACGCCGCCCGCGGTTGCCCCTGCGGCCGGCAACAACGCCACCACGCTCACCCCACTGCCTGATGGCACCCAGCTGGAGACCTTCTCCCGACTGGACTGCCATGCCGGAAACGGCAGCTGCGACTTCACCGTCGGCGCCGACCGCAAATCTGCCGACGGCGTGATCGGGTTCCCGAACGACCTGTGGTCGCGGCAGAGCACCACGATCCGCCCCAACAGCCGCACCGCGTATCTGGATGTGCACGCGACCGCCCAGTACGACCGGGTGATGAAGGACGGCGGCGCCGACGAGGTCACCACGATCTACCTGGGCGAGGGCCCGCTGGAGAAATACCAGACCGTGGGCCGGATCGATGCGACCGACTGGCACACCGGCCAGCCCCGGCTGAACATCAACGTGATCTCCTGCACGCACATCCAGGTGGTCTACAGCGGGGTCAACATCACCTCGCCGAGCACCTGCGCGCAGGCCAACTTCTCCTGATCCGTCAAAGCTTGCGGGACAACACGTTTGCGAACGTGTGGGTATCACCCGGCCAGCGCGCCGACACGTAGTCGCCGTCATCGACGACGAACGCGGGCCGTGAATCGGTCGCAGTGTCGCGCGCCAACCCGGATGTTTTCCTCCGCCAGTGCGGCGAACCTCGCTCGACGTCACGGAAGTCCGTCGGATTCCGCAGGGCGCGAGTGACTTCCGACTGCACGGACATGTACCCCGCCGGCTGACCGGGCTCCTCGCGGTAGGTCCGGTAGTAGTCGCGGTCCCAGAACCGGGTGACCCGGGACAGCCGCCACGCGGTGCGTTCCAGCGCCCAGGTCAGCGCGGTGGTGCGGCGACCGTAGAGCACCGATCGACCGGTCGCGGGATCGACGCTGCGGGCGGCGAGCAACACGCCGTGGCAGATCGCGGCGACCGTGAGCCCGCGGGCGAAGGCGTCGACGACGAGGCGGTGCAAGGTCTCGCTGTCGATGTAGGAGCGCATCCCCCGGGCGCGGTGGCCGCCGGGCAACAGCAGTGCGTCGACGCCGTCGAGCGTGGCTGCCGCCCATTGGGACGGGTTCTGGTATTCGGGTGAGCGCAGCATCTCGCGATAGGCGTTGCGGGCGTCCTTGTTGGCCCGCAGCGCCCGCCCTACGACGGTGACCGCCCCGAGTACCGGCACTTTCGACCACACGTCGAGGCCGCGGCCGCTGACCATGATGTCGTCAGCCATCCCGGGTGCGCCGCTCTCGGTGGCAAAGACCACCCGGTGTCCGTTGGTGCGCAGTACTTGCCAACTCACCGCGACTTCGGTCGGGTCGAAGTCGCGGTCGGGGATCGGAATCAACACGGTGCCCATGGGTTGTTTCGAGCTTAGGGCCTACCACGCGCGTTTCGGCTGCCGCACGGATAATCTCGATCTTCGACATAGCAGTCGCCCACCCGACTGGAAAGGGATGACTCATGAGCATGGCTTACCTGGCACAACCGGAGCAGCAACAGCAATTGGAATGGCTCGACGGCGGCACCTTGGCAATCCTGCTCGACGGCAAAGCCACCAATGGGCAGTTGATGGTCGGACGCTTCGACGTCAGCGAAGGCGAAGCCCCCCCGTATCACAAGCACACGCGTGAGGACGAGGTCTTCATGCTGATCAAAGGCACCGCGCTGCTCTGGCTCGATGATGAGGAGATGGAGCTGTCGGAAGGTGGAATAGTGTTCTTGCCCAAGAACATTCCGCACGCGTACCGCATCACTTCCAAGAAGGCGGATCTTTTGATGATCAACACGCCCGCCGGAATCGAGGGCATGTTCCGCCACGCCGGTCGTGACAAAGCGACCCCGCGCCCCGAGGGTTTCGAGATTTCGCCGGAGCGGATGGCCGAGGGCGCGGACATGTTCGGGCAGATCATTCTGGGCCCTCCGCGCTGACGGCGCGATTGCCGAGGAGGCCGTCAGCGGGGCAGACCGAGAAGCCGTTCGGCAGCCACGGTCAACAGAATCTGCTCGGTGCCGCCGGCGATCGTCAGGCAGCGGGTGTTCAGGAAGTCCTTGACTCGGTTGTCGAGGACGATGCCGGCTCCCTCGCTGAGGTCCATCCGGTATTCGGCGAGGGCCTGCCGGTATCGCACGCCGATGAGCTTGCGCACACTGGACTGGGCGCCGGGGTCTCTACCGCCCACCGCCAGCTGCGCGATGCGCTGATCCAGTAGCGACCCGACCTGCGCCGTGATGATCAGCCGCGCGAGCTGATCCTGCTGTGCGACATCAAGATCCGCTTTAGCCGCTTCGGTGAGCAGCTCCTCCATCGGATTGCCGAGCGCGGTGCCGCCCGCCATCGCGATACGTTCGTTGGCCAGCGTGGTGCGGGCCAGCCGCCAGCCGTCGTTGACCGTCCCGACCACCATCTCGTCGGGAACGAACACATTGTCGAGGAAGACCTCGTTGAACAACGCGTCGCCGGTGATCTCGCGCAGCGGCCGGATCAGGATGCCCGGTGAGCTCATGTCGATCAGGAAATAGGAGATGCCTTTGTGCTTCGGCGCGTCAGGATCGGTTCTGGCCAGGCAGACCCCCCACTGCGCCTTGTGCGCCGACGAGGTCCACACCTTCTGCCCGGTCAACTCCCAGCCGCCGTCGACTCTGACCGCCTTGGTGCGCAGCGATGCCAGGTCCGATCCCGCTCCAGGCTCGGAAAACAGTTGGCACCAGAAGATTTCGCCACTCAGGGTGGCCGGTACGAAGCGCTCGACCTGCTCGGGAGTGCCGTGTTCGAGAATGGTCGGCGCCGCCCACCAGCCGATCACCAAGTCGGGCCGGGCCACGCCGGCCGAGGCCAATTCCTGATCGACCAGCAGCTGCTCGGCCGGCCCGGCCCCGCGACCGTGCGGCGGGGGCCAGTGCGGCGCCAAAAGCCCCGTCTCGGCCAGCTTGGCCTGCCGCTTGTCCTCCGCGAGTGCGGCGATTCCGGCGGCCGCATCGGCGATCTCCGGCCGCAGGTCGGCGACGTCGCTGAGGTCGATGCCGAGATCGCGGCGGACACCGTCCCGGGTCAGCTCGGCAGTGCGCCGCAGCCAGCGGGCGGGGCCACCGAGGAACTGCCCGATGCCATAGGCCCGGCGCAGATACAGATGCGCGTCGTGCTCCCAGGTGATTCCGATGCCGCCGAGCACCTGGATGCAGTCCTTGGCGTTGGCTTTGGCGGCATCGATGGCGACGCCTGCGGCGATGGCTGCGGCGATGGCCAGCTGGCAAGGGTCACCGTCTTGGGCTGCGCGGGCGGCATCGGCGGCGGCAACCGCCACCTGCTCTGTGCGACAGAGCATTTCGGCGCACAAGTGCTTGATCGCCTGGAAGCTGCCGATCGGTTTGCCGAACTGCTCACGCACCTTCGCATAGGCCACGGCGGTGTCCAGCGCCCAGCGGGCGATCCCCGCCGCCTCAGCGACCAGCACCGTCACGCTCAGGTCGGTGACCCAGCCCGCAGGTGCGTCGATCACGCCGGCCGGAGCCGAGGTGAGCACCACCCGCGCCAGCGGCCGGGAGAAGTCAGTGGCCTGCAGCGGCTCGACGGCCACGCCCCCAGCGGTGCCGTCGATGAGCAGCCACGTCTGGCCGGCCGGTACCAGCAGAAGGCCGTCGGCGACCCCGCCGAGCACCCACGGCACGGTCCCGGACACCTGTGACGCCGTCTCGTCGAATTCGACATCGCTGTGCAGCGCTACCCCGGCGGTGCGCTCCCCGGACGCGAGAGCCTCACGCAGTGCCGGATCGGACACTACGAGTGTGGCTAACGCCGTCGTCGCCACCGGACCGGGCACCAGCGCCCGGGCCGCCTCTTCGACCATCACGGAGAGGTCCTCGATGCTGCCGCCCGCCCCACCGAACTCCTCGGAGACCGCGACACCGAACAGGCCCAGGCCGGCCAGACCCTCGAATACCGGTTGCCAGGCTTTCGGCTCACCCTGCTCGATATCCCGGACCGCTTGCGTCGCGCCGGAGCCGGTCGCCCAGTCGCGGACCAACTCCCGCGCCGCAAACTGTTCATCGGTGATAGTGGTGGCCACCCAAGCTCCTCGATCGACGGAAAATGGCGCTGTCGAGACTCACCGCACAGCACTAGAACGTGTTCTAATAGTGCCAGTGTTGGACCGTCAAGTCGAATGCCATCGCAGCAGGACATCCCGTTGTCCCGGCCGCACGGAGGTGAGAGATTCGCGCTCGGCATGCGTATCGTTTCCAGCGAGCGCGCAGAAAAAGGAGCTGTTCGTCAAATGACCCCTTTAGATTCGGGGCCGGCACACACCACGTCGGGGAAACCCTCGGGTTCGTCCTCTGCGCAACCTCGTGAGGTGATGAACGTGGCGGTACTGGCTGAGTCAGAGCTCGGCTCCGAGGCGCAGCGCGAGCGTCGTAAACGCATTCTGGACGCGACCATGGCGATCGCCTCCAAGGGCGGCTACGAGGCGGTTCAGATGCGCGCGGTGGCCGATCGTGCCGACGTCGCGGTGGGAACGCTGTACCGGTATTTCCCGTCCAAGGTCCATCTGCTGGTGTCCGCGCTGGGCCGCGAGTTCGAACGGATCGACGCCAAGACCGACCGTTCCTCGCTGACCGGCGGATCGCCGTACCAGCGACTGAACTTCATGGTCAGCAAGCTCAACCGGGCGATGCAACGCAATCCCCTGCTCACCGAGGCCATGACGCGGGCCTACGTCTTCGCGGACGCCTCGGCGGCGGGTGAAGTCGATCACGTCGAGAAACTGATCGATTCGATGTTCGCCCGCGCGATGAGCGACGGCGAACCGAGTGAAGACCAGTACCACATCTCACGGGTGATCTCGGATGTGTGGCTGTCGAATCTGCTGGCGTGGCTGACCCGGCGCGCGTCGGCCACCGATGTCAGCAAACGATTGGATCTCGCGGTCCGGCTGTTGATCGGCCACGGCGACACCGCCAACGTCTGATCGCCTAGGCCGGCGGTCCGGCGGTTCGGCCGCGGATCAGCCGGGTTTTGATCACCTCGATCGTCGGGTTGAGATCTCCCCTCAGTAAGAGTTCGCCAGCGCGACGGCCCTTTTGCAGGCTCGGCTGCGCGACCGTGGTCAGGCCGCGGCTCATCGCCTCGGGCACGCCGTCGAAACCGGTGACCGTCATCTGGCCGGGCGCGAACTTGCCCCGGGCGCGCAGATAGTCCATCGCCGACACCGCCAGCACGTCGGCGGCGCACATCAACGCCGTGATTCGCGGGTTGGCTTGCAGCGCGATTTGAGCGGCGACGCCGCCGGACGTCGCGGTGTGCTCGTGGCTTTCGACGACGGTCAGGCCGTCCGGGTCGAGGCCGGCTGCGGTCATCGCCTCGCGGACACCGCGGATGCGTTCACCCTGAACATGAAATGTCGAGGCGTGCAGGCGCTTCCTGTCGACCAGGCCCTGGTGCCGGTCCCGAAGTAGCCGCATCGTCAGCAGGCCGATTTCGCGGTGGCCCAGACCGAGGACGTAGTCGGCCATCTCGCGCATCGCGGCGCGGTCGTCGATGCCGACCCAGGATGCGCCGGGCACGCCTTTGGGTTGGTCCACCACCACCAACGGCAGTCGCCGCTGCAGCACCACCTGCAGGTACGGGTCGTCGCCGGCCGCCGAGTAGACCACGAAGCCGTCCACCCCGGCGGCGAGCACCGACGCGGTCCCGTCGGCGACGCTGCGACTCGGGCTCACCGCGACCAGCAGCAGCCCCTGTCCGCCCTCTTCACACGATTGCGCAAGGCCCGCAACGAAATCCAGCGCCGCGGGGTCGCTGAACGAATAGGTGAGCGGCTCGGTGATTATCAGGCCCACCGCACCGGCCCGGCGGGTGCGCAGCGAGCGGGCAACGGGGTCGGGTCCCGGATAGCCCAGCCGTTTCGCGGTGGCGAGCACCCGCTCGCGCAACGCATCCGAGAGTTGATCGGGCCGGTTGTAGGCATTCGAGATCGTGGTGCGAGAGACCTTGAGCTCAGCGGCCAGCGATGCCAGCGTCGCCCGGCGTCGCGGCAATGGGCTCATGAACCGTGAGGTTACCGGGCATTTCTCGGGTGAGCCGTCTTTCGGAGACTACGGGCCCGAAGCCGAGCGCGGCCGCGCGCCTAAGCTGTCGACCGTGGCCAGCATCGACCTCAACGCCGACCTGGGTGAAGGCTTCGGCGTGTGGCAACTCGGCGACGACGACGCCATGCTCGGCATCGTCAGCAGCGCCAACGTGGCGTGCGGTTTCCATGCGGGAGACCCCGCCGGACTGCTGGCGGTTTGCCGGCTGGCAGCCGAGCGCGGCGTGCGGATCGGCGCGCAGGTGAGCTACCGCGATCTGGCCGGCTTCGGCCGGCGCTTCATCGATGTCGCGCCCGAGGATCTGCTCGCCGACGTCGTCTATCAGATCGGTGCGCTGCACGGATTGGCGCAGGCCGCCGGCGCCAGAGTCTCCTATGTCAAACCCCATGGCGCGCTGTACAACACGATCGTGGTCAACCGGGAGCAAGCCGCGGCCGTAGCTGAGGCGGTGTGCGCGGTCGACCCCGATCTGCCGGTGCTCGGCCTGGCGGGCTCTTCGTTCTTCGACGAGGCAAGCCGGCGCGGCCTTCGCACCGTTGCTGAAGCGTTCGCCGACCGCGCCTATCAGCCTGACGGCCAACTCGTTTCACGGCGCGAACCCGGTGCGGTGCTGGACGACCCGGCCGCCATCGCCGAACGGGTGTTGACCATGGTGAGCTCGGGGACCGTCACTGCCGTCGACGGCTCGACCGTCACCCTGAGCGTGGAATCAGTTTGTGTGCACGGTGATTCACCGGGTGCGGTGCAGACCGCGACCGCCGTCCGGGAGCGGCTGAAAGCCGACGGCATCGACCTGAAGGCGTTCTGCTGATGCGCCTGCGACCGGGACGTCCGGACCTTGCGCGGCACGTGCACCGCTTCAGTGTGCCGGCCGCCGCTTCCGATGCGCCCCTGACGGTGACGTGGCTGGGGGTGTCGACACTGCTGATCGACGACGGATCCTCGGCACTGATGACGGACGGCTTCTTCTCACGACCGAGCCTGGCCCGCGTAGCGCTCGGCAAAGTGGCACCGTCGCCCGCCCGGGTCGACGGGTGTCTTGCGCGGGTGGGGGTCAAACGGCTCGCGGCCGTCGTCCCGGTGCACACCCACTTCGACCACGCCCTGGATTCGGCGCTCGTCGCCGACCGCACCGGCGCCCGACTGGTCGGCGGCGAGTCCGCGGCGAACGTCGGCCGCGGCTACGGCCTCGACCAGGACCGCTTGGTGGTCGCCGACTCGGGTGCGCCAATTCGCTTGGGCGACTTCGACATCACGCTCGTGAAATCGCTCCACAGTCCGCCCGACCGGTTTCCCGGCACCATCGATGAGCCGGTCGTACCACCGGTGAAAGCTGCGGCCTACCGATGCGGAGAGGCCTGGTCGACCTTGATCCATCACCGTGTGTCAGACCGCCGAATGTTGATCCAGGGCAGCGCAGGGTTTGTAAGAGGTTCATTGACCGGGCAGCGCGCCGATGTCGTCTACCTCGGTGTAGGTCAGCTCGGCGTGCAGCCGGAGTCATACCTCGTCGACTACTGGGCGGAGACAGTGCGCACCGTCGGGGCCCGACGGGTGGTGCTGGTGCACTGGGACGACTTCTTCCGGCCGTTGTCAAAACCGTTACGGGCCTTGCCTTACGTCGTCGACGACCTGGACGTCTCGCTACGCATCCTCAGTGGGCTGGCCGAGCGCGACGGTGTGGTGCTGGAGATGCCGACGGTGTGGCGACGCGAAGACCCCTGGGCCCGAGTTTGACAATCCTGATAGCCGTCCTTTCGCTGGCGGCGGTGCTGGCGTTCGCGGTTGCCCGTCCACGGGGCTGGCCGGAGGCGGTCGCGGCGGTGCCCGCCGTGGGGTTGTTGCTGGCCGTCGGCGCGATCTCGTTGCACGACGCGACAATTGAGGCCGAGCGGCTGCTGCGCGTGGTCGCGTTCCTGGGCGCGGTGCTGGTGTTGGCGAAGATGTGCGACGACGAAGGCATGTTCGAAGCGGCCGGGGCGGCGATGGCGCGTGGGCGGGCAGGTTCGCGACGTCTGTTGGGACAGGTGTTCGTGATCGCAGCCGTCATCACCGCCGCGCTGAGTCTGGACGCCACCGTCGTGTTGCTCACCCCGGTGGTGCTGACCACGGTTCGGCGGCTGCGGGCACCGGTGCGGCCGCACGCCTACGCCACCGCGCACTTGGCCAATGCCGCGTCGCTGCTTCTCCCGGTCTCCAATCTGACCAACTTGCTGGCCTTCAACGCCTCGAAGCTGTCGTTCATCAAGTTCACGTTGATGATGACGCTGCCGTGGCTGGCCGCGGTGGGCACCGTCTACCTTGTTTTCCGGGTCTTCTTCCGTCGTGATCTCGACGTGCCGCCTGAGCCCATCGAGGACGAACCCGCGCCGCCGACACCGGTGTTCGCGTTGGTGGTGGTGGCTTTGACGCTGGTCGGCTTCGTCGTCGCCGAAGCGGTCGACGTGGCTCCGGCATGGGCGGCGCTGGCCGGAGCGGCAGTGATGGCATTGCGCAGCCTGGTCCGCGGTCACACCTCGGCGGTGGAAATCGTGCGAGCGGTCAACGTGCCGTTCCTGGCGTTCGTGCTCGCACTCGGTGTCGTCGTGCAGGCGGTGATGCGCAACGGCGTGGCTGACCGAATGGGTGCCCTGCTGCCGTCCGGCACCGGATTGCTCGCCCTGCTCGGGTACGCGGCGCTGGCGGCTGTGCTGGCCAACGTCGTCAACAACCTGCCGGCGACACTGGTCCTTGTGCCACTGGTGGCGCCGGCCGGCCCGGCCGCGGTGTTGGCGGTACTCATCGGCGTGAACATCGGCCCGAACCTGACCTACGTCGGATCCTTGTCCAACCTGTTGTGGCGCAGCGTATTGCGCCGCTACGACGTCAGTGCCAGCGTCGGAGAGTACACCCGGCTCGGTGTGTTCACCGTTCCCACATCACTGGTGGCCGCGGTGCTCGCACTGTGGGCCGCGACTCTGCTGCTCGGGGTCTGACGTCGGATTTGGCCTCGTTTGCCCATTCGGCGTCCCTGACCCGACGGGTGCCGGCGGGCTGCCGGGCAGCGTTGCGAACCCAATGCCGCTCCCTTGGCCAAGATGGGAGATCGCGCGACGTTGGCGGATCGCCCATCTCAGTCAGATTGTCTGACTATACTGATCACCGGCTTGTTACGGTAGTCAAGCCATGGGAGCGGGATAGGTACAGCGCGTTGCGCAGCGAGCCGGCGGCGCGCACGCTTTTGCCGTCGCGTCAGCAGCGATCCGACTCGGCAGTTTCGACGTGGGGTGTCTACCCGATGGAGGCAGGTGGGCGGTGGCCGAAAATGGCATAGACGACGCGCAACCGGTCGATTTAGGGGTGGGTTTGTTCATCCCGTACCGGTATATGGAGGACCGGATCTTCCAAGCCATCCGGGACGCCGGATTCGATGACTGGACCCTGGCTCAGGTCCGGGTCTTTCAACGCATCGGCGTGGACGGTTCGCGCCTCACCGAACTGGCTGACCAGGCGCAGATGACCAAGCAGAGCGCCGGGGTGCTGGTCGATCAACTGGAACGACTGGGCTATGTCCGTCGGGTCCCCGATCCGACGGACGGCCGCGCCCGGTTGATCGTGATCGAGGAACGTGGCCGGCAGGCAGCCGAGGTGGCTGCGGCGACATCCAGCGACATTCTCTCGGAGTGGCGGGCCTATCTGGGCACCCGCAACTTCACCTTGCTGCATCAGATTCTGGATCAACTTCGCGAGATCACCGACCCCTACGCGCGCAGCCCATCGCCGCACTAAGCCGTCGGTCCTCGATTTTTCTTGGCGCGGGTCCACTTCGGCCAGTGTTGCCATCCGGCGGGACGACTCCTTGACATAGTCAGGTTTGTTGACTACTTTCGTCAGTGATGCTGACTTTGTCAGCGCCCGCGAGAAGGAGCATCACCATGAGTATCAACGTGACCTGCGGTCGGTCCGGCACCGTTATCACCGGGGAGACCGAAGAGGAACTGGTCGTCAACGTCCAGGCGCACGCCCGAGAGCACGAGCACACCGAGCTGTCCCGCGATCGCATCCTCGCCGAGATCCGGAGCGCCGCGCACAAGCTCTGCGACACCAGCGATATGGTGATCGTGCACAGGATGCTTCGCCGGGAATGCGCACTGCTGCCCAAACTTGTCGCTGGGGTGCCAAGGGGCGACGCCGCCCGGGCTCGCACAGTGGCCCGGCATGCCCGCGAAGTTCTCACCATGCTCCATCACCATCACGTCGGCGAGGACGAGCTGCTGTGGCCGAGACTGTCGGCGCGGATTCTGTTCGACACCGATCTGATTTCCCGCATGAACAGCCAGCATCAGGGCCTCGCGGCGCTGGTCGAGCAGGCCATGATCACCCTCTCCGAGTGGCAGAACGCGCCCGCCGCGCATACCAGCACGCCGCTTGCCGCCCTCCTGGAACTGCTCTCGAAAGGGCTTGACGAGCACTTCGACGAGGAGGAAGCGGTGATCCTGCCAATCGTCGAACGCGTGATCACCGCCGCCGAATATCGGGAGCTTGGTCAACGCGGACTTGCGTCGATACCCCTGACCCGCCGCCTTGCCGTGCTGGCCTACCTCCTCGAAGACGCCACACCTCGGGAACGAGCCGACTTTCTCGCCGCCGTACCCGCACCCGCCCGACTCGCCTACCGCCTCGTAGGAGTGCGCCAACACCGCCACGAGGCCACCCGGCTTCGCGGCTCCCTACGACCCTGAACCGGCGAAAGCCCTGACACGCCGCCGCGGACCGACAAGCGGTAACGGCGAAAGGAAAACTGATGAGCTTTGATACCCCCCACGGCACCCGCGGCGCCCGCCAACCCGGCGGGAAGCTGATGGCGTGGATGAACCGCTGGAACGTGAAACGGATCCGCGCCAACGCCGACAAGGTGATGGGCATGCCGGCGCTGGTCCTCACCACCGTCGGCGCCAAGAGCGGCACCCCACGCCACACCCCGGTCGCCTACTTCCCCGACGGCGCCGACAGCTGGCTGATCGTCGCGTCCGCGAACGGGGCCGCAAAGAACCCGGCTTGGTACTACAACCTGGCCGCTCATCCCGACACCGTGCAGATCCAGATTGCCGGCCGCACTATCGCGGTCAAGGCCGAGCAGTTGCACGGCAAAGCCCGCCAGCAAGCGTGGCACCACATCACCAGCACGGCAGAGCGTTTCGCGAAGTATGAGCAGAAAACCGACCGCGAACTACCGGTCATTCGCCTGCGTGTCCAACCCAATTCCCCGGTGGGATCGGTAGGAACCGTCGAGACGAAGGCACCATCGCCGCGCTAGCGCCTGCGTTGACGCGCGATCTCGGCCAGTACGACCCCGGCGGCCACCGAGGCATTCAAAGACTCGGTGGGTCCGGACATCGGAATCGACACCACCCCGTCGCAGCTTTGGCGCACCAGCCGAGACAGCCCCTTGCCTTCCGATCCCACCACCACCACGATCGGGCCGGCGCCGTCTATGTCGTCGACGATCGTGTCACCGTCGGCGTCAAGCCCGACGAGCTGCAGACCACGGTCGGCCCAATCCTTCAGTGTCCGATTGAGATTGGTGGCACGCGCGACGGGAATCCGGGCAGCGGCCCCGGCGCTGGTTCGCCAGGCGACCGCGGTCACCGAGGCAGATCGCCGCTCGGGAATCAACACGCCGTGGCCGCCGAACGCCGCCACCGAGCGCACGATCGCGCCGAGGTTCCGCGGATCGGAGATGTTGTCGAGCGCGACCAGCAGTGCGGGCGGATTGTTCAGGGCAAGCTTGAGCAGCTCATCGGGGTGCAGGTAGGCGTAGGGGGGCACCTGCAGCGCAATGCCCTGATGCAAGCCGTTGGTGGTCATCCGGTCCAGGTCTGAACGCGGAACTTCCAGGATCGCGATGCCGGAATCGGCTGCCAGAGTGACCGATTCGCTGAGTCGCTCGTCGGCCTGAGCGCCGAGTGCGACGTAGAGCGCGGTGGCGGGTACCCCCGCGCGCAGACACTCCACCACCGGATTGCGTCCGAGAACGGTCTCGACGGTGTCGTCCTTGCGCTTGACCGGGCGCCGCGCCTGCACCTTGGCACGCTTGGCCGCCGGGTGGTTCGGCCGCATGTGCGCGGGCGGAGTAGCTCCGCGACCCTCCAGACCGCGGCGCCCCTGGCCACCGGAGCCGACCGTCGGGCCCTTCTTGGAACTCTTGCGTATCGCGCCGCGGCGCTGCGAGTTACCGGCCATCGGGGTGGGCCTCCAACGACCACTGCGGGCCATCACCGGTATCGGTGACCTCGATGCCGGCGTCTTTGAGCCGGTCCCGGATCTCGTCGGCGAGCTTCCAATCCCGTTGCACGCGAGCCTGTTGGCGCCGCTCCAGCTCGGCGCGCACCAGCACGTCCACGGCACCGAGGGCGGCCGACGTCTCGTCGCGGGACTCCCAGCGCTCGTCGAGCGGATCGCAGCCGAGGATGCCCATCATCGCCCGGATGGCGCCGGCCTCGGCCAGCGCGGCGTCGTGGTCTCCGGCGTCGAGAGCGCGGTTGCCTTCGGCGCGGGTCCGGTGCACTTCGGCCAGCGCCGTCGGCACTGCGAGATCGTCGTTGAGTGCCGCCGCGAACCGCGGGTCCACTCGCCAGGCTCGACGGCACCGACCCGGGTACGCACTCGATGCAGAAACTCCTCGATACCGACGTAGGCGTTGACCGCGTCCTTCAACGCGGTCTCGGAGAACTCCAGCATCGAGCGGTAGTGGGCGCTGCCCAAGTAGTACCTGAGCTCCGCGGCGCGTACCCGCTGCAGCATCGCCGGGATCGCCAACACGTTGCCCAGCGACTTGCTCATCTTCTCGCCACCCAGGGTGACCCAGCCGTTGTGCAGCCAGAACCTGGCGAACTTGTCGCCCGCGGCACAGCTCTGCGCGATCTCGTTCTCATGATGCGGGAACACCAAATCCATTCCACCACAATGGATATCGAATTCAGTCCCGAGGTACGTGCGGGCCATCGCGGAGCACTCCAGGTGCCAGCCCGGCCGTCCGCGTCCCCACGGCGTGGGCCACGACGGCTCGCCGGGCTTGGCGCCCTTCCACAGCGTGAAGTCGCGCTGATCACGCTTGCCGGTCGCCACGCCTTCACCTTGATGGACGTCGTCGATCCGGTGACCGGACAACTGGCCGTAGTTGGGGTAGCTCAGCACGTCGAAGTAGACGTCACCGCAACCCTCGTAGGCGTTGCCGGATTCGATCAGACGCTCGATCAGCTCGACCATCTGGGTGATGTGACCGGTGGCCCGGGGTTCGACAGACGGCGGCAGGACACCGAGCGCGTCGTAGGCAGCGGAGAACGCCCGCTCGTAGGTGGCCGCCCACTCCCACCACGGCCGGTTTGCCGCGGCGGCTTTGTTCAGGATCTTGTCGTCGATATCGGTGACATTGCGGACGAAAGCAACGTCGCAGCCGCGCGCCGCCAGCCAGCGCCGCAGGATGTCGAACGCCACCCCGCTGCGCACGTGGCCGATGTGGGGCAGGCCCTGGACGGTGGCACCGCACAGGTAGATGGAAACGTGCCCGGGCCGCAGCGGAACGAATTCACGAACGGCGCCGGTCGCCGTGTCGTGTAGCCGCAGGTCGGCGCTATCGGTCACGACGTGCCAGCTTACCGGGCCGAACACCGCGCCGATGACCACCGCGGCCGGATGGGCCGATTCCGGTGACAAAGCCCGACGGACAAGGCGCGGGCATGCACCGACAACGGAAACGATCAGCGCGATGCGAAAGGATCGCCGGCTAGGGCGCGGCTCCGAGCAGCAGAGCCGTCGCGATTGCCGCCCGGCCCTCGCCACGCCCGGTCAGACCCAGCCCGTCGGTGGTGGTGGCAGACACCGACACCGGCGCATTGAGCACCCCCGAGAGCGCCTCCTGCGCCTCGGCGCGGCGCGGGCCCACCCTGGGACGGTTGCCGATGACCTGCACGGCAGCGTTGCCGACCCGAAAGCCCTGCTCGGTGACCAGGCTCGCAACGTGGCGCAACATGGTCATGCCGCTGACCCCGGCCCAGCGCGGATCGTCGACACCGAACACCTCGCCGATGTCGCCCAGGGCCGCCGCGGACAGCAGCGCGTCGCAGAGGGCATGCACCGCCACGTCACCGTCGGAGTGCCCGGCACAGCCGTCGATGTCGCTGAACAGCAGGCCCAACAGCCAGCACGGCCTGCCCGGCTCGATGACATGGACATCGGTACCCAGGCCGACGCGGGCGTTCACTGGCTCACGATCGCGTGCGCGAGGAGCAGGTCCAACCGGGTGGTGATCTTGAAGGCGAGCGGATCGCCCTGCACCACCTGAACCTGGCCGCCGACGTGCTCGACCAGAGATGCATCGTCGGTGAACTCCGCCGTCCCGGCCTGCTGGTAGGCCCGCCGCAACAGGTCGGTGGCGAACCCCTGCGGCGTCTGTACCGCCCGCAGCCCGGCTCGCTCCGGCGTGCCGAGCACAGCGCCGTTGGCGTCGACGGACTTGATGGTGTCCGAGACCGGCAGCGCAGGCACCACCGCGGGGTGCCCGGCCCGCAACGCTTCGACGACCCGCACCACCAGATCGGGCGGCGTCAGGGCGCGCGCGGCGTCGTGCACCAGGACGAAATCGGGTTCTTCCTCCTCGGCGACGGCAGCCAGTGCCATGCTCACCGAGTCGCCGCGGTTGGCTCCGCCGGCCACGACGGTCGCATCGCGGCCCAGGATCAGCTTGGCCCGGTCGGTGCGGTCGGCGGGTACGGCTACGACGACGCGGTCGACCACGCCTGATTTCAGCAGGCCATCGATGGCGCGTTCGACCAGGGTTCGGCCGTCCAGCTCGTAGAAAGCTTTCGGCATGCCGGCTGCCAGTCGTTGACCGGAGCCGGCGGCCGGAACAACCGCGACCGTGCCGCTCAACCTCGGTCCTCGTGCGTCAGGAAATTCAGGACGCGGCGGCGAGCGCCTCGTCCAGGATGATCGACGCCCTGGCGTCGTCAGTGCTCTCGGCCAGTGCGAGCTCGCCGACCAGAATCTGACGGGCCTTGGCCAGCATGCGCTTCTCGCCTGCGGACAGGCCGCGCTCCTGGTCACGGCGCCACAGGTCGCGAACGACCTCAGCTACCTTGTTGACGTCACCAGAGGCAAGCTTTTCCAAGTTGGCCTTGTAGCGGCGCGACCAGTTGGTCGGCTCCTCGGTGTGCGGCGCACGAAGCACCTGGAACACCTTGTCGAGGCCTTCTTGGCCGACCACGTCGCGGACGCCGACGTACTCGGCGTTCTCAGCGGGTACTCGAACTGTCAGGTCTCCCTGCGCAACTTTCAAGACGAGATACTTTTTTGGTTCCCCTTTTATGGTTCGGGTTTCAATCGCCTCGATCAACGCAGCACCGTGGTGTGGATAGACGACGGTGTCTCCGACCTCAAAATTCATCAGTTTCGAGCCCCTTTCGTTACTCCATGCTAACACGCCGCGCAAACACGTGCGGAACAACGGTGCAGGTCAGGGGCACCGCGGATGCGGAGAGGGGGTTGACAGACCGCGAAATTCATGCAGAGCAGCGGACTATTCAGAACCCTCCCGGCGCGATCCGGAGACCGTCGGCGCCGGGCAGTTGGTCTCAGAAATCGGGCGACTGCGCTGCTCTGACCGCATACTCACGGCTATCGGAGCCCTCAGCTTCCGCAGGACAGACCGACCTACTACTGTGCATAGTCGAACCGCCAGTGCGTTCGAGGGCCGAGCAGGAGGCTTTGGGTGAACCGCTTCGACAAACGTGGCACGAGATTGCGCTCGAGTCGTCGCTCGGCAAAGCTCGCCGTGCTTGCGTCCGGCGCCGTAATCGGCGCCGCTGTGATCTCCGGATGCAGCGCCGGCCAGATCTCGCAGACCGCCATGCAGCAATCTGCTGTCGATGGCAACCAAGCCACGGTCAAGAACGTCGCTTTGCGCAATGTGCACATTCAGGCGGTGCAAACCGGCGACTACCTACGCCCGGGTGCGACGGTCGACCTCGTCCTCGTGGCCGTGAACCAGTCGCCGGACATCGCCGACAAATTGGTCGGAATCACCACAGACATCGGCAAGGTGACCGTCACCGGCGACCCCACCCTGCCCCCCAGCGGGGTGCTGTTCGTCGGCAGTCATAACGGCCAGACCAAGAGATCCGACAAGTCCGTCGAGTCCGGTGACACGCTCAAGGCGACCATCGCGCTGAGCAAGCCGATCACCAACGGCCCGAATTACGACGTCACCTTCGATTTCGAGAAGGCCGGCAGTGTCAGCGTGGCGGTGCCGATCTCGGCGCCGGAAAGCTCACAGCGCTAGCCTCCGCTGATCTGTCGCACCCGACGGATACCGTCAGCGGGTGGCCAAGGCACGCTCGCAGTATCGCTGCTCGGAATGCCGCCATACCACCGCCAAGTGGGTCGGTCGCTGCCTGGAATGCGGTACCTGGGGCTCCGTAGACGAGGTCGCGGTGCTCAGCGCGGTCCGGGGCGGCAGCCGCTCGGTGGTGAGCCCGTCATCGGCCGCCATTCCGATCAGCTCGGTCGAGCCTGACGGCACCCGGCACTGCCCCACCGGAGTCGACGAACTCGACCGCGTCCTGGGTGGCGGCGTCGTTCCGGGTTCGGTCACCCTGCTCGCCGGCGATCCGGGAGTGGGCAAATCCACGCTGCTGCTCAAGGTTGCCCACCAGTGGGCGGCGGGCGGCCGGCGGGCGCTGTACGTGTCCGGTGAGGAGTCGCGGGGCCAGATCCGGATGCGCGCCGACCGGACCGGCTGCAGCCACGACGAGCTGTACCTGGCCGCCGACTCAGACCTGCACGCCGTGCTCGGCCACATCGAGGCGGTGCAGCCGACTCTGGTTGTCGTCGACTCGGTGCAGACCATGGCCAGCTCCGATTCCGAGGGCGTCGCGGGCGGAGTCACCCAGGTGCGGGCGGTGACCAGCGCACTGACCGCCGCGGCGAAGACCACCGGGGTGCCGCTGATTCTGATCGGCCACGTCACCAAGGACGGAGCCATCGCCGGCCCCCGCTCGCTGGAGCACTTGGTCGACGTGGTGCTGCACTTCGAGGGTGACCGCAATTCGCTGCTGCGCATGGTGCGCGGCGTGAAGAACCGCTTCGGCGCCGCGGAAGAAGTTGGCTGCTTTTTGTTGCAGGACAACGGGATCGAAGGTGTCGCCGATCCGTCCGGCCTCTTTCTGGATCAACGGCCGGAGCCGGTCGCGGGGACCGCGATCACCGTCACCCTCGACGGCAAGCGACCTCTGGTCGGCGAGATTCAGGCGCTGCTGGCCACCCCGTCGGGCGGCTCGCCGCGGCGCGCCGTCAGCGGCATCGACCACGCCCGGGCCGCGATGATCGCCGCGGTTCTGGAGAAGCACGCCGGGCTCAAGATCGCCGTCAACGATGTGTACCTGTCGACCGTGGGCGGCATGCGGCTGACCGACCCCTCCTCGGACCTGGCGGTCGCTGTCGCACTGGCTTCGGCGTATGCGAACCTGCCACTGCCGGCCACCGCGGTGATGATCGGCGAAGTGGGGCTGGCCGGCGATCTGCGTCGGGTCAGCGGCATGGAACGCCGGCTGGCCGAAGCCGCCCGGCAGGGTTTTACCACCGCGCTGATCCCATCGGGTGCTGTCGCGGTGCCGCCGGGGTTGAAGGCGCTGCCGGCGCCCCACATCGGCGCTGCACTGGAACACGTTCTCAACATCGCCGAGCGCCGCGAGAAGGCGCCCACCCCACCACATCGCCTGGACTCGGCACCCACGGAGCACAATGAGTGGTGATGACGGTCGGAAAATCAACGACAAACGGCTCGGCGCCGCAGCAACGCCCCACCCTGCGTGAGGCGGTCGAGCGGCTCGCGCCCGGTACCGCACTGCGCGACGGCCTGGAGCGCATCCTGCGCGGCCGGACCGGGGCCCTGATAGTCCTCGGCTACGACGACAGCGTGGAGGCGATCTGCGACGGCGGGTTTTCCCTCGATGTGCGGTACGCGCCGACCAGGCTTCGCGAGCTGTGCAAGATGGACGGCGCAGTGGTGCTGTCCACCGACGCCAGCCGAATCCTGCGGGCCAATGTGCAACTGGTGCCCGACCCGTCGATACCCACCGACGAATCCGGGACGCGGCATCGTTCGGCCGAGCGGGCCGCCAGCCAGACCGGCTACCCGGTGATCTCGGTCAGCCACTCGATGAGCATCGTGACCGTCTACCTCAGTGGCGAGCGCCACGTGCTGGCCGACTCGGCGACCATTTTGTCGCGAGCCAACCAGGCCATCGCCACGCTGGAGCGCTACAAGATGCGACTCGACGAGGTCAGCAGGCAACTTTCCAGGGCTGAGATCGAGGACTTCGTCACGCTGCGCGACGTGATGACGGTGGTGCAGCGGCTCGAGTCGGTCCGCCGGATCGGCGTCGACCTCGACTACGACGTCGTCGAGCTGGGCACCGACGGACGACAGCTGCGACTGCAGCTCGACGAATTGCTCGGCGGCAACGACGCTGCCCGCGAGTTGATCGTGCGCGACTACCACGCCAACCCCGAACCGCTGTCCAAGGCCGAGGTCGCCGCCACACTCGGCGAGCTGGACGCCATGTCCGATGCCGATTTGCTCGACTTCATCACGATGGCAAGGGTTTTCGGATATCCGTCGACGGCGGAAGCGCAGGACTCCGCGGTGAGCTCGCGTGGCTACCGGGCAATGTCGGAGATTCCACGGCTCCAGTTCGCCCATGCCGACCGACTGGTCCGCGAGTTCGGCTCGCTACAGGGATTGCTGGCCGCCAGCGCGGGCGACCTGGAAGCCGTCGAGGGCATCGGGGAGATCTGGGCCCGCCATGTGCGGGAGGGCTTGTCGCAGTTGGCCGAGTCGACCATCGGCGATTCGCTTACCTGATTTTCAGCCGCCGGGGACGGGCGCCGGGCCCGGCAGCGGTCCAGGTGCCACCGGTCCGGGTAATGCGGGCGGCGGAACCGGTGCCGCGCCGGGCGGTAGCGGCGGCGCCAGGATGAACGGAACCGCAAGGGAGCGAAGGTTTCCCAGCTGCACGACGAGGTTGTAGGTGCCGGGTCCGATCGCCGGCCGCGGTAGCGGGCAGTGCGGAGCCGAGCCCATCCCAGTCCAGGTGACGGCGGTGGTCACCTGCTCGCCGGGTGCGAATGTCTTGACCAGAGTCTCGTTGGACGGCGCGCAGTCCAGGTTCGACCACAACCGTTTGTTGTCCAGCGAGTAGACGTAGGCGGCCAGCACAGCGGCTCCGACGTCGCGCTTGCACGCCACCAGGCCGATGTTGGTGACGACCATGACGAACTTCGGCTGATCACCGGTGGCGTATTGCGGCGCGTTGGTCAGGCCTTTGACGGCCAACGTGGAGTCCGGGCAGTCGTCGCCGGCGTTGAGCACGGGCGGCGGTTGGACCGCGGCGGTCGGCGTCTCGGGTGGCTGATCGGTGTTCTCACCGGCCGGCGGCTCCACCTGAGTCTTGACCTCGGGCCCTGGGTTCTGCCCCTGTGCCGCGGGCTTTTTGGCCTGACCGGAGGTGTTGGCGCCGGCGCTTCCGCTCATGACTGCGACGATGATGGCGACCACAATGGCGACCACGACGACGGCGATGCCGATCGCCAGCCCCCGGCGTCGCCAGTAAATCTCCGGCGGCAGCGGGCCTCGCGGTTCCAGATCCAGCACATTTACACGATAAGGGCAGGTCACGCCGATAGGGCCGACCCGGCCCGGCGTGTCGCCCAGTCTGGTCGTTTTTGATCTGAGATGAAGAAGTCGCCAAATCGACGCTGAATTTCAGCTAAGAACACCCTATGAACGAACATCGGGTGCTTACCAAGGTCGCCGGCATCGGGTTGATGGTTGGCTTCGCCGGCGTCCTGACCAGCCAAGCCGCCCACGCTGACGACACCCTGGGCGGCAGCGACACCGCGATCATCCTCGGCGGAACCACCGAGCCGATGCCGTCGACCGCCTTCGCGCAGACCGTCGAGAATCTGTATCTGAACCCGCTGGGTTTCGACGGCGGCGCGACCTCATCCACAGTGTGCGACATGATCGCGACCGACCCGTGCAGCGCGCCTTTGCAGGTGCTCACAACTCCGGAACTGATACAGCAGGGCCCGAGTAGTCTCACCGCCGCCGACGATGTCGTTCTCGCGGTGAAGAATGAATTCGAAGCCGATCCAACTGCTTTCGACGCCGACCACCCGCTGACCATCTTCGGTTACTCGCAAAGCGCCACTGCCGAGTCGATCGCCATGGCCCGACTGGCGGCCGATGGCATCCCCAAAGAGGATCTGCACTTCGTGTTCATCGGCGACCCGTCTCTGGTGGACACCGGCTTATGGCCCAACCTGGTGGGGGACCTCGATGGGATTTTCGGAACGAGTCTGACCAACACCCTGCTTACCGATTTCGGCTTTGACGGCGTCCTCAACGACGTGACGCCGGACAACATCTATCCCGCGACCATCTACACGCTGGATGGTGACGGTGTCGCCGACTTCCAGCCGGACTTCAACGACGGTGGCCTGCTGGAACCGCTGGTACGACTGTTCACCACGCACGTCGAGTACCTGGGGTTGACGCCGACAGAGATCAGCGAAGCCACGACGACGGTTTCCAACCTGGTCAGCTACGTCGACATCCCGGACAACTTCAACGACACCGCGGCATGGCTCAGCGCGGTGTTCGAGAACGGGGCCGCCAACAGCGGCCTGCTCGAGAGCCTGTTCAACTCCATCGAGCTGTACCTGACCAACACCTTCTGACCCGAGTCGTCAATGACCCGGCCGCGCTGGGTTATTCGTCGTCGACCTTGTCGCCGACGTCACCGATGATGTTGCGAATGACGACTCGCCCGTCGGCCAGGTGGTAGGTGGCGCCGACAATCGCCAAATCTCCGGCGTTGATCGCTGCGGCGATGGCCGACGAACGCTCGAACAGCTGCGTGCCGGTCTCGACCACGTGGCGTGCCTCGAACTCATCCGGTCGAGTGAGCCCTTCACGGCGGCCCAGCAAGATCGACGGCGTGACCCGCTCGACCAGGTCGCGCACGTAGCCGCCGGGCAAAGCCCCGTCGTCGAGTGCCGCGAGCGTGGCCTTCACCGCGCCGCAGCTGTCGTGGCCGAGGATCACGATCACCGATACGCCGAGTGCCCCGACTGCGAATTCCAGTGATCCCAATACCGCGGAGTCGATCACGTGACCGGCCGTCCGGACCACGAACATGTCACCGAGGCCCTGGTCGAAGATCAACTCGGCGGCCACCCGGCTGTCGCCGCAGCCGAAGAGCGCGGTGGTGGGCTTCTGACCTTTGGCCAGGCTGGCCCGGTGCGCGACGCTCTGGCTGGGGTGTTGGGGCTGGCCCGCGACGAAGCGCTCGTTACCCTCGGTGAGTGCTTTCCACGCAGTTACGGGATCGGTATTCGGCATGGCGCTCATTGTGCCGTAGTAGGCCATGACGCTCTCCCTAACGCCGAGTGAACTTCTGAACTGGTACGAGCGGTCACGACGCGACCTCCCCTGGCGAGAACCCGATGTGACGCCGTGGCAGATCATGGTCAGCGAGTTCATGCTGCAGCAAACACCGGTATCGCGGGTGGAACCGATTTGGCGAGACTGGGTCGCGCGCTGGCCGACGCCATCGTCGACGGCGGCCGCCAGCGCGGCCGATGTCGTACGCGCCTGGGGCAAACTCGGCTATCCGCGGCGGGCCAAACGCCTACACGAGTGCGCGATCGTCATCGCTCGCGACCACGCCGACCGGGTCCCCGACGACGTCGAGGTACTGCTGACGCTGCCCGGCGTCGGCAGCTACACCGCCCGCGCGGTGGCGTGTTTCGCCTACCAGCAGCCGGTGCCGGTGGTCGACACCAATGTGCGACGGGTGGTGGCCCGGGTCGTGCACGGCAGAGCCGACGCCGGCTCTGCCTCCGCGGTCCGCGACCACGCCGACGTGTCGGCGTTGATTCCCAAAGACACTACAGCGCATACGTTTTCGGCGGCGCTGATGGAATTGGGGGCCACGGTGTGCACTGCGCGAACACCGAAGTGCGGTTTGTGCCCGCTCAGCCTGTGCCACTGGCGGCAAGCCGGCTTCCCGCCGTCGCAAGGCCCGGCCCGTCGGCCGCAAGGCTACGCCGGAACCGACCGCCAGGTTCGCGGTCGGTTGCTGGACGTGTTGCGCGCCAACAACTTTCCGGTCACGCGAGATCAGCTCGACGTCGTCTGGTTGCGCGACACCGTACAGCGCGACCGGGCGCTGGAATCTCTGCTCGCCGACGGCCTGGTGGCCAAGACCAGCGACGGGCGATTCGCCCTGGCCGGCGAGGAAGGCTAGCCCGCGGTCAGGAAGGACTCCACCGCGTCGCGGTATGCCGAAGGCGCCTCGTCGTGAACCAGATGCCCGGCGTCGGCAACACGCAAATACGTTGTGCAATGCCGATTCTCGCCCATCGACTGCATCTGGCCGGCGGGAGCCACCGAATTGCCCGCCTCGATGAGCAGCGCCGGTGCGCGCACCGCCTGCCAGTGCGCCCAGTAGTCACGGGTGCCCCATTCCGCGGCGATCTCGATCCAGCGGGACGTGTGCCCGTGCAGCCGCCACCCGGTGTCGGTCCGGTCGAAGGCTTCCAGAAAGTACCGGCCCGCGAGTTCACCGAACTCGGCAAACACCTTTTCCGGCGAATCGAATTCGACCGGCAGATTGTGCAGCCATGGCTCCCACGGGCCGGTGGTACGGCCGCGGAAGTCCGGTGCCATGTCCTCGACCACCAGGGCTGAGACCAGCTCGGGGCGCTCGGCGGCCAGGCACCACGAGTGCAGGCCGCCCATCGAATGTCCGACCAGACGGGCCGCGGTGCCCAGCCCGGCCACGGCGTCGCCGAGGTCGGCCACGAAGCGCTCGGTGCTGATCGGGAACGGATCATCGACGTCGCGGCCGCGATGCCAGGGAGCGTCGTAGGTGTAGACCGCACCGAGCCGAGTCAGCCACGGCAGCTGACGCGACCAGGTGCTGCCGCGGCCCATCAGGCCATGCACCATCACCACCGGTTCACCTCGTCCACCACGATGGGTTAGCAGATCAGCGGCCATGCGCCTATCTTCGCGCGCTTTAGGCCGGCAGCTGGGCTGATTGCTCGGCTGCTTCCCGGGCCGCGCGCGGCCCGCATCGTCGCCTTCGGGCCGCGCGGTAGCCTTGCCCAATGCCAGTGGTGAAGATCAACGCAATCGAGGTGCCCGCAGACGCAGGCCCCGAGCTGGAGAAGCGGTTCGCCCACCGCGCGCACGCAGTCGAGAACTCGCCCGGCTTCCTCGGCTTTCAGCTGCTCCGCCCCATCAAGGGGGAAGACCGGTACTTCGTGGTGACTCAGTGGGAGTCCGAGGAGGCCTTCCAGGCGTGGGCGACCGGGCCGGCCATCGAAGCGCACGCCGGCCAGCGGCAGAATCCGGTGGCGACCGGAGCGTCGCTGCTGGAATTCGAGGTTGTGTTAGACGTTGCCGGATCCGGCCAGTAAGCCCTGTCGGCGCTCACGCCGCCGCCGGGTCGCGGCATTGGCAGCCGCCGCGCTACTCACCGCTCTGACCCCGGGTTGCACGCCGCCGCGACCGCCGTCGGCGAATGCGGCCGGCTCCGCCCGAGAGATCGATATGCGCACCCCGGCCGGTCTGCGCGCGCAGCAGACTCTGGACATGCTGAACTCGGATTGGCCCATCGGCCCCGTCGGCGTCGGCACGCTGGCTGCACCGAAAATGGCCGGCCAGATCCAGACCATGATGGAAAAGCTCTGGTGGGACCGGCCGTTCACCCTGCGCGGAGTCGACATCAAGGCAGGCGCTGCCACCCTGCAGCTGACAACGTCTTATGGTGCGCAACAAGAGGTTCGGATACACACCCAAGACGACACCTTGGTGGATGGTTTCGACCTCACCACGCTGCCGCCGAAGATCACGTCGTGGAGTGACGTCGATGCGGTGCTGGGCAAGACCGGAGCCCGCTACTCGTGGCAGGCCACCAAAGTCACTGATGGCCACTGTGACCGGGTAGCCGGCACCAACACCGACCTGTCACTGCCGTTGGCGTCGATCTTCAAGTTGTACGTGCTCTATGCGGTGTCGGATGCCATCAAGGCCGGGACGGTTTCATGGGATGACCAGCTGACCGTCACCGATAAGGGCAAGGCGGTCGGCTCGAGTATGGATTTGGCTCTGGGGGAACACATTTCGGTGCGCACCGCCGCCGAGAAGATGATCGCGACCAGCGACAACATGGCGACCGACATGCTGATCGAAAAGGTCGGGCCGCAAGCCGTCGACGACGCGCTGGTGCACACCGGCCACCACGATCCGGCCGCGATGACACCGTTCCCGACGATGTACGAGCTGTTCACCGTCGCCTGGGGCCGCCCGGACCTCCGCGAGCAATGGAAGCAGGGGACGCCGCAAGACCGGGCCGCGCTGCTCCAAAGGGCCAATTCGGCTACCTACCAACCAGATCCGTTCCGCGCGCACGTACCGGCATCCGAGGTCGGCGCGGAGTGGTACGGCAGCGCCGAAGACATCTGCCGGGTGCACGTCGCACTCCAAGCCGGTGCTGTGGGCCCGGCCACGCCCGTCAAGAAAATCCTCGATGCCGCTACCGGGGTCAACCTGGATCGCAATGACTGGCCCTACATCGCCGCGAAAGCCGGCGGACTGCCGGGCGATCTGACCTTCAGCTGGTACGCGATCGACAAGACCGGGCAGCCGTGGGTGGTGAGTTTCCAGCTGAACTGGCCACGCGATCATGGGCCGGCCATCACCGGCTGGGTGTTGCAGATCGCCAAGCAGGTCTTCGCGTTGCTGCGCACGCAACGCTGATCGGCAGCTGCGTGCTACCTCTGATCCGTCGCCTGTTGTCGACCTGGAATCGTCGCGACTTCGTCGAAATCGGGGTCCTGCTCGGCGTGATCGCGTTGATGCATGTGGTCGGCTTCGCGGTACTGGTGTTCGTCATCGCGCCGCACCACTATCGCGCCGGCACGCAGATATTCGGTGTGGGGCTGGGCGTCACCGCCTACCTCTTCGGATTGCGGCACGCATTCGACGCGGACCACATCGCCGCCATCGACAACACCACCCGCAAGCTGATGGCAGATGGCAGGCGGCCCAAAGCGGTTGGCTTCTGGTTTGCCATGGGCCATTCGACCCTGGTACTGGTGATGGCCGTGCTGATCATGCTCGGCGCGCAGGCGGTCGGCGCGCTGGCTGACGACAAGTCGACGACGCGGCACGCGCTCGGCTTCGCCGGGACCCTGGCCTCGGGACTGTTCCTCTATCTCATCGCGATCATGAACGTGATCGCGATGATCGGAATCTACCGTGCTTTCACCAAGCTCCGGTACGGCGGCTACTCCGACACCGAAATCGAAGCGGCGCTTGATGATCGGGGATTTTTCGCCCGGTTGCTTCGTCCAGTCATGAATCGGATCACCCGCCCGGTGCAGCTGTATCCGGTGGGCGCGTTGTTCGGGCTCGGATTCGACACCGCCACCGAGGTCGCGCTGCTGGCACTGGCCGGGACCGGCGCCGCGGCCGGCCTTCCGTGGTATGCGGTCCTGGTGGTGCCGTTGCTGTTCGCAGCGGGCATGACCCTGATGGACACCTTGGATGGACTGCTGATGACGGTGGCCTACGACTGGGCGTTCATGCAGCCGGTGCGCAAGATCTACTACAACCTCACCGTCACGGGCTTGTCCATCGCGGTGGCATGGGCGATCGGATCGATCGAATTGGTCTCGATACTGCACGACGACCTCGACTGGGTCGATCCGGTTACCAGTTGGATCAGCGGCATCGATCTCAACAACGCCGGGCTGGCGATCGTCGCGCTGTTCGCCGTCACCTGGATCGGTGCGATCGGCTATTGGAAACTGGGCAACGTCGAAGCCCGATACCAGCCGGCTGAGCCGATCGAATAGACGAAAAGGCCGGCCAACGCGGAGCGCTGGCCGGCCTTCGCGGCGGATTACGGCGTGGTCGTGCCCGTGGTGCTGCCGGCGGCGTGGGCGCCAGAGCTTGCCAGGTCGGACTCGGCCGGCTTGCGGGCACCGGAGAACGTGAACACCGCGTCCTCACCGTTGCCTTCGCCGTCCCAGTTGTCCACGTCGACCGTGACGAGCTGACCCGGGCCGACTTCGTCGAACAGGATCTTCTCCGACAGCTGATCCTCGATCTCCCGCTGGATGGTGCGTCGCAGCGGACGGGCACCGAGCACCGGGTCGAAGCCACGCTTGGCCAGCAACGCCTTCGCCTTGTCGGTCAGCTCCATCGCCATGTCCTTGGCCTTGAGCTGCTTGCCCACCCGGCCGATCATCAGATCGACCATCTCGATGATCTCTTCGCGGGTCAGCTGGTGGAAGACGATGATGTCGTCGATGCGGTTGAGGAACTCCGGGCGGAAATGCTTCTTCAGCTCGTCGTTGACCTTCTGCTTCATCCGCTCGTAGTTGTTCTCGCCACCGCCCTGGGTGAAGCCCAGCCCGACGGCTTTGCTGATGTCGGAGGTGCCCAGGTTCGAGGTGAAGATCAGCACGGTGTTCTTGAAGTCGACCGTGCGACCCTGCCCGTCGGTGAGACGGCCATCTTCGAGCACCTGCAACAGGCTGTTGTAGATCTCCTGATGCGCCTTCTCGATCTCGTCGAACAGCACCACCGAGAACGGCTTGCGCCGGACCTTCTCGGTGAGCTGGCCACCCTCTTCGTATCCGACGTATCCCGGAGGGGCACCGAACAGCCGCGACGCGGTGAACCGGTCGTGGAACTCACCCATGTCGATCTGGATGAGCGCGTCGTCGTCGCCGAACAGGAAGTTGGCCAGCGCCTTGGACAACTCGGTCTTACCTACACCGGACGGGCCGGCGAAGATGAACGAACCGGACGGGCGCTTGGGATCCTTCAACCCGGCACGGGTACGACGGATCGCTTTGGAGACAGCCTTGACGGCGTCCTCTTGACCGATGATCCGCTTGTGCAGCTCGTCTTCCATCCGCAGCAACCGGGTGGTTTCGGCCTCGGTGAGCTTGAACACCGGAATACCGGTCCAGTTACCGAGCACCTCAGCGATCTGCTCATCGTCGACTTCCGCGACGACGTCGAGATCGCCTGAACGCCACTGCTTTTCACGCTCGGCGCGCTGATTGACCAGCTGCTTCTCCCGATCGCGGAGGCTGGCCGCCTTTTCGAAGTCCTGCGCGTCGATCGCGGACTCCTTCTCCCGGCGCGCGTCGGCGATCTTCTCGTCGAACTCGCGCAGGTCAGGCGGAGCCGTCATCCGGCGAATCCGCATGCGGGCGCCGGCCTCGTCGATGAGGTCAATTGCCTTGTCCGGCAAGAACCTGTCGTTGATGTAGCGGTCCGCGAGGGTGGCCGCTGCCGCAATCGCGCCGTCGGTGATCGACACCCGGTGGTGCGCCTCGTAGCGGTCGCGCAGACCCTTGAGGATTTCGATGGTGTGCTCGACCGTAGGCTCGCCGACCTGCACCGGCTGGAACCGGCGCTCCAGGGCAGCGTCCTTCTCGATGTACTTGCGGTACTCGTCGAGCGTGGTCGCACCGATGGTCTGCAGCTCGCCGCGGGCCAGCTTCGGCTTGAGGATCGACGCCGCGTCGATCGCACCTTCGGCAGCTCCGGCACCGACCAGCGTGTGCAGCTCGTCGATGAACAGGATGATGTCGCCGCGGGTGTTGATCTCCTTGAGCACCTTCTTCAGCCGCTCCTCGAAGTCACCGCGGTAGCGACTGCCGGCCACCAGCGAGCCCAGGTCAAGGGTGTAGAGCTGCTTGTCCTTGAGCGTCTCGGGGACCTCGCCGTGCACGATCGCCTGCGCCAAGCCCTCCACGACGGCGGTCTTACCGACGCCGGGCTCACCGATCAGCACCGGGTTGTTCTTGGTGCGCCGGGACAGCACCTGCATGACCCGCTCGATTTCCTTCTCGCGGCCGATGACCGGGTCGAGCTTGCCCTCCATGGCTGCGGCGGTCAGGTTGCGGCCGAACTGGTCGAGCACCAACGACGTCGACGGAGAGCCAGACTCTCCTCCCCTGCCACCGGTGCCCGCTTCGGCGGTCTCCTTGCCCTGGTAGCCGCTCAGCAGCTGGATGACCTGCTGACGCACCCGGGTGAGCTCCGCGCCCAGCTTGACCAGAACTTGGGCGGCAACGCCCTCGCCCTCGCGGATCAGTCCGAGCAGAATGTGCTCGGTGCCGATGTAGTTGTGGCCGAGCTGCAGCGCCTCGCGCAAGCTCAGCTCCAGGACCTTTTTGGCGCGCGGCGTGAACGGGATGTGACCGGACGGAGCCTGCTGGCCCTGGCCGATGATCTCCTCGACCTGGCTGCGGACACCCTCCAGCGAGATGCCCAACGACTCCAGCGACTTGGCCGCTACCCCTTCGCCTTCGTGGATGAGGCCCAGCAGAATGTGCTCGGTGCCGATGTAGTTGTGGTTGAGCATCCGGGCCTCTTCTTGCGCCAGGACGACAACCCTGCGGGCACGGTCAGTAAAACGTTCGAACATTGGCGTTTACCTGCTCTCCCTCAACATCGGTACTTCGTCATTCTCGGCACAGGGGCCGACATCGCGTACCTGACTCCCACTGTAGTGCGCGCGCGGACGGGCTTCCCACCTTGCGGTCGCCAACCCACTGCGGTTGCAACACAGCAACGCGGGAAAACACCAGATCGTTTCCCGCTTCGGCGACCGATCAGTTCGCCGCCAGCGAAAGCCGAAACCGCCGGCGCTTGCGGCGCCCCGATCAGGTTGCGGCGTGGAACGCGTCGATGACGTCAGCCGGGATCCGGCCGCGGGTCGACACATTGTGGCCGTTACGACGGGCCCAGTCCCGGATTGCGGCGCTCTGCTCGCGGTCGATGGCGCCACGCCCCCGACCGGAGCTCGAACGGCCGCGACGACGGCCACCGACCCGGCGCGATGCCTCCACCCACTGCTTCAGGTCGTTGCGGAGTTTGGCGGCATTTTTGACCGAAAGGTCAATCTCATAGGTGACGCCGTCGAGGCCGAATTCGACGGTTTCATCGGCGGCACCTTCGCCATCGAAATCGTCGACAAGGGTGACGGTCACTTTCTTGGCCATTGACTGAGCCTCATGCTTTCTTCTTAGACACTTGCCATACACGACACGTGATCTGGACCGCCCCCGCGATCAATCTGCCATATTCAGACAAGTTATTCAATACAGCGACGACTTAGCGGTCAGTTACTAAGCGGACGCACAATAGGAAACAATACTGTCTCTCGAATTGACAGCCCAGTCAAAGCCATCAGCAGGCGGTCGATGCCCATTCCGGTTCCGGTACACGGCGGCATAGCGTGCTCGAGTGCGGCGAGAAAATCCTCGTCAAGCACCATTGCCTCGTCGTCACCGGCCGCGGCGGCCAGCGCTTGTTCGGCGAACCTTTCCCGTTGTACCACCGGGTCGATCAATTCCGAGTATCCGGTGGCCAGCTCGAAACCCCGAATATACAGGTCCCACTTTTCGGTGACTCCGGCGATGCTGCGATGTTGACGTGTCAAAGGCGTTGTCTCGACCGGAAAGTCTTTGACGAACGTGGGCGCGGTCATCGTTGCGCCGACGGTGTGCTCCCAGAGTTCCTCGACCAGCTTGCCGTGCCCATAGCCGCGGTCGGTCGGCACCTCGACATCAAGTGACGCTGCGATAGCGCGCAAGGCATCAACCGTGGTGTTTGGTGTGATCTCCTCCCCAAGTGCCGCCGATAGTGACGGATACATTTGAATCGACGCCCATTCTCCGTCGATGTCGTAGACGCTGCCGTCGGGAAGAGGTAGTTGTCGTGTACCGATCGCCTCGTCAGCGACCTGTTGAATCAGCTCGCGCGTCACAACCGCAGAATCGTCATACGTTCCATACGCTTGATAGGTCTCCAACATGGAGAATTCTGGAGAATGCGTGGAATCGGCGCCTTCGTTTCGGAACACCCGATTAACTTCGAAGACCCTGTCAAACCCGCCGACCACACAGCGTTTCAGGAACAGTTCCGGTGCGATCCGAAGGTAGAGGTCGATGTCGAGCGCATTGGAGTGCGTGACGAACGGGCGCGCCGCCGCCCCGCCCGCCAACGTCTGCAACATCGGCGTTTCGACTTCGAGAAAACCGCGTTGCTCCAGGGCATTGCGTATTGCGCGCATGACCGCAATTCGCTGGCGGGCGACCGTACGCGCCTGAGGCCGAACGATCAGGTCGACGTAGCGCTGCCGCACCCGCGACTCCTCGCTCATCTCTTTGTGCGCAACCGGCAGCGGCCGCAGCGCTTTGGACGCCATCTGCCAGCTGTCACCGAGAACCGACAGTTCCCCGCGCCGCGAGCTGATCACCTCGCCGTGGACGAAGACGATGTCGCCGATGTCGACGTCGGCTTTCCATCCGTCGAGGGATTCCTGCCCGACACCGGCCAGGCTGAGCATGACCTGCAACTGGGTGCCGTCGCCGTCCTGGAGGCTGGCGAAGCACAGCTTGCCGGAGTTGCGGGCGAACACCACCCGGCCGGCCACACCGACGATGTCACCGGTGCTCGCATCGGCCGGCAGGTCGGGGTAGGCGGCACGAATCTGCGCCAGGGTGTGAGTACGCGGGACTTCGACGGGGTAAGGATCGCGGCCCTCGGCCGCCAGGCGCTCGCGCTTGTCCCGGCGGATCCGGAACTGCTCGGGTAGGTCTCGTGCGTCCTCAGATTCGTCGTCGGCGGCGCTCACGACCTGCCAGCTTAAAGGAGCAACGCGCTGCCGGTGTTCGCAGGCGCTCAGCGTGCGGTCTTGAGCCGTCCACGCTGGCTGTCGCGGTTGCGCTCGAAGACCAGCCGCAGCCCGTGCAGCGTCAGGTGCGGGTCATAGTGGTCGACCGAGTGCAGCTCGGCCAGCAACAGAGGCGCGGTGTGACCGGTCGCCACCACGGTGACCTGATTCTCGGGGCTGACCGAAAAGCCGTCGACGTCCTCGCGGATGCGACCGACCAATCCATCGACCAGGCCGGCGAAGCCGAAAACCGCACCGGCTTGCATGCATTCCACGGTGTTCTTCCCGACCACTGACCGGGGCCGGGCCAGCTCAACCCGCCGTAGTGCGGCCGAGCGGGCCGCCGCGGCGTCGGAGGAGACCTGGATACCCGGCGCGATCGCGCCGCCCAGGAATTCACCTTTCGCGGAAACCACATCGACGCAGATCGAGGAACCGAAGTCGATCACGATGGCGGCGGTGTTGTACTTCTGAAAGGCAGCCAGGCAATTGACGATCCGGTCGGCGCCGACCTCTTTGGGGTTGTCGACGAGAAGCGGGATACCGGTGCGGACACCGGGCTCGATGAGCACATGCGGCACCGTCGGCCAATATTGCTCGAGCATCAATCGCACCTCGTGCAGCACCGACGGCACGGTGGACAACGCCGACGCACCGGTGAGCTGATCCGAGTCGTCACCGATCAGACCGTCGAGGGTCAGGGCCAGCTCGTCGGCGGTGATCTCCGATTCGGTGCGAATCCGCCACTGCTGCACGACTTTCGCGTGCTCCCTGGTGCCGGAAACCAGCCCGATGACGGTGTGGGTATTGCGCACGTCGATGGCCAACAGCACGACTAGCAGACCTTCATCGCGGTGAGACCAGCTCGCCGGCATCGGCCGGGACGAACGCCGGGTCGCTGCCGAGGTCGACCGCGTTGTTCTCGGCGTCGACGAAGACAATCCTGGGCTGGTGACTGCGCGCCTCGGCATCGTCCATCTGGGCGTAGGCGATCAGGATGACCAGGTCGCCCGGATGCACGAGATGGGCTGCCGCGCCGTTGATTCCGATCACTCCGCTACCGCGCTGACCGGTGATGGCGTAGGTGACCAGCCGCGCGCCGTTGTCGATGTCGACGATGGTGACCTGCTCACCTTCGAGCAGGTCGGCCGCATCCATCAGGTCGGCGTCGATCGTCACCGAGCCCACGTAGTGCAGGTCCGCCTGCGTGACGGTTGCCCGATGGATCTTCGACTTGAGCATTGTCCGTAACATCAATTCCTCCAATGTGATTCGAGGGGTTGACAGCCCAGCGCGGCGGGCCCTCGCCCGTCGGCGTCGATAGTCGTTCCGATTTCGATTCCAACGTTGTCCAGCAGTCGGGTCTTGCCGAGCCGGGCCGCGACGAGCAAGCGGCCGGCGCCGTTGACGGGGGCCGGCCCCAGCGCGCCGTCGCGGACTTCGAGGTAGTCCACGTCGATCGCGGGCTCCTCGGCCAGCACTGAGCGGGCGGCCTCTAACGCTGCTTCCGCACCGCCCGGTGCAGCATGCGAGCCGGCCAGCAGCGCAGCCGACAAGATACCGGCGAGTTCTCGTTGCGCAGCGCTGAGATAGCGGTTACGTGAAGACATCGCCAGGCCGTCGGTCTCGCGCACGATCGGCACGCCGATGACGCGGACATCGATGTTGAGGTCGGCGACCATCTGACGGACCAGCACCAGCTGCTGATAATCCTTCTCGCCGAAGAATATTCGATCCGGCGCAACGATCTGCATAAGCTTGCAGACCACAGTCAGCATGCCCGCGAAATGGGTGGGCCGCACTGCGCCCTCGAGCTGCGATCCGAGCGGCCCCGGATGCACGGTGCTCCGTGCACCGTCCGGGTACATTGCCGAAGCGCTTGGCGCGAAAGCTATTTCGACCCCTTCGCCGCGCAGCAGAGCCAGGTCTGACTCCAGGATTCGCGGGTAGGCGTCGAGATCTTCGTCGGTGCCGAATTGCAGCGGGTTGACGAAGATCGAGACGACCACGACCGAACCGGGCACCAGTTTGGCGGCGCGGACCAGGGCGAGGTGCCCGTCGTGCAGCGCGCCCATGGTCGGCACCAGCATCACCCGTCGACCAGTGTGGCGCAGCGCGCGACTGGTCTGGCTGACCTCGACCGGGTTCGTGTACACGTTGAGTTCGCCGGCGTTGAACTTCGGCGGCCGCTGGATGCTCACCGCGTCAACACCTCCAGAACCTCCTTGGGGGCGTGCACCTTCTCGGCGGTGCGCATCGCGTTCACCCGGTAGGCCTGCGCCAAGTGCGGGTCGACCGCCTGCAGCGCGCGCAGGTGACCGGCGACAACGCCGGCGTCACCGCGGGCGATCGGGCCGGTCAGCGCCGACTGCCCGCGGTGCAGGGTGTTCTCCAGCGCAGCGCGGGCCAGCGGTCCGAGGATGCGCTCGGCGATGCCGCCGGGCTGGTCGTCGACCAGCTGCTGGCCGAGCAGTTCGGTGCCCGAGACCGCCGCACGCAACGCCTCCAGCGCGTCGGTCAGCACCGTGACGATGTGGTTGCCGGCGTGGGCCAGGGCCGCGTGATACAGCGTGCGTGCGTGCTCAGGCACCCGAAACGGCTCGCCGCCGATCTCGAGCACCAGCGACTGCGCGATCGCATAGCCAACCTCGTCGGCTGCGGTGATCCCGAAGCAGGTGTCCGGAAGCCGGGCGATGTCCTCGTCGGAGCCGGTGAATGCCATGGCCGGATGGATGGCCAGCGGTATGCAGTCCTGGACGCTCAGCGGGGCCAGCACTTCGACGCCGTTGACCCCCGAGGTGTGCACGACGATCGTGCCCGGTCGCACGGCCGAGGTGGCCGCCAAGCCCGATACCAGCCCCGGCAATTCGGTGTCCGGCACGGCCAACAGCAGCAGCTCGGCATTGCCGGCGACGTCGGGTACCGGCGCCACCGGGGTGTCCGGCAGCCGACGCTCGGCACGCTGCGTGGATGCGCGGGAAACAGCGCTGCACGCGACTACGACGTGGTCGACGCGCTCGAGCGCAACTCCCAGCGCCGTTCCCACCCGGCCGGCGGAGATGATCCCCACCTTCAGCCGGGCCGGACGCAATCCGTCGAACTGCACCATCGCAGACGACCCTCACAAGTCTTCTTGGTTTCGTTCCAGTCCCGCGAAGCAGGTACCGGACGGTCGTAGCGACTCTACCGCGACCGGTAACCGAAATGCTGTGGTGTTCGCCTCAGTCTTCGCGACGGCGGCGACGCCCGCCCTCGGACGGGGTGGTTTGTAACCGCGCGAGCAGCTCGGCCACCGATTGTCCGCCGGATTGCGGTTCCTCGGACTCGACGGGTGCGTCGGTGCTGCGATGACGGGCGTTGGGCGGTGGCGGCGGCGACATCACCGGTCCACGGTCCGGGGCCGGCGGGGGTGACGGCGGTTGCGGAGGCGGCGGCGGTGACATCGCCGGCGCCGGGGCCGCGGCGTCGGCCGCGGGGTCGAATTGTTCGACCGCGTGTCGCGACCGGGCGCTTCGACCCGATTCGCTCCAGTCGCCGGCCGGTTCGCCGGTCGGGCCGGGCGCCGGTTCGGCGGGCGCATTGGAATGCCGTCCCCGGCGCTCGGCCGGCGGCTCCGCGGGCTCTCCGATGCCTGGTGACCGATGCGACGGCTTGTCGCGCGACGGCGCATTGTCGTAGGTCCACGAGGGTGTCGCGGGGTTGTCTTCCTGGCCGACGTTCCAGTTGCTGCCAGGTGCTCCCGGCGGCAACCACTGACCCTCGGGGCTGACCGGCTGCCAGGCCGCGGGCTGCTCGGGCTGCCGCGGTGCCTCGCCCGGCGGCGGCCACGGAATTCGCGGCGGCTGCGGCGGCTGCTCGGGTTGCGGAGCCGGCGGCGGGGTGAACTGCGGTTCGGGCGCGGGGGGCGGCGCCGGCTCGGGCGGCGGGGTGAACTGCGGCTCAGGCTGCGCAGCGGCCTCGGCTCGGCGGTGGGAACGCCGTGCGGGCTGGGGAGGTTCGAATCGCTCCGGTCCGGTCCTCGGCGCCGGACCCGGCGGGACCCACCCGCTGGGCTGACCTTGCGACTGCGCCCAACTGGGGCCGTCCGGCTGACGCTCGGCCGGGCTCACCGGCGGAGCCCAGCCGGGGCCCGGCGCCGGCTCGTGCCGGGCGGCCGGGGTGTCCTGAGCGCCGGGACGCCGATGCGAACCCCGATCGTGCACCTGCGGCGCGTATGCCTGCTGGTAGCTCTCCGCCGCGGGCTGCCGAGACGGAGGCGGGGCCAGCGGCTCCTCGTGCACGTCGATGATCGAATTGTCGTCGGAGCGTCGGGCGGGCTCTTCGGCCCGCACGGATGCGACCCGATTGACTCGTTCGCGGGCGCTCTCGTTGTCGCGGTCCCATTCGCCGTAACCGCGCACAGCCTTGAGTCGTTCGCCCTCCAGCGCCGGGCGCTCGCTGAGCTCGGCGTCGAACAGGATCTCCAAGTTGGTCCGCAGCGCGGCCAGCTCGGCCCGCAACTCCGCCACCTCGTCGTTGGCCTGTTCGCGTAGTTCGGTGGCCAGCTCGCGCCGCAGCTGAGATTCGACGGTGAGCTCGTATTCGCGACGGGCGGATATCTCCCGGTCCAGCTGCAGGTCGTAGACGAGCTTGAGATCCCGCGCCCGGGCCTGATCCACGTCGCTTTGCCGGCGATAGATCACCGAGACGAATGCAGCGACCACAGCGGCCCACAACGCGAGGATCACCGCAAGCTTGAGGAGCTCCACCTGGTTGGTGAAGACCAGTGCAGAACTGGCGCCGATCGCCAAAACCAGCAACGCTGTCAGCAGCACCCAACCGGGTCTGCGGCCACCGCGCCGCACCCGGGCGCCGCGGGCCAGATCGGTCATGGCCCGACTGTACCGGCCCTAGCTCACTGCGCGTGTCGCGCGCTCCGGCGTTTCTCACCTGGACTAATCGCCTGATTCCGGAGGTCGCCAGGGGTCAGCTAACTTTGCCCGCCCTCGCCGTTATCGGTCGGATCTCCGGGCGATCGACAGCAATGCTGCAACCACAGCGCGGCGGCCACCAGAGTGAGCGCGCTCAGTACCGCGACGGCGGTCCCGAGGGTGTCCTCGGCCGCGACTCTGAGCCATGACCGGCGCGGCAGGAGATACACCAGGACGCCGATCCACCCGCCCAACGCCAGCGCGCCGACCCAGGCCGATGCCTTGGCGACGACCAGGCTGCGGGCCACCGTCAGTGGATGAAGCCAGCCAGGTGCGTCACCGATCTCGCCCTCGGCGATCTTGGTTCGAACGTGACGTCCCCAGATCGCTTCGGCAAGGCCCACCGTGAGCAACGAGAAACCCGTCCACGCCGTGATCGGCGGAAACCATCGATAAAACAGCACAACCAGCAGGTATCCCACCACCCCGGTGCCGAGCACCGCGGCCGCCAGGTCACGTTTCCGGGTGGGGCCCATCAGCTTTCGGGACGCGGCTCGAGGACGAACTCAGTGTGCCGCACCCCGGCCCGGTCGTTGGCATCGAGCTCGGCGATCAGTTTGGCCACCGACTGCTTGCCACCGGCTACGGTCAGCGTCGCATCGGGGTCGATCGCCAGCCAGGGCAGCAGCACGAAAGCGCGCAGGTGAGCCAGCGGATGCGGGAGGGTCAGGCCGTCTTCCAAGGAAAACAGCTCGGTGTCGCCCTCCAGAGACGTCAGGTGGCAGCAGATCAAATCGACATCGAGGGTGCGTGGACCCCACTTCTGTCCTCGTACGCGGTCCGCAGCCACTTCCATCTCCTGCGCGCTGCGCAGCCAACCGTGCCCGTCGAGAGTCGGGTCGTCGGCGATGAGCACTGCGTTGAGGAAGGGGCCCTGTTCGACACCACCCCAGGCCGCCGTCTCATAGACCGGCGACACCGCCTGGACTGTGCTGCCGAGCCGGTCGAGCACCGACTGCAGCCGGGCCAGCCGGTCGCCGAGGTTGGACCCGATCGATAACACCACACGCGTCATTGGCGCCGCCCCTCCTTTTGGCTTCGTCCTGCACGGTCGCCGGGGCGCCTCACAACGGCACCACCCGGCCGCGGCCGCCGCGCCGGGACCGGCGGGCCACCACAGCCACGTCCTCGAAGGTCTGCGGAATCGGGGCTTGCGGCTTGTGCACAGTCACCTCCACAGCGTGCACGCGATGGTCTTTCATGACGTCCTCGGCGATTTCAGCGGCAACCGTCTCGATCAAATTACGGGCTGGGCCCGCGACCACATCGGCCGCCCGCTGCGCCAAGACGCCGTAGTCGTAGGTGTCTGCCAGGTCGTCGCTGGTCGCGGCGTCCGCGAGGTCAATCCAGACCGTGACATCGACGACGAAGTCCTGACCGTCGGCGCGCTCGTGGTCGAACACGCCATGGTTGCCTCGAACTGTCAAGCCGCGCAACTCGATTCGATCAGCCATCTGCCCTACCGCCCGGTCCGCGTCCACGCCTCGACCACTTTGACAGCATCGACCGAGCCTCGCACGTCATGTACCCGGACTCCCCACGCACCATGCAACGCGGCCAGAGCCGACACCACCGCAGTGGCTGTCTCGCGACCGTCGGGGGGGCGGACCTCGCCGTCGGGACCTGCCAGCAAGCTGCCGAGGAAGCGCTTGCGCGACGCTCCGACCAGTACCGGGACGCCACCGGCCACCAATTCCGGCAGGGCGTGCAGCAGCGCCCAGTTGTCGCGGGCCGACTTGGCGAAACCCAACCCGGGATCGATGACCAGGTTGGCCGGATTCACGCCCGCGGCCACGGCGTCCTCGACACACGCCATCAGCTCGGCGCGCACCTCGGCCACCACATCCCGATAGAGCGGCGCCTGATGCGGCTGCTCGGCCGACACCGAGCGCCAGTGCATCAGCACCCACGGCACGTCGGCTTCGACCAGCAAGCCCGCCATGGCGGCGTCTGCGCGACCGCCGGAAACGTCGTTGACCATCGAGGCACCGTTTTCCAGCGCGGCCCGAGCCACACCGGCATGCATAGTGTCGACGCTGACGGTAAGACCTTGGGCGGCAAGCTCTTTGATGACGGGCACGACGCGCGCGGTCTCCACCCGCGGATCGACCCTGGTCGCGCCGGGGCGGGTCGACTCGCCCCCGACGTCGACGATCGAGGCGCCGTCGGCGGCCAACGCCAAGCCCTGCTCGACGGCGCGGTCGGTGTCGAGATAGCGCCCGCCATCGGAGAAAGAGTCGTCGGTGACGTTCACAACCCCCATGACTCGGAGGTGCGTCGCGCTCACCTGCGCAGGATCAGTTCGAGCGCCTCGGCTCGAAGTGCGTTGTCGGACTTGAACTGACCGCGCACTGCCGAGGTGGTGGTGACGGCACCGGGTTTGCGGACACCGCGCATGGACATGCACAGGTGTTCGGCCTCCATCACGACGATGGCCCCGCGCGGGTTCAGTTTGCGCATCAGGGCATCGGCGATCTGTGCGGTGAGTCGCTCCTGGATTTGCGGTCGCTTGGCGTACAGGTCGACCAGTCGGGCGATCTTGGACAAGCCCGTCACCCGGCCGTCGGTGCCGGGGATGTAGCCGACGTGTGCGACACCGTGAAACGCCACCAGGTGATGCTCGCAGGTGGAATACAGCGGGATCTCTTTGACCAACACCAACTCGTCGTGCTGCTCGTCAAAAGTGGTGTCCAGCACGGTATCCGGGTCGGTATAGAGGCCCGCGAACATCTCCCGGTAGCTACGGGCGACGCGCGCCGGCGTATCGAGCAACCCGTGCCGGTCCGGGTCTTCGCCGATCGCGTAGAGCAACTCGCGGACAGCCGCTTCGGCGCGCGGTTGATCGAAGACTCGGCCGTTGAGGGTCGCGGTCTGAGAATCCGGCGGCACCATCGCAGAACTCCGTTCGTGTCAGCTGTGCGTCGACGGATTGGACGGGCCGGGCGGGTCGGCGCCCCGGCCGGCATCCGGTGCGGGCGTGCCGGGTGGCGGATACGGCGGGTACGGCGGATACGGCTGACCAGCGTGTTGGTGCGGTGGCGCCGGCCAGTGCTGCGGCTGCTGGGACGGGGGGTACCAGTAGCCCGGTTGCTGCGGCGGCCATCCCGGCGCGTGCCAGCCGGCCGGCGCACCGTAGTCGGGCTGCGTCGAGTTCTGCTGACCGTTTCCGGGTCCGTTGTGAGAACCGTTGTTGCCGTTGCTGGTTTGCTCGGCATTGGCCTCGGCATCGCGCGCGGCGGCGGCGATGGCCGCCTTGAAAGCCGGCTCGGGCGCGGGCTTGGGCCACGGCTCGCCGCGCTCGATGGCAAGCTCACCGGGCGTCTTGATCGGCGGCTTGTCCGACGGGATACGGCCCCCGAAGTCGTCGAAAAGTGTCAGCCGCGGCCGCTTTTCGATATCCGCGAAGATCATCTCCAATTCGGCGCGGTGCAGGGTTTCCTTTTCCAGCAGCTCACCCGCGACCGTGTCGAGCACGTCGCGGTATTCGGTGAGGATCTCCCAGGCCTCGGTGTGCGCGGCCTCGATGAGTTTGCGTACCTCGTCATCGATGTCGCGGGCTACCTCGTGCGAGTAGTCGGCCTGGTTACCCATGGTCCGGCCGAGAAAGGGGTCGCCGTGTTCGGTGCCGTATTTGACCGCGCCGAGTTTGGAGCTCATACCGAATTCGGTGACCATCGCCCGGGCGATTTTGGTCGCCTGCTCGATGTCGGACGACGCCCCCGTCGTGGGCTCGTGGAACACCAGTTCCTCGGCGGCGCGCCCGCCCAGTGCCATCACCAGTCGCGCGATCAGCTCCGAGCGGGTGTGCAGTCCCTTGTCGTCCTCGGGGACGGCCAGCGCGTGCCCTCCGGTGTTGCCGCGGGCCAAGATCGTCACCTTGTACACCGGGTCGACGCCCGGCATCGCCCAACCCGCCAGCGTGTGCCCGGCCTCGTGGTAGGCCGTGGTCTTCTTCTCCTGCTCGCTGATGATCCGGCTCTTGCGCCGCGGTCCGCCGACCACCCGGTCGACCGCCTCTTCCAGGGCGGCGCCGGTGATCACCGTGCCGTTTTCCCGGGCGGTCAGCAGCGCCGCCTCGTTGATGACGTTCTCCAGGTCGGCGCCGGTCATGCCGACGGTCCGCTTGGCCAGGCCGTCGAATTCGACGTCGGGTCCGAATGGCTTGCCTTTGGAGTGCACACGTAGCACGGCTCGCCGGCCGGCCAGGTCCGGGCTGGAGACCGGGATCTGACGGTCGAAGCGACCCGGCCGAAGGAGCGCGGGGTCGAGGATGTCGGGACGGTTGGTGGCCGCGATCAGGATGACCCCCGCGCGCTCGCCGAAGCCGTCCATCTCGACCAGCAGCTGGTTCAGCGTCTGCTCGCGCTCGTCGTGCCCGCCGCCCAGCCCGGCGCCGCGCTGGCGTCCGACGGCGTCGATCTCGTCGACGAAGATGATGCACGGGCTGTTCTGCTTGGCCTGCTCGAACAGGTCACGTACCCGGGAGGCGCCGACGCCGACAAACATCTCGACGAAGTCGGAGCCGGAGATGGTGAAGAATGGCACCCCGGCTTCGCCGGCGACGGCCCGCGCGAGCAGGGTCTTGCCGGTTCCAGGGGGGCCGTAGAGCAGCACGCCCTTGGGGATCTTGGCGCCGAGCGCTTGATACCGCGCCGGGTTCTGCAGGAAGTCCTTGATCTCGTACAGCTCCTCGACCGCCTCGTCGGCGCCGGCGACGTCGGCGAAGGTGGTCTTGGGCATGTCCTTGTTGAGCAGCTTGGCCCGGGACTTGCCGAAGCCGAACCCCATCCGGGCGCCGCCCTGCATGCGGGAGAACATCATGAACAGCCCGACCAGCAACAGCAGCGGGAGCACGTAGACCACGATCGAGCCGATGATGCTGCCCTGGTTGACGACGGTGCTGACCTGGGTGTCCTTGCCGTTCAGCTGGTCGAAGAGCGGGACCGCGTAGCCGGTCGGAAAGTGGGTGATGATCTTGTCGGAGCCCTCGGTGCCGGTCGCCGCGCTCTTCAGCGTCAGCCGCACCTGCTGCTCACGGTCGTCGATCTGGGCGCTCTTGACGTTGCCGCCCTTGATCTGCGCCATCGCCACCGACGTGTCGACCGGCTTGAAGCCACGGGTGTCGTCGCTGAAGTAGAAGAAGGACCAGCCAAGCAGCAGCACGACGGCGATGGCCGTGAGCGTGCGGATCACGTTTTTTCGGTTCATCAATCATCGGCCGTCGTCGGCCAGGTCCTTCCCGATACACGCAGCTGAATAGTCCAGGCTACCGCTCGTGGTGATCGCCAGCTCGACCGCAGGCCGAGCGCAGCGGGTCACCACCAGTTGGGCCCGGTGGTGATCGCCAGCTCGACCGCAGGCCGAGCGCAGCGGGTCACCACCAGTTGACCCGGTATGAACAACGAGTTGAAGTTCCCGACAACTGACGAGCCGGGGCAGGCGTGTGCTTTGGTGAAGCTGTGTCTGACAGCCAGCCCATCACCGAACGGACCATCGAAACCAACGGCGTGCAGCTACACGCCCTGGAGGCGGGTGAGCCCGGCGCACCGCTGATCGTGCTGGCTCACGGCTTCCCCGAGCTTGCCTATTCCTGGCGTCACCAGCTACCGGCGCTGGCCGCGGCCGGCTATCACGTGCTGGCGCCCGATCAGCGCGGTTACGGACGCTCCACCAGCCCGGCTGAGATCGCCGACTACAACGTTGCGGCCCTCTCCGGCGATCTGATCGGCCTGCTCGACGACGTCGGCGCCGACAAGGCGGTATTCGTCGGCCACGACTGGGGCGCCCCGGTGGTGTGGGGCTCGGCACAACTGCACCCGGACCGGGTGGAGGCCGTCGTCGGCATGAGCGTTCCGCCGGTGCCACGATCGCAGGTCGCGCCGACAACGGCGTTCCGCGCGATTTTCGGCGACAACTTTTTCTACATGCTCTATTTCCAAGAACTCGGCGCAGCCGATGCCGAGCTGGGCGCTGACCCGCGCCGGACCATCACGCGGATGCTGGGCGGCCTGACGCGGTCGGAGGATCCGGCGGCCGCGCTGCGGATGATCGAACCGGGTCCCGCCGGCTTCCTCGAGCGCCTGCCGGAGACCGACGGCCTGCCGGCCTGGATCACGCCCGAGGAGGTCGACCACTACGTCGAGGAGTTCGCCCGCACCGGTTTCACCGGCGGCCTGAACTGGTACCGCAATCTGGACCGCAACTGGGAGCTGCTGGCCGACCCGCCGGCGGCCACCATTGACGTGCCGACCATGTTCATCGGTGGCACCGCCGACCCGGTGCTGAGCTTCATGCGTGCCGATCGCGCGCCCGAATTGGTCACCGGCCGCTACCGTGAGGTGCTGATCGACGGCGCCGGGCACTGGCTTCAACAGGAGAAGCCGGACCAGGTCAACGAGCTGCTACTCGACTTCTTGTCGAGTCTGAAGACCGGCGCGCATCGGTCATGAATCGTCCGCTGAATTTCGGAGTCTTCGTCACCCCGTTTCACCCGACCGGTCAATCCCCCACGGTGGCACTGGAATACGACATGGATCGCGTCGTTGCGCTGGACCGCCTCGGGTTCGACGAAGCCTGGTTCGGCGAACACCACTCCGGCGGTTACGAGCTGATCGCCTGCCCGGAGGTGTTCATCGCCGCGGCCGCCGAGCGGACCAAGCACATCCGGTTGGGCACCGGCGTGGTCTCGCTGCCCTATCACCACCCGCTGATGGTGGCCGACCGTTGGGTACTACTGGACCATTTGACCCGCGGGCGCGCGATGTTCGGTACCGGTCCGGGCGCGCTGCCGTCGGACGCCTACATGATGGGGATCGACCCGATCGAGCAGCGCCGGATGATGCAGGAATCGCTGGAGGCGATCCTGGCTCTGTTCCGCGCCGGACCCAGCGAGCGAATCAGTCGTGACACCGACTGGTTCACCCTGCGCGACGCCCAACTGCACATCCGCCCCTACACCTGGCCGTACCCGGAAATATCCACGGCGGCAATGGTTTCGCCATCCGGACCGCGACTCGCCGGTGCGATGGGCACATCACTCCTATCGCTGTCGATGTCGGTTCCGGGCGGTTACGCGGCGCTGGACAACACCTGGCAGGTGGTCGAGGAGCAGGCGGCCAAGGCCGGCCGGGACTCGCCGAACCGTGCCGACTGGAGAGTCCTGTCGATCATGCACATCGCCGACAGCCGCGAAAAGGCGATCGACGACTGTACTTACGGCCTGCAGGATTTCGCCAACTACTTCGGCGCCGCCGGATTCGTCCCGTTGGCCAACAGCGTCGAGGGAGCGCAGACGCCACACGAGTTCGTCGAAGACTATGCGGCCAAAGGTAATTGCTGTATCGGCAGCCCCGATGACGCGATCACCCACATCGAAGACCTGTTGGAGCGGTCCGGCGGATTCGGCACGCTGTTGATGCTCGGACACGACTGGGCTCCGCCCGAGGCGACCTTGCACTGCTACGAGCTGATGGCCCGCCGGGTCATTCCGCACTTCAAGGGCCAGCTCGAAGCGGCCCGGTCTTCGCACGAATGGGCAAAAGACAAACGCGACGAGTTGATCGGTCGCGCAGGCCAAGCCGTCGTGCAGGCGATCACCCAGCATGTCGGCGAACAAGCCTCGGAAAGCCGGGACAGCTGATGCGCGGCTCGGTACTGCGGGACGGCCGCATGGTGTATCGCGATGACCTTCCCGACCCGGTGCCGGGGCCCGGTCAGGTGCTGGTGGCGGTGCGGGCGTGCGGTATCTGCGGCTCCGACCTGCATTTCGCGGCGCATGGCGCCGAGGTACTGTCGCTGAGCAGTGAAATGTCCAGTGGGGTCGGCGGTATGGAAGTCGACCTGAGTCGCGACGTCTTCATGGGTCACGAGTTCAGTGCGGAAATACTCGATCACGGCCCCGGCGCCGACACCCACCCGGTGGGAACGCTTGTCACGTCGATCCCGGTGTTGTTGTCGGGCACAGGCATCGAAGCAATCGTCTACAGCAACACAACCGTCGGCGGTTACGCCGAGCGGATGCTGCTTTCGGCGCCGCTGCTGCTGCCGATTCCCAACGGCGTCGATCCCCGGCATGCGTCGCTGGCTGAGCCGATGGCGGTCGGGCTGCATGCTGTGAACAAGTCCGGGATCCAGCCGAGTGAGGCGGCGCTGGTGCTCGGTTGCGGCCCGATCGGCATCGCGGTCGTCGCGGCGTTGCGGATCCGCGGAGTCCAGACCATTGTGGCAGCGGACTTTTCACCGAAGCGACGTGAGCTCGCCGCGACGATGGGTGCACACCAGACCATCGATCCCGTGCAGGGCTCGCCGTTCGATACCGCGAAACCGGCGGTGGTGTTCGACGCGGTCGGCATTCCCGGAATCATCGACGACGTGCTGCGCCGCGCCCGGCACGGCACGCGGTTGGTCGTGGTGGGGGTCTGCATGCAGGCCGACACCGTGCACCCGTTCTTTGCGATCGCCAAGGAGATCAGCGTGCAATTCGTTCTCGCCTACGACCCGCAGGAATTCGAAGATTCACTGCGCGCGATCGCCGAGGGCGACATCGACGTCAGCCCGATGATCACCGGCGCCGTCGGCCTCGAGGACGTCGGGACCGCCTTCGACGATCTCGCCGACCCCGAGCGTCACTGCAAGATACTGGTCACGCCGTAGCCGCAACGGGGAGCGGTGAACTGCATGCTGCGTCCACCGTTGCCGCCGGCCATCGGTACGCCGCCCATGCTGTTGGCGACGGACTGCCCGGTCAGAGGCTGCGCGGAGCCCGGAGTGCCGAGGTTGCCCTCGCAGAGAAATGAATACTGTTGCAGCAGTCGTTGATTCGTCGCATGTCATCGAATAGTGCTATCCGACATCCCATTCGGGGCCAGCCGGTTTGCTCCTGCCGCAGCACCAGCCCGTCCGCCCATGTCGCGCGGGCGGATAAGCCCTGCGCTGGTATATCTTGGTGCGACCTGACCAACTCATCACGAACGAGCACGACGTGGAGCAGCTGTCAGCACAAGCAGCCGACCGTCCCGGCGTGGCGACCAGAGCCCGTGAGGAGGCGCCGTGCCCGCGTCGGCACTGAGCCTGCCGCAGCAGATGCTGCGGCGCCGCCCGGTCAACGGGGCCCCGGTCGCCGCCGGTGCTTCTGATCAACTGGAACGCACCCTCGGTGTCTTCCTGCTGACGATGTTCGGTGTCGGCGAGACCGTCGGGTCGGGCATTTTCATCGTGCTGTCGCAGTCGGTTCCGCAAGCCGGGCCGGCGGTCGTCATCTCGTTCATCATTGCCGGTATCGCGGCGGGTCTGGCCGCGATCTGTTACGCCGAACTGGCCTCGGCGGTGCCGGTCTCGGGATCCGCCTACTCCTACGCCTACGCCACACTCGGCGAATTCGCGGCGATGGGAGTGGCCGCCTGCTTGTTGCTCGAGTACGGCGTGTCCACGGCCGCGGTGGCAGTCGGCTGGAGTCAATACCTCAACAAACTCCTCGACAACGTCTTCGGGTTCGTTCTCCCGCAGTCTATTTCAGCAGCGCCATGGGATCCTCAGCACGGCATGCTCAACCTGCCCGCGATCGCCCTGGTGGCAATGTGTGCGCTGCTGTTGATTCGCGGCGCCAGTACATCCGCCAAAGCCAACGCTGTAATGGTCGTTATCAAAATCAGTGTGCTGGTTCTCTTCTCGGCTATCGCGTTCACCGCGTTCGATGCGGGCAACTTCACGGACCTGGCGCCGTTCGGTGTCTCCGGCATCAGCCTGGCCTCGGGCACGATCTTCTTCGCCTACATCGGCCTCGACGCGGTCTCCACCGCCGGCGACGAGGTCAAAGACCCGCAGCACACGATGCCGCGGGCGATCCTCGCCGCGCTGCTGATCGTGACCGCCATCCATGTGCTCGTCTCCGTCGCCGCACTAGGTGCGCAGCGGTGGCAGGACTTCGTCGGTGAGGAGGCGGTGCTGGCGGTGATCCTGGATCGCATCACCGGCAATACCGCCGGCAGCACGATTGTGGCTGCGGGCGCGGTCATTTCGATATTCTCGGTCACCTTGGTGACGCTCTACGGGCAGACCCGCATCCTGTTCACGATGGGCCGTGACGGGCTGCTACCGACGACTTTCGCGAAGGTGAACCCGCGCACCATGACGCCGGTGCGCAACACGGTGATCGTGGCAGTGGCGGTGGCTGTGCTGGCCGCGTTGGTCCCACTGGAGCGGCTCGCCGAAATCGTGTCGATCGGCACGTTGACCGCATTCATCGTGGTGTCGGCCGGCGTGATCGTGCTGCGAGTTCGCGAGCCCGACCTGCCCCGCGGCTTCAAGGTGCCCGGCTATCCGGTGACGCCCGTCCTGTCCATCGCGGCGTGCGCCTACATCTTGTTCAGCCTGCACTGGTACACGTGGGTGGCGTTCAGCGGCTGGGTTGCGGTGGCGTTGGCCTTCTACCTGATGTGGGGCCGCCGGCACAGCGCCCTCAACTAGGGTGCCAACCATGCCCGCCGGACGCGCCAACCTTCCGCTTCGTCTCGTGCTCGCCCTCGGCCTCGGCGTGACGGTCGCCGCGTGCGATCACGCCGCCCCGGAGAAGGTGGCCGAGAATCCACGTCAGGTGACCGTCGTCGGCTCCGGTCACGTGCAGGGCGTTCCCGACACGCTCACCGCCGACGTCGGCATCGAGTTCACCGCCCGCGATGTCACCGCCGCGATGGACCAGACCAACACCCGCCAGCGGGCGGTCATCGACGCCCTGGCCAACGCCGGCGCCGACCGCAAGGACATCAGCACCACCGACGTCAGCTTGCAGCCGCAGTACGAGAACGCGGGCTCGGCCATCACCGGGTACCGCGCCACCAACGCGATCCGGGTCAAGATCCACCCGGCCGACACGGCGTCGCGGCTGCTGGCCGTCATCGTCGGCACCGGCGGCGACGCGACCCGGATCAACTCGGTCAGCTACTCGGTCGCTGACGACTCTCAGCTGGTGAAAGACGCTCGGGCGCACGCGTTTCAAGACGCCAAGGAGCGCGCCGCGCAATACGCGCAGCTGTCCGGCCTCGGGCTGGGCAAGGTCATCTCCATTTCGGAGGCGTCCGCAGGTGCCGGCCCTGCGACCACGCCCGCGCCGCGGATGATGCCGACCGCCGTGCCGCTGGAGCCCGGCCAGCAGACCGTGAGCTTCTCGGTGACCGCGGTGTGGGAGCTGCGTTAGTCCTCGTAGATCCGCGGGTCCAGGGTGCCGATGTAGGGCAGATCGCGGTAGCGCTCGTCGTAATCCAGGCCGTAGCCCACCACGAACTCGTTGGGGATGTCGAAGCCGACGTAGGCGATGTCGGCGTTGGCGCGCAGCGCGTCGGGTTTACGCAGCAGCGTGCACACCCGCAGGGAGTGCGGACGGCGGGAGGCCAGGTTGCGCAGCAGCCATGACAGCGTCAGCCCGGAGTCCACCACGTCCTCGACGATCAACACGTCCCGGTCGTTGATGTCGCGGTCGAGGTCCTTGAGAATCCGCACCACGCCCGACGAGGATGTCGACGATCCGTAGGAGCTGACCGCCATGAACTCGAACTGGGTGGGCAGCGGAATCGCACGAGCCAGGTCTGTGACGAACATGACCGCGCCCTTGAGCACGGTGACCAGCAGCAGATCGCGTCCATCGACGCCGGCGCGTTCGCGGTAGTCCTCACCGATCTGAGCTCCGAGCTCGGCAATGCGGGTCTGGATCTGATCTTCGCGCAGCAGGACCGATTTGATGTCCCCTGCGTACAGCTCCGGTGAGTCCGCCGCCACGAGCACAGCGTGCCATGCCTTAGCGCTGGAGACCAATGGTGGCCCGGCTTGGCCTGCTAGACCGGCTCTCGGCGCAACGTCAGCAGGCCGTTGCTCCGGCCGGCCACCAGCCTCTGTTTGCGCAACGCGGAGCCGACCGCGACTCCACCCTGACCACGCCAGGCGGTGACCAGAGTGTCCACCCCGCGAATTTGCTTGTCGGTCAACCCGATCGCTCCCCCGGCGATCAGCCAGCTCCGAATGACGCCCCGCCGAACCGGGTCCGGCAGCGCTGTCAGCACCCGCGCGTCGAGCCCATCGGCGGTCGCGACTGTGCTCATCGCCTGATCGACCAGCGAATCGATCAGCTCGGTGTCGGCGCGAAGCGCGGTCGCGGTACGTGCCAGCGCCTCGGCCACTCCCCCGCCGAGCGCCTCTTCCAGCAGCGGCAGCACCTCGTGGCGCAGCCGGCTGCGGGTGAAACGCCGATCGGCGTTGTGCGGGTCATGCCAGGGGTCCAAGCCCAACTCCACACACGCGGCGTGGGTGGCCTTGCGCCGCACCCCCAGCAGCGGCCGACACCAGGGCGGGTCGTAGGGCCGCATGCCGGCGATCGACCGCGCACCGGAGCCGCGACCCAGTCCGAGCAACACGGTCTCGGCTTGGTCGTCGAGCGTGTGCGCCAGCAACACCGGCCGGCCGTGACGGGCGTCGGCCAGTGCGCGGTAGCGGGCGTCACGCGCTGCGGCCTCCGGGCCGCCCTCACCGTCGACCTCGACGCAAAGTATCTGGACCTCAACGCATCCCAGGTGCTCGGCCTGCTGTTGGGCGGTGGCCGCGACCGCCGCCGAGCCGGACTGCAATCCGTGGTCGACGATCAGCGCCGTGGTTGGCCGCATCGACGCAGCAATCCCGGTGAGCGCCAACGAGTCCGGGCCGCCGGACAACGCCACACACCAGCGATCGGCGGTGCCGAGATGTTCCGCTGCGAACGCCGCCACCGTTGCGCGGAGTTCGGCTACAACACCCGGTCGATCCATCGCTGCGGGTATTCGATCTCGATCGGCCGGGGCAGGGTGTCCGGATCGGTCCAGACGGTGTTGAAACGGGCCATTCCGACGCGGTCGACCACATGGTCGACGAACGCCTTGCCCCGGGTGTACTGGCTCAGTTTGGCGTCGATACCCAGCAGCGCACGCAGTAACCGTTGCAGCGGTGGCTGCTTACGGTTCCGTCGCTCGTCGAAGCGGGCGCGGATGGTGGTCACGGTCGGAACCACAACGGGTCCAACGGCATCCATCACGTGGTCGGCGTGGCCCTCCAACAGCGTGCCGAGCACCAGCAGCTGATCCAGCGCCTCGCGCTGCGGCTCGGACTGCACGGCACGCAACAATCCCAGGATGCCGGCCGAGTTCGGGTCGGACCGCGACGAGTTGCCGCGGCCGCGGGCGAATTCAGCCAACCGGCCCACCACCTGGGTGATGTCCTCGCTGCCGTCGGTGGTCAGCACGCCGAGCGCGTGCGACATGTACCCCGACAACCACGGGTTGGCGGTGAACTGCACCCGGTGGGTGACCTCGTGCAGGCAGACCCACAGCCGGAAATCGGCGGGTTCCAAACGTAATTGGCGCTCGACCGCGATGACGTTGGGGTAGACCAGCAGCAGCGTGCCGGCGTCGTTGAACGGGTCATACTGGCCGAGGATCCCGGTGGCGACGAACGCCAGCACGGCACCGGTCTGCGCGCCGGCGATGCGCCCGCTGATCGCACCCCGCGGCTGGTCGGTTCCGCCGGTCATCACCCGCATCGACTCTGCCGCTGCCCGGATCCAGCCGGGCCGGTCGACGATGCGCGCCTCGGGTACCACCGCGTCGGTGTGCAAACCGGTGACGTCGCGCACCGGTGGCTCAGCTGCTTTTGCTGCGGCGGAGAGGTTTTCGATCACCTGGCGGCGGGTGTAGTCGGTGGACGGCGGGCCGGGACGGGCCAGCCGCTGGCCGACCGTCGCCGCGAATCCCCAGTCGACGGCACGCCCGACGGTGAGGTCTGCCGGGGCGGTCATGTGACGCATCCGCATGACCAGAGCGCGACGGCGACCGCGTCGATCGCCGTGCGGCCGGATTGCCCGGCGTCGTTGGAGATCAGCGCAAAGCTCAGCACCCGTCCGCTGCGGTCGGTCACCACCCCGGCTAAGGCGTTGATGGCGGTCAGCGAACCGGTTTTGGCGCGCAACCAGCCTGCCGGGCCGGAACCCGCCGGAGTGCCGTCGACGAAGCGATCCGACAGCGTGCCACTGCCACCGGCGATCGGCAGCAGATCCAGCAGCGGCCGCAGCGTCGGCTCATCGGGGCCGGCTGCCGCCTGCACGACCGCATCCAGGGTTTTGGCGCTCAGGCGATCGTCGACGGACAACCCGCTGGAGTCACGCAACATCGCGCTGCCGGTGTCGATGTGCGCGGTGCTGAGCCGGTTGGTCACCGCAGAGACGGCTCCGGTGAAGCTCAGCGGCCGCTGCATTGCCGCGGCCACCTCGCGGGCGATGCATTCCGCCATCACGTTGTCCGAGGCGTTCATCATCTCGTTGAGCCGGTCGATCAGCGGAGCCGACTGGACCGCGGCCAGCTGTCGCGCGCCGGAGTCCAGCGGCTGGCTGGTGACGGTCACGCGCTGCGGGTCCACGCCCAGCGCGGCCGCCAGCGCGTGGCCCGCGTCCAGTGCAGGCGTCACCGATCGGCGTGACTCGTCGGTCGCCGGCTGCACCCGTCCGGCGTCGAGCATCACCGACTCGATCGGCGCGATGTCGCCGCCCTCGATATCGGCCGGGTCCCAGCCCGGGGCGAACGTGGGGCCGCTGAACAGTGAGGTGTTGACCTGGACGGCGCTCGGAATCACTCCGCTGCGCCGGACCTGGTCGGCGAGATCGCTGAGCCGGGCCGCGCCGTGGTACCAGGTGTCCTGCCCGGGCGCCGCGCCTGACAGCGTCGGGTCGCCACCACCGACCAGCGTGACGGTCCCGGACTGATCGGCGGCCACGACGCGGGTGGTGACCCGCGCGTTGCGGTCCAGTGCCAGCAGGGCGGCGGCGCTGGTCAGCGTCTTGTTCGTGGAGGCCGGTTGCAGCAGCAGGTCGTCGGACTGCTGCCAGAGTTCCTCACCGGTCAGCGCGTCGGTGACCCGCGCGCCCAGCTTGCCCAGGTTCGGATCTGCCGCCACCAGCGCCAGCGCCGCCGCCAGCGCCGTGCGGCTGGGTATCGGCGCGTTGGCCGCGACCGGGACGATCCCCGGCTTGGCCGTGACAGCCGGCGGCGGTGGCGGAACGTGCGCGCCGGCGCCGCCACCGCTTCTGCCGACCAGTGCGGCGGCCGCCACCAGAGCAGCAACGACCACCAGCACACCCGCTCCCACGATCAGGTGGGTGGACGTACGCCACTGAGTGGGACGCATGGCTCTCCTGCCTTCTTTGGGCCCATTGTGCGCCAAACCCCCGCGGAGGGACGCGGTGCGGGAGCCCTACGATCAACGCCAAGCAACATTCCTCAGGCGAAGGAGCCGGACCGGTGCAATTCGACGTGACCGTCGAGATCCCCAAGGGTCAACGCAACAAATACGAGGTCGACCACAAGACGGGCCGGGTTTTTCTGGACCGCTACCTCTACACGTCGATGGTCTATCCGACCGACTACGGCTTCTTCGACGACACCCTGGGTGAGGACGGTGACCCGCTGGACGCCCTGGTGCTGCTTCCGCAGTCCGTGTTCCCCGGCGTGGTGGTCAAGGCCCGACCGGTCGCCATGTTCCGCATGACCGACGAGGCCGGCGGCGACGACAAGGTGCTGTGTGTGCCGGCCAAGGATCACCGCTGGGACCACATCCAGGACATCGGCGACGTCGCGCAGAACGAGCTGGACGAGATCAAGCATTTCTTCACGCAATACAAGGCCCTCGAGCCGGGCAAGTTCGTCAAGGCCGCCGACTGGGTGGGTCGCGAGGAAGCCGAGGCCGAGGTGCAGCGCTCGATCGAGCGATTCAAAAAAGAGGGTCACTGACGGGCGTTCGGCTCTGAGCGAACGCTCTCGGGGTCGAACCCGCAGTGCCGCGGTGGCATCCTGGCTAGGTGGGCCCGCTTCATTTCGCTGCGAACTTCTGGTGGCTGCTCTTTCCGCTGAGCGGGACGATCTTCGGCGCCGTGCGCACGGTCGCCGCGGCCAACGAACGACGGGCCGAACGGAGACTCCAACGGTATCGAATCAAGCACGAGGCCAAGGTCGCGATCGCTGAGGCCTCCGGACGGAGGCGTGGCAACGAGGACAGCCAGCGGCGCGAGATCGCCAAACTGCTTGCTGCGCATGACCGGACCGACACCCGATGGCTGGACTACGAGGTCGATCTCGCCCGACTGCTCGACTTCCCTCTGATGACCGACATGCGCAATCCGCTGACCGTTGCCTTCCACAAGGCCAAGCAGCGGGCCGAGTTGCTGCGTCCGGAACAGCCCGACGACGTGCTCGGCGACCGGGCCGCACAACTCGAATACCGCGACGCCGTACACGAGTACGTCAGCGCGTTCGACGTTGCTGAAACCGAGGCGATTCGCCGGCGGCGCAGCGATTTCTCCGAAGACGAGCAACAACGGCTGGCGCGGGCCCAGAACCTGCTGCGGCTGGCACAGGACGAGGCCGCCTCCCCGCAGGAGCGCCAGATCGCCTACCACCGTGCCGGCCGCGAACTCGACGGGCTGATCGCGTTGCCGGCGTCCGCGCGAGCCGCTATCGAGCAACGCATCGCCGCCCAGATCGAGGCCTAGTCACCGCCCCCGGGTGGCAACGATGCTGGCGGCCGCGGCGACGACGAGGGTGGCTGCGATCACCGCGAGACTGACCGGAGTCGATATCTCCGGGACGTCAATGTGCTTGCCGCCGTTGATGAATGGTAGGTCGTTCTCGCGCATCGCGTGCAGGATCAGCTTGACGCCGATGAAGACCAAGATCACGGCGAGCCCTTTCGACAGATAGACCAGACGCTGCAGTAGGCCTTCGACGATGAAGTACAGCTGCCGCAGGCCCATCAGCGCAAAAACGTTGGCGGCCAACACCAGATACGGTTCCGCGGTCAGACCGTAAATCGCCGGGATGGAATCCAGAGCGAAGATCAGGTCGGTGGCACCGAGGGCGAGGACGACCAGAGCCATCGGCGTGATCGACCGTCGCGACCCCTCCTTGACGACGAGCTTGCGGCCGTGCCAGGTCTCGGTGACGCTCAGGTGGTTGCGGGCAAAGCGGACCAACCCGTTCTCGCTGTCGGCGTCGTGCGTCGCCCCGCGCGCCAGTCGCACCGCGGTGTAGACCAGCAGGGCACCGAAAGCGTAGAAAACCCAGGTGAACCGTTGAATGGCGGCAGCCCCCAGCGCGATGAAGACGCCACGGAAAATCAGCGCGATCACGATGCCGATGAACAGCGCCTCGCGTTGATAGAGCCGGGGCACGCCAAAGCTCGCCATGATGATGACGAAGACGAACAGGTTGTCGACCGACAGGCTGTACTCGGTGAGCCAGCCGGCGAAGAATTGGATCGCGAACTGCCGGCCGTGAAAAAACCACGTCCAGACTCCGAAGCAGACCGCCAGGCCGATATAGGCCGACAATGCGAACGCGGAGCGGCTCATCGTCGGCTCACCGGACCGGCGCGCCATCACCAGTACGTCGAGCAGCAGCACCCCGATGGTCACGCCCAGGGTGACGAGCCACTCCAGCAGGGAGACCTGCATGAAAAACCTCCGGTCGTTGACAACCAGAGGTCTCTTCCACCGCCGCGACGCACGATTGCGACAGCCCGCAAGCCGGTCACCCGATGACGGGCGACGTGATGACGACTCCGCGGCCGAGGAATACTCCCCTCCTCGAGCAGTCTGTCAGGTGGGTGGTGTCGCGGCATGCGGAGGGCGGGGACGGCTGTGAGTAGTTTCAATCTGTGACCGAAGTGGGTGGCAGCCCTGGCATCGGAGCGTTCGCCGGCCCGATCGCCCGCAGCAGCATGGCCCGGGTGGGTACCGCGACCGCGGTGACCGCCGTCTGCGGCTACGCGGTGGTCTACCTGGCCGCCCGCGACCTCGCGCCGGCCGGATTCTCGGTCTTCGCGGTGTTCTGGGGAGCGTTCGGGCTGGTCACCGGTGCCGCCAACGGCCTGCTGCAGGAGACCACCCGCGAAGTTCGCTCCGCCGGCTACGCGGAGGTACTGCCGGACACCCGCACACATCCGTTGCGGGTGGCGGCCCTGGTGGGGCTCGGCGCCGCCGTCGCGATCGCCGGCAGCTCGCCACTGTGGAGCGGCCGGGTGTTCGCGCAAGCGCATTGGCTTTCGGTGGGTCTGCTCAGCGTCGGGCTGGCGGGGTTTTGTCTGCATGCCACGTTGCTGGGCATGCTGGCAGGCACCAACCGCTGGACGCAGTACGGGGCGCTGATGGTCACCGACGCCGTCATCCGGGTGGCGGTGGCCGCGGCCACCGTGCTGATCGGCTGGGGCCTGGTCGGATTCCTGTGGGCCACCGTCGGGGGCGCGCTGGCATGGTTGATCATGATCGGCGCCTCTGCGCCGACGCGGGCGGCGGCCCGGCTGCTGACGCCGGGCGGCATGGCGACCTTTTTGCGCGGAGCAGCACATTCGATCACCGCGGCCGGAGCCAGCGCGATTCTGGTGATGGGCTTCCCGGTGCTGCTGAAAGTCACGTCCAACCAGCTCGGCGCCCAGGGCGGGGTGGTCATCCTGGCGGTAACGCTGACTCGCGCGCCGCTGCTGGTCCCGCTGACCGCGATGCAGGGCAATCTGATCGCGCACTTCGTCGATCAGCGCACGGCCCGGCTGCGGGCGTTGCTCGCACCTGCCGCCCTGGTCGGCGTGATCGGTGTGGTCGGGGTGCTGGCCGCGGGCCTGCTGGGGCCATGGCTGCTGCGGGTGGGATTCGGGCCGGACTATCACGCGGCAGGCCCGCTGCTGGCCTGGCTGACCGCTGCAGCGGTGACGATCGCGATGCTGACGCTCACCGGCGCCGCCACGGTCGCGGCCGCACTGCACCGGTCTTACGCGCTGGGCTGGGTGTGCGCGACGGTCGCCGCGACCCTGCTGTTGTTGTTGCCGCTACCGCTGCAGACCCGCACCGTGGTCGCACTGCTGTGCGGCCCGCTGGTCGGCATCGTCGTCCACCTGGCCGCGCTTGCTCGTCTGGGCCGCTGATCTGCGTGTACCTTGTGGGCTTGATATGCCCAGTGAAACGCGTGACGTCTGGATCGTGGTGCCCGCCTTCAACGAAGCGGGCGTCATCGGCGACGTGATCAGTGAGCTGCGGTCGGTTTTCCCGAACGTGGTGTGTGTGGACGACGGCAGCGCCGACGACACCGGCGACATCGCCCTGCGGGCCGGGGCACATCTGGTGCGGCATCCGGTGAACCTCGGCCAGGGAGCCGCCATCCAGACCGGCGTCGAGTATGCCCGCAGCCGACCCGGGGCACAGCTCTTCGCCACGTTCGACGCCGACGGCCAGCACCGCGTCGCCGACGTGATCGCGATGATCGACCGGCTGACCGCCGATGCCGCCGACATCGTCATCGGCACCCGCTTCGGCCCGGGCGTCAGTCGGCCGCCGCTGCTCAAACGTGTTGTGCTGCAGTCGGCTGCGTGCTTGAGCCCGCGTGGCCGCCGGCTGGGCCTGACCGACAGCAACAACGGCTTGCGGGTGTTCAACAAGACCGTTGCCGACCGGCTCGACATCACCATGAACGGGATGAGCCACGCAACAGAATTCATCATGCTGATCGACGAAAACCGTTGGCGGGTGGCCGAACAACCCGTCGAGGTGCTCTACACCGAATACTCCTCGGCCAAGGGGCAGCCGCTGCTCAACGGTGTCAACATCATCGTCGACGGTTTTCTGCGGGGAAGGATGTCGCGGTGAACTGGATTCAAGGTCTGCTGATCGCCTCGATCGTCGCGCTGGTCGTCTACCTGCTGCGCTCCCGACGCAGCGCCCAATCCCAGGCCTGGGTCAAGGTCGGCTTTGTGCTGTTCGTGCTGGCCGGTGTGTACGCAGTGTTGCGGCCCAACGACACCACGGTGGTGGCGCATTGGCTGGGGGTGGCCCGCGGCACCGACCTGATGTTGTACGTGTTGATCGTCGGGTTCAGCTTCAGCACGCTGAGTACCTACCTGCGTTTCAAAGACCTCGAGTTGCGTTACGCCCAACTGGCCCGCGCGATCGCGCTGGAGCGCGCTCAGCCGCCGGAATGATCAGCCGGCTCCGATACCCCAGTGCAGTCCGCGTGAGGTGATCAACACCAAGGCCAGCGAAACCGCGGCCACTACAACCAATCCGATGACCGCAACCGCCAACGGCCGCCATCCGGTGCGGGTGAGTGCTCCGATGTCGGTGTTGAGACCGACACCGGCGAACGTCAGCAGGAACGCCCATCGAGACACGTTGGCGAGGTTGGTGGTCTGTGACTTGCTGAGCCAGCCGGCGGTCGCGATCGCCGACACCGCAAGGAATCCCAGCACGAACTTGGGGAATTTGTCCCAGACGAACGCGGCACGCGCCCGCAGACCCGGCGCCACGCCATCGGCCTCGCCGCGCGATGCCCAGTACAGCGCGAATCCCAGAACCACGAAACCGATCAGCGCGTTGCGGGTGGATTTCACCAGCACCGCGATCTTGCCGGCCTGCTCGGAGTACAGATAACCGGTAGCGGTGGTCTCGGCGGTGTTGTCGACGGAAAGCCCTGCCCACAAACCGAATTCGTGGTCGGTCAATCCGATCGCATGCCCGAGCACCGGCAGGGCGAACAACGCGACAGCGCCGAGCGCCAGAATGGCCGCGATCGCATAGCCGACGTCGGAATTGCGGGCCCGGATCGCCCCCTTGGACGCGACGATGGCTGACACGCCGCAGATGGAGGTGCCGATGGCCAGCAACGACCCGAGCTTGCCGGACAGGCCGAAGAGGCGCGCCGCGGCCAGGATGATTGCTCCGGCCAGCACCATGTCGACGAGTATCTGCACCAGCGAGATGCCGCCGAGTTTGATGACGTCGCCGAGCACGAAACGTACACCGAGAGCGACGATTCCGATCTTCAGCCAGAATTCGTAGGTCTGGACCCCGGCGCGGAAGATCCGGTGCAGCCCGACGGTATTGGTGACAAGCAAGCCGATGACGATCGCCCACAAGACGTATTCGATGTCCGGAACTCGCCAATGGTGTTGGTGGGCAAGCAAGTTCCACCACACTTGGGCGTACTTGCCGAGCAGGCCGATCACCACCAGGAGCAAGGCCCCCGGCACGTAGGCCAGGATGTTGCGGCTGGTGAAGCTGGCTTCTTCAGCGGGCTCGGCGCGATCGGCGACGGCGTTACTCACCGGAGGAGTCACCACGCAATCGTGGGCAGGAGTCCGGCCACGGCCAGCAGCACCACCACGCCGGCCACGATCGTGGCCCACCAGTCGAGGCTGAGCCGCCCGGGACGTGCGGTTGAGTTCTTCTCGTCAACGGTCACCGCCGAATGCTGACCCCGCCCTCGGCGCCGAACAAGGGATTGACTCCGCCTGATTCAGTCTGTGTCCGGTTTCGATCGCCATCATCGAGACGGCTTCGGCGAAGCGTGCGAATCCTTACAAAAAACTAACGGCCATACCCGGCCGCCCGGTACATCTGCCGCGTAGGCATTGGGAATGGCCAGGCACCCGAAGATCCACGCGTCCACGACCAGCTCGACGTGCACGATCATCAACCCGTAACCGTGCCATTTACGGGTTGGTGGTCGCCCTCGGCGATGCCGGACTTCGGTCCTTACCTAGAACGAGAGCGCAACCGCGGACGGCTCATCGATGCCACTTTGGAGTTGTGGGCGACGTTCGGGTACCGGGCGACGACGCTCGACCAGATCGCCGTCGCTGCCGACATTGCGCCAGCTCATTTCGCGGATTACTTCGACGGCAAAGACGCAGTTCTGATGGCTGTGCTCGATGACGCCGAACAGGCCGTGACCGCTGCGTTCGCAGACGTGGGCAGCGGCAGCGTCCCGGATCAGGCACTGCTCACCGCCATTGTCGAGGACCTGACCATGATCACCCACGGATGCGGCGCGGTCGCTTCTGAACGACTGGCGGTCATCGCGAAAACCGTGCGAGCGCGTGCAGCAGAGGGCTCCAGTCTTGATCTGACGCGCGCCGACGACGACGGCGGCGTGACCTAACCGTGGGTCTGCCGGAAGAAATTCACCGTCCGCGCCACACCGTCGTCGAGCGAGACCTGCGGCCGCCAGCCCAAAACCTTTTCTGCTGAACGGATGTCGAGACAGGACCTTTTCAGGTCACCGAGACGCGGCGGGTGAAATTCCGGGTCGTCGGCAGCGCCGACAGCCGCGGCGACCGCCGAATGCAATTGGCGGTCAGAGGTTTCCAGTCCCGTACCGACATTGAATCGCTGCCCGCCACCCTCTGGGCCGGAAGCTTTCACGAACGCGTCCACCACGTCGTCGACGAACACGTAGTCGCGGGTGTTGGATCCGTCGCCGAACACCTTGGTGGGCTTACCGGTTAGCAGCGCCTGGGCGAAGATCGCCACCACGCCGGCCTCGCCGTGCGGATCTTGCCGGGGCCCATACACATTGGCCGGGGCGATGTGCGAGCACTCCAGGCCGTAGAGGTGCCGGAACGTGTTGAGGTAGATCTCGCCGGCCACCTTGCCCGCGGCGTACGGCGACGCCGGGTCGGTGGGCACGGCCTCGCTGGTCGGGTAGGTCGGCGGCGTCCCGTAGATCGATCCGCCCGACGAGGTGTGCACCACCTTGCGCACTCCGGTCTGCCGCGCTGCGTCAGCAACCCGTACGGTCCCGATCACGTTCACCGATGCGTCGAACTGCGGGTCGGCGACCGAGTGCCGAACGTCGATCTGCGCGGCCAGGTGGAACACCACCTCCGGACGATGCTCGTCGAAGATGGCCGGCAGATCGGCGGTGACGATGTCGGCCTCGACAAAGGCGAACCCGGCGCTATCGGCCAGGTGCTCGAGATTGGTGGCTCGCCCGGAGGCGTAGTTATCCAGGCCGGCGACGGTGTGTCCGTCGTTCAGCAACCGGTCGACTAGCGTCGACCCGATGAACCCGGCAGCCCCGGTGACCAGTGCGCGCACCGGCTCACCATACCGACGGGCCGGCCGGCTACCGAAGGTGGCGCAGGCGGCCGCGCTACTCATCGCCGTCCAGCTGGTGGTCCGCGGTGTGCTGGCTTTTCGCGGCTACTTCTACTGGGATGACTTGATTCTGGTCAGCCGGGCCGGCACGCACGGTCTGCTGTCGCCGTCATTTTTGTTCGACGACCACGACGGTCACGTGATGCCGGCCGCGTTCCTCGTCGCCGGCGCTATCACCCGAATGGCGCCGCTGAACTGGATCGGGCCGGCCATCAGCCTGGTGCTGCTGCAGCTGCTGGCCTCGTTGGCGCTACTGCGCGCGCTCCACGTGATCCTGGGCTGGCGCCCGGTGCTGCTCGTGCCGCTGACCTTCGCGCTGTTCACCCCGCTGGGTGTGCCGGGGTTCGCCTGGTGGGCAGCCGCGCTGAACTCGCTGCCGATGCTGGCCGCACTGGCGTGGGTGTGCGCCGACGCAATCCTGTTGGTTCGCACCGGCGATCAGCGGTACGCAGTCACCGGTGCGCTGGCCTTCCTCGGCGGGCTGCTGTTCTTCGAAAAGGCGGCGGTGATCCCGTTCGTCGCGTTTGCCGTCACCGCATTGCTGAGCCACGTCCAAGGCGAGCGCGCACCGCTGGCGAAAGTGTGGCGGGACGGCGTCCGGTTGTGGGCCGCGTCGTTGGCTCTGACCGGCGCCTGGGTCGCCGTCTACCTGGCTGTGGTCAACCAGCGCCGGTGGAGCACCGATCTGACGATGACGTGGGACCTGTTGCGCCGCTCCGTCAGTCACGGCATCGTCCCGGGCTTGGTGGGCGGACCGTGGCAGTGGGGCAGGTGGGCGCCGGCTTCGCCATGGGCGACTCCGCCGATGTCAGTCATGGTTGTGGGGTGGCTGGCGCTGGCCGCGACGCTGGCGCTGTCCCTAATTCGCAAGCAGCGCATCGTGGCGGTGTGGCTGACCGGCGCCGGATACGTGGTCGCCTGTCAGGTGCCCATCTACCTGATGCGCTCGTCACGCTTCACCGCGCTGGAGTTGGCCCAAACCCTGCGCTACCTATCCGATCTCGTGGTGGTGCTGGCGCTGCTGGCCGCCGTCGGCTTCTGCGCGCCCAACCGTCCGTCGTCGCGCCGGCTGGACATGTCGGTGCCCCGCACAGCGATCACGACCGCGGCGGGAGCGGCCTTCGTGGCGAGCAGCTGCTACTCGACGGCGACGTTTCTGACGTCCTGGCGCGACAACCCCGCACAGCCCTACCTGCAGAATGCCCGGCGTGATCTGGCGGTCGCGCACGCCACCTCCAGTGCGCCACTGCTCGACCAGGAGGTCGATCCGCTGGTGCTGGGGCGGGTGGCCTGGCCGGAGAACCTGGCCGGCCACCTGTTCGCACTCGTTCGGGATAGACCCGAATTCAGCTCGGCGACAACACAATTGAGGATGCTCAATGCCCAGGGCCGGTTGGTCGACGCGCAGGTGACCTGGGTGCGTGCGATGACGCCCGGCCCGATTCCGCAATGCGGCTATCTGGTGCAGCCCGACCACCCGATCGAGATCGGTCTCGACGGTCCCCTGCTACCCACGGATTGGGGGGCCGAGGTCAACTATCTGGCCAACAGCGAGGGTTCGATGACACTGGCGCTGTCCGACGGGGCCGACACCCGGGTTCCGGTGCATCCCGGTCTGAACCGGGTGTTTGTGCGACTGCCCGGCGCGGGCGACGCCATCCGGGTGCGGGCCAACACCGCCGCGCTGAGCGTGTGTATCGCGGCTGGGCCGGTGGGGTACGTGCTGCCTCGATGACACCCCGCCGATACTGAGCCACCTAGGAGAATCGAACTCCTGACCTGCTCATTACGAGTGAGCTGCTCTACCGACTGAGCTAAGGTGGCGTGCCCTGACGGGCGGCACGAGTCTACGGCAGCGTGAGTTGGGCACCCAAACGGCCGAGGAGGAGCAGACGCAGCGAACTAGTCGCGGAGCTGCTGACCGATCGTGGCGACCATCGCGTCGACGGCGAACTTGGGCTTGACGTTGATCGCCAGGGCCTCGCGACACTCCAGCACGGCTTCGATGCATCGCAGCAACCGATCTGATGGCACGTGTGCGGCCATCGCCGCGATCTGCAGCGCCATGTCGGGATGGTTGGCGCGTGGGCCCGGGGCGTTCGCGGCGACCAGCAGCGCGTCGCGAAAGTAGGTCGCCAGGTCGATCAGCGCACGATCCAGCGCATCACGCGACGCCCGGGTCTGACGCGACTTCTGGCGTCGCTCAAGGTCTTTGATCGCACCCGCGGACCCGCGCAGCGCGGTGGCCGTGCCTTTCCCGGTGCCTCCGGCCCCCAGTGCGGTGCGCAGCTCCTCCGTTTCGGCTTCGTCGCGATCGGCCGTCAGGACCGTCGCTTCGGACTCGGCGGCCGACACCAGCGCCTCGGCCGCTGCGAAGGCCTTCGAGCGGGTCGCGGCATCGCGGGCCAGTCCTAGCGCCTGCATCCGGCGATCGCGTGCCTCTGGATCGGTGGCCAGCCGCCGGGCCCGGCCGACGTGGCCGCCGCTGACCGATGCCGCCCACGTCGCGGTCTCGGCCGACAGTCCGTCGCTGTCGATCAGCACCTGGGCGATGGCATCGGTCGGCGGCGTCACCAGCGCGACGTGCCGGCAGCGGGACCGCAGGGTGATCGCGATGTCTTCGGGGTCCACCGACGGCGCGCACAGTAGGAAAACCGTGCGGGGCGGCGGCTCCTCGACCACCTTCAGCAACGCATTCGCCGCGCCCTCGGTGAGCCGGTCGGCGTCCTCAACCAGCACGATCTGCCAGCGGCCGGTGCTGGGGCGTCGCGACGCGATCTGGACGATCGCGCGCATCTCGTCGACACCGATGGACAGTCCCTCAGGGATGACCCGGCGCACGTCGCCGTGGGTGCCGGCCATCGTCGTCGTGCAGGATCGGCACTCGCCGCAGCCGGGCACCCCATCGGAGGTGCATTGCAGGGCTGCCGCGAAACACAGCGCGGCCACCGAACGCCCTGAGCCGGGTGGGCCGGTGATCAGCCAGGCATGCGTCATCGCGGCACTGTGAGTCGAATCACCGCGGGCGGCCGCGGCCGCAGCCACCAGGTCGGCCTCCACCGAGTCCTGGCCAACCAGGCGCGCGAATACCCGTGACATCACCGGCAAGAGTAGTGGCCGACGGTGACCGTCCCGCACGATCGGCCACCGCGTACTGCCGTTTTGGCTACTTTTTGGTCGCCGCCGACCGATACGGTGGGCAGGTGAGCATGGCAGGGGCACTCCCCAGACGGATCAGTGGATTCGTCCAGTGGTTGGTGCGCACGCCGTGGCCGGTGTTCTCGCTGAGCCAGTTGCAGGCCGACATCATCGGCGCGCTGCTGGTGTTGGGCTTCCTGCGCTACGGACTGCCGCCCGAAGACCGCATCGAGTTGCAGGAACTGCCGACTTTCAATCTGACGATCTTCGCCACGTCGATCGTCGTCCTGTTCCTCGTCGGGTTTGCGATAAGCGTGCGGTTGCTGGTGCCGGTGTTCCGGTGGCAGCGCCGCGACGCTCTGCTGGCCGACACCGACCCGGCCGCGACCGAGCTGGCCCGTAGCCGGGCGCTGCGAACTCCGTTTCACCGCACCGTGATCAACCTGGCCTCCTGGCTGATCGGCGGGGTGATCTTCATCGTCGCCAGCTGGCCGGTGGCCCACCATGCGGCGCCGGTGGTGGCGGTGGCCACCGCGCTGGGCGCCACCGCCACCGCGATCATCGGCTACCTGCAGTCCGAACGGGTGCTTCGCCCGGTGGCCGTCGCGGCGCTACGCGGCGGGCTGCCGGAGAACATCCGGGCCTCGGGCGTGATCGGCCGCCAGATGCTGGCCTGGGCGCTGTCGACCGGCGTGCCGCTACTGACGATCGTGCTGGCGGTGGTCGGGGACAAGGCGGAGTATCTGCACGGACCGCCGGAGAAGCTGTTGAATCCGATCCTGCTGCTGGCCCTGCTGGCGTTGGGCATCGGGCTAGCCAGCACGCTGCTGGTGGCGATGTCGATCGCCGACCCGCTGCGCCAGCTGCGCTGGGCGCTGGGTGAGGTGCAGCGCGGTAATTACAACGCGCACATGCAGATCTACGACGCCAGCGAGCTGGGCCTGCTGCAAGCCGGCTTCAACGACATGGTCCGCGACCTGTCCGAGCGGCAACGCCTGCGCGATCTGTTCGGCCGCTACGTGGGCGAAGACGTCGCGCGCCGGGCGCTGGAGCGCGGCACCGAACTGGGCGGCCAGGAGCGCGATGTCGCGGTGCTCTTCGTGGACCTGGTCGGCTCGACCAAACTGGCTTCGACCAGGCCGCCGGCCGAGGTGGTCAGCTTGCTCAACGAGTTCTTCCGCGTGGTGGTGGACACCGTCGGGCGGCACGGCGGATTCGTCAACAAATTCCAGGGTGACGCGGCACTGGCCATCTTCGGCGCGCCGATCGAACACCCGGACGCCTCCGGCGGTGCGCTGGCCGCGGCCCGCGAACTACACGATGAACTGCTGCCGGTGATCGGCTCGGCGGAATTCGGCATCGGGGTGTCGTCGGGCCGCGCGATCGCCGGACACATCGGCGCGCTGGCCCGCTTCGAGTACACCGTGATCGGTGACCCGGTCAACGAGGCGGCGCGACTCACCGAGCTGGCCAAACTCGAGGAGGGCCACGTGCTGGCCTCAGCGGTCGCGGTCAGCGGGGCCCTCGATGCCGAGGCGCTGTGCTGGGACGTGGCCGAGGTGGTGGCGTTGCGCGGCCGCATCTCACCAACCCAGTTGGCCCGGCCACTCAACCTGGCGGCGCCGGAAAAATTGCCCAGCGAAGCGAGCGGCTAGCGGCCGGTAGGCGGCGCGAGCGTGAGGTCGCCGGGCAGCAGCGGCCCGATGTCGATGAACGGCTTGCCCTGCGGGTCCGGGGTGCCGACCGGGTCGCTGCCCAGGTTCAGCAGGTCGCTGAGGTGCGGCACGTTGGCCGGCTGCCCGCCTTCGAGCACCCCGGCATCGGACTCGGTGATGTTCTGCACCACGACCGGGGTCTCCACCCCACCCATGGTCTGCAGGAGGTCGGCGAAGGAGGGGCTGTTGACGTCGGGGTTCTCGTGCGAGTTGTTGGAGAGTTGCAACGCGGGCACCTCGACGTCGCGCAGCGGGGGCGACGACGGGGCGGCGATCAGAATGCTGACGCCACCGAGCGCAACACCAGCGGTGATGCAGTATCGGACGGCGGGTCGCATGATTCTCCCTAGCGGACGTGTGACGGTTCACGACGTGTGTAGGAATACTGTACCTGAGAAGTGGCTGAGAATCACCCATTAATTTTTCCGGATCCGCCTAGCGCCCCGGAACGCGCCGCTAGCTGCGCTTTGCCGCCTTCTTGGCCGGCGATTTCTTAGCGGTTTTCTTGGCTGCCGTCTTTTTGGCGGCCGTTTTCTTGGCCGTTTTCTTCACCGGGCCGCGGGCTCGCCGATCGGCCAGCAACTCGGACGCTCGCGCGTCGGTGATCGACAGCACGTCGTCGCCCTTGCGCAGGCTCGCGTTGGTCTCACCGTCGGTGACGTAGGGCCCGAAGCGGCCGTCCTTGATCACCATCGGCTGACCCGAGGCCGGGTCGGTGCCCAGTTCGCGCAGCGGCGGCGCCGCAGCGCCCTGCCGTCCGCGCCGCTTGGGCTCGGCGTAGAGCTTCAGCGCCTCTTCGAGGGTGACGTCGAAGATCTGGTCCTCGGTGGCCAGTGAGCGAGAGTCGGTGCCGCGCTTGAGGTATGGGCCATAGCGGCCGTTCTGAGCGGTGATCTCCTCTTTGGATTCGGGGTCGACGCCGACCACCCGCGGCAACGACAGCAACTTCAGCGCATCCTCGAGCGTGACCGTCTGCAGGTCCATGCTGCGCAGCAGCGATCCGGTCCGTGGCTTGGGGCCGGTGGGCTTCTTGCCCTTCTTCGCCGGTTGCCCGGCGGTGCCGTCGTCGTCGTCCTCCGGCTTGGGCAGCACCTCGGTGACATACGGACCGTAACGGCCGTCCTTGGCGACAATTTCGTGCCCGGATTCCGGGTCGACGCCCAGTGAGCGGCCTTCCTGCGGTGTCGCGAACAGTTCCTCGGCGACGTCGACAGTCAGTTCGTCAGGGGTCAGCGAGTCGTGCAGGTTGGCCCGCTGCGGCGTCGGTTCGCCGTCATCGCCGATCACCATCCGCTCGAGATACGGCCCATTCCTGCCGACTCGCACATTGACCGCGCGGCCCTCGGCGTCGTCAAAAAGCTTGATGGAGTTGACTTCTCGGGCATCGATGCCCTCGAGGTTGACGCCGACGAGCTTTTTCAACCCACCGGAGCGCGCGATCGAGTCGGCCACGCCGTGGTCGCCACCGAAATAGAAGTTGTTCAGCCAGTTGCTGCGCTGCTCGGTGCCCGACGCGATCGCGTCGAGTTCGTCTTCCATCGCGGCGGTGAATCCGTAGTCGACCAGACGCCCGAAATGCTGCTCCAGCAAACCCGTCACAGCGAACGCCACCCACGACGGGACCAGCGCGCTGCCCTTCTTGTGGACGTAGCCGCGGTCCTGGATGGTCTTGATGATCGACGAGTACGTCGACGGCCGTCCGATGCCGAGTTCCTCCAGCGCCTTGATCAGAGACGCCTCGGTGTAGCGGGCCGGCGGGTTCGTCGAGTGCCCGTCCGGGGTCAGCTCGGTGGCATCCACCCGCTGGCCCTCGGTCAACTGCGGCAACCTGCTCTCGGCGTCGTCGGCTTCACCACCGGCCTGGTCGTCGACCGTTTCCACGTAAGCCTTCAGGAATCCGGGGAAGACCAGGGTGCGGCCGCTGGCGCTGAACTGCACTTCCCTTGCCTGGGGGCCTTCGACCCTGCCGTTGATCCGCAGGCTCAACGTGGTGCCGCGGGCGTCGGCCATCTGCGAGGCGACGGTGCGCTGCCAGATCAGCTCATAGAGCCGGAACTCGTCGCCGTCGAGCTCGCGCCGCACCCCGTCGGGGGTGGCGAAGGTCTCTCCCGCCGGGCGGATCGCCTCGTGCGCCTCCTGCGCGTTCTTCACCTTGCGGGTGTACTGGCGCGCCGACGGATAGACGTATTCCTCGCCGTAGAGCTGACGGGCCTGCGTGCGGGCTGCGTTGATCGCCGACTGCGACAACGTGGTCGAGTCGGTACGCATGTAGGTGATGTAGCCGTTCTCGTAGAGCCGCTGGGCGATGCTCATCGTGCGCTCGGCGGAAAACCGCAGCTTGCGGCCGGCTTCCTGCTGCAACGTCGACGTCATGAACGGCGGATACGGGCGACGGGTGTAGGGCTTTTCCTCGACCGACCCGACGGTGAGCTGCGAGCCGCGCAGGCCGGCGGCCAGCGAACCGGCGCTGGCCTCGTCGAGCACGGTCACCTCGTCGGGTTTGCGCACGCTGCCCAGCGAGTCGAAGTCGCGGCCGGTGGCGACCCGCAGGCCGTCGACCGTGGTCAGGCGGGCGGTGAACCTCGGCGGCTGCGCCTTGGGATCGGAGACACTGGCGTCCAGCTCGGCCACCACGTCCCAGTAGGCGGCGCTGCGGAAGGCCATCCGGTCGCGCTCGCGCTGGACGATGATGCGGGTCGCCACCGACTGAACCCGGCCCGCCGAAAGCTTGGGCGCCACCTTTTTCCACAGCACCGGGCTGACCTCGTAGCCGTACAGCCGGTCCAGGATGCGGCGGGTTTCCTGGGCGTCGACCAGGTCGATGTCCAGGTCACGCGGGTTGGCGGCGGCTTCCAGGATCGCCTGCTCGGTGATCTCGTGAAACACCATGCGCTTGATCGGAACGCGCGGCTTCAGGGTCTCCAGCAGGTGCCAGGCGATCGCCTCGCCTTCGCGGTCACCGTCTGTGGCGAGGTAGAGCTCGTCGACGTCTTTGAGCAGGCCCTTGAGTTCGGTGACCGTGCTCTTCTTGTCCGGGCTGATGATGTAGAGCGGCTCGAAGTCCTCGTCGACGTTGACCCCGAGCCGGGCCCAGGGCTGGGACTTGTATTTCGCCGGCACGTCGGCCGCCGCCCGCGGCAGGTCACGGATATGGCCTCGGGACGACTCGACGATGTAATTAGCGCCCAGGTAGCCGGCCAATTTGCGCGCTTTGGTCGGCGACTCGACAATGACGAGCCGCCGCGTGGCGCCATTCCCGTCGCCGTCAGCCACCTTTGATTCCGCTCACTTTCATGACTTCGTCTTCCCCTGCAGGCCCGCGAAGGAGTATTTCCGCGATCAGCCAGCGTCAATCTACGGTGCTTCGGCCTGTAGACACCTGACAATGTGGCACCCGGAATGGGCCGACGCAAACCGACCCCCCGTTGGCGGGTCGCCCGATTGGCGCTAGACGTGCGGCCAGAATGGCAACGCTTCGGCGACGTCAGGAGGGTCTCCCACATTCTCTACCAGGCGCGATAGCCTTCGTCGGCCGCTGATTCGCAGCGCGGGCCGGGCCCCGCGAGTGCCGATCAGGGTGGGGGCGATGCCGACGCGCATCAGCGCAGACGCCAGCGGCGAATGGGTGTCCGGCGCGTGCGGGTCCAGTCCTAATAGATACCGGTCGTCCTCGGGGCTTCCGGCGGCAAGTATCCACGCACGCAATTCCCGGGGACCGGGCAACCACAGCGGCGGCAGGGTCTTGACCGCACCGCGGGTCCATTCGACGGCCATCGGCCGCAGCCTGGCGTCCACCGCGGTGCGCACCAGCGGTGTGTGTTCATCGGTCTGTGTGATCTCGGCGGTCAATCCGGCCTCGTCGATCATTTGGCCCAGGGCCCGTGCGCGCCAGTCCTGATCGACGACCACCGACAACCGGGCCCCGCTGCCGACCGTCACGATCTGGCCGGCGGCCGCGAGCACCCCGGTGAGGTCGGTGACCGCGGGCGGCACTGACTCAGCCGAGAAGAACGACAGCTGGCTCACGTCACCGACAGTAGGCGTCCGGGCCGCGACGCACGGCGCGGCGTGCGGAGATGTCCACAACGAAAACCCCCCGTCCGAACCCGGCGATGGGATCGGTGCGGGGGGTGTCGTCGCTAATGGTTCAGACGGCGCGGACGCCGGTGGCCTGAGGACCCTTGGGGCTCTGTCCGACCTCGAACTCGACTCGCTGGTTCTCCTCGAGGGTGCGGAAGCCGCTTCCCTGGATCTCCGTGTAGTGGACGAACACGTCGGCCGAACCGTCTTCGGGGGCGATGAAGCCGAATCCCTTTTCCGCGTTGAACCACTTCACAGTTCCCTGTGGCATTTCTTGATGTTTCCTTTACTACTCGGGTGCGGAGCATCACCTCGATACTCCGGGCCCGTTCCGACCGCTTAACCTTGCTGAGTCGCCGGAACTTCACCCGACCTACAACCTCGCAGGAACCGCGACCGCAACGTCGATCCTGCGAAAGTTTTACACGAACACAGAAGCTGCGACCGCAAACAGTCAATCACGTTCACCGCCTCAGCGACAGCCTCAGAGGACGAATTGAGCTACCACGAGGTAAACAATTCGGATGCGGTGCCGAAACGCCCGGTCGCAGCGGGACTATGGGTCGATTCAGGCGCGAAGTTCGGATCAGGAGGCACTAAATCGTGGTGACATTCGGCAGCGAGTTGCTCGCCGCCGTGGTCGCCGGCATCGAGGCGGGTGAGCACCCGCTGCGTCATGTCGCCGAACTGCCGGCGCGGCATGGCCACCGACAGCCTTGGCCGGCCTGGGTCGAACCCGATGTGCTGCGTGCATTCACCGACCGTGGCGTCAGTTCGCCGTGGGCACACCAGGTTCAGGCCTCGAATTTGGCGCACGCCGGCCGTCACGTCGTCATCAGCACCGGCACCGCATCCGGGAAATCGCTGGCCTACCAACTCCCCATCCTCAACGCGCTGGCGTCCAATCCGCGCGCTCGAGCGCTGTACATCTCGCCGACGAAAGCCCTTGGCCACGACCAGCTGCGGGCCGCCCATTCGCTGTGCGCGGCCGTAGCCCGGCTGGCCGATGTCGCGCCGACGGCCTACGACGGCGACAGCGCAGGCGAGATACGCCGGCTGGCCCGCGAGCGTTCTCGATGGGTGTTCTCCAACCCCGACATGGTCCACCTGGCGATGCTGCGCAACCACGCCCGTTGGGCCATGTTCCTGCGCAACCTTCGATTCGTCGTCATCGACGAATGCCACTACTACCGAGGGGTTTTCGGATCCAACGTGGCGATGGTGCTGCGGCGCCTGCTGCGGTTGTGCGCGCGGTACTCCGCCGATCCGGCCGTGCTACCGACGGTGATCTTCGCCAGCGCAACGACGTCGTCTCCGGGTGTGACCGCCGCCGAACTCATCGGCCAGCCCGTGGAGGAGGTCACCGAAGACGGTTCACCGCAAGGCGCTCGAACGGTGGCGCTGTGGGAACCCGCCCTGCGCACCGATCTGACGGGCGAAAACGGCGCCCCGGTAAGGCGATCCGCTGGTAGCGAGGCGGCGCGCCTGATGGCCGACCTGGTCGCCGAAGGTGCCCGTACGCTGACGTTCGTCCGGTCGCGCCGCGGCGCCGAACTGACCGCGCTGGCAACGCGCGCACGGCTGGAAGACATCGCTCCGCAATTGACCGAGACGGTGGCGTCGTATCGCGCCGGCTATCTCCCCGAGGACCGCAACGCGCTCGAGCAGGCACTGCTCGACGGGCACTTGCGGGGTCTGGCCACCACCAATGCACTGGAACTCGGCATCGACATCGCCGGGCTGGATGCGGTGGTGCTGGCCGGTTTTCCCGGAACGGTCACCTCGTTCTGGCAGCAAGCCGGCCGATCCGGCCGGCGCGGACAGGGCGCGCTCGTGGTGCTGGTGGCCCGCGACGACCCACTGGACACCTACCTGGTGCACAACCCTGCCGCGTTACTGGACAAGCCGATCGAGCGGGTGGTGATCGACCCGGCCAACCCCTATATCCTCGGCCCGCAGTTACTCTGCGCTGCAACGGAATTACCGATCGACGACGCCGAAGTGCGCGCCCTTGGCGCCGAGGACGTCGCCACCGCGTTGGTCGACGACGGCCTGCTGCGACGGCGATCCGGCAGGTACTACCCGGCGCCGGGTGTGGATCCACATCCGGCAGTGGATATTCGGGGCCCGACGGGCGGTCAGATCGTGATCGTCGAAGGCGACACCGGACGCCTGCTGGGGACGGCGGGTCACGGCCAGGCGGCCGCATCGGTGCATCCGGGCGCGGTGTACCTGCACCAGGGTGAGAGCTACGTGGTCGATTCGCTGGACTTCGGCGACGGCATGGCTTTCGTCCACGCCGAAGACCCCGGATACGCCACGTTCGCACGCGAACTCACCGACATCGTGGTCACCGGAACCGGCGAGCGCCGTGCTTTCGGGCCGGTCACCCTGGGCCTGATCCCGGTCAGCGTGACCAACCAGATCGCGGGCTACCTGCGCCGTCGACACAACGGTGAGGTGCTCGACTTCGTCGAGCTGGCACTGCCACCGCACACCTTGGACACCATGGCGGTGATGTACACCGTCACGCCAGAAGCATTGGACGACAGCGACATCGGTCCGCTACAGATACCCGGTTCGCTGCACGCCGCGGAGCACGCCGCTATCGGCCTGCTACCGCTGGTGGCCAGCTGCGACCGCGGCGACATCGGCGGACTGTCCACCGCTGTCGGCCCCGAATCCGACGGTTTGCCAAGTGTATTCGTGTATGACGGTTACCCGGGCGGAGCCGGTTTCGCCGAACAGGGCTTCCGCCAGGCGAACACGTGGCTGGGCGCCACGCTCGCGGCGATCGAGGCATGCGAATGCCCGTCGGGCTGCCCGTCGTGCGTGCAATCACCGAAATGCGGCAACGGCAACGACCCGCTCGACAAGGCTGGAGCCGTGCAGGTGTTGCGCCTGGTACTCACCGCGCTAGCGAACGGGACTCAGCAATGGTCGATGTAAGTCGTGCACTGACTGCGTTCGGCGCGGCGGCACAATACCTGCGGCTTCACCAGCTGTGCAACGCTGATGCGCCCACACGGAGATCCTCAGCCTGGTCACAGTGAGGGACACCCGGATTCGACAGTGACGCAACGGGTTATCCGGCTCCACACGGCTAAACTACCGAACTATGACCAACGACTGGCTGCTGGTGGAAACGCTGGGCAGAGAACCGGCCGTGGTAGCCACGGGCCGTCAATTGCACGACCTGATTCCGATAACGATGTTTTTGAAGCGCACTGGCGGCCGCGCCGCGATCCAGTCCGCGATCGCGGAGTCAGTCCAGACCAGCAAAGGTCTGGTCAGCATCACGCCGAAGAAAGCCCGGGTGATCCGCACCGAGCCGGTGCTGATGTCCGACGGCCGCGTCCACGGTGTGCACGTCTGGAGCGGTTCATCCGAGCAGGAGCCCCCAGAGCGGCCGATTCCCGGCCCGCTGAAATGGGATGCGACCATCGGGGTGGCGACCGACACCGCACAGTCGCTGCTCAACATGGGCCGCAACGTCGAGATGGAGGAGCCCCAAGAGCGCGCATTCGCGGAGTGCTGGCCATCGGGCGAGCTCAAGCCGAATGAAGGCAAGGCGCTGGCGGCAGCGGTCCGGTTCGAACCGGGCCACACGATGTGCGACACCTGGGACGGCCGGGACTGGCAGGGCAACCCCATACGGGTGAGCTTCGTCGTGCGCAATGGCCTCGAAGAGGGCGCGGACGGCCGCGAGCACATGGTCGCCCGCGGCATGAATTGGCGCGCCGAGCCCGCCGACCCGCCGACCCCGTCGGACCGGCTTGCCCAGCAGATCTTGCGCGGACTGGCCCAGCCCGGGGTGCACCGGGCGTTGTTCGATCCGCACAGCTGGACGCTGCTGAAATGGCTCGACGCACCGTGCCCGTTCTACGACTGGCGCCGCATCGCCGCCGACACCCCCCGGATACACCCCGATGACGAGGCGAAGAGGGCCGCGATGCGCACCGAGTTCACCGACGGCGCCGCGTGCGCGGTACTGCGGCTGCCGGCTCACGACGGCGGGTGGGTGCCGGTGCACGTGACAGTCAACCGGGTGCAGCTCGACGATGACGCGTATGCCGGCCTGGTCTCGGTGCGGCTGCCCACCGACTCAGAGCTTGCCGCGGCCGACCTGGCGGACTAGGCCGGACCGGCTCGCGCAGCTGCCCGCGCTGTGCCCCATCGACCGCGCTCGGCGCCCACCACGACGGTGATCACGACATCCAGGTCGTCCACCACGCAGCCGGCAATACCGACCCGCATCGCGCGAGCTACCGCGTCGCCCTGCGCGCACGCGGCCTCGGCTCCGGCAGGCACGCGTGCCGCGGCGGCAAGCGCAGCCAGATCGGCGGCGGCCTGGGCCCGGTGTCGCGCCACCACCGCAGCACCCAGGTACGCCACTGCGCCGGTGACGGTCAACAGCACGACAACCATGGCCGCCGCGACCACGGTGACCGCCCCTTGCTCGTCATTGAGATTCGATCGCCGCCACCGCCGTCGCGGTGAGGTGCAGGGCGACAAGCAATTTCGATCTGCTGCTAACGGTCGCGACGACGAAGCCGCCGTCGCGGCGCAGTTGCACACCGGCACCGGCCGGAGCGACACCGCGCGCGGCAGCGACCGCCGAGCGCTCATCACCGCGCGCCGCCAACCGGGCGGCCTCGCGCGCGGCGTCGATGCAGCGGACTTGCATCGATACCGCGGTGATGCCGGCCAGACACAGCATGAGAACGACGACCAGGGTCGCGACGCCGAACGCCGCCTCCACGGTGGTCGCTCCGGCATCGTCGGCTAGGCCTTGGTGTTGAGCGCGCGGGCGATGATGTTCGTCAACGCCGAGACGATCGAGTCGCCGGTCACGACGCTGTAGAGAACAGCCGCGAAGGCCGCCGCCGCAATCGTCCCGATGGCGTATTCGACGGTCGACATCCCCGATTCGTCCACCACCAACAGCGTCAAGCGTGCCCTCAAGTCGTGAAACATGTTTCTCCTCTTCTATTTTCGGAACTACCATCGTCATAAAAAGCCGGACTGCAGGAAGTCGGCGGCCAGCCCGGCGATGACCGGGACGATGCCCAGGCAGACGAACGCCGGAAGAAAACAGAGTCCGAGCGGACCGGCGATCAACACGCCCGCACGCTCGGCTGTCGCGGCGGCGGCATGCGTGGCGTCCTGCCGGCATTGGGCGGCGAGCCCGGACACCGCCTCGGCCAGCGCCCCACCCGACGCCGAGGACCGTCGAGCCATCCGCAGCAGGGCGTCGATCTGCGGATCGACGCGGTCGGACACCGCGGACCACGCGACGGCCGGGTCGGCGCCCAAGGCCAGCAGATCGGCTGCGCGGCAGAGTATCTGCGCCAGTAGCGGCGGCGCCGATCGGGCCGTGGCTGCGGCGGCCGTCGACACCGCCATCCCCGATGTCAGGCAAACTGCCAGCACATCCAGACTGGATGCGACGGCCAGCGGATCCGGCCCGCCCGGCTTGCGCGCCGGCGCCTGCCGCCGCCCGACTGGTGTCCTGGCGCGGGACCGAACGGCCGAAGGCCCGGTGCCGCACACTAACGCCGCAGCCAAAAGCGCGGCCGCCATTGTGATCACGCCAACGCCCGATCGGTGATGCGGTCGGACCACAGCAGCCCACCGCACACCAGCGTCAGCCCGACAACCAACAGGCAGCCACCCAAGTGTCCACCGAGCAAGAACGCCATCGGACGCGCTCCGATCAGCTCACCCATCGCCACCGAGAGCACCGGAAGGCTCGCCAGGATCGCCGCGGTGGCGCGAGCACCTGCCATCGCCGACCGCACCTGGTCGGAGAACCTCTGCCGCTCAGCGATATCACGCTGGGCGGCGTGCATCAACGCCGACATCGCCAACCCGTGATCGGCGGCCAGTTGCCAGCACACGGCGAGCCGTTCCCAATGTGCTTGCAACACTGAAGTTTCGCCGACGCCACGCAGGCCCGCGGCGACATCGGCGCCCAATCGGGCACGCGCCGCCACCGCTCGGCACGCGACGGAAACCGGTCCGGCTGTCTCTTGCGCCGCCACGGCGAATGCAGCCGCCGGGTGGGCCCCCACCCGCAGTTCGCCTACCAGCACGTCGATCGCCGTCTGCAACTCACGACTCTCGCCTGATCCCCGATCGCCGCGCCGTCGACGCCGGATACACAAAACCAGCGTCGCGACACACACAACTGCCGCCAAAACCGTTGTCATCGGCAGCAACCCGGCACCCGCAGCCAGTGCACATGCCGTCACCCAGCCCGCTGCCCGCGGTGGCAGCGTCTTGCGGTCGCGGCCCGCGCGGCCCAGTCGCTGCCGCGGCGACGACGGAGGCACCAACACCGCACCGGCCAACGCGACCGCGGTGAGCGCCGGTGCGTTCATGACGGCAACCGGCCGCGCAGCAGCCCGCGAAACCGTGCGATCTCGTCGGTGAGTCCACGGTCGGCCTGCCACACGGTGACTGCTCGCACTCGATCGCCGGCACGGCGAAGGACGGCGATTTCAGCGAGCCGCCGTCGCCCCTCGCGATCGCGGGCCACATGCAGCAGCACTTGTATTGCTGCAGCCAGTTGACTGTGCAGCGCAGCACAATCCAGGCCACCGAGAGCACCCAGTGCCTCCAGTCGTGCCGAGACCTCGGCGGGGTTGTTGGCGTGGACCGTGCCGGCACCACCGTCGTGCCCGGTGTTCAGTGCGGCCAGCAGGTCGACCACCTCGGCGCCCCGGACTTCCCCGACCACGATGCGGTCCGGACGCATCCGCAATGCCTGGCGCACAAGTTGACGCACGGTGACCTCTCCGACGCCTTCGACGTTGGCGCACCGAGCCACAAGTCGCACCAAGTGCGGATGCGGCGGCGCCAATTCTGCGGCCTCCTCGATGCACACGATCCGCTCGTCAGACGCCACCGCGTTCAGCATCGCCGACAGCAGTGTCGTCTTGCCCGCGCCGGTTCCGCCCGACACCAGGAACGCCAGCCTGGCCGCGATGATGCCGTCGACCAGTTCCACCGCCGCGGGTGCGATAGCGCCGGCCGTGATCAACGCAGCGAGATCCTGGGTCGCCGGCCGCAGCACCCGTAAGGACAGGCAGGTCCCTCCCACCGCGATCGGCGGTAATACGGCGTGCAGCCGCACGGCTGACCCGCCGGCGCCCACCCCGGTCAACTGGCCGTCGACCCATGGCTGCGCGTCGTCGAGGCGCCGGCCCGCTGTCAGTGCCAGCCGCTGCGCCAGTCGCCGCACCGCGGCTTCATCGGCAAACCGAACGTCGCTGCGGCGCAATCCTTTCCCGTCGTCGATCCAGACGGCGTCGGGAGCGGTCACCAGCACGTCGGTGGTGCCGCTGGCGCGCAACAGCGGTTCCAGGATCCCGGCACCGGTCAGCTCGGTCTGCAGTATCCGGAGATTGCGCAGCAACTCGGTGTCACCGAGGACGCCGCCGGACTCGGCCCTGATCGCGTCGGCCACCGCCTGAGGGCGAAGCGGAGCGGATTCGGTCGCCAGTCGCTCCCGCACCCGATCGATCAGCGAGCCGCTCATGCCGCCCGGCTATCGGTCCGCACCGACGGATGCGCCGGCAGCAGGGCGAGCACTCCGCCGGCGGCCGCGGACAGCGCCGAACGCCGGCCCAACCGCAGGCCGCCATGCTCCAGCTGCTCGGCCAGGCATGGCTGCGGCTTCATCGAAGCCAGCAGCGGCACTCCCGCGATCGCGGCCAGTTCATCGGCCCGCAGTCCGCCCGGCGCCGGACCCCGCACCACCAGCCCGATGTTGGGATTGATCGCGGCCAGCACCGGAACCAGTGTCGCGGTCGCTGCGCAGGCCCGCACATCACACGGGCTGACCACCACAACGAGGTCAGCTGCATCCAAAGCAGTTTCGACCGCATCGGTCATACGACGGGCAAGGTCGCACACCACCGACGCTCCGCCGCGACGGCCCGCGTCGAGCACGGCTTGCACTGCGCGACCGTCTAATTCGTAGCTGCGCCGGATACCCGACAGCACAGTGATGCCGCGGTGGCGGGGTAAGGCATCGCGGACCGCCGACCAGGTCAGCCGGCCTCCTTGCAAGGTCAGGTCAGGCCAGCGGACTCCGGGTGCGGTCTCCGCACCGACCAGCAGATCTATCCCGCCGGCCCACGGATCCAGGTCAACCAGCATGGCATCCTTCGCCACCTGCGCCAGGGCCACCGCGAAGAGCGACGCGCCCGCACCGCCGCATCCGCCCATCACCGCCACCACCGCGCCGCGAGCACCGTCGTCACGAGCTGATTCGGCTGCCTCGGCGAGCGCGCGGACCAGATCGTGCTCCTGCGCAGGCAGTCTCAGCACATGGTCGGCACCTACCTCGATCGCCGCGGCCCAGGTAGCCGGTGGCGGATCGTCAACGCTCGCCACGATCACGTGCGCGCGGCGGGTCAAGCCGGCAAGGGCGCAGCCCAGCGCTCCCGCCTCGTCGAGTACGACCGCCGCCGCCGCGGCCCACGTCTTTCTGCTCACCGGTAAGGCACTGGCGGCGTGGACGACTCGCACACCAACCGCTGCCGCGACCCGATCCAGTTCGTCGCGCAGCATGGGATCGGCAAGCACGGCCAGTACTCCGTGCGTTTCGGTGATCGGCATCGGCCCACCGTGCCGCGACGGGTCCCGCACCGCTAGTCGCATAGCAGAATTTGTGGAGAACGTCCCGGCTGTGGACGAGACCGCAGGGGAAGGCTGGGCTAAGAATTTGCCCGACAAAAGGGACGACCCCCGCCAGGGGGGGAGGAGGCGAGGGTCGTCGTGTATCAGCCCCGGGGGGTCGGGCTGATACACCCTCGGCTAAGCCGAGTGATGCTTACTATACACATGACAGTGTTACGCGGCGCAAGGGTTGCCGGGCAGAAATAAGTAACTCCTTTAAGTAGCTGAACCAATAGTCTTAAAAACGTCGTGATCGTCAAAACAGCGTCTGACCGGCGCTTTTACCGACAGCCTCGCGATTTGCCGACGCACCGCCCTATGCTGGGGCGGTGACCGTCTCAGACTCGGCCGCTGACCAGCAAACTCCGTCGACGCCGTCTGGTCCGACCCCGCGGACGGCCGCGTTCTTCGATCTCGACAAGACGATCATCGCCAAATCCAGCACGCTGGCGTTCAGCAAACCCTTCTTCGCGCAGGGTCTGATCAATCGTCGGGCCGTCCTCAAGTCGAGCTACGCCCAGTTCTTGTTCCTGCTCTCCGGCGCCGATCACGACCAGATGGACCGCATGCGCATTCATTTGACCAACATGTGCACCGGCTGGGACGTCGAGCAGATCAAGACGATCGTCAACGAGACCTTGCACGACATCGTCACTCCGCTGGTGTTCGCCGAGGCCGCCGACCTGATCGCCAGCCACAAACTGTGCGGCCGCGACGTCGTGGTGGTGTCGGCATCCGGTGAAGAACTGGTGGCGCCGATCGCGCGAGCGCTGGGAGCCACCCACGCGATGGCGACCCGGATGGTGGTCGAGGACGGAAAGTACACCGGCGAGATCGGGTTCTACTGTTACGGCGAGGGCAAGGTGCAGGCCATTCGCGAATTGGCCGCACGCGAGGGTTACCCGCTCGAGCACTGCTACGCCTACTCCGACTCGATCACCGACATGCCGATGCTCGAGGTCGTCGGGCATCCGAGCGTGGTCAACCCCGACCGCGCGCTGCGCCGCGAAGCCACCGCTCGCGACTGGCCGGTGCTGGCGTTTTCCCGGCCGGTGTCGCTACGCGACCGCATTCCGGCGCCCTCGGGAGCAGCCGTCGCCACCACTGCCGCGGTGGGAATCAGCGCGCTGGCCGCCGGCGCGCTGACCTACTCGCTGCTGCGCCGACTGTCGTTGTAGCGACGTCCCAGCAAACTTTTGTAATCACAGCCCCGCATCGCTTTGGGGATTCGTGGCATTTGCCTCTTGATGTGACCGGGGTCACGGAGTACAAAGGACCTACGGAAGTCCGGTACGGCCAAGATCGATCCGGAAGAGAAGGGCCGATCTCCCGAACAGGGCAACCGAGCACGGTTCCCGGCACCCACGCGAAGTCACAGCCGCGATATTGGCAGAAGTGTTGCGGGCCTGCGTAATTGCGAACAGTGAATGGCGTCGACGGCCCTTTGGGTGGGGCCGCAACCGGAAGCGTCGCAAGATCGCCGAGGCCATCCCACGCGACCCACAGATGCACGCCTGGTAACCGAGATCCGTGCTAGCGGGCGGCGAGCCGAATCCTTCGGTGCGCCGCCCGCTTTATCAGTTCTGGTGCCCGCGCTCGCCCTGCCCGGTCAGCGTTTCAGCAATCGCCAGCGCTTCCTGCGCGCCGGTGCGCATAGCGCGGCAGGACAACACCAGCCACGCGGCCATGCCCTCGGGGGTGCCGGCCGCGAACCCGGCGGTCGCCTCGCGGTAGTCGGCGGTGCGACGCATCCAACCCACCTCCGGCACTCCCAGCCCGTGCGGATCGAGGCCGGTCGCGATCGTGACCAATCGCGACACCGCGCGCGCCACCACCCCGTCCGCGGTGCCGAACGGCGCCAGCGTCAGCAGCTCACCATGCGCGACGGCGGCGATCACCGGCGCCGGCGCCTTGGAACCGCCGGAGACGATCTGGGCGAGCAGCTCCAGACGCGGGCCGACGTCGGGTTCGGAACGTGGCCTGCCCAACCGACTCTCGTCGACGCGGTCTGCCGCGGCCAGCATGTGCAACCGGGCCAGCGCCTGCAGCGGCGCGCGCTGCCACACCCCGACCAGGTTGGTCTCGCCGCCCTCCAGCGCCTGCGCGACGCGAAGTGCTCCGGCGAAGACCGGATCCCTGACGGCAGACACGTCGATTTCGTCATCGAGTTTGTGGCCGCCGCCGTCGAGCACCGCTGACGCCCTGGCCGACCGCAGTGCGGCCTCGGCAGCGGTGACCGGCCAGCGCCGCAGGTTGGCGCGGTGACGGTGCGCCCGGCCGAGCGCCTCACGCGCTTGGTCACTGGCGGCAGCGACACCGGGCAGCTCCATCAGGGGAGCAAGCGGGTCAGGACTCATCGGTGCCGCTCCTCCTCATCGCTGCGCTCTGCATCGTCGCCGGCACAACCCATCGGTGCCGCTCCTCCTCATCGCTGCGCTCTGCATCGTCGCCGGCACAACTCATCGGCTCTCACGATAGCCAGCACCCGCACCGGGAACCGCGGCCAGGAGCTGCCGGGTGTACTCGTGCCGCGGCCGGGCGAAGACATCCCCGGTGGCCGCATGTTCGACCACCCGGCCCGCCTGCATCACCATCACCTCGTCGGCGATCTGCCGGATCACCGCCAGGTCGTGGCTGATGAACAGATACGTCAGGCCCAGCGCCGCCTGCAATTCGGCCAGCAGGTCCAGGATTTGCGCCTGCACCACGACGTCGAGCGCCGAGACTGCCTCGTCGCAGACCACCACCTCGGGCCGCAGCGCCAGCGCCCGCGCGATCGCCACCCGCTGGCGCTGTCCCCCGGACAACTCTCGTGGGCGCCGGTTCAACAACGACGACGGTAACGCGACCCGCTCGGCCAATTCGCCGACGCTTTGGCGGCGCTCACGGCGATCACCGATCCGGTGAATCCGCAGCGGCTCCTCGATGATCTGCGCGACCGAGTACATCGGATCCAGACTGCCGTAAGGGTTCTGGAACACCGGCTGAATCTTGCGGCGGAAACCCAGCGTCTCCCGCCGACCCAGCGACGCGGCGTCGGACACATCGGCTCCGTCGAAAATCACTGTGCCCGAACTTGGTTGTAGCAGGCCGAGCACCAGTCGGGCCAGGGTGGACTTCCCCGATCCGGACTCGCCGGCGACCGCCAACGTAGTGCCGCGGCGCAGCCGAAACGAGACATCGTCGACGGCGCGCACCTCAGCCGTGCGCCACGGCGCACCGCGGGACGACCGGTAGATCTTGGTCAGCCCGGAGGCGACGATCACGTCCGCCGCATCCTCGGGGGTGACCTTGCGTGCGATGACGCCAGCACGCAATGAGGGTGCCGCCGCCACCAGACGCTGTGTGTAGGGGTGCTGTGGCTTGTGCAGAATCGTCTGCGCTGCGCCGGTTTCCACTATCTGACCCTGACGCATCACGATCAGCCGGGTAGCACGTTCGGCGGCCAGCGCCAGGTCGTGGGTGATCAGCAGCACTGCGGTGCCCAGTTCGTCGGCAAGGTGCTGCAGATGATCCAGGACGCGGCGTTGCACGGTGACGTCCAGGGCCGACGTCGGTTCGTCGGCGATCAGTAGCCGCGGCCGCCCGGCCAGTCCGATCGCGATCAGTGTTCGTTGACACATTCCGCCGGACAGCTGATGCGGATACTGCCGCGCCTGCAAACCTGGCTCGGGTAGGCCGGCGTCGGCCAGCAACTGGACCGCCTTGCGGTCAGCGTTGTTCGCGCGCAACGCTTCTCGGACTTGAAAGCCGACCCGCCAGACCGGGTTCAGGTTCGTCATCGGGTCCTGCGGCACGTAGCCGATGCCACTGCCCCGGACGGCCCGGAGCTGCCGCCGCGTGGCAGCGGTGAGGTCGACGCCGTCGAACTCGATGCGGCCGGCAGTGATGCGTCCGCCGGGCGGCAGCAGCCCGAGAATCGCTGCGGCGGTGGTGGACTTGCCCGACCCCGACTCGCCGACGATCGCCACGGTCTGGCCGGCCCGCACCTCGAGGTCGACGCCGCAAACCGCCGGGTCGTCGGCGCCGAAGCGAACCTCGAGACCGGTGACGCTCAGCAGCGGGGCGCTCATGGCCGCCAGGCCCGCGACGACGGATCCAGAGCGTCGCGCAGCACATCGCCCATGATCATGAACGCCAGCACGGTGATCGCCAGTGCACCAGCGGGATAGAACAAGATCGGTGAACCGGCGCGCAACCGGATCTGGTCGACGTTGATGTCAGCGCCCCATGACACGACCGACGGCGGCAAGCCGACACCGAGATACGACAGAGTGGCCTCGGTGACAATGAACAACCCGAGCGCGATCGTGGACACGGCGATCACCGGTCCGATCGCATTGGGCAGCACATGCCGCACCAGGATGCCGAACCTGTTCAGCCCGAGAGCTTTCGCCGCCAACACATAATCACTGCCACGGACCGCGAGCACCGCGCCGCGAGTTATCCGGGCAATCTGCGGCCAGCCGAACAGTGCGAGGATCGCGATCACCGTCCACACCGTCCGGTGATGCATGACCTGCATCAGCACGATTGCCGCCAGCAGCAACGGAATAGCAAAGAAGACGTCGGCGACGCGGGAGACGATCGCGTCGAACCACCCGCCGTAAAAACCGGCCAGCGCGCCCAGCGCACCCCCGACGACGAACACCAGCACGGTGGCTCCGAGGCCGACGGTGATCGAGGCACGGGCACCGTAGACGGTGCGCGCGTAAATGTCGTGGCCCTGCAGGTCGGTACCGAACCAATGCGCCGCGCACGGCCCGAGCAGGCTCTGGTCCGGATTGGCGTAAGCGGGGTCGGCTGCGGTGAACAACGACGGGAAGACGGCGACAACGACGACAAAACCGATCAGCGCCGCGCTGACGACGAACTGCGGGCGGCGGCGCAGCTCGCCCCAGGTATCACGCCAAAAGCCGCTGCCATCAAGTAGTTCAGCCATAGCGAATCCTCGGATCCAACGCAGCGTAGAGCAGATCCACGGCAAGGTTGGTGACGAGGTAGACGACGACGAGCACCGTTACGATCGAGACCACGGTCGGCGCCTCTTGGCGGGTGACGGCCTGATAGAGGACGCCGCCGACACCGTGGATGTTGAAGATGCCTTCGGTGACGATCGCTCCACCCATCAGCGCGCCGAGGTCAGCCCCGAGAAAGGTCACCACCGGGATCAGCGAATTGCGCAGGATGTGCACGACCACCACGCGCGGCCGCGACAAACCTTTCGCGGTGGCGGTTCGCACATAGTCGGCGTGCGCGTTGTCGGCGACCGCGGACCGGGTCAGCCGCACCACGTAGGCGAACGACACTGCACCCAGGACGATTCCGGGCAACAGCAGTCGGGCGAAGGTCGGCTGGTCGCCCACCGTCACCGCGACCAGTCCCAACCGGACACCGAACAGGAATTGCGCCAGGAAGCCCAGCACGAAAATCGGCACCGCGATGATGACCAGGCTGACGATCAGCACCCCGGCGTCGAAGACCCCGCCCTGTCGCAGGCCGGCAATCACCCCGAACCCGATGCCGAGCACCGCTTCCACCGTCAGCGCCACCAATGCCAGCTTGAAGGTGATCGGAAACGCCTGCGCCAGAACGGTACTGACCGGAAGACCGGAGTAGGCGTGACCGAGGTCGCCGCGCAGGACGCCACCCAGGTAGTGCAGGTACTGCAACCAGAACGGGTCGTCGAGGTGGTACTGCGCACGCAACTGGGCGGCCACCGCGGGGCTCAGCGGGCGATCGCCACCCAGCGCCGCGATCGGATCGCCGGGCAGCAGGAACACCATGCCGTAGATCAGCAGCGTCGCTCCCAGGAACACGGGGACCATGGCCGCGACGCGTCGGGCGACGTACCATCCCATCTCAGGCCTTCACGATGCGTTCGTAGTCGGGCAGCCCGTTCCAGGTCAGCGCCAACCCGCTGACCGCGGCAGAGCGCCCTGCAACGGCGACGGTGTACCACAACGGCACGACGGGCATGTCCTGCAACAGGATTCGCTGGGCGTCGTTGGCCAGCGTGAAGGATTTCGGCAAGTCGGGGGCGGCCTCCGCGGCGGCGATCGCGGCGTCGAATCGCGGGTTGGAGTAGCCGACGTCGTTGGCGCTCGCGCGGCTGACGAACAACGGTTCCAGGAACTCCAGCATCGACGGGAAGTCACCCTGCCACCCGGCGCGGAACGCGGTGCTGATCGTGCGACTGGTGATCTGGGTCCGGAAGCCGGCGAAGGTGGGCTGCGGCGCGCCGACTGCATCGATGCCTAGCGTGTTCTTGATGCTGTTGGCGACCGCGTCCACCCACTCCTGATGTGAGCCGTCGGCGTTGTAGGAAATCGCATATCGACCAGACCATTTCGAGATCGCATCGGCCTGCGCCCACAGCGCCCGCGCTCGGTCCGGGTTGAAGTTCAGCGCGTCGTTGCCGTCGATACCGGGGTTGAATCCGGGCAGCGAGCCGGCCGTGAACTCGCGCGCCGGTGTGCGCGCACTGGAGAATATCTTGCGGCAGATCTGGTCGCGGTTGACCGCCGCGGAGAGAGCGCGGCGGCGCAGGCGGCCCTCCTCGCCGGAGAAGTGCGGCAGTCGCAGCGGCGTGTCCAGACTCTGGTTGGCCGCGGCCGGCGCGGTCACCGCGCGGTCGCCGAGATCTCGGCGGTAGACGGGCAGCACACTGGGCGGAATGGTATCGAGCACATCGAGATTGCTCGACAGCAGGTCGGCGTAGGCGGTGTCGAGGTTGGCGTAGAAGACGAACCTCAGGCCTTTGTTCTGCGGCATCCGATTGCCGTGGTAACCAGGGTTGGTCACCAGGTCGAGCTTGACGTTGTGCTGCCAGGCTGGGTTGCCCGGCTGGTCGGCCAGTAGGTATGGGCCGTTTCCGATCGGATGCCGGCCGAACGCCGCCATGTCTTTTAGCGCGCCGTCCGGCAGCGGGTAGAACGGTGAGAACCCAAGCCGCAGCGTGAAATCGGCCGTCGGACCCTTGAGCCGCACGGTGAATTCATGGTCGTCCACCACCTGTAGCCCCGACATGGTGGTTGCGGTCGGCTTCGCCGCTGCTACCTCGTCGAAACCGGCGATCGGGGCGAAGAAGCCCTGCTGCAGTTGAGCATTGGCGGCCAGAGCGCCGTAGTTCCACGCGTCGACGAAGGAGTGCGCGGTGACCGGCGATCCGTCGCTGAACGCCCAGCCCGGTTTCAGAATGATCCGGTAGTTGACGTCATCGGTGGTCTCGATCGCCCGGGCGACTTCCAGCGTGGGTGCGCCCTTGGCGTCATAGGACATCAGGCCGGCGAACAGCCGGTCGATGATCCGGCCGCCGTTGGAGTCGTTGGTGTTCGTCGGGATCAGCGGGTTCTGCGGCTCGCCCGCATTGACGATCACCACGTCGGTGCGGACGTTGCTCACGCCGCATCCGGTCAGCGATGCGGCGGCCAGCATTGCGGTCACCGCAAGAATGCCTAACCGGTGCAAGCCGTCCTCCTCCTATCCGCACTACATTTTTCAGGGTGGTCACCGAACTCGCCGTGGCCGGCATCGCCCACCACGTTCTCGCGCGACTGTATTGCCTACAGCCGCTCAAACTTCGATCCCGGCCCCATTGCCCGGTTCCTCAACAGGCGCGTGGACGTCTCGTCACCGCATTAGGCTCGTGCGCGTGACCGAGACCCACACCGAGGCACCGCGTCGTATCCGCCGTCGAAAGAGTTCGCCGCGCAGGCCAATGCCCGCGATGACCTGTATCAACAGGCCGAGCAGGACCGGCTGGCGTTCTGGGCCGAGCAGGCCAACCGACTGTCTTGGGCCACACCGTTTTCCGAGGTGCTGGACTGGTCGGCAGCGTCCGTTTGCCAAATGGTTCACTGGCGGCAAACTGAATGTCACCTACAACTGTGTAGACCGCCACGTCGAAGCCGGCAACGGCGGTCGGGTCGCCATCCACTGGGAGGGCGAGCGGATCGGCGAAGACCGCACCCTGACCTACAGCGATCTTCAGGCCGAGGTGAGCAAAGCCGCCAACGCGCTGACTGATCTGGGCCTGGTCGCCGGCGACCGCGTCGCGATCTATCTGCCGATGATCCCGGAAGCCTTCGTCGCGATGTTGGCCTGCGCGCGACTGGGCGTGCTGCACAGCGTGATCTTCGCCGGCTTCACCGCCACCGCACTCGGCGCCCGCATCGATGACGCCGAGGCCAAACTCTTGATCACCGCCGACGGGCAGTTCCGGCGCGGCAAGCCCGCATCGTTGAAGGAAGCCGCCGACCAGGCGGTCGCCGACGCCGACTCGATCGAACACGTCCTGGTGGTTCGGCGCACCGGCGCCGACGTCGAATGGACCGAAGGCCGCGACGTGTGGTGGCACGACGTCGTCGACTCGGCATCCCCCGAGCACCAAGCCGAGGCGTTCGACGCCGAGCACCCGCTGTTCCTGCTGTACACCTCGGGCACCACCGGTAAGCCCAAAGGGCATCGTGCACACCAGCGGCGGCTACCTGACCCAGGCGTCCTACACCCACCACAACATCTTCGACATCAAGCCCGAGACCGACGTGTTCTGGTGCACCGCCGACATCGGCTGGGTCACCGGCCATACCTACGGCGTTTACGGGCCGCTGTCCAACGGCGTCACCCAGATCGTCTACGAGGGCACCCCGGACACCCCCGACCAGCACCGGCATTTCCAGATCATCGAAAAGTACGGCGTCACAATCTATTACACGGCGCCGACGATGATCCGCACCTTCATGAAGTGGGGTCGCGACATCCCGGACGCCCACGACCTGTCCAGCCTGCGGCTGCTGGGCACGGTCGGCGAGCCGATCAACCCGGAGGCGTGGCGCTGGTACCGCAAGGTCATCGGCGCCGACAGCATTCCGATCGTGGACACCTGGTGGCAGACCGAGACCGGCGCGGCGATGATCTCGCCGCTGCCCGGCGTCGCGGCGGCCAAACCGGGTTCGGCGATGACGCCGCTGCCCGGCATCTCGGCGAAGATCGTCGACGACGACGGCAACCAGCTCGCCCCGCCGTCGATCCGACGAAGGCGAGCACACCAGCGGATACCTGGTGCTCGATCAGCCCTGGCCGTCGATGCTGCGCGGTATCTGGGGTGACGATGACCGCTTCCGTGAGACGTACTGGTCGAAGTTCGCCGAGCAGGGCTGGTACTTCGCCGGCGACGGAGCCCGCTACGACGCCGACGGCGCGATCTGGATCCTCGGCCGGATCGACGACGTGATGAACGTGTCGGGGCATCGCATCTCCACCGCCGAGGTGGAGTCGGCGCTGGTCGGCCACGCCGGGGTGGCCGAGGCCGCGGTGGTCGGCGCCACCGACGAGACCACCGGCCAGGCGATCTGCGCGTTCGTCGTGCTGCAGGCCGACCACGCCGAGACGACCGGCGCGGAGATCATCGACGAGTTGCGCGCCGAGGTGGCGCGGGTGATCTCACCCATCGCGCGGCCACGCGAACTGCATGTGGTGCCCGAGTTGCCGAAGACCCGCAGCGGCAAGATCATGCGACGGCTGCTGCGCGACATCGCCGAGAAGCGCGACCTCGGCGACACCTCGACGCTGCTCGACCCCGGCGTGTTCGACGCGATTCGGGCCGCCCAGTGACGATGCCGGGCGCATAGCCGCGCAATGCTCAGTCAGGCGGGAATCGGGACGAACCCGGCGCCGGGACGGTTCTTGGCCTGCAGGTCGGCCAGGTCGGCGTTGATCGACTGCACCACCGCCGGCGTGTGCAGCGGAATGTACTTGGTGACGCAGACCGGCAGGTTGTCGCTGAACGCGCCGTGGATCATCCCGACCAGCTGATCGTTGACCGTCACGGGGGCGCCGGAGTCGCCCGGCTGTCCGCACACCTGCATGAGGATCGTGCCCGGATCCTGACCCGGGCCCCACGTGACACCGCACGAGTTGCCGGTGGTCCGGCCCTGCTTGCACGCGACCTGACCGAACGCCGGATCCGGCCCGATGCCGTTGATCGCGAAGCCGCCGAAGTTGGCTTGCGGCAACACTTTGGCCTTGTCGAATTGAATGACCGCGTAGTCGAGACCGTCGTTGCCGGACACCATGGTTCCCACGTTGCCGCGGTTTTTGGCCTCCTCGACGGCGACCACCGCGCCCGGGCCGCCGCAGTGCGCCGAGGTGAAGCCGATCAGGTCGCCCTTGGGATTGGTGCCGATGGTGGTCAGCGTGCACAGGGCGTCGTTGTTGACGATGATGCCCGCTCCGCCGCCGAGCGGAATCCGATCGTCGGCTCGCGCGGGGGCGTCGTGCAGACCGAGCAGGCTGCCCGCCATGATCAGGGCCGCCGTCCCCCTGAGCAGCTGACGGCTCGTGATCTGCAACGCGGTTCTCCCGTCGGCAAAAAAGACGCACGCCAAGAAATGGCGGCGCCAGTCTAGCGTGATCAGTGCCCACCGGCGCCCATCCTCAAACGCCAGCCCAACGCCTTGCCTCGTCTGGCGCCGGACTGCATGGCAACATGAACCGCGACGACCGCGCGTCCCACGACGATGCGCCGGACAACCAGAGCCAGCTCGGGAGGACCGTCTGTGAGCAAGTCAGACCGAAAGAACGGAGACCGCAAGCTGATGGCGTTCCCAGCACGCTGACCAGCATCCCGCTGACCGATCCCCACGCGCTGTCCGCCGAGCCGTCGATCGGCGAGCTGGTCAAAGATGCCACCTCGCAGATGTCGACGCTGGTGCGCGCGGAGGTCGAACTGGCCCGCGCCGAGATCACCCGCGATGTCAAGAAGGGTCTGACCGGCAGCGTCTTCTTCATCGCCGCCCTGGTGGTGCTGTTCTACTCGACGTTCTTTTTCTTCTTCTTTCTGGCCGAGTTGCTCGACACCTGGTTGTGGCGCTGGGCGGCGTTCCTGATCGTTTTCGGGATCATGGTGGTGGTGACCGGCGCCCTGGCGCTGTTCGGTTTCCTGAAGGTCCGGCGCATCCGCGGCCCGCAGCAGACCATCGAATCGGTCAAGGAGACCCGGTCGGCTCTCACGCCGGGCCATGACAAGCCCTCGGCGCCGGCGCTGAATTCGGGCGGGACGCCCACCGATCCCTCGGGTTGGTAGATGGCCCCACCAGATCCGTCGGTAACCCGCATCGACGGTCCATGGCGCCATCTCGACGTGCACGCCAACGGCATCCGGTTCCATGTCGTCGAGGCGACGCCGGATGGTCAGGACACCCCGTCGACCTCGCTGCCGCTGGTCATCATGTTGCACGGCTTCGGCTCGTTCTGGTGGTCGTGGCGCCACCAGCTGCGCGGCCTGACCGGCGCCCGCGTGGTCGCGGTGGATTTGCGCGGCTACGGCGGCAGCGACAAACCGCCCCGCGGGTATGACGGCTGGACGTTGGCCGGCGACACCGCCGGACTGATCCGCGCCCTGGGGCACACGTCGGCGACACTGGTCGGTCACGCCGACGGCGGCCTGGTCTGCTGGGCCACCTCGGTGCTGCACTCGCGGCAGGTGCGCGCCATCGCGGTGATCAGCTCGCCGCACCCGGCCGCACTGCGCCGCTCGGCGCTGACCCGCCGCGACCAGAGCCGGGCGCTGCTGCCGTCACTGCTGCGTTACCAGGTGCCGATCTGGCCGGAACGCGCACTGACCCGGCATCACGGCAGCGAACTCGAACATCTGATCCGTAGCCGCGCTGGCGCTAAATGGCTTGCCTCCGAAGACTTTTCCGAGACAATCGGCCACCTGCGTCAGGCCATCCAGATTCGGTCGGCCGCGCATTGCGCACTGGAATACCAGCGCTGGGCGGTGCGCAGTCAGTTGCGCGAAGAGGGTCGACGCTTCATGCGGTCGATGAGCCGGCCGTTCGGCATTCCGATGCTGCACATCCACGGCGACGACGATCCCTACGTGCTGGACGATCCGGTCGCACGAACGCAGCGCTACGCGCCGCACGGCCGCTACGTATCAATCGCCGGCGCAGGGCATTACAGCCACGAAGAGAAACCGGACGAAGTCAACGCCCACCTGTCGCGATTTCTCGACCGGGTTTACCGCTCGCCGCTCAACTGACGCATTCGCCGGTGGGCACCGGTGTGGTGTCGCCGATGTGCGCGAGCTGCCCGGCGACCTCTTTGGCCGTCAGCACGAAACCGGTGTCGTTGTCGTCGACCGCCGCACCGAACACGACACCGATCACCTGACCGTCCAGGTCGATCAGTGGTCCACCCGAATTGCCTTGTTCCACATTGGCTCTGACGGTGTAGACCTCGCGGTTGATCGTCGCCTTGCGGTAGATGTCCGGCCCGTTCAGCTCGATGAGTTCGCGGATCCTGGCCGGCGTCGCCATGAATCCGCCACCACCCGGATAGCCCATCACGATGCCTTCGGTGCCCGATGTCACCGGAGAGTTGGCGAACGCCAGCGGCCCGGCCGGCAGGTGCGGAACCGACAGGATCGCGATGTCGACGGTCGGGTCGTAGGACACCACGGTGGCGTCGTACGGATTGCCGCTGGCCTCGACGGTGACGTTGTTGGAGCCGGCGACCACGTGCGCGTTGGTCATCACCCGATCCGGTGAGAGCACAAATCCGCTGCCCTCCAACACTTTCGAGCAGCTCGGTGCGATCGCGCGGATCTTCACCACGCTCGGCTCGGTGTTCGCGACGACGGGATTCTTGGACAGCGCGGAGTCCGGGGCCGCGACCGCCACGACGGGGGTTCGGCTGAACGGCTCCAGCACCTGCGGCAGACCCGAGGTGTCCAGCAGCGCCGACAACCGCTTGGGCACCGTCTTGAGCCATGGCGGCGCATAGTCGTTGACCTCGCCGAGCACTCGCGAACCCCGCACTGCCGCAGCCAAACTGGGCTGACCCGCCGATGACGTCAACGGGGTCGCCAGCAGCCATGCCGCCACCAGCACCACCACCAACTGCACGGCCACACCGACCAGCGAGTCGAAGAACCGGACCGAGTTGCTGTGGATCGAGCCGCGGACCGCGCGGCCCAACACCACACCGGCGACCTCGCCGACGACGACCAACGCCAGGATCAGGAACAGCGCGGCGAACAGCTTGGCCCGCGGCGCGGCGACATGCGCGACGAGGTGCGGGGCCAGCAGCACACCGGCGATCGCGCCGAGCAGCACACCGACGAACGACAGTAGCGAGCCGAGCGCACCTGAACGCCAGCCCGAGACCGCCGCGATGAACGCGACTGCCAGCACCGCGATGTCCAACCACTGTGAGGAGCTCATCACGCATCTTCCTCGTCGCCGACCAGTGCCATCGCTTCGTCCAGCTCGCGAATATCGCTGGCGTCCCAGGGCTTTGCCCAACCAGCGACATCCAGCATCGCGGAAATCACCTGACCGGTGAAACCCCAGACCAGCATCTCGTTCAACAGGAATGCCGGCCCGGCGAAGCGGCGGCTGAGGGTGCGGCGGTACACCATCAGCCGGTTGGCGGGATTGATGAAGGCCCGGACCGGAACCCGGGCCACTATTGCTGTTTCCGCCTGATCCACCACGGCCACCGGCCCTGGGTCCGGCGAATACGCCAGCACGGGGACGACGTGAAAACCCGACGGCGCGATGAACGTTCGCTCCATCGTGACCAGTGGATGCAGTCTGCCGGTGTCGATGCCGGTCTCCTCGCGCGCCTCGCGCAGCGCGGTGGCCACCGGCCCGTCGTCTCCGGGATCGGATGCGCCGCCGGGGAATGCGGCCTGGCCGGCGTGGTGGCGCAGCGTGGCGGCCCGCACGGTGAGTAGCAGGTCGGCGTCGTCGGGCAGCGAATCCGGTGCGGCGCCGTGAGACTCGTTTACCGACGGGCCGGAGAACAGCACCAGCACCGCCGCGTCGCGGCCCTTGTTGCCCGCCAACTTCTTCGACGCGGTCACCATGGCCAGCACGTCGGCGGGCAGTCGTCGCTTGTACGCATCGGGAATTTCGGCGATGTTGTCGACCAACGGTCGCAGCCAGGACGGGCCGAGTTCGGGCGTCAACAGATCCGTTCCACCCGGGCTATCGAGACGCTTGGAGTGCCGCCTCCGCTCACCGGCGCCCCCTTCGTGCATCCAGCTGCCCGACCGCATCCGTAATCTCGTCCGCAGTCGCGAAAGCGCGGGGCAGCGTCTCCGCCACGCTACCGTTCGAGTCCAGCACGACCGTCGCGGGCATCACGTTGGGCACGTGCAACGCCGCCGCCACCCGACGTCCGCCGTCCTGCAGCGTCGGCAGCCGGACGCCGAGTTCGGCCAGTCGCAGCAGAGCCGCCGTCTCGTTTTCGTCCTGGTGCACGGTCACCACGATCACGTCGGAGCCGACCCGTCGCTGATACTCCGCCATCGCGGGAAGTTCAGCCGCACACGGCGCGCACCAATACGCCCACATGTTGAGCACGACGCGATGCCCGGCCAGTGCCGGCCCGACGTCGACGACCGAGCCGTCGGCCGCGCATTCGGCTGTCACACCACGCAGCGCCACCGGGCCCGGCTGCCCGCTCGGACGTGGACACGGCGCGAGGTCGGCCCGCTGCCGCGGCCCGGCCAGCGCGGCCGCGGTGTCGGCGTCGCGGTGTTCGCGGGCGGGACCGATCGGGGCGGACC
>CAVWEO010000060.1:0-11763 GCA_963753995.1 uncultured Actinomycetota bacterium | reverse complement strand
CGGCTTGCAAGCCCTGACCGAGAATCCCGACCAACGCCACCGTTTGCGGGACAATCCCGACCTGATGCCGATGGCGACCGAGGAAATGATCCGGTGGACCACGCCGGTCAAGGAGTTCATGCGCACTGCCGCCGAGGACACCGAGGTGCGCGGCGTCCCGATCGCAGCGGGGGAGTCGTTGCTGCTGTCGTATGTGTCTGGTAATCGGGACGAGGAGGTCTTCGCCGATCCGTTCCGCTTCGACGTCGGCCGCGACCCCAACAAGCATCTGGCGTTCGGCTATGGCGTGCACTTCTGCCTGGGCGCGGCGCTGGCCCGCATGGAGGTCAGCAGTTTTTTCTCCGAGCTGGTTCCGCGGCTGGAATCAATTGAGCTGACCGGCGATCCAGAGCATGTTGCGACGACGTTCGTCGGGGGGCTCAAGCATCTGCCGGTCCGGTACTCGCTGCGCTGATCCGTAGCACTCGCGTTCCGCCGTCATCGGTGTCACCCTTAGCCATGGTCGTCAACTCGATTGCTCGGCTCGCCGCCGTTGCCGTAGCTGTAGCGATGACGGCTGCGGTTGCCCACGCGGGCCCGCAGGACGACCAGTTTCTGGGGTTGCTGGCGAAAGATGGAATCGCCGGCGGACCGCCTGATCAGCTGATTGCCCTGGCCCATGAGCGCTGCGAGGACGACAACCTTTCTCGCGACCAGATACCTACTTTTCGTTTCGGTCCGATGCCAAGCCCGTTCGCTACCGCCCTGCGGCAGCTTGCCGCCAAGTTGGTAGGTCAGGGCGTGCCAGACCCGCAGGTGCGGCCGTTCTTGCTCGATGCGATCAGCGTCTACTGTCCCGGCGCGCACAGCTAGGACACTTCGTCCTCGCTGTCCTGTAGCAGTTTTTCGGGGTGGTGAAACGTGTTGATGCGGGGTTGGCCGTGGTCGGGGTGTGGTGGTGGGATCCATTCGGTTTGGGCTTTGTTGTTTTTGCGGGTGGTCCGGCCGTGTTCGGTCATGTCGTGGTTGGGGCCGCAGCCGAACGCGAGTTGGTTGACGTCGGTGACGGGGTTGGTCCGGTAGGGGTTGCAGTGGTGGACTTCGCAGAGGTAGCCCGGGATGGTGCAGCCGGGGAAGGTGCAGCCGCGGTCCCTGGCGTGCAGCACGATTCGTTGGGCTGGTGAGGCTAGGCGTTTGGTGTGATAGAGGGCCAGGGCTTTGCCGTGGTCGAAGATGGCCAGGTAGTGGTGGGCGTGGGAGCCCAGCCGGATCACCTCACGCATGGGTAGCAGCGTGCCGCCGCCGGTGAGCCCGCGCCGGTGCTTTTTTCGAGTTCGTGCAGTGTGGTGGTGACGATGATCGAGGTGGGTAGGCCGTTGTGGTGGCCCAACTCACCGGAGGCCAGCAGCGCCCGCGCGGCGGCGAGCAGGGCGTCGTGGTGGCGTTGCGGCGCGCTGCGGGTGTCGCCGTGGATCGCGGCCTGGGACGGGGTGCCGGTGACCCAGGGTTCGTCGTCGGCGGGGTTGCACATTCCGGGTGCGGACAGTTTGGCGAAGACGGCGTCGAGGGTGGCCCGCGCTTCGGGGGTCAGCCATCCGCTGATCGCGCTGATGCCGTCGACATCTTGCTTACCCAGCGTCAGGCCGCGGCGTTTGGCGCGGTCGATGTCGGTGAAGTCGCCGTCGGGGTTGAGGCAGTCGGTGAGCTTGTCGGCCAGTTTCGCCAACTCGTCGGGGCGGTGCTCACCGGCCAGGCGGGCCAACTGCGCTTCGGCTGTGCTGCGGGTCTCGATGTCAACGAAATCCGGCAGGCGGTGAAAGAAGCTGCGGATCACCGCGACATGGCCGGCACCGAGGTCACCGTCGCGTTGGGCGGCCGCGGTGGCTTCCAACACCGGCGGCAACGCCTGGCCGTTGAGCGCGCGCCGCTGACCCAGGTCGGCGGCCTCATGCACCCGCCGCGAGGCCTCGGCCCGGCTGATCGGCAACCGGTCCGCCAACACCGGGGCCAGCCTGCCACCCAACTCGACCGGGCCGGCTGTTCGGCGAGCTGATTGATCAGCGGGTGCTCGATGGCCGGCTGTTGACGGCGAAAACCCTCCCACCGCTCCAACACCCGTAACCGCTCCGGGGTCCGACAACAATCAACACCAAATCCAGGGCGCGTTGTAGCCGGCCTCGAGCACATCGAGGACCTCGACGATCTACTCACGACTACTAGAACGCATGTCGAATGCTAGAAATGGTCCGCATCACGGACCCGAAACTGAAGTGACACAAGTGGTTTGCGCGCAGCGGTCGATCAGGATCTCGGCCAGCAGTCGAGGTTCGCTGATCATCAGGTCGTGGCAGGTGTCGACGGGAATCATCGTCTGCACGCCGCCCAACGCGGCAATGCTGCGCAACTGGGTGCGCCGAAAGAGCGCGTGGTCGCGCAAGGTCAGGATCCAGGTCCGTGGAACATCGTCAGGCAGGTCGCTGCGATCAACCGGCTCGGCGATGAGTGTCGTCGCCTCATTGTGGATCCGCGACAACGTGAAGCGGCGCTGCGCACGGCTCATGCCGTTACAAAAGATCAAGGCGCTCAGCACATTCGGCATCGTCGCGGGAGGCTTGCGTAGCCGGACGGCCCGTCGCACATACCAGGCCAGCGGGCCGACGAGGGTGTCGACGATCGCCGTGCCATGCACGGGTAGGCAGGCCGCTGCCAGGATCATCTCGCGCACCCGCGAGCGGCCCAGCGCCGCAACGATTCCGGGCACCGTCAGGCCGGCCAGTGAATGGCCGACGACAATCACCTGTCCAAGCCCGGCGTTGTCGATCTGTTCGACCGCCGACTGAACACAGTCGGCGATGCTGATCGCGGTCAAATCTCCGGGTGTCGCGCCGTGGCCGGGGAGATCGACGGCCAGCACCGGCAACTCCGGCGCCAGGTGACGCAGTTCGTCGATGGTGAGATCCCAGCAATCCGCCGAGTGCTCACCGCCGTGAACGAGGACCAGGGCCGGCGAGCTCAGGCTATGCCACCCCGAAATCGATGATGCCGCGGACGATCTCGCCGTTGAGGAGGTCGGTGTAAGCGTCGTTGATGTCGTCGAGGCGGTAGCGCCGGGTGATCATCTCGTCGAGCATCAGTTGTCCGGTCTGATAGAGCCGGGCCAGCCGTTCGATGTCGGCTTTTGGATTGCACGAGCCGAAGATGGTGCCCGCCAACGTCTTGTTCATCAAGATGAATTCCTGCAGGTTGATCTTGACCGACTGGGTCAGCTGCGACGTCATCCCGGTGAGTACACAGGTGCCGCCCTTGCGGGTCAGAGCCACCCCATCGCGGACGTCTTCGCGGCTCATCAACGACGGTGACACGACCACCGCATCGGCCATCACGCCATAGGTCAGACCCCGGACCAAGTCCATGGCTTCTTCGGCCGATCCGACGCTGTGTGTCGCACCGAACCGTAGCGCCGACTTCTGTTTGAACTCAACGGGATCGACGGCGACGATCTGCGCGGCACCGTTGATCCGCGCACTCTGTATCGCCGCCGTGCCGATGCCGCCGACGCCGATCACCACGACGGTGTCGCCGGCGCGCATGTTCGAGCGGTTGGCCACCGAGCCGTAGCCGGTCGGGATTGCACACGACAGCAGCGCGCTCGGTGCCAACGGCAGATGCTGCTCGATCTTCACCAGCGAGTTGGTGGACGCCACCGTGTGCTCGGCGAACGTCCCGACTTTGGCGAGGTGCCCCAGATCCCGGCCGTCGGCGGTGTGGTGGCGGAACGTGCCATCGGTCGGCATGCCAGGGATCATGGTGAAGGCACCTACATCGCAGATGTACTCGGCGCCGGTTGCGCACCAACGGCATTGGCCACAGACTGCGACGAACGACATCACCACGTGATCGCCCGGTGCGAACTCCGTGACGCCCTCTCCGACTTCCTGCACGATGCCCGAACCCTCATGCCCACCGATCATGGGAAACATGGTGGGCAACCCCATCGAACGCATGACCTCGTTGGGCGCGGACATGTCGCCTTTGAGGATGTGGTCGTCGGAATGGCACAACCCGGCGGCGGCCATCTTGACCAGAACCTCGCCGGCCTTCGGTGCATCGAGTTCGAAATCCTCGACAGACCACGGCCCGCCGACGTCGTGCAGGATCGCGGCGCGGCTTTTCACGACACCGGGGTGAACGTCACGGGCAAACTGTTGGGTGAGCGGAACGTGACTCCGACGATGCGGGTCTCGTCGTCGGGCTCGAGCGTGAGATTTTCGACCCGGTCCAACAGGCTGTTCAGCATCACGCGGGTTTCCAAGCGGGCCAAGTGCATACCCAGACACATGTGGATGCCGCCGGCGAACGCGATGTGCGCCTGGCGCGGCCGGAGGATGTCAAAGGTGTTGGCATCCTTCCAGCGGCTCTCGTCCCGGTTCGCCGAGCCCATGCACATGTCGATCTGAGCGTTGGCCGGGATGGTCTTGCCGCCGACTTCGACTTCCTGGGTGGTGGTCCGCATGACCATGGTCAGCGGAGTCTCGACCCGCAGTCCCTCTTCCATAGCGGCCGGGATCAAAGACCGGTCCCGCTGGACCATCGCCAATTGCTCGGGGTGGGTCAGCAACAGGTAGAGCAGATTGCCTGACGAGCGGTAAGTGGTCTCCAGGCCGGCCGGCAGCAGCAGCCGCAAGAACGCGATGATCGCCTCGTCGTCGAGCTTCTCGCCGTCGATTTCCGCGGTACACAGGTCGCCGATGATGTCGTTGGTGGGCTTCCTGCGTCGCTGTTCGACCTGGTCGAGAAAGTAGGTGTGCAGCTCGGCGGCTGCGTTCAAGCCGGCCTCGATGTCGGTCTGTATGGAGATGAGGCCGAGCGACAGCCGCCGAAACATGTCGAGATCCTCACGCGGCAGACCGAGCAGCTCCGAGATGATCCGGGTCGGAAACTCGAACGTCAACGCCTTCACCAGGTCGGCGTTGCCGTCTTGCTTGATCTCGTCGATCAACTGGTCGCAGACCGGCCCGATGACCGATGGTTCCCAGCGCTCCAGCGCGGTCGCCCGGAAGGCTTTCGCCACCAGACTGCGGTGGTCGTGGTGTTCCTTGCCGCCCATCGCCAGGATGGTGTGGCCCATCACCAAACCGATCGTCTTGTCGTACTCGGCGGAGGTGAAGATCTTGTCGTCGCGGAAGGCCTGGAAGACACCGTTGTAGTCGAACAGCACCCATTCGTCCGCCGGCTTCAGTTCCGGCGGCAGCAGGTCGCTGTCGATCAACGTCCCGTGGAACACCGGATCGGTGCGCCGCATGTACTCGAAGAACGGATAAGGGCTGGTCTCGCCGGTCACGTCGAGGACGACGGGCTGATCCCCAACGTGGGCGTGTTCGGTGCGCAGCGTCATTGCCGCTCCTTCGGGATTGGGAATCTCGCTATCATAATATAAATAGCAACGAAGCCCAATGGCTTGTGGCCATTACCGTAACGAGGACAGTATTGGACCGTGCTTGAACGTCGATTTGTCTGCTCCCTTGACGAGCTGCCGCCCGGCGCGATGAAGTTGGTCGACGTCGGGAAGTTCGGCGTCGGCGTCTACAACGTCGCCGGATCTCTGCACGCGATCGTCAATTACTGCTCCCACGAGGGTGCTCCGTTGTGCGAGGGCCTGATTGGCGGTACCAACGAGTCGGCGCCCGACGAGCCGGGCGGGTTGCGTCGCGTGAAAGACGGCCAGATCGTCCGATGCCCCTGGCACAACTGGGAATTCGACGTCACGACCGGCCGCAACCTCGCCGACCCCAAGCGGCGGGTACGTACCTACGACGTCGACGTCGACGACGGGAAGGTGTTCCTGACCGCATGATCATCGACACGAATGTCCAGCCGCATTTCCGCTACAACGCCGAAATCAGGCGCTACCTGCCCGCCGCCCACAAACTGCGGTCCATCCCGGATGTCGAGCAACAGTGGTATCAGGCGCCGGGCGGAAACTACCGTCACGACCTGTACGGCGAGCACTATCCCGGCTCCGACCGCGAGACCGTTGCCCGGCACCTGTTCGACGACGCCGGTGTCGACTACGCGGTGCTGAACCCGTTGACCCGCGGCAACATTGCCGACTATCTGCTCAACAGCCGGGTCTGCGCCGCCGTCAACGACTGGCTGCTGGATCGCTGGCTGGAACCAGACGTCACCAACCGGTTCCGCGGCACGATCAGGGTCAACCCGGAAGACCCGAGGGGCGCGGTTGCCGAGATCGAACGTCTTGCCGGACATCCCAAGCTGGTGCAGATCGGCGTCCCGATGCAATCGCGCGAGCCCTACGGCAAGCCGATGTTCGAGCCGATCTGGGAGGCCGCCGCCGCCCACGGTCTGCCGGTGGCCGTTCACATCAACGGCGGCAACGGTGTTGACTACGCGCCGACATTTGCCGGCCACGCCGACACCTATCCCGGCTACGCGGCCTTCATGCCGCTGAACTACTTCGTCCACCTGGCGACGCTCATCGTCGAGGGCGTGTTCGGACGCCACCCCGAGCTGAAGTTCGTGTTCGCCGACGGCGGTTACGACATCCTGACCCCGCTGATGTGGCGCCTCGACACGTTCTGGCTGTCGATGCGCGACCAGACACCGTGGGTCGACCGCTATCCCAGCGACTATCTGCCCGGCCACGTCCGGTTCTGCTCGTCGTCGTTCGACGGGCCCACCGATCTGAGCCAGACTCAGCGGTGGATGGAGTTCTCCGGCAAGACCGATCTGCTGATGTACGGGTCGTCCTACCCGCATTGGTCGACGTCGTCACCCGAGGATGCCATCGGCGGGTTGGTAGACGCGCAGCGCGACAGTGTGCTGTGGCGAAATGCCGGTGAGCTGTATGGGCTCACGGAACCGATCGCTGCCGGTCCGATCAACGAGGGGAGCGCGTGATGACCATCATCGAGCGGGCCGAACCGCATACCGAGCGCGGCGAGATCGCGGTCGCCATCGTCGACACCGATGTGCACCCGATGCCGGTCTCGACCGACGTCCTGAAGTCCTACGCGCCACCTGAATGGGTCGACAAGATCTGGCCGACCGGCAACGCCGTCACGCCCCTCCCGCACTTCTACGACACGCCCGATTCGTACAAGACCATGTCGATGCGCGTCGATGCCGCCCCGCCGGGCGGCGGATTCGCCGGAACCGATCCCGATTACGCGGCCCAGCAACTACTCGTCGACGCCGGAGTCGGTATCGCCACGCTGGAACCGATGTGCGATGCCCAACTGCCGCAGGCCGAGCACGTGCTGAAGTCGACGTACAACGACTGGCTCGCCGATGTGTGGCTGGAGCGCAACAACGCCCACGGCCGGTGGCGCGGCTCGATCAGCGTCAGCGCACAAGTGCCCGATCAGGCGGCGCGCGAGGTGGAGCGGTGGGCGGGCCATCCCTACATGGCGCAGGTACTGATGACGCCGCAGACCCGCGGAATCCCCTTCGGCAACCCGCATTTCGATCCGCTCTACGCCGCCGCATCGACCCACGGGCTCCCGGTGGCGACCCATCTGATGGGTCAGACGCCGTTCGAGCTGATTCCGATCTATCCGGTGGGCAATCCGGCGCACTGGCATGACTTCTTTGCCTCGTGGCCGCTGCTGTACGTCTCGCATCTGATGAGCCTGGTGTTCGACGGTGCTTTCGACCGGCACCCCGATCTTCGGGTGGTGTTCGTCGAAGGCGGCTTCACCTGGGCCATGCCGGTGATGTGGCGAATGGACCGGATCTGGGAAGCGCGTCGCGCCGATCTGCCGCACGTGCGCCGCCGCCCGTCGGACTACGTCCGCGAACACGTCCGTTTCACCACTCAGCCGCTGGAGGACACCGACGTCAAGCAGTTCCGCGAGTACGTCGAGATGATGGACCTCGGCGACAACCTGATGTTTTCGACCGACTACCCGCATTGGAGTTATGACGCGCCGACGTACGCCATCAACCGGTTCCCGGCAGCGCAGCGCGAGCGGATCATGCGCGGCAACGCGACCGCGTTGTACGGCTTGCCGCCGACGGTCAAGGCGCTGCCCGGGGAACGGCCCGCATGACGACTGAGATCGATCGCGCCGAGGCCAAGCGGCCCAGGGGGATCAGCCGGATCGACCCGGCACTGCGCGACGCGGCGGCCGGCTTGGAGGTCGCCGAGTTCCGGCTCGAGTCGTTGCCGGCCGAGCGGGAGCGGGCCGACCTGCTGGCCGCCGATCGCGCTGGCGCCGTCGACACCACCGACGTCCACATCGAAGACCGCGCGATAGCCGGACCTGACCGTGCCACGCTCAGCCTTCGGCTGTACCGCGGTCCGGTCGCGTCGGCGGCGCCGTTGGTGGTCTACGCCCATGGCGGTTGTTTCGTCACCGGCAATCTCGACACCGACCACGCGCACTGCGTGCAATTGGCTCGTGCGGCGGGCTGCCTGGTGGTGTCGGTTGATTACCGGCTGGCGCCCGAGCATCCCGGTCCGGCGGCGCTCGACGACGTTGAAACAGCTTTTCGCTACGTCGTCGAGAACAGCGCAGCCTTGGACGCCGACGGCGAACGGGTCGTGGTGATGGGCCGTGATGCGGGAGCGGCGCTGGTGGCGGCACTGGCTCAGCGCACCTTCGATCGGGAAGGCCCGACGATCCTCGCGCAGGTGCTGCACCAGCCGATGCTGGACTCCGACGCGACGCCGTCTCGACGGGAATTCCAGCGCACACCGGGGCTCAACGGTCCCGCGGTGAGCCGGGCGTGGGGCCACTACCTCGGCCACGGCGCCGCGACGGCGCAGCACGTTCCGGCTCAACGGGCGAACCTGGAAGGCCTGCCGCCCGCGTTCATCAGTTGCGCCGAGATCGACCCGTGCCGCGACGAAGCCATCGACTACGCGAACCGGTTGCTGCACGCCTACGTGCACACCGAGCTACACGTCGTGGCGGCCACCTTCCACGGGTTCGACTCGGCGGTGCCGGACTGGGTGGTCTCGCAGGAGAGCACCGCGCTGCACGCGCAGACGCTCCGGCGGTCGTTCGCCGTCAGCTAGCAGATGATTACACCGGATCGAACTTGATGATCAGCCAATCCCCGTGCTGCCTGGCCAACGAGACCAGGATGCTGCTGGACGCCATCGCTGGGTCGGGCCGTTCCTTGCTGGTGGTCGCCTGGTTGACGAAGACCAGCACCACCGCCGAATCTCGATGCAATTCGGTCGTCGCCGCGCCGACGACCTGAGCCGCGGTTGTCACACCTTTGGACTGCGCGGCCGGTGTGATGACGTCCTTGGTGAACTGGTCGTAGTAATTCCGGAAGTCGCCGCTGAGGTGAGACTTCGCCGCCGCGAAATCCTGATTGAGCGTGTCCGGTTTGTAGGACAACAACGCCACTGTGCCGTCCCGGGCCGCGTTGACCGCACTCTGCTTGACCGCGTCGTCGGTCTGCGTGTCAGGGCGGTATTGCGTGAAGTACACCCAGGCGGCCAGGCCGCCCGCCGCCAAGAGACTCACTACGAGCGCCAGGGGTATGACGGGGATCGCGCCGAGACGCCGTCGCAGGGTTTTCGGACTCGGGTCGCTGGCTGGCCCGATCTCAGTCTCGGCCGGGGCTTTCTCGCCCTCAGCGGCGTCGTCGCTCTCGATGGCCTTGTCGATCTCGACACCTTCGGTGGGCTCGATGTCAGGCGTGGGTTTGTCGTCGTCGCTCACAGCACGAACTCCACTTTCGACACCTTCAGATCGTTGCCGTCGTGCACCACCGACACCCGGAACCGGAAGGTCCGCGGTTGGTCTTTGGCACCCGCGATGTTGGTGACGCGCTCGTTGGACAGCACCAGAACGACGGCGGAATCATTGTTCATCGACTCGACCGCAGTCACCGCGACGGATCCTTCGGTCACCGCCTTGGAATCTTTGACCACCGCCGCGAAATCTTCCGCGCGCTTTTGGAACTCGTCTTTGAAATCGCCGGTGGCGATGTCCAGTACGCGCTGAACGTCTTCCTTGGCCCTATTGAAGTCCAGCGACGTCAGGTTGACGACGCCCTGTTTGGCCGTCGCGACATACGCCGCGGCGCGCTGCCGATCTTTCACGACGTGGTGGTGCTGCCAGGCCATCCAGCCGCTGGCTCCGAGCAATCCGACGATCGCGACCACCGCGGCGATACTCAGTGCCAGCGACACCTTCGGCACCCGCAGCCGGCGGTCATCGGCCTGGGGTTCTGTGGACTCCGCGGTCTCCGCAGTCCCGATCGCCGCGTCGGCGACTTCGGGTTCGTCGGCGACGTCGGTTTCGTCGGAGTCGGTGGTGCTGACCTCGGCGTCAGCCGATGCCTCGGCTTCGGCTTGGGCCGCGGCTTCGCGCCGCAACTGGATGGCCCGGGCGCGTGCGCGGGCGGCTGCGGCAAGCGCTTCGGCCTCGGCGGCTTCGGCCTCGGCCTGCTCGGCCAGCGCGAGCGCGTCCGCCTTCGCGTCGGCGGAATTCTGCGGCTCGTCGCCGGCCTCAGCCATGACCATCGCGGCTTGGAAACGTCATTATCGATTGAACTCCGGTATCTCTTACGGTATTGCTCATTGCTACCATCGGGTGACCAGCGACCACCGACTGGGACGCACGCCGAGCCCTCATCCTCAGCGGTGAAGGAAGGCCCAGGAAGGTCTAGGAAGGGTCCCAGCCATCATCATGACCGCCGTCGATTCCCCCGAAAAGATACTCTTCGCCTCCACCACCCAATCGTTTCTGCAAAAAGAGGTTCCGCTGAGTCGGGTGCGGGACTTGCATTCTCGGGGTGTCTCGTTCGAACACCCTTGGTGGCAGCGAGCCGCCGAACTGGGGTGGACGGCGTTGCTGGTCCCCGAGGAACTCGGCGGCGGCAGCGTGTCCGGCGATGGGTTCGCCGACCTGGCGATGGTCGCCGAACAACTCGGAAAGACGGTGGCTCCCGGCCCCTTGTTCCCGGTCAGCACCGTGCTCGCGGCGCTGGTGGATTCCGCCGAGCCGCACGCTCATGCCGAGACCATCGAATCGCTGGTCGCCGGCGAGACCGTCGCCTCATGGGCGGTGTACGAGCCCGGCCAGGGCTGGTCGCCGCATGAGCCGTCGGTCACCGCCACGGCGACCGAGTCCGGCTACCGCATCGACGGTGTCAAAGACCGGGTCGAGGCCGGCGCGCAGAGCAGCCTGCTGCTCGTGGGGGCCCGCACCGACGACGGCGTCCGCCAGTTTCTGGTTCCCACCGGCGCGCCCGGCGTGCATGTCGAGCCGCAGCAGTCGATCGACATGGTCAAGCAGTACGCCCGAGTGCAATTCGACGGCGTCGAGGTGGACCGGGGCGCGGCGGTCAACGGCACCGCCGACCTGATCGACCGGCAGAGCCAGATCGCGCAGGTGCTGCAGTGCGCCGAGGTGGTCGGCATTTTGCAGACCGTCTTCGATTTCACTGTCGCGTGGGCATTGGACCGGCACAGCTTCGGGCGCCCGCTCGCGTCCTACCAGGCGCTCAAACACGGATTCGCCGACATGAAGATGTGGCTCGAGGCGTGCCGGGCAACGACCGCCGCCGCAGTGACGGCTATCTCGAACCGTTCGGCCGATGCGTCGCTGTCGGCCAGCGTCGCCAAGTCATACGTCGGGGAGATGGCCACCGTGATCATCCAGGCGTGCGTGCAGATGCACGGCGGAATCGGCGTCACCTGGGAACACGACCTGCACATTTATCTGCGGCGAGCCGCGTTGTACCGCTCCATGTTCGGCACACCGGAGGAGCACAACCTGCGGGTGTACGCGCTGCAGGAGG
>CAVWEO010000059.1:0-384527 GCA_963753995.1 uncultured Actinomycetota bacterium | reverse complement strand
TTAAGAGTTTGACCGAACCGGGCGCCGAATGCGGCGCCCTGAGGCAGGAGGCGTAGTGCGCGTTCTGACAACGGACTCTGCGCAGCGACGTGGGGCCATCCGGCAGCTCGATCACCGCACGCGGAACTCGGCATGCTTGCGCTGACGCCGGTCGACCTCAATTCAGTGGCCGTCATCGGAGCGAGCTGCGGCGACATCGCGGTCGGCGTAGGAGCCACTCTGATGGAAATCGCAAGTGACAAGCCGGATCTCGTGGTGCATGCATTGGTGCTGACAGGTGGCGGCACCGAGCGTGAGGTCGAGGAGAAGAACGCGTTCATCACGTTGTGTCCCTCGGTAGAGGTGCGTTTGACGGTTGCCGATCTTCCCGGTGGCGAACTCCGGGACAACCGGAGGCACGTCAAGCAACTTCTGTCGGAATTTCGGCGCGATTGCGGGCCGGACATGGTTTTCGGTCCACACAGCAGCGACCGCGACGACGACCATCGCTTTCTTGCTGAGTTGATACCGACTGCGTTTCGCAACCACCTGATCCTCGGATACGAGGTCCTCCGGACCGACTCGGACTTGCTCCATCCTTCTCTCTACCTGCCGATTCCCACGCAGCACGGCACATGAAAGGCGAGACTGCTCGCCCAGTGCTATCGGTCCGAGTCTCGCCGACTGTGGTTCGACGACGAGGCGTTCGTCGGGTTGATGCGAGTCCGTGGGGTGCAGTGCAAAGCGCGCTACGCCGAGGCTTTCACCGTGGAAAAGGCCGGGATCTGATTCCGGATCCGATTACTCGGCGAATTAGCGCAGTTCGACGCCGAGGCAGAGGAATGAGGCAGGGGAGGGCGAATGCTGGTCGGCGGAGCCCATCAGACGTCGAATTAGGTTCTTCTTCAGCACATTTCGATGACGTGAGTGATGCGGGGCGGATGGCAACCCAATTCCGAAGGGAGAGTTCGAGTGAAGTACATGCCCACTGACATCGGCGGAGTGACGATTGTCGACATCGAGCCGGACCGCGACGATCGCGGATTCGTCTCGCACCTGTTCTGCGCCGGCGAATTCGCCGAATATGGCCTGCTCTCCAGACGTCGCACGGATGGACGTGGCCTATAACTACGCCAGAGGAACATTGCGCGGGATCCACCGTCAGGTCCCGCCGAACGTCGAGGCCAAATTGGTCCGGTGCACGCGAGGCGCCATCGCCGCCGTGGCTGTCGACGTTCGCCCAGAGTCGAGCAACTATGGCGACCACGTGATGGTGCAGTTGAGTGCCGACAATCGCCGCGCGCTGTTCTTGCCGCCGTTCGTTGCGCATGGCTTTCAGACTCTCGCTGACAACACCGAGGTTCTCTATCAGGTCAGCGGCGTCTACGACGCCGAAGGGGAGCAAGGATTCCGCTGGGACGACCCGGAATTCGGGATCGAGTGGCCGTTGGCGGTGAGCGTCATTTCCGAACAAGACGCGAACTGGCCACTGCTGGCATCGGTTCGGAGGGTGGCGTCATGACGCCCGTGACCAGAAACATCCAGGTGACCCACACGCGAGAAATCGAGCCGGCATGACGATCTCCATTGCCAGGAACATTCCCGCCCCAGGGCCGACCGCCTGTGATGGCGCGGCCCGCGCAGACCGTCAAGGCCGCCAACCCTCGTCGTTGGCACACCAGTATGCACGCCGCCTGCGTATCACCGACGCCTTGATCGTGAGCGCCTCGGTGGCACTCGCCCAAATCATCCGCTTTGGTGACTCACCCCATGTCTCGGGCTACCCCGGTGAGGTCATGACGCTGTTCTCGACGCTGTTTGCGGCACTGTGGCTTTCGCTGATCGCCGGTTTCCGGTCCAGGTCGGTGCGTGTTATCGGGGCGGGCATCGAGGAGTATCGGCGCATCGTCAGCGCATCGTTCTGGACGTTCGGCATCATTGCGATGGCGACCCTGTTGGCCAAGATCTTTCTCGCCCGTGGATACCTGGCGGTGGCGCTACCGATCGGCACGCTCGCTCTGCTGGCAAGCCGCCTGTTATGGCGGCACTACATCGCCGGCAAGCGAACTCGTGGTGAATGCCTGACGAGGGTGTTGGCGATCGGGGATCGCAAGGGAGTTTCTCAGCTGGTCGAGCAGTTGACCCGTAATCCGCGTGATGGCTACGTCGTGGTCGGGGCCGGCATTCCGGGCTATGGGCCATCGCGCGGCAAAACCCTTGTGATCAAGGGTCAGGAGATCCCGATTCTCGGTGACGAGTCCCACGCGCTGGCCGCGATAGCGCATCACAATGCAGACACTGTCGCTCTGACAGGAACGGAACGCTTTGGTGCACAGGGGATTAGGCAGCTGATGTGGCGACTGGAGACCATGGACGTCGACCTGGTGATGGCTCCCGGGGTGATGGACGTGGCCGAGGGGCGGTTGGCGCTGCGGCCCGTCGCCGGTTTCCCACTGCTGCACGTGGAAAAGCCGCAATACCAAGGGGCGAAGAGCTTTCAGAAGCGCGGGTTCGACTTCTGCTTCGCGCTGGCCGCGCTGGTCGGCACATCGCCACTGCTCATTGCATCGGCGATCGCCATCAAACTCTCGAGCAAGGGCCCGGTCTTCTACCCCTCTGAACGTATTGGTCTGGACGGAAAGCCGTTCACCATGCTCAAGTTCCGGACCATGGTCGACGGCGCCGACAGGCAGGTTCAGCAGCTGCTGTCGCTCAATGAAAGCGACGGCGGAGTGCTGTTCAAAATTCGTGAAGATCCTCGGATCACGCCGGTGGGCAGAATCCTGCGCAGGCTCAGCATCGACGAATTGCCGCAGTTCATCAACGTGCTCCGGCAGGACATGAGCGTGGTCGGACCGCGCCCGCCTCTGCCGCGAGAAGTGTTGCAGTACAACGGTGATGTCAAGCGTCGACTGCTGGTCAAGCCGGGCGTCACCGGCCTGTGGCAAGTCAACGGCCGATCCGACCTGCCGTGGGACGAATCGGTGCGGCTTGATCTGTCCTATGTCGACAACTGGTCGATGGCCAGCGATTTCTTGCTCATTGCGAAGACCCTCAAAGCGGTGGTGTCCAGCGACGGGGCGTATTAAGTGACATCGGAAAGGCGGAGCTTTCCCCCGTTGCCGCAGAAGTGCGTCTGTCGCGAACGACCTTTCACAAAGTAGCCACCACTGATGACAGGCCCCGTCAATCGGCCGGTGACGGCCTCGCTGCCCCGAAAGCAGCTGATCGCGTGACTCGCGACTTGAGCTGGGCCTCCCCCAAACGCCCGGGCCGCGGTGTGCCCCCGCCGCGGTCCGGGCCTCCTCACCACGGTGTTCCATGATGCGGGGCGCAGTAGAAACGCCCAAGCACATTGTCCCAGCTACACTGTCGGCTCTGTGACTCGATCCGGCTGCGCAGTGTTTTAGACCTCGGTGCCACCCCGCCGTGCGGTAGTTTTCTCACGCCCGGAGAACTCGAGTTGGCTGAACCCACGTTCCCGCTGCACCTGCGGGTGTGTGAGAACTGCCTGCTGCTGCAGATATCGGCCATTGTCCGGTCGGGCGGCACAGACGCCGAGCGTCCCTGTTTTTCGTCGTTTTCCGATGCCTGGGCCGAGCACGCGAGAACGTTTGTCGGCGACACCGTCAAACGGCTGCGCCTTTCCGACGAGCAGTTCGTGATAGAGGTCGCCAGCAACGACGGATACCTGCTCCGCCATGTCGCAGCGGCGGGGATACCGTGTTTGGGAATCGAGCCGTCGGTGAATGCCGGCCTCATCGCCAAAGATCGCGGGGTCCCCACGGTCACGGCCTTCGTGGACGAGTCGCTGGCACGCGAAATACGCGCCCAATACGGCCCGGCCGACCTCGTCGTGGCAAACAACGTCTACTCGCGCGTACCGGATCTTCGTGGTTTCACCCGATCCCTGCGCGCGCTGCTGGCAGACGACGGCTGGCTGAGCATCGAGGTGCGTCACGCGTCGAAGTTGGTGAGCAACGTACAGTTCGACACGATCGACCACGACCACGCCCAGTACTACACGCTGCTCTCGGCGACACGCGCACTGGCGACTGCCGGACTGGCGGTCGTCGACGCCGAACTCTTACCCATTCACGGTGGCTCACTTCGAATCTGGGCTCGCCCGGCACGAACCGCCGCTCCTCCCACCGATCGGGTCGTAGAAGTTCTGCGCATGGAGAAAGTCGCCGGATTGCAGCGGGTGGAAGGCTATGTGCAATTGCGACCGCGTACGGAAACGTTGCGCCAGAATCTCTTACGGTTTCTGCTCCAGTGCCGGGCCAACGGCGAGCGGGTGATCGGCTACGGAGCTCTCGGGAGTGGAACCACGTTGCTCAACTATTGCGGAATTCGCAGCGACCTACTCGAGTACATCGTGGACCGCGATCCCTACCGACATGGCTGTTTCACGCCGGGCACGCGTATCCCCATTCACGGCCCGAACCGGATCCGCACCGACCAACCGGACGTGGTGTTGGCGCTGTCCGGAGATCTCGAGTCCGAGCTGGCTGATCAACTCGGCTATATCGGGGAGTGGGGCGGCCGCCTGGTATCTCCACGCACACTGCCGCAGCCGACTGCGCCCGCCTGCAACGGCAACGAGGTGTCGTCGCCGTGATGACTCATCGAACTCGGGATGCCGGAGCCGGTACCGGCGACTGTGAAGACTCCAATGCAGTTCGGGCAGTGTGGCTTTCGCCCCTGATGCGGCCGCTGGCGCGCGTACAGGCCGAAGCGCTGCGTGCGCGGGGGGTGGACGTGCTGTTGGTGACCACCGACCGACACCCAGAATCGGACATGGCACGCGACTACGAGATGGTGCTTGATCTGCAATTCCGGACGGTCTCGAGTTGGTTCGCGGCTCGGCGCCGCATTCGTGACTTTCGGCCTGACGTCGTGATCACCGAGCAGGTGCGTGACCCGCGGTGGACCGCACTGGCCCGAGGGATCCCGCGAATTCAGTTGGTCCACGATGATCGGCGCGACGCCGGCAGCGGGCGGCGCCGAGCACTCTCGCGCACCTGGTTCGACCTTTGGGGATCCCGCTCGGCGGCCACCGTGACATACAGCAACTACGCCGCGATCGCTGTCGCCGTCCGGCGTGACGTCGCCGGCACTCCGATGACTGTGCTGCCGCTCTGCAGCGACCTGGATCCGGCCAAGGTTCCTCCTTTCGTGGGCCCCGGAGAACGGCGAGATTTCGTGGTGGCCGGGCAATTCGGTTCGCAGAAGAACATGGACGTCGTCCTCGATGCGTGGCAGGGCCACGTGGACGGCGACAGCTGGCGCGGTGATGAGTTGCTGCTGATCGGCAATGGGCCGCTTGTCATCAGGACCCTTCCCGCTTACGTGCGCTGGCGGCCCGGCAATTACCGCTACGCGGACGTCGTCGACACATTTGCCGCCGCCAAGGGTTCGGTCGCGCTCTATCGCGGCGCCTCGCAAAGCGGCGTGCAGATGCTGTCGATGCACCTGGGTGTGATGCCGATCGTGTCCACGGCCGGTGGTCTGCCCGAGTACCAACCGCCGGTCCTTGCCCCGGTGGGGGTCGACGACGTCGCCGGACTGACCGCCGCGTTCGACGAGCTTTCGGACCCACTCACCGCCACGTTGCAAGGCGCAGCGGCAGCGCGGCACTACGCAGACTCATTCGCCGTCGATCACACCGCGGATGGGCTTTTCACCGTGCTGACCGATGTGGGGCACAGAACCGGGAGGCCGACCGCATGACGCAGCCAAGGCAATTCACGGGAACGGCCGATCATCTGCTCGGCCTGCTCGCACGCTCCCGACCGCGATCATCGACCGCGGAAAACACGATCGTCAGCCGCGTGATCAGGCTCAGCCAGTTGCGTGTCGAGCGGGGACCGGCGGTCGCCGTACTGAAGGTCGCCCGGGATCGGCGCGGCGCCAATGAACTTCGGGCGCAACGCAGGCTGGTCGCCGAGATCGCCAACCAACCGGGACTCGACGACGGTTGGCGGGAACTGCTGCCCCGGGTTCTGTCGTTCGACGAACGCTCAGACGCGACCGTGTGCGTCGAGTCCTATCGACCCGGCGTTGGTCTGACCGAGGTGCTCGCCGACGACCCCGACCGCTTCGAGGGACTGGTCGCTCTGGCGCTCGATGCCATCGCGCCACTACACCGCGCTACCGCGAGATCGATCCTGGTGGACAATCTCTCATCCGTTCGGCAGTGGGTCTTCGACCCCGCCGCGGAGCTGGCCCGCATCTGCCGGCGGCTTGACCCCACCCTGGCGCCGAAGCTGGAACGGCTGGAATCGATGCTGGCGCGCGCGGTTGTGGGGCGGCGGATGACGGTGTGCTGGACGCACGGCGACTACACCCCCGACAGCGTTCGCCTGGCGGGACCGCGGGGGCCGGTGAACCGCATCGTCGGATGGGACCGGGCCCGGGGGGACAGGCCCGCGCTGATCGATGCGTATCTGATGATCTTGACCGCGAGTGCTCAGCTGGAGGCCGCTGAATTCGGCGCAGTCGCCGGCCGGCGACTCGGGGCGGGCGGGCTTTCCGCGTCTGAGCGAAACGTGCTGGAAACGGCGGGTACTCGGCCAGGTTCCGGAGCCGTCGACCCCGACGGCATCGACGAGCGTGTGGCCATCCTGCTGGCCTGGCTCCACCGCAGCGCACAAGTATGTAGTGCGGATGCCGATCGGTTGCAGCTCGACGCCTGGCTGGCCTCCGACGTGGCCCCGGTCCTGGACGCCGTCACCGAATGGCGCGGGTTAGACGCCTCCTGCACGCAGGGCGCCGCGGATGCGTCGTAGACAGTTCGTAGACCGATAATAGGCTTATTGTGTTGTAATCCGTCATTTAGTATGTAATATTGGGAATCGTTAGATGACCGGTATATAGATCGGTGGTCCGAGGCTTAGCCCAGTGGCGGCCCAGCTTCCGCTTAAGGAGGAGCACATGTCGTTTGTCACCACGCAACCAGAGTTGCTGGGGGCCGCGGCCGGCACCTTGCAGAGTATTGGCTCTGCCATGACAGCCGGCAATGCGGCTGCAGCGGCACCCACCACCGGAGTCATTCCCGCGGCCGCAGATGAAGTCTCGGCCCTGACGGCTGCGCAGTTCGCCGCGCACGCCGAGCTGTATCAGGCAGTGAGCGCCCAAGCTGCTGCGATTCACGACATGTTCGTCAACACCCTGGGTCTCAGCGCGGGATCGTATGCAACTGCTGAGGCCGCCAACGCGGCAGCGGCACTGTAAGAGCGGGCGACGGTCAGGTGCTGGATTTCGGAGGTTTACCGCCGGAGATCAATTCTGGGCGGATGTACGCCGGCCCCGGGCCGGGCTCGATGCTGGCCGCGGCTTCGGCCTGGGACGGATTGGCATCCGAATTACGCTCCACTGCACTGACTTACGGGTCGGTGACGTCGGAATTGACCGACGACACCTGGCGGGGTCCGTCGTCGGCGGCCATGGAGGAGGCGGTGACCCCTTACCTCGCGTGGCTGAACTCAGCGGCCGCAGAAGCCGAACAAACAGCCACTCAGGCAAGGGCCGCGGCAAGCGCCTACCAGACGGCGCTGACGTCGATGGTGCCGCCGGAGGTGATCGCCGCCAATCGCGTGCAGCTGGCGATGCTCAACGCTACCAACACCTTTGGCCAGAACACTCCGGCAATCGCCACCACTGAGGCGCAATACGGCGAAATGTGGGCCCTCGACGCGGCGGCGATGTACGGCTACGCCGGAAACTCGGCGGCAGCTTCCCGGGTGACACCATTCACGGCGCCCCCGTCGACCACCAATCCGGCTGGTGCGGCCGATCAGACCGCCGCAACGGCGCAGGCCGTCGGCACGTCCTCGGGCGCGGGGGTGCAGTCGGCACTGTCTGCGCTGGTCTCCAACGTTCCGACGTCGCTGCAGAATCTTGCGTCGCCCGCCGCATCGTCGACAGCATCGACGTCGCTATCGACGCTGCTGACCAATTTCGTGAACAGCCTCTCTTCGACGTCGACTACGGCGGCGACGACCTCGGGCATACCCGGGCTGGATTCCTCGACCATCATCGGCGACGTCGAAAACTACGTCGGCCTCTTCGGGCTTTTCATGGGACTCGATGCGATGGGGCCCCTCATGGGTACGCCGATTGCCAACTCGATCACCCAAGCAATGGCACCTGTCGCGGCTGCCGCCGCTCCTGCCCTGGCTGCTCCTGCAGCGGCCGCAATGGGGGGTGCGGTCGGCGGGTTCGCCGGCGGCGCGGGTGGTTTCGCCGGATTGGGAGCTGCTGCCTCGGTCGGCGTTCTGTCGGTGCCGCCGACGTGGGCCTCGGCGGCGACACCCACGTGGCTCGCCAGCATGCCGCTGGCTTCGGCGCTCCCTGGCGTCGGTTCGGCGGAAGGCGGGTTGCCGTTCGGTCTACCGGTGATACCCGGAGGGATGGGGCAGGCAGCAGGTGTGGCCGCCGCGGCCGGCGTCGGCGGTGCAGTTGCCTCCAAGTACGGACCGCGCCTCAAGGTGCTGACGCGTTCGCCGGGCGCCGGTTACACCCCGGCCCCGATGGCCCCGGCGGGCGCCTACGGGGCGCCACCCGCTCCCGGTTACACGCCGCACATCGTCTATCTACCGAACAACGAACAGAACGGCCACAACGGATACGGGCACAACGGATACGGACGTAATGGCAACGGGCACAACGGCAACGGACATGGGCCCAATTGATGTGAAGACAAGAACAGCCCGCGTTTCCGGCTTTTGACCGCGACAGCAACTCTGAGACCACTTCCAGTAAGGAGAAAGATATGCCTACTCGTTTTATGACTGACCCGCACGAGATGCGGTCGATGGCGGGCCGTTTCGACGTGCACGCGCAGACGGTGGAGGACGAGGCCCGCAAGATGTGGGCGTCGAGCCAGAACATCGCCGGAGCCGGCTGGAGCGGAACCGCTCAGGCCACCTCCTACGACACCATGGGCCAGATGAACACCGCGTTCCGCAACATCGTCAACATGCTGCACGGCGTGCGCGACGGCCTGATCCGCGACGCCAACAACTACGAGGCCCAAGAGCAGGGCTCTCAGCAGATCCTGTCCAGCTAGTCGATCACCGAAAACCTTTAGGAGACAGTCATGTCGATCAGTTACCAGTTCGGTGATGTCGATGCCCACGGCGCGATGATCCGTTCGCAGGCCGCTTCCCTGGAGGCCGAGCACCAGGCCATCGTTCGCGATGTGCTGGCTGCCGGCGACTTCTGGGGCGGCTCGGGTTCGGTGGCCTGCCAGGAGTTCATCACCCAGTTGGGTCGTAACTTCCAGACCATCTACGAGCAGGCCAACAGCCACGGCCAGAAGGTGCAGACCGCCGGCAACAACATGTCGAGCACCGACTCCGCTGTCGGCTCCAGCTGGGCCTGACAACCACATTCACCACCATCCATCAGCCCCGGGGCAGACCGAGCGTGGGGCGGCCTTTCGGGCGCTCGGGAAGGGTTAAGACACATGAGTGCGCTCTCGGTCGACGTAGTTTCGCGAGTGGAGCGGGTCGCTCGTGAACGATCGGACGCAATCGCGTTGACGTCGTCTGACGGCGATCTGTCGTACGGCCGTCTCTGGTCGCAGGCGCTCGCCCTGGCCGGTCACTTGCAGGAAAAAGGCCTGCGCACCGGCGATCCCGTCGCGCTGTGCTTACCCCGCTGCGGCGAGCTCGTGGTTGCCGCGTTGGGCATCTTGGCCGCAGGCGGTTGCTATGTGGCACTGGATCCGGCATACCCGGACGAGCGGCTCGGATTCATGGTCACCGAATCGGGCGCGAAGATCGTTGTGGCAGAAGATGATATGTCCGCGCGCATCGGTGCAACCCATGCGATCGTGCCGATGCAGCCGACCAGCTCCGCCGCGGCTTGCCTGCGTTCGCCATCTCCCAGCGACCCCGCCTACATCGTGTACACGTCGGGGTCCACCGGTCGTCCCAAAGGGGCACTCATCGAACACCTCAGTCTCGGCAATCTTGTCGACTGGCACGAGAAGGCATTCGAGCTCACCCAGTCTGACCGATGCGCACTCATATCGAGTCCGGGGTTCGACGCCGCCGTCTGGGAGATGTGGCCCTGTCTGGCGGTGGGCGCTTCGCTGATCATCCCGCCCGAATGCGTGAAGGCCGATCCCGCCGCGCTGCGGGATTGGCTGGTGGCGCAGCGCATCACGACGACATTCGTGCCGACAGCGCTGTGCGAGGAACTCCTGGCTCTCGACTGGCCCGCCACCGCCGCCTTGCGGGTGATGCTCACCGGAGGTGACGTCTTGCACCGCCGGCCGCGGGTGGGTCTGCCGTTCCGGCTGGTCAACAACTACGGGGTTTCCGAAGCCACCGTGGTGTCCACGTCGGGCACCGTCATGCCCGCGGATGCGGCGGGAGAAGGAGCGGAACTGCCGACGCTGGGGTCGGCGATCACCGGGGTCACGCTGACTGTGATCGATCGCAATGGTCAACCTGTCCCGGCGGACACCGAAGGCGAGCTCATCATCGGCGGCGCCTCGGTCGGGCGCGGTTACGTCAGTCATCCGGTTCACAATCAGGCCAGATTCTTTCTCGGCGCCGAGGGCCGCCGGCATTACCGGACCGGCGATTTAGTGCGCCTTCGGCCCGACGGCCAACTGGTGTACCTGGGGCGGCTCGACGAACAGGTCAACATTCGAGGTCTGCGGATCGAGCTCGGCGAGATCGCCGCAGTACTCGACCAGCACCCGAAAGTCCGCACCAGCGCCGTTGTCGCTGTCGGCAACAACGGGTCGCAGCGGCTCCGGGCATTCATCGTCGGGACCGCGGGCCGTCCGCCGGCGACCGCCGAGCTACGCGAGTTTTTGTCAAAGCGCCTGCCGGCACACATGATTCCCACTGACTGCACCATTCTCGATGAGCTTCCTGTCAACGCCAATGGCAAGGTAGACCGCAAACTGCTGCGGGACCGCGGATCTGACATTGCCGGTCGCAGCGAGCTCGCTCCTCCGCGTAATGATCTTGAAGAAATTCTGGCCGCCATCGTGGCCGAGCGGCTCTGGCTGCCGGCGATCGGCATCGACGAAGACTTCTTCGCGCTAGGCGGCCACTCCATGCTGGGGGCTCAGCTGTCCGTGCGTATCGGAGAACGGTTCGGCGTCGAGGTGCCGCTGCGGTCGGTCTTCGAAAATCCCACGGTAGCCGAAATGGCCGTCGAGGTCGAGCGGCTGATGATTGCTGACATCGAGGCCATGAGCGACGACCAGCTGCTCGAGGCCGATGCGCTGATGGGCTTCCAAGGAGCACCGGTAGACGAAGAGTTGGCAGGATGACCGCACGTACCGGATCGCTCAGCCTCTTTCACCTCCTGGACCCCGACGTGCTGGCCGACCCGTATCCGTTGTACGCGCAGCTGCGTCAGGAGTCCCCCGTGCTGTGGGACCGATTCCTGCACGCGTGGGTGCTCACCCGTTACGAGGACGTCGTCGAGGTACTCGGGCGATTCGGGGCAGAATGCACACCCGGTCCCGATCGGCTGGCCGAACTCGGTATGCAGCGGTTGGCACCGGTGGCCGAGATCATGGTCAAGCAAATGCTTTTCATGGATTCACCCCAGCATCGGCGAGTGCGCGGACTGGCCTCGCACGCGTTTACCGCCCGCCGGGTCGAGAAGCTGCGCGACCACATTCGCAACATCGCCGACGGCCTGATCGACCGGGTCGTCGCATTCGGCGAGATGGATCTGATGAGCGACTTCGCCGGTCCGCTGCCGGCGATCGTCAGCGCTGAAATGTTGGGTCTACCAACTCACGACCACGAGCAACTCAAAGAGTGGTCGCAGACCTTCGCGCAGATTCTCGGCAACTTCCAGAACAATCCGGACGGCATCGACGAGGTGCTGAACGCGACGTCGGATATGACCGAGTACTTGCAGCGCGCGTTGACGCGGAATGCCGACGCTCCCACGGTCGGGCTGATCGGACTGCTGAGTCAAGCTCGTGTGCAAGGAGATCGGCTCACCCAGGAAGAGGTGATCGCCAACACGATCATCACCATGGTCGGTGCGATGGAAACCACCACCAACCTGATCGGCAACGGGCTGGTCACCTTGCTGCGACACCCATCGGCGCTCGAGCAGCTGCGCCGTGACCCGGCGCTGCTGCCCACCGCAATCGAGGAACTGCTCCGTTACGAAAGCCCGAGTCAGCAGACCACCCGGATTGCGCCCGAAGATCTCGTACTGGGCGGCCGGCAGATCGAGCAGGGCCAGTCGGTCATCGCCGTGATGGGCGCCGCCAACCGGGATCCGGCGCGCTTCGCCGAGCCGGATCGTTTCGACCTGACCCGACAAGACAACCGCCACTTGGCCTTCGGGTGGGGACCGCACTTTTGCTTCGGCGCGCCGTTGGGCCGGATCGAGGCTCAGATCGCCTTCGAGACCTTGCTGACGCGCCTGCCCGGACTTGGGTTAGGGGGCGGTCCTCTGCAATGGCGCGCAAATCTCAAGCTTCGTGGGCTCGAGAAACTTCCGATCAGGTGGCAGGCATGACGAGCGTAGGTACCGATGAAGCAGCCCGGCTTGGCCAAATGCGTCGCGCACTCCTGGAGCGACGCGTGCGGGCGGCCGCGATGAACCCGGCTGCCAGCGAAACGCCCGCGGTCAGCTCGCTGCGGGTGTCTGGCCCGATGCCGCTTTCGGCATCGCAGTCGCAGATGTGGTATCAGAGCCAACTCGCACCGGATGCGCACATGTTGAGCGAAGTGGTCGAGATCCGCAAGACCGGTGCGCTGGATGTCGACGTGCTCCGGCGGGCACTGACCGAGGTGGTCGCCAGGCACGAGGCGTTGCGAACAACCTTCGACTCGATCGATGGGGTGCCACACCAAATCGTCCGGGAGCCAATGGAAATGGACCTGCCCATTTCCGACTTGACTGACCTCGAAACCGCGGACGCCGTTGCGCGCGCCGTGGACATCGTCACCACCGACTCGCGGCAACCCTACGACCTCGCCGACGGACCACTGATTCGCCCGCGGTTGATCCACATTGCCGAGGACGACCATCGGCTCTATATCGGTCTGCACCACCTGATTTGGGACGGCCTGACTCTGAATCGGGTCGTGTTCCCCGAACTCGTTGTCTTGTATCGGAGTTACACCACGGGTGTGCCGTCGGCGCTTCGCCGGCCGGAGGCCCAGTACGTCGACTACACGCAGTGGGAGCTCGAGTGGATTCGTGGGCCCGAGACGGCCAAACGAATCGAGCGCTGGCGTGATCGACTGGCCGACATCACCTCGACCCAGTTGCCTTTCGACCACCCGCGGCCCTCACGTCAGACCTTCGCCGGCGGGACGATACCGCTGACGATCGACCACGCCACCGTTGAGGGGCTGCGTGCCGCGGCCCGGGCTGCCGGTGGCACCTTGTTCCACGCACTGGCTGCCGCCTACGCATGGTGGCTGCACCTGTACAGCGAGTCCACCGAGGTGGTCTTCGGAACCCCGCACGACCTCCGTCAGCGCAGCGACTTGTTCTCGGTTGCCGGCTACGCGGTCACACCGGTGGTCGTGCGCTGCGAGGTGTCGGGCGAAGAGTCCTTCATCTCGCTCGTCAGCCGGACCGGTCGGGTAGTCACCGAGGCAATCAGCGACGCGGTGCCGTTCGAGACGCTGGTCAGCGGCCTCGGGGTCGCACGCGACGCCCGCAGTAATCCACTGTTCCAGACGTCGTTGGCGCTCGAGCCGCAGCTGACCTCGCCGGCCGATGACTGGTCGCTGCACCTGATGGAGACCGATGTTCGGGACGCGCTGGGATCGTCGAAGTTCGACATCAGCATCGAGTTGGACGAGCGGCCCGAGGGAGATCTCGCGGGAAGGTTTTTCTTCAGCACGGATCTGTTCGACCGCGCGACGGCCCGCGAAATGTTGTCACATTTCTCTCACCTGCTCCACGTGGTCACGGGTCAGCCTGACATACCGATGGGCGAGCATGATTCGCTGACAGTGGACGAGCGTGAGCGTCAACTCGGTTGGAATTCGGCTGCTCGAGAGGCTATTTCGTGGTATCCGGCGTGCGTGCACGAAATCATCAGCACGCAGGTCGAGCGCACGCCGGACGCGGTAGCGGTTGAAGTCGGCGACGCCACCTTGACCTATCGGCAACTGGAGGACCAGGCAGCGACCATCGCATCGCGGTTGGTGGACGAAGGCGCCGGCACCGGCTCGGTGGTCGCCGTGCTGCTGGACCGGACACCTGATCTGATAGCGACACTGCTGGGAATCCTCAAGTCGGGCGCAGCATTTCTGCCGCTCGACCCCCGTCAGCCGGCTGCTCGCAACAGCTTCAGCGTCAACGACGCCGGCGCGGGCATGATTGTGACCGACCGCCCCCTGCCGGCTGGTTGGGAAGCGCCCGCCGCCACCGTCGTCAACATCGGCGAACCCTGGCAGCCGGTGGCGTGCCACGTCACGGTCTCACCCACCGACCTGGCCTACGTGATCTACACCTCGGGGTCCACCGGTCGCCCCAAGGGGGTGCTGATCGAGCACCGCAGCGTTGCGAACTTGATGGGCACGATGTTTCGGGACATGGGCGTCACGGCCGCAGACACCGTGTTGTCGGTGGCATCGATTTCCTTCGATGTTGCGCTCGGCGATATCTTCTGCGCGTTGGCTTGCGGCGCAAAGCTCGTCCTGGCCAGCTCCGCGCAGGCGACGGAACCTGCTGCCCTGAGCCGGCTGATCGCCGACAGTGGCGCCACTTACATGATGGCGACGCCGACCACCTGGGCAGCCCTGGTTGGTTCGGGCTGGGGCGGCGACAGTCAGCTCACGGCTGCCTCGATCGGTGAGACGCTGCCTGACGGTCTGGCCAACGCGCTGTTGCGCCGATGCGGTGAGGTCTGGAACACCTACGGCCCCACCGAGGCGACCATCATCGACACCGTCGTGAAGCTGGCCGATGGAGACACCGTCACGGTCGGAAAGCCGTTCTCGAATGTGCGCATGTACGTTGTCGACGCCGACGGGCGGCTGCAACCGGTCGGAGTTCCCGGGGAGATCGCCATCGGCGGCGTCGCAGTCGCTCGTGGCTACCACAATCGTCCCGACGAACAGGCGCGCCGATTCGTCGATGATCCCTTCCACGCCGGCGGCCGGATGTACCGCACCGGCGACCGAGGCAGATTCCTGCCCGACGGCCGGCTGCAGCACCTGGGCCGCTATGACGACCAGCTCAAGATCCGCGGGTTCCGCATCGAGCCGGGCGAGATCGAGTCCACCTTGTGCGAGCATCCCGGGGTGAACTCGTGCGCCGTGGTCGTCAGCGAGTCGGCCAATGGGGAAAAGCAGTTGATCGCCTACCTTGTCGAGGAGCCGGGCTGCCCCGGCGATGCCGACGCACGCGATTGGCTCCGCCGTCGCCTGCCTGAGCACATGATCCCCGGCGCGTTTACCCACGTCAGTGAGCTCCCGACGACGGCAAGCGGAAAGCTCGACAAGACGGCATTGCCGATGCCCGCGCCACGGGGGACGGGCAGTGTCGGCGCCCAGCGTCCGCGAGATGACACCGAACGGCGCATAACGGCACTGTGGGTCGAGCTGTTGGGCGTGCCGGTCACCGACGTGAACGCGGATTTCTTTGACGTCGGCGGTCATTCGCTGCTGGCTGCCCGGCTGATTTTCAGAGTTCAGCGCGAATTCGGTGTTGCACCGGCGCTTGCGGCATTCCTGGACAGCGGCCGGACAGTCGCGGGACTTGCGGCGCTGATCAATGACGAAAACGTTGAGGGCACAGATGAAGTCACCTCCGACTCGCCGCTGCATTTCATTTTTGCCGACCTCGCATCGGCGGTGAGTGTGCGCCACTTCAAGGACCAGTGGGGAACCGAGCAGGCGGCGAACGCCTTGATCCCCGAGCAACCGGATGGGCGGTTCGATCCGGCGGTAACCATCGAAGTACATGCCAGTCAGGCGCTTTCGGCGATCTGCGCGCGCCAGCCCGAGGGCCCGCTCGCGCTGGCCGGCTATTCAATCGGAGGAGCGGTGGCCTACGAGGTTGCGCGTCAGGCCCACAACGCCGGCCGACAGGTCGAGTGGCTGGGGATCATCGACTGCTTGGCTCCCTCGTTGGCGCACATGGAAAAGGAGCACCACACGCTCCGATGGCGGTTTCGCCGGATACGCCGCATGCCCGCCCGCCAGCGGTGGGCCAAGTACGGTGAAGTCTTACGGCGGCTACTCCGGAGCGGGGCGCTTTGGCCAGAACGCGATTTCGATTACGAGAATGCCGCAGAGATCGCCTGCCGTTACCTGCTGCCAGGCCATGACATTCCGATGCACCTGTTCGTCAGCGAGGGTACCTCAGTCGACGCCGAGGCAGATCAATTGGGCTGGAACGATTTCCACAAGGGGCCGTTGACGGTGCGCCGGGTTGGCGCCAACCACGTCAGCATACTCGAACTGCCCGAGGCGGGAAGGCTCGCGCAGATGATGCTCGAGTCGCTTCGCGAGTCAAGGGTCCAGGCGCACTGAACTTCTCAGTAGACGTACTCGATGGCCTGGTGCATTCATCAGGCGCGCATATGCGCGAACTCGCGTGGTTGATTGTCGGTGCATCGGCTGGTGCGCTCGCTCGCCACTCGGTAGACCAGATACCACCGGGTACTGGGGTTTCACTGACACCGGCACTTCTGCTTACCACCACGGCCGCAGCGCTGATTGGCGTCGTCTCCGCCAAGCCTCTCAGCCTACGGGTGAGGATGCTTCTGCTGGGTGCGGCCGGCACCGCGGGCAGTATCAGTGTCGCGGCAACGAGGGCCGCGTCGGTGACACCCGTCGAAGCGGCTACCGGGTTGGCCGGCTACATCACGGGGGTTGCCGCCGGCTTCGTGATGGGCGTGCTGGTGGCACTGTTTTTACGCAAATCTCCACGTCGAGAACGGCATTGAGGAATCGTCGTGCCGTCACTCTTTTTCGTCCTGGGTTCTGCCGCCGGAGCTGTCATTGCCTGGTACGTGGCCCGCGGTGAGCTGAGCCGTGGCGCGGTCGCCGCGATTACCGGTGTGGTGTGTTGCATGCTGGGGATCACGACGTCGGCAAGCCACGGCACTACCGGGCTCGTGACCGAGGCCGGGCTCGGACTTCTCGGTGCGGCAGCACCCCTCACGCTTTGTACGAACCGGTTGAACCGCAGCCTTGACCAGTCGCAGGTATTTGCCGCTGTTCGCCGTCTCGTCCTCACACTCGCCGTTGCTCTCGTGTACGGAATAAGCTGCGCGACTGTAGGATTTGTGTCATCGGAGAGCGTGCGCCTGTTCTTTTCGGCCAGCGGCACCGGAGAAGAGCCGGTGGATCACCCGATTCCAGCGCCGTGGAGTCCCGCCGGCGCGTTCGGCCCGGCCGTCACCGGGTGTCTGTAGTGCGCCGGATTATGCGCCATCCTTCAAGGTGGGTGGGGGTGCCGGTGCTGGCCGCGATTCTCGGATTGGCGTGGATAACTCACTCATCCGATCCGATACCCACGTGGACGACGTCGTTTACGCCCTATCTGCCGTTCAACCTCGTGCAGTCGCCCAGTCCGCGGAAAGTGTTCGCCCACTACATGCCGGATCTGCCGATATCGATCGACAACCAGAACGCGGACCAGGACTACTACGCCACGCAGTACCTCACGGTCGACGGTGAAGACGGTAAACACGCCGCGTATGGCGGATACCTGCGGGATAGGCCGCTGCCCCGCCCCCACAGTGATCGGCCGGATTGGAAGCTCGCGGACCTGCAAACCGAGATCGCCCAAGCGAAAAGTGTGGGGATCGACGGGTTTGCCGTCGATGTGCTCGCACCTCGTGGTACGTCCGACGTCGTCGATTCGATACTGCGGGCTTCAGCGACCGTCAATGACTTCGAAATCTTGGTCACCGCCGATGTCACCGGGCCTCTCGGGGCGATGACAGCTCCAGCTTTCGCCGCCGATATTGCGCCATATCTCAAGTCCCAGGCTGCATTTCGCCTCAAAGATGGTCGGCCCGTCCTGGGTGCCTTTGCCGCTGAAACGCAGACGCCCGCGTGGTGGATGAGCGTGCTCGACACCTTCCGGAAGAGATTCAAGCTCGAGGTGGCCTTCGTCCCGACGTTTGTCAGTGTGGCCGATAACCTGGAGAGATTCGCGCCCTTCAGCTTCGGGCTCAGTACGTGGGGCGGCCGGAGTCCGAATACGATGAAGAGCGACGACCGCGGCCGTGGTTCTGCGACAGACGTCATTGCACGAACGCATCGACTTGGAAAACTGTGGATGCAGCCGGTCGCGTTCCAGGACAGTCGACCGCGAAGCGCAGTCTTCGAGGAGTCGGCCAACAGTTTGACGAACCGGCTCGCGTGGCAGATCGCCGACCAGCAGCATGCCGAGTGGGTGGAACTGCTCACGTGGAACGACTATTCCGAATCCACCGCAATGGCACCGTCGGTGGCTCACGGGTGGGGAATCCTGGACATGAACGCCTACGACATCGTCGGATTCAAATTCGGAAGGCAACCCCGCATCCTCCGCGACGCGATCTTCTTCTCCTACCGGCGTCAACCGGTCGCGGCCCGTCCGGCCTATCGCGAAACCTCATTGATGCGTTTGGCGCCGGACAGCGTGGCGGCTCGCGACACGATCGAGGTTGTGACATTCGCGACGGCGCCCTCCGAAGTCCTGATTAACGTCGGGGCACAACATCATTCCTGCCACGTCCCGGCGGGCCGCGACATCTGCGTCTTCCCGTTGAATTTCGGGACAATCTCCGCCGAGATGCAACGCGACGACGACGTGGTCGCAATGGCACGGTCCAACGCCGACGTCACGGGGAACCCCTACGTGCAGGACCTTCAGTACCGGGTGGTGGGAGGCCTTCGATGAGATTTGGCCGCCGTGCTGCGGTTTCGATCACCTCAGCGCTCACCGCGGCCATGGTGGTCAACGGCGCAGCAGGCTACCTCGTTTTCAGCAACGCTGACGACGACGCTGCATCGCGCGTCGATGCCGTGGTGGTGCTGGGTGGCGAGCATGACGGCCGCGAGGTTTACGGCGTGTCATTGGCCCAGCATGGAATCGCATCGACGGTAGTGCTATCCAATCCGTACTCTGATGCCGACCCGCTGATGAGGCGAATGTGTCTGCACCGCAATGGCGCAATCGAAGTGCTCTGCGTGCGGCCTGAGCCGTCGAGCACCCGCGGCGAAGCCATCCTGACCCGCCGCCTGGCCAAAGAGCGCAACTGGAAGAAGATTCTGGTGGTCACCTGGCGGTACCACTTGCCGCGCGCGGGCTTGGTGTTCCGTCAGTGCCTGTCGGACCTCGACGGCATCGTGACAGTGAAAGCTGTTCCACGACAGTACATTTTGCCTGTCTGGTACTGGCAATACCTCTATCTCTACCAGGCCACCGGGATCGGCGAGGCGTTGCTGTCTGATCGCTGCTGATCCACCGGTCAGAAGAAGTAGCCATCCTCGCGGTGGAAAAGGGCCGCGTCCTCGGGCAGGTCCTTGAGCTTTCGGGCGGGCGTGCCACCGTAGAGGGTGAGCTCCTCGGTCAGCGGTCCCGGCACCGTCGAGCCGCCGGCGACAATGCTTCGTGGCGCCACCGAGCTGCCCGCCAACAGCGTGCAACTGGTGGCGACGATGGAGTGATGACCGATCCGGACGGGCGCGGCTCGTTGGCAGCCTTCGACGTAATCAGGTCCGTGAGTGATGATCTGGCTGCGCAGACCGCCCAGGATAGCGAAGGGCTCGATCATCACCTCGTCGCTGCAGTACACGATGTGGCGGCTGGTGATAGCGGCGTCGTCACCCAGTTCGAGTCGAGGCCTTCGGTCGGGCGAACTCGGCAACAGCCCTGCCGATCGCGGCGGCGAGGTGATCCAATTCATCGGACCAATGATCGCCCGCGCGCCCAAGCGCACCTCGTCGCAGGCCTTGATCACATTCAGATGCGTGACGATGACGCCTTCGGCTGCGCTCAGATGCTCGACATTGATGAGGCTGAGCCCGAAGTACGCGGTCGGATGAATGTCCCAGCCGAAGACGCGCCGATATATGACGTGCTTCACCCGCTGCGGCGCTACGGCGGCCAGCACCGCGAAGGTCCACCGGAGGCGCTGCGATGTCACGGTGATCCGCTTCTTCTGCTCTCCACCTCGCAACGGCGCCACCAGGATTCGTTTGGTGAGCGGTGGCTGCGACGTGCTGCCCCTGGGTGTTGGCGTCGTCGCGTGACCGTCGATCGGCGCGGGTGTGCCGTTCGACCGCTCGTGTCGCATCCCATTGGCGGCAATGTCGCTCAGCTCCAGCGGCTGGTCGGCAGGAACCATTTCGGTCTTCCCCCTCGATTCGCGGCGTTGACTGCTCAACTCCGCTCGGTGAATGCTCGTACTCGAATCCCTTGGCTCCGCTAGATGGGTGTGCTCACACCGCCGGGCGTTCGGCGCCGGTGACTTCGGCGTTTGTGAGTTGGTCGAAGATCCACCGATAGGTGAGCTCCAGACCCGCTCGCAAGCGTGATCGACGGCTCCCAGTCGTAGATCTGCTTGATCAGCGTGTTGTCGCTGTTGCGGCCACGGACTCCCTTGGGGGCGTCCAGGTTGTAGTTGCGCTTCACGGTGATCCCGGCGATCTGCTCGATGATGTCGACCATCTGGTTGATGCTCACCAACTCCGAGCTCCCGACGTTCACCGGCACCGTGCTGTCGCCGGCCGTCACCATCATCGTTCCCTTGACGCAGTCGTCGACGTACATGAAGCTGCGGGTCTGCTCGCCGTCGCCCCAGATCTCGATCTCGTGGTTGCCGGAGAGTACGGCCTCGGCGATCTTGCGGGACAGTGCCGCCGGGGCCTTTTCGCGCCCACCGTCGTAGGTGCCGTCGACGCCGTAGACGTTGTGGTAGCGGGCAACTCGCGTCTCGAGGCCGAAGTCCTCGCGGAAGTGCCGGCACATACGCTCGCTGAACAACTTCTCCCAGCCGTAACCGTCCTCAGGCATGGCGGGGTACGCGTCGGTCTCCTTGAGCGCCGTCACGTCGGCGTCGACCTGCTTGTCGGCTGCGTAGACACACGCGGAGCTGGAGAAGAAGAACCGGTCGACCGCCGCGTCACGCGCCGCCATCAACATGTGAGTGTTGATCAGCACCGACAGCATGCATTCGGCCTTGTGCGTCTCGATGAAACCCATCCCGCCCATGTCGGCCGCGAGGTTGTAGACGACGTCGACGTCGCGAACGGCCTCGTGACAGTTGTCGATCAGCGAGAGGTCGAGTTGATGTGCCTCGACGCCCTCGGGAATCTGGTACCAGCCCTCGAAGGGCTTGATGTCCACACTGCGGACCTGGTAGCCCTGCGCGAGCAGAGTCCTGGCGAGATGACCGCCGATGAAGCCGCCACCTCCTGCGACCAGGGCCAGTTTCGGCCCGCTGTCTGCGGCCCCTCCGGGCAAGTGTGCAATCTCCATGGTCAGTGTCCTTTCACTGTCGCGCGTTGTTGGTGCGTGTTGTTGATGTCGGAGAGCAACGATTCGAAGCGCTCGCCCACGCGTGTCACGTCGAATGTCCGTTCGGCGTAGCGGCGAGCCGCGGTACCCATCGCGGCTCGCGCGACCGGGTGAAGCCAGCAAACTGTTCAGCGCGGCTGATGCCGCCTCGGCATCGCCGGGGGCCACCACGATCCCCGCCTCCGCCGCTTCGACCATGTGAGCAACGGCGTTGTCCGGCGGTAACAGCGCCAGCACGGGGCGGCCGGCGCACGAGATAATTGAGGACCTTGGACGGCACCGAGTAGCGACTGGCGTTGCTTTCCAGTACGACGAGCAGCACATCCGCGCTCGCGAGCATGTCCGGCAGCTGCTCGTACGGCTGGTAATCGAGCAGAGTCAACCCTGCTGCGTCGCCGGCTTCCGACTCCAGCCACTCGCGGCCCTTGCCTTCGGACACAACGACGGTGTGGCTGCCTGTAGGCGCTGACTGGGCAAGCTGTGGATATCACTGACGGATCATGTTTGAGGCCAAGGGTTCCCGCGTACATCACGACGGGCGCATCGACCAGTCCGTGCGCTTGTGCCCAGGCATTGTCTCGCGGCCGCGAAGGCATCTCGTCGATCGCGGCCCAGTTCGGCACCACGTGTACCTTGCTGTTCCGCACTCCCCAGGCGTCGAGTTGATCGATGAAGTTGTCGCTGATCGGGACGATCGCGGCGGCACCGCGCGCAACTCGGCGTTCAACCCGTCCCGCAACCCAGCCGATCAGTCGACCCAGATGGCCGAACCGATCGCGCGCGATGACCCTGATCGCTTCGCTGTAGATGTCTTGGTGCCAGAACACGTAGGGCACCCGACGCAGCCGAAGCGACATCGTGAGGATGAACATCGACAGCAAAGGAATGTTGGACAGCACCGCAACGTCCGGGCGGGCGGCCAGGATGGCACGTGCCGACATCCGGGCGTACTGCAATTCCTGGCGCAGTCGCGCGATCGGTGAATAGCGGGCAAACTCGCTGCCCAACTCGATCGCGCGCACCGCGAAGGAGTCGGGATCACCGTCGCGGCGCTCGGTCGCGCCCCGACCGGTCGTGTACGACGCGCAGTATTGGTGTTCGACGTGATGCCCGCGGCGGGCCAGTTCCCGACTCAGGTGTATCTGGCCGGGGTGGCCGGAGTAATCATGGACGACCAACCGCAACCGACGTGTTGGCCTCGGTGGGGATGCCGTGAGAGGACGGCTGCCCCGCCTGGAGAGAGGCACTCCTCCCCCGGAAGGAGCTCCACGGGTCGCGGTTTGCTTTGCACCTGTTATCCCGAATCTTTGGACGCGTTTGGAAGGTTTATGAAACTTACCAGAGTTTGTTATCTAGCTTGTACGGTCACCTTACGGTATGTATATGATCCGTTCAAGTGGAGAGCCGGTATCTGGGCCGCGAGGGTATCGCAGCCGGCATCACCGCGGGCCGCGACCAAACGGCATACGTCCGCTGCAAGGAGGGGTCGGATTGTCACGTCCGCTGGTCGAGAAGGCCGCTGATCACAGCACGGCTACACGGGAACGGGCGGTTCAGCTGTGCGGCCAGATCCTCGAGCAGCGGTCGATATGACGACTCTTGCCACGCGGCGCCGAAGTGGCACTGCGGGACAAGTTGTCTTCGCGTTGGTCATGGCAGCCGTTGTGGCCGTTGCGCTTTGGTGGGGTTTTCTACGTGAGAACGCGCCGCTGCGCGCACCTGGTATCCGAGTCGAAGCAGATTTCACCCGCGCGCCCGACGGCCCGGCCCCGGATCATTTCGACGGTGGTCAGCACTGCGGCGGTGTCCGCCAGTCCCGATAACCCGCGCGACCAATTTCGGATCATTCACGGCCGGTTGACCTATCAGCCCACTACGCAAGGGACTGCCGCCGCCTATTTCAGTTCGCCGGACCTCGGTGCGTCGGTCAAGGGCATAGGTGCACGGTTCGTCTTTCGTCCCGGATCGGGCACTCGAGGAGCAATTTCGCTCGTGTTGTCGCGAGGAATCGACAAGCACGACCCACCCATGATCAGGCCGCTGCCGGTCAACTTCGTTGTAACGCCGCTCAACTGGTACATCAGCGTCGCGCGGTCCGACGGTGCCCCACTGGATGTTGTTGCGGCCAGCAACTTTTCGCAGCCGCTGCGTGAAGACGGACAAACTGCTTACGAAGCCCATCTGACGATCGATGGAGCGCAGGTCACCGTCGATCTGCCGGGAACCCACATCCGCGTGTCAGACCCGCGCTTTTCAGAGTGGCAGGGAAGTTTCGCCACCTTCGAGCTTTACTCGAATCACGGGACCACCGACTCGATAGGAGCTTTCGAAAAGCTCTGGGCCACAGGCAGCGGGAACTGAACCCATGGTCGCAGGTCTGTCGATGCACAAGGTGCGCGCCATCTCGGGGGCGGCCGACCAAGTCTTCTCCAGCCTCAGCAACGGGCTGATCGTCTACGCGGTCGCGGTGGTGACGACAAGTCAGGATTTTGGTCAGATAGCGCTGCTCTTGACCCTGCTCGCGGCGGCGCTCGGCGTTCTTCGCGGTGCGCTGGGTACCCCACTACTGCTCAAAGCGGCAGCCGCCCAGTCCGATATCCGGCGAGAGGGCTCGTTCGCCGTCACCAGCGCCCTACTGGTCAGCCCCGTCGTCGGTGGCGTCATGTGGGGGGTCGGGGGGGCGGGGATCACGCTGCCGACGACACTGATCATCGCTGCAACCCCAATCGTGCTTGTTCAGGATGTGTTGCGCTACATTGCCATTGCCGAGGGCCGCCCGCATGTCGCGGCCATCTGGGACGGTGTGTGGGCCGGCGGATCGGCCGCATTGTTGGTGGCGACATGGTTGCACCTGTCCGCGGTCAGCACCGAATATCTTTTGGGCGGATGGATCGCCCTGGCCGCGGTCGCTCTCGTCGGAATGCTCGTCGCAATTCGCGTCGGTCCTCGCCTTGGGCAATACCGGGCCTGGATCTGCGACGGCTGGCGGGATCGTGCGCGATATGGCGCCGAATCCGGACTCGAACAAACGACAGCGTTCGCGTTGTTGTTGTTCCTGGCGGTCGTTTTGAGCCCGGAGGTCGTCGCCGCGCTGCGCGGGTCCACTGCATTGCTGGCACCCATTGCCATCGCGGTGAGTGCCGTTCCGCTGGTGATGATCCCCCAGAGCAAACGTCAGAGCGCGCCGCCGGCGCAGGTGTGGGCCTCGTTGAGCCGAATCGCGTTGGTCACGAGTTCGGTCACGATCCTGCTTGGCGTTGCGTTGTATTTCCTCCCTTCTGCCGCCGGTGAACTCGTGCTCGGCAGCACCTTCTCGGCGACACGAGCGATCGTTCCCCTGATCGCCTTGGAGTACGCGATCGGCGGCTGGATCGTCGCCGTGACGATCTGGTTGCGCACCTTCAACCGAAGCGCCGATGCTCTCAAGCTCAGGGCTATTTACGTATTGGTCATGCTTGGGGCAGTGCTGGGCGCTGCGGTGCTCTTCCGCACCGCTGCGGGGGCCGCATCCGGTCTGGCGACCGCGACGACGTTCATCGCGGCATTGGCGCTGCTCCGGTTCACGCCATGGGCAGCGCCGACGGGCCCGGGTCGACTGGCACGGCGCGATCCGGAGGCGCAATCGTCTCCGCGTACCGGCCAAACCGGTTCGGAGACTCAGGAGGAAGTCCTGAACGGTGCTGGTGCCGAACGACACCTCCCGTGCGAGGGTCGGTCACGGCCCGTGCCGCTGTCGACGAGGCTGCGCCTGGGCGAGGCGGCACCGGCAAATGGAGCGCTCATCACGTTGTGGGTTTTTGCCACTATGGCGGTGTTCGTACCCGCCATATTCGTCCGCTTCACCGGTGTGCCCACCAACTCGTATTGGTTGTGGTCGCTCCCGGTTTTGGCGATCTCGGCTGCGCGATTCGCCTTCCTGATCGGCAACGGCGAACGGCGGCTGTTCGAAATGGGCTTCTGGTGCTTCAGCTACGCGTTCATGGGCTTGGCTCCGCTTACCCAGCTACGGCTGGACGACTGGCCCAAAACCGTTCCCCGGGTTGATATCACCTACACCGGTGCCGCCTCGCTGATCGCTCTCGTCGGGTGCTGCGCATTCCTCGCCGGCGCGGCCTTGGACAACGCCACCGCGCTGCAGCCGCGGAAGTGGATCGCCGAGCGCGCCGACAAAACCGTAGGACCGGCGTTCACGGTCAACTACCCCCGCCTGGTCTGGCTGTCTTTGTTCGCCATTGTCGCCGGCATCTATCTTCTGTATCAGATCGGATGGCTTGCATTTCTGCACAGCCGCGAAGAAATACTGGACGCCGAAACTGTCGCCACACCGGACATGAGCACCTTCGCCATGATGCGAGCGGCCGCAGGCATCGGTCCGCTGGTGGCCTTCATCGCCCTGCTGCGATTCCGCAAGGAGGCGAAGAACGCACGTGCGCGTGGCGCACACATCTCCACGACCGTCATGCGCAGCAGCAAGGTGCTCCTCGTGGTGGTCGGTCTCTTGCTGGCGGACATCATGAACCCGATATCGAGCCCGCGCTACCTCGCCGGCACCGCAATGCTGGCAGTTGCAGCCGCATTCGGTCTGTTCGCCACCAAGTTGCGTTTCCGCCTCACGGCGTGCGGGTTCCTGGTCGGGATGCTGCTGATCTTCCCGCTTGCCGACGCGTTCCGCTATAGCCGGTCAGGCGAGCTCAAAGCGACGAACCCCATCCAGTCACTGCTGTCGGGTGACTACGACTCCTTCGCGCAACTGATGAACGGATATTTGGTCGCCGCACGAGAGGGAATTGAGCCTGGCAGACAGTTTCTCGGTGTCCTGTTCTTTTGGGTGCCGAGGGCTATCTGGGTTGACAAGCCGCTCGACACGGGCCCGTTCATCGCGACCGAGCGCGGCTACGGCTTCACAAACTTGTCGGCTCCCTTGTGGATCGAGCTCTTTCTGAACGGCGGATGGGTCCTACTGGCCGTCGGCATGTTCGCCCTGGGCTTCGCCCTGCACCGGTGGGACACCAAGCTGAACATTCAGTGCGACATCCACGGTGTGCCCAGTGTGCTCGGCTGCATTCTGCCCTTCTATCTGATGATCCTGCTACGCGGCTCGCTTTTGCAGGCTGCCTCCTTCTTGTTCTGCATCGTGGTGTTCCCGGCCTTCGTCGTCGAGCGAAAAAAGTCGACAGCTGGCCGGCCTCCCGGTGTTGCTCCCGACCTACGGCCCAAATCGGGCCGGCGGCTGCGAAGGACTGACTATGCCCTGGTTTGACGCAATACCTCTCGGGAGCAGGGGAATTCGATCGGCCGCCGTGGCGGCGTTGACCGCGATTGTCGTTGCCCTGGCCGGCCAAGAAGTGCGCATCCCCGCGCCCCCGCGCGGCCAGACAGAACCGCACCACGTCGCGACCGCCGCATCGATGACGTTCGACCACAGGCCCTCCGTTGCTCGTCGTCGGCGACTCTTACGGCGCAACGTATCCCTATTCGATTGCCGACAAGATGGGCTGGAGTTTGGTCGCGGATATCCGCGACGGCACCGGCTTCGTCGCCGGCGCAGCGATGCCATCCGACTGGGGGTTCGCCGTTTGGTGCTCGCCTCGCGGGCGATGCTGCCGCCTATCACGTCGACTACGTTCTCGTCGACGGGGGCCGAAACGACCTTGACCTCGCCGCCCGAGCGAGTCGTGGCGGCGGCCGATGAATACCTCGGCAGAGTTCATTCCCGATGGCCGAAGGCCAAGATCATACTCATCCTTCCCAACTACGCCACGGCAGCCCCGACGACAGTTATCCCGCTGTGGCGCAGGGACTTCGCTACTGCGCCGCAAGCGTGGGAGCCTTTGTGATCGACCCGGTCGCGCAGCGCTGGTACAGCGACGTCGATGCGAAGGGCCTGGTATGGCGCGAGACCCACCTCAACTCGGCCGGCGACTCCTACTATGGCGACAGGATCGTCGAGAACCTCAGGCAGATGTTCGATCCCAAGCCGACGTTGCTGGTCGCCGGCGACTCTTTCGCAGCGGGTGTCGGCGACCCGAACAACCCCACCTATCCGTATGTGGTTGCCAACAGGATGGGCTGGAACCTGGCGCTCGATGCCCAAGGCGGGACCGGTTTCGCCAGCGGCATCGACAGCCTGTCGCCGCCGACCGTGCCGTTCATCGATCGCCTCGATCGCGATGCGGCAACCTACACCCGACCATGTCGATTACGTCCTGATCGACGGTGGCCGAGTCGACCTCGGACTGCCGGCGGAGCGCGTTGTGGCAGCGGCTATGAGTACGTCAAGAAGGTTCGATCGGACTGGCAGAACGCCAAGATCGTCATCATTCTCCCGAGTTTTCCCACTCCTGTGGCGGCAGAGGTTATTCCGCTGTGGCACAGGGACTTCGCAGCACGGCCGAAAGCGTGGCAGCGGAGTGATCGACCCGACGGCGCAACATTGGTATCGCGGCATCGACGGAAAGACGCTCATGTGGCGAGATGGCGTCCACCTCAACGCGATCGGTGAGACGTACTACGCCGACAAGATCATCGGCAATCTGAAGCGAATGGGGCTCGGCATCATGATGGGAATGGTCGCGTTGCTCGACATTGCGCGCAACAAGTTCTTGATGCTGATCATCTGGACCCTGGTGGTGCCGCCGTTGCCGGCGGGATCAACATGCTCCTGCCGGTGGTCTATGAGGCGAGCGCGAAAATCGTCGTCGCGGCCCCTTATTGGAACGACTCCACCGCGTTGATGGACCCGAACATGGGTGGTGGAAAAGAGCGAGCGTGGGGCGACGAGTTCACCCAGCAACGTATGGCCAGCTACGCCGGACTGGTGACGACACCATTGGTCACCGGTCGCGTCAGTGAACGATTGGGACTTAGCCGGAATCCGGCGACGACCTGGCAAAAAAGGTAACTGCCCACATCGTTGCCGACTCCGTCGTGCTGCAAGTAATGGCCCAAGACGCTTCCCCCGTGCGCGCTGCGATGATCGCCGACGCGACAGCACAGCAAACCGTCGCAGTCATCAAAGAACTTGAGCGCCCGCCGTTCTCGGTGGTATCACCGGTCCAGCCGGTATTCAGCGACCCTGCGGCCGTTCCATCGCAGCCCATCTCGCCGCGGACGTTACTCAACATAGGCTGCGGAGCGGTCGTCGGATTTTTACTTGGGCTGACCTGGCTGGCTGCCTACGTCGGAATTCGAGAAAGCCGACGGCTGAGAGGATTTCGGGACGACGGTGCACTACCTGGACGTCTTCCGGATGTGCTGGGTGTACTCGCCGCCGAAAACCACCTGGCTCTTGACCAGGTCCATCCCGACGCCAAGCTACTTCGGTTGGAAATCGCGCACCGCCTCGGTGAAGCCGATCTCCAGTCGTTCGTGATGACTTCGCCCCGGGCGACGCCCATCACGGGCATACTCGCGGCGGTGCTCGCCTCAGCGCTTACAGAATCGGGGTCACCCAGCATCGTCGTCTACGCGGATTTCGCTTCCGGACAGACCGGCTCGGCTGCCGGGTTAGGCGACCTACTCTGCACGCCGGCGTCTTTGGACTCGGCTATCCAGACCGATGAGCACCGCGGAATCAACTGGATTTCGGTGGGCACTGCGCCGGCAAATCCGACCAGCGAGCTCACCGGGCCGAAGATGCGCGAGCTTCTCCTCGACCTTTCCGGTCGCTATCGCCATGTCATCGTGGTCGGCCCGCCGGTACTGGAGTCAGCTGACACCGTGGACATGACACGCCAGGTGGGTGCGTCGATTCTGGTCGAACTTGTCCCTCGCGCGACAGCGGAGGAGCTTGGCGAGAGCGAAAGGCTGCTCCGGCTGGCCCAGGCCCCGTGCCTGGGACGGGTGGTTGTCACCGGACCCAGTTCCGGACGCCAATTCGAGATGCAGCAGTTCAGCCGGCGAAGTCTAGCCGCATGAGTCAGTCACACCCTGGGAGCGGAGAATAATGGAGCTATTGACCAGACTGTGGACCAAGTTTCTCCAGCGATGGCCGATTGTGTTGGCTTGTCTTGCCGTAGCCGTGGTCGGTGCTGCGTTTTACAACGCCGGCGCCGGCAAGAGTTACACCGCGTCGACCGAGTTGTTCCTTCGTGCCCCTGACGTGAAGACCTCCGTCACCGCCTATCAGGGTGACCTGTTCTCTCGGCAGCGGGCGCAAACCTACGTCAACATGTTCGGCAGTGACGAGCTGGCGCAAATGGTGATCGACAAGCTCGGGTTGAGCGTGACACCGCAGCAGCTCGTCTCGAATGTCTCGGCCAGTGTGGTGAAAAATACTGTGTTGATGGTCATTTCAGTCACCGACAGCAACGCTCAGCACGCTGCCAACATTGCCAATGGCTATGGCGGCGTACTGGGCAACTACATCGCCAAGGTCGAAAATGTCAGCGGCGACCCGAATGTCGGGCCACTGGTCGAGGTGGTGACGAAGGCAAGTCCGGCGAGTGCCGAGGTTTCCGGATATCCCACTTCGATGGTCGTGCTGGTAGCGGTCGTCCTGGCGCTGTTCGCCGCGGCCGGCCTCATCATGTTCTTGGAACGTTTCGACACCAAGGTGCGATCCCGGCGCCAAGTCGAGGAAATCACCGGTTGTGACATCATCGGCAAGCTGCCGAAGACCCCGTTGCTCGGGTCTGATAAATCTGTCGCCCAAGTCTTCGGTGACTCAGCGGAATTCAAACAGGCATCGCTACGCCTCAGCCTGAATGTCGAGTCAGTCCTCCAGAGGCTGCCGAGGGTCAAGGCAGAAATACCGGCGGTTGTGGCCATTGTCGGCGGCAGTCGGGGCGAAGGGGGAACGGTGGTAGCGCAGGCGCTCGCTCAAGCGTTTGGCCACCGCGGACGCACTGCCGGCGTGGTTCGCGTCGGCGATTCCAACCAGGAGCCAGTGGAACCCGAACTGGTGGTGGCCGGATCGGCATTGTCGAATCTCGACAAGCGAACCGATCCAGTGACCACCGTGTCTTGCTCGACGGCAGCGCTGACGTCGGAGATCGGCGGCCGTGACGCTCTGCTACTGGAAAGCGACATCATTCTCGTCGACACACCCCCATTTCACGAGTCGGTTGATGCGCAGGTCGCACTCGGTGCGGTTGACGCCGCTGTCCTGGTCGTGCGACCGATCGCTACCTCTGCACACTCGCTGGGGCAACTCGTCGCCGGGATCAGGGCGCTCGACGTCCCGGTGCTCGGTGTGGTCGTCAACATGGCCAAAGAATCGTTGACGACCGAAGGGCTCTACCTCTGATGGAGTTCACGATCGTTTGCGGCCCGGTGACATTCGATCGCCGCACGGCCGGATGCTGCACTCCGCGGCCGCGACGCCACCGGTGGTGGTGACAATGCGTCTGCTGCAAGTCACGGGCACACTCGAGCCCGCCTATGGGGGTCCGTGTGTGGTGGTGAATCAACTGACCCGCAGTTTGACCGCCCTGGGTCATTCGGTCGACGTGGTCACGGCCGATTCTAGTTCCGCGCCCTGGCTGGCCGATCAGCCCGGCTCCCCCCGCGGCTTCGGTCGTTCAGTCGGCAAATTCGGATACTCAAAGGAGCTGAGGCGCTGGCTCAATCGTCATGCGCAGGACTACGACGCGGTGACCGTTCACGGCATCTGGCAATACCAGAGCCAAGCGGTGCGTGCAGCGTGCGCCAAGGCCGGAGTCCCGTACTTCCTGTTCGTCCACGGCGCGTTGGATCCATGGTTCGAGGCGCGGTATCCAGGCAAACACGCCAAAAAGTGGCTCTACTGGCGGCTTTTCGAACACCGCACGCTTGACGATGCTCGCGCAGTGATCTACACCTGCGACGAAGAGCGACGGCTCGCCCAGACGTCGTTCAAGCCATATCGGGCAAACGAGGCGATCATCGGCCTGGGAATCGAAGAACCAGCGGGCGACCCGGCGCAGCAACGGGAAGCGTTTCTTCTGACGCACCCACACCTTCGCGACAAGCGAATCCTACTTTTCCTCGGCAGGCTGCATCCCAAGAAGGGATGCGATCTGCTGATCGAGGCACTCGCGCAGGTGCGCGATCGCGACGAGCGTTTGCACCTCGTCGTTGCGGGGCCCGACGAATCGGGAACGGAACGGGCGCTGCGGATGTTGGCCGATTCGCTGGACGTGGCGGACCGCATCACCTGGGTCGGGATGCTGAACGAAGGTGAGAAATGGGGTGCCTACCGGGCGGCGGATGCATTTGCTCTGACGTCGCACTCCGAGAACTTCGGCATCGTCATCGCGGAGGCCCTCTCCTGTGGGTTGCCCGTGCTGATCACTGACAAAGTGAATATCTGGCGTGAGATCGAAAAGAGCGGAGCGGGTTTCGTGGAGACCGACACTGTCGCCGGTGCCCGCTCGCTGTTGGATCGCTGGATGGATCTGCCGGATTGCGACCGCGTGGAAATGCGCAAACAAGCCCGGGCCTGCTTTCTCGACAACTTTGAAGCTCGCGGTGCTGCGATGGCTTTCGTGAACTCGATAGCCGAAGCGGCTGGAAAGGCTGGTGTTTTGTGAGGCGTGTCAGGAAGCTGGTGGCCATCTTGAAGGTGGCGCCCTATCGAAGAGCCCTGCTGCGGCACCGGGTCGCTGCGACCGTCGAGCACGCGGAGGGTCTCGGGGAATTGTCGCTGCGGACGGTCGTCGACGTCGGCGCGAACCGTGGGCAGTTCACTCTTTTTGCCCTGCATACCTTTCCGGCGGCCAAGGTGGTCTCGCTGGAACCCCTGGCCGCACCCGCCGCGCGATTCTCCCGCGTCTTCGCCAAGGAGCGCCGGGTGACGCTGCACAATGCCGCGCTGGGGCCAGAGCCCGGACAGTCCGTCATGCATGTGTCGGGTCACGACGACTCTTCGTCGCTGTTGCCGATCACCGCCATCCAGGGGCAGCTGTTCAAAGGAACGGGCGAAGTGCGTACCGAGACGGTCCGAACCGCGCCGCTGTCAGAGCTTCTCGGCGCCAGTTCAGTCGAGGAGCCGGCATTGCTGAAACTCGATGTCCAGGGCTACGAGCTGGAGGCCCTGCGTGCGTGCGGTGAACTGCTGGACAACTTCACCTATGTGTGTGCCGAGGGCTCGTTCGTCGAATTGTACGAAGGACAGGTGCTTGCAGACGACCTGATTGCGTGGCTGCGAGACCGAGGATACGAGCATGTCCGCAGCTATGGAGCCGTCAGCGATGAGCACGGACAGAAGATCCAGAGCGACATGCTGTTCAAGCGGAGCGACTGCCGGGGTTCCAATGAGCTCGCGCGGTGATCGCGCCATCGTCTGCGGCGCGGGCTTCGGTGGCCTGCTCGCAGCGCGGGTGCTTTCGGAGTTCTACCGGACCGTCACGGTGGTTGAGCGGGATACATTGCCAGACAACGCGATCCCACGTCGCGGCGTCCGTCAGGGCCGCCATTCTCATGTGCTGACCAGTCGCGGCTCGCACGAGTTGGCGGGATTGTTTCCGGGTCTACTGGAAGAACTCGTCGCTGCCGGCGCGACGGTCTGCGACGAGGGCGACCTGTCCCGGGTGTCCATTCGGGTCGGCGGGCGCGAGTACAACAGGTCGTGCACCTTCGCCGATCCCGGATCGGTCGTGGTTTATCTCCTTAGCCGTCCGTTGCTGGAAGGCATTGTGCAGCAGCGAATTCGCGCCATCCCGAATGTGGAAATCCTGGACGGCCATGACGTCGTCGAGCCGGTAGCGCTCCACCCAGACCGGGTCACCGGCGCGCGTTTGTGCAATCGAAGCACCGGTGAAGAACGCGTGCTCGATGCCGACCTGGTGGTCGATGCGATGGGGCGTGGCGCCCGAACCCCGGCCTTCCTGGAGAATCTGGGCTACGGCCGACCCGAGACGGAGCACTCGACGGCCAACGCGACCTACGCCAGTCAGCTGCTGCGCATGCCTGCGGGTGTGGTGGACGAGAAGATGACCATGGTTTTTCCGGAACCGAATCTGCCTACCGGCGGGGCGCTTTCGTCGTACGAAGATGACACCTGGATGTTGACCGTCTATCGCCTGGACCAACTCCAACCGCCTACCGACTTGGCCGCGCTGATGGAATTGGCTGCGCGATTCGTCGCACCTGCGCTGGCGACCGCGCTGGAATCGGGGGCCGAACCCCTCGGTCACATGGACGTCTTCCGCTACCCGGGTGGGGCCTGGCGACGCTACGACAAGATGCAACGGTTCCCGGCGGGGCTGCTGGTGTTCGGCGACGCTATCTGCAGTCTGAGCCCGATCTACACCCAGGGTATGACGGTGGCCGCGCTCGAGGCCGTCGCGCTGCGCGAATGCTTGTCGCAATCCGGCGTAGCCGTGAGCCGGCGATTCTTCGACGCCGCGGCCGGCCTGATCGGACCGCAATGGGCGTCCAATCAGTTCAACGATCTCTATATGTACACGGCGAACAACCGTCCTGCGGTCTCCGAAGAACTACTGTTTCTACGCGAAGAAGTGCTGCGGGCCGCCGAGAGCAGCTCGGTGTTGACCGAGAAGCTCTTCAGGACAATGAATCTCGTTGACCCACCCGCGGACTACAGCCCGCTTCTGGTGTGACGCCGCTAGACCACGGCGCGGGTCAAGGCCTCGTCGCCAGTGAGGAACGGCATCGGCAGCCGGCCCGCAGACATCAACGCCTCCATCGTGTCGCCGGCAATCGGCCGCGACAGCAGGTACCCCTGCGCCCGGTGGCAGCCATGGTGCATCAACGCCTTCGCAGCGGCGGGGGTTTGGACACCGTCGGCAATCAGCTCGCGGCCGAACGCGTCGGCGAGGGCGATGATCGCACGCACGATCGCCATATCGTCGACGTCGGTGCCGAGGTCGCGCACGAACTGCGGGTCGATCTTCAGCGCGTCGACGGGCAGTCTCTTGAGATGCGACAGAACGGCGTAACCGGTGCCGTAGTCGTCGATGGAAACCTGCACACCCAGGTCTTTGAGCTTGGCCAGCGTGCGCGTCGTGCTCTCGATGTCGTTGACCACTGCACTACCTGCCCGAGGTCGACCTCTGGACGGGCGACACCGATGAACGAATCCGCCGGCAGCAGTCCGAACGACGACGAACTCGTCGCCACCCAGCCGGGCAACCATGCCCCGGCCGCCGGCCCAGGAGCGCAGCCGGTCGGCGAGTCCGCGGATGTACCGGTCGCCGGCCGCGTGCCCGAGCAGGTCGTTGATCGCTTTCAGGCGGTCGAGATCGATGTAGAGCACCGCGACCGGGCCGGCCCGTTGCGGCGCGAGACGATCCGCAAGATGGGACAGCAGGGCCCGACGGTTGGGCAGCCCGGTCAGATCGTCGTGGTCGGCGAGATGGCGAAGCAGTTCTTCGGCCGACACCCGGGCCTGGAATTGCGCGAACAGCGAGGCCGTCATTGTCAGGGTGTTCTTGGCCTCCGCGTTCCACCTGCGGCCGCGGCGCTTGACGAATCCGAGTGCTCCGGTGGTGAGGTTTCCCGCGACCAGCGGTGCGGCGCCCACCAGCGGTGCACGGCGGCGGCCGCCGGTGAATACGGGGAAGGCGCATCCGCCGTCGAATTTTCGGTGGACTGTGACCAGTTCCTTGCCGTTGGCGCACACTGCGAGCGCCGGGTGGTCGCTGGTGAAAGACACGACGGCGAACGGGTCAGGGTCGGCGACGTCGGTTCGCGTTGGCCACTCGGCGGCCAGCACCGACGTGCGCGTGTCGTGGTCGCTGTAACGCAAGAACGCGTAGCGCAGATCGAAATGTTCGACAAGCTGTGCCAGCACCTGTTGGCTGGCCCCGGTGGCGGTCGAGGCGTTTGCTTCCAACAGCTGGTTGGCGACGGAGGCGATGAGCGCCAGATCAGCCGGCACGGTGTCCTCCGATCTGGGCACGCATATGTGCTCCGAAGGCCGTATTTTCGGAAACTGTTAATTGCCTGCCGAATTGGTGCGTTCGGCCAAGGAATTAGTTCACTAATTGAATAATACATAGACCGAGCCGCCACGGAAGGTGTGAAGAGACGGCTGCATCACACGGCCAAGAATTCTGCGCGCACTTCCGCCCTGACGTTCGAAGGAGAAGATCATCGCAGCATTCACGGCATCTGTTCTCGACGCCGAGGACGCCGCCGACGCCGCCGAACTGGAACGGTTGCGTGCCGATCCCGCCGTCGACGTCATCGATCACCGCGAAGCGCAACTGGCGGAATTGCGTGGGTTGCTACCACCACCTGACGCTCAGCTTCTCGACGAGCGCTGCCGGTGGGTGTACTACCCCTGGCGGCGTGCCGTGGTGGCGGTGCTGGGTCCGCAGGGATTTCGGGCGGTGCGGCTGGATCGCAACCGAAACGTGGTCACAGCTGACGAGCAGGCACGGCTCGGAACGCTGCGGATCGGCGTCGTCGGGTTGAGCGCCGGCCATGTGATCGCGCACACGCTCGCGGCGCAGGGTTTGTGCGGCGAACTCCGGCTGGCCGATTTCGACGAGCTGGAACTGAGCAATCTCAACCGGGTCCCGGCGACGGTGTTCGACATCGGGCTGAACAAGGCCGAGGCGGCGGCCCGGCGAATCGCCGAACTCGACCCTTACCTGCCGGTGCGAATCTTCGATTCTGGGCTGACGCGCGACACCATTGACGAATTTCTCTGTCGCCTCGATGTCCTGGTCGACGAATGCGATTCGTTGGATATGAAGGCGATCATGCGAGAGCGGGCCAGGGCGCGGGGAATCCCGGTCCTGATGGCCACCAGCGACCGAGGGCTCGTCGACGTGGAGCGCTTTGACCTCGACCCGCAACGGCCGATTCTGCACGGGCTGCTCGGCGATCTGGACCCCTCGTCGCTGGCACGCATGACCAGCGGCGAGAAGGTTCCGCACTTGTTGCGTTTCCTTGAGGCCCAACATTTGTCAGCGCGCGGCGCGGCCTCGTTGCTGGAGATCGATCGCACCTTGTCGACGTGGCCACAAGTGTCCGGCGACGTGGCGGCGGGAGCTCCGGTGATTGCCGAGTCCGTGCGCCGAATCGGACTCGGCGAACACCTTCCTTCAGGGCGGATCCGACTCGATGTCAGCGGCGCGCTCGACCGGCTCGACGAGCCGCAGTTGCCCGACCAACACGATCCCCCGCCGCCTGAGTACTCAGAACCGGTGTGGCCGGGAGTCGCGGGTACCATTGCCGCCGCTGCGATTCGGGCGCCGTCGGCCTCCAACGCGCAGCCCTGGCGCATCGAGGCCGGCCCGGATCTCATCACCATCGGGTTGACGCCGGAGCACTCGTCGACACTGGACGTCGGTTACCGGGCAAGCGCCGTGGCGCTCGGAGCCGCGATCTTCAACGCCAAGGTCGCCGCGGCCGCCAACCAGGTGCTGGGCCCGGTGAACTTCATCGAGGCCGACGATGTCCCTCTACGCGCCACACTGCGCCTCGGTGACGCCGGCGACTCAGATCTGGCTGGACTCTACGACGTGATGCTCCGCCGAGAAGCCAACCGCCGCTTGGGAACTGCGCAGCCAATTGCCGACGACACCATCCGGATCCTGCACGCCGCGGCCGAAGGCGAAGGCGCAAGGCTGCATGTGCTGACTGAGTCCGACAAAATCGCGAAGGTGGCGACCATCATCGCCGCGTCAGACCGGGCCCGCTATCTGACGCCGGTACTGCACTCGGAGATGATCGCGGAACTGCGCTGGCCGGGCGATCCGCTCCCGCACACCGGCATCGACATCCGCAGCCTGGAATTCGCACCCGGAGAACTCGCGGTGGTGGACATCCTGCGGCGCCCCGAGGTGATGGACCACCTGGCGCGGTGGAACGCCGGATCGGTGTTGGGTGAGGGCACGCGCCGGCAAGTCACGGCGAGTTCTGCACTGGTTGTCATCGCGGTGCCGGGCGGATCGCTGACCGACTACGCGCGCGGCGGTTCGGCGGCCGAGGCCGTCTGGATCACCGCGCAGCAGCGTGGGCTCGCCGTCCAGCCGATGTCGCCGATATTTCTGTATGCGCGCGGCGTCGAGGACCTCCATCGGGTGTCGCCGGCCTTCGGCGACGAGTTGGGCGCACTGCAGGCGGAGTTCGGCACGCTCCTCGGGATCGGTCCGGGAGACGCTGTTGCGCTGGTGTTGCGATTGGCCGTCAGCGAACCCGCAACGGTGCGCAGCCTGCGTGATTTCGGACGCGTCAATTTACGGTAGCTCTGACAGGAGTTACCGTTACTACATGTCCGGCGGGCTCGACGACCTGGTTACCGGGGCGGCTGCCGCCTTGATGGCTGCCAACGCGGCCAATCATGTCGCCATCAGTGAACAGGTCCTGCACGAGCTGGCCGATCACTTCAGCGTCGACTTCGCCGCTCTGCGCCACACCGACCACAGGATCCGCGCGACGATCCTCGTTGCTTCATGGCCGCCACGCTGGGATGTCCCAGACCCCGATCCGATCGGTGTGGTGTATTTCGCGGAGGCCGATTCGGTCTTCGCGCTGATCGAGAATTACACCGCCCCATATGTTCTCCGTCCGGAACCGGAGAATTCCGACTACCAGCGCGGTATCGAGGCCGGCACCGGAGTGCCTCAAACTTCGCTTGCGGCCGTGCCATTGCTGTCTGGAGAGCTCACCACCGGCACCCTTCTCTTCGTCAAGTTCGGCGACCGCGAGTGGCTGCCGGACGAGCTGAACGCTCTGCAGGCGATTGCCACGTTGTTTGCTCAACTGCAGGCCCGCCTCGCCGCCGAGGAGCAGCTGCAATATCTAGCCGACCACGACGACCTGACCGGCCTGCTGAACCGGCGCGCGCTACTCGCCTACCTCGACGATCGGCTGGCCGGGGGTCAGCCCGGCCCGGTTGCATTGCTGCAGATCGATGTCGACCGCCTGAAGGTGATCAACGACCATCTCGGGCAGGACGCCGGCGACAGGTACATCATGGCATTCGCCGGGCTGCTGCGGGATACCGCCGACATCCCTTCTGTTGTCGCCAGATTGGGCGGCGACGAGTTCATCGTCGTGCCGACGGTTCCGATCGACGTCGCAGATGCCGAACTCTTCGCGCAACGCGTGCAATTCGGACTCGGTCAGCAGATTGAAATCGACCGTGAGAAGGTCAGCCGCACAGTCAGTGTCGGAGTTGCCGTCGCTGAGCCAGGAGTCGACACGACGTCCGTCCTGCTCCGCCGGGCGGACCAGGCGCTGTTGTCTGCCAAAGGTTTGGGCGGGCGAAGGGTCGCTCGATTCAGTCCGGAATTGTCGGACAAGTACGCAATTCGCAACGACATCGAGCTGCAGATGGAAGGCACCATCGACAGCGGCAGCGGAGGCCTGGTACTGCACTACCTTCCCGAGTTCGATATGCGCACCGGCGAGGTGCTCGGCGCCGAGGCGCTGGTGCGATGGCAGCATCCGACGCGGGGCCTGATGATGCCCGATTCCTTCATCGGCGTGGTCGAGTCGATCAACCTGGCCGGTCGGCTCGGGCGCTTGGTGATGCGTTCGGCCTTCGAGCAATTCAGCATTTGGCGCTCGCGCGGTGTGGGGGAGCACGCCGTGATCCGCGTGAACGTGTCCCCGGTGCAGCTGGTCGCGGAGGGAACGGTCGATCTAGTTGCCGCGACGCTCGAGGCGTTTGGCCTGGAGGCGCATACCGTGTGCCTGGAGATCACCGAAAGCGTTGTCGTTCAAGACATCGACGCCACCCATAAGACCCTTGCCGGTCTGAAAGACATCGGGGTGCAGATCGCCATCGACGATTTCGGCACCGGCTACAGCGCGCTGGCGTACCTGAAGTCCTTGCCCGTCGACACCCTCAAGATCGATCGCGGCTTTGTCCGAGAGCTCGGCACCGACGAAGGCGATCAGGCAATCGTGCGCTCGATCATGTCCTTGGCCGACGCTTTCAAGCTGGAGGTTGTCGCCGAGGGCGTCGAGACCGCTGCCGCGATGCGCACGCTGCTGGACTTCAATTGTTATCGTGCGCAAGGCTTCCTGCTTTCTCGCCCGCTGGAGGCCGATGCGATGGAAGCGCTGTTGGCCAAGCGCTACGTGCCGCTTGACTTCCATCTAGGCGAGTCGTGATCAGGTAGCTGTCGACGTTCGCGCATTGCGCGCCGATGGTGGGCAGAACTTTCGAGTCAGTAACTGCGTTTCCATCAGAATCTTGGAAACCTGTTCTGGTTTGGCATGATTGACGAAATCGTGGCGATCCCACCACATCATTTTGGTCTGGTAACGCTCACTCGGATACGGCGTCGCGGGAATCGCGGACACCACTCCGCCCGACGAGCGCCAGCGGTTCAGCGCGTAGGCCGCCGCGGTTGCCATGCAGAATTGATTGTCGAGCAGCGCCATCATATGGAAAGCACTACGCGCCATCGCCTCGGTGATGCGATGACTGCGATCGGGATCGTCGGTTGCCCACGCTGATTTCATCTCGAGAACCCCGAACGGCACCCGGTCGTTGATCATGTTGCGCACCATCTGCTGGCCGGGCTGACCCGCCCACTCGACAAGTGCATGAGAGTCCTCTGCCGACCGCAGCGGTCCGATCGCCCGTAAGCCTGCGATAATTCGGCCGGCTCCGTCCACTACCGCGAAAAACATGGCCGTGTCGGACCCACTGCGCAGCGCCTCGGTGTCGAGAGCGCACTCGACGCCATGCTTGCGGTAGTTGCGAAGTGCGCCGTTCGCATACTCCGACCACAACGCCCGATCGGCTTCGGGTGTGGAAACCACCAGGGTGCAGTCGATGTCCGGGTCGTCCCACTCCAGGCTTTCCCGGAGTGTGAATTGGTCGGCCTCAAAGGCGTTGAACGGAATAATCGACATCGGCGTCACCTGCTCCGGCGGTGTGCGCCCGCCACAAAGTGCGGCGGCACATCGTCGCGGATTCCTGGCGGGCCAACCACCAGTACGCCGTAGATGGGGGAGCCACCCCAGCTGAAGCTCTTCGAAGTGAACTTCACAGCCGTTGTGTGATCCATCGAAACAGTGGTCATGTGGGACCCTTCCCTCGCGAGGGGCCAACTTCCAGTTTGTTTCGTGGCACTTTTTAGTGCTCTTAGAATGAGTTAGGGCTTTTTTATGAACCTTGTACTCAACAAACTCAGTGATACCGATATTCAATTTTCGAATAGACCGATTGAGTTAAGGATCGGAATCGGGTGTGAGTTCCGGCCGGTCGGACGATACTACATTTTTTACCCTCTGACCTGCAACGCGGCGGCTCGGGACGATGGGGTGGCGGCCGGTGCGTCCGTGTTCGGACCAAATGGTCCTTTTATTCGAACAAAGACTGTTGATTGCCCTTAATTGACGCCAAACGCACGCCGAAAGCGTTCTGAAATGTCCGACAAATTTCGCCGTGTGAGCGCCGAGTCGAAAAACCTGAGCGAAAACAGGCTGGAATTACGAGATCCCCTCAGGCACGGCTAAGAAACGCGGCCCTGCCGCGTCGCTCCGTCCGGTGGAAGGCTGCTCTGCGCGCGGTCGCGCGGGCAAAGCTCCGTCGCCAGGACTCGAACCTGAACTGTCTGAACCAAAATCAGAAGTGCTGCCGATTACACCACGACGGATCGCTGCGACCAGCGGTGAAGACCGCGTCCACTCTAGACGAACGTGCGCCCCGATCGCGGACCGCAGCCACGGGATAACCTGTTAGACGTGGCCGCGCCGGATAAGGAACCCAAGGCGCCCCGCACCAGGATGACCGGGAGCGAGCGCCGCCATCAACTCATCGACATCGCGCGGTCGCTGTTCGCCGAACGTGGCTACGAAGGGACCTCGATCGAGGAGATCGCCCTTCGCGCCAACGTCTCCAAGCCCGTCGTCTACGAGCACTTCGGCGGCAAAGAAGGCCTGTACGCGGTCGTCGTGGACCGGGAGATGTCGTCGCTGCTGGACCGCATCACGTCGTCGCTGACAAACAACCGGTCCCGGGTGCGGGTCGAGACGGTGGCACTCGCGCTGCTGACCTATGTCGAAGAACACACCGACGGGTTCCGGATCATGATCCGCGACTCGCCGGCTGCGATCAGCTCGGGCACCTACTCCAGCCTGCTCAACGACGCCGTCAACCAGGTCAGCTCGATCCTGGCCGGCGACTTCGCCCGCCGTGGATTGGACTCCGATCTTGCCCCGCTGTACGCGCAAGCGCTGGTCGGATCGGTGTCGATGACCGCGCAGTGGTGGCTTGACACCCGGGAGCCGAAGAAGGAAGTGGTGGCCGCCCACCTGGTCAACCTGATGTGGAACGGCTTGACCCATCTGGAAGCCGATCCACACCTGCAAGGCGAGTAGCCACGCCAGAGTCCTGCTGTTTTCCAAATGCCGTGCCGCGACGGGTCGTTGGACGGTCTGGGTCAATATTGACGAAGTGGTAACCCATACAATGGCGGCATCATGACCGCATCGGGGCCGGAGTCTGTCATCACCCCGATTTCGGGGCTGGTGGAGTTGGCGCTCCGCACTCCGACGCTGCAGCGACTGATCGACCTGGCGGCCGACCGACCCGCCGAGTTGGCGTTGGTCGGGCCGGCCAGCGCGCGTGTGTTCGTCGCCGGCGCACTGGCCCGTCAGGGGCCGTTGCTGGTCGTCACGGCCACCGGTCGAGAGGCCGACGACCTTTCCACTGAGTTGCGCGGCGTCCTCGGCGATGCGGTCGCAATGTTCCCGTCCTGGGAGACGCTGCCGCACGAGCGGCTATCGCCCGGCGTGGACACCGTCGGCGCCCGGATGATGCTGCTGCGCCGGCTCTCACATCCGCAGGACGCGCGGCTCGGCCCGCCGCTGCAGGTGGTGGTCACCGCGGTCCGCTCACTGCTGCAGCCGATGGCCTCGCGACTGGGTCTGGCCGAACCCCTCACGCTGACCGTCGGCGACGAGCTGGCCTTCTCCGATGTCATCACCCGGCTGGTCGAGCTGGCCTATACGCGGGTGGACATGGTCGGGCGGCGGGGCGAATTCGCGGTCCGCGGAGGCATTCTCGACGTGTTCACCCCGACCGCCGAGCATCCGGTGCGGGTCGAGTTCTGGGGCGACGAGGTCAGCGAGATGCGGATGTTCGCGGTGGCCGACCAGCGGTCGATCCCCGAGATCAGTGTCGACTCCGTGGTCGCGGTCGCATGCCGCGAGCTGTTGCTGACCGACGATGTGCGGGCGCGCGCGGCCGAGCTGGCCGGACATCAGCCGGCGCCCGAGCACGGCGTCGTCGGCGGCGTCGGCGACATGCTGGCCAAGCTCGCCGAAGGCATCCCGGTCGACGGTATGGAGGCACTGCTGCCGGTGCTGCGGCCCGACGAGCTGGCGCTGCTGACCGATCAACTGGCCGACGGCACGCCGGTCCTGGTCTGCGACCCGGAAAAGGTCCGGACCCGGGCGGCCGACCTGATCAAGACCGGCCGCGAATTCCTCGACGCGTCATGGTCGGTGGCCGCGGTGGGTGGCGATTCGCCGATCGACATCGAGCAGCTCGGCGGATCGGGCTTCCGCGAACTCGCGGAGGTGCGCGACGCCGCGCGCCAGTCCGGGCATCCGTGGTGGACGCTGTCCCAGCTGTCCGACGAGTCGGCGATCGAACTGGACATCCGGGCGGCGCCGTCGGCGCGCGGCCACCAGCGTGACATCGACGAACTCTTCGCCATGCTGCGCGCGCACGTCGCAACCGGCGGGTCCGCCGCGGTCGTCGCACCGGGCACCGGAACCGCGCACCGCGTCGTGGAGCAGCTCGCCGAATCCGACACGCCGGCAACGATGTTGGAGCCGGGAGCCGAGCCCAGACCCGGCGTCGTCGGCGTGCTCAAAGGCCCACTGCACGACGGAGTGGTCTTCCCGGGCGCGGACCTGGTGATCGTCACCGAGACCGACCTGACCGGCAACCGGATGACCGCCACCGACGGCAAGCGGCTGGCCGCCAAGCGCCGCAACACCGTCGACCCGCTGGCCCTGACCGCGGGCGACCTGGTGGTACACGACCAGCACGGCATCGGCCGGTTCGTGGAGATGACCGAACGCACCGTGGGCGGCGCACGTCGCGAATACCTGGTGCTGGAGTACGCCTCGAGCAAGCGGGGGCAGAACGTGACCGACAAGCTGTACGTGCCGATGGATTCGCTGGATCAGCTGTCCCGGTACGTCGGCGGACAGGCGCCGTCGCTGAGCCGGCTCGGCGGCAGCGACTGGACCAACACCAAAACCAAGGCGCGCAAAGCGGTTCGGGAGATCGCCGGTGAGCTGGTGGCGCTGTACGCCAAGCGGCAGGCCAGCGCCGGCTACGCGTTCGGCCCGGACACCCCGTGGCAGGCCGAGATGGAGGACGCGTTCGGCTTCACCGAGACTCACGACCAGCTCACCGCGATCACCGAGGTCAAGTCCGACATGGAGAAGCCGGTGCCGATGGACCGGGTGATCTGTGGTGACGTCGGCTACGGCAAGACCGAGATCGCGGTCCGGGCGGCGTTCAAAGCGGTCCAGGACGGCAAGCAGGTCGCGGTGCTGGTGCCCACCACGCTGTTGGCCGACCAGCATTTCCAGACGTTCACCGCACGGATGGCCGGCTTCCCGGTCCGGATCAAGAGCCTGTCGCGATTCACCGAGGGCGCCGAGTCGCGCGCCGTGCTCGACGGGATGGCCGAAGGCAACGTCGACATCGTGATCGGCACGCATCGACTGCTGCAGACCGGGGTGCGCTGGAAGGACCTCGGCCTGGTGGTCGTCGACGAGGAGCAGCGCTTCGGTGTCGAGCACAAGGAGCACATCAAGTCGCTGCGCACCCACGTCGACGTCCTGACGATGAGCGCCACCCCGATCCCGCGAACGCTGGAGATGAGCCTGGCCGGCATCCGCGAGATGTCGACGATCCTGACGCCGCCCGAGGAGCGCTACCCGGTGTTGACCTACGTCGGAGCACAGGACGACAAGCAGATCGCCGCGGCGCTGCGCCGCGAACTGCTGCGCGACGGGCAGGCGTTCTACGTGCACAACCGGGTCAGCTCGATCGACGCGGCCGCGGCGCGGGTGCGTGAGCTGGTGCCGGAAGCCAAAGTCGCCGTCGCCCACGGGCAGATGCACGAGGAACTGCTGGAGACGACCGTCGAGGGATTCTGGAACCGCGAGTTCGACATCCTGGTGTGCACCACGATCGTCGAGACCGGGTTGGACATCTCCAACGCCAACACGCTGATCGTCGAGCGGGCCGACACCTTCGGGCTGTCCCAGCTGCACCAGCTGCGCGGCCGGGTCGGCCGCAGCCGGGAGCGTGGCTACGCCTACTTCCTGTATCCGCCGGACAAGCCGCTCACCGAAACCGCCTACGACCGGTTGGCGACCATCGCGCAGAACAACGACCTCGGCGCCGGCATGGCCGTGGCGATGAAGGACCTCGAGATCCGCGGGGCCGGTAACGTGCTGGGCGCCGAGCAGTCCGGTCACGTCGCCGGGGTGGGCTTCGACCTCTACGTCCGCTTGGTCGGCGAGGCGGTCGAGGCCTATCGCGCCGCGGCCGACGGGCAGACCGTGCTCAGCGCCGAGGAGCCCAAGGACGTCCGGATCGACTTGCCGGTAGACGCCCATCTGCCGCCGGACTACATCCCCAGCGACAGGTTGCGGCTCGAGGGATACCGCCGGCTGGCCGCCGCGGCTGACGACGCCGACATCGACGCCGTCATCGAGGAGCTGATCGACCGCTACGGCACGCTGCCCGAAACGGCCGAGCTGCTGGTGGCCGTCGCGCGACTTCGTCTGGTCTGCCGCGCCGCGGGGATCACCGAAGTGTCGGCGGCGTCCGCGGCGACACTGCGGCTCTCGCCGCTGAACCTGCCCGATTCCGCCCAGGTGCGGCTGGCCCGCCGGTACCCGGGCGCGCGCTACCGCGCCACGACCTCGACGGTGCAGGTCCCGATTCCGCGGGCCGGCGGCGTCGGCGCACCGCGGATCCGGGACTTGGAATTAGTGCAGATGGTCACCGAATTGGTAGCGGCGCTGGTCGGTCGACCGGGAGAATCGGGACCGGGGACCGAGCGGCGCACACAGTGACGTTCGCCGGTAGTAAGGAGTGGCGCCGATGACGGTCATCTTGGTTGACCCGCGTCGGCCGTCGTTGGTCCCGGTGGAAGCCATCGAGCTGCTCTCCGGTGAAGTGCAGTACACCGAGGAGATGCCCGTCGCGGTGCCCTGGTCGCTGCCGGCCGCGCGCCCGGCGCACACCGGAGAGGACGCCCCGGTGTTGTTGTCCTCCGACGCCGACCACCCATCGGTGACGGCCCGGCTGTCGGCTGGCGAGCGCCTGATTGCCGTGCCCGGCCGGCAGCCCGGCGAGCGGTTGCTGGACGCCGTCGCCATGATGGACAAGCTGCGGACCGCCGGGCCCTGGGAGAGCGAACAGACCCACGACTCGCTGCGCCGATTCCTGCTGGAGGAGACCTACGAGCTGTTCGATGCCGTTCGCAGTGGCGACGCCGATTCGCTGCGGGACGAGCTCGGTGATGTGTTGCTGCAGGTGCTGTTTCATGCGCGGATAGCCGAGGACGCACCCGCGCATCCGTTCGCCATCGACGATGTCGCCGACGCGCTGCTCCGCAAGCTCAGTAACCGCGCCCCGGGAGTCCTTGCCGGAGAGTCGGTTTCGCTCGAAGAGCAGTTGGCTCAGTGGGAGGAGCGCAAGGCTCAGGAGAAGCCGCGCGACTCGGTGCTGGACAATGTGCCGACCGGCCAGCCGGCTTTGGCTTTGGCGCACAAGGTCATTCAGCGCGTCACCCGCGCTGGTTTCCCAGTGGATCTGATTCCGACGGGCGTCACGTCGATCACGGTGACGGCCGATGTCGACGCCGAAGACTCGGTACGCACCGCGGTACTGGAATTCATGGACACCGTCCGCGGCGTCGAGAAAGCAGTCGCCGCCGAGCGTCGCTCAACGGCTGTTCCCGCCGAACTGGACACCGCCCCGGTCGGCTCGATCACCGAAGACGAGTGGCGCGCTTGCTGGCCGGCGACCGGGTCCGAACCCGATCCAGCGCCCGACGCGCCGGGATCCGACGAGGACGATCTACCCGCCGTCTAGCCCGAGCACTGAGATCGCCGGTGACGCGCGCGAAAACGTGGTGACGTTCGACACGCCCGGCGGCGGCGTGGGCGCCCGGTTAAATGCAGCTAGGTGCACATCATCGTTGCTGCACAGCGGGGGTGGAGCCGATCACCGGCAGCCCGCGACGGCCGAGGCACCACAATCGCGTGGGACCATGGTCTCCGAAGTCATATTTAGGGGTGTTCTGTGTCGCGGGTCCGTTGGCTGCGCGCGTTGGCCGTCGTAGGCGCAACGTCGCTGCTGTTGGCATCCAGCTGTAGCTGGCAGCTCGGCCCCTACATTCCCAAGGGCGTCCCGCCGCCGGCAGGTGCCGTCGTGCCCCCGGTCGACACCTACGCCAAGGGCCGGCCCGCCGACCAGCTGCACAACTGGGCCAGCGCGCTCGCCCCGGCGCTGCACATACCGGTGACCGCACTGGAAGCCTACGGCTACGCCGCACGGGTCGCCGAGGTGGAGAATCCGAACTGCCATGTCGCCTGGACAACGCTGGCCGGCATCGGGCAGGTGGAAAGCCATCACGGCACCTATCACCACGCGACGCTGTTCGGAAACGGTGACGTACGCCCGCCGATCCGGGGCGTCGTGCTCGACGGAACCAACGGCACCATGCGCATCGTCGACAGCGAAGCGGGCGGCATGGACGGCGAGCCGGACACCGTGCGGGCGATGGGACCGATGCAGTTCATTCCCGAGACATGGCGCGAGTACGGCGTGGACGCCAACAACGACGGCAAGATCGACGTCGACAACATCGACGATGCCGCGTTGTCCGCTGCGGGCTATCTGTGCTGGCGCGGGAAGGACCTGGCCACGCCGCGCGGGTGGATCACGGCGCTGTGGGCCTACAACGACTCGGACGTCTACGCGCGCGCCGTTCGGGACTGGGCTACCGCGTATGCCGCAGGGCACTCCCTCTGAGCAGCCTTTAGGCTCTCTAGGCTACGGGGAGTTGTAACCGCCACGACGCAAGGAGAAGCAGTGCCGATTATCGAGCAGGTCGGGGCCCGCGAGATCCTGGATTCCCGCGGCAATCCCACGGTCGAGGTCGAGGTCGCCCTGATCGACGGGACGTTCGCGCGGGCCGCGGTACCCTCCGGCGCGTCGACCGGCGAACACGAGGCGGTCGAGCTGCGCGACGGCGGTGACCGATACGGCGGCAAGGGCGTCAAGAAGGCCGTGCAGGCCGTGCTCGACGAAATCGCTCCCGCGGTCATCGGGCTCAACGCCGACGACCAGCGGCTGGTCGACCAAGCCCTGCTGGATCTCGACGGCACCCCCGACAAGTCCCGGCTCGGCGCCAACGCCATTCTCGGGGTCTCCCTTGCGGTGGCCAAGGCCGCCGCAGACTCGGCCGAATTGCCGCTGTTCAGGTATCTGGGCGGACCCAACGCCCACATCCTGCCGGTGCCGATGATGAACATCCTCAACGGCGGCGCGCACGCCGACACCGGCGTCGACATCCAAGAATTCATGGTCGCCCCGATCGGGGCGCCAAGCTTCTATGAGGCGCTGCGCTGGGGTACCGAGGTCTACCACGCCCTCAAAGCCGCGCTGAAGAAGCAAGGCCTGTCCACCGGACTCGGCGACGAGGGCGGATTCGCCCCCGACGTGCCGGGAACCAAAGCCGCGCTCGACGTGATCAGCCAGGCCATCGAGACCGCCGGATTCAAGCTCGGTGCCGACGTCGCGCTTGCGCTCGACGCCGCAGCCACCGAGTTCTACACCGACGGCACCGGTTATGCGTTCGAAAAGCAGAACCGCAGCTCTGACGACATGACGCAGTTCTACGCCGAACTGCTCGACTCCTACCCGCTGGTGTCGATCGAAGACCCACTGTCCGAAGATGATTGGGACGGCTGGGTGTCGCTGACGACAGCCATCGGTGATCGGGTGCAGATCGTCGGCGACGACCTGTTCGTCACCAATCCCGAACGGCTGGAAGAGGGCATCGACAAGGGCGCGGCAAATGCGTTGCTGGTCAAGGTCAACCAGATCGGCACGCTCACCGAAACCCTCGATGCGGTCGCGCTGGCCCACCACAGCGGCTACCGGACGATGATGAGTCACCGCAGCGGCGAGACCGAGGACACCACGATCGCCGATCTGGCGGTGGCGGTGGGCAGCGGACAGATCAAGACCGGTGCGCCGGCCCGCAGCGAGCGGGTGGCGAAATACAACCAGTTGTTGCGCATCGAAGAAGCGCTCGGTGACGCCGCGCGCTACGCCGGGGATCTGGCGTTCCCCCGGTACACGCCATAGGCCCGAAACCGACCATCGCTGATGCCCGAATCGAAACGGCCAGAACCGAAGCGGCGCTCACCGGCGTCGCGTCCGGGGCGGGCCGGGGATTCGGTGGCCGGCCGGCCGCGCAAGTCGACCGCAGCCAAACGCGGGCCGACGGCGTCGACGCGGGCGATGCCCGAGGTCGTCGAACCGATCAAACAGGCGATCGCCGAGTCCGCTGAGCAGCGTTCCGATCAACGGCTCGGTCTCACCGCGCGACGGGCCGCGATCCTGGCCTCGGTCATCTGTGTCCTGACGCTGACCATCGCAGGTCCGGTCCGCACCTACTTCGCCCAACGCACCGAGATGAAACAACTGGCCGCCTCCGAAGCCGCTCTGCGCCAACAGATCACCGATCTCCAGCAGCAGAAGGGCAAGCTCGGCGATCCCGCATTCGTCGCGGCGCAGGCTCGCGAGCGACTCGGTTTCGTCATGCCGGGCGAGATCCCCTACCAGGTCCAACTTCCGCCGGGCGCGGCGTTGCCCGCCGACCCCGGGTCGCAAGCGAAGGCCGCGCCCAGCAGCGATCCCTGGTACACGTCGCTGTGGCACACCATCGCGGACAGCCCGCACGGGCCGCCGGTGCCGCCGCCGCCCGCGCCGTCGGGACCCGTGCCGCCGGGTCCCGTGCCGCCCAGCCCTCTGCCGCCCGGTGGTTGATCCCGCCGACCTCGAGGCGGTGGCCCACCAGCTCGGCCGCGAGCCGCGCGGCGTGCTCGACATCGCCTACCGGTGCCCCAGCGGTGAGCCGGCCGTGGTGAAAACCGCGCCGAAACTACCCGACGGAACACCGTTTCCGACGTTGTATTACCTGACGCATCCGATACTTACCGCTGCCGCGAGCCGGCTGGAGACGACCGGGATGATGCGCGAGATGACCGAGCGGCTGCAGTCCGACCCGCGCTTGGCCGCTGCCTACCGGCGGGCCCACGAGTCCTACCTGGCCGAGCGGGACGCCATCGAGCCGTTGGGTACGACGTTCTCCGGCGGCGGCATGCCCAGCCGGGTCAAGTGCCTGCACGTGGTGATCGCGCATTCGCTGGCCAAGGGCCGGGGTGTCAACCCATTCGGCGACGAGGCCCTCGCGGTGCTGGCCGCCGAGCCGTCGATGGCCGGGATCCTGAGGCCGGGGGAGTGGACATGAGCCGTATTGCCGCGATCGACTGCGGCACCAACTCGATTCGATTGCTGATCGCCGACGCGTCGGGGGCCCACCTGACCGACGTGCACCGCGAAATGCGCATCGTGCGGCTCGGTCAGGGCGTGGACGCCACCGGGCAATTTGCGCCGGAGGCGTTGCAGCGCACCCGTTCTGCTCTGGTCGACTACGCGAGACTGTGCGCCGATCATGGCGTCGACCGGATCCGGATGGTTGCGACGTCGGCGACCCGTGATGCCGGCAATCGTGATGTCTTCTTCGCAATGACGGCCGAGGTGCTCGGTGACGTGGTGGACGGCGCCGTCGCCGAGGTGATCACCGGTGTCGAGGAGGCCGAGCTGTCGTTCCGCGGTGCGGTCAACGAATTGGACCCCGCTGCAGGGCCTTTCGTCATTGTCGACCTGGGCGGTGGCTCGACGGAAGTCGTGCTGGGCACCGACACGGTGACGGCGAGCTTCTCGGCCGACATCGGCTGCGTGCGGCTGACCGAGCGCTGTCTGCACTCCGACCCGCCGACCGGCGCCGAAGTGGCCGCGGCACGCGAGGTCGTCCGAGCGCGCTTGGGCGAGGCGCTGCGCGTCGTGCCGGTCGAGCAGGCCCGCACCTGGGTCGGGGTGGCGGGCACCATGACGACGGTCGCCGCACTCGGTCACGAGATGACGACCTACGACCCTGCGGCCCTACATCTCCTCCGTGTCGGACTGGACCGGCTACTCACCGTGTGCGACGGGCTGATCGCCATGCCGCGGGCCGAGCGGGCCGCGTTGGGGCCCATGCACGAGGGCCGGGTCGACGTGATCGGCGGTGGTGCCATCGTGATCGAGGAGCTGGCGTACGCGTTGCGGGATCGTGCCGGCATCGAGGAGTTGACGGTCAGCGAGCACGACATCTTGGACGGCATTGCGCTGTCCATCACCGACTGACCTACTGCCCGAACGAGATGTCAAGCAGCTGCTTTTTCCGTTCGGTGTATTCCTGTTCGCTCAGCCGTCCCTCGGCCCGCAGCGCGGCGATGTCGCGGATCGCCGCCGCGACACCTGTCATGACGGTTCTCGGCGCCGGCGTGGCCTCGGTGTCGTCGGCCGGTGGCTCCGCGGCGCGACCGGTAAGCCGGGCCGGCCTGCCGTCCTCAGCGACCGCTCCGGCCGCCGGCGGGCCGGCCATGGCCTGCCCGGACATTCCGCCAAGGCCCATCTGATTGAACGTGTTTGACGCTCCGACTTCCGCTGCCGGGGCGGCAGCGGCGTTCGTGGTGGTGAGCGGCGTCGTGAAGGCCGTCGGCTTGACCTCGGGCGCGGTCACTGTCCAGCCGGAGGGCACCGACAATCCGCCGATCGCTTCGGCATCCGCCATGCCCGCCGACACCGCGGCGGCCGAACTCGGGGTGGGGTTGAGGATGGTCGCCGGGAAGTCGTATGAGGGCAGACCGCCTTTCCTGATGGTGGGGTCGTCGCCGTTCCAGTCGCTGACGATCACGTCGGTGTGCTGACCGGTTTCTGAATCCACGATGGAGAATGGAAGGTCGACCGGTCCGGCCGCGATGTCCTGCGGAATCACCGCGGCAAAAAACGTCAAATCTGATGGCACCGAGATGAAGATCGAAATCAGGTTACTCAACGTCGTCAACGGGTCGGTGGCGGCGGATCCGGTGGCCGCCGACTGGGACGTCGCCAGGCCTTGCAGGGCCTGTGGCACTGCGGAAAAGGCTTGCTGCGCGGACGAAACCGCGCTTTGCGCGTTGCCGGCGGTGACGTTGGCGGCCTGGCTGGCGGCCGCGGCCTGGTTTGCCGACGAGGCGGGATCGGTGTTCTGCTGCGGCTGCGTGAACGGTGTCAGGGCGGTCGCGGATGCTGAGGTGGCCGCGTAGCCGTACATCGCCACGGCGTCCTGCGCCCACATCTCGGCGTACTGGATCTCGGTGGCCGCGATCGCCGGCGTGTTCTGCCCGAAGAAGTTCGTCGCCACCAGCGCCGCCAGCAGACTGCGGTTGGCGGCGATCACAGGCGGAGGCACCGTCATGGCGAACGCCGTCTCATAACCGGCGGCCGCGGCCTGCGCCCGGGTGCTGGATTCTTCAGCCTGCGCGGCGGTGGCGCTGAGCCACTCCACGAACGAAGCGGCCGCGGCGCCCATCGACGCCGACGAGGGGCCCGACCAGTCTTGTGCCAGCTCGGAGACCACCGACTGGTAACCACTGGCCGCGGTGTAGAGCTGGTCGGCCAGGGCGGCCCACGCCTGCGCAGCGGCCAGCATCGGCCCCGATCCAGGACCGGAATACATCCGGCCGGAGTTTATCTCCGGCGGATAGAACCCGAAATCCATTGCTGCGCATTCCCTTTAGCTCTACGACATGGCCCAGACAATCGAAACGTCCGCCAGGCGGCGGTGGGCTTTCAGCGACCAAGCAGACGGTTCTTCTGCTCGGTGTATTCCTGGTCGGTCAGAATTCCTTCGTCGCGAAGTTTGGCGAATTCACGCAGCTCGGCTGCCACTCCGGTCACCACGGTCCGGGGCTTGGTCTGGGCGGCATCGTCGTCGCTACCCGTTGTCTTGCGGTCGGCGACTTTTGGCGTGCCACTCTAGGTCGAGCGACCACACCTCGTGCGCGGCCGACGCCGTTACCGACCGTCCCGGCCATGGCCCGGCCGGCCATCCCCGCCAGCGCCACCTCGCTGAGCGTGCTCCCGGAGGTCGACTCCGCGGCGACGGCTGCCGCCGGCAGGGCCGGAAGTGTCACGGCGGTCGGCTTGACCGCGGGTGTGGCAATGGTCCAGCTGGGCGGCACCGACAAGCCGCCGACGCGGCTCGCCTCGGCGAGACCCGCCGAAAGCTTGGGTGCCGGCAGGCTGCCACTCGGCAAGTTCAGCAGCGGCGCGGGGAATGGCTTGACCGGGGCCGGCCCGTCACCCGGCCAGGTTTGCTCGCCGTTCCAGCCGCTGACGATCTTGTCGGTGTGGGTACCGGTCAGGGCGCCGACCACGTCAAATGGCAGGGCGACAACCCCCAGGCTGCCTAGCGGTATGTCGGCGGCGAACGTCGCCAGACCCGCTGGCAGGTCGATGAAAATCGAGATCAGGTCGCTGATCGTGCCCAGGGGGTCGCCGGCGGCGGCGGGTGCCGCTGCTGCGCTCGACAGCGCGGCCGGGACCGCCGAGAACGCCTGCTGGATGGTGCTTTGCGCGTTGCCTGCGGCGGTACCGGCGGCCTGGCCGACCGCAGTGGCTTGGGCGGCCGAGGCGCCGGGATTGGTGTTCTGCTGCGGCGGGTTGAACGGCGTCAGCTGCGTCGCGGAGGCCGACGAGGCCGCGTAGCCGTACATCGCCGCGACGTCCTGCGCCCACATCTCGCCGTACTGCGCCTCGTTGGCCGCGATCGCCTGGGTGTTCATGCCGAACAGGTTGGTGGCGATCAGATCGGAGAGCAGGCTGCGATTGGCCGCCACCACCGGCGGCGGAACCGTCGCGGTAAACGCTGCCTGGTAGGCGGCGGCTGCGGACTTGGCTTGCGTGCCGGTTTGCTCGGCTTGCGCGGCGGTGGTGCGCAGCCAGGTGGCGTACGACGCAGCCGCCGCGCTCATCGATGTCGCGGCCGGACCCATCCAGGGTCCGGCCGTCAATCCCGAGACCACGGATTGGTAGGAGTTCGCCACCGACTGCAGTTCACCGGCGAGCGCATCCCAAGCTTCGGCGGCGACCATCAAGGGTCCAGCGCCGGCGCCGGCATACATGCGGGCGGAGTTGATCTCCGGCGGGTAATTTCCGAAATCCATTGCTCGCCGACCCTTCTAATTCACCGTCGTCGAACCGGCCCGGCACCAAGCCGTATCCGGGTCAATGACCGTCGGGTGAATGGTGGCACGCACGGCGATAGTTGTCGCTCCAGCGTGCGGCGGGTCGTGAGCCGATGTAAGAACCGCTGCGGGGCGCGGGACGGCCTGTTCTGTGCCGTCGACCTCGGTTGACCTCGCCGGAGTGCCCACGCAACATTCCGGCTCAGCGCTCCGCGAAAGCATGGCTTCCCCTTCTGGCAATGGTCGAGCAGCGTCTATTCCATGGCGTCAGGATCCCCGATACACACCCCAGTCGGCCAACTGTCTTTGCTGGCAGACATGTCATTATCGGTTTTCAGCTGGAGATATACAATTCGACGCCTGTGCGCAATGACATTGCGCGGCAGCAATCACCGATATCTCTCAGGTTAATCCTTCATATTTCTCAGGTTCACCTAGGCGTCGACGCCCGTTTTTGGTCCCCCGGGGTCGCGCAGTCGCACCGATTCTAAGCCTTGGCCAGGGTCATCTCGCGCTGGCAGCGCCCTCTACAGCGAGTTGCCAGGTGTCCGTAAGGATGTTGTAAAGAAGCCGCCGAACAGCTCAGGCGGTACGCGCTTGACGGCTCACGCCGGCGTCATGTGCGTGTTCTGAAGGTTCGGCAGTGTCGTCGCCGGAAACGTTCTCTGCGGGGACCGTATGCCGCGGCGGTAGCCCTTTGCGCAAGGTGGCCACCAGGTCCCGGTACGGACCGACGAGGTAGACGGTGTCACCGTCGCGAAGCTTGTGTTCATGGCGCGGCTGGAGATCGATGGGGGAGTCCTGCCGGCAGATCGCGATCACCCGCGTTCTGCTCGACAAATCACCCATCGGCAGGCCGTCGAGTTCGCTGCCCTCGGCCACCAGCATCGCGCCGACCATGAACGAGCTCTGGCCGATCGAGAAGGTGCCCAGCACCTCGACTCCCATCGCGGCACCGATGAACCACGGCGCGGCCAGCGCGACCGAGGAGCGGACGTTCTCGAAGCCGAAACGCTGCGCGACCGCCAGACCCAGCGCCCGGTCGTATACCCGGAGCACCACCGAGATGTCGGCGCGCTTACCCGCTTTGGGCACCACTTTCGGCCCGAGCATCTCGGCCAGCACGATCCCGGTTTCGATGTTGATCATGTCGTCGCGGGTCAGCACCGCCACCGCGCGGGCCCGCTGGACGCGCGCCGCTTCCAGCGTCTGCTTCAGCGTGGCGTCACCGAAGATCACCGGCACGTCCAGCGCGCGCGCCGCGGACAAAAAGCGGTTGTCTTCGTTGATCTCGATGACCGCGACGTCGTATCCCCCCTCGACCAGGTCGGTGATCACCCGCATGCCGAGGGCGCTCAATCCGACGACGATCACGTGGTTGCGCAGGTGGCGCATCCGCGGTCGCGCGGAGGCGAACACGAACCGCCGTGACAGCAGCACGTCGGCGATGAACGCGACCAGCAGGGCGATCGTGGTCGCCCCGCCGAACATCAAACCCGCGGCGAACATGCGTAGCCACGTTTCTTGGTGGGCGAAGCTGAAGTCGCCGTAGCCGGTTGTGGTGATCGTCTCGATGGTGAAGTACAGCGCGTCGACCCAGGACATCCGTGGGTGTTGATAGTTGTAGCGCAACAGCGTCATTGAGATCACGATGAGGGTGAGGGCCGCCGCCAGAGCGGGGTAGAAGGCCGGGTTGAAGTCGTTGACGACGGTGCGGACGGCGTCGAACACGCGTCGCAGCCCGGCTCGTCGGTACCGTGTCGCCGCCGGTCGCCGGAGCTTGAGGCCGCGTTCGGCGGACTCGTCGGCGGTGCCGATCATCACCGCGCGGTCACCGGCGAGCACCCGTTGATTGCGGGTCGGGCAGACTTCGATCTCGCCCGGGCTGGACGAATTCTCTCCGTGGATGATCGCGACCGGGGCCAGGTCGCCGTAGATTTCGCGCAGGGTGGCAGCCCGGGGCGCTTCGCTGCCGGAGACCAGGAATTCAGTCCCGGCCGCCTCGAAGGGGTGTGCCCGGCGCGCCAGGCATGCCTCGACGACGGATGTCGCTGTCAGTTCGGCGACGTCGAGGATCGCGCCCGGTCCGTTGTCGGCGGCCACCGCCGCGCGCAGCACGTCATTCGCCAGCCTGGCGACCACGCGCACGGATGGGTTGGATCGTCTTGCCAGCAGGGCGATTTCAAGGTTGACCGCGTCGTCATCGCCGGCGCACACGACCGCCAGCGCATCGCCGACGTGGGCGCTCTCCAATTCGTCGCAGACGCCGGTCAGGCCGCTGCTGCCCAGCCTGATGACGGTGACGCCGGCGCTTTCCAGCTCCTCGATGATGGTGGCGGCCAGCGCATCGTCACCGCTGACAATGATGTGATGCTGCATTATCTCGTCCGCCACTCTGCACGGGTGGGTATCGGCTTTGCTCGCGCTGTCAATAAAACAGGTTACACCACAGGTTTACCTGATCTGGCCGCAACGCTTGATTTTGCCGGCCCGCAGGGTGGCGGCAGTTGCAGGCGTTAACCTGTTCCTGCGCAACGACTCTCATGCCTCGAAGCGATATCCCATGCCGGCCTCGGTCAGCAGATGGGCCGGGTGCGAGGGGTCGTCCTCGAGTTTGCGCCGCAACTGCGCGAGAAACACACGGAGATAATGGGTTTCCGTGGCGTACTTGGGCCCCCACACCTCGCGCAGCAACTCCTCGCGACCGACCAGCTTGCCGCTGTTGCGCACCAGCATTTCCAGCATGCCCCACTCGGTGGGCGTGAGGTGGACCTCGGCGCCGTTCTTGATCACCTTCTTCGCCGAGAGGTCGACGAGGAACGACTTGGTTTCCACCACCGGGTTGTCCGCGCCGGTGGCCACCGTTGCCCGACGCACCGCCGCGCGCAACCGGGCCAGCAGTTCGTCCATGCCGAACGGTTTCGTCATGTAATCGTCGGCGCCCGCGTCGAGTGCGCCGACCTTGTCCGACGAGTCGGTACGCGCGGACAGCACGATCACCGGGGCCGTCAGCCAGCCACGCAGACCGGCCAGCACCTCGATGCCCGAGATGTCGGGCATCCCCAGGTCCAGGATGACCACCTGCGGAGGGTGTTCCGCGGCGACCGTCAATGCGCGCGACCCGGTCGGTGCGGTGAGGACCTCATAGCCGCGCACCGACAGGTTGATCCGCAGCGCGCGCAACAGCTGGGGGTCGTCGTCGACCACCAGCACCCTGGTCACGAGTGCTGCTCCTCTGGAACGCTCGGTTCCGCATCGTCGCCGGCCCGGTCGGCGGGGCTGCTGCGCCGGTCCTGCAGCGGAGCGGCCATGTCGATCAGGATGGTCAGCCCGCCACCCGGGGTGTCGGTGGCGGTGATGGTCCCGTCCATCGCCTCGACGAAACCCTTGGCCACCGACAAGCCGAGACCCAGACCGGTTGTCGTGTCGAAATCGCCGAGCCGCTGGAACGGCTGGAACATCTGCTCGGCGGCGCCTTTGGACACCCCGGGTCCTTCGTCGACGATGTTGATCAACACCCGCGGTCCGACCTGGCCCGCATTGACCCGCACCACGCTGGCCGGCGCGTAGCGCAACGCGTTGTCGATCACGTTGGACAGCACGCGTTCCAGCAGGCCCGCGTCGCCCATCGCGACCGTCCCGCCGACCTCTACCTTGACCCGGTCGATGCTCGCCCGTCCGTAGATCGTGCTGCGCCCGCCGATACCGACGAGCGCGCGCTGGACGACTTCTTCGAGGTAGACCTCGGTCAGTTCCGGGCGCACCACACCCGCCGCCAGCCGCGACGAGTCCAGCAGATTGGCCACCAGCAGGGTGAGTTGATCGACCGACTCCTCCACGGTGGCGAGCAGTTCACTGGTGTCCTCCGGCGAGAACCAGACGTCCTCGGCGCGCAGGCTGGACACCGCCGCCTTGGCCGCGGTCAGCGGCGTGCGCAGGTCGTGGCCGAGGGCGGACAGCAGCAGGCGGCGCAGCTCGTCGGCCTCGGCCAGCGATTTGACCTTGCCGGCCTCTTCGGCGAGCTCGCCCCGCTTGACCAGCCCCGCCGCCTGGGTCGCGACCACCGAGAGCACCCGGCGGTCGCGGCCGGTCAGGCCGCGCCCGGTCATCAGCATCCAGAACTCTTCGTCGCCGACCTTGACCGCGGTGTCGGCGGAATCGACCGTCACGCAGGACTCGGTGCCCACGCCGGCGACCGGTATCAGGCGGCCGTCCACCTCGCGGACCAGGCACACCGACCGCTGGGAGTAGGCCTCGCGAACCCGCTCGAGCAGCGCGTTGAGGTCGGCGCCGCGCAGCACCGACGCGGCGAACAGTGAGAGCAGTTCGGCTTCCTGGCTGGCCCGCCGGGCCTCCCGGGCCCGGCTGGCGGCGGCGTCCACCAGCACCGCGATCGCCATCGCGACCCCGAGCAGGATCACGATGGTCAGGGCGTTGCTCAGGCTCTTGACGGCGAACGAATACCGCGGCTCGGTATGGAAGTAGATCAGCAGCGCCCCGGACAGCAGTCCCGACAGCACCGCGGGCGCCACCCCGCCGAACAGCGCGACGCCCACCACCCCGGCGAAGAACAGCGCCGATTTCCCGCCGACGTCCAGGGTCGGATCCAGCCGCAGCGTGATGGCCAGGATCGCCAGCGGCAATATCACCGCGGCCAGCCAGGACACCACCTGGCGGGCGCGTGGGGAGATGTTCGAGAACGACGACAAGCCACTGTTGGCCGCTTCGTGGCTGACCATGTGGACGTCGATCTTGCCCGAGTTCTTGATGGTCGCCGCGCCGATGCCCTCACTGAAGATGCTGGCCCACCGCGACCGCCGGGAGGTGCCGAGCACCAACTGGGTGGCGTTCGTCTCGCGGGCGAAGTCGAGCAGCGCGCACGACACGTCGTCGCCGACCACGGTGTGCACGGTGGCCCCGATGCTGCCGGCCAGCTCGCGCACCTTGGCCATCTCGCGCGGGACCACCCCCGACAGCCCGTCGCCGCGGACGACGTGCACCACCATCAGTTGCGCGCTGGACTTCGACGCGATGCGAGAAGCCCGGCGCACCAACGTTTCCGACTCGGGTCCGCCGGTGACCGCGACGACCACCCGCTCGCGGGCCTCCCAGGTGTCGGTGATCTTCTTGTCGGCGCGGTATTTCGCCAGCGCGGAGTCCACCTGGTCGGCGAGCCACAGCAGCGCGATCTCGCGCAGCGCGGTCAAGTTGCCGGCGCGGAAGTAGTTGGTCAGCGCCGCGTCGATCCGCTCCGAGGGGTAGACGTTCCCGTGAGCAAGCCTGCGCCGCAACGCTTCCGGTGTGATGTCGACCAGTTCGATCTGCGCTGCTTTCCGGACGATCTCGTCGGGCACGGTTTCGCGTTGTTCGACGCCGGTGATCTGGGCGACGACATCGTTGAGGCTCTCCAGGTGCTGGACATTGAGCGTCGAGATCACCGTGATGCCCGCGTCGAGCAACGCTTCGATGTCCTCCCAACGCTTTTCGTGAGTACTGCCGGGAATGTTGCTGTGGGCGTACTCGTCGACGAGTGCGACTTCCGGCTTACGGGCCAGCACCGCCTCGATGTCGAGTTCGGCGAACGTGCTCCCCCGGTAGGAGATGTAATGCGGCGGAACGACTTCGATGCCCTGGATGAGCTCGGCGACCTTCTTGCGGCCGTGCGACTCGACGACCGCCGCGACGACGTCGGTACCGCGCTCCAGTCTGCGATGTGCCTCGCCGAGCATCGCGCAGGTCTTGCCGACACCCGGCGCAGCGCCGAGGTAGATGCGCAGCTCGCCCCGCCGCTGCTTGTACACCCGGTGAGCCAGCGGGTCGTCGTAGGTCGCCGGCTCGTTAGTGGAGGTCACCCCGCCATCATCCACCGGAAAGGTCAAGACTTCACCGGCGATAGCCGATCCAGCTCGAGATTCACCGCGAGCACATTGACCACCGGCTCGCCGACGAAGCCGAGCAGGCGTCCGTGCTGGTTGTGCCGCACCGCGTCGCGCACCTGGCCGACGCTGATGCCGCGGGCGCGGGCCACCCGGGCCACCTGCAGCTCGGCGTAAGCCGGCGAGATGTCGGGATCCAGACCGCTGGCACTGGCGGTGACAGCGTCAGCCGGCACCTCCGGCTGCTCGGGCGCCGAGCCGCGAATTGGGATCAGTTGACCGACCGAGTAGTCGCGGCCGTACTGAGCGCACTGCACCGCCACGCCCCGGTAGACACGCTGAAACACCACCGCGGGCGGGCTCCCGGGCTTCGAGCAGGGCTCGTTGAGGCTCACCACCGTGACCGGACGGGTGACGTTGCCGGCCCGGTCACGCGGCCCGATCACCGACAGCACGGCGCCGACGCCGCCGCCGGTGCAGAACGGCCGTGACCCGTCCACCTTTTCGAGCCGGCCGATCGCCAGGCTGCGCGAGCACACCTGGGTGAGCAAGCTCGGTTTGAAGCCGGCGTCGGACGGGTCGGTGCCCGGAATCAGCTTGGCCGGATCAGCGGGCACGTCGACGATGCTCTCCGGTCCCAGGTTGCTGGCACCCGACGCGGTGGGGTCATAGCCCGCCCCGGCGGCCGACGGCCGGCTTTGGAAGTACCGTGGCAGCGGGTTGCCGTCCTTGTCGGCGAACGACTGCCCGATCAGCTTGCTGCCCACCGGCCTTCCCGAGGTTGTGATGATCGAGCCGTCCGCCTTGTCGTGCAGACCGGGCAGCTGAGCGATTCCCCAGACGGCCAGCGGGTAGATGACACCGGTGATGACCGTCAACGCCAGCAAGGCGCGCAGGGCCGCCCAGTGTTGCCGAAACACGTTGCCCAAGTTCATCAGCGCCACTCATCCTGATCGCTGCGTTCTGCATCGTCGTTGGCGAAGTTCATTTCTCAGCCTATTCCGGGAATGAATTGCACGGCCAGATCGATCAGCTTGATACCGACGAACGGAGCCACCACGCCGCCCAACCCGTAGATGTAAAGGTTGCGGCTCAACAACTTCGACGCGCTGCTCGGCGTGTACTGGACACCCCGCAGCGCCAGCGGGATCAGCGCGACGATGATGATCGCGTTGAAGATCACCGCTGACAGGATCGCCGATTGCGGACTGTGTAACCGCATGACGTTGATCGAAGCCAGTCCGGGGAAAAGCGCTACGAACATGGCCGGGATGATCGCGAAGTACTTGGCGATGTCGTTGGCGATCGAGAACGTGCTCAGCGCGCCGCGGGTGATCAACAGCTGCTTGCCGATCTCGACGATCTCGATCAGCTTGGTGGGATCGGAATCCAGATCGACCATGTTGCCGGCCTCTTTGGCCGCGCTGGTCCCGCTGTTCATCGCCACCCCGACGTCGGCTTGGGCCAAGGCCGGTGCATCGTTGGTGCCGTCACCGGTCATGGCGACCAGGCGGCCACCCTGCTGCTCACGCTTGATCAGAGCCAGCTTGTCCTCGGGGGTGGCTTCGGCGAGGAAGTCGTCAACGCCGGCTTCGTCGGCGATTGCCTTGGCGGTCAACGGATTGTCGCCGGTGATCATCACCGTCCGGATGCCCATCTTGCGCATCTCGTCGAAGCGGACCCGCATGCCGTGTTTGACGATGTCTTTGAGGTGGATGACACCGAGCACCTCGGCGCTTTTGCCGCTGTCGCCGTCGCTGACCACGCCGACCACCAAAGGCGTACCGCCGGCCGCCGAAATGCCGTCGACCACGTCCCCGAGCGCCGCCGGAACGACGCCGCCCTGATCGCGAATCCAGTTGGTCACCGAGTTCGCCGCGCCCTTGCGCAGCTGCCGTCCGCCGAGGTCGACACCGGACATCCGGGTCGTCGCGGTGAACTCGATCCACTCCGCGTTGTTCAGCTCACCTGGCGGACGCTCCCGCAGCCCGTAAGTCTGCTTGGCGTACACGACGATCGAGCGGCCCTCCGGAGTCTCGTCGGCCAGGCTGGACAGCTGCGCGGCATCCGCCAGGTCCTCGGCGGTTACCCCGTCGACCGGGATGAACTCCGCGGCCTCCCGGTTGCCCAGGGTGATCGTGCCGGTCTTGTCCAGCAGTAGCGTGTCGACGTCACCGGCCGCTTCGACGGCGCGCCCGGACATCGCCAGTACATTGCGCTGGATCAGCCGGTCCATGCCGGCGATGCCGATCGCGGACAGCAATGCGCCGATCGTGGTGGGAATCAGGCACACCAGCAACGCCACCAGAACGACGCCGTTGACGCCGTTACCGGTCAACGCGGCGGAGTCGGCCACACCCGGGTTGTTGAGCTTGGAGTAGATCGCCAGCGGCTGCAGGGTCACCACCGCGAACAGGAAGATGAGGGTCAGCGCCGCCAACAGAATGTTCAGCGCGATCTCATTCGGGGTCTTCTGCCGGTTGGCGCCCTCCACCAGTGCGATCATCCGGTCGATGAAGCTCTTCCCCGGCTCCTGGGTGATCTTGACGACGATCCGGTCGGAAAGCACCGTGGTGCCGCCGGTGACCGCCGAGCGATCGCCGCCGGACTCGCGGATCACCGGGGCCGATTCACCGGTGATCGCCGATTCGTTCACCGACGCAATGCCTTCCAGGATCTCGCCGTCGCCCGGGATGGTTTCGCCGGTCTCGACGACGACGATGTCGCCCTTCTGCAGTTCCGGCGCGCGCACGTCCTCTTCGGTGCCAGGCTTGCCGGGCGCCCAGCCCCGTAGTCGTCGGGCAATGGTGTCGGCCTTCGATTTACGCAGCGTATCGGCCTGGGCTTTACCCCGGCCCTCGGCGACGGCTTCCGCCAGGTTGCCGAAAAGCACTGTCACCCATAGCCAGAACACGATCAGCCAGCCGAACCAGGATTCGTTGCGGATGGTCATCACGCTCGACCAGAGCGCGCCGATCTCGACGATCAGCATCACCGGGTTGCGCCAAAGCGTGCGCGGGTCGAATTTGCGTACCGCGTCGGGCAGCGCCTTCAACATCATGCCGGGGTCGAGCAGGCCGCCCTGTACTGGTGCGGGGCCGCTCTGGTGGGGGCGCGCAGGCCGGTTGGAACGCGGCTTGATGGCCGTAGAGCTTGTCATCTCAGTGGATTCCTTCAGCGAGGGGCCCGAGCGCGAGTGCCGGCAGGAAGGTCAACGCGCACAACACGACCGTCACCGCGGCCACCAGGCCGATGAACTGCGGTCGATGGGTGGGCAGCGTGCCCGGTGACTCCGGGGTGTGACCCTGACGGGCCAGCGAACCGGCCAGCGCCAGCACCAGGATCATCGGCAGGAACCTGGCAAGCACCATCGCCAGGCCCAGGGCGGTGTTGTACCAGGTGGTGTTGGCCGAAAGCCCGGCGAAAGCGGAGCCGTTATTGTTCGACGCCGAGGTGAACGCGTACAACACCTCCGAAAGTCCGTGCGGGCCGGTGTTGTTCATGCCCGCCCGCGGCCCTGATAGTCCCATGGCGACGCCGGTCCCGACCAGCACCAGCAGTTCGGTGACGGGGAAATAGCTTGCCGCCAGCTTCATTTCGCGCGGCCGGATCTTCTTGCCGAGGTACTCCGGGGTGCGTCCCACCATCAATCCCGCAACGAACACAGTGATGATGGCCATGATCAGCATGCCGTAGAGGCCCGAGCCGACCCCGCCGGGAGCCACCTCGCCGATCTGCATGTTGAACAACTGGACCAGGCCGCCCAGGCTGGTGTAGGAATCGTGTGCTGAATCGACGGCCCCGGTGGACGTCAGCGTGGTCGCATCGGCGAAGAGCGCGGAATTAGCGACGCCGAAACGCTGCTCGACTCCTTCCATGGCCGCACCCACCGCGGTGGGCACGGTTCCGTGGTGGCTCAGTTGGAACAGCTCAGTCAGCGTAAGGCTGGACAACGCCAGCACCGCCATGACCGCGACGATCGCGTAGCCCTGCTTGGTGTTCTCGACCATGCGTCCGAAGGTGCGTGGTAGCGAGAAGCTGATCGCCAGCAGCATGAAGATCTCGACCCAGTTCGTCAGCCGGTTCGGATTCTCGAAGGGATGCGCCGAGTTGGCGTTGTAGAACCCGCCCCCGTTGGTGCCGAGCTCCTTGATGGCTTCCTGGCTGGCGACCGGGCCGCCGGGGATGGTCTGCTGCGCGCCGCTCAGGGTGCTGACCAGCTGGTCGTGCAGGTGGAAGTTCTGAATCGCGCCGCCCGCCAGCAGCACGATCGCGCCGATGATCGAGAGCGGCAGCAGGATACGCACCGTTCCGCGAATGAGATCGACCCAGAAGTTGCCGATTTCGTGCGTCCTGCTGCGCGCGAATCCGCGAACCAGGGCGATCGCCACGGCGATTCCCGCTGCGGCAGAGACGAAGTTCTGCACGGTGAGCCCGGCCATCTGCACCAGGTGACCTTGGGTGGACTCGCCGGAGTAGGACTGCCAGTTGGTGTTGGTGACGAAGCTGATCGCGGTGTTCCAGGCCAGCGACGGCGTCATCTTGGTCGCCGGATCGTGCAGGTGCAGCGGCAGCTTGTCCTGGAGCAGCTGGAAGAAGAACAAGAACAGGACACTGACCGCCGAGAACGCCAAAAGGCTTCTCGCGTAGGCGTACCACGGCTGTTCGGCTTCGGGGTCGGCGCCGATGACGCGGTAGACGGCCTTCTCGACGCGCCAGTGGTCGGGCGAGGTGTACACGCGGTACATGTAGTCGCCGAGCGGTACGTGCACTGCGATCAGGGCCAGCACCAGCAAGGCGATCCCCGCGGTGGATGTGCTCACCTAGAACCTCTCCGGGAAGAACAACGCAGCGATGAGGTAGACCGTCAGTGCCGCAGCCAGGGCAAGGCCGACGATGTTGTCATAGCTCATCTGCGCGCCTTCTCCTCATCGCTTCGCTCTGCACCGTCGTGCGCGCGGCTCACAGCTTTTCGACCAGCTTTTGCGCGTAGCCGAGGACGGCGAATATCGCCACCGTCAGCAAGGCGTAGGCAACCACGGACATCGCTTCTCCGTTCGTGACAAGCCGGTCAGGTCGATCGGCGATCGAGTTTCGGTACCGGCCTGCAAATTTAGTCGTGACGATGAGGTCTGGAAAGAAGTTAAGCGCCGCAGATGTGGAAAGCGCCGCCACTAACGGTTTCTTTACAGTGTGTCGCATAATTCGTGTTTGCGGAAAGCGTTGTTCAATGATCGCCACATGGGATTGCCCTCAGAGAGGGTGTTTGCTGCCAGCGCTGTGATGCCGGTTACTTGGCCAGTGGCAGACGTACCCGGAAAATGGTTCGGCCCCCGGCGGATTCGGCCGCGACCGATCCGTTGTGGGCCTTGACGATCGAGTCGACAATGGCCAGGCCGAGACCGTTTCCGCCACCTTCATGAGGGGCGTCTTTGGCGCGCACGAACCGATCGAAGAGGTGGGGAAGCAGTTCGGGATCGATGTCGGGGCCGTTGTCGGCCACCGTCAGCTCGGCATAGGGCCCGTCGGTCCTGAACCGGTGACAGGTGATGGCGGTCTTCACGGTGACCCCGGCCGGCGTGTGAACCCAGCCGTTCGTCAGCAGATTGCTCACCAGTTGGTGCAGCCGGTCTGAGTCGCCGCTCACCCAGACCGGGTCGTCGGGCAGGTCCTTGATCCAGTTATGGCTGGGTGCTGCCACCGCGGCGTCGTTGAAGGCGTTGAGAACGATGTCGGCCAGGTCGACGTCTTCGGTGCGCAGATCGTCACCCTCACCCAAGCGCGACAGCAGCAGGAGTTCGTCGACCAGCGAGGTCATCCGGCGGGCCTCCGATTCGATACGGGCCAACGCGTACTCGGTTGTCGGGGGTAGCGCGGCGCTGTCCTGGCGGGTGAGCTCGGAATAGCCCTGGAGCGCCGCCAGCGGGGTCCGCAGCTCGTGACTGGCATCGGTGATGAATTGCCGCATGCGCCGGTCGGATTCGGCTCGGTGCGCCAGCGCGCTGTCGACGTTGTCCAGCAACCGGTTCAACGTGTGTCCGACGATGCCCACCTCGTTGTTCGGGTCGGTGTCGTCAGGCCGGATCCTGGTGGTGATGCGATGATCGTCGCCGGTGAGTGGCGTGCCAGCGACTTCGGCAGCGGTGACCGCGACGCGGCGCAACGGCCGCAGCGCATAGCCGACCACCAGAGCGGTCAGCCCCGCGGTCACCAGCAGCGCCGCGATCGAAAGCACTGTGGCACTGATGATTCGGCGGTTGATGGTCTTGTCGACCAGGTCGAGCGACACTCCGACCACCAATAGGTCGCCAGTGCCGGTTTTTTGGCTGCTGACCCGGTACGGTCCGAGTCGGCCCAGCTTCGCGGTGCGTATCTGGCCGTCGCGCCAGGCCTGCGCCTTGATGGCGTCGATGACGTCGGGTGTGGCGGGCTGCGGGTTGTCCTCGTAGAAGATCGCCGTACCGATCACCTCGCCGCCACGGATCACCGCGATGACGTTCCCCGGGTTCTGCTCGGTGAACCTCAGCATGGCGTCGTCGATCTCGCGATGCGGAGCGATCTGACCGGCCCGGTATTTTGCAAACGAATGGTTCAGCGCGTCAAGGGATTCGGAAACTTCCGCATCGTTGATCGCGTTGACGTAGGCCCGCAGACTGACCACCGAGATGACGCCGACGACCAGCATGACGATCGTGACCACCGCCGAGACGCCCAAGACCAGTTGGTGGCGCAGAGTGCGCGGCCGCCACCACGGAGTCTTTGGGGCCCCGCTCATTTCACTGCCACCTCGGTTTATGCCGGCGGGCGGAGCATGTATCCCACACCTCGCACGGTGTGGATCATCGGCTCTCTGCCGGCATCGATCTTCTTCCGCAGATACGAAATGTACAGATCGACGATGCTGGTGCGCCCGGCGAAGTCGTAATTCCAGACGCGATCCAGGATTTCGGTGCGGGTCAGTGCCCGGCGCGGGTTGCGCATCAAGAAGCGCAACAGCTCGAATTCGGTTGAGGACAGCGAAATCAACGATCCGGCGCGGTGTACTTCGTGGCTTGCGCCGTCGAGGGTCAGGTCGCCGATCGTGAGACTCTCCTCGGACGGCGGCGCGAGGTGATTGGAACGGCGGAGCAGTCCTCGTAGCCGTGCCACCAACTCCTCGAGGCTGAACGGCTTGGTCATGTAGTCGTCGGCGCCCGCGGTCAAGCCGGTCACCCGGTCCATCACCGAGTCGCGCGCGGTCAGGAACAACGTGGGCGTGTAGGGCCCGGATTGCCGAATTCGTTGCAGAATCTCGAGGCCGTCGATATCGGGAAGCATGATGTCGAGGACCAGCACGTCGGGTTCGACGTCGTCGAATTTGTTGACGGCTTCGCGTCCGTTGTGGGCGACCTCGACCGTCCATCCCTCGTAGTGCAGAGCCATCTTGACGAGGTTGGTCAGCGCCGGTTCATCGTCGACCAGCAAGACCCGGATCGGTGATCCGTCGTCGCGGCTGATCCGGGGGAGCTGACCGAGGATGGCTTGACGCGGCCGCTGCTCGCGTGTGGTTCCCGACATGGCCGCCATGCTTGCCGATTCTCCCCGCCGCACACCCCATTGTCACTAAGCTCATACTGTTCTCAAATGTGCGGGATCCGGTGAATACCTGCTGCAATTCGAGACTAGCGGTCCGGCGGTCAGCCCGGGTCGTGTATTCGGTTGCCGAAGATCTCGATAACGCAGTGTTGCAATGTCTTTCGAGCTCGGAAACCAGTTGTGGCCCGCACACCTGAGTGTGCGGGCCACAGTGGGCTGTTCGGGTCTCAGGCCCAGCTGGAGCCGACAGCGGAGTCGGTGCTCGACATGTTGTTGCCGGCGGTCTGCACCTTCTGGCCGTGGCTGTTGGCCTGCTCGTAGATGGTCTGGAAGTTACGACCCAACTGGGTGATGAACTCCTGGCAGGCCACCGAACCCGAGCCACCCCAGAAGTCGCCGGCGGCCAGCACATCGCGCACGATGGCCTGGTGCTCGGCCTCCAGGGAAGCGGCCTGCGAACGGATCATCGCGCCGTGGGCATCGACATCACCGAACTGGTAACTGATCGACATGACTGTCTCCTAAAGGTTTTCGGTGATCGACTAGCTGGACAGGATCTGCTGAGAGCCCTGCTCTTGGGCCTCGTAGTTGTTGGCGTCGCGGATCAGGCCGTCGCGCACGCTGTGCAGCATGTTGACGATGTTGCGGAACGCGGTGTTCATCTGGCCCATGGTGTCGTAGGAGGTGGCCTGAGCGGTTCCGCTCCAGCCGGCTCCGGCGATGTTCTGGCTCGACGCCCACATCTTGCGGGCCTCGTCCTCCACCGTCTGGGCGTGCACGTCGAAACGTCCTGCCATCGAACGCATCTCGTGCGGGTCAGTCATGAAACGAGTAGGCATATCTCTCTCCTTGGTCGGTGAATTGATGGTCCTGGTGACAACGCCGTCTGCCGGCAGGCCGAGGTGACGGCGTCGTGATCAGCGGTCGTCTCAAACGGGCGGCACCGTCCCCCTCCCCGTCATCAGACGAATACCTGCTTCGGAAAGACCTTCGGCTTGACGCCGTAGCGAGGTCCGCCGATTCCCATACCCGACTTGCCGCCGGCGGCCGCCATTCCCGGCATGACGCCGTTCATGCCGCCGCCGCCCATGCCGGTGGCCGCCTCGTCGACGGCTGCGGTCCAGCCCGTGCCCGCCAGCGTGGTCTCGGCTGCGGCACCCGGAGCGGCCGCAGCCCAACCGGCCGGCACCGACATGCCGCCGACCTCGGCCGCCGTGCCCATGCCGGCCAGCGTGGCGCCGCCGACACCGGACGTCGCGCCTGCCAGCGTGGTGCCGAAGCCCAGGCCTGCCCCCAGCGGTGTGGCGTCGCCCATGGTGAAGCCGAACGGGGCGCCGGCGACGAAGTGGGTGAGCAACGGGATCGCCGACATACCGATGAACAGGAACCACGAGCCGGTGACGTTGATCGTGTTGATCGAGTTGGAGATGAACGGAGCGCCGAAGAAGGACTGCATCGCGCCGTAGAGGCTGTCCAGCGGGGCCGCCGCGCTGGCCCCCGGTGTGGCAGCCGCACTCGAGGCACCCTGCAGGCTGCTGAGCAGCCCGTTGAGACCGGAGTTCGACGAGTTGCTGTTGACCGCGTTGCTCACCGCGGCAGATTGCGCTCCCGTGGCGCCGGGATTGGTGCTCTGGACCGGCTCGGCCAGCGGCGTCAGCTGCGAGGAGGCGGCCGCGCTGGCGGCATATGTGGTCAGGGCAGTGGCGTCCTGGGCCCAAAACTCTCCGTACATCGCCTCGTTGGCAGCGATCGCCGGGGTGTTCTGCCCCAGGATGTTGGTCGCGACGAGCGCCGCCAGCTGCGCCCGGTTGGCGTAGACGACTGGTGGCGGGATGGTGGCGGAAAACGCTGCCTCGTATGCCGCTGCCGATGCGGTGGCCTTCGCCGCCGCTTCCTGCAGCTGCACCGAGGTGGTGTTCAGCCAGTCGATGTTCTGCTGAGCGGCGGTGGCAGCCGCGGTGGCCGACGGCCCGGTCCAATCCGAACCGGTGAGCTGCTGGATCACCGACTCGTAAGCGGCCGCGTTGGTGGCCAGTTCCGAGCTCAGCGTGCCGAACGTCGAGGCGGCGGCCGTCATCGGTCCTGCTCCGGCACCGGAGTACATCATCGTGGAGTTGACTTCCGGGGGTCGCGCCGCGAAATCAAAAGTCATGTCTCAATTCCTGTCTATTGGGAGTTGTAGGTGCGCTTGTCTGTGAGCCGACTCTGGCCGGTGAGCTATCAGGTGAGCGTCGGCTTCGGAAGCGCCGGCATGACCTTGGGCTTGAGGCCGTAACGCGGGGCCCCAAAGCTCGAGCCGCTGCCGCGACCCCCGTTGGCGACTGCAGGCATCCCGGCCATGGTGCCCGGCGATCCGGTGGAGACTCCTCCGGCCGTACCCATCGGCATGGTTTGCGACGCCAGCGTGACGGGCGTGCTGGCGGCCGGGATCCCGGTGCCCCCGGCCCAGCTGGGCGGTACCGACATTCCGCCGATCGACGAGCCCGCGCCGGCCGAGGCCAGCACCGGTGCCGCGCCGATTCCGCCGGCGGCTCCGGCTCCGGCTGCGGGGCCGACGTCGGTCGCCAGAGCAGAGCCCAGACCGCCGATGTCAGCGCCGGCGGTCGCGGGACCGGACAGCGCCGTGAGCAGACCACCGCTGGTCACACCGATCATGTCGGACGCGGCCGATGCGTAGTTACCGGTGTTGATGTTGAGCAGGTTGCCGATATTGCTGCTCAGAGGTGAGGCAGTTATGGTGGCGGCCAACCCGCTGATCAGCCCGGCGAGAGTGCTGATCGGGTCAGTGGCGGCCTGCGAGGCGGCCCCCGACGCGGACCCGGCGCCGTTGGACAGCGCGTTCGCGGCGGCACCGGCCTGGTTGGCCGACTCGGTGTCCTGGTAGGAGCCGGAGCTCTGGTTCAGCAGCTGGACGAACTGCTGCTGGATGGCCTGAGCTTGGGCGCTGACCGACTGGTAGAGCTGGCCGTACGTCGAGAAGACCCCCGCTTGCAGGATCGACACCTCGTCGGTGGCCGCAGGAAGGACGTCGGTGGTCGAACTCGCGGCAGCCGAACTCTCCGCGGCAAACGAGTTGCCGAGGCCCTCTAGCTGGGTCGCAGCCGCAGAGATTGCTGCGGGCTGGGTGTTGACGAACGACATATGTCTCTCCTGGGTGGCAAGAAGCCGACCCCGTCGAGGAGGTCGGCCACGTTGGTCACGATCAGTGGTTGCAGGTAACCGGCGGCGGTTCCATGGCTATACCTTGGCGTAACCTGAGCGCCGTCGCATACCTCGTTAATGGCTTCTTAACGTGGAGTCCTTATTTTTAACACCGGACCATCGGCGACCAGCGGTTTAGCCTCCCTATCAGGCTCGGGAGTCGACCCGCTATGTTCGTCGGTGGCCCCCATAGCCCAATCGGCAGAGGCAGCGGACTTAAAATCCGTCAAGTGTCGGTTCGAGTCCGACTGGGGGCACAGTCGCGGTTTGCAGGTTGTCTCAGATTCGTATCAGCGGGCTCTCAGGATCTGTGTACGCCGGAGTGGACAACGCCGTCCACTACGTCAAGCTTGACCAAGCCGGGCCCCGGAGTGCCAGTGCGTTGACGGATTCTTTACGCACACTGGGCGGCCAGAAGCGCCGGAATAGCCGACCGGGCTGGGTGCGGCGTGCTGCTCGGCGTCGGGCCAGCAAACCTCGTTGTGTCCATGCCGTGTCGTGCCGACCGGGTGAGCGCTCCAGCCAACGGACCGCCCGTCGGGGTCATATAGTTGCGCGGTGGTTGATCAGCCGAGTCCCGCAGCCGGGAGTACGCCAACCGTATTCATCGCCACACCTATGTACGGGGGAATGGCGACGGGGACCTACACCTGGTCGCTGGCGCAAACACCAGGCGTTTTCCTGCAAAGCGGGGTGGGCCTGCTCTACCAGTACCGGATGAACGACGCGCTGGTGGCAAACGCCAGGAACAACTTGACCGCCGATTTCCTCGGGACGCCGGCCACTCATCTGATGTGGATCGACGCCGACATCGGGTTCAACGCTCTCGACATCGTCAGCATGATGGTGGCTGATCAGGACGTCATCTGCGGGACCTATCCGCTGAAGGCGATCCACTGGGAGCGGGTCGCCCAAGCTGTCCGTGACGGCGTCCCGTCAGAAGAGCTAAAGCACCACGTGGGTTTCTTTTATTTGGACAAAGTCGACAGCCCAGCTGGTGAGGCTTCGGCCGACTCCGACGGATTAGTTGAAATCACCGCGGGCGGAACCGGATTCATGCTGGTCAAGCGCGCGGTGTTCGAGGCTTTGAGCAACGAAGTGCCCAGTTACGTCGTCGACGGAAAGTCGATCAAGGAGTTCTACACCACCGGCATCGACCCCGAGACGAATCAACTCGTGTCGGAGGACTATTACTTCTGCAGGCTCGCACGCAGTCAGGGGTTCAAGGTCTATGCGGCCCCGTGGGTGCATCTCACTCATACCGGCCCGTACGTGTTCGAAAGCCAGCTCGAACCGAAGTGGCTGGTCCGCCGCTAGCGGTCAGCGTCGCCTAGTGTGCGTGCGGCGCTGGCGGCGACTCGGCGGCGGTGCTGCCGGCGCTGCGATTCCCGAAAATGTAGGTCCCGGTGTGGTTCAGGCGCACCCACGGGGCCGCATAGATCTTGAAGCCGCGGTCGCGCGCCATTTTGCAGAAGTGGAAGTCCTCTGACAGCAGGCTGTTTCCCGAATCGGGGTCGATGCTGACGGCGTAGTACGCCTTGAGCGCCATGCCCGGGGTGGAACCGTCCACGTAGGACGGTGCGTCCTCGGCCAAGGCTTCGAACACGCCGCGCTTGATCAGCATGAAGCCGGTACCCGCGTTGGCAATTTCGATCAGGCCCTCGGCGGTGAGTCGATCGGGGGAATTGTCGATGAGGTTCAACACCAACGAGCGCTCGTATTCGTGTAGGCGTTCCGGTGGCACGCCCTCTTTGGCTGCCCGCGCCACCTCGCGCCAGTGAATCTCCTTTTTGGGATAAAGGCCGCAGACGATGTCTTTGTCGGCCCGGATCATGCCGACGATGTCGGCGGGATCGAACCCGATGTCCGCATCGATCCACATCAAGTGGGTCGCTGTCGAACTGAGGAACTGGGCGGTGAGGAAGTTGCGGGCGCGCGGTACCAGGCTGTCGTTCATCGCGCAGCTGTAGAACAGCCCTATCCCATTTTTGAAGAAGGCGGCCGGCGTATGGGCGAGCGACATGGTGTAGGTGCCCGCGGCCATGCCGCCGTACATCGGCGTCGCTATGAACACCCTCGGGCCGTCTGCAACAGGCCCCATGTCGAGGTTCTGTTCCCCGCCGCGGGTGGCTGGTCCGTCATCCGTAGACGAATTGCCGTCAGCTGTAACGAGAGCCCTCCTATTAGTTGGCGGTCAGTGCCATCGCCACGAAATCGATTCGCCACAGCGACCGAAATAGCGTGCGCCCGTACCTTTCCACGTCCGCGACGGTCAGTTGATCGTCCTGTTGTGCGACTATGCGGGCAATCTCTCGAATCGTACGACGACCGTCGATGTTTTGCACAAACGCCAACTGGGCCACGTTGAGCGGCAGCCGAATGCCGCCTGCCCATACGGCTTCGTTGCCCGAGACGCTGCAACGCATGCGCAGCAGCGGAATGTAATTCAGCGCCGCGTCGGTTGAAAAGTCAATCGTGTAGCTGTCTTTCGGACGCTCTGGGCGACATGCCATGAAAAAGTGGCAAGCGTTACGCGTCTGTACGCGTTCCATTACCGACCATAGCCTCGGCTCGGGTAGTGCATTGGCGGTAGTGATGAATTCGCTTGGCGCCACGAACATTTCGTGCGGGTAGTACGGCGTCTTGTGAAACCAGTCCTGGAAGACGAGGCCGGCCGAGTCGACGAGCTCGATGCACTCGTCAACGGTGTAGTTGCGCGTGCGGCCGTGCAAAAAGGTGTCCACCAGCGCCGCGTCGTCCTGCAGGTCGCGCGCTCGTTGGAGATAGCTCCGCACCGGATGGTCCTCCGGTAGCGCCTCGACGGTGTCCTTGACGATCTGGACCGACGCCTCGTCCTGCCGCAGATCCAGGTCTTGAAAGATGGATTCCAGCAGCTCGACTCCGATGCGGCCGTACTTCCCGTAGAGCATGATGGCCGCGACGCCGTCGGGCCGCAGACATTCCGCCAGTGCTTTCATGCCGGCCAAAGGATCTGCCATATGGTGCAGCACGCCGGTCGATATCACCAGGTCGAAGTCAAGGCTCAGCGTCGACAATTCTTCGATGGGTAACCGGCGTAGCTCCAGATTGCGCAGGTCGTGCTGGTCTTTGAGGTGCTGCTGGTGATCCAGTGAAGGCTGGCTGACATCGACGGCCACCACTTTGGAGGCGGGGTTGTTGAACGCGAAGACCGCCGCCTGGTTGGTGCCGCACCCGGCGATCAGGATGTCGAGGTCAGGCCGGTATGCCCGGTCGGGCCACAGGACTCGGTGAGCGTGCACCGGGTCGAACCATTCCCAGTTGGTGACGGTCCACGTTGTGAGGTCGCGGATGGGGTGCGGGTACCTCCACCGCTCGTACTGGCGACTGACCGCATCGTCACGCGCGTCGTCCGTCACGTTGGCGGTGGCTCCTTCCCGGTGACCGTCGGTCGGTGGAATTATCCGTCATCAGTGGCTGCCGCGGCGACGCAGAGCACTTCATCCAGGCTGGCCGCCCGGGGACCGGCGGCAGGGAGACCGAGGCGGTCGGCGTGGTCCAGCCGTCCGATATCGAACATCGCCGGGCCGGCGGCCACTCCGTCGAGCAGGACATAACGTCCGGCGTCGGGCGCTCGGCGAACCGCATCTTCCGGTGCGCTGGCTCCGGTCAGTGTGATCGCGCCGGCCAAGTTGATCGCCACCTGGAACACCTCTGGCTCCGCGTCGAGTATCGCGGTCAGGCGAGTGATGAGGTTTTCGGGCGCGAAAAACCGCCAATTCTGATCCAGATGCAGCCAGAAGCGCCCGCAGATGAGTTCGCGCACCTGCGCGAGCTGGATCTCTTCGGCATCGTCCGAGCCGAGATCAGCGAGCTCGACGAATTCGTAGAGCGCCGTGAGCATTTCGCGGTCAGCAGCTGACAGCCCGGCATCGATCAACAGAAAGCGTTCGACGCGTGACACGTCGTTACAGCAGTTGACAAACGAGTTGAGCGCCTGCTGAGTGGCGACCAGGTCCGGTCCGGCGATCAGGCTGACGGTGACCTCTGGGTCGGATGCGCGGCGATGGTGCGCGCGGGCCTGGCCCGGCGTCGCGATGGAGTTGCGCACCAACGGGTCCGGATAATTCGACGCCGCTTCGATCATGGCCGGCACCGCTTCATCGCGGTTAGCCGCGATGCGCTGCCGCTCGACGTCGGGGATATCGGGAAAGGCCAGCAATCGGCGCCACAGGGTGAACGCCAGGGTGTGGTCGCTGAGGCAGAAGGCGGATTTCGCCTGCGCGTCCGCCGCACGCCACGCGTAGATGTCGGGATACGGCAAAAGCATGTCGCCGTCGGGCCGCGGAATCGCGGCGGCATGCTCACCGAACAGGTAAGCGAGCCGGTAGTGATGTTCGTTGAAGTGGTGTCGGGCGACGCAGTAGAGGGGCTCAGCGCGAACCGGCCGAAATTCCCACGCCAGCAGATACGCATCTTGAACCTCATGCCAGGGTGTCCCCAGCTTCTCCATCGACTCCGCAATGCGAAACATGGCCAGGAACGTGTCCTCGTCAGGGCTCCCGCCGGCTTCGAGCATTCGCGAATACCACCTGTGGGCGTTGGCGTGATCGCCGGCATCGAAATAGACCTGACCGAGCAGGGACAGCGATCCGACGTCTCGCGGGTTGCGCTCCACCGCGGGCAGCAGCTGATCGATAAAGCGCTGGAACGGATCCACGTCGCGGGGCATGCTCGCGGTCCCCACAATGCTGTCGGCGGCCGCTTCCAACTGACCGGGTGTCACTACCAGGCCGAGTTCGTCGGCGATGCGCCGGATCACCGGACCAGGGGTGGCGCGGAGTTCTTCGAAGTCGACGTGCACCTTCTCGGTGTCTGCCAACGACAGGTCGCGCGCACCGAGCAGATGCGTCGTCGACTCGGTCGCGTCCTGCTCATCCGGCCACCAATCGAGCCGCTTCAGAGTCGCCAACACCTTGGCAAATGGCCGGTCCACCACCACCGGCACGATCGGGCCGCAGGCCTCATCGACTAGATCGACCGCGGCGCACAGCAGGGGGTGTTTGACGCCCGGACGGCGCCCCGCGGCGCGGGCTGCACGGCGATGATTGTCGGCCCAGATTCGGAGCTTTTCCTGGAACAGACGAGGTTCCATCTGAAGCTGTGCGCTCTTCGCGTTGACGGCCCTGCGGCACAACTGGCCGATCTCCGCGTCTTCCCAGTTTTGTTGCAATTCCCGGTAACTCGCGCCGAACTCTGTCCCCATGAAGACGCCAAGGTGGTGCAGTACGCTCGCGACCGCTGACGTGCCGCCGCCTATGGTCCCGAACACGACGATCATCGGCTCGTCGTGTGCCATGACGCCTCCTGAAGTTCCGACTGTCAGGAACGGTACCGTGATGGCGTCTCCCGCGCCGTTCCAGTGGCCGGCTTTCGTGCTCTGCCGCTGCCCCATCGCCGAGCCGATCTTGTTCTCCGGCAACGCATTCGCCGCCGCGCACTAGTCGCTGGGTGTTTGGCCGGATTCTGCGGTCGGTGGGGCGTCGTGCAGGGCCACGACGCCGTCCGAATGTCTGCTTGCCGCAGAGGCTTTCAGGCCGATCGGCCAGGTGACGCGGAATGCCCGTCGATGGCGCTCCGATTGATCGCACGGTGACTCGCGTGGGTAATTGACGACCGATCGGCGCGGTTTTTCCACCCTTGTGATGTGGGACTCTTTTGCCGGAAATGCTAAGAAATTCTCATCGACCAATTATTCTCGGGCCGGTTCGTTTTTGGTTAGCGAAAAGCATGAACTACCTGGCGCAATCGGTAGATGTGTTTGCTCGTCTAAAACATTCGCGGCACCGGATGGATATTGCATAAGGACACCCTGAGTTACCCAAGTGACATGGGCGACAGTCGTTGTGTTCTCGCCATTCTCTGATAATTTCTGGCAGTAGACTCACCCGCAAGTAGCGCTCGATGCCCTGGATGCCTGGGCCGGGCCAAGGTGGGATTTGAGTAGCGGTTCAGGGAAGCATCAGGCCGCGCGAAGCGTTGAGAGCTCAGATGCCGAACGTCCGCCCACCACGGACCAACAAGGAAGCTGGTACCACTGTGAGCGATGCAGTTCTTGATCTGACCGCGGCGGCGGGTTTCACCGCCATCGGCTCGATTGCTGCCGGACGCGGTCCGGTCAGCGGCATCGCCGTCCGCTCTGATGGCGCAATGCTGACAGTCACCCACTACGGCGACGACAGCGTCACGCTGATCGGCACTACGGACGGCGCGCCCAGGCTGACGTTCACCGACGTCGACGAACCCGCTGCGGTTGCGATGGCCGGCAATCGTGCCTACGTGAGCAGCGTTTCTGTCGCGCACGACGAGATCCTGGCCTTCGACACCGACTCCGAGCGCATCGTCGCGACCTACCCGGTCGAGTTCGGCATCACCGACCTGGTGGTCAGCCCCGACGGGCGGTACGTCTACACCGGCCGTACTGGTGCAGACGGCGCCGGAGTCGCGATCCTGGACACCTCGACCGGCAAGCAGACCTACGTCCCCGTCGCGGCCACCACCGTGGGCTGCGTGCGGGTGAGCCCCGACGGCCGACGGCTCTACGCCGCGGCCAACGGCGCATCTACCGCGGAGCTGGTGACGGTCGACACCGTGCGCCACCGGGTGGCCGGCACCGTCGAAATCGGTTCGCCCATCCGCGATATCGCGCTGAGCCCGGACGGCACGACCGCCTACGTGGGCAGCTGCGGTCCCGACTTCGGCGTCGTGCTGGACATCGTGGACGTTCGGAACTCGGCCATCAACGCCACCTACAAGATCGGTGATGCCGCGGGGTCACTCGCCCAGCTGATCGTGAGCCGCGCCGGCGACCGGGTGTACCTGGTCGGCGATCAGCACGTGACGGTGTGGTCGACTGCGACGCAGGAAGTGCGCGGCAGCATCACCGTCGGCAACCAGCCGTCGTGCGCGGTGGAGAGCCCCGACGGTAAGCGGCTCTACATTGCCGACTACGCCGGCATCGTCACCGAGCTGGAGATTTCCGCGGCAGCCGCGTCGGCCGACGCTCTGACGTCGGATGACGAGCCGACCGCCCCGCATGCGTGGGCGTTTCCCGACCTGCTGACGCTGCAGCCGACTCCGGCCTAGGGGCCGCATCGCCGCACAGGCGGTTGGCCCGGCGTGCAATGATCGCCACCAGGGCAGGCGTTGCGGCCGGCCCGGGTAGCCAGGCGGAGTCAAAGGCGGTCCAGCGATGTACAGCACCATGCACAGTTTTCCGCTGACCATCACCGCGATCCTTCGACACGCCGGCCGCGTCCACGGGTCCCGAAAGGTCTTCACCGCGACCGGCGACGGCTACCGCGAGTGCACCTATGCCGAGCTCTGTCAGCGCGCGGCACAGTTGGCGAATGCGTTGCGGCGCATCGGTGTCAGCGGTGATGAGCGGGTCGCCACTTTCATGTGGAACAACGCCGAACACCTGACGGCGTACACGGCGGTACCCGCGATGGGCGCGGTGTTGCACACCCTGAACATCCGGCTGTTCCCGGAGCAGGTCGTCTACGTCGCCAACGAAGCCGAAGACCAGGTGGTGCTGGTAGACATGTCACTGGCCAAGCTGTTGGCGCCGATCCTGGGCGAACTCGGGACCGTGCACACCGTGATCGCGGTCGGCGACGGCGATATCTCCCCCCTCGAGGAGTCGGGCAAGACGGTCTTGCGCTACGCCGATTTCGTCGACGGTGAACCGGCCGACTTCGACTGGCCCGAGGTCGACGAAAACTCCGCGGCCGCAATGTGTTACACCAGCGGAACGACCGGCAACCCGAAAGGCGTCGTCTACAGCCACCGTTCGACTTATCTGCACACGATGGCGATCTGTACCAGTAACGGGATCGGGATCGGTTCCGGCGACTCGGTGTTGCCCATCGTGCCGATGTTCCACGCCAACGCCTGGGGCCTGCCGTACGGGGCGCTGATGGCCGGCGCAGATCTGGTGCTGCCCGACCGGCACCTGGATGCCAAGTCGCTGGTCGACATGATCGAGACGCTGCGCCCCACCATCGCCGGCGCGGTTCCGACGATCTGGAACGACGTCATGCACTACCTGGAGAAGAACCCGGGCCACGACGTCTCCTCACTGCGCATGGTGCCCTGCGGCGGCTCGGCGGTGCCGGTGTCGCTGATGCGAACCTTCGAGGAGCGGCACGGCGTCCAGATCCGGCAGCTGTGGGGGATGACCGAGACGTCGCCGACGGCCACTATGGCCTGGCCGCCGCCGGGCACCCCCGACGACCAGCACTGGGCGTTCCGCGCGACCCAGGGTCAGCCGCTGTGCGGTGTGGAAGCCCGAATCGTCGATGATGACGGGCAGGTGCTGCCCAATGACAACGAGGCTGTCGGCGAGGTGGAGGTCCGCGGTCCGTGGATCACCAGTTCCTATTACCGGGGCCATGACGAGTCCAAGTTCGACAACGGGTGGCTACGTACCGGTGACGTCGGTCGCCTCGACCAACACAGCTTCATCACCCTGACCGACCGCGCCAAAGACGTGATCAAGTCTGGCGGCGAATGGATTTCGTCCGTCGACTTGGAGAACGCCTTGGTCGCGCATCCGGATGTGGTCGAAGCCGCCGTCGTCGCGGTCCCCGACGAGCGTTGGCAGGAGCGGCCGCTGGCCGTCATCGTCGTCCGGGAAGGGTCCGACGTCAGCGCCGACGATCTGCGAAAGTTTCTGGCCGACAAGGTTGTCCGTTGGTGGCTGCCGGAACGCTGGACATTCGTCGACGAGATTCCGCGCACCAGCGTCGGCAAGTACGACAAGAAGACCATCCGGTCGCGGTATGCCGATGGCGTCTACGAGGTCAGCGAAGCACGGGACTGAAGGGAGCGCGGTCATGAGCCTGCGGGTCGTGCAATGGGCTACGGGGTCGGTCGGCGTGGCCGCCATCAAGGGTATCCTCGAGCATCCCGAGCTGGAGTTGGCCGGGTGCTGGGTGCACTCTGATGACAAGAGCGGCAAGGATGTTGGCGACATCGTCGACTGGTCCCCGCTCGGCGTGACCGCGACCAGCAATGTCGACGAGATTCTCGCGCTGGACGCCGATGCGGTGATTTATGCGCCGCTGCTGCCCAACGTGGACGAAGTCGTAGCGCTGTTGCGCTCCGGCAAGAACGTCGTCACGCCGGTCGGCTGGTTCTACCCGAGCGAGAAGGAGGCCGCTCCGCTGGAGGCGGCCGCCAGAGCCGGCAACGTCACGCTGCACGGGGCCGGGATCGGCCCGGGTGCGGCGACCGAGTTGTTTCCACTACTGCTGTCGGTGATGTCGACCGGCGTGAATTTCGTTCGTGCCGAGGAGTTCTCCGACCTCAGAACCTACGCTGCGCCGGATGTGCTGCGCTATGTGATGGGGTTCGGCGGCGCGCCGGACAAGGCGCTGACCGGACCGATGCAGAAGATTCTCGACGGTGGATTCTTCCAATCGGTCCAATTGTGCGTGGACAAGATCGGGTTTGCCGCCGATCCGCAGATCCGGACCTCGCAGGAAATCGCGGTGGCGACCGGACCGATCGACTCACCGATCGGCGTGATCGAGGCGGGTCAGGTTGCCGGGCGGCGCTTCCACTGGGAAGCGCTGGTCGGTGACACCGTCGTGGTCCGGATTACGGTCAACTGGCTCATGGGTGAGGAAAACCTGGACCCGCCTTGGTCTTTCGGACCCGACGGCGAGCGCTACGAAATCGAGGTCCGCGGCCACCCGGACACCTTCGTCACGGTCAAGGGCTGGCAGCCAGAAAGCGTGGCTGCCGGTTTGAAGAGCAACCCCGGGGTGGTGGCGACCGCGGCCCACTGTGTCAACGCCGTTCCGGCGACCTGCGCGGCCGCACCGGGTGTTCAGAGCTTCTTCGACCTACCGCTGATCACCGGCCGGGCCGCGCCCGGGCTGGCGCGGTAGCCGCTGATGTGCCGACTATTCGGGCTGCATGCCGGTACCAACGTTGTCACCGCCACGTTCTGGTTGCTTGACGCGCCGGACAATCTCGCCGAGCAGAGCAGACGCAACCCCGACGGCAGCGGGCTCGGGGTCTTCGACGGCCAGGGCCAACCGCACGTTCACAAGCAGCCTATTGCCGCGTGGCACGATTCCGAATTCGCCACCGAGGCGCACGATTTGACCGGAACCACCTTCGTGGCCCACGTCCGGTACGCAACCACCGGATCACACGAGGTGGTCAACACCCACCCGTTCCTGCAAGACGGCCGCATCTTCGCGCACAACGGTATTGTGGAAGGCCTCGATGTCCTCGACGCGAGGCTACGCGAATTAAGCGTTAGCGAACTGGTATTGGGGCAGACCGATTCCGAGCGGGTGTTCGCGTTGATCACCGCGTCGATCCGCGCCCACGGCGGTGACGTGACCGCAGGTCTGGTCGATGCGATGCACTGGCTGGCTGACAACGTGCCGATTTACGCGGTCAACATTCTGCTGAGCACAGCAACCGACCTGTGGGCGTTGCGCTACCCGGAGTCGCACGAGTTATATGTGTCGGATCGACGAAAGATGGCCGCGGAGACTCGATTTCATCTGCGCACCAAGCGGATTCGGGCGTATTCACAGAATCTGCACCGGCAGCCCTCGGTCGTGTTCGCGACCGAGCCGATGGACGACGCCTCACATTGGCGACTTCTCGAGCCGGGTGAGCTGGTCCACGTCGACGCGGGCTTGCGGATCAGTCGCGATCTGGTGTTGCCGGATCCGCCGCGACATCTGCTGCGTGCCGAGCAGTTGAGCCCCGAGGCTCAGGCCTCGTTGCACCCGACGGTTCGATGACCACACGTGCGTTGGTGCTCGGCGGTGGCGGGGTGGCTGGCATCGCATGGGAGACCGGCATTCTGCTCGGAATTGCCGACGAGTTGCCGGCTGCCGCGCAGTCGCTGCTGGAATCCGATGTGCTGCTCGGCACGTCTGCCGGATCGGCGGTGGTCGCCCAACTCGGCAGTCGCTTGACTCTGCCAGAGCTGTTTGCACGGCAAGTCGACGAGGTATCCGCCGAAATCGATCCAGGAGTCGGGATCGACGGCATCGCAGAGCTTTTCCTGGCCGCGGTCTCCGATCCGCACGCCACGCTCACCGAGCGCCGGCAGCGCATCGGCGCGGTGGCGCTGGCCGCTGCAACCGTGGACGAACCGGTCCGGCGCGAGGTCATCGCGCAGCGGCTGCCCTGCCATGTCTGGCCTGAGCGCACGCTGCGGGTCACCGCGATCGACGTCGCCACCGGCGAGCTGGTGGTGTTCGACGGCGAGTCCGGTGTCGACCTGGTCGACGCGGTCGCGGCCAGTTGCGCGGTACCGGGAGCGTGGCCGCCGGTGACGATCGGGCGCCGGCGCTACATAGACGGCGGCATCGGCAGCACCATCAACCTCCACCTCGCCGAGGACTGCGCGAAGGCGGTCGTGCTGGTGCCGGCCGGCGAATCGACGCCGTCACCCTTCGGCGCCGGGGCAGCCGAAGAACTCGACGAGTTTGGTGGCGTGGCGCTCGGGGTGTTCGCCGATGAGGAGTCGCTGGCCGCGTTCGGGCCGAACCCGCTGGACCCGAATTGCCGCCCGGCGAGCGCGCGGGCCGGGCGCGAACAGGGCCGCCGTATCGCGGCAGCAGTCGCCGAATTCCTCGGCGTCAGGTGACTCGGCGGTTCAGGTCGACGGAGTCCAGGGCCGTCGACGCCAGCGCGCGGCCGACCTCGATCACCTCGGCGGCACGGTGGAATTCCAGACTGCGGCAGGCCGAGCGGGGCACCTCGATCAGGAGGTCCGGCGGATAGGCCGCCAGCGTGTGCCGGGCCAGAGCCGCCTGGGCGATGTCGATGGTCCGGTTCATCACTTCGAAACTGCCCAGCTTGGGCACCTCGGGCTCGTCGGCGGAGTAATCCGAGGTCGGTTCGTCGGCGGCATCGCCGTCGTCTGGGCCCGAGGTCCCGAACCGGCTCAGCACCGACCGCGCCGTGGGCGAGTCGAACAGGGCAGAGGTGCTGCTCAGCACCCGGTTGAGCCACTCGCCCGAGGATTTCGGCTCCGGCTCGGGTTCGTCGCCGGTCTCGCTGCCCGACAGGCTGACCGCGATGGTCAGATCGGCGTTGACGGCCGCGATCGGCGCCATCGGCAGCGGATCGAGAATCCCACCGTCAGCGAGCAGCCGCCCGCCGATGGCGTACGGCGAGATGACACCCGGGATGGCGATCGACGCCCGGATTGCCTCGTCGACCGGGCCGTGCTGCAGCCACACCGACTTGCCGGCCAGCAGGTCGGTGGCCACCGCGGTGTAGGGGATCGGCAGTTGCTCGATGATCGACTCGCCGAGGATGTCGCGCACCGCGTCCAGGATCTTCTCGGCGCGCAGCACACCGGCGGCCGTGAGCGTCGGGTCCAGCAGCCGCAAGATCGCACGCTGGGTCAACGACCTTGCCCAATCGGCGAATTCGTCCAGCTTGTCCGCGGCCTGCAGCCCGCCGACGAGTGCGCCCATCGACGATCCGGCGATCCCGACGATCTGATATCCGCGAGCGTGCAGTTCGTCGATCACCCCGATGTGGGCATACCCGCGGGCGCCACCGCTGCCGAGGGCCAGCGCGACCCGGGGCCGGGGCGCGTCGAGCAGCCCGGGACCCGGCTCGGGGGTGATGTCTGCGTCGGTCATGCGCTACATCTTTGCCTGCGCCGCGCCGGTTTTATCAATCGTGATCCGAATTGCGGCGCGGGCCCCCTCGGCCTCAGCCGCATTCGTTGTTGGCCGCCGCGTGCGCGGCGACGATCACCCCGGCCTGGCGCGCCAGCGGCAGCGCGGCCCAGGCGATGTTCCAGGTGCCCGGACTCGCGGCGCCCGGCGCCTGCACCGCCGCCAGATACCGCTCGGGGAGGGTCTGCGGGTCGCCCGGATGGCCCTGCATCCACACTGTCGCCGCATGACAGGCCTGGAAATACTCTTCCTCGGTCGAGTGCGCCGGCACGTCGATCTTGGTCGTGACGCCCGCGGGAGAAGTCGAGACGACGCCGCGCGGCGTAGTGGCCGCCGCCTTCGTCGTGCCGGGCCCGGGCGGGGCTTGGGTGCTGTCCGCCGAGCAGCCCGTCACCGGCGATGCGGCGGTCAGGACCGCAACCGTGCCCCACGTCAGAGGGCGAGAAGGGCGCCACCGCACGGTGTCAATCTATGCAACACTGGCGGCCGTGATGCAGCGAACCGGGTTTTGGGAGTGTTGTCGGCCTTCCTGACCGCCGGCCCTCTCACTACGCCCGTTCGCCCTGGAGCCCCCACATGGTTTCTGCTCACCTCGCCGCCGACTCTGTCCGAGTCGCCCAACCCGCACTGTCCCGGCCCGCCCGGTCTCGGCCCACGTTGTCGCGGCCCTCGCCGCTGCGAGCCGTACCCGGCCCGACCCGGCTGCGGCTGGCTGATCTGCTGCACATCACCGACAGCACCGCTGATGACGTGCTCAGCGGCCGTTACGACCACGTCGTCCCGGCGAGCGGGGTGCCCACCCACGATCGATGGTTCGTCCGGCTGCACGGCGATGACGAAGTCGATGTGTGGCTGATCAGCTGGGTGCCCGGGCACCGCACCGAGTTGCACGACCACGGAGGATCCCTCGGTGCGGCAACATTGTTGAATGGTTCACTGGACGAATTTCGTTGGGATGGAGAGCGGTTGCGCTGCCGGCGACTCAAGGCCGGGGATCAGGCCGGATTCCCGCTGGGTTGGGTGCACGATGTGGTGTGGGCGCCGCCCGGCCCGCGCACCTCGGTGACGTCGCTGTCCGGTCCGCAGCAGCCGTCGCTGAGTGTGCACGCCTACTCGCCGCCGTTGACCGTGATGTCCTACTACGAGGTGACCGATGAAAACCGATTGCGGCGCAAGCGAACTGAACTGACCGACCAGCCGGAGAAGTAATGAGCCGAATTGATCAGGCCCTGGAGTCCGCCCGGACGCGGTTACGCCGACTGGCCGCCGAGGAGGTGCCCGCAGCGCTGCGCCGCGGCGCACTGCTCGTCGACATCCGCCCGCAGGCTCAGCGAACGCGTGAAGGCGAGCTACCCGAGAGTCTGAAGCCGCTTGTGATCGAACGAAATGTGTTGGAGTGGCGCTGCGATCCGACCAGCGACGCTCGCCTGCCCCAGGCCGTCAGCGATGACGTGGAGTGGGTGGTGCTGTGCTCGGAGGGCTACACCTCGAGCCTCGCCGCGGTGGCGCTGCAGGACCTCGGCCTGCACCGCGCGACCGACGTGGTCGGCGGCTACCACGCGCTGGCCGCCGCCGGCCTGATCAATTCGGCTTAACCGCCGCCTCCGCCGCCACCGCCGTCGGCGCCGGAGTTGTACCAGTTGTACCAGTCGTTGTAGTCGTTGGGGTTGTAGTACTCCCCGTGCGGTGCCGATGGCGCCGGCTGCGGATCGACTTGCGGGTCCGCCGGCAGCGGAACCGGTCGCACGATCGGCACGCTGACGGAATCTGCTGCGGCACAGGCTGGAATGGCGACCGCGGCGATCGGCGTCGCGGTCAGCACCCCCGCCGCCGCAATCTTGGCAATTGTCCAGGCCATTGACCTCTCCCTCCACGGGAAACCGAATACCGGGAATCCTGCCACTTGATGGTTCGATCAGCTAGCTAAAAGCCGAAAACCCTTGGGACACTCACAGCGTCCGTTCACCTCGCGTTAGCCATCGCTGGCGTGCAGGAGCGGCCGGAGCTTTGCGGTTTTCGCCGGCGTCCACCCCGGCGGCTGCAGCACCGCCGCCCATCCGTCGGCGACGTCGCCCACGTAGTCGTGGCCGTGCCCGGCCGGAACATCCTGGGCCACCGCCATATCGGCGGACACCTGGAGGAACGTCACCACCGGAATCCAGGTCGTCTCGGGAAGGACGTCGTAGCCCCGCTTTTCACGGAACCAGTCCGGCTCGCTGAACAGCAGACCGGGATGCCACCACGCGATCGGATCGGAAGCATGTTGGAGGTAGACCACCCGAGGTGTATTCCATTGCGGATCAGGACGATTCAGATCCTCTGGCCGTGCCGCGAAGCGGACGAAACGGCCGTGGTCGTAGATCGGCAGCCACTCCGGCGAGCCGCGGTCACGCGTCGCGGTGAGATCGGTCCAGATGGTGTTCTTAAATGTCGGTCCGGAGAACAGCGCGCCGTCGGTGCGGGCCAGCACGTTGTTCAGGCTCATGAACGGTGCCTCCCCGCCGAATGAGCCCAAGCTTTCACCGAACACGACGAGCTTGGGTCGTCGCGCTTCGGGCAGTCGGCGCACCAACCGGTCGACGGCCTCGAACAGCGCCTGCCCGGCGTGCCGGGCGTTCTCCTTGTCCACCAGGAACGACAGCCAACTGGGCAGGAACGAGTACTGCATGCTCACGACCGCGCTGTTGCCGTTGTACATGTACTCCAACGCGTCGGCTTCGGCCTCGTTGACCCAGCCGGTGCCCGTGGTAGTGCCGACGGCGACGACGGCGCGCTGTAATCCGCCCTCGCGCTGCAACTCTCGCGCCGCCAATTCGGCGGCCGCGGTGATGTCGTCCGCGGAGTCCAGCCCGGCGTAGGCCCGGATGGGTTCGGTTGCGGGGGCGCCGTTGAACGCGCTGAGCTGCCCGACGCTGGGCCCGCCGGCGATGAAAATGCGGCCCTGATGTCCCAGCGACTCCCACGACACCAGCGATTGCGGACCGCCGGAGCGCAACGGTGTCCGCGGCGCGGGTGTCTCGGGATTCACCTCGTTGTTGACCGTGGCAAAGGTGTTGTTCATGGTCCGCATGGCGAACTTCACCACCACGCCGTTGAGCAACGCGATGCTCAGCACGAGCAGCAGAGACACCACGATCACGGCCGAAACTCGCGGCGGTGCAAAGCGGTCCAGCCGCAGGTCGAGAAAGTGGATCAACCGGCGAATCAACTGGCCGGCTTCGACGACACCGAACAGCACGATCAGCGACAGCGCGGTGGTCAACGGGTAGTCCAGCCGGTCCAGATGCTTGACGCCCATCAAGTCGCGCACCCGGTCCTGCCAGACGTGGAACCAGACCAGCATCGCGACCATGCCGACCGCGCCGGCAGCGATCAGTACCCGCCAGGCGATCCGTGGAGCCGGCGGGCTGGACTCGGCCGAGCGCATGAATCGGACCAGCCACACCGCGAAAACTCCGATGGCGTAACCGGTCGCACCGGCCAGACCGCTGACCAGACCTTGGAACAACGGGCCGCGCGGGAGCAGCGACGGCGTCATCGAGAACCAGATGAACACCAGCCCGACCGCGGTGCCGGTGAAGGTGTAGTGCCGAACCCACCACGCTTTACGGCGCTGTGGCGGCGACTCGCTCACGCTGGTTCTCAGCGGTGGGTGAAGTTCGGGGTTCGCTTTTCGATGAACGCCGCCATGCCCTCGGACTGGTCGTCGGTCGCGAAAGCGGCATGGAACAGCCGGCGTTCGTAGAGCAGTCCTTCGGCCAACGTGGACTCGAAGGCGCGGTTGACCGCCTCCTTGGCCATCCGGGACGCCGAGCGCGACATCTGCGAGATCGTGGTGGCGACGGCCTTGGCCTCGGTGAGCAGATCCGCGGCGGGCACGACGCGCGACACCAGCCCGCTGCGCTCGGCTTCCTCGGCATTCATGTTGCGTCCGGTCAGGATCAGGTCCATGGCCTTGGCCTTGCCGACGGCCCTGGTAAGCCGCTGCGACCCGCCCATGCCGGGCAGCACACCGAGCTTGATCTCCGGCTGCCCGAATTTCGCGGTGTCGGCGGCGATCAGCACGTCACACATCATCGCGAGTTCGCAGCCGCCACCGAGCGCGTATCCGGCCACCGCGGCAATCGTCGGGGTGCGGACCGCGGCGAGCTTGGCCCAGGGGGCGAAGAAGTCGGCACCGAACACCTCGGAGAACCCCAGGCTGGACATTTCTTTGATGTCGGCGCCCGCCGCGAAGGCCTTCTCCGAGCCGGTGATGATGATCGCCCCGATACCTGGATCGTGATCGAATTCGGCTGCCGCAGCGGTGACCTCGTCCATCACCTGGCTGTTGAGGGCGTTGAGTGCCTTCGGCCGGTTGAGCGTGATGATGCCGACTCGCTCGTCACGCTCGACCAGGATCGTCTCGTAGGTGTTGCTCATCGCTGCCTTTCTAGAACTTCAGTTCGTCGTCGACGGGTGCGAAATATGCCTCGACGTCGGCTGCGGTCACCTGCGCCAGCGTCGGCGACCACGTGGGGTTGCGGTCTTTGTCGACCAACTGGGCGCGAATACCCTCCACCAGATCGTGCGAGCGCAACGAGGCGGAGGACACCCGATAGTCTTGGGCCAGAACATCTTCCAGTGTGTCGAGCTTTGCGGCGCGGCGGACCGCCTCCAGTGTCACCGACAGCGCGATGGGGGAGCGGGTGACGATCAGTTCCGCGGCGTCGTTGGCCGGGCCGGCATCATGTCCGCGCAGCGCCGCGATGATGTCAGAGATGGTGTCGGCGGCGTAGCACTCGTCGATCCAGTCACGTTGCGCGGCAAGGTCACTGGGGGGCGGTTCGACGGCGTGGGCGGCGATCGCCTGCTCGACGCCGGCTTCGGCGATCGACCGGCTCAACGCGTCCAGCTTGTCGTGCGGCACGAAGTGGTCGGCGAAGCCCAGAGCGATCGCGTCGGCCCCGGTGAACGGCGCGCCGGTCAGCGCGGCGTGCAAACCCAGCGACCCGGGCGCGCGCGAAAGCAGGTAGGCCCCACCGACGTCGGGGATGAAGCCGATGCCGACCTCGGGCATCGCCACCTTCGACGTGTCGGTCACCACCCGGGTGTTGGCGTGCGCGCCGACTCCGACGCCGCCGCCCATCACGATCCCGTCCATCAACGAGACGTACGGCTTCGGGTAGCGGCCGATCTGACCGTTCATCAGATATTCGTCGTACCAGAACCGCCGAGCTTCGACGCCGTCGGCGCGGGCGCTGTGATAGATCGCCACCACGTCGCCGCCGGCGCACAGGCCGCGCTCACCGGCACCGGAGAGCACCACCGCGCTGACCGCGTCGTCGCGCTCCCACTCGGTCAGCACCCCGCGCAACCCATCGACCATGCTCTGGTTGAGCGAGTTGATCGCCTTGGGCCGATTGAGCGTCACGAAGCCGATGCCGTTGTCGACGCGGCTCAGAATGTCGCCGGATTCGTCCGTCACGCCCGCCGTCTCCCCTCGATGAATGGCCGGTGAATAGCTGTTCGGGGCCTGACAGGCAATCTAGATCGTTACCCCGGTTACGACGCCCGCGGGTAAGGTTTGTCTGGAGTACGTCCAGCCGCGCAGTGATCTCGTCGCACATTGATCTAAAAGGCCCAACGGGAACACGGCTGGACTACCGTTCGTTGATCAGTTGTTCGGACAGCTTCGAACCCACAGCTCATGAGAGGAACCGACGGTGCGGGAGACCAGTAACCCGGTATTTCGCTCGCTGCCCAAGCAGCGTGGCGGTTACGCGCAGTTCGGTAGCGGCGCCGCTAGCGCCGCGACCCAGTTAGGGCATCAGACGGACCCCTATGCCCCGTACGTCGACCAGCGGGCAGGCGTTTCGCGCCCGTTGACGATCGACGACGTCGTCACCAAGACCGGGATCACCCTGGCGGTGCTGTCTGCCGTTGCGGTCGTCTCCTACTTCATGGTTCAGGCCAACCAGGCCCTGGCCACGCCCTTCACCTTCGTCGGCGCGTTCGGCGGACTGGCCATGGTGATGATCGCGACGTTCGCGCGCAAGCAGGACAACCCCGCGATCGTGCTGACCTACGCCGCGCTCGAAGGATTGTTCCTCGGGGCGATCTCGTTCCTGTTGGCCAACTTCTCGGTGTCGAGCACCAGTGCCGGCGCCATGATCGGGCAGGCCATCATGGGCACGCTGGGCGTGTTCGTCGGGATGCTGGTGGTCTACAAGACCGGTGCCATCCGGGTCACGCCCAAGTTCACCCGGATGCTGGTTGCCGGCATGTTCGGCGTGCTGGCCCTGATGCTGGGCAACTTGGTGCTGGGCATGTTCGGCGTCGGCCACGGCGAGGGCCTGGGCCTGCGCAGCGGCGGCCCGCTGGCCATCATCTTCTCGCTGGTCTGCATCGGTCTGGCGGCGTTCAGCTTCCTGATCGACTTCGACGCCGCCGACCAGATGATCCGCGCCGGTGCGCCGGAAAAGGCCGCGTGGGGCATCGCACTGGGCCTGACCGTCACGCTGGTCTGGCTCTACATCGAGATCCTGCGTCTGCTCAGCTATCTGCAGAACGATTAGCGATTGACAGCAAAAAGGCCGGCACGCACCCGTGCCGGCCTTTTTGCTGCGTCGATGCGCGATGCGTCAGCTCAACCCGTTTTTGATGGCGGTGTCCTGTGTCTGGCCGAGTTCGGTGACGAAATCGGGTGGCGGCAGCATGTCGGTCGGCCCGACGAACTCCAGCGTGGTGAACGCCTTGCCCTCGGTGAACAGCAACGTCATCACACCCTTGGAGCCGTCGGGTGAGTTGCCCGCGACCGAGGTACCGCCAGTGCCCACCGCGGCCGGCGCGGGCGTCCCCTGGACCGAATCGCCGAGCTTTGCCTTGGCCGCCTCCAGCGCGCTGGACGCCGCGGACGGGTCGGCGAGCACCAGGATGGTGTCGTGGATCTGCCGGGTCTTGTCATCGTTGCTGAACGTCGTCTGCACCCCGGCCTGGCCGTTGGGGTCCGCTGTCACCGGGCCGGCGGTGAAAGCCATCGGCGTCTTGATGTCGGTGACCTTGATCAACAGTCGGCTGTAGTCGTTGGACTGGACTTGCGCCGAGTTCGCCGCCGAGCTGTGGCCTGTCATGGCCGCGACTGAGGTCGACGAGGCCGACGGTGACTTCGGATTGCTGCTGCAACCGGCGGCCGAGGCCGACACAACCGCCACGGCGGTCGCCACCAGTGCAAAATTTCTCAGCGAAACGCTCATCGCGCCGCTCCATTTCCTCGGATGTGTGAGCCACCGAGGCATCTCGCACTCCGATGTGTAGGCCACCGGGCGGCGGCTGGCAAACCGTAACCCCTGCCATGCCCAGACCGGGCGGTTACGGCAGTTTGCCGCAAACAGCAGCGCGTGGTGCGTCAGGCATCAAAAAACCCGGCACGCACGCGTGCCGGATTTTTTGGATGCGCCTGGATGCGCCTGATGCGTCAGCTCAGCCGCTCGATGATCAGCGCCATACCCTGGCCGCCGCCGACACACATGGTCTCCAGGCCGTACGTCTTGTCATAGGTCTGCAAGTTGTTCAGCAGCGTGGTGGTGATGCGGGCACCGGTCATGCCGAACGGGTGGCCCAGTGCGATCGCGCCGCCGGAGACGTTCAGCTTGTCCTCGTCGATGCCGAGCTCGCGGGCCGAGCCGACCACCTGCACGGCGAAGGCCTCGTTGATCTCGAACAGGTCGATGTCCTTGACCGACATGCCGGCCCGCTGCAACGCCTGCTTGCTCGCCTCGATCGGGCCCAGGCCCATGATCTCCGGGGACAGGCCGCTGACCCCGGTGGCGACGATGCGGGCCAGCGGTGTGAGGCCGAGTTCCTTGGCCTTGGTGTCGCTGGTGATCACCACTGCGGCGGCGCCGTCGTTCAGCGGGCAGGCGTTGCCCGCGGTCACCGTGCCGTTGGGTCGGAAGACCGGCTTGAGCTGGCTGATCTTCTCGTAGGTGGTGCCGGCGCGCGGCCCGTCGTCGGTGCTGACCGTGGTGCCGTCGGGCAGCGTGACCGGGACGATCTCACGCTCGAAAAATCCGCTGTTGATGGCTTCCTCGGCGCGGTTCTGGCTGCGGACGCCCCAGTGGTCCTGGTCTTCGCGGCTGACGCCGGTCAATAGAGCCACGTTCTCTGCGGTCTGCCCCATCGCGATGTAGACGTCCGGCAGATTCCCGTCGCTGCGGGGGTCGTGCCACTCGTCGGCACCGGCGGACGCGGCGACGGAACGCTCCTGAGCCTCGTCGAACACCGGGTTCTTGGTGTCCGGCCACGAGTCGGAGCTGCCTTTGACGAACCGTGACACAGTCTCCACACCCGCCGAGATGAACGCGTCGCCCTCGCCGGCCTTGATCGCGTGGAACGCCATCCGGGTGGTCTGCAGCGACGACGAGCAGTAGCGGTTGACGGTGGTGCCGGGCAGGAAGTCGTAGCCGAGCTCGACGGCGACCGCGCGGGCCAGGTTGAACCCCGCTTCGCCGGCCGGCTGCCCGCAGCCCAGGATCAGGTCGTCGATCTGGTGGGGGTTCAGGCCGGGCACCTTGTCCAGCGCGGCGCGCACCATCTGCGCCGCCAGGTCGTCGGGCCGCATGTTGACCAGCGACCCCTTCATCGCGCGCCCGATCGGCGAGCGGGCAGTTGAAACAATGACGGCTTCGGGCATCTCGGCTCCATCTCCTGCGGTGTGGTCTGGACCCGAATTTAGCCCGGCGACGATGCGGGCCGTTAAACGGCCTGCTGAGGAGCCTGGCGACGTGCTCCATCGGGTCGGAGCTGTGGCCCGTTGAATGGCCCGGATGCGCTAGTCCGACGCGGTCGCGACGATCGGCGCGGGCACTCCGGTAGTGGGCCGCCGCCACAGTCGCGAGAGCAGCCGCAGCATCGAATACCCCGGCCCCCCTTCGGTGTCCGTCGACGACGGGAGGGCGGGCACCGGCTGCCCGGCAAAGTCGCCGAGCGCGTGACACAGCGCGGGCAGCAGCTGGCTGGCGGCCAAAGCGTAGCCGGCCGCCGACGGGTGGAACTGGTCGTCGGACAGCATCAGATGCGGCGAATGCCGGAACTCGTCGTTGACGAGCGAGGCCAGCGGGACCGGAACCCCGCCGGCCGATCGGACGGCGCCGGACTGGGCGCGGGCCAGCCGCAGGCCCAGGGTGCGTACGGTCCAACGCAGCGGCTGCGGGATCGCCGTGACCACGCCGAAATCCGGGCAGGTGGCCACGACGACCTCGGCACCGCTGGCTTTCAGTCGTCGCACCGCCGCGCCGAGGCGGCGAGCCGAAGCGCTGATGCCGTTCAGCTTGGTGACGTCGTTGGCGCCGATCAGGATCACCGCGGCGTCGGGCGGCGGCCCCGCCACGAACATCGCGTCGACCTGCCCGGACAGACCCTTGGAAGTGGCTCCGACGATGGCCTTGGTGCTCAACCGGACTCGTTTGCCGCTCTGTTCGGCAAGCCCGCGGGCGATCAACACCCCGGGAACCTCGTCGGCGCTGCGACAGCCGTACCCCGTTGCCGTCGAGTCACCGAAGACCATCAGGTGCAGGTCGAAGTCCATGCCGCGCTGCCAGCGCTGCACCGGACCGCCGCCCGCTGTGTAAATGCCGTCCGCCCTGGGTGGGACGTCCCACGATTTCGGGATCACGCTGCGCGCCCGGGCGGCCTGCCCGATCAGCAGGTTTCGCGCCCCCACATAGGCGGTGCCGGTCGATGCCAGGGCGCCTGCCGCGGCGAGCGCGACCATCGAACCCCGCGGTGCGCGTCGTACCACGCGACCAGTTTAGGTCGCCGGTCGGCGGGCCTGCCGGAGCCCGTCACTCAGCGGGTTACGGGTCGGAACAAATCGGGTATCTAATCGGACTCTTTGAATGTTGAACTTCTTTAAAGTGTCAAGCTAAGTTCTCGAGGTTCGCTGAGCACCATGCGGCCCCGTCGACATGCACTACAACGGCGTAGGAGTGTTGAGCATGACCGCACCGAGCAAGCTTTGGGGCGCACCCCGTTCCGCAGTTCGTGCCCGTGATCTCGCGCGGGCCCGCAGGTTCCCCAGCAACGACGGCGTGCCCGTCGAAGTCGTCGAGAGCGGGCCCAGCCTCCCCGGGATGGTGGCAGCGCTGGCCTGCCGGCTGACGATCCGCCCGGCGCTCGGCGTGGTCAGCTACATCCCGCACGTCCCCTTCCCGTTCGGCATCCTCGACTTCGCCTGCCGGGCGTTGCTCCCCGGGCCCGGAACCGTCCGCAAGACCGTCGAGTTGCCGCACTGCGACGCTCAGCTGGTGCGCGCGCCCGGCGTGCTGCCGGCCGACGGCACGCGAAGGGTCGTGTTGTATCTGCACGGTGGCGCTTTCTTGACCTGTGGGGTCAACTCGCACGGCCGCATCGTCAACGCGCTGTCCAAGTTCGCCGACTCTCCGGTTCTGGTGGTCAACTACCGGCTGATCCCGAAACACTCGGTCGGCCAGGCGCTCGACGACTGCCACGACGCCTACCGCTGGCTGCGCCTGCGCGGATACCAGCCGGATCAGATCGTGGTGGCCGGCGACTCAGCCGGCGGATATCTGGCTCTTGCGCTGGCGCAACGGCTTCAGCAGGCGCACGAGGAGCCGGCGGCTCTGGTCGCGATCTCCCCGTTGCTGCAGCTGGCCAAGGAACCCAAGCAAACGCATCCGAATATCAAGACCGATGCGATGTTCCCCGCCAAGGCTTTTGACGCGTTGCTCACCTTGGTCGCCAAGGCTGCCCGTAAACACGTCGTCGACGGTGAGCCGGAGCGGCTCTACGAGCCGCTGGAGCACATCGAGCCGGGGCTGCCCCGCACCCTGATCCACGTGTCAGGGTCGGAGGTGTTGTTGAACGACGCCCGGCTGGCCGCCGGCGCGCTGGCGGCCGCGGGTGTACCGACCGAGGTGCGAGTCTGGCCCGGCCAGATTCACGACTTCCAGCTGGCCGCGCCGATCGTGCCCGAGGCGGTCCGGTCGCTGCGGCAGATCGGCGAATACATCCGCGAGGCCACCGGCTAGCTGCACGTGGACTTGCCGCACCTGAGACCATCTACCCATGCGTATCGCGCAACACATCAGTGAAGTCATCGGAAACACTCCACTGGTTGAGCTCAACTCGGTTGTGCCTCCGGGCTCGGGCCGGGTCGTCGCCAAGGTCGAGTACCTCAACCCGGGACTGAGTAGCAAAGACCGGATCGCGGTGAAGATGATCGATGCCGCGGAGGCCAGCGGAGAGCTCAAGCCGGGCGGCACCATCGTCGAACCGACCTCGGGAAACACCGGTGTCGGCCTGGCGCTGGTCGCCCAGCGCCGCGGCTACCGATGTGTGTTCGTCTGCCCGGACAAGGTCAGCGAGGACAAGCAGAACGTGCTGCGCGCCTACGGCGCCGAGGTGGTGGTGTGCCCGACAGCGGTGCCGCCCGATCATCCGGGTAGCTACTACAGCGTCTCCGACCGACTGGTCGGTGAGATCGACGGCGCGTGGAAGCCCGACCAGTACTCCAACCCGCAGGGGCCGGCCAGCCACTACGAGACCACCGGCCCGGAGATCTGGGCCGATACCGACGGCCGAGTCACCCATTTCGTCGCCGGCATCGGCACCGGCGGAACGATCACCGGCGCGGGCCGCTACCTCAAGGATGTGTCCGAGGGGCGGGTGACGGTGGTCGGCGCCGACCCGGAGGGATCGGTGTATTCCGGCGGCACCGGGCGGCCCTACCTGGTGGAAGGGGTCGGCGAGGATTTCTGGCCCACGGCCTATGACCCGGCGGTGCCCGACCAGATCATCGCGGTGACCGACTCCGACTCGTTCAACATGACCAGACGGCTGGCCCGCGAAGAGGCCATGCTGGTCGGCGGCTCGTGCGGAATGGCAGTGGTGGCGGCGCTCAAAGTGGCCGAAGAAGCCGGCCCCGACGCGCTGATCGTCGTGCTGCTGCCGGACGGCGGCCGCGGCTATCTGTCGAAGATCTTCAACGACGCCTGGATGTCGTCCTACGGATTCCTGCGGACCCGGCTGGACGGCTCGATCCAACAGCCCACGGTCGGCGACGTGCTGCGCGGCAAGTCGGGCCACCTGCCAGATCTGGTGCACACCCACCCGTCGGAAACCGTCCGTGACGCGATCGGCATCTTGCGTGAGTACGGGGTGTCGCAGATGCCGGTCGTCGGCGCGGAGCCGCCGGTGATGGCCGGCGAGGTCGCGGGCAGTGTCTCCGAGCGCGAACTACTTTCGGCCGTCTTCGAAGGCCGCGCCAACTTGGCCGACGCCGTCGGCCTGCACATGAGCCCACCGCTGCAGATCATCGGCGCCGGCGAACAACTCAACGCTCTGGCCAAGACGCTGCGAGATCTGGACGCCGTGATGGTCGTCGAGGAAGGCAAGCCGGTCGGGGTCATCACCCGATATGACTTGCTGGGCTTCCTGTCCGACGGCGCGTTACGCAAGTAGCCGCCCGGCCCTTACTCCACCGCGTGAAGAGAAAGTCGCTGATGACCGAACAACCCCCATCGCCATTCCCGCCGCCACCGCCCCCGGGAGGCGGTAACTACCCGCCACCACCCCCGCCGTCGGGCGGATACGTTCCGCCGCCGCCCGGACCGGTGCTGCGCGGGCTGGCGCGGGAGGAGTACACGCCATGGCTCAACCGCATGCTGGCCTATGTCATCGACCACCTGCCGCTGGTGCTGATCTCGGGTGTCGGCTGGCTGGTGCTGGAGAACAGCGTCACGTCCGCGTGTGACGTGACCCCGAGCTCCGGCGAGCAGATCTGTTTCATCGGCCCCTCGACCGTTGGACTCATCGTGATGTGGATTGCGGTGCTGGTCGCGCTGGGCTATTTCGTCTGGAACCTCGGCTACCGCCAGGGCACCACCGGATCCAGCATCGGCAAGTCGGTGCTGGGGTTCCGGGTCGTCAGCGAGAAAACCGGGGAGCCGATCGGGTTCGGCATGTCGGTGCTGCGCGAAATCGCCCACGCCGTCGATGCGGCCGTCTTCTACATCGGCTACCTGTTCCCGCTCTGGGATGCCAAGCGCCAGACGCTGGCCGACAAGATGTTGGCCACGGTGTGCCTGCCGCTGAACCCGACGCCCGGCAGAACTCCCCAGTAACCGACCTTCGCCCTACGGGCGGGTCTCGATATGACAATTCGTGAGCGTCCCGGGGTCGCAGTAAAGCCCTGTCAGCGGCGGAGGCGGCGGCGGGGGCGCATCGCCCTCCCAAATGGTCCGCGCGACGTTGCCGCCGCCGCCGACGTACCAGTAGGTGTGACACACGTTCGCGTCCCAGCGAACCGGGTCCACCCGCAGGTTGCCGGTCTGCACCGGCGGGTCGCCGGGGCACCAGCGACAAGGCCCTTCCGGGTGGTCCGGCGGACAACCAGGCCAGGAGTTGGCACCGGCCGGGCCGGTCACCCCCGTCACACCGCCCCACAGCAGCGCAGTTGTCGCCAGACCCGTCATCAGTCGTCGCATAAGTCTGTGATTCTGCGCGGCGACAAGGGCTGAGCGCATCGGGCAAATGGCCTATGTGCGACGTCCGCTGCACCCGGCCGAACCCGGCGCGATGACTAGGCTGTTCGTCGATGAGCGAGCAAGAACATTTCGCAAAAGCAGGCCTGGCCACCAAGGCCATTCACGCCGGTTACCGACCCGACCCGGCGACCGGCGCGGTGAACGCCCCGATCTACGCCAGCAGCACCTTCGCGCAGGACGGCGTCGGCGGACTGCGGGGCGGCTTCGAGTACGCCCGCACCGGCAACCCGACCAGGGCCGCGCTGGAGACCGCGCTGGCCGCGGTCGAGGACGGCAGCTTCGGCCGCGCGTTCAGCTCCGGCATGGCGGCCAGCGACTGTGTGCTGCGCGCGGTGCTGCGTCCCGGTGATCACGTGGTGATCCCCGACGACGCCTACGGCGGCACGTTCCGGCTGATCGACAAGGTGTTCACCCAATGGGGTGTGCAGCACACCCCGGTCGCGTTATCCGATCTCGACGCGGTGAACGCGGCGGTGACGCCGCAGACCCGGCTGATCTGGGTGGAGACGCCCACCAACCCGCTGCTGTCGATCGCCGACATCGCCGGGATCGCCAAGATCGGGGCAGACCACGGTGCAAAAGTGTTGGTGGACAACACCTTTGCCTCACCGGCGCTGCAGCAGCCGCTGACCCTGGGCGCCGACATCGTGCTGCACTCGACGACGAAGTACATCGGCGGGCATTCCGATGTGGTGGGCGGGGCCGTGGTCACCAACGACGAGGAGTTGGACGCGGCGTTCGGTTTCCTGCAGAACGGCGCCGGCGCGGTGCCGGGGCCGTTCGACGCCTACCTGACCATGCGCGGCTTGAAGACCCTGGTGTTGCGGATGCAACGGCACAGCGAAAACGCCGCTGCGGTAGCGCAATTCCTCGCCGAACACCCGTCGGTGGAGGTGGTGCTGTATCCGGGTCTGGCGACCCACCCCGGTCACCAGGTTGCCGCGCGGCAGATGCACGGTTTCGGCGGGATGGTGTCGGTGCGCATGAAGGGTGGACGCGCCGCGGCGCAGGCGCTGTGCGCCGACACCAAGGTGTTCATCCTCGCGGAGTCCCTCGGTGGGGTGGAATCGTTGATCGAGCACCCGGGCGCGATGACGCATGCGTCGACGGCCGGTTCCCAATTAGAGGTTCCCGACGACCTGGTGCGACTGTCGGTCGGGATCGAGGACGTCGCCGACCTGATCGCCGATCTCGAGCAGGCGTTGGGTTAGCTCAGGAGTGGTACGGCTCCGCGCTGACCAGCGTGACCTTGACGGTGTTGCCGTTGGGCACGGTGTAGCTGCGGGTCTCGCCCTCTTTGGCGTCGATCAGCGCGCCGCCCAGCGGTGAGGCCGGCGAGTACACCTCGAGCTTGCCGTCGTGGACGGCCTGCTCGCGGGTGCCGATCAGGAACGTCTCGGAATCGGACTTGTCGCCGTCGTAGTAGACCTTGACCACCGAACCGGGCAGTGCGACGCCGGACTGCTTGGGTGCCTCACCGACCTTCGCGTTGTTCAGCAGGTCCTGCAGCTGACGAATGCGGGCCTCCTGCTGGCCCTGCTCTTCGCGGGCCGCGTGGTAGCCGCCGTTCTCGCGCAGATCGCCCTCTTCGCGCCGGTCGTTGATTTCGGCGGCGATGACCGGACGGTTCGCGATCAGCTGATCGAGCTCGGCCTTGAGTCGATCGTGTGATTCCTGCGTCAACCAGGTCACCTGGGTGTCCGTCATCTCGTCGTGCTCCTCAATAGTGTCGGTGGGCGGTATACCGCCTCGGCAGGCTGTCGGTCGTGCTGCCGGGCGGTCCCACCACGGGTACTGCCGACCTCAGTAGTCGGGTGGACCCCCTAGGCGACCCACAGGGCCGCTAATGCAGCAATACACGGTCCCAGCGGGAACCGTGCATCCGACCAGCTTACCATCGCCGCCACGGTTGCCGAGGACATTTTCGCAGTTCGGCGTTTGTCGCCGGCGTTTGCCGGACCGGACTTCGTCAGGGCGCGCGCAGGTAGCCGGGGACATCGGTGCCACAGCCGTAGATGTCGCCCACGACGGCCGGCTTGCTCGATTTGAGCACCGTCGTCACCTGGACGGTCGTCTGCGCGGACGGGGCGACCAGCACTTCGCGCCGGCCGGTTTCACTGCCGTCTTGCGCGCGCACCCGAACGATGCAATCGACCGGGCGGGACGGGTCTTTTCGCGTCACGCTGATCGTTACCGACACGGTGTGGCTGTCGATCAGCCGGTAGCCGGCCAGCGACCCTTCGACGTCGCTGCGGCCCAACCGCTGATAGACGATGGCGGTGAGAGCGACACCGGCGACGGCGACCACGGCGGCGAGGATGGTGGCGCGCCGGCGCGAGGGGCGCAGCGAGCGGCGGCGCCCGTAACGGGTCTGCGGCGACGGCGAAGCTTCGGTCATGATGAGTGGCGGTCGGTGCCGGGTGATCGGGCGACGTCCAGGATGGAACTATAGGCCTATAGACAGCAGCACAGAGGTCAGGGAGCACGTGAGCGATCTGCGGTTGATGGCGGTGCACGCCCACCCGGACGACGAGTCCAGCAAGGGCGCTGCCACCCTGGCCCGCTATGCCGATGAGGGTTACCGCGTCTTGGTGGTGACACTGACCGGAGGCGAGCGGGGCGACATCCTCAACCCGGCGATGGACTTGCCGGAAGTGCACGGCCGGATCGCCGACGTTCGGCGCGACGAGATGGCCAAGGCGGCCGAGATCCTCGGCGTCGAACACACCTGGCTGGGCTTCGTCGATTCCGGCCTGCCCCAGGGCGACCCGCCACCGCCGCTGCCGGAGGGCTGTTTCGCGCTGACGCCGCTGGAGGTTTCCACCGAAGCGCTGGTCCGGGTGGTACGCGAATTCCGGCCGCATGTGATGACCACCTATGACGAAAACGGCGGCTATCCACACCCGGATCACATTCGCTGCCACCAGGTTTCGGTGGCTGCCTATGAGGCGGCCGGCGACTATCGACGGTTCCCGGACGCGGGCCCGGTGTGGACGGTGGCCAAGCTCTACTACAACCATGGATTTCTGCGCCAGCGGATGCAGAAGCTGCAGGACGAGTTCGCCAAGCGCGGGCAGCGCGGTCCGTTCGAGAAATGGCTCAAACACTGGGATCCCGCGCACGATGTGCACGCCGAGCGGGTGACGACGCGCGTCGAGTGCTCGGCATATTTCGGCCAGCGCGACGACGCACTGCGTGCGCACGCCACCCAGATCGATCCGAAGGGCGACTTCTTCGCCGCGCCGATCTCCTGGCAGCAGGAGCTGTGGCCGACCGAGGAATTCGAGCTGGCCCGCTCCCGTGTTCCGGTGCGGCTGCCGGAAACCGATCTGTTCGCCGGAATCGAGGACGAGTCGTGATGCATCTTCCACCGGCCGCGCTGGTGTGGTTGGCCGAGGAGGGCCCGCACAACAGCGGACCGGACTTCGGTAAGGCCAGCCCGTTCGGCCTGCTCCTGGTGGTGCTGCTGCTGATCAGCGTGGTGTTCCTGGTGCGCTCGATGAACCGGCACCTCAAGAAGTTGCCGGAATCCTTCGACCCGCAGCACCCCGAGCCGGATCAGGCTCTCGATGACGGCACCATCGATCAGCCACCGCATGAGTCAAGCCCTTGAGCCGCGCAGCGGCTAACCAGCTCGCCGGGGCTGCCAGCCCCTACCTTCGCCAGCACGCCGACAACCCGGTGCACTGGCAGCAGTGGTCGCCCGCCGCGCTAGCCGAGGCCGCGCGACGCGATGCGCCGATCCTGCTCTCGATCGGCTACGCCGCCTGCCACTGGTGCCACGTGATGGCACACGAATCGTTCGAAGACGACGAAGTGGCCGCCGCGATGAACAACGGCTTCGTCTGCGTCAAAGTGGACCGTGAGGAGCGGCCCGATATCGACGCCGTCTACATGAACGCCACCGTTGCGCTGACCGGGCAGGGCGGCTGGCCGATGACCTGCTTCCTGACGCCCGACGGGCGGCCATTCTTCTGCGGCACCTATTATCCCAAAGCGGCCTTCCTGCAACTTCTTTCGGCGGTATCCGATACCTGGCTACAACGCCGCGGCGAAGTCGAGCGGTCCTCTGACCAGATCGCCGGGGAACTGCGGGTGATGGCTTCCGGGCTGCCCGGCCAGGGTCCGCGTGTCGACCCTGCGCTCTGCGACCACGCCGTCGCCGCGGTCCTGGGTGACGAGGACACCGCCCGCGGCGGGTTCGGCGGCGCACCGAAATTTCCGCCGTCAGCGCTACTCGAGGCGCTGCTGCGGCATGGGGAGCGCACCGGCTCACCGCGGGCACTGGCCGCGGCCCAACGCACAGCGACCGCCATGGCCCGCGGCGGGATATACGACCAGCTGGCCGGCGGATTCGCTCGCTACAGCGTCGACAACGCTTGGGTGGTACCGCATTTCGAGAAGATGCTGTACGACAACGCGCTGCTGTTGCGTGCCTACGCGCACTGGGCACGACGGACCGGCGATGCGCTGGCGCTCCGTGTCACCGCCGAGACCGCCCGGTTTCTGCTCGACGAACTGCGCGACGGCGCCATGTTCACCTCGTCGCTGGACGCCGACGCCGACGGACGCGAGGGCTCGACCTACGTCTGGACACCCGACCAGCTCACCGACGTGCTCGGAGACGACGACGGGCGTTGGGCCGCTTCGGCTTTCGGCGTGACAGCGACCGGCACCTTCGAAGACGGCGCATCGGTACTGCAGCGGCTCGAAGACCCCGCGGACCCGGACCGCCTCGCGCGTGTCCGGTCCACGCTACTGGCCGCCCGGCTGAGCCGGCCCCAGCCCGGCCGCGACGACAAGGTCGTCACGGGCTGGAACGGGCTGGCGATCACCGCGCTCGCCGAGGCCAGTGTGGCGCTGGCCGCGCCCGAATTGGCCGCCGCCGCAGCCGATTGCGCGACGGCGCTGACCGCCCTGCATCTGGTGGACGGCCGGTTGCGGCGGGCCAGCCTCGGGGGCCGCGTCGGCGACAGCGCCGCGATCCTGGAAGACCACGCGATGCTGGCTACCGGCCTGCTGGCGCTGTACCAGCTGAGCGGCCAGGCCCGCTGGCTGGCCGCCGCCACCGATCTTGTCGACATGGCATTGGCGCACTTCACCGATGCGGACAACCCTGGCCGCTGGTTCGACACCGCCGACGACGGTGAGCGACTTCTGCTGCGCCCTGCCGACCCGTACGACGGCGCCACACCCTCTGGTGCATCCTCGATCGCCGAGGCGCTGTTGACGCTCGCCCATCTCACCGGCGCGGAGCGCTACCGGCAGGCGGCAGCCGATGCGCTGGGAGCACACTCGCCGCTGCTGGCCCGCGCGCCGCGCTCGGCCGGCCATTGGCTGGCCGTCGCCGAAGCCGCCGTTCGCGGACCGTTGCAGGTCGCGGTGGCCTGTTCGAGCCCGTCCTCGCCGCTGCTGGCCGACGCCAGGCGGCTGGCACCCGGCGGTGCGATCGTCGTCGGCGGTGCGGTGGACTCCTCGGAGTTGCTGGTCGGACGCGACCGGGTCGCCGGCGCCGACGCCGCCTACGTATGTCGCGGCCAGGTCTGCGATCTGCCGGTCACCAGCGCCGTGGAGTTGGCTCGAGCGCTCGCGCGGTAGCCTCCCACCCATGCCGAGTGCCGAACAGATCACCGCGACCGTCAACCGCTACATCAGCCTGGTCAACGACGGCACCGCGGATGAACTCGTCGAGTTGTATGCCGACGATGCCACCGTGGAAGATCCGGTCGGCGGCGAGGTGCACATCGGCCGGCAGGCGATCCGCGGCTTCTATGCCGCGATGGAAGCCGTCCAGCGCCAGTGCGAACTGGTGACGCTACGGGTGGCCGGTCACGAGGCGGCGTTCCACTTCAAGCTGACCATCACCGCGGGCGAGAGTCGGATGCTGATCGAACCGATCGACGTGATGGTGTTCGGCGGGGACGGGAAGATCACCGCGATGAAGGCCTACTGGTCGCCCGACAGCGTCACGCAGTTATAGCGGCGACTCGACATAGAACACCGCGAACCAGATCGCGATGTAGTGGCAGATCGCGGCCACCGCGGTGCAGGCGTGGAAGAACTCGTGGTAACCGAACGTGCTCGGCCACGGGTTGGGCCAGTGCAGCGCATACATGATGCCGCCGATGCTGTAGAGCGCGCCGCCGACGGCGAGCAGCACCATCGCGGCCACCCCGGCGTTGTGCAGGATCATCGCGATGTAGAACGCCGACACCCAGCCGAGGACCAGGTACAGCGGGACACCCACCCAGCGCGGCGCAGTGGGCCAGCACATCTTGAGCAGCACCCCGGCCAGCGCGCCGCCCCAGACGATCCACAGCATCAACGCGCCGGCGTCGTGCGGCATGGCCAGCAGCGCGAACGGGGTGTAGGTGCCGGCGATCAGCACGAAGATCATCGAGTGGTCGAGCCGCTTCATCCAGGTGCGGGCCTTGACCGATGTCCAATTGACCCGGTGATAAACCGCGCTGGTGGTGAACATTCCCACCACCGACCCGGTGTAGATGAACGTCGCCAGGCCCGCCTTGAGGCCTTCCAGGGGCCAGGACACCGAGATCAGCGCGGCGCCGGCGATGACCGCGACGACCGCCGACACCAGATGTATCCACCCGCGGGCCCGCGGCTTGACCAGTGCCTGGGCAGTGTCTTTGACGCCCTCGACGATGTGCTCGGCGACGTCGCCGACGCCGCGGTGGGCGCCTGTCTCGTCAGCCTTGACGGCCACGTCTGTCTCGCGAGTCAACAGGCCTCCAAGAGTTGCGGCAGGATCGCCTTCGAGCTGTTGCGCCCACAGTAATCTTGGTCCCTGTGGAGATCATCCCGCCGCGCTTGAAAGAACCTCTGTATCGGATCTACGAGTTGCGGCTGCGGCAAGGACTGGCTGCATCGAGGTCCGCGCTGCCTCGGCACATCGCCGTGTTGTGCGACGGCAACCGGCGCTGGGCGCGCGACGCCGGCTACGACGACGTCAGCTACGGCTACCGGATGGGCGCGGCCAAGATCGCCGAAATGCTGCGCTGGTGCCAGGAAGCCGGCATCGAAATGGCCACGGTCTACCTGCTTTCCACCGAAAACCTGCGCCGCGACCCGACCGAGTTGGCCGCGTTGATCGAAATCATCACCGACGTCGTCGAAGAGATCTGCGCACCCGCCAAAGGTTGGAGTGTGCGCACAGTCGGGGACCTGGAGCTGATCGGTGAAGAGCCCGCCCAACGGGTCCGGGGCGCCGTGGAAGGGACGGCGGGCACTGCGACCGTGGGCTTCCACGTCAACGTGGCGGTCGGGTACGGCGGCCGCCAGGAAATCGCCGACGCGGTGCGCGGTCTGCTCGGCAAGCAACTGGCCAACGGAGCCAGCGGCGAAGAGCTCATCGAAGCCGTCACGGTCGACGCGATCTCGGAGAACCTCTACACCTCGGGGCAGCCCGATCCCGATCTGGTGATTCGGACGTCGGGGGAGCAGCGACTGTCCGGGTTCCTGCTCTGGCAGAGCGCCTACTCGGAGATGTGGTTCACCGAAGCGCACTGGCCGGCATTCCGCCGGGTCGACTTCCTGCGCGCGTTGCGAGATTTCAGCCAGCGACACCGCCGCTACGGCGCCTGACGCGTGCCACACTGAGATATGGCTGCGCTGTCGGCGTTGGTGTTCTCGCTGAGCTGGTGGCTGGGGCTGTATTTGTCGGCCCGCAATCCGCGCAAGCCGGTGCTCGCGTTCTCCGCGGTCGGACTCTGCAGTTTCGCGCTGGCGGTCGCTTTGGACGCGGTCCGGCTGGTGACGCACTCCGCATTCCTCGGCCACGTCGAGATCTACCTGGTCGCCGTGCCCGGCGTGGCCTGGTTCGCGGTGCTGCTCGAGATCGCCCGGGCTGACGACACCGACCGGTCACGCACCGGCGAGATCCTTCTGGTCAGTGCGGTCGCCGCGCTGACCCTGGTCGGTGCGACGCTGGCCGGCCACGTCGAAGGGCCGCTGCGACTCGGTCATGTGGTGATGTGCGTGGTGATCTCGCTGTCCACGCTCGGCGCGATGTTCGCCGCCCTGCGTCATCGGACGCGGAAAATCCCGCTGGTCGGGTTGATCGTCACCGCGACGATGTTCTTCGCGTTGGCCAACGCGATCCTGATCATTCCGCTGGGTGTGGTGCCCAGTTGGCTGGCCCTGGCGTCGACGAGCGTCGACGTGCTGAGCCTCGGTGTCGCGGTGGCGCTGTGGGACGCCTTCGACGAGGGTCAGGCGCTGCGGGCCGACATGCTGCGCTCGTTCACCGGCACCGGCATGGTGGTCGCGCTGATCGGTGGCCAGATGCTGATCGCGATCGAGTTGACCCGCGGGCAGGGCACCGCGCAGATCGCGCTAACCGTCCTGCTGTTCACCAGCCTGGCCATCGCCGCGTCGGTGCAGGTGCTGGCCGACCCGCTGGCCGGCCTGCTCGACCGGCTGGTCTTCTCGCGGGCACCGGTGCTGCGCGCCGATCGAGAGACCTTGCGGCGCACCCAGTCTGCGCTGCCGCTGCGACTGGCGCATCCGCTGGACGGTTTCGACGACGACACGTTCGCCCGGCTGACCCGCCGCGCGCTGGGCCACTACGGCGACCTGTCCAAGCTGGTCGCCAACCCGCTGACGGCGCTGCCCGCGATCGATGAACGGTTGGCCGCCCGCGGCGCTCCGGATCAGCCGCTAGAGCGGGCGATCGAACTCAAGGCCCTGCTGGCCGATCGGATCGCGGCGCTCAAGCCCCGCGACGGCGGCGACTTCGGCACCAGTGAACAGTGGCGGCACTACAATTCGCTGTACTTTCCGTACGTGGCCGGCGTGCGCGCCTACGCCCAGAACGCGACCGCCGCCGGGCTGGACCCGACCGCCCGGCAGGCGTGGCAATGGTTCGTCACCGAAGTGCCGCAACGCTCGCTGCACAACTGGCAGAACGCCGCTGCGAAGCTGATCGCCGCCGATCTGCGCGGCCGGGTGTCGGTCTCCAGCTAGCCGCCGGCCGGGGTTGGTCGGGCTAGCCATGGAATACGTGGCCTAGATCACTCGGTTGACCTGCGCATGGCAGTGCCTGGCAGTGCCTGGCGTCGATCTGGCAGTCCCGGAACGCCAGGCTCAGAGGTATCGACCGATAGCGCAAGGAGTTCCGACATGACCGCTGTTACTCCACTGGCCGCCCGGCCCTTCGACGACTCGACCGACTCGCTGTTGCGGTTCGCCATGCGACTGGACGCAACGTTGAGCGGCGCAGTCGGTCTCTTCATCGCCCTGATGGCGGACCCGCTCTCGTCGCTGACCGGCCTGAGCTCTGTCGCCGAGTTCACCGGCGGCGCCCTGCTGGTGCTCGCCGGCCTATTCGTCTACGGCCTCGCCGCGGCATCCGATTTGCGCCGGGTCGGAGTCGGCCTCATCGCCGGCAACGTCGTCCTGACGGTGGCGGCGCTCATCGTGGTTGCCGTCGGAGCGTTGCCGCTGACCGCGACCGGTGTCGGAGCGACCCTGGCCACCGGCGGCTACTTCGCCTTGATGGGATACCTGCAATACCTCGGAGTGCGCCGCCTGCCGGCGTGATTCCCGTCCCGCCGGTGCGGGGCGCCGCCGTCAGAGGTTGCGGTGTGCGTCCCCGCATCGGCCTGTTGGCGATCTAGAGCTTGCGCAGCCGCAGCCGGTTGATGGAGTGGTCGGCGTCCTTGCGCAGCACCAGGGTGGCGCGCGGTCGGGTGGGCAGGATGTTCTCGATCAGGTTGGGCCGGTTGATCGAACGCCAGATGTCGCGGGCGGCGATCTCGGCCTGCTGGTCGGTCAGCCCGGCGTAGTGGTGGAAGTGTGACGCGGGGTTGGCGAACGACGTCGAACGCATCGCCAGGAAGCGCGAGATGTACCACTGCTCGATGTCCTCGATCCGCCCGTCCACATACAGCGAGAAGTCGAACAGGTCCGACACCATCAGCGTCGGCCCGGTTTGCAGGACGTTGAGACCTTCGAGGATCAGGATGTCCGGGTGGCGGACCACCTGATTGGCGTCCGGCACCCGGTCGTAGTGCAGGTGTGAGTAGACCGGCGCGCACACGTAGTCCGATCCCGACTTCACCGACGTGACAAACCGCATCAGCGCCCGCCGGTCATAGCTCTCCGGAAAGCCTTTGCGGTGCATCAGGTTTCGCCTGCTCAGCTCGGCATTGGGGTAGAGAAACCCATCGGTGGTCACCAGATCGACGCGCGGATGGTGGTCCCAGCGGGCCAGCAGCGCCTGCAGCACACGGGCGGTCGTCGACTTTCCGACTGCCACGCTGCCGGCCACGCCGATGATGAACGGCACCGGCCGGTCGGGAGCCTGCTGCGGCTCGCCGAGGAACTCGGCGGTGGCGGAGAACAGCCCCTGGCGGGCTGCGACCTGGAGGTGCAGGAGCCGTGCCAGCGGCAAGTAGACCTCTTCGACCTCGCGCAGGTTCACCTGCTCGCCGATTCCGCGCAGGCCGACGAGTTCTTCTTCGGTCAGCGGCTGCGGCGTCGACATACGGAGCGCACGCCACTGTCGTCGATCGAACTCCACGTAGGGGCTCGGCTCGCTGGGCCGCGGCATGGCAGTCAGTCTTGCAGCCTTTGCTGTGCACTGAACGGCTGGGTACGCGCCGAATCGACCGCGCGGCGACGATGCCGCCGGGAAGCGGCGGAGGAGAAGCCGGGCAATAGACTCCGACGGCGTGGACCCTGACGTGCTGATCCGTGAGTACCTGCTACTCGGTTTGCGTTTCGACCGGGTCGAGTCGGGCTATGTCGACGCCTTCACCGGCGACCCGGCGCTGCGCCAGAGCGTGGCGGCCGAGCCGGCCCCCGACCCGGCCGATCTGGTCCGGCAAGCCGGGCGGCTGATCGCTGCGTTGCCGGACGTGCCGCACCGCAACGGGTTCGACCAGCAGCGCGCCGACTACCTGGGCGCTCACCTGCGCGCGCTGGAGTGCGCGGCCCGCAAGTTCGCCGGCGAAGACATCGGGTTCGTCGACGAGGTCCACGCCTACTTCGACGTGACCATCAGCAAGGGAGACACTGACGCCTATCGCCAGGCGCACACCCGGCTCGACGAGGCGCTGGCAGGCCCCGGCCCGTTGGCCGACCGGATGGAAGCGCACCGCGTCGGCGAGGAAATCCCGCCCGAGCGGCTGGCGGCCTGTATCGAAGCCTTCTCCAGCGCGCTGCGCGACCGGGTCCGCGCCGAATACCCGCTGCCCGACACCGAGACCGTCGACTACCAGGTGGTGACCGACAAGCCGTGGTCGGGCTTCAACTACTACCTGGGCGACTACCGCTCGACGGTGGCCGTCAACGCCGACCTCAAACAACTGATGTCCAACCTGCCCCGGCTGGTCGCGCACGAGTCCTACCCCGGACACCACACCGAGCACTGCCGCAAGGAGGCCGGCTTGGTTCACCGCAAAGGTCAGGCCGAGCAGACCATCTTCCTGGTCAACACTCCGCAGTGCCTGATGGCCGAGGGCCTGGCCGACCTGGCGCTGTATGCGGCGATCGGCCCGGGCTGGGGGAGTTGGGCGGGTGAGGTCTATGCCGACCTCGGGCTCCGGTTTGACGGCGAGCGCGCTGAGGCGGTGTCCGAGGCGTCGGCGGCGCTGGCAGGTGTGCGTCAGGACGCGGCGTTAATGCTGCACGACGAGCACCGCGGCGCCGACGAGGTCGCGGAGTTCCTGCGACGCTGGCTGCTGGTCAACGACACCCGGGCAAGGCAGATGCTGCGGTTTCTGTCCTCGCCGCTGTGGCGTGCGTACACCAGCACCTACGTCGAGGGATACCGGCTGCTGCGCGGCTGGTTGGACGACCGTCCCACCGGGATGGGGGTGGTCGAACGATTCGGCCGGTTGCTCGACGAGCCGCTCATCCCGTCGACGATTCAGAGCGCGTAGCGCGATGAGGAGGAGGCGGGAGATTGGATAGGGTCCGTCGACGATTCAGAGCGCGTAGCGCGATGAGGAGGAGGCGGGAGATTGGATAGGGTCCGTCGACGATTCAGAGCGCGTAGCGCGATGAGGAGGAGGCGGGAGATTGGATAGGGTCCGTCGACGATTCAGAGCGCGTAGCGCGATGAGGAGGAGGCGGGAGATGGGGTTGGGTCCGTCGGCGATTCAGAGCGCGTAGCTCGATAGACTGGGCCCCGTGACTGCCGCACCCGACGCCCGCATTGGTTCTTCTGTCATGTCCGCGCCACTGGCCGACGTCGATCCCGACATCGCCGAGCTGCTCGGCAAAGAGCTCGGTCGCCAGCGCGACACGCTGGAGATGATCGCCTCGGAGAACTTCGTGCCGCGCGCGGTGTTGCAGGCCCAGGGCAGCGTGCTGACCAACAAGTACGCCGAGGGCCTGCCCGGTCGTCGCTACTACGGTGGCTGCGAGTACGTCGACGAGGTGGAGAACATCGCGCGCGATCGGGCCAAGGCGCTGTTCGGCGCCGACTTCGCCAACGTCCAGCCGCACTCCGGGGCACAGGCCAACGCGGCGGTGTTGCACGCGCTGATGAAGCCGGGGGAGCGGCTGCTGGGTCTGGACCTGGCCAACGGCGGTCACTTGACCCATGGGATGAAGCTGAACTTCTCCGGCAAGCTCTACGAAAACGCCTTCTATGGCGTGGACGACACCACTCACCGCATCGACATGGACAAGCTGCGCGCCCAGGCGCTGGAGTTCCGTCCGAAGGTGATCGTCGCGGGCTGGTCGGCCTACCCGCGGATCCTGGACTTCGCCGCGTTCAAGTCGATCGCCGATGAGGTCGACGCCAAATTGTGGGTGGACATGGCGCACTTCGCCGGCCTGGTCGCCGCCGGCCTGCACCCCTCGCCGGTGCCCGACTCCGACATCGTGTCCAACACGGTGCACAAGACGTTGGGCGGCCCGCGGTCCGGAATGATCATGGGCAAGCAGGAATACGCCAAGTCGATCAACTCGGCGGTGTTTCCCGGTCAGCAGGGCGGCCCGCTGATGCATGTGATCGCCGCCAAGGCTGTCGCGCTGAAGATCGCCGGCACGCCGGAGTTCGTCGAGCGACAGCAGCGCACACTGACCGGCGCCCGAATCCTGGCCGAGCGTCTGTTGGCCGCCGACGTCGCCAAGGCCGGTGTCTCGGTGGTCAGCGGCGGCACCGACGTCCATCTGGTGCTGGTCGATCTGCGTGATTCGCCGCTGGACGGACAGGCTGCCGAGGACCTGCTGCACGAGGCCGGCATCACGGTCAACCGCAACGCGGTGCCCAACGACCCGCGTCCGCCGATGGTGACGTCCGGCCTCCGGATCGGCACCCCGGCGCTGGCCACCCGCGGCTTCGGCGACGCGGAGTTCAGCGAGGTCGCCGACATCATCGCCTCCGCCCTGGCGGCCGGCACCGCGGCCGACGTGCCCGCTTTGCGTGACCGCGTTACCCGTCTGGCCAGGGAGTTTCCTCTCTACGAGGGCCTCGAAGACTGGCCACTGGTCTAGCCGCAGACGGTCCGAGAAACGCGATCGCGGAGATTTTACGAAACCTGTGTCCACAAGTTACAGTTACTTTTATGGCCGTCAAACCCGTCCCTGACGCATTGATGCTCGAGCTCGATCCGGTGGTCGGCGACAATCTCGATCGTCACATCGGCACCGAGCAGATCTGGTTCGCCCACGACTTCGTACCGTTCGATCAGGGCGAGAATTTCGCCTTCCTCGGCGGCCAGGACTGGGACGCCTCGCAGGTGACGTTGCCGAAAGTCATCACCGACGCGTGCGAGATCCTGTTGATCACCAAGGACAACATCGCCGGCTATCACCGCGAGCTCGTCGAGCATTTCATCCTCGACCTCAAGTGGGGCCAGTGGATCGGCCGCTGGACCGCCGAGGAGCACCTGCACGCGATCGCGCTGCGTGAGTACTTCGTGGTAACCCGCGAGATTGATCCGACGGCCAACGAAGAGGTCCGCTTCGAGCACGTGTCGTCGAAGGGGTATCGCGCCAGCCAGTACTCCCAGATCGAGACGTTGGTTTTCATGTCCCTCTTCGAAGGCGCCAGCGCGGTGTTCTGCAACAACCTGGCGGCGCAGATCGAAGAGCCGGTGCTGGCCGGCCTGATCGACCACATCGCCCGCGACGAAGTACGGCACGAGGAATTCTTCGGCAACCTGGTCGCGCACCTGCTGACGTACCGCCGTGACGAGACGATCGCCGCCATCGCCGCGCGCGCGGCCGAGATCGAGGTCATCGGCGCGGACATCGACGCCTACGCCGAAAAGGTGCAAGTCGTCGACGACGCAGGCATTTTCGGCGCCGACCAACTGCGTCAGGTCATTTCCGATCGGATCACCGCCTGGGGCGTGGCCGACGAGCCCGCTCTGCGGCACCTCGTCGTCAGCTAACTCCGCTCCTCCTCATCGCTGGCGCTCTGCATCGTCGTCGGCGGGCCCGTTTGGCGCCGCTCCTCCTCATCGCTGGCGCTCTGCATCGTCGTCGGCGGGCCCGTTTGGCGCCGCTCCTCCTCATCGCTGGCGCTCTGCATCGTCGTCGGCGCGCCTGCGCGGCGGACATGCGCCGACGAGAGTAGCGTCGCTGTCGATGGCTAGCGACATGCTCTGCTATCCGGGCGGCGCCTCTCGACTCAACCTCGAAAGGACCGCCGGCCCCGGTCCTTACGCCGCGGCCCCCGCCGAATCGTCCGTGCGGGCCGCACGGGCATCCAGCCCGGTGAGAACGCTTCGTGCGCATGGGTGGCGGTGGGGTCACCACCCGCATGCGGCAGCGATCCGGGCGATGAGCTCGAGGAGCGCTCGTGACTGATTCTGCAGCGGTTTCCCAGGACTCCATCAGGACCTACGTGCTCGACACGTCGGTGCTGCTGTCCGATCCGTGGGCCTGCTCCCGCTTCGCCGAACACGAAGTGGTTGTTCCGCTGGTGGTGATCAGTGAGCTGGAGGCCAAGCGCCACCATCACGAGCTGGGCTGGTTCGCTCGCCAGGCGCTGCGCCTGTTCGACGATCTCCGCATCGAGCACGGACGCCTCGACCAGCCCATTCCGGTTGGGACACAAGGCGGTACGTTGCACGTGGAGCTCAACCACAGTGACCCGTCCGTGCTGCCCGCCGGCTTTCGCACTGACACCAACGACTCCCGCATCCTGTGCTGCGCCGCCAATCTCGCGGCCGAAGGCAAGCGGGTCACGTTGGTCAGCAAGGACATTCCGCTGCGCGTCAAAGCGGGTGCGGTGGGCCTGCCCGCCGATGAATACCACGCGCAGGACGTCGTGGTGTCCGGCTGGACCGGGATGACGGAGCTGGAAACCAGCGCCGACGACATCGACGCGTTGTTCGCCGACGGCGAGGTCGATCTGGAGGGCGCGCGAGACCTGCCGTGCCACACCGGTATTCGGCTGCTGGCCGGTAGCTCGCATGCGCTCGGCCGGGTGAATGCGCACAAGAAGGTCCAATTGGTCCGCGGCGACCGTGAAAGTTTCGGACTGCGCGGCCGCTCCGCCGAACAGCGGGTGGCCCTTGACCTGTTGCTCGACGAGTCGGTGGGCATTGTGTCGCTGGGTGGCAAGGCCGGCACCGGCAAGTCCGCGCTGGCGCTGTGTGCCGGCCTGGAGGCCGTGCTCGAGCGGCGGACGCAGCGCAAGGTGGTCGTCTTCCGGCCGCTGTACGCCGTCGGTGGCCAGGAGCTTGGCTACCTGCCCGGCAGCGAGAGCGAGAAGATGGGTCCGTGGGCCCAGGCCGTCTTCGACACCCTCGAAGGACTGGCCAGCCCGGCGGTGCTCGAGGAGGTGCTCTCCCGCGGCATGCTCGAGGTGCTGCCGCTGACCCACATCCGCGGCCGTTCGCTGCACGACTCCTTCGTGATCGTCGACGAAGCGCAATCGCTGGAGCGCAACGTGCTGCTGACCGTGCTGTCTCGGCTGGGAACGGGATCGCGGGTGGTGCTGACCCACGACGTCGCCCAGCGCGACAACCTGCGAGTCGGCCGCCACGACGGCGTCGCGGCCGTGGTCGAGAAGCTCAAGGGGCACCCGCTGTTCGCGCACATCACGCTGCATCGCAGCGAGCGGTCGCCGATCGCCGCGCTGGTGACCGAGATGCTCGAAGAGATCAGCGGCGCTCCGCTGTAAAAGGCGCGGGTAGGGTTTGCCCGTGCCGAAAAGACCCGACAACCAGAAGTGGCGGTACCTGCGTACCGTCGCCGGTGTCGCGTCTGCCGCGGTCGTCGTGGCGGTCGGCGCGTTCACCGGGCACGTCCGGTTCGCGCACGCCAACGACACCGTCGACTGCGCGCAGGTCAAGTGTGTGGCGCTCACCTTCGACGACGGCCCGACGCCGTACACCGACCGACTGCTCGGCATCCTGAAGGCCAACAACGCCAAGGCGACGTTCTTCGAGATCGGCAACAAAGTCGCGGCCAACCCGGCCGGCGCCAAGCGGGTGGTCGAGGCCGGTATGGAACTCGGCAGCCACACCTGGGAACACCCCAACATGACGACGCTGCCGCCCGCCGACGTGCCCGGCCAATTCTCCCGGGCCACCGACGCGATCGCCGGCGCCACCGGTGTGACGCCTAAGTTGTGGCGGCCTCCGGGCGGGTTGACCGATCCGGCGGTCAACGAGCAGGCCGCGAAGGCCGGCCAGGCCGCAATCCTCTGGGACGTCATCCCTTTCGACTGGATCAACGACTCGAACACCGCGGCCAGCAGATTGCTGTTGATGACCCAGATCAAACCCGGCTCGGTGGTGTTGATGCACGACACCTACTCCAGCACCGTCGACCTCGTCGAGCAGTTCATCCCGGTGCTCAAAGCCAACGACTACCATCTGGTCACGGTCACCCAGCTGCTCGGCCCGCGTGCGCCGGGCAGCGTTTACGGCTCGCGGGAGAACGGACCCCCGGCCAACGCTCTGCACGACATCCCGGCCGCCGAGATACCGCAGCTGCCCAACACGCCGTCGCCGCCACCGATGCCCAACTTCCCGATCACCGATGTGGCCGGCCAGAATTCGGGCGGACCGAACAACGGCAGCTAGCCCGTTGCTACTGCCCCGGCAGATCGCCGGAGGCCGCGAGGGCCAGCAGTTCACCGCGACCGATCTGAGTGACCAGGCTGGCACTGTCAAAGTAGATGCGCTCGTTGGTGATTCGTTCACCGTCGAAGAAGAACACCGCGATGATCGGCACCCGGAATGCTTTGCCGGTGGGCGGCATGCCGTAGAACTCGCCGAGATTGGTTCCGAGCAAGTCGAACTCGGTGATCACCGCATCATCGGTGACGTGGTAGCGGACATTGTCGTGACGCTGATCCGGGAACGCGGTGCGGGTGGTCAGGTAGTAGCTCATCACCTCATCGCCGCCGTCGAAAACCTGCCCGGTGGCCATGATCTCGTAGCGCGGGTGCCCGTTGAAGGTGGCCAGGGTGCGATCGAACTCCTTGGTCACCTCGGTGTTCATGTGCTCTTCGATGAGCGCCAGGCGCCGTCGGCGGAGTCCGTCGTCGAGCACGGCTAATCCTTGGTGACCTTGGCCATCGCGAGCACGTCGAGACGGCGGTCGAGTTCCTCTTCGGACAACTTGTCCCCGATCAGGCCACGGTCGATGACCGTCTGCCGAATCGTCTTGCGCTCCTTGAGCGCCTGCTTGGCCACCGCGGCGGCCTCTTCGTAGCCGATCGCCGAGTTCAGCGGCGTGACGATCGACGGAGACGACTCGGCCAGCTCGCGGAGGTGCTCGACGTTGGCGTGCAGCCCGACGATGCACCGCTCGGCGAACAGGTTCGAGACGTTGGTCAGCAACTTGAACGACTCCAGGATGTTGCGGGCCATCATCGGGATGTAGACGTTGAGCTCGAACGTGCCCGACAACCCGCCGACTGCGACCGCGGCATCGTTGCCGATCACCTGGGCGGCCACCTGGGTAACCGCCTCGGGCAGCACGGGATTGACCTTGCCCGGCATGATCGAGCTGCCCGGCTGCAGATCCGGCAACTGGATCTCGGCCAGGCCGGTCAGCGGGCCCGAGCCCATCCAACGCACGTCGTTGGCGATCTTGGTCAGTGACACCGCGATGGTACGCAGCGCACCGGACGCCTCGACCAGCCCGTCGCGCGCGGCTTGAGCCTCGAAAGAGTTGGCCGCGGTGCGTAATTCGTCCAGACCGGTCTCAGTGACCAGAACGTGGACCACCTTGGCGCCGAACCCGTCCGGGGCATTCAGGCCGGTGCCCACGGCGGTGCCGCCGATCGCCAGCTCACCCAGCCGGGGCAGCGTCGCCTTCACTCGCTCGATGCCCGCCTCGATCTGGCGGGCATACCCGGAGAATTCCTGGCCCAGCGTGACCGGGACGGCGTCCATCAGGTGGGTGCGTCCCGACTTGACCACGGTGTGCCATTCGCGGGCCTTGTCGGCCAGGGCGTCGTGCAGCACCTGTAGCGCCGGAATGAGATGGCGCACAGCGGCTTCGGTCGCCGCGATGTGGGTTGCCGTCGGGAAGGTGTCGTTGGACGACTGCGACATGTTGACGTCGTCGTTGGGGTGCACGCTCACGCCGTTGGCGCCGGCGATGCTGGCGATCACCTCGTTGGTGTTCATGTTGGAGCTGGTGCCTGAACCGGTCTGGAACACATCGATCGGAAATTGGTCGTCGTGCTTGCCGTCGGCGATCTCGGCGGCCGCGGCGATGATCGCATCGGCCTTGTCGGCAGCCAGCAACCCGAGGTCCTTGTTGACCTGGGCGCAGGCGCCCTTAAGTAAGCCCAGCGCCCGGATCTGGGTGCGCTCCAGACCACGGCCCGAGATCGGGAAGTTCTCCACGGCGCGCTGAGTCTGAGCCCGCCACAACGCCTTTGTGGGCACCCGGACCTCGCCCATGGTGTCGTGCTCGATGCGGTATTCGGTGTCGTCTGCCATGGGCACCTTTCGTTCTAGATGGATGGGGCCTCGCTGAGCGGTGGTTACGGCAGGGGGTACGCGGCGCTGCTGTCGCCGGTGAAGTCGATCGCGGAGTACTCGTTGAGCTTGGCCAGCCGGTGGAAACCCTCGACCATCCGCAGCGTGCCGGACTTGGACCGCATCACGATCGACTGGGTGGTGCAGCCGCCCGGCTCGTAGCGCACACCCTTGAGCAGGTCGCCGTCGGTGACACCGGTGGCGCAGAAGAAGACGTTCTCACCGGCCACCAGATCACGGACCGTCAGCACCGCATCGAGGTCGTAGCCGGCATCGAGTGCCTTTCGCCGTTCGGCGTCGTCCTTCGGCGCCAGCTGCGCCTGCAGCTCGCCACCCATGCACCGGATGGCCGCGGCGGCGATGATGCCTTCCGGTGTTCCGCCGATGCCGGCCAGCATGTCGGTGCCCGAGCCGGGGCGGCACGCCGAGATCGCGCCCGCCACATCGCCGTCGGTGATCAGCCGGATACGCGCCCCGGTGGACCGCGCGTCCTTGATCAGCTGGTCGTGCCGGGGCCGGTCCAGGATGCACACCGTCATGTCGGGTACCGAGAGGCCCTTGACCTTCGCGACCGCGCGGATGTTGTCGGCGATCGGGGCGGTGATGTCAAGGACGTGGGCTGCGTCGGGGCCTACCGCGATCTTGTTCATGTAGAACACCGCCGACGGGTCGAACATCGCGCCGCGGTCGGCCACCGCGAGCACCGAGATCGCGTTGGGCATGCCCTTGCTCATCAGCGTGGTGCCATCGACCGGATCGACGGCGAAGTCGCACTCCGGGCCGTCGCCGTTGCCGACGTGTTCGCCGTTGTACAGCATCGGCGCTTCGTCTTTCTCGCCTTCGCCGATCACCACGACGCCGCGCATCGACACCGAGTTCACCAGCTGGCGGATGGCGTCGACGGCGGCGCCGTCACCGCCCTCCTTGTCGCCGCGGCCCACCCAGCGGCCGGCGGCCATCGCGCCTGCCTCGGTGACCCGGACTAACTCGAGAGCAAGGTTGCGGTCCGGTGCTTCACGACGAGAACCTGCGGTCATGGTTCCTGATTGTCCCAGAGGCGGGTAACTCCGCGGGAGCTGGGATACTCGTGCTGTGACCTCACAGCCAGAGCCCTCGGCCAAACCGGCCAAGCCGCGGCTGCTGCAGGACGGCCGGGACATGTTCTGGTCGATTGCTCCGCTGGTGGTGGCCTGCATCGTCCTGGCCGGTGTGGTCGGGATGTGCTCGTTTTCCCCGAGCGGAGTCCACCGCGGGCCGGTGCCGCCGTATGACGCCGCCAGCGCCCTCAAGGCCGACGCGCTGACCCTGGGGTTTCCGGTCCGGCTGCCACGCCTGCCCGAGGGCTGGCAGGCCAACTCCGGTGGTCGTGGGGATATCACCGACGGTCGGACCGACCCCTCTACGGGCAACCGGCTGCGGGCGGTGACCTCCATCGTCGGCTTCATCAGCCCGGGTGGTGAGTATCTGAGCCTGACCCAGAGCAACGCCGACGAGGACAAGTTGGTCGGCGCGATCCACCCGTCGATGGTTCCGATCGGCGCCGTCGACGTGAACGGCACCCGCTGGGTCAGCTATCAAGGCGACGGGGTCGAGCCGGTGTGGACGACGCGGTTGAAAAGCCCGGCCGGTCCGGCGCAGGTCGCTATCACCGGGGCCGGCAACACCGACGAATTTCGTACGCTGGCGGCGGCCACCCAAACGCAGCCGCCGCTGCCCTCCCAACGACCCAGAGGACACACATGAGCGCACCGGTAGGCGATCTCACCGGATGGTCAGTGGAACCGTTCACCGGCGGGGGCTACACCCATGACGTCTATCGCCGCGGCGAGGGACCGGGCGTGGTGCTGATTCCCGAGATACCGGGCATCCACCCGGGCGTGCTGGGACTGGGAAACCATCTGGTGGACAACGGTTTCACCGTGGTGATTCCGTCGCTGTTCGGTGAGCCCGGCCGCGCAAAAGAGGCCGGCTATGTGCTCTCGACCATCACTCGGGCCTGTGTCTCACGGGAATTCGCGGCGTTCGCGACCAACAAGCAGCGTCCGGTTTCGGTCTTTCTGCGGGCGCTGGCCCGCGACCTGAACAAGGCGACCCCGGGTAAGGGCGTCGGGGTGATCGGCCATTGCTTTACCGGCGGCTTCGCGTTGGCCGCCGCGGTGGACGACAGCGTGCTCGCTCCGGTGCTCAGCCAGCCGTCGGTGCCCTTCCCGCTGACGCCGAGTCAGCGGCGTGATCCCGGGGTGAGCGACCTGGAGCTGAACGCGTTCAAAGACCGTGCCGACAACGAAGGTCTGTGCGCCATCGGCCTGCGTTTCACCGAAGACAAGGCGGTTCCCGGCGAACGCTTCAAGACGCTCAAGGACCGTCTCGGTGACGCATTCGAGGTGATCGAGATCGATTCGAGTCCGGGCAACGAGCACGGCTTCGGTCGGCTGGCTCACTCGGTGCTGACAGATGAGGTGCGTGAGGTCGAAGGCCACCCGGCCTACGAGGCGCGCAAGCGGGTTGTCGAGTTCCTCAACGAGCGGCTGCGTTAGCGGCCTGCCGCTTGCGCTGATCGGTAATGAATCGAATCGACATGCGCTGCAACAGGTTCGGAGCGAGCCGGGCGAATAGCCAGGACGCGTAAGCCTGCTTGGGCTTCACCAGCAGCGCCTTGTTGCGGCCGATCGCGTTCAACGTGTCGCCGGCCAACCGGTCGGCACTGTAGGCGGTCTTCACGCCCGAACCGTCCAAAAAGTAGTCGCGACCTACGAAGCCGCCGATCGCGCCCTTGTCCAGAATCGGCGTCTCGACCGCACCCGGGCACACCGCCAGCACGCCCACACCGCGGGAAACGGCCTCCGAACGCAGCGCCAGCGACAGTCCGACGATCGCGTGCTTGGTCATCACGTAGCTGGTCAGCTGGCCGGCCGCGGTGAGCCCGGCCATCGATGCGGTGTTGATGATGTGGCCGTGGCCTTGGCGCAGCATCACCGGGTAGGCGGCGGTCACGCCGTGCACAACGCCCCGAATGTTGACGTCGATGATCGCGTTCCACTGGTCCAGCGTCAGAAGCTCGGTGTCGCCGCCCCAAACGATTCCGGCGTTGTTGAACATCAGGTCGAGCCGTCCGGCACGCGCGACCGCCGCGTCGACGGCGGACGTGACTGCGGCCGGATCGGTGACGTCCAAAGTGGCCGACGTCGCGGTGCCCGGGCCCCGCAGGCTCTCGGCGGTGCGGGCCGCGGCCTCGCCGTCGACGTCGGTGCAGACGACGTCGGCGCCCGCGACGACCAGCGCCCGGCACAGCGCCGCTCCGATACCCGAACCCGCGCCGGTGACGATCGCCTGCTTGCCGGTGAAATTCATTGCGCCGCAAGCTTCATCACGTGGCTCATCAGGTCGGGGTAGCGCTTCATGTGGGCGCCGCCGTTGAGGTCGAGCACCTCACCGGTCAGCCAGGGGGCTTTGCAGAGAAACAGCACGGCGTCGGCGATGTCCTCGGGAGTTCCGGCCCGGCCCAGCGGGGTGTTCTCCACGTATTCCTCGACGACGCCGGGGATGAGCGTGGCCGGCTCGGTCAGCGGCGTGTGCACGAATCCGGGCGCGACCGCGTTGACCCGAATGCCTTGCGGCGCAAGCTCGAGGGCGGCGACCTGGGTGAGCATCGACAACCCGGCCTTGGCGGCGCAGTAGGCACTCATAGCCGCGGCCGGCTGACGTCCGTTCAGCGAGCTGATCGACACCAGAGCCCCGCCGGTATTCATGTGCAGCGCGGCGTGCTTGATCACCAGGAAGCTGCCGGTGAGGCAGACGTCGACGACAGCACGGAAATCCTCGACCGGTAACTCGGTGATCAGCCCGAGCGAGCTGAAGCCGGCGGTGTTGACCACGATGTCGAGCGCACCGGCGTTGCCGAACAGGGCCCGCACCGAGTTCTCGTCGGTGACGTCGACCGTGGCGGCGCGGTGCGGATCACCGAGTTCGGTTGCCGTCGAACGCGCTCCGTCGGCGTTGCGGTCGGCGACGGTCACCCGGCAGCCGGCCTCGCTGTCTTCGGCCAATGCCTTGCAGACCGCCTTGCCGATACCCGATGCGCCACCGATGACCACGGCATTGCGGTTGGTCATGTGTGGGACCCCTTATTGGAGTCGGGCCACTTGGCATGGATGACGCCCCACGGGTCGGCGTAGCGACCGGGGTAGCGGTGATACGGCGAGCGACGTTTGAGCAGGGCGTGGGCCAGCGGTGCGATCACCCGGGCAGGGTGCCGGCGCCACCCCATCCGCTCGGCCGTCTCGGCAAGCAACTGCGGCCATGAAATCCGCTGGAAATCAAGAGCTTCCACCGAACGGCTGGTGTCCATCCAGTCAGTTCCGAACCAGTCGGTATCACTGTCCGGATTGCCCTTGCGCCCGCGCGGTACACCGCCGACCAATCCCATCGCGGCAGCCATCGACGGGCCGATGTCACCCTGCACCAAGCGGTGTGAGTCGTCGCCCCCGATCAGCAGGGTCTCGCCGGCGACCGGCGCGGTGGTCGCTGCGATGAAGGCGCGCGCAACGTCGCGGACGTCGACAGTCTGAATACGGCCGTCGATGGGCAGCGACGCTTCGAAGTAGAGGGTGTCCAGGGCGACACCCAGTTGCGGCTCGGCGGTGAGCACACCGCCCAGCCGCAATATCACCCACTCCAGCGTGGACCCGCGCACCATGTTTTCCGCCGCGACCTTGTGGGCGCCGTAGATGTCTGATGGCCGCAGCGGGGTGTCGGCGGTCAGCACGCCGCTGACGCGGTGCGGGTTGCGGGCGCCGTATGCGGCGACGCTGGACGCCAGGACGAACCGCGGCGGCTCCGGCAATGCCGCGGCGGCATCGAGCAGCAACCTCGTCGCGTCGACGTTGACCCGACGGGCCAGGTCCGGCCGCGCGTAGCAGACCGGTGGGATGATCGCGGCGAGGTGGATGATCGCCGTCGGCGAAACATCGTGCAGCAATGCCGAAACCGCATGGGAGTCGGTGAGATCGGCCCAACGCACCTCGGTCGACGGCATCAACTCGGCCGCTTTGCGGTTGGCCGGCACGTCGAGGTCGGTGGCAACGACGTGCGGCCCCTCGACCATCAGTTGTCGGACGGTTTCCGAGCCGACAAGCCCGAACGCTCCGGTGACCAGGACAGTCTGGCGCATAGCGCATTACGCTACACGCCGACGCGGAAGCTCCGGGTCATTCGGCGATGGCGGGAACGACCACGGCCACCGGTGCGGGGCTGGCGGCGGCTTTCATCTGCTCGAACAATTCGGTGTAATACGGCAGGCACTCGGCCATCGCCTGCTCGGTGGTGAACAGCGGCCGGTAACCGAGGTCGCGGGTGGCCTTGGCGACCGAGAAGTAGTTGTCGAGATACAACCGCTCGACGGCGAGTGGCTCCAGCAGGGGTTGCGGGATTCCGAACCGGAAGTGCAGCCGCTGCCAGCCCAGCATCGCTGCGCGCACCGCGGCGCCGGAGATACGGAGCCGTGGCAGACGCTGGCCACACGCCGTGATCACCGGCCGGGTGAACTCGAACATGTTCACCGGCTCGGCGTCGTTGATGAAGTACGCCTGGCCCGGCGCGGTTCCACCGGGCACCAGGTGTTGGGCGGCCAGGATGAATCCGTGAATCAGGTTGTGTACGTAGGAGTTGTCCAGCCGCGCGGACTTGCGGCCGACCAGTACCTTGACATGGCCGGCGAGCACGCTTTCGAACACCTTGCGGAACATCGTCTGATCGCCGCGGCCCCAGATTCCGCTCGGGCGGATCGCACAGGTCAACAGCCCGTCAATACCGTTCTGGGACAGCACGAATCGTTCGGCGACAACCTTTGTCTCGGTGTAGAGGTCGTTGAACCGGCGGGTGTAGGGCAATGTCTCGTCGCCGCCCGCAATACGCTTGCCGCCCATCACCACGCTGTTGGACGAGGTGTAGACGAACCGTCTGACGCCGGCGGCCTGGGCGGCGTGCACCAGGTTCTTGGTTCCCTCGACGTTGACGGCGAAGCTGCGCTGCCGGTACGCGTCGGTGACCGATGCGCCGCCCATCAGCTCGATGAGCGCGGCGGTGTGGAAGACGGTGTCGATCCCGTCGACCGCGCCGGCCACGATGTCGCGGTCACAGATGTCGCCCTGGAGCACCTCGAGGCCGGGCTGGGGCGGCAGCGGCGACGGCGCCCGGTCGAAGGAGCGCACCGGATACCCGCGGTCGAGCAGGGTGGTCACCAGGTTGGCGCCGACGAATCCCGAGCCGCCGGTGACCAATACCCGGCCCAGCGGGGCGGTCGGCGATTGTCCAGTGTTGTCCACCATGGCGACGAGGATAACTGAAACGTGTTCCAGTTTCGAACTAACGTCAGAGAAATATTTGCGGTATCAAGAATCTTCCGCGTCGCCGGAGGCTAGCGCGTCGGCCACCCTCTGACGCGCGCCAGCTAAGTGTTCCTCGCAGCGTTTAGCCAGCTGCTCGCCCCTTTCCCACAGCCGCAGCGATGCATCCAGATCCAGGCCACCCTGCTCCAGCGCCCGCACCACCTCGATCAACTCGTCGCGGCACTTTTCGTACCCAAGTTGACTAATAGGCGTAACTTCGTCACTCGCCATCGGCGGGTCCCTCACTCATCGCCGCGATCGCGCCGTCGCCGACCCGGACCCGTAACCTGCTTCCAGCCGGAGCGTCGTCGACGGATCGCAGTACCGCCGCTGAACCGTCGGCGCCGACCGTCTGCACGACGGCGTAGCCCCGCGCCAGGGTGGCCGCCGGACCCAGTGTCGCCAGCCGGGCCGACAAATGCCCGACGCGTTCGGCTTGCACGTCGATCAGCCGGGTGACGTCCCGGCGAACCGCGGAGCGGGCCCGGTGGATCTCGTCGGCGCGCACCGCGAGCATGGCCAGCGGTTCGGCCAGCACCGGCCTGCTGCGTAGTTGCGCCAGTGCACGTTCCTCCCGGCCCACCCAGTTGCGGAGGGCCTGGGCGCTGCGGCGGCGCAAGTCGTTGAGCAAATGCTGCTCGGCCGCGGTGTCGGGAACGATCTTCTTCGCGGCATCGGTGGGGGTGGCGGCGCGCAGGTCGGCGACCAGATCGCACAGCGGGTTGTCCGGTTCGTGGCCCACCGCGCTGACGACCGGTGTTCGGCACGCCGCGATCGCACGGCACAGCGTCTCGTCGGAAAACGGCAGCAGGTCTTCGACAGTGCCGCCGCCGCGGGCCAGCACGATCACGTCGACGGACGGGTCAGAGTCCAACTCCCGCAAGGCTTTGACGATCTGCGAGACTGCGGTCGGCCCTTGGACGGTGGTGTTGCGGACAGCGAACCGCACCGCAGGCCAGCGAGCGGCGGCCACGGTCGTCACGTCCCGCTCGGCCGCACTGGCCCGGCCGGTGATCAGCCCGATCATGGCGGGCAGGAACGGGATTGGGCGCTTGAGCCGGATATCGAACAGGCCTTCGGCGGCCAGCAACTGGCGTAACCGTTCGATGCGGGCCAGCAGCTCGCCGACGCCGACGGCGCGTATCTCGCTGAGCCGCAAGGTGAGCGTGCCGCGGCCGGTGAAGAAGTTCGGTTTGCCGCAGACCACCACCTGCACGCCTTCGACGAGCTTGACCGGCGCGTTGTCGACCAGAGTGCGCGGAGCGGTCACACTCAGCGACATGTCGGCGGCCGGATCGCGCAGCACCATGAAGACGGTTCGGGCGCCCGGCCGGATGTTGATCTGCGTCAGTTGGCCTTCGACCCAGACCGTGCCCAGTTTGTCGATCCAGGCGGCGATCCGCGTCGCAACCGCGCGAACCGGAAACGGATTCTCGGCCGAGTTGGCCGATCGCGGAGCCCGGGCTTCGGCGCTGTTGGCGGTCACTTCGCCGTCGCGCGCGTGATCCTGTTGGCAAGCAGCGTCTGGAACGGGGCGCGGCCCTTGGTGGCCTCTTCGTAGGCCAGCAGGGCTTCGAGCTCGTCGACGTCGAGAGTCTGCAGCCGGGCCCGCAGCTGGGCCAGGGTGAGCTGCTCGTAGTCCAGCTCCTCGACCACGGCCGGCGCGGGAACTGTCTTCGTGGTCGGTGTGGCCGCAGACCGCGCCCAGGAGTCAGACGCGCCCGTGGCGGCGTCGGCAGAGGTGTAGAGCGCGAACCGCCCCTCGGTGCGGCGCTCGGGATCGGGGGCCGCGTCGTCGGAGTCGCTGTCGTCGGGCAGGTCCTCGTCGAACGTCGCCCACTCCGGCTGCTCGTCCTTGGGCGGGAAGATGTGCTCCAGGGTGGAGTCACCCTTGATCACCAGCTCGGCCACGTTCTGCTGGAAGCGCATCACGATGTGCGCGGCGGTGCTGGCCAGCGTCATCGGGTACATCAGGATCGTTTTCGGCAGCCTGATGGTCTCTTCGACGGCGATCGTCGCCGCGCCCACCAGCAGCCGGACCCCGTATGGTGCAGTAGCCATGCGATCAAGAGTGCCTTAACCGGCGGACAACTCCAAGCTGAGCGCGCGAGTTGGCGGCCCGGTGTCGGCGGAAAGTACCCTGGTGGACATGCCGCCGACCGTGAACATGGGCCAGATAGGAATGAGAGCGGGTGCGACCGCTGCGCTGGCCGAGCCGGTGACCGGGAAGCGGGTGCTGCTGGCTGAGCCGCGCGGATACTGCGCCGGCGTGGACCGGGCCGTCGAAACGGTCGAGCGAGCCCTGGAAAAGCACGGTGCACCGGTCTACGTCCGGCACGAGATCGTGCACAACCGCCACGTGGTGGAGACCCTGGCCAAGGCCGGGGCGGTGTTCGTCGAGGACAACGACGAGGTGCCCGAAGGCTCGATCGTGGTGTTCTCCGCTCACGGCGTCGCGCCGACCGTGCACACCACGGCCGCCGAACGCCGGCTGAACGTCATAGACGCGACCTGCCCGCTGGTCACCAAGGTGCACAACGAGGCCAAGCGGTTCGCCCGCGACGAGTACGACATCCTGCTGATTGGCCACGAGGGCCACGAGGAGGTCGTCGGCACCGCCGGTGAAGCGCCCGATCACGTGCAACTGGTCGACGGTCCGGGCGCCGTCGACGGTGTGACGGTGCGCGACGAGAACAAAGTGATCTGGTTGTCCCAGACCACGCTGTCGGTCGACGAGACGATGGAGACGGTGCAGCGACTGCGGGAGCGCTTCCCGAAATTGCAGGATCCGCCCAGCGACGACATCTGCTATGCGACGCAGAACCGTCAGGTCGCGGTCAAGGCGATGGCGCCCGAATGCGAACTGGTGATCGTGGTCGGGTCGCGCAACTCGTCGAACTCGGTGCGGTTGGTCGAGGTCGCCCTGGGCGCCGGGTCGTCCGCCTCCTATCTGGTCGACTACGCCGACGACATCGATCCGGCATGGCTGGAGGGCGTCACCACCGTCGGCGTGACATCCGGGGCGTCGGTGCCCGAGGTGCTGGTGCGGGGCGTCCTGGAGCGGTTGGCCGAGCACGGATATGACGTGGTGCAGCCGGTGACCACAGCCAACGAGACATTGGTGTTCGCGCTACCCCGGGAGATCCGGGCAGCCCGTAAGGGTTAGTCCCAGCCTGCTAGACGTCCCTGCTAGACGTCGTAGTCCCAGGAGTCGGCTGACGGCTTGCGCGGCTGCCGCGGGCGCCCATTGGGCGGCTCCTCGCCTCCGGCGGTTTTGCGATACCTGACCTGTGAGATCGGGTGATGCGTCGCGGTGTTGCCGTTGGGCCCCGGCCGACGCCGCGGCGGGGGAGCCGGAGTGTCGAAGGGCTCGACCGGTTCGTACGGGTCGAACCGGCTGCTGCGGCTGGTCGGGCGGCCGCGACGGGCATGCGGATCGCGGCGGATTTCCCGCGGTGGACGGCCACGCAGGTCCGGATCGCGGGGTTGTCGACTGCTGCTGCGGCGGGGCGGCTCCGAGTCGTCGAATTCACGGGCTGGGCGGCGTCGCGGTGCCCGCTCGCGCGTCGGCTCGACGGTGTCGTCGAGCGGGGGCCGCGGTCGACGTGCGCGCGACGACGTGGTCCGCGACGACGTGGTGCCCGGCGCAGCCGGCCGCCTTGCGCTCCGGCGCTGGGTCGCGGCCGACCGTGCGGACCGCTCGACGGCGTGCTCCCGGCGCGCCCGCGCGCGGGTGCCCTTCTCGGGTGTCTCGGCGCCGGCGGAGTCGCGGTTGAACAACGCGGTCAGTCTCGCGACCAACGACGGCTGCTCACTTTCGGCAGCGACGCCGTGCGTCTCAGTTGAGTGGAATCTGCCCAGATACCAACGGATTAGGCCCACCAGCAGCACACCGGCCGAGGTGAACAGCATCAACGGGAAGCGCTCGATCAGCGGGTAGCCGCAGTTGATCACCAAGTCTTTGACGCCGGTGAATTTGGCGCCGTGGAACAGGAAGTATGCCGCAGGTACCGCGCCGAACAGGATCAGCGGCGGCTGGATGACCGCGGTGAAGATCCCGGCCTGCCGGACGGCCAGCACCGCCGCGGCGCAACCCGCCACGTACAGCGCGGAGAACACGATGGTCAGGTCTTTGCCGGAGCCCGCGTCGAACGCGAAGCCGACGGCGCAGCCGGTCACCGCGACCACGACCGCGGCCCACCACGGAACACCGGGAATCCCGGGGATTACCGAGCGGTGATCTGCGGCCACCTCCGACCGGGCCGGCTCTTCTGACACATGTCGACCGTACCGGCTGGACGCCGAAAGACACGTAACGACCTCGTTAGCAATACGCGGGCGTGCCTACCCAGCACAGCAGCGCGGCGATCGGTCCGGCGCTGTTCTCCTACACTTGAGTCCCTGTGAGCCTCAGCCTTGGGATCGTGGGTCTGCCGAATGTCGGCAAATCGACCCTGTTTAACGCGCTGACCAGAAACAACGTGGTCGCCGCCAACTACCCGTTCGCGACCATCGAGCCCAATGAGGGCGTGGTGCCGCTGCCCGATCCGCGGTTGGACAAGCTCGCCGAGATGTTCGACTCCGAGAAAATCGTGCCTGCGCCGGTGACGTTTGTCGATATCGCCGGAATCGTGCGGGGCGCCTCCGAGGGCGCCGGCCTGGGCAACAAATTCCTGGCCAACATCCGTGAATGCGACGCCATCTGTCAGGTGGTGCGGGTGTTCGCCGACGACGACGTGGTGCACGTCGACGGGAAGGTGGACCCCAAGTCCGACATCGAGGTGATCGAAACCGAGTTGATTCTCGCCGACATGCAGACGTTGGAGAAGGCCGTCCCGCGGCTGGAGAAGGAAGCACGCAACAACAAGGAACGCAAGCCGTTGCTCGAGGCGGCCGTGGCCGCTGAGGCCGTGCTCGATTCGGGCAAGACGTTGTTCGCGGCCGGCGTCGACTCCTCAGTTCTGCGTGAGTTGAATTTGATGACCACCAAGCCGTTCCTCTACGTGTTCAATGCCGATGAGGCGGTGCTGACCGACGACGCCCGCAAGGCTGACCTACGCGCGATGGTCGCGCCGGCGGACGCGGTGTTCCTGGATGCCAAGATCGAGTCGGAGCTGATCGAGCTGGACGAGGAGTCGGCCGCCGAGCTGCTCGAGTCGATCGGCCAGACCGAGCGCGGTCTAGATGCGTTGGCGCGGGCCGGTTTTCATACCCTGAAGCTGCAGACCTACTTGACCGCCGGGCCCAAGGAGTCCCGGGCGTGGACCATCCGTCAAGGCGACACTGCGCCCAAGGCCGCCGGCGTGATCCACACCGACTTCGAAAAAGGGTTCATCAAAGCCGAAATCGTCTCCTACGACGACCTGGTCGCCGCCGGATCGATGGCCTCGGCCAAGTCCGCCGGCAAGGTGCGCATGGAGGGCAAGGACTACGTGATGGCCGATGGCGACGTCGTCGAATTCCGGTTCAACGTTTGAGGATTCACGCCCGCGCTAGCGCGGCTTGAGTCGGAAGACTGGAATCTGGCGACCCGCAGGTGCCGCCTTGGCGCTGTAATCGCCGTATCCGGCGTAGACGCGCTCGGCCAACTCATACAGCCTTGCATACTCGTCTGTATCGGTAACCTGTTCGGCTGAGAAGCGTTCCCCGCCGAACACGCAATCCGGATGCGCTTTGAGGTTGTAGTACCACTGCGGATGTTTGGCACCTCCGTAGTTGGAGGCGATCAGGATGACGTCGGGTCCATCGTGGAAGTAGGTGAGCTGCACTTCGCGCGGCTGACCCGACTTCGCCCCGGTGCAGACGAGCGGTGCATTGATGACTCCGCCCATATTCACCCGGCCACCGGTGAGTCGGAACAAATACGGGTCGGTGTGGCGTGCGATATGGCGTGCGATGAATTGCCCTGCCGCCGAACGGCCGAATGCAACGGTGACCTTGTGCAAACGGCCCCGCTTTTTGTCGGGATCTACATATCTCAGCGGCATAGGGCGGACGATACCCAACCGAAGTCACCCATCAATCGAGGTCTAATTCTGTTCAGTGGCTTCAGCGACGGTTACTGCGAACCATCTGCTGAGAAGACATCGATCGGCCGCACGGGCGCCAGCATCAGCAGCGGGATCTGCCGGCTGGTCGACTGCTGGTAGGTCAGGTACGGCGGGTAGAGGTGAGCCATGTAGGCCCACACCTGATGGCGCTCCTCACCCTCGGGTTCCCGCCACGTGGCCTCGAACGCCTGGGTCGCGATCTGCACACCGATCGTGTTGCTCTCCAACACATTCAAGTACCACCCCGGATGGGTGTCGGCTCCGCCCTTTGATCCGACGATGACGATCTCGCCACCGACGTTGCCGTAGATCAATGGCCTGACGTAAACCTTCGCAGACTTGCGGCCCACGCACTTGATCAAGCAGTGCGTGGTCAGCGCGCGGCCGCCGACCTCACTCAGGTCCAGGATGTGGCCTCGCACGCCGCCGGAGGTCAGATATGCCTCGAGATGCTCGCTGACCCAGTCACCGCGCTCCGTACGGATCGCTGCGGCGTCGGCGTCGGACATGGGTTACTCCTCAACATGTACAGAGTGAAAATGCTCTGACCGAACCGGCAGCGCTGACATCGTCGGGTTGAGTCGCGTAACCCTCCGCCCATTCAACACTGTCAGGGCGGCCAACTCCGCCGAGGCGTTTAATGAGTGGGTGGTTCGCGACAACCCCTCCACCGGGCAGGGCCCGTCTGACGAGCGTGAGCACTCACTCACGCGGCGGGAGAGCGAGCTCGAGCGGCGCGAGCGGACTGCCGACGAACGAGATCGCGTCGCCGATGAGCGCGACCGCATCGCCAGCGATCGTGAGCAGGCGGCCGATGAGCGCGAGCAGCGTGCCGATGAGCGTGAGGATGTGGGCGAACAGCGCGAGCGGGATCGGCAACAACGTGTCACCCAACAAGCCGAACGTGAGGCAGCGGGCGCTCGACGCGAGGACGCCGAAGTGAGGCGGGCGGTGGCGGAAACCCGCCGGCGCCTCGGCAGATCCGGCTAGGCGTGAGGCGGGTAAGCGCGACAACGGGTTTGGGCGCGGCTTCGCCGTAGCTGTCGGTACCTGTCGATACCATCTCCCCGACATGAAGATCGCTTACCTGTTCCTGCCGGTCTACTTCGGGTTCTTCGCCGGATCTCGTCGGTCACGGCGTCAGGGTGGGGCTGGCCGGCGCGGCCGTGGGCCTGGTTCTGGCGGTGCTGGTTGGCCGCGTGAACGGCGACCGGCCAGCGGCATGGCGGCGATCGACGCGATGACCGGGACGGAGTTCGAGGACTACGTCGCGGCGCGCATGCAGACGGGCCGGCTGGCAGATCACGTTCACGCCGGCCAGCGGCGACTACGGCGTCGACCTGATCGCCCGCCGCGACGACAAGTCGGTGGCGGTCCAATGCAAGCGTCTCGGCAAGCCCGTCGGCGTCGCCGCCGTGCAGCAGGTGGTCGCCGGCGCACGGCACCACGACTGCACGAAGAGCATCGTGGTCAGCAATCAGGAGTTCACCGACGCGGCCAAGAAGCTGGCCTTCACCCACAACTGCCAGTTGATCGGCCGTCGAGCTCTGCAGGCGTGGGTCCCGCCGCCGGCGCGGCGTGCGGTTTAGAGCCTGACCCGAGTCCGGCTGAGGCACACTCTGGGAGATGGCGACGATGAAGCATGCGGCCTCGGTATACTGTGGGCCGCGCTGGCGCTGTGCGCTCTGGGGCTGGCCGGCGCCACGGCGGAGCCGACCAGCGCGCAGGCGGCGCCGGCCTTTCACTGGTGTCCGGGCCAGCCGTGGGACCCGGGCTGGGGCAGCATCTACGACTGGGACTGGAACCACTGCCACGACTGGCAACGCGCGGCAGACCAGGGTGGCCCGATGGGCAACGGACCCTGGGGAGTTCCGCCGATCTGGGCGCCGCCGCAGCCACCGCCACCGCCGTGGGCCCCGGGCGCGCAGGTGATGTGGAATATGACCGCGCGTGCCTGGGGATTCTGGAACAACAACATCTGGACCCCGATCTGACCACGGATTCTGTCGTAGGCGACACCTACCATCGCCACCATGAAATTCGTTTCGACGCGAATCATCACCGCCGACGTCGCGCGGCTCGTCGGCGTTCTACGAGAAGGTGACCGAAAAGGTCGCGGTATGGGGCAACGAGCTGTTCGCCGAAATTCCAACGCCCGTAGGCACTTTGGCGATCGGCAGCGATAAGACCGTGCCGTTGTTCGGAGTCGGCGCCGCCGAGCCGGCGGCAAACCGCAGCGCGATCATCGAGTTCCTGGTCGACGACGTGGACGCCGAGTACGAGCGACTGCGGGCGCACGTCGGGGAGATCGTGACGGCGCCGACGACGATGCCTTGGGGCAACCGGGCGCTGCTATTCCGCGATCCGGACGGCAATCTCGTCAATTTGTTCACCCCGGTCACCGAGGGCGCGCGCGCCAAGTTCGGTGTGTGAGGGTAGTCGATCAGTCGGCGACGACGGCGATTTCGCTGCCGAGCCGATAGGGCGCGATCAGCGGTAGATCGTCACCGCTCCAAAAGCGGCCCGGGTCAAACCAATTCGTCCGCTTCTCGGTTTCGATCAGCCCCATCTCCTCGTAGGTGACGGCGACCGTCTCCGCGCAGTACGCGGACTCGAAGCGGCCCTTGCGCTGCTGCTCTCTGCGGCGCCGGGTCGACTCGCGAACGCGGGAGTCCAGCGATCGGGATCCCGCGCACCCAGTCGTACCTGGTCGGAAGCTGACCGCGCAGCCACCGCAGGGTGAGTCGAGTCGTGGAGGGAAACGGCGTGCCGTCCATCCGGGCGATGACGCGCAGCAGCCGATTCTCCTGCTCGCGGTCGACGTCGGGGGTCATCTGCCGCAACCAGCACCGCTGGCCGTAGCGGGTCAGCCATCGCTCGACGGCCTCGCGGGCGTCGTTGAGCTGCACGCCGCGGTGGTTGCTCGCGGTCCACACGTCGGTCAGCTTGTCGCCGAGTTCGGCATGCCACATCAACGGCGGCAGATCCTCGATCGCGACCGTCATGCCGACGTGGTTGACCGGGCTGTTCGACATCGTCTGGATCGCGCGGTCGGGTCCGGAATGTCCGCGGAACAGCCAGACGTCGCCGGTCCTGGTCTGGTCCAGGGCCTGGCTCAAGCTCACCGTGTGCGTGTCCACCACCGCACCATATGCACATACCGTCCCCGCCGGGATGCACTCGCGAATAACCTGAGTCGATGCGCACCGTCTGGAAGTTGCTGGGATTGGCCGGGGTCGTCGGGGTGGCGGCCGGTGGCGTGCTGGTCGTCCGCGATCAACGGCGGCGGCGGGCCTACACGCCCAACGAGATCCGCGATCGGCTGCAGCAGCGCCTGGCCGAGGCCGGCGAAGACTAGCCCCACGACGATGCGGGCCGGTACGGCGCGGGGCGCCGAGGCCAGGCCCATCAGGCAGCGGCGACCGCGTACAGCCGGTGGGTGCCGGCGAAGCCTTTCAATTCGGCCTCGCGGCCGCCGTCGAATTCGAGATCGTCGCAGTCGCTGAGCGCGTTCGCGCACCGTGTCGCTCACCAGAACCTCTCCGCCACAGGCTTCGGCGGCAACCCGCGCCGCCATCGCGACGTTGCGGCCGAACAGGTCGTCGCCGCGGCGCACCGACCGGCCGACGTGGATGCCGATTCGTACTCGAATTCCGTTGCGCCGCTTACGCTGTGCATCCCGGTGCAGCGCGTCTTGCATGTCGATGCCGCAGCGCACCGCCTCCTCGGCGCGGGCGAACGCGATCATGAACCCGTCGCCCTGGCTCTTGACCACGTGCCCGGAGTGGGCCTTGACCAGCTTGCGAACCTGCTTGTCGTGCTCGCCGATCAGCCGCACCCAGGCGCGGTCGCCGACCCGCTCGTTGAGCGCGGTCGACTCCTCGATGTCGGAGAACAGGATCGCGACCTTGCCGTCCTGCGTCACCCGGGCCAGGTCCGGTCGCTCCACCTCGGCCCAGTCGGCGAGGTCTTCGATCGAGCTGCGCACCGCGGCGCCGAACCCCTCCTTGCGCACCAGGTTCGCGGTCTGCCACACCGTCTTGACGGCCTTGGACCCGAAACTGAGCAGGTCGGGTTGCCGCTGCAACTCCTCGATCATTGCCTTGCTGTTGCGACCAGCAGCCGCCACAGCACGCCGATGGCCACTGCTTCGGCGACGACCAGCGCGGCCAGGGCGTAGACCACGATCATCAGATGCTCGGGCAGGCATGCCACGCATCTTCCCTGATCGGTTCGGTCGACGTTCACGAGCGACAGCCCGCGAAATTGGCCGCGGAGACTCTCGTCCCTGCGGGTATACGCTGAGCAGTTGCAAGTCGAAAGAGCAACTGCGAGTGTATGTTTCGAAAATCTCTGACCAGTCGAGGTTTGGCCGCTCGCAGCGAACGGTTACGCAGCTCGTGATCTTCCGGTTGTCGGGCTGCAACCGCAGTGTTTAGGGTTGAACGCTGGCCGCGGCGGATCGAGCTAGGCAGTTTTGGGCCCGCGTTGAGCCACGTCGAATTCTCGTGGAGGTCCCGATTGGTCGAATCCGGCGCTAACGCCTCGGACCTGCTGGTGATTTTCGGGATCACCGGCGATCTGGCCCGCAAGATGACGTTTCAGGCCCTCTACCGGCTGGAGCACCGCGAGCTGCTGGAGTGCCCGATCCTCGGCGTCGCCAGCGACGACATCAGCGTCGACGAGTTGGTCAAGCGGGCCCGCGAGGCGATCGAAGGCACCGGCGAGAAGATCGACGGCAAGGTGTTCGACCGGTTCGCCAAACGGCTGTCCTACCTGCACGGCGACGTCACCGACTCCGCGCTCTACAAAGCGCTGAAAAAGCAGGTCGGCTCGAACCACCACTGCCTGTTCTACCTGGAGATGCCGCCGTCGCTGTTCGCGCCGATCGTGGAGAACCTGGCCAAAGCCGACCTGCTGGAAGGGTCCCGCGTCGCGGTGGAGAAGCCTTTCGGCCACGACCTGAAGTCCGCCCGCGAGCTCAACGAGCGGCTGCGCGCGGTGCTGGACGAAGACCAGATCTTCCGGGTGGACCACTTCCTGGGCAAGGAACCGGTCGTCGAACTGGAGTACCTGCGGTTCGGCAACCTGGCGCTGGCCGAGCTGTGGAACCGCAACAGTCATCTCCGAAATCCAGATCACGATGGCCGAGAACTTCGGCGTCGAGGACCGCGGCAAGTTCTACGACGGGGTCGGCGCCTTGCGCGACGTCGTGCAGAACCATCTGCTGCAGGTGCTCGCCGGGTGTGGCGATGGAGCCGCCGGTCGGCCCGAGCGCCGACGACCTCAACGACAAGAAGGCCGACGTTCTGCGGGCGATACCGGCGATCGACCCGCAGCGCTGCGTGCGGGGCCAGTACGCGGCTACACCGACATCGACGGGGTGGCCAAGGAGCTCGCACGACCGAGACCTTCGTTGCGCTGCGGCGTGGAGATCGACAACTGGCGCTGGGCCGGGGTGCCGATCTTCCTGCGGGCGGGCAAGTCGCTCACCGAGCGGGTCACCGAGGTGCGGCTGTTCACCCACCGCGTCCCGTCGCTGGCCTTCCTGCCGGATCGCACGACGGGCCGAACCCAACCAGATCGTGCTGCGCATCGACCCCGATCCCGGGTTGCGCCTGCAGCTGACCGCGCTCGACGGCGACCGCTGGCGCGACCTGCATCTGGACTCGTCGTTCATCGGCTGATCTCGGCGAGCCGCTGCTGCCCTACGAGCGGCTGCTGCACGGCGCGCTGACCGGTGATCACCAGCTGTTCGCTCGCGAGGACGGCATCGAAGAGACCTGGCGGATCGTGCAGCCGCTGCTGGATCACCCCGGCGAAATCCACTCGCTACGAACCCGGCTCGTGGGGGCCGGACGCGGCGCGCGATCTGCTACGAGGACATCGCGGCTGGCAACAGCCGTGGCTAGCCGACAACCACCACTAAGGAGAACGAGCGACATGCAGCTAGGGATGATCGGCCTGGGCCGAATGGGCGGCAACATCATCCGCCGGGTAGTGGACGCCGGACACGAGGGCGTGGTCTACGACCACAGTCCGGACGTGGTGAAGTCGTTCGACGGCGTCGACAACATCACCGGTGTGTCCTCGCTGCAGGAGCTGGCCGAAAAGCTCACCGCGCCAAGGGTTGTGTGGGTGATGGTGCCCGCCGGCACGATCACCACCGGGGTGATCGACGAGCTGCGCGACGACGCTGGACGACGGCGACATCGTCATCGACGGTGGCAACTCCTACTACCGCGACGATCTCAAGCACGCAAAGACTGCTGTCCGAGAAGGGTATTCACCTGATCGACTGCGGCACCAGCGGTGGCGTGTGGGGTCGCGAGCGTGGTTACTGTCTGATGATCGGCGGCGACGACTACGCCTTCGAGCACGCCGAGCCGCTGTTCTCGGTGATCGCGCCGGGAGTCGACTCGGCGCCGCGCACCCCGGGCCGCGAGGGCGAGGTCGCGCAGCCGGAGAAGGGCTATCTGCATTGCGGTCCGACCGGTGCCGGGCACTTCGTCAAGATGGTGCACAACGGTATCGAGTACGGGATGATGGCCTCGCTCGCCGAGGGCCTGAACATTCTGCGCAATGCCGACGTCGGCACGCGGATCATCGAAGCAGGCGACGCCGAAACCGCGCCGCTGTCGAATCCCGAGTGCTACCAGTACAACTTCGACATCGCCGATGTCGCCGAGGTGTGGCGGCGCGGCAGCGTCGTCGGCTCGTGGCTGCTGGATCTGACCGCGATCGCGCTGAAGGAATCGCCGGATCTGAAGGAGTTCTCCGGGCGGGTCTCCGACTCCGGGCGAGGGCCGCTGGACCGCGATCGCGGCGATCGACGAAGGCGTTCCCGCGCCGGTGCTCACGACCGCCCTGCAGTCCCGGTTCGCCTCGCGCAGCCTCGACGATTTCGCCAACAAGGCGCTGTCGGCGATGCGCAAGCAGTTCGGTGGTCACGCGGAGAAGCCCGGCGTCGGTGGCTAGCGGGTCGCCGCCGTATCGCTAGCGCGTCGCGAACGTCACCACGACGTCGCTGAAGGCGTCGTTGTCGTCGCCGGCGGCGGTGTGGCCGGCGCCGGACAGTTCGACGAACTCCGCGTTGGGCACGCGTCTCCAGGAAGTGCTTGACACCCTCGGGGCTGACCACGTCGGAGAGCTTGCCGCGGATCAGCAGCACGGGGATCGTCAGGTCGGCGGCGGCGCGCTCGAAGTTCTCGGTGCGCAATTCCGGGTCGTCGCCGGGCTTGGTCATGAACGCCGGGTCCCAGTGCCAGTACCAACGACCGTCGCGGAGCCGGAGGTTCTTCTTCAGTCCCTCCGGGCTGCGCGGGCGGGTCCGGTGCGGCAGGTAGGCGGCGACGGCGTCGGCGGCCTCGTCGAGAGTGGCGAAACCGTGCAGTCCGCTGAACATGAAGTCGCGGATGCGCGCGCTGCCGTTCTTCTCGAACCGCGGCACGACGTCGACCAGCACCAGTCGGGTGACCCGCTCGGGTCCGGCGCGGTCGGCGACCAGGATGCCGGTCAGCCCGCCCATGCTGGCCCCGATCAGGATCACCGGCCGGGCGATGGCGTCGAGGACGGCCATCACGTCGGCGGTCAGCGTCTCGACGTCGTAGTCGGCGTCGGGCGAGCGGTCGCTGTCGCCGTGGCCGCGGCTGTCCAGCGCGACCACGTGGAAGCCGTGGTCGGCCAGGACCTGGCCGGTGTTCTTCCAGGAGTGCCGGTTCTGGCCTCCGCCGTGCAGCATCAGGATGCTGGGACGATCGGCGGCCACGTCGGCGACCGCCGACGACGGACCGAGCCATTCGTCTGCGACCAGGGTGAGACCCTGAACCCCGGAAAACTCGACGGTCTTCGGAGTGTTGCGCACGGCGGTCACGGGCGGTCCTCTCGGTCGATCGCACTTTGACGTTACTCAGATGAGTTTTCGCGTTCGCCGGGGTCTACCAATTAGACACCCGACGACAACCAGGAGGAAGCCATGCCATCGATCACGCCCTCGCTGTGGTTCGACCACAACCTGGAGGAGGCGGTGACGTTTTACAGCTCGATGTTTCCGAACTCCCACTTCGAGGACCTGAACCGAAGCACCGACGCCGGTCCTGGCGAGCCCGGTTCGCTGCTGTCCGCCAGCTTCGTCCTCGACGGCAACCGGTTCATCGGGATCAACGGCGGTCCGCACTTCACCTTCAGCGAGGCGGTGTCGTTCACGATCAACTGCAAGGACCAGGACGAGGTCGACTACTACTGGAGTCGGCTGACCGATGGCGGCGAGGAATCACAGTGCGGCTGGTGCAAGGACCGATTCGGCCTGAGCTGGCAGGTGATTCCGGAGCGGCTCTACGACCTGGTCAGCCACCCGGACCCGGCCCGCGCCACCGCCGCCACCCAGGCGATGTACGGCATGCGCAAGATCGTCTCGCAGACCTCGAGAATGCGGTGGCCTCGGTCTAGGTCCTTGCACGACCACGTACGTTGGGAATATGCCCGACGATGTGCCAGTCGACGTCGTGTACCTGCGGCCGACACAACCTGCTGCGCACGTAGAACGGATCGCACTGATCGGTGGCTTGGTCGCCGCGGTGGTGTTGGCGGGGCTGGTCGGTTGGCTCGGCTTCCGCGCCTACGAGGCGCGGGATCGAGAAGACCAGCGCAGTCTTTTCGTGCACGCCGCAGAGGACATCGCGGTGAACCTCAGCACGGTCGACCCCCAACAGGCGGACGCCGACGCGCAGCGAATCCAAGACTCGGCAATCGGCATGTTCGCCGACAGCTTCGCCCACCACAAGCAGGCCTACATCGATGCCGCCAAGCAATCGCGGTCCAGGTCGCTGGGCACCGTCACCGACATCGGCCTGGAATCGCAGAGTGGCGAACAGGGTCGGGTGCTGGTCGCGGTGACGGTGAAGCCCGTCGATCCCGGCCGGAAAATCAGCAGCCGCAGTTCTTCCGGATGCGGATCACCGTGCAGAACGCCGGCCACGGCGCCAAGATCTCCGACGTGGCATTCGTGTCATGACGCGGCGAGTCAACTGGTCGCGGGTGCTGGTCTACGGGCTGGTGCCGACGTTCGCGTTGCTGCTGGCGATTGCCGCGGGTTTGCTGAAGTGGCACGACTCCTCGATCAGGCACATCGAGCTGGCCCGTGGTCAAGCAGTCGCGGCCGCAACGGAATCCACCGATGCGATCCTGACTTTCCGCTACGACACGATCGACCACGACGTGGCGATCACCCGGAAGCGCTTGACCGGCGCCTTCCTCGACACCTACACCACGCGGACGCAGCAGGATCCCATCCCGCACGCCAAACAGGAGCGCATCGTCGCGACCGCTACGGTGCCGGACGCGGCGCCCGAGGTCACGACCCCGAATCATGCCGTCGTTCTGGTGTTCATCTCACAGACCGTCAAGATCGGTGATGCCGCACCGTCGCAAACCGGTTCCAGTGCCCGGGTGACACTCGACAAGGTCGGCGATCGCTGGCTGATCTCCGACTTCGACCACTACTAATCGATCACGCTACTGCCCGCGCGAAGGAATCAGGTGATGGCCAAGCACCGCTGGATCGATGTCCAAGCTCCCACCGTGGAGTTGAAGGCCCTGACGTGGGGGCCGAGCTGACGGTCCAATTGCGCTGTGTCTGCACGGTTTTCCTGACACCGCGTATGGCTGGCGCAAAGTCGCGCCCCGGCTGGCCGAGTCCGGCTGGCGGGTGGTGGCACCGTTCATGCGGGGTTACGCGCCGTCGTCGATTCCGTCCGACGGCAGCTATCACATCGGTGCGCTGATGGACGATGCGCTGCAGGTGCGCGCCGCCGTCGGCGGCACCGACCGCGACGTGGTGATCGGCCACGACTGGGGCGCGATGGCCGCCAACGGGTTGGCCGCGATTCCGGACAGCCCTTTCGACAAGGCGGTGATCATGTCGGTGCCGCCGGCCGCGGCCTTTCGGGGGCGGGTGCCCGACGCCGGCCGGCTGCTGGCCCAGATCCCGCCGCAGCTGCTGCGCAGCTGGTACATCATGTACTTCCAATTACCTTGGCTGCCAGAGCATTCCGCGTCCTGGGTGCTGCCGCGACTGTGGAAAAGTGGTCGCCCGGCTACGACGCCAAAGCCGATCTGCGCCACGTCGACGCCGCGATCGGCACACCGGAGAGTTGGCGCGCCGCGCTCGGGCCTTACCGGGCGGCGATCCGCAACACCCGCCCGCCGACGCAGTATCGCGAACTGCACCGGCACTGGACGTCGCCGCCGAAGCTGCCGAGCCTGTACCTGCACGGACGCGACGACGGTTGCATGACATCGGCTTTCACGCGATGGATCCCCAATGCGCTGCCCGACGACAGCGACGTGACCGTCGTCGACAACGCCGGACACTTCCTGCAACTCGACGAGCCGGACAAGGTAGCCGACCTGGTGCTCGGTTTCATCGGGCCGGCCAAATAGCGACCGGCAGACCAGCGGTCCCTGGGCTCGCGGTCCGCAGTGATCGGTGTCACGCTTAGCCATGGCCGTGAACTCGTTCGCCGGCTCGCCGTCGCCGCAGCAGTACTGATGACGGGAGCCGTTGCCCACGCTGACACACAGGACGACGAGTTCCTGGGGGCGTTGTCGAACGACGGACTGAACATCGGCCCGCCGGACCGGTTGCTCGCCCTCGCGCACGAACGGTGCGACGACGAGGCTCTCTCGCGGGGGATTCGTACGCCATCCAATTCGGCGGGCACGCAAGCCCGTGGCGGGTCGCCATGTCGAAGATCGGTAACGAGCTGGAAGCGCTGGGCTTCACGAACCAGCAGGTGCGGCCGTTCATGCAAGACGCGATCAACGTGTATTGCCCGGGAGCGAGCAACTTCGGCTGAACCCCACTAAGGCAGCGTCTTCGTCGTCGCCGTCGGAGCAGTTTTTCGGGGTGGTGGAAGGTGTTGATGCGGGGTTGGCCGTGGTCGAGGTGTGGTGGTGGGATCCATTCGGTTTGGGCTTTGTTGTTTTTGCGGGTGGTCCAGCCTTGTTCGGCCATGTCGTGGTTGGGGCCGCAGCCGAAGGCGAGTTGGTTGACGTCGGTGACGGGGTTGGTGGCGTAGGGGTTGCAGTGGTGGACTTCGCAGAGGTAGCCCGGGCATGGTGCAGCCGGGGAAGGTGCAGCCGCGGTCCCTGGCGTGCAGCACGATTCGTTGGGCTGGTGAGGCCAGGCGTTTGGTGTGATAGAGCGCCAGGGCTTTGCCGTTGTCGAAGATGGCCAGGTAGTGGTGGGCGTGGGAGCCCAGCCGGATCACCTCACGACATCGGCAGCAGCGTGCCGCCGCCGGTGAGCCCGCGCCCGGCGCCTTTTTCGAGTTCGTGCAGTGTGGTGGTGACGATGATGGAGGTGGGTAGGCCGTTGTGCTGGCCCAGCTCACCGGAGGCCAGCAGCGCGCGCGCGGCGGCGAGCAGGGCGTCGTGGTGGCGTTGCGGCGGCGCTGCGGGTGTCGCCCTGGATCGCGGCCTGGGACGGGGTGCCGCTGATGCAGGGTTCGTCGTCGGCGGGGTTGCACATGCCCGGGTGCGGCCAGTTTGGCGAAGACGGCGTCGATGGTGGCGCGGGCTTCGGGGGTCAGCCAGCCGCTGATCGGGCTGACATGCCGTCGATGTCTTGCTTACCGAGCGTCAGGCCGCGGCGTTTGGCGCGGTCGATGTCGGTGAAGTCGCCGTCGGGGTTGAGGCAGTCGGTGAGCTTGTCGGCCAGTTTGGCCAGCTCGTCGGGGCGGTGCTCACCGGCCCAGGCGGGCCAGCTGGGCTTCGGCTGTGCTGCGGGTCTCGATGTCGACGAAGTCCGGCAGCCGGTGAAAGAAGCTGCGGATCACCGCGACATGGCCGGCACCGAGGTCGCCGTTGCGTTGGGCGGCCGCGGTGGCGGGCAGCACCGGCGGCAACGGTTCGCCGTTGAGCGCCCGCCGCTGACCCAGGTCGGCGGCCTCATGCACCCGCCGCGAGGCCTCGGCGCGGCTGATCCGCAACCGGTCGGCCAACGCCGGCGGCCAGCTTGCCACCCAACTCGACCGGGCTCGGCCTGTTCGGCGAGCTGGTTGATCAGCGCGTGCTCGATGGCCGGCTGTTGACGGCGAAAACCCTCCAACCGCTCCAACACCCGCAGCCGCTCCGGGGTGGTCAACACATCGAACGCCAAATCCAGGGCGCGTTTGTAGCCGGCCTCGAGCGCGTCGAGGACCTCGACGATCTCCTCACGACTACTAGAACGCATGTTCGAATACTAGCGATCGACGGCCGACGCTGCGGCAGTCACAAACCGCCATCTGTGGATAACCGTCCAACTGTGGATCCATAGGATGCTGACATGCCGAACCGGATGACTGCGATCGACGCGCAGTTCTACTGGATGTCGGCCAAGATCCCCAGCGATGAGTTCCTGCTGTACGCATTCGACGGTGTACCAACGGATTTCGAGCACGCCATCGACGAGGTCCGCAACAGGGCGCAGAAATGCCGTGCCCTGACGGTCCGCGTCGAAGACGGATCGCCGTTGACCTACCCGTGCTGGGTGCCGACCACCGTCGAGGCCGACCGGATCGTGCGCCACCACCTCGACGACGACAGCTGGCGAGGCTGCCTGGACGCAGTCGGCCGGACTCTTCGACGACCAACTCGACATCCGCCGGGCGCCATGGCGCATGCACCTGTTCGGCCCGGTGCACGGTGTCGCAGGGCAGCGCCGGCACCGGCCACGGTCGCGGTCATGCAGTTCGCGCACGCGCTGTCGGACGGTCCGCGGGCGTTGGCAATGGCCGCCTGGCTGTTCGGCCGCGAGACTCCGGTGCCCGATATTGTGCCGGAGTCCCCAGGTTTTCTGCCGTGGCTTGCATTTGACGCTGCGCGCGCCCATCGCACGCTGGTCAGCCGACACCCGCGCTGGGCTGCTGCCGCCTGCGATCGGACCGCAGCCGCGCGGTGTCCACCAATACCCATCCGACGGGCGCACGCCCCCTGCGGACGCTGGTGCGGCACCGCTCGCAGCTGCACGGACCCACGGCCACCGTCGCGGTACTGGCCGCCGTTTCCGGGGCGCTCTCCGGCCACCTGGACGACGTGGCCGCGTCACTGGTAGCCGAGGTGACGATGGCCAAACCCGGTGTGCCGCATGCTCATAACCACTTTGCCAATGCCACGGTCGGGCTGTATCCGCACCTGGACCGGCAGGCCCGCGTCGAAAGAATCGCCACAGACCTGACCAATGCCCGCCTCCGCTCGGAGCATCCCGCGTTTCGAGCGGCGGACCGGGCCTTCGCCGCGACCCCCGCTCCGCTGCTGCGCTGGGGCGCCAGCCTATTCGATCCTGACGTCCAGCCGGCGCAGGTCGCCGGAAACACCGTCGTGTCAAGCATTTATCGCGGGCCCGCCGACTTGACGTTCGGGGCGCGCCGGTGCTGCTGACCGCCGTTTTCCCTGGCTCTCGTCGGTGATCGGCCTTACCCACGGCGTCTGGGGTATCGGCGACACCGTGACGGTCAGCGTGCACGCGGCCGAGTCGGCGGTCGGCGATATCGACGACTATGTCGCCCGGTTGGAAGCGGAGTTGTAGGCGAAATCGGTTATGCGTCTTCGGCTTCGCGGGTCGATCCCGCAGGCGAGGATCAGCTCTTCATGCAGCTCGAACCACACGGTGTGATAGGAGTCGATCAGCGGGCGGGACAGCCACATCGTCTCCCCGGCATGCACCCGGTCCAGCGCCGTCTGCAGTTTTGCTCGCGTACGCGGCCCAGTCGCGGAATTTCAGCGGCCACGGCGTTCACAAGGGGCGTCACCCGGTGGTGGACCTGGTCGAGGCGGCCGAGCACGGCAGCGTCGTACTCGGCGTCCTCATGGGCTGTTGGGCTGGCCGCTCCTGAGCTGCCAGTCGGTGACCAGCGCCTTGAATTCCAGCATTCACAGAACGGAATTCGTTGTACGCAGCCAGGACAGCCGCCGCGTCGGCCTGTTGCCGCTCGGCTGCCAGCAATCCTTCGAGACGCGCACGGCCCTCCGGGCTGATCCGCAGCGTCGGCCCGTCGGTCAACAGACCCGCCTCGGCCAGCCTGTCGACCGTCAGACCGATATCCTCGCCGAGCGTCTCGGCCAGATCGTCCCGGCTGACGCGCCCTTTCAATCGGACTGCCTGCAGCACAGCCAGTTCGGTCAAGACGAGACTCGAATCGCCGCGAGCATCGTCAGCAGTGGGCTGGCGGACACCACATCGTTGTGCCCGCTGGCCAAAGCGGTACGCACCGCGGCCTCGGAGTGCAGCTCCAGTCGAGGGTAGTCGCCGCCGGAATGCGCTCGCAACGGGCTGATTCGCCTTGCGATGTCGGCTAATTCGAGCAGTTCAGGAGTGTTGGCCTCGGACCAGGCGGACAGCGGCAGGCTCCCGGAGCGGACTTCGCCCGCGTTGCCGTCGACAGTGACCAGCTTGCCGGCCAGTGAGTCGGCGACCCCACTGCCGCAGCCGACCACGGCCACCCGGCCCAGCTCACGGCTGACCACCGCGGCGTGGCTGGTGGCACCTCCGGTCTCGGTGACGATTCCGCGCGCTATCAGCATGCCGTGAATGTCGTCCGGGCTGGTGTGATTGCGTACCAGGATGACGTCCTCGCCGCGGTCGGCGGCGTCGATGGCCGCGTCCACTTCGGTATAAGCCCGCCCCGAGGCCACGCCCGGACCGGCTGGTTGCCCGGTGGCCAAAAGGTCAGCGGTCAGACGATTTTCCGGTTGCAAAGAAGGCTGTAGCAACGCCTCGACATGAGCCGGCGTCACCCGCCGCAGCGTCTCGGCCTCGTCGATCAGTCCGTCGCTCAGCAACTGCAGTGCCAAGCGCACGGCCGCCTGCGCGGAGCGCTTCGCAGCCCGGGTTTGCAGCAGCCAGAGCGTGCCGTCTTGGATGGTGAACTCGATCTCCTGTACATCCGCCGTCAGTCGCTCCAATAGCCGCGCGGCGCCAACTAATTCGTCGTAGGCGGTAGGCAGGTGATCGCGGAGTGCGGCGATGGGCTCGACGTCGACCGTGCCCGAGACCACGTCGTCACCCTGACCGCCGGGCAGCCACTCGCCGAATTCCGCGTCGGCCCCGGTCATCGGATTGCGGGAAAACATCACCCCTGCTCCGGAATTGGAGTTCAGGTTGCCGAAGGCCATCGCCTGCACGACCACCGCGGTCCCGCCGCGATCGTCGAGTCCGTGGTGCGAGCGGTATGCGGCGGCGCGCGGCGAGTCCCACGAGGTGAACACCGCCGCGATCGCGGCGCGCAGCTGCTGGTACGGATCATCGGGCGCCGGGCCGATCACGATCCGCGAATAAGACTCGGTGAAGCGCCGCCGCGAGTCGCGGGCGAACTCGGCCGAACCTTCTGCAGCCAAAGCGTTTTCGACCGCATCACTGAATCCGAGATCGAGCAGGGTGTCCATCATCCCGGGCATCGAGATCGCCGCGCCGGAGCGCACGCTGACCAGCAGCGGCCGTGGCCCATGCCCGAATGTCCGCGAGGTCGCGGCTTCCAGGGTGCGCATCAGGTCGCGGACGTCATCCCAGATCGCGTCGAGGGTCGCTGCGGGTTCGGCGCGGTAACTCGCACCCACCTCCGCGGTGATGCAGAAAGCCGGCGGCACCGGCAAACCGTTGCGGCGCATCATATCGATGCCGTGCGCCTTGTGGCCGAGAACTTCCGGCGGCGCCGAGGCGGCGCCGTCGAGCAGTATCACTGGCCGTATGGACATCCGAATGTTCAGGATCGACCGCGCAGCACAAGGTCGGATGCGACGACGTGGCCGACCATGGCCCACGCCGTGCCGAGCGCGCGGCCGACGTTGTCCGCTCGAATGATCGCGATCTTGATGGGTCGCTCCTTTTGCGTCGGGTGCGGCTGGCAGGATACCTCTGCTATCCCGTGCCTACCCGATGATCTAGGTTGGCGTCTATGAATGATGCCTCTGACGTCGGGTTGCTGATTCTGCGGCTGGTGCTGGGCTTGACGCTGGCCGCGCACGGTTACAACAAGTTCTTCGGTGGCGGACGGATCCCCGGAACCGCGGGCTGGTTCGAAAGCATCGGGATGAAATACGGCAAGTTCCAGGCCGTCGTCGCCGCGACCACTGAGATCGCCGCCGGGCTGGGCCTGGCGGCCGGCCTGCTCACGCCGATTCCGGCCGCGGGATTCGTGGCATTGATGCTGGTCGCAGCGTGGACTGTGCATCGCCACAACGGATTCTTCATCGTCAAGGAGGGCTGGGAGTACAACCTGATCCTGGCTGTCACCGCGGTGGCCATCGCCACCACGGGGCCGGGGAGACTCAGCCTGGACTACCAGATTTTCGGGCCCCAGCTGTTCCACCCGGGCTGGCACGGACTGTTCGGCTCGCTCCTGCTGGGCATCGGCGGGGCATTCGGGCAGCTGGCCCTTTTCTACCGGCCGCCGGTCACGCAGGCCCACTAGCCGGCGTCCGTAGCCTGATCCACTCGGTCCGGACCCATCGCAGCGCCGACGACTTTCCGGTCACCGAGCACCTCGCCTACAAGATCGCCCAGGTAGCCGCCGACCCGGTTGCGGTGCCGCCGGAGACCGAGGCGATGGTGATCAACCGGATCATCGACAACGCGGCCGTCAGCGCCGCCGCCGTGCTCCGGCGTCCGGTCACCGCCGCCCGCCACCAGGCGCTGGCGCACCGGGCCCGGCCGGGCGCGACCGTCTTCGGTGTCGACGGCAGCTACTCCGCCGAGTGGGCAGCCTGGGCCAACGGCGTCGCGGTCCGCGAACTCGACTACCACGACACCTTTCTGGCCGCCGAGTACTCCCATCCGGGCGACAACATCCCACCGCTGGTCGCGGTCGCCCAGCAGCTCGGGGTGCGCGGCAGCGACCTCCTTCGCGGCCTCGCGACCGCGTACGAGGTCCAGATCGACCTGGTCAGGGGCATTTGCCTGCATGAGCACAAGATCGACCACGTCGCGCACCTGGGCCCGTCGGTCGCCGCCGGGCTGGGCACCATGCTGCGGCTCGACGTCAACACCATCTACCAGGCGATCGGCCAGGCGCTGCACCTGACCACCGCGACCCGGCAATCCCGCAAAGGCGCCATTTCCAGCTGGAAGGCGTACGCGCCCGGCGTGGGCCGGCAAGGTCGCCATCGAAGCCGTCGACCGCGCGATGCGAGGGGAGGGCTCGCCCGCGCCGATCTGGGAGGGCGAGGACGGCGTGATCGCCTGGCTGCTCTCGGGCCCCGAGCACACCTACCAGGTGCCGCTGCCCGCCCCCGGCGAGCCCAAGCGCGCGATCCTGGACAGCTACACCAAAGCGCATTCCGCCGAATACCAGAGTCAGGCGCCGATCGACCTGGCTCGCCGACTGCGGGAGCTCATCGGTGACCCCGGCCAAATCGCCACGATCGTGCTGCACACCAGCCACCACACCCACTATGTGATCGGCACCGGCTCCGGCGACCCGCAGAAGTTCGACCCCGGCGCCATCGAGGGAGACGCTGGACCACTCGTTGCCCTACATCTTCGCGGTCGCACTGCAGGACGGCAGCTGGGATCACGAGCGTTCCTACACCCCGGAGCGGGCGCATCGGCCGGACACGATCGAGTTGTGGAACAAGATCTCCACGGTCGAAGATCCGGAGTGGACCCGCCGCTATCACTCGAACGACCCGGCCGAGAAAGCATTCGGGGCCCGGGCGGAAGTGACACTCAAGAGTGGTGAAGTCATCGTAGACGAGTTGGCCGTCGCCGACGCGCATCCGCTGGGGGCGCGGCCGTTCGGGCGCGAGCAGTACATCGCCAAGTTCACCCACCTGGCTGACGCAGCGGTGGATACCGTTGAACAGCAACGGTTCCTGCACGCTGTTCAAGACGTTGCCGGGCTGGGGGACGGCGATCTCGTCGCGCTGAATGTCCGGGTACTGCCCGACGTGCTGGATCAAGCGCCCACGATTCCGCCCGGGATATTCCGCTGACCCGGCTCGTCAGCGTTGACGCGGCAGGTCGACACTGTCCAGCGCCACAATCACCTGTGTCGTCGTTGACAGTGACTGTCAACCAGTCATACGGTGCCAGACGTGAGCAATCCGTCGAAGCTGCGCGTCATCCAATGGGCCACCGGGGGCGTCGGTAGGGCCGCGATCGAATGCGTGCGGAACCACCCCCAACTCGAGTTGGCCGGTTGCTGGGTGCACAGCGCGGACAAGAACGGGCGCGACGTCGGGGACATTGTGGGTATCGGAACACTCGGCGTGACCGCGACATCGAGCAAGGACGAGGCGCTGGCCATCGACGCCGACTGCGTGGTCTACAGCCCGCTGATTCCCGACGACGACGACGTCACCGCGATTCTGCGGTCCGGCAAGAACATCGTGACCCCGGTCGGGTGGGTGTACCCGGATCCGGGCAACGCGCGTCACCAGGCGGTCGCCGACGCCGCGGTCGAAGCCGGCGTGACCCTGCACGGTTCCGGCATCCATCCGGGCGGTATCACCGAACGATTCCCGCTGATGATCTCGTCGCTGTCCTCGGCGATCACCCACGTCCGCGCCGAGGAGTTCTCCGACATCCGGACCTACAACGCGCCGGACGTGGTGCGCCACATCATGGGTTTCGGCGGCACACCCGAAGAGGCGATGCAGGGCCCGATGGCCGGCCTGCTGGAGGCGGGCTTCAAGCAGTCGGTACGAATGATCGCCGATCACATGGGTTTTCGCATCGATGCCAACATCAGGACGATCCAGGACGTCGCGGTGGCAACGGCCGACATCGACTACGCGCCGTTTCCGATCACCACCGGCAGTGTGGCCGCACGCCGGTTCCGCTGGCAGGCGCTGGTCGACGGCGAACCGGTGATCACGGCGGCCGTCAACTGGCTGATGGGCGAGGAAGACCTGGAACCCGCCTGGAATTTCGGTGGGCGCGGCGAACGTTTCGAGGTCGAGATCACCGGCGATCCCACGGTGAACCTCACCTTCAAGGGCCTGCAGCCGGAGACGATCGCCGAAGGGCTGGTGAAGAATCCGGGCGTGGTGGTGACCGCCAACCACTGCGTGAATGCCATCCCCGATGTCTGCGCCGCCGAACCCGGCATCAAGACCTACCTGGACCTTCCGCTGTTCGCCGGACGACCGGCCGCCCGTCTCGCGTCGGTGACGTGAGCTTACACCCACCCCGACTCGATGCGCGGCCACGTCGCGATCATCACCGGCGGCGCCCAGGGCGTCGGAAAGGGTGTCGCCACAGCGCTTCTCGAACGGGGAGCATCGGTGTTGGTGGCCGACATCAACTCCGACAAGCTAGCCGCCACCACCGAGGAGCTTCGGGCAGTCGGACGGGTCGAGCAACTGGTCGCCGACCTGCGTGATCCGGACAGCGCCCGGCGGATCGTCGGTGCGGCCGTCGATGCCTTCGGCACCGTGCACGGACTGGTCAACAACGCCATCGCCACCAACGAGCCCAAGGCCTTCGTCGACATCACCGGCGAAGACTTCGCCCTGGGTCACGAGGTCGGGCCGCGGGCCAGTTTCCTGCTGATGCAGGCCGTGTATCCGCTGATGGTTGCGGCCGGTGGCGGATCGATCGTCAACCTCGGCTCGGGCACCGGCACCGGCGGCGAACCCAAGTGGGGCGGCTACGCCGCCGCCAAAGAAGCCATCCGCGGTATGTCGAAAGTCGCTGCGCTGGAATGGGGTCGAGATAACATCCGGGTCAACGTGGTCTGCCCGTTCGTCGAATCCGACGGGATCAGATTCTGGAAAGAGTTCGCCCCCGACGACTACACCAAGGCTGTCAAACGTGTCCCGATGAAACGTATCGGCGACGTTCGCGACGACGCGGGTGCACTGGTGGCTTTCCTGCTCAGCAGCGACGCGACCTTCATCACCGGGCAGACCATCCACGTCGACGGCGGGATCGGTTGCTTCCGATGACGGAGTCGCTGCGCGACCGGCAGCGCGCGCAGATCCGGGCCGACATTCGTCGGGCTGCGTTCCGGCTGTTCATCGATCGCGGGTACGACGCTGTGACGACCGAGGAAATAGCCTCGGCCGCAGGGGTTTCGCCGCGCACATTCTTTCGGTACGTGCCGACCAAGGAGGAGTTGCTGCTGGCACCCGTCCGGCACGGCGGCACCGCGATCGTCGCGCTCCTCGAAGATCGGCCGCCCACCGAGGCGCCCGACGTTGCGCTGATCAACGCGATCGTCACCCGGACCCGGTCGTTCGGCGAGGCCGACACCGAGGAGTGGCGCGCGGCGTTGCTGGTTGCACCCGATCTGCTCGGCAAGCTGACCGTGCACCTTCCCGCCGATAGAGAACGAGTGACCAAGCTGGTCGCCGCACGAATGCGGATCAGCTCCGACACCGACATCCGGCCTGCGCTGTTGGTCCAACTCGCTTTCGCGGCAGCCGATTTCGCGTTCCAGCACTGGGTCCGCCAGTCAGCCAAGAAACCGCGGACGCTCGAGCGTTACGTGACCGAAGCGCTCGAGGCGGTAAGGAGTCCACATTGGCGGGTCGTTCACGAGAAGGGCAAACGCACGTGAAGACGAGAAGCAAGGCGCGTTCGCTGGCGCTGGTCGCCGTGGCGTACGTCGTTGCCATCGCGGTCGGTGCGGCCTGGCTGGCCTGTGGTGTGCACACCGGTCGGCTGTTGCTGGACACGTTGCTCGCTGACCTACTGGCCACGCTGGTGATCTTCGGGTTCAGCCGGGCGTACGGCAACTCGAGTTTCTACGACGCGTACTGGAGCGTGATTCCGCCGGTGCTGCTGTTCTATTGGTGGGCCCAGTCCGGACTGCAGCAACTGCGGTGCTGGCTGATCGCAGCGGTGGTGCTGCTGTGGGCGATCCGCCTGACCGCGAACTGGTTGTACTCGTTTCCCGGCCTGCACCACGAGGATTGGCGCTACCCGATGTTCCGCGAGAAGGCCGGACGTTGGGAATTCGTGGTCGACCTGGTGACGATCCACCTCATTCCGACACTGTTGGTCTTCGCCGGCCTGGTGCCGGTGTATGCCGCAGTGACCTGGCCCCGCGCCGACATCGGGTGGTTGACCTACCTGGCTACGGTGGTGGGACTGGCCGCCGTTGCGCTCGAGTTGGCGGCCGATGGCCAGATGCATCGCTTCGTCCGCACCAAGGCCGATGGTGAAGCGATGGACCGCGGGCTGTGGTCGTGGTCACGGCACCCGAACTACTTCGGGGAGTTCAGCTTCTGGGTTTCGCTGGCGTTGTTCGGTGTGGCCGTCTCACCGTCGGATGCATGGTGGTTGTGCTCGGGCGCACTGGGGATGCTGGGCATGTTTCTCGGCGGCAGCATTCCGATGATGGAGACGCGCAGCCTCGAGCGACGGCCCAGCTACCAAGAGGTGATCGACCGGGTTCCCCGGTTCGTGCCGCGTCCGCCGCGACGGGCCTAGCAGGCGGCCGGATGTGACTCGCAGTACGGCGTCGTGCCGGGGAACTTGTACCGGTGTGCGACCACCCACCGATAGACAACGTCCTCGACGAAGCGAATACCGGGAATTCGATATACCGCCAACGGAATCCGGGTGCCGAGCGCTGTCGAGAGCGCCGCGTTGGCGGCCTCTGCACCGGAGTAGACCGTGCCCGAGGAGTCCAGCCAGCGGACCGAATCCAACAAACTGGCGGGCGTGATGCCCAGCCGTTGCGCGGTGCCCGGGCTCTGCAGTGGCTCGGTCTCGATGTTGCCGGTGCGGTCGAATCGGAGCAGTAAATCCTTGGAGCGCGTGCACATTCCGCATGCTCCGTCGAAGAACAGTGTTCCTGCATTCATCGAGATACCCCCTGCCGTGACCGCAGTTGTATCCCCCAGCGTACGCCGGACCGACGGCGGCGCGCACGGATGCCGGCGACCGCGAACGTGATGCCGGTGATGATCTCGGCCGCGGCACTCACCCAGGAGAACCAGGTCACGTTGATGCGCGGACCGGAGACGAAGCTGTCCTGATAGGCGGGGAAGAAGCTCGGTAACAGGTGCGCGTAGGTGAAGAGGATGGCGCTGCCGAGGCCGACCATGATGGCCGCTTCCGGTGCCCGGCGGCGACCGGTGACCGCCATCAGGATCGCGACTACGACGAACACACCCTGAATCATGCCGCCGACCATGATCGCGTGCGGGGACGATGCCATGCCGCGGCGCAGGTGATCACTGACGTGGACACCCCAACCGGCGGCGAAAAGTATTGCGGTCCACCGCAGCGGACGCTCGGCGGAGCCGGGTGGCCCGGGAAGCCGACTTGTCATCGCTGATCACCGTCCTAAACGCCTGGCATCCGTTCTACTACTACGCAGGGTAGTAATCAAGGCTTTCGGGGACAGGGTTTACCGCGATCGGGATCCATCGGCCTAGAACACGTTCTAGTCTTGCCGCCATGGGATTTCTCAAACAGGAAACTCCGCAGATCGATTTCGAGCAGTGGAGCAGGGGCACCCGCGCCGAGAAGATCGTTCCGATGGCCCGGCACTGGGCGGAAGTCGGCTTCGGCACCCCGGTACTGCTGCACTTGTTCTACGTCGCCAAGATTGCGCTCTACATTCTGGCGGCGTGGCTGTTGGCGCTGACCACGGCCGGAATATCCGGCTTCACCGATGTTGCGCACTGGTACGCCGAACCGATTGTGTTCGAGAAGGTCGTGCTCTTCACGATGCTGTTCGAAGTGGTCGGCCTCGGCTGCGGATTCGGCCCGTTGAACAACCGATTCTTCCCGCCGATGGGGTCGATCCTCTACTGGCTGCGGCCCGGTACCATTCGGCTGCCGCCGTGGCCCGACCGGATTCCGTTGACGAAAGGGGATGGTCGCGGTCCGTTCGATGCACTGCTCTACGCGATGTTGCTGGTGCTGCTCGTCATCGCGGTCTTCTCCGACGGCGCCGGGCCGGTGCCTGCCCTCGGCACGACGATCGGTGTGCTGCCGGCGTGGCAGATCTGGGCGGTGTTGGGCGTACTGGCGGTGCTGGGACTGCGCGACAAGGTGATCTTCCTGGCAGCCCGCGGTGAGGTGTACGCCTCGTTCACGGTGGCGTTCCTGTTCGCCGGCTACGGCGTGGACATGATCTTGGGCGCCAAACTCGTGTGCCTGGTGATCTGGCTCGGCGCAGCGACATCCAAACTGAACAAACACTTCCCGTTCGTGATCTCGACGATGATGAGCAACAATCCGGTGTTTCGGCCGAAATTCATCAAACGTGGTTTCTTCGAGCACTTTCCGGACGACCTGCGCCCAGGACGGCGCTCGCGTTGGCTCGCGCATTTCAGCACCGCGATCGAAGGCCTGGTGCCGCTGGTGTTGTTCTTCAGCCACGGCGGCTGGCCTACTGCGATCGCCGCGTTCGTCATGCTGTGCTTCCACTTCGGCATCTTGTCGTCGATCCCGATGGGGGTGCCGTTGGAGTGGAACGTCTTCATGATGTTCAGCGTGCTGGCGCTGTTCGTCGGGCACGCATCGGTCGGGCTGGCTGACCTGACGACCCCATTGCCGATCCTGTTGTTCGCGGTCGTGGCCGGCACCGTCGTGGCCGGAAACCTGTTCCCGCGCAAGGTTTCTTTCCTGCCCGGCATGCGTTACTACGCCGGCAACTGGGACACCACGCTGTGGTGCATCAAGCCGTCGGCGGAGGCGAAGATCGCGAACGGCGTCGTCGCGATCTCGAGCATGCCGGCCGCGCAACTGGAAAAGTTCTACGGCAGCAAGGAAGCCGCGCAGATCCCGATGTACATGGGATATGCGTTCCGCGCGTTCAACACTCACGGCCGGGCATTGTTCACCCTCGCGCACCGCGCGATGGCAGGCCACGACGAGAACGACTATGTGCTGACCGACGGGGAACGTGTCACCAGCACCGCCATCGGGTGGAATTTCGGCGACGGGCACTTCAGCAACGAACAGTTGGTCGCTGCCTTGCAGAAGCGCTGCCATTTCGAGCCGGGTGAGGTCCGCGTCGTGATGCTCGACGCACAGCCCATTCACCGGCAGACCCAGCAGTACCGACTGGTGGATGCGGCGACCGGTGAATTCGAACGCGGGTACGTCCAGGTGGCCGACATGGTGACACGCCAACCCTGGGCTGACGACGTACCAGTGCACGTGCAGTCGTCACGCCAAGTGTGAAACTGTGGCGATCATCCGGCGGTTTCTCCGCCACAGTGTCACACTCGGTGCAACCATCAGGCGTGGGCGCGGACCTTCTTGGTCGCCTCGACCAGGTTGGCCAACGACGCGTTCACCTCGTCAGAGTTACGCGTCTTCAGGCCGCAGTCCGGATTGACCCAAAGTCTATCGGCCGGAACGGCTTTCAGCGCCTCGTGCAACGACTTGGTGATCTCGTCGGTGCTCGGCACCCGCGGCGAGTGGATGTCGTAGACACCCGGTCCGACGCTGTTGGAGAAGCCGATCGAGTTCAGGTCGTCGAGCACCTCCATGTGCGAGCGGGCCGCCTCGATCGAGGTGACGTCGGCGTCCAGATCGGCGATCGCGCCGATCACCTCACCGAACTCCGAGTAGCACAGGTGCGTGTGGATCTGGGTCGAGTCCTGCACCCCTGAGGTTGCCAGCTTAAACGAGCCGACCGCCCACTCCAGATACGCCGGCTTGTCAGAGTCGCGCAGCGGCAACAGCTCTCGCAGCGCGGGCTCGTCGACCTGAATCACCGCGATACCGGCCGACTGCAGATCCACCGTCTCGTCGCGGATCGCCAGCGCCACCTGGTAGGCGGTGTCGGCCAGCGGCTGGTCGTCGCGGACGAACGACCACGCCAGGATCGTCACCGGGCCGGTGAGCATTCCTTTGACCGGCTTGTCGGTCAACGACTGTGCGTACTTGGCCCATTCCACCGTCATCGGGTGCTGACGGGTCACGTCACCGTAGAGGACCGGCGGACGCACACAGCGGCTGCCGTAGGACTGCACCCAGCCGTTCTTGGTGGCGAAGAAGCCGTCCAGCTGCTCGGCGAAGTACTGCACCATGTCGTTGCGCTCCGGTTCACCGTGCACCAGCACGTCGAGGCCCAAATCCTCCTGCAGTTTGATCACATCGGCGACTTCGGACTGCATCCGGCGGGTGTACTCTGCGTCGTCGATCTCTCCGGCGACCCAAGCGGCGCGCGCCTTGCGGATCTCGACGGTCTGCGGGAACGACCCGATCGTGGTCGTCGGCAGCGGCGGCAGGTGCAGGCGATCACGTTGGGCCTCCCGGCGTTTGGCCGCAGGCCCACGCTCGGTGCCCCCGGACTTCGCGATCGACTCGATGCGTTCGCGCACCTTGTCGTTGTTCAGCCGTGGGTCCTTCTGCCGGGACGCGACCGCCGCGTTCGATTCCGCGATTTCGTCGGCCACCGCGTCGCGGCCGTCCTTGAGTGCCTTTGCCAGTGTGACGACCTCGTGCACCTTCTCGGCGCCGAAGGCCAACCAGCTGCGCAGCGCGTCGTCCAGGTCGGTCTCAGGCTCCAGCGAATACGGCACGTGCAGTGTCGAGCACGACGTTGATACAGCAATGGCAGCAACGCTTTCCGACAAGCCGGCCAGCGTGCCGAGTGCCGCTTCCAGGTCGGTGCGCCAGATGTTGCGGCCGTCGACAATGCCGGCCACCAGAGTCTTGCCGCGTAACTCAGGCACCGAAGCGATCGCGGTGTCGGCGCCGTAGACCAGGTCGACACCGATCGCCTCGACCGGTGTGCGCGCCAGCGCGGCCAGGCCGTCGCCGGGGTCACCGAAGTAGGTGGCGACGTGAATCGCTGGCCGGTTGTCCAGCGCTCCCAGGGTGTTGTAGACCCGCTCGGCGAGCGCCGGCGCGTCGGCGGCGATGTCGGTCACCAGCGCCGGCTCGTCGATCTGCACCCAAGCCGCGCCCTGATCGGCCAGTTGGCCGAGCAGATCGCTGTAGAGCGGAACCAACTCGTCGAGCCGCTCGATCGGTGCTCCCGCACGGTCGACGGCTTTGCTCAGCAGCAGGAAGGTGATCGGTCCGATGATGACCGGACGGGCCGTAATACCCTGGTCGCGAGCCTCTTTGAGCTCCGAAAGCACCTTCTCCGGGTGTAGCGAGAACTCGGTGTCCGGGCCGATCTCCGGCACGATGTAGTGGTAGTTGGTGTCGAACCACTTGGTCATCTCCAGCGGCGCGACGTCGCCGTTGCCGCGAGCGGCAGCGAAGTAGCGGTCGAGGTCGTCGGCGACGGACTGCACCCGTTCGGGCAGCGCGCCCAACAGCACGGCGGTGTCGAGCACCTGGTCGTAGTAGGAGAAGGTGTTCACCGGCACCGAGTCGAGGCCGGCGGCGGCCAATTGGGCCCAGGTGTCGTGGCGGATGGTCGCGGCGATTTTCTCCAAGTCCGATCGGCTGGTGTTGCCCTTCCAAAAGCTCTCGGTGGCGCGCTTGAGTTCGCGCTTCGGGCCGATGCGCGGTGAGCCGGTGACGGTGGCGGTAAACGGTGTTGCGGTCACGATGGGTTTCGTCCTTCAATCGACGGGGTGGTCACCGCCAACGGACGTACAACCGGTCCGGCGCAGCGACACAGCACTGCAACCGTTGCGGCCGGACGCCCATTCCACGAGGCGGTGAGCCGCCAGGCGCGGCGCGCCCGGCACAATCGGCAGGTCTTCGGACTCACAGGCATGCACCGGCTGGTGCTCCTACTGGCCGTCGCTTCCCGGTCTCGGTCGTTCTCAGACCAGTGCTATTGACGGCGGTCGTTCCTGCATACCGCTGCGGGACAGTCCCGGACTCTCACCGGGTTCCCTCTTACGAAGCGCGTCTAACATGCTTCGCTCGATGCCGACTCCGTCGTGAGCGACGAGGTCGGCAGACCGACTGCGGCGCCAACGCTACCCGGCGGCCAGCGCTTCCGATATGGGCACGTCGCCATTGTTGAAGGCGATGGTTCGGTGGATCGTCGAGTCGTCATCGAGTGCCGCGGCGGCGACCAATGCGACGTCCTCACGGGAAACCTCAGCTTTGTCCGCCGCGTGGGCGCCGACGGCGATTCGGCCGGTCGCCGGTTCCAGCGTGAGTCGTCCCGGTCCCAGCACGGTCCAGTCGAGGTCAGTGCCGCGAAGGTGGGCGTCGGCGGCGCCTTTCGCTTCGGCGTAGGGATAGAACGAATCGTCTTCTGGTACGCCATGATCAGGTCCCGCGCCGAAGTAGGAGACCATCACGAACCGCCGCGCACCGGACTGCCCGGCGGCATTGATGACCCGGATTGCGGCGTCGCGGTCGACGGCATAGGTGCGGGCCGGGTCGCCGCCGCCCGCGCCGGCGGAGAACACCACCGCGTCGTGGCCGGCCAGCAGATCGGCCAACGCCGCGGTGTCCGAGTGCTCGATATCCGCGACGACGGGGTGGGCACCGGTGGCGCCGACGTCGTCGGCATGATCGGGATTGCGGATGACCGAGGTCACCTGGTCTCCACGGTCAGTGAGGATGCGGGCCAGATGCAAAGCGACCTTGCCGTGGCCGCCGATGATGACGATGCGAGACATGCCTCGACGCTACCGACCGGTAGGGCACCCCGGCGGCGGCCCAACTAAGCGGTTGGTCAACAATCTTGTGAAAGACCTCATGTCAAAGGAGATATGTCATGGCTGAAGCCGTCATCGTCGAGGCAGTTCGTTCACCGGTCGGCAAGCGGAACGGCGGGTTGTCCGGCGTGCACGCCGCCGACTTGTCCGCGCAGGTGCTCAACGCCCTCGTCGAGAAGGCCGGCGTCGACCCGGCACTTGTCGACGACGTGATCTGGGGTTGCGTCATGCAGGCCGGGGAGCAGTCGATGGACATCGGCCGCACTGCGCTGTTGGCCGCGGGGTGGCCAGAGACCGTGCCCGGCGTGACCGTCGACCGGCAGTGCGGATCAAGCCAGCAGTCGATCCACTTCGCCGCCGCCGGTGTGGTCGCCGGGCACTACGACGTGGTGGTCGCCGGGGGTGTCGAGTCGATGTCGCGGACGCCGATGGGCGCCTCACTCGCCAATGGCGGCAACCCGTTCTCGCCGGGCTTCAAGGCCCGCTACGACCGGACTCCCAACCAGGGCATCGGCGCGGAGATGATCGCCGAGCAGTGGGGATTCGACCGGACCACGGTCGACCAGTTCTCGCTGGGGTCACATGACAAGGCCGCTGCGGCACAGGATTCCGGTGCGTTCGATGACCAGATCGTCGGCATCAAGGACCAGGACGGCAACGTGGTGCTCAAGGACGAGGGCATCCGTCGCGGCACCCCGATCGAGAAGATGGCACAGCTCAAGCCCGCCTTCAAGGAAGACGGCGTGATCCACGCCGGTAACTCCAGCCAGATCTCCGACGGTTCGGCGGCCCTGCTGATCATGACGGCGGAGAAAGCAAAAGACCTGGGGCTCAACCCGATTGCCAAGGTGCACACCGCAGTCCTGGCCGGCGCCGACCCGGTGATCATGCTGACCGCCCCGATCCCGGCCACCCAGAAGGCACTCAAGCGGTCCGGTCTGTCGCTGGACGACATCGGCGTGTTCGAGGTCAACGAGGCCTTCGCGCCGGTGCCGCTGGCCTGGCTAAAGGACATCGGCGCCGACGAGAAGAAGCTCAACCCCAACGGCGGAGCGATCGCGCTCGGTCACCCGCTCGGTGGATCCGGTGCCCGGATCATGACCACGATGCTGTACCACATGCGGGACAAGGGAATTCGTTACGGCTTGCAGACCATGTGTGAGGGCGGCGGCCAGGCCAACGCCACCATCGTGGAGCTGCTGTGACGGAAGCCGCTGTACTCGTCGAGCGTCGCGACGACGTCCTCGTCATCACCATCAACCGGCCGGAGGCGCGCAACTGCGTCAACGGTGCCGTCAGCATCGGCGTGGGTGACGCGCTCGACCAGGCGCAGCACGACGCCGAGGTGCGCGCAGTCGTGATTACTGGCGCCGGCGACAAGTCCTTCTGTGCCGGAGCGGATCTCAAGGCAATCTCGCGCCGGGAGAATCTGTATCACCCCGACCACTCCGAGTGGGGATTCGCGGGCTACGTCCACCACTTCATCGACAAGCCGACGATCGCTGCCGTCAACGGCACCGCGTTGGGTGGCGGCACCGAGCTGGCCCTGGCCAGCGACCTGGTGGTGGCCGAGAAACGCGCGCAGTTCGGGCTGCCGGAGGTCAAGGTCGGCCTGCTGGCCGGCGCGGGCGGGGTCTTCCGCATCGCGCAGCAACTGCCCCGCAAGGTGGGAATGCAGATGCTGTTGACCGGTGAACCGATCAGCGCCGGGGAGGCCGCCGACTGGGGGCTGATCAACGAGGTCGTCGCGGACGGCACGGTGCTGGAAGCCGCACTGGGGCTGGCCAAGCGGATCACCGTCAATGCGCCGCTGTCGGTGCAGGCGAGCAAGCGGATCGCGTGTGGTGCCGATGACGGCGTCATCCCCGACGAGGAGCCCGGTTGGGCCCGCACCGGGCGCGAATTCGCGACCTTGCTGCGCACTGAGGACGCCAAAGAAGGACCGCTGGCGTTCGCCGAGAAGCGTAAGCCGGTCTGGAAGGCTCGCTAAGGCGCTAAAGCTCAGCGCGCCAACGTGTTCACCGCGAGATCGAAGACGCGGGGGAGTGCACCGGCGGCCGGGACGATCGCGCCCCGGCCGGCCCGGGTCGCGGTGCTCAACACCAGCGCACGGGTGAGCAGCCGGTAGTCGCGGGTGATTCGGCGCCACTGCTTCTCGTACGACGACGGGTTGTCGTCGACGATCGCGGTCACCGCCGCGCCGGCCTGTTTGACGGCCAGGCTGATGCCTTCCCCGGTCAATGCGTCCTCGTATCCCGCTGCGTCGCCGACCAGCAGCACGCGCCCGGCGACCCGGCGCGAAACCACCTGCCGCAGTGGACCGCAGCCGCGGGCACGCCCACGTCGGGCGTCGGCGAGACGCCGCGCCAACCGCGGAAACCAGGCAAGGTCGGGCCGACCACCGGACAGGATCGCGACGCCGACCAGGTCGGGCTCGACCGGTGTCACGTAGGCCTCGCCCCACCGCGACCAGTACACCTCGACGAACTCCGACCATGCGGGTACCGCGAAGTGCCACCGGACGCCGTAGCGTCGCGGCGTTCCGGCCACCGCGCTGACCCCGACGGCCGAGCGCACCGTCGAGTGCAGACCATCGGCAGCCACCAGCCATTTCACCCGCACACCAGCTGCGGTGACGCCTGCCGAATCCTGATCGACAGTGCTGACGCGCGTCGAAACCCATTCGGTGTCTTGCTCTTTGGCCCGTGCGGCCAATGCGGCGTGCAGCGTGGTGCGCCGCACACCGCGACCTGGGCTGTCCCGACCCGACCTGTCTCGAAACCGCGCTTCGGTGCGCCGGTGCTCGTCGAGGTAAGCGATGCCACGAATCGGCAGGCCGGCCGGGTCCACGCCGAGCGAGGTCAGCTCGGCCAGTCCGCCGGGCATCAGGCCTTCGCCGCACGCTTTGTCGATCGGCAGGTCCCGTGGTTCGGCGACGATCACCGAAAGTCCAAGGCGCCGGGCGTGTAACGCCGTGGCCAGCCCGCCGGGCCCGCCGCCGGCAACCAAAAGGTCTGCGTCATACAGGGTCAATGGCGCCGCTCCTCGGCGTCGCTGAGCGCTCCATCGTCGCCGGCATGCTCATGCGTAGCCCAGCGCCGCGTTTTCCACCCGGATCCGCACCGTGAGCAACACGGCGTTGGTAACCGTGAAGCACAGCGCGGTCAGCCATGCGGTATGGATCAGCGGAAGCGCGAAGCCTTCGGTGACCACGGCCACGTAGTTCGGATGATGCAGCCAGCGATAGGGGCCTCGCCGCACCAACGGCGCACCGGGAACCACGATCACCAGAGTGTTCCACCGATGGCCCAGTGTCGTCACACACCACCACCGCAGCACCTGAGTCAACGCCGCCAGCACCAGCATCGGCCAGCCCAGCCACGGGATGAACGGCCGGTGCAAGGCCCAGACCTCGAGAACGCATCCGAGCAGCAGCGCGGTGTGGATGGTGACCATCACCGGATAGTGGTTGTGCCCGAACTCCTTGCCGCCGTGGGCAAAAGCCCACCGGGCGTTGCGCTTGGAGACGATAAGCTCGACGACTCGCTCGACGCCGACCGCCAAAATCAGCCAGTAGTACACCGCTACCAGCCAAGCAGGACGAGTTCGGAGCAGAACGCCGGCCCCATCGCGATCATCAGCCCGAACGATCCCGGCGCCGGCGGATCGGCCATGTTCGCCCGGAGGACATCCAAGACCGAGACCGACGACAAGTTACCGTTGTCGCGCAACGAGTTTCGGGTGTGATCCATCGCGCTCGGCGGAAGGTCCAACGTGTTCTCGATAGCCTCGATCACTTTAGGGCCGCCGGGGTGGCACACCCACGTCGAGATGTCCGATGTGGTCAGGCCGTGGTCACCCAGAAAGTTCCGGACGTCGTCGCCGACGTATTTCTCGGCGACAGTGGCTACCTCGGTGGACAGTTTGATCTTGAAACCCGTGCTGCCGATGTCCCAGCCCATCACGTCCTCGGTGTCGGGGTAGATCCGGCTGCGGGTGGCCAGCACCCGGGGCCCGGCCGGCGTGTGGTCGGCCCCTTTGCCGACGACGGCCGCGGCGCCGTCACCAAACAGGCTGGCGGCCACCAGATTCGCGACCGAATGGTCGTCACGTTGCAGCGTGAGGGAACACAGCTCGACGGCCAACAGCACCCCGACATGGTTGGGGAATGCCAGCAGGTAGTCGTGCATCCGGGCTACTCCCGCTGCGCCCGCGACGCAGCCGAGCCCGAACAGCGGTATCCGTTTGACGTCGGGCCGCAGTCCGAGGCGGGTGGCCAATCGGGCCTCGATGGTGGGCACCGCCAGGCCGGTCACCGTCGTCGAGAACACCACATCGACATCGGCGGGCGTCACCTGCGCGGCGGCCAGCGCCGCGAGAATCGCACGCTCGGCCAGCGTCATCGCGACGTCGATGTAGATGTTGTTGGCTTCGGTGAACCCGCTCAGCGAGCCGTATTCGTCCAGCGGCAATGCGAGGCGGCGCTTCTCGACACCGGCTCTTTCGCCGAATCGGTCGAACTGCCGGCCGGCGATTCCGGTCAGGCCGGACATTGCCTCGGACTGACTGACTTGATACGGCGGGAACTCGAGTGCCACCGCGGCCATCGAGGGAGCCGCTTGCATATTGGCCGTCGGCCCCTTCGATTGAGGGGATACGCGGGCGCCTCTGTTCATGTTATTCACCACGGTTCAGCAGCTGAGTTGGTTCACGCCAGGTAGATGAAACTTACCTTTCACGCGCTGTATTCGACCGAACCCGGGTCGCGGAATCAGGTGTGACAGCGGACACTCCGGTTTGCCAACCCGTGTTCAGGGCAACAACTGAACACAATGTTCACTTCCAGACGATCGGTAGGTTGAAACTGTGCGAATCCTAGTGACTGGCGCGACCGGATATGTCGGATCGCGGCTGGTCACGGCGCTCCTCGCGGCCGGTCATGATGTCCTTGCCGCCAGCCGCGACCCTGAGCGGCTCGGGAGCTTCGGGTGGATCGACGAGGTCACGGTCGTGCAGCTCGACGCTGCCGAACCCGAATCGGCACGCGCGGCGTTGGCTGCTTCCGGTCCGGTCGACGTCATCTACTACCTGGTGCACGCCATCGGTCAGCCGGGCTTTCGTGACGCCGACCGCGCCGCCGCCGGCAACGTCGCTGCCGCCGCCAAAGACGCCGGCGTCCGGCGCATCGTCTACCTGGGCGGTTTCGTCCCGTCCGACGAGGGCCTATCCGAGCACCTGGCCAGTCGGGCCGAGGTGGCCGAGGCGCTGACGATCGACGGCGGACCGGAAGTCGTGTGGCTCGGCGCCGCGGTGATCTTCGGCGCGGGCTCGACGTCGTTCGAGATGATGCGCTACGTCGCTGACCGATTCCCGGTGATCCCGGTACCGAAATGGATGAAGAATCCGATCGACCCGATCTCCATTCGAGACGTGCTGTACTACCTCGTCGCTGCCGCCGACGCGGAGCGCGTTCCCGCGGGCGCCTACGACATAGCCGGGCCGGACAGGACGTCCTACCGCGACATGCTGAAAACGTATGCGTGTATTGCCGGCACTTGGCAGACCGGCGTGCCGGTGTGGGGGATCGACACCACGTTGGCGTCGTGGGTCACTGCGGTGGCGCTGCCGGTGCCTGAGGGCTTGGCCGCGGATTTGGTCGAGTCGCTGGACTATCCGATGCAGGCCAGCGGCCGCGGCCTGCGCGATCTGGTTCCCGATCCGCCGGGCGGGCTGCTGTCGATCGAGGACGCGATCAGCCTCTCGCTGTCCAGTCACCGGCCGCGTCCGGTCAACGCCCTCGCCGATCCGCATCACCTTGCCGACAGCGATCCGGCCTGGGCCGGTGGCGATGCGCTGCGGCTGCGCCGACTTGCCTGCGTGGTGACGCCGTCGATCGCGCGACCGGGTCTCGGCTTGGTTAATGTTGTGCCGGGACCGATCGCCGGCGTGTTGCGGACCGGCCTCGACATTCTGATCACGCTGACACCGAAGGTGCACTTGTGACGATTTCCGCCAGCGACGGCGCCGGGACTTCCGCCCACGATGGGGCAGGGGCGGAGTAATGGCTGACGTGTCTCGCCCGCCCAGCGCTCTGGAAGAGATTCGTCGCGGCATCGTCAATGTCGCTGTGCCGCACAACGAGGCGCCGTCGACCGTGCGCCGCAGGCGGGTCGTCGTCGCGATCGTCTTGGTGCTCGGCGCCGCGGCGCTGAGTTTGGCGCTGCGAAAGCATCCCGGCGACTCCGCTTTCTTCTGGTGGTCGATGGCGCTGGCCGGGGTGTGGGCTCTCGGCGCGTTCGCCTCGGGGCCGCTGCATCTCGGTGGCGCCCGCTGGCGCGGCCGCAATCAGCGTCCGGTGGTCAGCGGCACCGTCATCGGACTGCTGCTCGGCGGGGTCTTCATCGTCGGCGGGCTGGTCGTCCGGGAGATCCCGGTCGTCGCCGACTTCATCACCCGGTTGCTGCGCTACACCGACCAGGGATCGTGGCGGCTGACCATGGCCGTCGCATTGCTGGCAGCCGTGGCCGAGGAGCTGTTCTACCGCGGCGCGCTCTACACCGCGCTTGCCCGGCACCACCCGTTGCTGATCTCCACCATCATCTACGCCATCGCGACGCTGGGCAGCAGCCGCAACCCGATGCTCGCCTTCGCTGCGCTCATCCTCGGCACGGTGTGTGCGCTGGAGCGTCGCGCCACCGGGGGAGTGCTGGCGCCGATCCTGACCCACTTCGTGTGGACCCTGGTCGTGCTGCTGGGTTTGCCGCCGCTGTTTGGTTTATGAGCTGTCGGGGCTCAGCTGTCTTTGAAGGCCGGCGTCCGGTGCTGTTGGAAAGCCCTTGCGCCCTCGCGGAAATCGTGCGATTGCAGCAGCAGCGACTGACCGTCGAGTTCGCGCTGCAGGGTCGGCTCCAACTCGGTGAGCGTGGCCGCGTTGATCGCCTGCTTGGTCTTGGCAAAGGCCACCGCGGGGCCGGCCAGCAGGCCTGCGATCACCGAGTCCACCTCGGCGCTGAAGTCAGCGGCCGGGTAGACGGCGGTGACCAACCCGGCAGCCAGGGCGTCGGCGGCGGGCAGACGCTCGGCCAGTAACGCCATCCGCATCGCCCTGATGCGACCGATCGCGGCGGCGATCAGCGCCGACGCGCCGCCGTCCGGCATCAGGCCGATCTTGGTGAACGCGAGCATGAAAAACGCTTTGTCCGAAGCTAATACGAGGTCGCAGGCCAACGCGATGGAGACGCCGACACCTGCGGCCGGGCCCTGAATCACCGCGACGACCGGGTGCGGCAGCGTGGTGATCGCCCGCACCAGCCGGTTGGCCGCCAAGATCAGCGCGTCGCCGGGGCCGGTGCCGGCGACGTCGTCGGCGCTCATCCCTGCTCCAGAGCAGAAGCCGCGGCCGGCACCGCCGAGCCGGACGACCTTCACCCGAGGATCGCTGGCCGCGTGCTCCATCGCGCTGGCCAGTCCTTCGAACACCGGAAGTGTCAGCGAGTTCAAGCTGTCTGGACGGTCGATCGTCACCGACAGCACGCCGTCGACCAGGTTTACCGCAAGGCCGTCGACGGGTGCCAGCGCGTCGATTCCGGAATCGATGGCAGTCATCAGTCGACTTTAAGCCCCGGCGTTCAGCGGCGACCTCGTCGACTGCGAAGATGCCTTCTGGTTGATTCGTCGGCGATCGCCAACGGATCACAGAGTGGCGACCCGCTGCACCCGGCTTCGCCGGGCTGGCGATCGCCAACGGATCACAGAGTGGCGACAAGGAGGTCGGGATGGCGGGTCCGCTGACAGGATTGCGAGTCGTGGAACTTGCGGGAATCGGACCGGGGCCGCACGCTGCGATGATCCTCGGCGACCTCGGCGCCGACGTCGTGCGCGTCGACCGTCCCGGCGCCAGCGGCAGCGACCCCACGCTGCGCAACCGGCGGTTCGTCACCGCCGACCTGAAGTCCGACGAAGGCCGTGGGCTGGTGCTCAAGCTCGTCGCCAAGGCCGACGTGCTGATCGAGGGATTCCGGCCAGGCGTGACCGAACGTCTGGGGCTCGGTCCCGAGGACTGCGCCAAGATCAACGACCGGCTCGTCTACGCCCGGATGACCGGCTGGGGCCAGACCGGGCCGCGCAGTCAGCAGGCCGGCCACGACATCAACTACATCTCCCTCAACGGTCTGCTGCACTCCGTCGGCCGGGCGGGTGAGCGGCCGGTGCCGCCGCTGAACCTGGTCGGCGACTTCGGCGGCGGGTCGATGTTCCTGCTACTCGGAATCCTGTCCGCACTGTGGGAGCGGCAGACCTCCGGCAAGGGCCAGGTCATCGACGCGGCGATGGTCGACGGATCATCGGTGCTGGCGCAGATGATGTGGGGGATGCGAGAACTGGGCATCTGGTCCGACGAGCGCGGCACCAACATGCTCGACGGCGGCGCGCCCTACTACGACACCTACGAATGCGCCGACGGTCGTTACGTCTCGGTGGGCGCCATCGAGCCGCAGTTCTACGCGGCGATGCTGGACGGCCTCGGCCTGAATGCCACCGACCTGCCGGGGCAGAACGACCGCTCCCGCTGGCCCGAGTTGCGGGCCCGGTTCACTGAGGTCTTTGCCAGCAAGGATCGTGACCACTGGGCGAAGGTGTTCGCCGACTCCGACGCCTGCGTGACGCCGGTGTTGGCCTTCGGCGAGGTCGAGCGCGAGCCGCACATCACCGAGCGCAACACGTTCTACCGGGTCGGCAACGGCCTGCAGCCCCTGCCGGCACCCCGATTCTCGCGCAGCACCCCCGATGAGCCGCGTCCGCCGCGCCAGCCCGGATCCGACACCGAATCCGTCCTCAACGACTGGGTATAGACCGACAGCTTGTTCTCCTGAAAGGAATGTACGTGCAGATCACCGATGCCGTAGCGCTCGTCACCGGCGGGGCGTCCGGATTGGGCCTGGCCACCACTCGACGGCTGCTTGACGCCGGCGCGCAGGTGGTCGTGCTGGACCTCAAGGGCGAAGAGGTGGTCCGCGAACTCGGCGACCGGGCACGCTTCGCGCCTGCCGACGTCACTGACGAGACTGCGGTGACCGCAGCACTCGATATCGCTGATTCGCTTGGTCCGCTGCGCATCGTGGTCAACTGCGCGGGCACCGGCAACGCCGTCAAGACCTTGGGCAAGGACGGGCCGTTCCCGCTGGCGGCCTTCCGCAAGGTCGTAGAGATCAACCTGATCGGCACGTTCAACGTGCTGCGGCTGGGTGCCGAGCGGATCGCCCGGCAAAACTTGCTCGGCGAGGAGCGCGGGGTCATCGTCAACACCGCGTCGGTCGCGGCCTTCGACGGTCAGATCGGTCAAGCCGCCTACTCGGCATCCAAGGGCGGGGTCGTCGGCATGACACTGCCGATCGCACGCGACCTGGCCGGCAAAGGCATCCGGGTTGTGACGATCGCTCCCGGCCTGTTCGACACCCCGCTGCTGGCCGGGCTGCCCGAGCCGGCCCGTGAATCGCTCGGCAAGCAGGTCCCACATCCCAGCCGGCTCGGTCACCCCGACGAATACGGCGCGCTGGCGGTGCACATCATCGAGAACCCCATGCTCAACGGCGAAGTCATCCGGCTGGACGGCGCGATCAGGATGGCCCCGAGGTAACCACGGGCAGCGAAAAAGCCCCCGCCGCGGCGGGGGCTTTTTCCATCAAATCTCGTTAAACAACGTGAGAATCGCCACCGGCACCACCAAGACTGGCGATCGCCTGGGCACGGCCACGCCCGCAATGCGAGCGTGGGGTGCGCGGCTAACTCGCGTTCGGCAGCGGATGCCAATCATCGAGCTGCTCCGAGCACTCACCCTCGACTAACACGTCACCGTGGTAGAGAGCGTCGAAATCAACTTTGATCACGTCGGCACTGGCGTCATCGATCCACATGAGATGAGCCTATGGGCAACATTTAAGGAATCTTTGAGTCACGATTCGGAAAATCATGGCAAAAGTTACCGCCCGGTAGGGCTCCGTCGCCCGGACGCCTCGTCCGGATGGTTGGAAGTGGGCTATTGGGCAGACGTTCAACCACATATGCTCCGCAAATGTCCTGGTTGTCGAGGGCCGCATTGAACCATTGCGGTTATCCGCCTCGTTCCCTCCGGTGAGGGCATCGATGACGCGCTCACATATGTTGCCACGATAAGTTATCACTGATAAGTTATCGTCGATATCGAAGCGTGAGGACAACCATGCTGCAGCGAATCGCCCGCCTTGCCATCGCGGGGCCACGGCGCATACTCGCAGCTGCGGTGCTGGTCCTGGTCGCAGCCGCAGTCTTCGGCCTGCCCGTCGCCAAAAGTTTGTCCGCCGGCGGTTTTCAGGACCCGGCCTCAGAGTCGGCGCACGCGATCAAGCTGCTGACCGACAAGTTCGGCCAGAGCGATCAGCAGCTGGTCATCTTGGTGACCGCGCCGAGCGGCGCGCAAAGCGATCAGGCCCGCCGTGTCGCCACCGACATCGCCGCCCAGGTCCAGGGGTCGGACGGGGTGTACAACGTCGTCTCGGCGTGGACCGGGCCCAACCCTGGGCACCTGGCCGCCGACCTGGTCAGCAAGGACGGCAAGTCCGGGCTGATCGTGGCCAACCTCAAGGGCGGCGAGAACAACGCGCAGACCTACGCCAAAAAGATCGCGTCCCGAGTCGTCCACGACCGCGACGGTGTCACGGTCCGCGCTGGCGGAGTGGCGGTGGTGTACGACCAGATCAACCGCCAGAACGAGCGGGACCTGCTGCTGATGGAGTCGCTGGCGATTCCGCTCAGCTTCCTGGTGCTGGTCTGGGTGTTCGGCGGGCTGCTGACTGCGGCCCTGCCGGTCTGCCTGGGTGGGTTCGCGATCGTCGGATCGATGTCGGTACTGCGGCTGATCAGCTTCAGCACCGACGTGTCGACCTACGCGCTGAACCTCAGCAGCGCGCTCGGCCTGGCTCTGGCCATCGATTACACACTGTTGATCATCAGCCGGTACCGCGACGAGCTCGCCGAGGGCAGCGCCCCCGACACCGCACTGATCCGCACTATGGCCACCGCGGGCCGCACCGTGTTGTTCTCGGCGACCACCGTCGCGATGTCGATGTCGGTGATGGTGCTGTTCCCGATGTACTTCCTGAAGTCGTTCGCGTACGCCGGCGTGGCCACCGTGGCCTTCGTCGCGGTGGCCGCCATCGTGGTGACACCGGCGGCGATCGTGCTGCTCGGGCCACGGTTGGATGCGTTCGACGTCCGCAAGCTCGGACGCCGGCTCCTCGGTCGCCCGGATCCGGTGCACACACCGGTGGAGCAGTTGTTCTGGTACCGGTCGACCAAATTCGTGACGCGGCGAGCCGTTCCCATCGGTCTGGCTGTCGTCGCATTGCTGCTGATGCTGGGACTTCCGTTTCTCGGGGTGAAGTGGGGTATGCCCGATGACCGGGTGCTGCCGACGTCGGCGTCGGCACATGCGGTTGGTGATCAGCTGCGTCATGACTTCGCCGACGACTCGGCGACCGCGGTGTCTGTTGTCGTCCCGGACGTTCGAGGGGTGCGTCCGGGCGACCTCAGCCGCTATGCGGCCGCCCTGTCACGAGTGGCTGACGTCTCGGCGGTCTCGGCGCCGACCGGAACATTCGTCCGCGGCAACCAGGTCGGGCCGCCGTCGGCGGCGACCGGGATCGCGCAGGGTAGTGCGTTCCTGACGATCGCCAGCACCGCCCCGCTGTTCTCGAAAGCCTCCGACACCCAGCTCGACCACCTGCACGCCGTTCCCGGCCCGGCCGGGCAGTCGGTGCAGCTGGCGGGGATGGCTCAGATCAACCGCGACAGCGTGGATGCGATCACCCATCGGCTGCCGCTGGTGCTGGGCCTGATCGGGGTCATCACGTTCGCCCTGCTGTTCCTGCTCACCGGAAGTGTGGTGCTGCCGCTAAAGGCATTGGTGTGCAACATCTTATCGCTGACGGCCGCATTCGGCGCCCTGGTCTGGATCTTCCAGGACGGCCACCTCGGCGCGATGGGTACGACGCAGAGTGGCACGGTGGTGGCCAACATCCCGGTGCTGTTGTTCTGCGTGGCCTTCGGCTTGTCGATGGATTACGAGGTATTCCTGGTCTCCAGGATTCGTGAGTACTGGCTGGCCGCGGTCGCATCGCATCCGGTGCCGCCGGACAACCGGACCAAGCATGCCGAGAACGACGAGAGCGTTGCTCTGGGGCTGGCCCGCACCGGCCGGGTGGTGACCGCCGCCGCGCTGGTGATGTCGATTTCGTTCGCGGCGCTGATCGCCGCGCAGGTGTCTTTCATGCGGATGTTCGGGACCGGCTTGACCCTAGCGGTGCTGGCCGACGCCACCCTGGTGCGAATGGTGCTGGTGCCGGCGTTCATGCATGTTCTGGGCCACTGGAGTTGGTGGGCGCCCAAACCGCTGGTGTGGCTGCACAATCGGATCGGGATCAGTGAGTCGGACTCCGCGCCGTTGCCGGCGCCGACCGATCCGGCGCGCGGTCGACACCGTCGGCCCGACGAGGATCAGGCCATTTCCGCCGTTGCGTCCAACGGGGCCGCACGTACTGCCGCGACGGTCGTCGATGGTCGCTGATCCCTCCACCGAAAGTCTCCGCAGGCGGCGGGCCCCGCGCGGATCCGGCGATCTGTTACGCGACGAAATCCTCGATGCGGCAACCGAACTCCTGCTCGATATCGGGCACGCCAAAGCGGTTTCGATCCGCTCGGTGGCCGAACGCGTCGGGGTGACCCCGCCGTCGATCTACTTGCATTTCCAGGACAAGGACGCATTGCTGGACGCGGTGTGCGCGCGCTACTTCGAGAAGCTCGACGAGCAGATGCAGCGGGTAGCCGCCGTGCAGTCGAGCACCGTCGACGTGTTGCGCGCGCAGGGGCTGGCCTATGTCCGGTTCGCCGTCGAGAACCCTGAGCTGTACCGGATCGCGACGATGGGTGAGTGGAAGTCCAACAGCAGTGTCGATGCGGCGCTAGCCAGTTCGGCCTTCGCGCACATCTGCGCGACTGTCAAGGTGCTGATGGCTGAGGGTGTGTTTCCGCCGGGCGACGCGACCGGCATCGCGCTGGAACTGTGGAGCGCCGCGCACGGAGCGGCCTCGCTGCTGATCGCCAAGCCGCATCTGCCCTTCGGTGACGCCGACGCGTTCACCGACCGGGTGCTGCGTGCGGTCTTCTCCGGGAATATGGTGACCGGACTGGTCGGCGCCGACGCGACACCACAGCAGGTGGTGGAACGGTTGACGGCGCTGGAGGCGAAAGGCTTCTCGGTGTGACGTCCTCGACTGCGGAAACCGTCCACCATCCGTTCTTCGCCCGGATCTGGCCCGCGATCGCCGCGCACGAGACCGAGCAGATGCGCGAATCTCGCCGGGCGAACCTGGCCGGGCTGTCCGGCCGGATTCTCGAGGTGGGGGCGGGAACCGGGACCAATTTCGCTTTCTACCCTGAAACCGTCGAGCATGTCGTCGCGATCGAGCCTGAGCAGCGACTGGTCGGGCTGGCCCGCGTGGCGGCCGCCGGCGCATCCGTTCCGGTCGAGGTCACCAACCGCACAGTAGAGACTTTCTCGGCCGGCGATCCGTTCGACGCGGTGGTGTGCTCGTTGGTTTTGTGCTCGGTTGCCGAGCCTGATTCTGTTCTGCAGCAGATTCTTTCGCTGATCCGGCCGGGCGGCGAGTTGCGCTACCTGGAGCATGTCGCCAGCGGGGGACTCCGGGGCCGGCTTCAGCAATTCGTCGACGTGACCACCTTGTGGCCGAGGCTGGCGGGAAATTGTCACGCTCATCGTGACACCGAACAGTCGATCCGGGCCGCGGGATTCGTCGTCGACGGCAGCCGTACCGAGCAGGCATTGCCGGCGTGGGTGCCGTTGCCGGTGTCGGAGTTCGTGCTGGGGCGGGCGCACCGACCGGCCTAGTCGAGCCCGGTCTAGTTCAGCAGGGCGGGCAGTCGCTGCAGCAGGGTTGGAAGCGCGGTGCTGGCTGATTCGCGCACGGTGATCGTGGCACTGTCCGACAGTGGCGTGGGCTCCGGATTGACCTCGACCACGACGATCCCGCGGGCCAGCGCTGCCTCGGGCAGGCTCGCCGCCGGGTAGACGATGCTCGAGGTCCCCACCACCACCAGCACATCGGCCGTCGTCGTCGCCTCGACGGCATGCTGCCAGGGCTCTTCGGGCAGTGCCTCGCCGAACCACACGATGTCAGGCCGGATCAAGCCCCCGCAGTCGCACGACGGCGGCGCGACCTCCAGTGCCGGCTCGGTCATTTCGGGAAGCTCACCGTGATACGGCAAACCGCATGTCGCGCAACGGAAGTCGAACAAGCTACCGTGCAGGTGATGCACCGGCGAGCTGCCCGCGCGCTCGTGCAGATCATCGACGTTCTGGGTGACGACGCTGACTTCCGCATGGTCCTGCCAGGCGGCGACGGCGCGATGACCGGGATTGGGCGCGACAGCGCCGGCCAGGTAATACCGCCACAGATACCAGCCCCACACCCGCTCCGGGTTTCGCTCCCAGCCTTGAACACTCGACAACTCGTAGGGGTCGAACTCGGCCCACAGCCCGTTTTTGTCGTCGCGGAACGTCGGCACGCCGCTTTCCGCGGAGATTCCCGCACCGGACAGCACCGTGATACGCACCGTATAAAGATAGCTCGGCGACGATGCAGAGGGCGCAGCGCGATGAGGAGAAGCTGGGCAGTGAATTCAGCCGGACTGCGGGATACTGTTCGGGTGGAGTTCGGCGAGTGGCTGCGGGTTGACGGGCAGGCGGATCGGCCGCTGTTCGACCAGCTTCGCAACCAGATCATCGCGGCGATCCGGTCCGGCGCACTGCCGCCCGGCGCACGGTTGCCGACAGTGCGCGAATTGGCCGGCGAATTGGGGCTGGCCGTCAACACCGTGGCCCGTGCGTACCGCGAACTCGAAACGGCCGGCATCGTCGAAACCCGGGGCCGCTTCGGCACATTCGTGGCCCGAGCCGATCCGGCGGACACGGCGATGGCGGCGGCGGCCGGTGCCTATCTCGACGTGGCGCGCGGACTGGGGCTCGGCAAGCCCGAGGCGCTGCGCTACTTGGAGACCTACGCCGACGGCTGAGCGGCCAGCACCTTGACCAGCGTGCGCAGATTGCGGGTGGTGGTCGACGACTTGTATTTCTTCTTGCCCATCGTCTTGCCGATGGCGCTGTCCAGCGTGTGGTTCTTGGCCACCTGCCAATAGATCACGCCGGCCGACTTGGGGCCGCGTTCGATCTTCTCCTCAGCGCCGGCATCGAGGGAGGCAAGCTCGTCGAGCACGTCGGTCTCGCTGACGAACGTGACGTAGGACTGGTAGCCGTCGACCTCGGCTTCGAACGGGTAGCCGTCGACGATCGACTGCACCTTCTTGATCGGATAGACCAGCACCCAGGCGTCATAGCCGAACTGCTTTCGCAATGCCTTTTCGGCGGTCGCGCGCACAGCGTCGGCGCCGTCGGCCGATTCCAGCCGCACATTGCCGGTGGCCAGGACGGTGCGGACGTCGGCAAGCCCGGCGTCGGTCAACGCCGTTGCCACCTCGGCCATTTTCAGGTTGACGCCACCGACGTTCACGCCGCGCAGGAATGCCGCGTATTGGGTCATGAGCGCGATGGTAGCGACGTGCGAGATTCGGGCCGTACGCTCATCCCATGGGCCGCCATGTGTTCGACGACAAGCTTCTGGCCGTGATCGCGGACAATTCTCTCGGCGTGCTGGCCACGCTCAAGCGGGACGGGCGGCCGCAGCTGTCCAACGTCTCGTACTACTTCGATGCCCGTAATGCGGTCATTCAGGTATCGGTCACCGAACCGCGGGCCAAGACCCGCAACCTGCGCCGCGACCCGCGGGCGTCGCTGCTCGTCAGCTCGGACGACGGCTGGTCGTATGCCGTCGCCGAAGGCACCGCGACGTTGACTCCGCCGGCCGCGGCGCCCGGGGACGACACGGTCGAGGCGCTGATCACGTTGTACCGCAACATCGCCGGCGAACACCCGGACTGGGACGACTATCGACAGGCCATGGTCACCGACCGTCGCGTGGTGCTGACCCTGCCGGTCGCGCACGTCTACGGCATGCCGCCGGGCCTGCGGTGAATCCCGCCGCGACGCCGCGGGCGCGCTAGGCTTCCAGGCATGGCTGAATCGGCGTCGGAGGACGACACCAAACGCAAGTTCCGGGAAGCCCTCGAGCGCAAGAACTCGAAATCATCGGGCGGGGCGGACCACAAGGATCGCGGCGCCAAGCAGCCCGGCGCGCATGGCGCGGCGAGTAACCGCCGGGAGTTCCGCCGCAAGAGCGGTTAGCTCGCCGACGCTATGTCGCCTGCTGTCGCCCGCCCGGCCCTCGTCAATTCGAAAAATACTGCCGGAACGACGAATTCGACCACGGTGAGCACTTCCTGGAACCAGTGCGGCCGCCCGTTGGATACCAGCGAGAGGACCCGTCCGACCGCGCTGATCAGCATGAGCCCCGCCAGCGCGCGCACCTCGCCGGCGCGGACCGGCGACCGGCGCGCCGCGCGCAGCCAGGCCACGCCGTAGCCCGCGAAGTATGCGTTGTAGAAGCGCTCCCGCGAATCGACCGTCGCGTTGGCGTCTGCCGCACCGGGAACCGAGGCGGTGCCGAGCGCGAGGTGGTAGATGCCAATGACGACGCAGGACAGGCCGGTGAAGCCGGCCAGGTTCTTCAACGTGCGGGCAGGTGTGCTGGCCATGCCCTCACGTTAATGCGTGAGCAAGCCGCATCAGCTTTTTCGCCCGCACGGCGCCGCGCGGATCGGGCAAATGGCCTATCTACGACTCTGGGATACCGGGCCTGCCATTCACTTCGCCCCATCACTTGTGGTTGGGTGAGAACGGCTCAAGTCGTTTGACGGAGAGGATGCGTCGTTGACCGTGCAGATCTGCCTGGCGCAGGACACCGACGCCGATCGACTCCTGTCTGAGAATCCGTTGGCGCTGGTTGTCGGCATGCTGCTCGACCAGCAGGTGCCGATGGAGACCGCATTCGCCGGGCCGAAGAAGATCGCCGACCGGATGAGCGGTTTCGACGCTGCCGAGATCGCCGACTACGACCCGGACAAGTTCGTCGCGCTGTGCTCGGAAAAGCCTGCGATACATCGCTTTCCGGGCTCAATGGCCAAGCGGGTCCAAGCGCTGGCACGGATCGTCGTCGACGACTACGACGGCGACGCCGCCGGGCTGTGGACCGCGGGTGATCCCGACGGGGCCGAGCTGTTGCGACGGCTCAAGGGCCTGCCCGGGTTTGGCGAGCAGAAGGCGCAGATCTTTCTGGGCCTGCTCGGCAAGCAGTACGGGGTGACTCCCAAGGGCTGGCGCGCCGCGGCAGGCGATTTCGGCAAGGCCGGCACACACGTATCGGTTGCCGACATCGCCGACGCGGGCTCGTTGGAGAAGGTGCGTTCGTACAAGAAGCAGATGAAGGCAGCCAAGAAGGCGTCAGGAAAGGCGACACCGTGAAGACACATCTGAATTGCCCGTGTGGCGAGGCGATCACCGGTAAAGACGAAGACGAATTGGTCGACCTGACGCAGGCCCATCTGGCCAGCGCGCATCCCGGTCTGGAGTACGACCGGGACGCGATCCTGTTCATGGCCTATTAGGGCCATGAACCGCCAGCACGGCATGGCGTACTAGGGCTTACCAAACGGCAAATCCGCCGGCGCGCACGACGATGGGCGCGACGGCGGATTGTCCGGACCTGGGGTCAGGGCACCACCGTCGAGCCGATGGTGGGCATGAACTGGCACTGCTTGTCCTTGGTGCTGACCTGCCCGAAGACCGTCGACATGATGCTGCCCGATCCGGTGTCGACGGTGGCGGTCAGTGTGGTAGGCCCCTGCGGGTTGATGTCGGCCTGCGGCTTGAGCGTCGCGCTGCCCGACTTGCCGCTGGTGAGGTTCACCCAGGTGACATTGAGCGGCAGCTTCTGCACATCGGCGGGGCCTGACGTGCCGATCGCGGTGAACACGTAGGCCGTCTGTCCCGCGGCCGGGCCCGGGGCCGGGATCTTGGCGGGGCCGGCCACCGACAGCACGGGCGCCATCACGGTGCCACCGTCGCCGCCGCAGTTGTTGCTGATCGACGGGTACATGAAGTCCTGGGTGGGCGGCGCGTCCGGGCTGAAGTTCGGCGTGGCGGCCTCGGGTGCAGGTGCCGGTGCGGCGACGGGCGCAGGTGCCGGCCCGGCGACGGGTGCAGGAGCGGGCACGGCGGCGGCCACCGGGACGGCGTTCGCCGGGGCCGGTGCGGCGGCCTCGGGCGCGGGACCCGCGGCGTGGACCGGGTCGATACCGGTCGGCAGGTGTGCTTGAGCGCCTGGCTCCACACCCGGCGGAACGACGTGCGCCGTCGAGGCGGCTTCCGGGGCTCCGGCGAACTGGTTGACCGACGCCGCAACGTTTTTCGACTCTTCAGGCGCCGACGGGTTGCGGCTGAACGCCTGCGCCGCGGCCATCAGCAGCTGTGTCGCCTGTTCGGGGTTGCTGGCGGCCTGCTGGATGATCGGGCTCAGCTCCGACATGGCGGGCAGTCCCGGCATGCCCGGTATTGCGGGCAACTGCTGGGCAGGGAGCGGTGCGGGCGGTGCCGCCGGATCGGCGGCGGCGGTGGGGGACAGGGCCACTGCTGCGCTGGCTGCGACGGCCGCGGCGGCGAAGGTGCTGATCAGGTTGCGTGCGATGTACATGGTGTCTCCCCAGTCGTCGAAGTTTGGTGGTGGCCGGCTAGCGCGCGGTGGCGCTAGCCGGCCGGTAGTTCGGTCAGGGCAGGGCGGAAACCGGGAACAGCGACGCACCCGCGGTGGCGGGCAGGACCGGTGCGGCTGCCAACGGCAGGGACGCTGCGGGCAGGGCCGTCGCCGCCGGTAGAGCAGCAGACGGGACGCCCGCCGCTGAGGCGAGTCCGCTGGTGAGCGGCGATCCGCCGCCGAGCAGCGAGGTGAGGTCACCGGGCAGCGAAACCGACTGTGGCAGCGGGAACGGCAGCCCCGGTATCTGCGGCAGGTTCAGCTGAGCCTGGGGCAGCATGCCTGCGGGGTTGGCCGCCGGTGCAGTGGCCGGGACGGCCGGTGTCAGACCCGGAAGGCTGAGACCCGGCGTCGACGTCGTGGCAGGAGCCGGGGAGGTCAGCCCGGGGATGCCGAGACCCGGCGTCGACGTGGCGGCCGGAGCCGGGGAGGTCAGACCCGGAAGGCCGAGGCCGGGTGTCGCGCTGGTCGCAGGCGAAGTGGGCGATGCCAAGCCCGGGAGCAGCGACGTGGCTCCCGGCGTGGTGGCTGCAGCTTGCTGCGGCATCTTGATCGATGCGCTGGCCAGCGGCGGCGGGGTGGCCGGCTGACCGCCCAGCGCGCCCGCGACGTTCTGCAGCAGCTGGGGTGCCTGGGCCGCAGTGCCGACGAGTTGCTGGCTGATGTCGGGTGCGGGCACCGGTGCCGGGTCGGCATGGGCTGTGCCCATCAAGCCGCCCATGAGCAACGCGGCCGACGAGCCCGCCACCACAGCCGTGGCGCGTACGAAGGTCTTAATGGTTGACATGACTCTCCTGAATTTCGGTGACAAGTCCTCGGCGCAGACGATCCGCCTGATATTGAAGTGACTCAAGTGACACGTGTGGCATTTATGCGACCGTTACTGAACCGAGCGGTTGCGGTGACCGAGCGACCTCGCGGCGGGAGCAGCAGTGCCGCTCGGGCCCGGCGATAGAGTCGTGCAGATCAACACCACCTCGGCCGTTCCCGCGGCAACCACCCACCGCCGGCGCGCGCTGTCCGTCGACACGATCGGACCGGCGGTTCTGGTCGTGAGCGTGCTCGCGCGGCTGGCCTGGACTTACCTGGCGGCCAACGGGGCCAACTTCGTCGACCTACACGTCTACGTCGGCGGGGCTGCCATGATCGACCACCCGGGCAGCTTGTATCGCTACGTCTACGCAGATCAGACGCCAGATTTTCCGCTGCCTTTCACTTACCCGCCCTTCGCGGCTGTGGTCTTCTATCCACTGCATCTGCTGCCGTTCGGCCTGGTCGCGTTCTGCTGGACGGTCGGGACGATGGCGGCGCTGTACGGCGTGGTCCGGATCAGCCAGCGCCTGCTCGGCGTGGCGCCCGGCGACGGGCGCCGGCTGGCGATGTTGTGGACAGGGGTTGCTATCTGGCTCGAGCCGCTGCGCAGCACGTTCGACTACGGCCAGATCAACGTGCTGCTGGTGCTGGCCGTGTTGGTGGCGGCGTTCTCCGCGCGCTGGTGGTTGTCCGGGCTGCTGGTCGGCACCGCGGCCGGGACGAAGCTGACGCCGGCGATCGCGGGCCTGTACTTCCTCGGTGCCCGCCGGTGGGGCGCGGCGGTGTTCTCGGCGGTCGTCTTCTTCGGCACGATTGTCGTATCGGCGTTGGTCGTTGGTGACCAAACCCGTTATTACTTCCGCGATCTGATCTTCAAGACCGATCGGATCGGCCCTATGTGCACGATCTTCAACCAGTCGTGGCGGGGCGGTGTCTGCCGGATCTTCGGCCACGATGCCGGCTACAGCCCAGCGGTGTTGAGCGGGATCGCCGTCACCGCAATACTTTCCGTTCTCGCCTGGCGCGCAGTGAGTGCCCGGGGGAGCGAACAGCTCGGCCCGCTGTTGATCGTGGAACTGTTCGGGCTGTTGCTTTCGCCCATCTCCTGGACCCACCACTGGGTGTGGTTGGTGCCGTTGATGATCTGGCTGCTGCACGGGCCGCTGTCCGACCGGGTCGGCGCGCGCATCCTCGGCTGGACGTGGCTGGCCCTCACCGTCATCGGCGTGCCATGGCTGTTGAGCTTTGCGCAGCCGACGATCTGGCAGAACGGCAGACCGTGGTATCAAGCCTGGGGCGGGCTGGTCTACATCGTCGCGACGCTGGCCACGCTGGCCTGGATCGCGGCCAGCGCACGACGGGCGACTACTCGGCGATAATCGCGTCGATGTCGTGCGCCAAGGCGACGTCCTTCTCGGTGATGCCACCGTCGGAGTGTGTCACCAGCGCGAAAGTGACTGTCCGCCAACGGATATCGATGTCAGGATGATGGTCCTTGGCTTCGGCGCGCTCAGCTACCCGGCGGACCGCATCGATCCCGGAGAGGAATTCCGGAAACTTGACCGATCGACGAAGTGCGCCATCCTTGCGTTCCCATCCGTTGAGCTCTGGTAGCACGGCGTCCACTTGTTCGTCCGTTAACACACCCATATTTCGACCGTATACCGTCAGCCGCGATGGTCAACCAGATCGTGGTCGCCGGGGCGATCGTCGCCGAGAGCAAGGTGCTGGTCGCGCAGCGTCTTCGGCCACTGGAACTGGCCGGCCGCTGGGAGCTGCCGGGCGGCAAGGTCGCCGCGGGAGAGACCGAGCCCGAGGCGCTGGCCCGCGAGCTCGCCGAAGAACTCGGCGTCGAGGTTCAGGTCGGCGAGCGACTCGGTGATGACGTCGAACTCAGCGCGACCATGACGCTGCGGGCCTACCGGGCCGCGCTGGTGCGCGGTGAGCCGCAGGCGCACGACCACGCCGCGTTGCGCTGGGTATCGGCCGCAGAGTTGCGCGACCTCGAGTGGGTGCCCGCCGACCGCGGCTTCCTTCCGGCGCTGAGGCAGCTGCTGGCGTAGAACACCGCGCTCGAGCCGGTGACACGTCGGATTCGCGACACTGAAGAACCGCCGCGCGACAAGGTGACATGCGGCACACCATCTGGGCCCACACGCTCGCAAACGTTTGCCCGGTCGCCGCGCCCTGCGCTCCGGTGAGTCGACCGAGGGTTGCCGCCGGCCGCGGCAGGTTGCTACCGGCCCGGGACGGGCCGCCGGCCACAGCTCAGACCGCGTTCCCGGAGCGGTCAACGTTCCAGGTCGTCAGGCCTTTCGGGCGCGCTTGAACACCTTCTGCAACTCCTTGCCGCGGATACCGTTTCGCTCCGCCTTCTGGACCTTGTGCAACACCAGCGGGCAACGCTTGCACCGGGGCTTGGAGCGGCAGCATTTCTTCTTCGGCTTTGCTGTCGCGTACTTTTCGAACTTCACGTGACCTCTTGTATACAGGTCGCGTTTTCGCGATTGGTGACCTCCGCTGCGACAATTCATGACGTGGATTTCCGAAACGTCGCCATCGTCGCTCACGTCGATCACGGCAAGACGACCCTGGTGGATGCGATGTTGCGGCAATCGGGGGCACTGTCTCACCGCGGCGACGATGCGATCGAACGCTTGATGGACTCGGGTGACCTGGAGAAAGAAAAGGGCATCACGATCCTGGCGAAGAACACCGCCGTGCACCGCCAGCACCCCGACGGCTCGATGACCGTCATCAACGTCATCGACACCCCGGGCCACGCCGACTTCGGCGGCGAGGTGGAGCGCGGCCTGTCCATGGTCGACGGGGTGCTGCTGCTGGTCGACGCCTCCGAGGGGCCGTTGCCGCAGACCCGGTTCGTGCTGCGCAAGGCGCTGGCCGCGCACCTGCCGGTGATTCTCGTGGTGAACAAGACCGACCGCCCCGACGCGCGGATCGCCGAGGTGGTGTCCGAGAGTCACGACCTGTTGCTCGACGTCGCCTCGGACCTGGACGCCGAAGCGCAAGCCGCTGCCGAAAACGCGCTCGGCCTGCCCACCCTGTATGCCTCGGGTCGTGCGGGCATCGCCAGCACCACCGAGCCGGCCAACGGCGAGAACCCGGACGGCGAGAATCTCGACCCGCTCTTCGATGTGCTGCTCGACCACATTCCGCCGCCGCAGGGCGACCCCGAGGCGCCGTTACAGGCCCTGGTGACCAACCTCGACGCGTCGGCGTTCCTCGGCCGGCTGGCGCTGATCCGGATCTACAAAGGCCGCATCAAAAAGGGACAGCAGGTGGCCTGGATGCGCGAGGTGGACGGTCACCCGGTCATCACCAACGTCAAGATCACCGAGCTACTGGTCACCGAGGGCGTGGAACGGACATCCACCGACGAAGCGATCGCCGGCGACATCGTCGCCGTCGCAGGTATCCCGGAGATCATGATCGGCGACACGCTGGCCGACACCGAGCACGCGCACGCTCTGCCGCGCATCACCGTCGACGAGCCGGCCATCTCGGTGACCATCGGCACCAACACCTCCCCGCTGGCGGGCAAGGTGCCCGGGCACAAGCTGACCGCCCGCATGGTGAAGAACCGCCTGGACTCCGAACTCGTCGGCAACGTGTCGATCAAGGTCGTCGACATCGACCGGCCGGACGCCTGGGAGGTCCAGGGCCGAGGTGAACTCGCGCTGGCGGTGCTGGTCGAGCAGATGCGTCGGGAAGGCTTCGAGCTCACCGTCGGTAAGCCGCAGGTGGTCACCCGGACCGTCGACGGCAAGCTGCACGAGCCGTTCGAGGCGATGACCATCGACTGCCCCGACGAGTTCGTCGGCGCGATCACCCAGCTGATGGCCGCCCGCAAGGGCCGGATGGAGGAGATGGCCAACCACGCCGCGGGCTGGGTCCGGATGGACTTCATCGTGCCGAGCCGCGGGCTGATCGGCTTCCGCACCGACTTCCTCACTCTCACACGCGGTACCGGCATCGCCAACGCCGTCTTCGACGGTTATCGGCCGTGGGCCGGCGAGATCCGGGCCCGGCACACCGGGTCGCTGGTGTCCGACCGGACCGGCAAGATCACACCGTTCGCCTTGACCCAACTGGCCGATCGTGGGCAGTTCTTCGTCGAACCCGGCGACGACACCTACGAGGGCCAGGTCGTTGGAATCAATCCGCGCGCCGAGGACCTCGACATCAATGCGACCCGCGAAAAGAAGCTGACCAACATGCGCTCGTCGACGGCCGACGTCTTCGAGACGCTGGCCCGTCCACTGGAACTGGGCCTCGAGCAGGCGATGGAGTTCTGCGCTGACGACGAATGCGTCGAAGTGACGCCCGAGATTGTCCGAGTCCGCAAGAACGATCTGGACGCCACTACCCGTGCGCGCAGCAAGGCCCGGGCGAAGGCCCGCGGCTAACGCGTCGCGTTGAGCGTCGCCGGCAAGACGGGCACCGATACCCTGTGGGGCGTGCCGAAACCAGCCCGTCGCGTCTCCTTGACCGCAGGCGTGCTGGTTTCGCTGCTGGCGTTCGGCGGCTGCTCGGTCAGCCCGCCGCCCGCGCCGCAGAGCACCGAGACGTCGCGCAGCACCGCCCCGCCACCGCAGCGCAGAACGCAGATCATCGTGGGCATCGACTCGATCGGCGCCGGGTTCAATCCGCATCTGCTGTCCGACTTGTCCGCGGTGAACGCTGCGGTCAGCGCGCTGGTGTTGCCCAGTGCCTTCCGCCCGGTGGCTGATCCGAGCACGCCGACGGGGTCGCGGTGGGAGCTGGACCCGACCCTGCTGATATCCGCCGAGGTGACCAGCGAGAGCCCGTTCACCGTCACCTACAAGATCCGGCCGGAGGCGCAGTGGACCGACAACGCCCCGATCGCCGCGGACGACTTCTGGTACCTGTGGCGGCAGATGGTCGGCCAGCCCGGGGTGGTCGACCCGGCCGGCTATGACCTGATCACCGGGGTGCAATCGATCGACGGCGGCAAACAGGCCGTCGTCACCTTCGCCCGGCCCTACCCGGCGTGGCGCGAGCTGTTCAGCAACATCCTTCCGGCGCACATCGTCAAAGACGTCCCCGGTGGCTTCCCGGCGGGGCTGGCCCGCGCGCTGCCGGTGACCGGCGGACAGTTCCGGGTGGAGTCGATCGACCCACAGCGCGACGAGATCCTGCTCGCCCGCAACGACCGTTACTGGGGTCCGCCGTCCAAGCCGGATCTGGTGTTGTTCCGCCGGGCCGGGGCGCCGGCCGCGCTGGCTGACTCCGTGCGCAACGGCGATACCCAGGTGGCCCAAGTCCACGGCGGCTCAGCGGTTTTCGCGCAGCTGTCGGCGATCCCGGATGTGCGTACCGCGCGGATCATGACGCCGCGGGCGATGCAGCTGACCCTGCGGGCCAACGTGTCCAAGCTGGCCGACGTGCAAGTGCGCAAGGCGATCCTGGGGCTTCTCGACGTCGACCTGCTCGCCGCCGTGGGCGCCGGCAGCGACAACACCGTCAGCCTGGACCAGGCGCAGATCCGGTCGCCCAGTGATCCCGGCTACGTGCCGACCTCGCCGCCGTCGATGAATCGGACGGCAGCGCTGGGGCTGCTGGAAGCATCGGGCTACCAGATCGACAACGACACCTCGACGCCGGAGAACACCCGAGGCCACGTCACCAAAGACGGCAAGGAGCTGACGCTGGTCATCGGCGTCGCAGCCAACGACCCGACCTCGCTGGCGGTTGCCAACACCGCGGCGGACCAGTTACGCAACGTCGGAATCGCCGCGACCGTGCTCGCCCTCGACCCGGTCGCGATGTACCGCGAGGCGCTGGTCAACAACCGGGTCGATGCCTTGGTGGGCTGGAGTGAGGCCGGCGGAAACCTGGCGACGCTGTTGGCTTCCCGGTTCAGCTGCCCGGCGTTGGAGGCGACGGCGGTGTCCACAGCCGGCGGCCCGACATCGTCGTCTGGCCCGTCATCCAAGCCGGCGCCCGCGACGACGCCGACGGCTGCCACGTCGTCGCCCCCCTCGCGCGCCCAGGAACCGGGCGCGTTGGTACAGGCGCCGTCGAACCTGACCGGCATCTGCGACCACAGCGTTCAGGCCGATATCGACGCCGCGCTGGGCGGCACCAAAGACATCAACGAAGTGATCAACGCGGTCGAGCCGCGACTGTGGGAGATGTCGACGGTGTTGCCGATTCTTCAAGACACCACGATCGTCGGGGCGGGCCCGAGTGTGCAGAACGTCAGCCTTTCCGGCGCGGTGCCGGTCGGCATCGTCGGCGACGCCGGACAGTGGGTGAAGACCGGGCAATGAGCGGCGCCGGGGCAGCGTCGGGTAACGATTCGATCACTGTTGGACCAAAGTCACTGATTCCCATTCCTTAAGGTTGCTCTCAGGTACTGTTCGACCATCGGTTGAGTCAGCAGCCGGAGCGTTGAGCAGGATTCGCTGACCACCACCCAGAGTTTGCGCAGATCCTGGTTCGACGTCCCACTTCGAACACTCACACGCCAAAAGGCGGACCGACCAGGGGGCGGCCCGCCTTTCAGGCTTTTCAAAGGTGGGTGGGCCGGGGCTGTGCCGATCTGAAAGCTGTTGTGCTGCAGCGGCGGTCAGGTCGGGTGCGGCAACACGGTGTCGACGATCTGGGCGAGCTGACGCTTGTTCGGCGGGGCGCCGGTGAGCATCAGCTGCTGGTTGACCAGCGCGGTGCCGACCCGAGCGGTGTAGGGCGTCAGCGTGGCGGCGTCGATCTCGCCGTTGGCGGCGCCAGCCTGCAGGATCGACTCGGTCATCCGCAGCCGCGGCCCGACAACGGCATCGGTGAAGATCGCCCGCAGTTCCGGCTCGTGCAGCAGCTGCTGCAGGCTGGCCAGGCCCGGAAATGCGGTCTTGCCCGCGACCAGGTCGCAATGGGCGGTCAGCACTGCCAGCATGTTCTCCCGCGCCGATCGGTCCGGGCGCGGCTGGGGAAATGGTGGCAGCGCATACAGCAGCGCCGCCTGAACCAGGTCGTGCTTGCTGGACCAGCGCCGGTACAACGCGGCTTTGCCCGTCCGCGCCCGCGCTGCGATGCCCTCCATGGTCAACGCGCCGTAGCCGACAGCCGACAGTTCGGCCAGCGTGGCCTCGCAGAGGGCATCCTCGAGCTGCTTGCCCCGGCGCCGGGTGCGGACCGGTGCCGTCTGCTGTCCCATCGGATGATAGTAGCCAGCGCCGTATCTTTCGCCCGGGCGGGCGTTCCTTATCCGCCGACTATCTTTGCAGCTCAGGCGTTCAGCCCGCGAAATCCTTTGCCGCGCAGGGCGCGAGTAGGGTGCGTGCCATGCTCCAGACCCCACGGCTGTTGTTCGTGCATGCCCATCCCGACGACGAGACCATCACCAACGGGGCCACGATTGCCCACTACGTGGCGCGTGGAGCGCAGGTGCAGGTCGTCACCTGCACGCTCGGCGAAGAGGGTGAAGTCATCGGTGATCAGTGGGCGCAGCTGGCCGTGGACCACGCCGACCAGCTCGGCGGCTACCGGATCGGCGAGCTGACCGCCGCGCTGCACGCCCTGGGCCTCGACGGGCCGGTCTACCTTGGCGGGCCGGGCCGGTGGCGCGATTCCGGAATGGTCGGCACCGAGGCGCGCGGCCGACAGCGGTTCAGTGACGCCGACCAGCACGAAGCCGTCGGCGCCCTCGTGACGATCATCCGCGAGCTGCGGCCACACGTCGTGGTCACCTACGACCCGAACGGCGGGTACGGGCATCCCGACCACATTCAGACCCACGTCGTCACCACCGCGGCCGTGGCGGCCGCCGCCGGCAACGGCGACTACGCCGGTCAGCCCTGGTCGGTACCGAAGTTCTACTGGACCGTCATCGCCCGCAGCGCGTTCACCGCGGCCTGGGGGGCGCTCGGTCCCGGCGATCTGCGCGACGGGTGGATAGTCCCGCCGCCCGACGGCGACTTCAGCGGCCTCGGCTGCCCCGACGACGAGATCGACGCCGTGATCGACGATCCCGGACGCGCTGCCGGCGAAGATCGCGGCGCTGCGCGCGCACGCCACCCAGCTCACGGTCGGGCCCACGGGCCGCACCCTCGCGCTGTCGAACAACATCGCGTTGCCGATCGTCGCGCAGGAGCACTACGTTCTGGCGGCCGGCGCCGCAGGCGTCCGTGATGCCCGCGGCTGGGAGACCGATCTGCTCGCCGGAGTCGACCTCGCCGCGCCCGTCACGCGGTAGGCTGCCGGAATGGACCCGGATCTGGACCAGAACCAGCAGCACTGGCAGGACCGACTGGACAGCTTCCAGTGGGAGGTCATGTCCATCGTTTCGCAGTTGGACAGCATCCCGACCTGACCGCCTTTCGAGTCGCCATCTTGGCGTTGTTGGCCGTCGACGGCGTTTTGTCCGCGGTCGGCGGCGCACTTTTTCTGCCGTCCTACATCGGCGAGGTCCCATTTCCGATCAGCGCGTTGCTCAGTGGCTTGGTGAACATGTCGCTGGTGTGGGCGGCCGCACGATGGACCACCTCGACCCGACTTGCCGCGTTGCCGTTGTGGACCTGGCTGTTGACCGTCCTGGCGATGTGCCTGCCCGGCCCCGGCGACGACATCATCTTCGCGGGGCGCGGAGTGTTCGCCTACAGCCCATTGTTGCTGCTCGGGGTCGGTTTGCTGCCGCCCTTCTGGATGCTGCTGCGACACCGGCCCGCCCGCTGAGGGCGGGAACTCCGTGGCGTCCGGCCGGAGGCTACTGTTGTCGCTCATGGCACGGGTCAGGTCGCGGATAGTTGGGACGTGCGGATGAAATGTGGATGGCCGGAAGTTACACAAGCGTGCCGTTGACTCCGGGCGAAGAGCCGACCCTGCTAGCCAGCCCGTCGGTCCCCCCTGTACCTGGTGGATCTGCGATGCGCCGGGTATTGCGGCGCGCCCGCGACGGGGTGGCGCTCAATGTCGACGAAGCGGCGGTCGCGCTGACCGCCCGCGGCGACGACCTGGCCGACCTGTGTCGCAGCGCTGCGCGGGTGCGCGACGCCGGTCTGGAATCGGCCGGGCGGCGGGGCGCCGCCGGGCGACTGCCGGTCAGCTACTCCCGCAAGGTGTTCATCCCGGTGACGCATCTGTGCCGGGATTCCTGCCACTACTGCACGTTCGTCACGGTGCCCGGAAAACTGCGCGCCCGGGGCGCGGGCATGTATCTGGAGCCTGACGAGATCCTTGACATCGCCCGTCGCGGCGCCGAACTCGGATGCAAGGAAGCACTGTTCACCCTCGGCGATCGCCCGGAGGAACGGTGGCCCGAGGCGCGCGAGTGGTTGGACGAGCGCGGGTATGACTCCACGTTGTCCTATCTACGCGCGATGGCGATCCGGGTGCTGGAGGAAACCGGGCTGCTGCCGCACCTGAATCCCGGTGTGATGAGCTGGTCGGAGCTGTCGCGGCTGAAGCCGGTGGCCCCGTCGATGGGCATGATGCTGGAGACCACGTCGCGGCGGTTGTTCGAGACGAAAGGCCTTGCGCACTACGGCAGTCCGGACAAGGACCCCGAAGTCCGGCTGCGGACGCTGACCGACGCGGGGCGGCTCTCGATTCCGTTCACCACCGGGCTGCTGGTCGGCATCGGCGAGACGCTCACCGAGCGAGCCGAGACGCTGCACGCAATTCGCAAGGTGCACAAAGAGTTCGGCCACGTCCAGGAAGTCATCGTGCAGAACTTCCGGGCCAAGCAGCACACCGCAATGGCCTCGACGCCCGACGCCGGAATGGACGACTTCTTGGCCACCATCGCGGTGTCGCGGCTGATCCTCGGCCCGGCGATGCGGATCCAGGCGCCGCCGAACCTGGTCTCCGAACAGGAGTGCGTGGCGCTGATCGGCGCGGGAGTCGACGACTGGGGCGGCGTATCACCGCTGACGCCGGACCATGTGAACCCCGAACGGCCCTGGCCCGCGCTCGACGACTTGGCCGCTGTCACCGCGGCGGCTGGGTACGACCTCGTCGAGCGACTGACCGCTCAGCCCAAGTATGTGCAGGCCGGAGCCGCGTGGATCGACCCCAGGGTGCGCGGTCACGTTGCGGCACTGGCCGATCCGGACACCGGGCTGGCCCGCGACGTCACACCGGCGGGTATGCCGTGGCAGGAGCCCGACGACATCACGGTATCCGCCGGCCGGGTCGACCTGAACGCGGCGATCGACACCGAAGGCCGCCGGACCGAGAGCCGAAGTGATCTGGACAGCGCGTTCGGCGACTGGGAGTCAATCCGCGCCAAGGTGCACGACCTGGCCGCCCAGGACGCCAGTGCGCCCGAACGCCTAGACACCGATGTGCTGGCCGCCCTGCGCTCCGCCGAGCGCGATCCCGCCTCGTGCACCGACGCGGAATATCTCGCATTGGCCAACGCCGATGGTCCGGCGTTGGAAGCGGTTGCTGCACTGGCGGATTCGTTGCGCCGCGACGTGGTCGGCGATGACGTGACGTTCGTGGTCAACCGGAACATCAACTTCACCAACATCTGCTACACCGGTTGCCGGTTCTGCGCCTTCGCCCAGCGCAAGGACGATGCCGACGCCTTTGCGCTGTCGGCGGACGAGGTCGCTCAGCGTGCGTGGGAAGCGCATGTCGCCGGCGCGACCGAGGTCTGCATGCAGGGCGGCATCGACCCGGAGTTGCCGGTCACCGGCTACGCCGACCTGGTCCGCGCGGTCAAGGCGCGGGTGCCGTCGATGCATGTGCACGCGTTCTCGCCGATGGAGATCGCCAACGGCGCCACCAAGAGCAACTTGAGTGTCCGTGAATGGCTGACCAGTCTGCGCGAAGCCGGCCTGGACAGCATCCCCGGCACCGCGGCGGAGATTCTCGACGACGAGATCCGCTGGGTGCTGACCAAGGGCAAGCTGCCCACTTCGATGTGGATCGAGATCGTCACTACCGCACACCAGGTGGGCCTGCGGTCATCGTCGACGATGATGTACGGGCACGTCGACGACCCGCGGCACTGGGTCGGGCACCTCAACGTGTTACGCGACATCCAGGACCGCACCGGTGGCTTCACCGAGTTCGTGCCGTTGCCGTTCGTGCACCAGAACTCGCCGCTGTACCTTGCCGGCGCGGCGCGCCCGGGCCCCACCCACCGCGACAACCGCGCGGTGCACGCATTGGCCCGGATCATGCTGCACGGGCGCATCTCTCACATTCAGACGAGTTGGGTGAAGCTCGGTACCGAGCGCACGCAGGTGATGCTCAACGGTGGCGCCAACGACCTGGGCGGCACATTGATGGAGGAGACCATCTCGCGGATGGCCGGCTCCGAATTCGGCTCGGCCAAAACCGTCTCGGAGCTCACGGCGATCGCCGAGGGGATCGGTCGTCCGGCGCGCCAGCGCACCACGGACTACAACCCGCTGGCGGCCTGAGCCCTACAGCCGGGCGGCCAGCTCGGTGCCCTGCCTGATCGCCCGCTTGGCGTCCAACTCCGCCGCCACCGCGGCACCGCCGATGATGTGCGGCTCGACCCCGCTGCGGCGCAACGCGTCTTCGAGGTCACGCACCGGCTCCTGGCCCGCGCAGACCACGACGTTGTCCACTTCGAGCAGTTGCGGCCGTTCGCGCTTCGAACCGAAGCTGATGTGCAGGCCCTCGTCACTGACCCGCTCGTAGTTGACCCCGGAAAGCTGTTGCACGCCTTTGGCTTTCAGCGATGTCCGGTGCACCCAGCCGCTGGTCTTGCCGAGCTTGCGGCCCTGCGCACCGTTGGAGCGCTGCAGCAGATACACCTGACGGGCCGGCGGTGCGGGGATCGGGGTGATCAGCGCGCCCGTCGCTTCCCACGGATCGGCCACACCCCACTCGGATTTCCACTCTTTGAGGTTCAGTGTCGGCGAGGAGTCGGTGACCAGGAACTCGCTGACGTCGAAACCGATTCCGCCGGCGCCGATTACCGCGACACGTTCGCCGATTGGCTTCACGCCGGTGATCGCCTCGCCGTAGGTCAACACCATCGGATGGTCGATGCCGGGAATATCGGGCATCCGCGGCCTGACCCCGGTCGCCAGCACGACATCGTCGAAGCCGGCGAGGTCGACGGCCGACACCCGTTTGCCGAGCCGCACGTCCACGCCGTTGACCGCAGCATCGTCGTGAAGTACCGGATGGTTTCGCCGAATTCCTCCTTGCCCGGGATCCGGCGGGCCAAGTCGAATTGGCCGCCGATGGAGTCGTCGGCCTCGAACAGCGTCACCTGGTGGCCGCGGGCCGCGGCGTTGACCGCGGCGGCCAGCCCCGCCGGGCCGGCGCCGACGACCGCGATCGAGCGGGTGCGACGCGTCGGGCCGAGCACCAGCTCGGTCTCGCGGCCGGCCCGGGGGTTGAGCAGACACGACACCGTCTTGTGCACGAACGCGTGGTCCAGGCAGGCCTGGTTGCAGGCGATGCAGGTGTTGATCTCGTCGGCACGCGTCGGCCTGCGCCTTGAGCACCCACTCCGGGTCCGACAACAGCGGCCGGGCCATCGAGATCAGCTGCACGTGTGCGTCGGCGAGGATCTGTTCGGCCGCCTGCGGCATGTTGATGCGATTGGACGCCACGACCGGAATGTCGACGTGCCCGGCCAGCGCGTTGCTGATGTCGACGAACGCGTTGGCCGGCACCGAGGTGACGATGGTCGGCACCCGCGCCTCGTGCCAGCCGATGCCGGTGTTGATGATGGTCGCGCCGGCGGCCTCGACTTCGGTTGCCAGCGCGACGATGTCGTCCCAGCTCTGGCCGTCCTCGACGTAGTCGGCCATCGACATCCGGTAGCAGATGATGAAGTCGTCGCCGGCGGCGGCGCGGGTGCGCCGGACGATCTCGACGGGCAAGCGGCGGCGCTTCTCGGCGGTGCCGCCCCAGCCGTCACGACGCTTGTTGGTGCGGGGCGCGAGGAACTGGTTGAGCAGATACCCCTCGCTGCCCATGATCTCGACACCGTCGTAACCCGCCTCGCGGGCCAGTCGTGCGCACCTGGCGAAGTCGTCGATGGTGCCGTGCACGCCGCTGGATGACAGTCGACGTGGGCGGAATGGGTTGATCGGCGCCTTGATCGACGATGCGCTGACCGAAAGCGGATGGTAGGCATAGCGCCCGGCGTGCAGGATCTGCAGCAGGATCTTTCCGCCGGCATCGTGGACCGCCGTGGTGATGCGACGGTGCCGGCGTGCCTGAGCGGACGAGGTGAGGTCTGAGGCGAACGGCAGCAGCCAGCCGGTCCGGTTGGGCGCGTATCCGCCGGTGATGATCAAGCCGACGCCACCGTGCGCGCGTTCGGCGAAGTACTCGGCGAGCCGGTCGGTGTTGCGGGCCCGATCCTCCAGCCCGGTGTGCATCGAGCCCATGATCACCCGGTTGCGCAGCGTGGTGAACCCGAGGTCCAACGGCGACAACAGATTTGGATAATTCACGAGTTGCCCCCCAAGGCCGCGGTCACTTCGTCGAGCCAGTCGATGGTGCCTTCCTCGGCGCGGATGCCACCGCGCAGCACGAGGTATTGGTGTAATGCGCTGTCGCGCAACGCTGCCGGGTCGGGGAAGTGCTTCTTCTCGAATCCCCGGTAAGTGTCCAGCAATTGGGCGCGTTCGGCGCGCAGGGCGACGATCTGCTCGTGCAGCGCGCGCGGGTCGCCGAAAGCGGCGCCGCGAAGCTTGACGGCGACTTCGCGGGTGCGGTTGTCACCTGGCGCACCGGCCCGTCCGACCCCACCCCGTCCGGATGGGCCCGCTCCGAGCGGCGCGGCGATCCACCGGGTCAACTCCGAGCGACCGGCATCGGAGACGGTGTAGACCTTCTTGTCTGGCCGTCCGTGCTGCGCTACCACGGTCGCCGACACCCACCCGTCAGCCTCCATCGTGCGCAGCGTGCGGTAGATCTGCTGGTGGGTGGCGCTCCAGAAGTAGCCGATCGAGCGGTCGAACCGGCGCGTCAGCTCGTAGCCCGAGCCGGACTGTTCGCACAGCGACACCAGGATCGCGTGGGGGAGGGCCACCGGCGAAGCATAGGAATACCGGGTCAACCTATGCAACTAGTTGCACAGCATCGACGCGCATAGCGACCAGGTACTTGCGTTGTATATGCAACGTCTAGTATCAGTAACACCGCTGGGAAGTGACCAAACACCTACCGGCTCAGCCCGACAACTTCTACCTGGAGACCGTGGAGGAGACGTCTGTGACGTACACGATCGCCGAACCCTGCGTCGATCTCAAAGACAAGGCATGTATCGAAGAGTGCCCGGTCGACTGCATCTACGAGGGTGCTCGGATGTTGTTCATCCACCCCGACGAATGCGTCGACTGTGGCGCCTGCGAACCGGTGTGCCCGGTCGAGGCGATTTACTACGAGGACGACGTTCCCGAGCAGTGGGGCCAGTACACACAGATCAACGCGGACTTCTTCGCTGAGCTCGGATCTCCGGGCGGCGCAGCCAAAGTCGGCTTGACCGAGAACGACCCGCAGTCGGTGAAGGACCTGCCGCCGCAGGCTCACGACGACTGAGCGACCTGGTGAACCGCCGGCCAGTGTCGGCTTTGTTGCCGGAGTTTCCCTGGGACACCCTGGCCGACGTCACCGCGTTGGCCAGGTCGCACGCGGGAGGCATCGTCGACTTGTCGGTCGGCACACCCGTCGATCCGGTGGCCCCGCTGATCCGCGACGCGCTCGCCTCGGCCAGCGCCGAACCGGGATACCCCACTACCGCGGGAACGCCGGAGCTGCGCGAATCGGCGGTCGCCGCGTTGAGTCGCCGGTACGGCATCACCGGGCTCGCCGAGTCGGCGGTGCTGCCGGTGATCGGCACCAAGGAGTTGATCGCCTGGCTGCCGACCCTGTTGGGTCTGGGCGCCGATGATCTCGTCGTGGTGCCCGAACTGGCTTACCCGACCTACGACGTCGGCGCGCGGCTGGCCGGGGCGCAGGTGCTCGTCGCCGACTCGCTCACTCAGATCGGCCCGCAGTCCCCGGCGCTGCTGTTCGTGAACTCGCCGAGCAACCCGACCGGCCAGGTGCTCGGTGTCGATCATCTGCGCAAGCTGGTCGGCTGGGCCCGGGATCGAGGCGTCGTCGTGGCGTCCGACGAGTGCTACCTCGGCCTGGGCTGGGACGCGCAGCCGGTGTCGGTGTTGCATCCATCGGTGAGCGACGGCGACCACACCGGCCTGCTGGCGGTGCATTCGCTGTCCAAGAGTTCCTCTCTGGCCGGCTACCGCGCCGGCTTTGTCGCCGGCGACGCCGCGCTGGTCGGCGAGCTGCTGGCGGTGCGCAAACACGCCGGGATGATGGTGCCGCGGCCGGTGCAGGCGGCCATGGTCGCTGCGCTCGACGACGACGCCCACGAGCGCGAGCAGCGGGATCGCTACCGGCGGCGCCGAGAGGTGCTGCTGCCGGCGTTTCGTTCGGCCGGCTTCAGCGTCGACCACTCCGAGGCGGGCCTCTATCTCTGGGTCAGCCGCGGCGAGCCGTGCCGCGACACCGCCGGATGGCTGGCGCAGCGCGGCATCCTGGCGGCGCCCGGTGAGTTCTACGGCTCGAGGGGTGCCCGCCACGTCCGGGTGGCGTTGACCGCCACCGACGAGCGGATCGCCGCCGCGGTGGACCGCCTGCGATGAGCGACTACAGCGACGAACCCGTCGACCGGCTGCCGTTCAGCACTTCGGAGAAGTCAGAGCGCTACCGGACGCAGAATTACCGGGGGGCGGTGGGCCTGAACTGGTACCTCAGCGACCCGACGCTGCAGCAGACGATGGCCTACTACCTGCAGCCCGACGAGCTGGCCGTCGCCGAACCGCACCTGCGCGAGATCGGCGCGCTGATGGGCGGTCCGGTGGCCCGGTGGGCCGAGCAGACCGACCGCAACCCGGCCCGGCTGGAACGCTACGACCGCTGGGGCCACGACGTCAGCGAGGTGGTCCAGCCGCCGTCGTTCATCGAGTCCAAGCGCGCGGTGCTCGGCGCGCAGAAAGCGCTCAAGGACGACATGCGCCACGCCGGCTTCAAGTCGTCGCTGCCGCTGTTCGCCGCGAATTATCTGCTCGATCAGGCCGACATCGGCATGGGGTGTGCGCTGGGAACCGGCGGCGGCATGGTCAAGTCGCTGGTGGCGGCGTTCGCGCCGGCCGACGTCCGCGAACATGTCCTGGCCAAGTTCGCCACCGGCGAGTGGGAGGGCGAGACCGCGCAGCTGCTGACCGAGCGAGCCGGCGGCTCCGATCTCGGTGCGCTGGAGACCACGGCTACCCGTCACGGCGACAGCTGGCTGCTCAACGGCTTCAAGTGGTTTGCCTCCAACTGCGACGGCCAGGTGTTCGTCGTGCTGGCCAAACCCGAAGGCGCTCCCGACTCCAGCCGCGGCGCGGCGAGCTTCCTGGTGCTGCGGACCCGCCGCGACGGCTCGCGCAACGGCATCCGGATCCGGCGGCTCAAGGACAAACTGGGCACCCGTTCGGTGGCGTCCGGCGAGATCGAGCTCGTCGACGCCGAAGCTTTCCTGCTGTCCGGCCAGCCTGGCCCGATGCCCAGCCCGGCGCCGATGCCCAGCCCGGCGCCGATGCCCAGCCCTCCGACGGCAAGGGTCTGGGCCGCATGATGGAGTTGACCAACGCCGCCCGGCTCGGTATCGCCCTGTTCGCCCTGGGCAATTCGCGCCGCGCTCTGGTCGAGTCGCTGTGTTACGCCCGGCAGCGGCAGGCCTTCGGCGGCCGGCTGATCGACAAGCCGCTGATGCGGCGCAAGCTCGCCGAGATGATCGTCGACGTCGAAGCCGCGCAGGCGCTGGTGTTCGACGGCATCGGACTCCCCAACCATCGCCAGCCGCGCAGGATCAGGCAGCGCATCGCCGTGCCGGTCACCAAGCTCAAGGTGTGCAGGCTGGGCATCACCATGGCCTCCGATGCCATCGAGATCCACGGCGGCAACGGCTATATCGAAACATGGCCCGTAGCAAGGCTTTTACGTGACGCCCAGGTCAACACAATCTGGGAGGGTGCTGACAATATCCTGTGCCTGGATGTTCGGCGCGGCATCGAGCGGATCGGCGCCCATGAAGCGCTGCTGGAACGCCTGCACGATGCGGTGTCGGTGTCCGATGTCTCTGATGTCACCACCCGGCTGGTCCGACGCCGCGTCGAGGACCTCGAAGCGGCGATCACGGCATGGACCAAGCTGCCGTCCGAGGTGGCGGAAGCGCGACTGTTCCCGTTGTCGATGTTCATGGGCGACGTCTACGCCGGTGCGCTACTGACCGAGCAGGCCGCCTGGGAGCAGGCGACCGGCGGCACGGACCGCAAGGCTCTCGTGGCGCGGCTCTACGCCCGGCGTTATCTCACCGACCCGGGCCCGCTTCGCGGCATCGACGACGACATCGACGAGGGACTCGATCGCTTCGACGAGCTTGCTGACGGGTCGCTGATTGCCGACTATCCACAGCCCTCGTCGGCCACGACTGGCTAGCGCGCGACGCAAGCCGTCAAATGGTGCCGCCAGCCATCAAGATTCCGTAAAGAAGTTTCCTAAAAGCCTGGATACACGGTTTCGGGCGCGCGAACCCCAGCTTCGAACCCTAGGCTTTGCCGAGGTCCAAGCCTGTTTTGCTAAAAGCCTAAGAATTGCGCGAGGTGTTTGCTATGTCACAACTGGCCGGCGATTTACGGATATCGCCGTCATTCTCCGACCGGTGTAAGAGGGCCATCCTCGGACGGCCGATGATCAACGACCAGCTTCAGCACGAGCGCCTCTCCAACCCGATTGCGCTCGGTGTGCTCTCTCCGGACGCGATCTCGTCAACCGCCTACGGTTCCGAACAGGTCATGATCGAACTGCTGCCGGCCGCCGGCATGGCCGCGTTTGCGCTGCTGCTACCGATCACCGGTGTCATCCTGCTCATTCTGGTGCTGGTGGCCGCGTCCTATCGCCAGGTGGTGGCGGTCTACACCCGCGCCGGCGGCTCGTACGTGGTCGCCCGGGAAAACTTCGGGCCCAAGATCGCGCAGATCGCCGCCGCGTCGCTGCTGATCGATTACGTCGTCACCGTCGCGGTGCAGTGCGCGGCCGGGACGGTCGCGGTCGCGTCGGCGATTCCCGCGCTCGGGCCGTACAGCCTGGAAATCACCGTCGGCATTGTTCTCTTGATGTGTTTTGCCAACCTGCGCGGACTGCGGGAAGCGGGTCTTCCCTTCGCGCTGCCGACGTATTTGTTCGTCGGCATGGTGTCGTTGACGATCATCGTCGGACTCATTCGGGAATTCACCGGAGGGCTGGCGGTTTACGACCCGGCCCACACCGACGGGGCGGTGCCGGTCCAACACGGCAGCGGGCTGATCATGGGCGCCACCCTGCTGATCGTGTTGCGGGCGTTCGCGAACGGCGGTTCGTCGCTGACCGGTGTCGAGGCGATCTCCAACACCGTCAACGCTTTCCGGCCACCCGAGAGCATCAATGCGCGCAAAGTGCTGGTCATCATGGCGTGCATCCTCGCGTTCCTATTGGCCGGAGTCGCCTGGCTCGCCCATGTGACGCACGCCTTCCCCTACGCGTCGGGATATCCGTCGATGCTGTCCGAGATCGCGAGGGCGGTGTTCGGGGACGGCACTTTCGGGAAGGTCATCTACTTCGCGGTCCAGGGGGCGACCGCGCTGGTCCTTTATACCGGCGGTAACACCAGCTTCAACGGCTTTCCCGCGCTGACGAGCTTCGTCGCCGAGGACAGCTTTCTGCCGCGGCCGCTGATGAAGCGTGGCCACCGGCTGGTGTTCTCCAACGGCATCATCACGCTGACCGTGCTGGCGGTGGCCCTGCTGGTCGGGACGGGCGGTTCGCTCAACGCGTTGGTGCCGTTTTATGCGATCGGAGTGTTCACCGGTTTCTCGATGGCCGGATACGGCATGACCAAATACTGGCTCACCCATCGGGGGCCCGGTTGGCGGTCCAAGCTGGCCATCAACTTGTCGGCGGGAATTCTGTCCACGGTCGTGGTCGGCATCTTTGCGATTGCGAAGTTCTCCGAAGGCGCCTGGCTGGTGGTGGTGGTCTTCCCGATTCTGGTCTTCGCGCTGATGCGGGTGAACCGGCAGTACCGCGTCGAGTCGTCGGTGCTGGAAACGTCGGTCACCGAGCCGCCGGACCTGGACAAACATGCCCGCCACCGCGTTCTGGTGTTCATCGACTCGGTCGACTTGGCCGAGGTCGAAGCGATCCGCTACGCCAGGGGACTGGATGCCGACGACCTGACTGCGGTGCATTTCGTGCTGGATTCCGTTCATGCCGCACAACTGGAGCAGCAATGGCAGCACTTCGGCCACGTCACCGCTTTGCGGACGGTGAACTGCTACGACCGCAATCTCAGCCGGGCCGCCCACGATTTGGTGCTCGACGTGATGGCCGAGGACGCGGACACCAAGGTCACCGTGCTGTTGCCGCGCCGGGAGTATTCGCAACTGCTGGGCCGCCTGTTGCATGACCGCACCGCGGACATGATTGCCAAGGTCATCAGCCGGATTCCCGGCGCGAGCGCACAGATTGTCGCGTACGACATCAATACCCGCATCGCAACGGCGAGTTCGGCCGAAGCTGAATACGCGAGGTCAGCGGACCTGCAGGTTGATCCGTTAGAGTTGCCCCGGACCGCAGCGCACCTACGTGGATGACTTGACTCCAGAGGGCGCCGACTCCGGAGGAAAGTGATACGTGGTTACAGCAGCACAGCGCAACGCGGGCATTCGGCCGTCCTTCAGTGACGGCTGGAAGCGCATCTTTCTCGGCAAGCCTCTGACGAGCGAACAGCTCGATTCGGAGCGATTGTCGAACCCGGTTGCGCTGGGTGCCATTGCGCCGGACGCGATCTCTTCGACCGCGTTCGGTCCCGAGCAGGTGATGACCGAGTTGCTGCCGCGGGCCGGCATGGCGGCGTTCACGTTGCTGCTGCCGATCATGGGCGTCATTCTGGTGATCCTGTTGCTGGTCTCCGCGTCGTACCGCGGGGTAGTGATGGCCTACACCCGCACGGGTGGGGCCTACATGGTGGCCCGGGACAATTTCGGGCCCCGAATCGCGCAGATCGCAGCCGCGGCACTGCTGATCGACTACGTGGTCACCGCCGCCGTACAGCCTGCTGCCGGGACGGTCGCGGTGGTGTCGGCTATCCCGGTGCTGCGCCCCTACCACCTGGAACTCACGGTCGCCGTTCTGGTTCTGATCTGCATGGCGAACCTGCGGGGGTTGCGGCAGTCCGGCCGGATCTTCGCGGTCACCACCTACTGGTTTGTCGGCATGATCCTGCTGACGATCGTCACCGGGCTGATCCGCGAAGTCATGTGGGGTCTGCCGAAGTACAACCCGGCCGCTCTCGACGGCGCGGTGCCGGTGCATCAGGGCAACGGGCTTGTTATGGGCGCCACCGTGCTGGTACTGCTGCGGGCGTTCGCCAACGGCGGCACATCACTGACCGGTGTCGAGGCCATCTCCAACACCGTCAACGTCTTCCGCGAACCCCAAGGCGTCAACGCCCGTCGGGTGCTCACGTTGATGGCCTGCATCCTGGCGGTTCTGCTGGCCGGCGTGGCGTGGCTGGCCCACATCACCCACGCCACCCCGTACATCGACGAGTACCCCTCGATGCTCTCGGAGATCGCCCGCACGGTGTTCGGTCACGGCGTGCTGGGTAACATTCTGTACTTCTCGGTCCAGGCATCCAGTGCCGCAATCCTTTTCGCTGGTGCCAACACCGGGTTCAACGGGTTCCCCGCATTGGCGAGTTTCGTTGCCGAGGACCGGTTCCTGCCGCGGCCGCTGACCAAGCGCGGACATCGGCTGGTGTTCTCCAACGGCATCATCACGCTGACCGCGATTGCGGTGGCCTTGCTGCTGGTGACCCGCGCCAAGCTCAGCGCGCTGGTGCCGTTCTTCGCCATCGGCGTGTTCACCGCGTTCGCGATGGCCGGCTTCGGCATGGCCAAGCACCACTACACCCGCCGCGGGCCCGGTTGGCGCCGCAAGGTCGCGGTCAACTTCTCCGCGGGTGTGATGTCGACGATCGTGGTGGGCATCTTCGTGGTGGCCAAGTTCACCGAGGGCGCCTGGCTGGTCGTCGTGGTCTTCCCGATCCTGGTGTACGGGCTGATCCGGCTCAACAGGCAGTACAGCGCCGAGGCCTCGGTTCTGGAGATGTCGCGCACCGAGCGTCCCGAGCTGGCCAAGTACGCGCGGCTGCGGGTGTTCGTCTTCGTGGACTCGGTCGATCTCGCCGAGGTCGAGGCGCTGCGCTACGGCAAGGGGTTACACGCCGATGAATTGACCGCGGTGCACTTCGTGGTCGACGCCGAACACTCGGCCAAGCTGCAGGATCGCTGGCAGCACTTCGAGCACGACACCCAGCTACGGGTAATCGACTGTCCGGACCGCAATTTGGGCCGGGTAGCCCAGGAATTCGTCCTCCAAGTGAAGAGCAACCACCCGGAGACCAAGGTGACGGTCCTGTTGCCGCGCCGGACCTACTCCGCAATGCTCGGACGGTTGCTGCACGACCGCACCGCCGACAAGATGGCGAGGGCGGTCAGCCGCATCTCGGGAGCCACCGCGATCATCGTGCCTTACGACGTCGAATCGCGTATCGCACGGGTGGATCCCGACGCCCTGGCGTCGGCCGGTCACGCGTAGAACCGGCCGGACGGGTCGTGACAACGTCAGCCGAAGACGAACAGGAAATACCCCCGTCCTTCGCCGACGTGTGCAAACGCGTCTTTTTGGGCAAGCCGCTCATCACGCAGGAGCTGTCCAGTGAGCGGCTGTCGAATCCTGTTGCGCTAGGCGCACTTTCGCCTGACGCGATTTCGTCCACCGCGTACGGCCCCGAGCAGATCCTGACCGAGCTGCTGCCGCACGCCGGGCTGGCCGCGTTCGTGCTGCTGCTGCCCATCATGGGTGTCATCCTGCTGATCCTGTTGCTGGTGACGGCGTCCTACCGCCAGGTCGTGATGGCCTACACCAAGGCCGGCGGTTCCTACATCGTGGCGCGGGAGAACTTCGGGCCCAAGGTGGCGCAGGTCGCTGCCGCGGCACTGCTGATCGACTACATCGTGACGGTGGCGGTCCAGTCCGCGGCGGGAACGGTCGCGGTGGCCTCGGCGGTACCCGCGCTGGGGCCATACAGCCTCGCGATCACCGTCGGGGTGGTCCTGCTGATCTGCTACGCGAACCTGCGCGGATTACGGGAAGCCGGAAAGCCTTTCGCCTTCGCCACCTACGCCTTTGTCGCCATGGTCTCGGTGATGATCGTGACCGGCGTTGTGCGCCATCTTGTGTGGGGCCTGCCGCAGTACGATCCGGGCCACGCCGCCGGTTCCGTCCCGGTGCATCAAGCCAACGGTCTGGTGATGGGAGCCACCGTACTGGTGCTGCTGCGGGCGTTCGCCAACGGCGGCTCGTCGCTGACCGGCGTGGAGGCGATCTCCAACACCGTCAACGTCTTTCGCAAGCCGCAGAGCATCAACGCGCGGCGGGTTCTCACGACGATGGCCTGCATTCTCGGCTTGCTGCTGGCCGGCATCGGCTATCTCGCGTACGCCACACATGCCGCGCCGTATCTCAGTGAATACCCGTCGGTGCTGTCGCAGATCGCGCGCGCGGTGTTCGGCAACGGGGCCATCGGCAACACGATGTACGTCTTGGTCCAGGTATCGACCGCGGCCATCCTGTACACCGGCGCCAACACCAGCTTCAACGGGTTTCCCGCACTGGCGAGTTTCGTTGCCGAGGACCGCTTCCTGCCGCGCCAGCTGATGCAGCGCGGGTATCGGCTGGTGTTCTCCAACGGCATCATCACCCTGGCCACGCTGTCGGTGGCGCTGCTGGTGTTCACCGGCGGATCGGTCAACGCGCTGGTGCCGTTCTACGCGATCGGGGTGTTCACCGGTTTCTCGATGGCCGGCTACGGAATGTCCAAACATCATCTGAGCGAACGGGAACGGGGTTGGCAGTACCGGCTGGCGATCAACTTCACCGCGGCAGTGTTCTCGACGATCGTGGTGGGAATCTTCGCTGTCGCCAAGTTCACCGAGGGTGCCTGGCTGGTGGTCGTGGTGTTCCCGATATTGGTATTCGGGTTGATCCGGCTCAACCGCGAATACCGCGCCGAGTCGGCGATTCTCGAAGCCTTCCGCACCGACCGTCCAGAGATGACCAAATACGCGCGACACCGCGTCTTCGTCTGCGTCAACTCGCTGGACCTCGCGGTGCTCGAAGCGCTGCGCTACGGCAAAGGGCTGCGCGCGGACGATTTGATCGCCGTGCATTTCATGATCGACTCGGATCACGCTGCCGCACTGCGAGATCGGTGGGACAGCTTTGATCTCGACATCCGACTGCGGGTGATCGACTGCCCCGACCGGCAGATCGTGCGAGCCGTGCAGATGCTGGTGGTGAAGGTGCGCAACGAACATCGCGACACCCACGTGTCGGTGCTGCTGCCGCGCCGAACATATGCGCCGCTGTTGGGGCGGCTGCTGCACGACCGGACCGCGGACAAGATCTCCCGGGCGGTCAGCCGGATCCCGGACGCCGCGGCCACCATCGTTCCCTACGACGTCCAATCGCGGATCCGCCAGGCGTTCCCCGACATCATGGAGCAGCGTATCGCCACCAAGATCGAGCAGATCGAACTGCGGATCTGGCGGGGCCAGGAAGAGCCGGCAGATGATTACGAGCACCCGGAGAAATCCGCGTCGGTGATCGAGGTGAAGAGCTTGATTCCGGGTCGTCGCGCCACGGTCGAAGGCCGGGTGTGTCAGGTCGAAGACATCACCAAACGGGGAAAGACGTTCCGCTGGATCGTCGTCGGCGACGACAGCGGCGAAGTCCGTATCACGTTCCAGCCCGGTCATGGCGACGACGTCCAGCCGGGCCAAGTGCTGCGCGTCACCGGAAAGGCGAGCCAGAGCGGCAACAAGCAGCTCTCGATGGAGGATCCCCGGTACACGGTGATCGAGACCCCCGAAGAGTCTTAACCCGGCGACGTAGGGTGCAATCCGTGCCCGTCCACCCCGAGGTTTCCGATGCACTGGCCGCCGGCCGGCCGGTCGTCGCTTTGGAGAGCACGATCATCAGCCACGGTCTGCCGCGGCCGGACAACCTGCGCGTCGCGCGTGAGATCGAGGCGGCGGTGCGCGCCGGCGGGGCGGTGCCGGCGACGATCGCGATCATCGGCGGCGAGCCGCACATCGGGTTGGACGACGAGGCGCTGCGGCGTATTGCGGAGAGCGACACCGTGGTGAAGGCGAGTGTTCGCGACGTGGCGATGGTCGCGGCCCGCGGCGGCGATGGCGCGACGACTGTCGCTTCGACCGCGCATTTGGCTGCGGGGGTCGGTATTTCGGTGTTCGCCACCGGCGGGCTTGGCGGTGTTCATCGCGATGCCCGCGACAGCTGGGACGAGTCCGCGGATCTGATGACGTTGTCGCGGACCGGGGTGCTGGTGGTCTGCGCGGGGGTCAAGTCGATCCTGGATGTCGGCGCCACCCTGGAACGGTTGGAGTCGCTCAACGTGGGGGTGATCGGATACCGGACCGATCGCTTTCCCGGCTTCTACCTCGCCGACTCTGGTCACCCGGTGGGCTGGCGGGTCGAGACGCCGCAGCAGGTCGCCGAGGTGCTGCGGGCTCGTCGACGGTTGGGCACCGACGATTACGGCCTGGTGCTGGCCAATCCGATCGCACCGGCCGACGAGATGGACCGCGCGGTGCACGACCGGGTGCTGGCCGACGCGCTCGCGGCTGCTGAAGCGGAAGGCGTGCACGGCAAGGACGTCACACCGTTTCTGCTCGAGTTCTTCCACCGCGAGACGCATGGCGCGTCGTTGGCGGCCAACATCGCGCTGGTGTTGTCCAACGCCCGGTTGGCAGCGGAGGTCGCCGGCGCGCTTACGGCGTGAGGATGTAGTCGTTGTCTTTCGGCTGAGTAAGCATGCGGGTCAAGCGTTTTCGATCGAACGGCCACAGGTCGATGTGGTTGTCGCCTGCGAAATACCAGGAGTTGCAACCGGTGTTCCACACCGTCGGGGCCATCCCCTCGGCGATGTCGTCGGCGAAGCGGTCGGTGGCTTCGTCGGTGACCTCGACGGCGGTGATCTCGCCGTCGCGAAAGCGATTCAGCCACGTGGTGATATACCGCGCGGTCAGTTCGGCGACGTGCTGCAGGGAGATGGATCCGGTCGGCGAGTTGGGACCCAGCACCATGAACAGGTTGGGGAATCCGGGGATCGCCGTCATGCCCCAGGCTCGCGGGCCCTTGGCCCAGGCGTCGTCGATCGACAGGCCGTCACGGCCGCGCAGCGTCATCGGGCGCATGTAGTTGTGGGCGTTGAATCCGGTGGCGAGCACGATTGCGTCGAGGTCGTGGTGGACGCCGTCGGCGGTGCGCACACCCGTCTCGGTGATCTCGGCGATCGGCTCGCTGACGAAATTGGCATTGGGCTGGGCGATTCGCCGGTAGTAGTCGCCGGAGAGCACCTGACGCTTGCAGAACGGTTGGTAGTCGGGAGTCAGCCTCGCACGAAGTTCCCTGTCCCGCACCAGGGCTCGCAGGCACATCGAACCGTAGCGCTGGGCCGCCCGGCGTCGCCAGGTCGGCCGGATGACCAGGTCGACAAGATAGTCGGAGCCGATGAACTGCGACAGCCTGACCGTCCTCTCCTGCTTTGGCAGCTTGCACAGTATCCGGCTGACGATACGTGGCTGCGGCATCCGCATCGGCATCCACATCACCCATTGCGGCGTGCGCGCGAAGTGGGTGATGTGCGCCGCCTCGGGTTGTAGTGCTGAAAAGACCTGCACGCCAGTCGAACCGGTGCCGATGACTGCGACACGTTTGCCGCGCGCGTCGATGTCGGTCCAGCGCGCGGTATGCACCACCGGGCCGGCAAACGAGTCGAGCCCGGGGATGTCCGGAATGAACGGGTGATGCAGGACTCCGGTCGCAGCGATGACGAAGTCCGCCTCGATCTGGTCGCCGCCGGCGGTGCGCACCCGCCATCGGTTGTCGGCGAACACCGCCTCGGTGACTTCGCAGCCAAGCCGCAGATGTGAGCTCAGCTGTAGTTCGTCGACCAGGTCGTGGTGATAGCGCTGGATCTCGGCACCGGTCGCCCACACATGGCTCCAGTCCGGCTTGGGCGCGAACGCGAATTGGTAGCCGTAGGACGGCACGTCGCAACGCAGGCCGGGGTAACGGTTCCAGTGCCAGACCCCGCCGACGTCAGTACCTTTCTCCAGGATGGTGAAGTCGGTGAAGCCAGCCTGCTTCAGGACGTGAGCGGTGGCGATGCCGGACATGCCCGCGCCGACGATGACGATCCGTGGATCCCGCCGCTGGGTCGTGCCCGTCATGGGGGAACGCTATGCCCGTCGAAAGCGCGGCGGCAAGGTGCCATCACCGATGGTCGAGGTGTGGTGGTGGGATTAATTCGGTTTGGGCTTTGTTGTTTTTGCGGGTGGTCCAGCCGTGTTCGGCCATGTCGTGGTTGGGGCCGCAGCCGAACGCGAGTTGGTTGACGTCGGTGACGGGGTTGGTCCGGTAGGGGTCGCAATGGTGGACTTCGCAGAGGTAGCCGCCCAACGCAACGGTGACCTCGGTGCCAGGGACCGCGGCTGCACCTTCCCCGGCTGCACCATCCGGGGCGCGTTTGTAGCCGGCCTCGAGCACATCGAGGACCTCGACGATCTCTTCCCGACTACTAGAACGCATGTTCGAATACTAGCTCCGGGGTCCGACAACTCACGGACCCGAAACTGAAGTGACGGAAGTGGTTTCAGTGACAGCAAGCAGCAGCCCTGTGGTTAAGTGGGGGCCGTGAAGAAACTGTCAGCTGTGTTGGCTTCGCTGGCCGGCCTCGCGATCACCGCCAACGGCTATCAACCGCTGAGCAAGCGCGGCTACCTGTCCATATATGCCTTCAGCTTCGGAGTGTTCGCTTCCGAACTGCCCCTGCAGTTGATCGCCGGACAGTTCGCGTTGCTGGCCGCGGTGACTCGCAAGCTCTCGCCCCGGGTGCGCCGATTCAGTTGGCTGGTGTCGGCGCTGTCTTGGTTGGGTCTGGTCGGCATGGATCGCATCGGTCACCAGGCCAACCAGCCGCTGACCGCCGCGCTCGATGCCGGGCTGGGCCCAGATCGCCGGAAAGAGTCAGGCGATCTGTGGAAGCGACCGGCGGGTGGGGGCACGGCCAAAGCGCCCGGTCTGGTCCGGATGGCGCGCATCTACGGCGACTACGCGCACGACACGGACATCAGCTACGGCGAACATGGCTCCCGGAATCACCTCGACATCTGGCGACGGCCCGATCTGGACCGCGGTGGGAAAGCGCCAGTGCTGTTACAGGTCCCCGGCGGCGCCTGGATGCTGGGAAGTAAACGGCAACAGGCCTATCCGTTGATGAGTCACCTGGCCGAGCTGGGCTGGGTCTGCGTCGCGATCAACTATCGGCTCAGCCCGCGCTCCACCTGGCCGGACCACATCGTCGACGTCAAGCGTGCGCTGGCGTGGACCAAGGAACACATCGCCGAATACGGCGGCGACCCGGACTGGGTGGCGATCACCGGCGGCTCCGCCGGTGGGCACCTGTCGTCACTTGCCGCGCTCACTCCGAACGATCCCCAGTTCCAGCCCGGCTTCGAAGACGCTGACACCAGCGTCCGGGCCGCGGTCCCGTTCTACGGTCTCTACGACTTCACCCGCGACGAAGCGATACACCCTTTGATGGCGCCGACGCTGTCGAAGTACGTATTCAAATTGAGGCGAGCCGAGGCAAGGGAAGCATTCCGGGCTGCGTCACCGATAACCTACGTATCTCCGGACGCGCCACCGTTTTTCGTGCTGCACGGACGCAATGACTCGCTGATACCCGTCGAGCAGGGCCGCGAATTCTGCAAGCGACTTCGCGAAGTCAGCCGTCAGCCGGTCGCCTATGCGGAACTACCGTTTGCGCAGCACGCCTTCGACATTTTCGGCTCGACGCGGGCCGCTCACGCCGCGGTGGCCGTCGAGCAGTTCCTCGCAGAGATCTACGTGAAGAGCCGGGTTTCGGCCTAGCCCGACGGTCGTGGGCTGCGCTCATCCAGCAGGGCGATGACCTTCGCGGCCAGCTCGTCGATGTCGGCGCCGGCGGTGTCCAGTACGAGGTCGGCATTCTCCGGCGGCTCGTAGGGTGCGTCGACGCCGGTCAGGCCCTTGAGCTCACCATTGCGGGCACGCTTGTAAAGGCCCTTGGGATCCCGCCTTTCGCACTCTTCCAGCGTTGTGGCGATGTGTACTTCGATGAAGGGCAGTTTGGCGGCATCGCTGAGGGCGCGCGCCGTCTCGCGGTCCGATTTCAACGGCGACACCAGCGAGGCCAACGCCACCACACCCGCGTCGGCCAGTAGCCGCGTCAAATGGCCGACCCGCCTGATGTTTTCGGTGCGGTCGCCAGGGGAGAAGCCGAGATCGTCGGACAAGCCATGCCGTAGGTTGTCGCCGTCGAGCAGATAGGCGACGCGACCGGATTCGACCAGCGCCCGCTCGACGGCCACCGCCACGGTCGACTTGCCGGAGGCGGGCAGGCCGGTGAACCAGATCGTCGCACCGGCTTGGCCGGTGGAACGCTGGCGATGATTGCGTTCCAACGCCGAAGGGTGCCAACGGATGTCGCTGCGCGGGTGGGTGCCCGGCTTGACCTCGCGTGCCTCGATGATGGTGCCGGCGCCGATGGTGTCGTTGGTGACTTCGTCGATCAGGATGAACGCGCCACTGTCGCGGTTGTCGGTGTAGCTGTCGGCGATGACCAAAGAACTGGTCCGCAGCGTCACAGTGCCGATGTCGTTGAGCTCCAGCTCTACTGGATTGTCGACTTCGTCGAGCGTCTCGGGATCGAGGCGTGAGTGCAATTCCTGCACCGTCGCGCGGACGGTGGTGGTGGTTTGCTTGAGCGCCAGTCGATCACCCGCGCGCAATGGCGAGTCGACGAACCAGCACACGTTCGCGTGGAGTTCGCGGGCCAGCACCGGCAGCACCGCGTCGTCGGCACCGCTGACCAGCACGTCGCCTCGACCGACGTCGATGTCGTCGGCCAGCTCCACCGAGACCGACAGCGGTGCAACACCTGTCGCGCGCTCGTCATCGAGGGTGTCCAATGCGGTGACCGTCGACTCGGTTCCGGCAGGCAGCGAGATGATCGGGTCGCCGACGCTGAGCGTGCCGGCGGCCAGCCGCCCGGTGTAGCGGCGGCGCTGATTGTCCGTCGGCCGCGAGACCCACTGGATCGGCAACCGCAGCCGCGCCGGTTCAGCTTGCGGCGCAGCGAGTTCGACGCCTTCCAGGTAGTCGAGCAGCGTCGGTCCGTGGTACCACGACGTGTTTTCGGAACGGTGCACCACGTTGTCGCCGAGCTTGGCGGCGATCGGGATCACGGTGATGTCCAGGCCGCCGAGGCGCGTGCTCAGCTGCTGTAGCTCGGATTCGACATCCGCGAACCGGGCCTGGTCGAAATCGACCAGGTCGATCTTGTTTACTGCCGCGACAAAGTGCTTGATGCCCAACAGCTTTGCTATCCGAGCGTGCCGGCGGGTCTGACGCAGCACGCCGGCGCGCGCGTCGACGAGAAGAATCGCGACGTGGGCGTTGGAGGCCCCGGTGAACATGTTGCGGGTGTAGCGCTCATGGCCCGGTGTGTCGGCCAGAATGTAGCTGCGGGTGGCTGTGGAGAAGAACCGGTAAGCGACATCGATGGTGATGCCCTGTTCACGTTCGGCGCGCAGGCCGTCGGACAGCGCGGCCAGGTCGGCGACACCTTCTTCGTCGGTGACGGCTTCCAGATGGTCCAACGGCAGGCTGTCGGTGTCGTGCAGAAGCCGCCCGATCAGCGTGCTTTTACCGTCGTCGACCGAACCCGCGGTGGTGATCCGCAGTAGCTGCCGAGTGACGCCGTCGTGCGGCTGGAATCCCGTGGCTCTACCGGTTTCTTCGCTGACGCTCATCAGCTCAGGCCCTTTCGTTCTTCTTCGCTGACGCTCATCAGCTCAGGCCCTTTCGTTCCTCTTCGCTGACGCTCATCAGAAGTAGCCCTCTCGCTTACGGTCTTCCATCGCGGCGACCGACGTGCGGTCGTCGGCCCGGGTCTCCCCGCGCTCGGACACCGTTGCCGCTGAGATCTCACTGATGACACCCGCGATGTCGGTGGCCGTGGACCGGACCGCACCGGTGATGGTCAGGTCACCGACGGTGCGGTAGCGCACCCACTCGACATCAGAGGACTCGTCGTTGTGCGGTTCGGTGTACTCCGAAACGGCGAGCAGGATGCCGTCGCGCTCGAACACCTCGCGCTGATGGGCGTAGTAAATCGACGGTATTTCAAGGTCTTCCAGCTCGATGTAGCGCCAGACGTCGATCTCGGTCCAGTTGCTCAGCGGGAACACCCGGACCTGCTCGCCCTTCTTGATCCGGCCGTTGTAGAGCGACCACGGCTCCGGGCGCTGGGCGCGCGGATCCCATTGGCCGAACTCGTCGCGGAAGCTCAAGATCCGTTCTTTGGCACGGGCTCGCTCCTCGTCCCGACGGGCACCGCCGAAGGCAGCATCGAACTCGCCGGCCTCCAGCGCGTCGAGCAACGTGCGAGTCTGCGCCCGGTTGCGCGACGCGTGACGGCCCGGGTCGGGGACCCGGCCCTTGTCGATCGACTCCTGCACGGAGGCGACGATCAGCCTGTGGCCCTCGCCTTCGACGCGCCGGTCGCGGAATTCGATCACCTCGGGAAAGTTATGACCGGTGTCGACGTGCATCACCGGAAAAGGCAGCGGAAGCGGCCGAAATGCCTTCTCCGCCAGCCGAAGTAGCACGATCGAGTCCTTGCCGGCCGAGAACAGCAAGACTGGGCGCTGCAGCTCGGCGACAACCTCGCGGATGATGTGCACCGCTTCGGCTTCCAGCAGCCGCAGCTCGTCGACACGCTTGGTCTTTACCGGGGCAGTCATAGCGGTAAGCCCTCTCGTTCGGCATCTTCGCGGTACCGGTCTACCCATTCGTCGGAGCGTTTATCCGCTTGGCGTTCCAACACCGGCTCCGGTGCGAGCCCTCGGTTGAGCCCGAGCGATTCGAGGATGTCGCCGACGACCTGAGTCAGGTTGCGCCACAACACCGGATAGGGAATTTCCAAGGGGGTGACGCCCTCTTCGGCGAACCAGTTTCGCCAGCCCGCTTCCTGGTTGCGCAGCATGGTGATGACGTGTGCGATGGCGCCGGCGTGATAGGTGGCGCGCGCGTCACGAATCGGGTCGGGCCGGCCGCGCCAGACCCGCGTCTGCACCGCCCGCCAGAACGACACCGCCTGCGACACCACGTCAGGACGGTAGACGTAGACGAGCAAGGGGTCCTGACCCACGACGTCGCGGATCGCCGACAGCAGCCCGTCGCCGGATCGATCAGGCAATCCGTTGGCGCGATCCAGCAGCAGCGACGTCTGGTTCCACATCAGTTTGCCGCCCCACACGCCGTTCGGCGTCCGGCCGACGGTGCGGATGTAGTCCCGCCAGATCTCGGGCGGCGCGAGGTCGGGTTTGCCGGCATCCAGCGGATCGAGCAGGCTCAGAATCGACTCGTCATCGACGTCGGCGAACCATTCGCGTGGCTGCGGCGACTGACTGGTGGACGGCAGGTACTGGAAAAACTCCTGCGGCTCACCAGCCACACCGGTCGCCCGCAGCGACTCAACCAGCAGGGTGCTGCCACTTCGTTGAGAGGCCAACACCAGATAAGCCGACGGGTGATCTGTCACCTGAGCAGCTTAGCCGACGGAAATTTGTTGCCACTCTTCCAATTACCGTCACGGTGAACATAACTGTTGCATGGGTCCGCGGAGGTTCACGAGATCCGTTCGGTTGCCCGCAGTCCCAGCGAAAGTAGTAGCCGGACATCGGGATCAGCCAACGATGTTGTGAGCATCGTCTCTATTCGGCGGACTCGGTAGCGCACGGTGTTGGGGTGCACGTGCAGTTGCTCCGCCGCGGCGGCGACGTCGCCGAATTCGTCCAGATACACCCGTAACGTCTGTGCCAGTGTGGGATCGCGTGCCTGTAGCTCGCGCACCCGCGGGTCCACCAGTCGCTGGTCGGCGCCGACCATCGTGACGATCTCGTCGAGCAGCACAGCGGTCCGCGCCTCGGCCAGCGATGTCACGCTCGCGAACGAATCCGGGTGGCGCTCAACGCTATCCAGCACACGGTCGACCTCCGCCCGGACCGAGGGCAGGCCGGTCAGCCCGGGCAGCGGCGCCGCGACCACCGCCCGCAACTGCAGGCTCAGTTCGGTGTGCAGGCCGGCGATCGTGCCGCGAATCCAGGACTGCAATGACGACCGCTTGGTCGTCTGAGGGAACAACACATACACCCGGGATCCTCGCGACCCTACCTGCGCGTCGGCACGAAAAGCGTTGGCGCTGAGCGCTAAAACATCGGCCAGTCGGCCGTGCCGGCCCGGGCCTTCCGGGTTCACAAAGCCGACCAGCGCGGCCTGGCCATCGGCGACTACACCCAACTCCCGAGCGATCGCACCGATGTCTGTGGGTCCACTGTCGGTGAGGCCGAGTAGTTGCTGCGCGTGCAGTGCATGGGTCGACGGCCGGGCCGTCAGCCTGGACATGATGCGGGCGGCCAGCACCGCGGCTCCGCGCAGCACGTCCTCGGCGTCGTCTGCCAACGGTCGGGAGCCCTGCTGCACCCAGATGCTGCCGGCGAAACCCGGCGGCCGACGGGCGGACTGGTGAATGCCGACGGCCAGTCTGGGCCGCAGCCCCAACTCCGGTCGCTCAGCGACGCGGACCACCTCGCCGCCTAATCGCAGCGCGTCGAAGATGCCCCATTGCCCGATCCACGTCAGATGCTCCGGCGGTCCGGCGCGACCCAGGATCGACAGCCGCCGCAACTCGTCGGCCTCGTCGTTGGACGCGGAGTAAGCCAGCACATGTGACTGCTCGTCTTCGATACTGACCATGCCGTGAATACGGTCGGCCAGCGACTGCGCGAGGCCGAACAAATCGGTGCCGGAGTCGTGCGGGGCGCTGCCGTGGTGTTCCAGGACGTGATCGACCAACCGGTACAGCCGTTCCCAACGGGCCCGTGGATCCACCGCCACCACCGCGGTTCCCATCACGACCGCTTTGGCGACCAGCGCGTCGGAGGGCTCCTTGGCGAAGACGGCCACCGGCGGCTGGGCGGCGCATCGTTGCAGCCAGTGCTGCGCCTCGGTGTCGGAGACGCCGACCAGGAAGAACACGTCGGCGGAGTCGGCACCCCGGCCCATCCCGAGCCGGACATCGTCGGAATCGATCAGCGCTGCCGAGGCGACGGTCAGATCAAGGCCGCGAGGTGCCTCGACCAGTCTCGCCATCGTCGTGTCCAGGGCCAACAGCAGCTGGCCAAGCCCGACGCCATCGATTCGCATGTTGTCCGATCGTACTAGCCGACCGGCAAAACCCTGTCCTATCGGCCAACAGATCATGGACTTCGGGCTGAGACGCTGAGACATGGACGCGATTACCGATGTTCCGCCGCCGGTCAACGAACCAATCCACGACTACGCGCCGCACACCCCCGAGCGGGCCCGCTTGCAGACTGCGCTCGCAGAACTCGCCGACCAACCGATCGATTTGCCGCATGTCATCGGTGGCAGCCACCGAATGGGCGACGGTGAGCAGATCGACATCGCGGCGCCGCATCGGCACTCCTTGAAGCTGGGCACGCTGACCAACGCTCTGCACCGTGACGCAGCGGCGGCCGTCCAAGCCGCGTCGTTGGCCCGAACAGATTGGGCGGCCACGCCGTTCGATGAACGCGCGGCCATCTTCCTGCGCGCCGCCGATCTGCTGGCCGGCCCGTGGCGGGAAAAGATCGCCGCGGCGACGATGCTGGGGCAATCCAAAACCGCGTATCAATCCGAGATCGACGCGTCCTGCGAGACGGCGGACTTCTGGCGATTCAACGTCGACTTCGCCCGCCGGATCCTGGCCCAGCAGCCACTGAGCGGCCGTGGTGAGTGGAATCGCACCGACTACCGACCGCTGGACGGATTCGTCTATGCAATAACACCTTTCAACTTCACCTCGATCGCGGCGAACCTGCCCACCGCGCCCGCTTTGATGGGAAACACGGTGGTGTGGAAGCCCTCGGTGACGCAGACGTTGTCGGCCTACCTGACCATGCACCTGCTGGAGGCCGCCGGACTACCGCCCGGCGTGGTGAACATGGTGACCGGTGACGGCTATGCGGTATCGGAAGTGGCGCTGGCCGATCCACGGCTGGCGGGCATTCACTTCACCGGGTCGACGGCGACCTTTCAGCACCTCTGGCAACAGGTCGGCGCCAACATCGAGCGCTACCAGAGCTACCCACGACTGGTGGGCGAGACCGGTGGCAAAGACTTCGTGCTGGCGCACACTTCCGCGCGGCCAGACGTGTTGCGCACCGCGCTGATTCGCGGTGCGTTCGACTACCAGGGGCAGAAGTGCTCGGCCGCCTCACGGGCGTTCGTCGCCCATTCGGTGTGGCAGCGGATGGGCGACGACTTTCTGGCCGCCACCGCTGAACTGCCTTTCGGCGACATCGCCGACCTGACCAACTTCGGTGGCGCGTTGATCGACCGGCGGGCATACGCGAAGAACGTCGCCGCCATCGAGCGTGCGAAAAGCGCATCCGGCGTCACGATCGCCGTTGGCGGTGAATATGACGACAGGGAAGGGTATTTCGTGCGTCCAACGGTGCTGCTGTCCGACGACCCGTCGGACGAGTCGTTCGCCACCGAATACTTCGGCCCGGTGCTGGCGGTCTATGTCTACCCCGACGGCGAGTTCGACCGGGTTCTCGACGTCATCGACACCGGATCGCGCTACGCGCTGACCGGCGCGGTGATCGCCGACGACCGCGACGCCGTGCTGGCCGCGCAGAACCGGCTGCGGTTCGCCGCGGGCAACTTCTACGTCAACGACAAGCCGACCGGGGCGGTGGTGGGTCGTCAACCGTTCGGCGGCTCACGCGGCTCTGGCACCAACGACAAGGCCGGCTCGGCGCTCAACCTGTTGCGCTGGACGTCCGCCCGTTCGATCAAGGAGACGTTCGTGCCGGCCACTGATCACCGCTACCCGCACATGGCGGCGGAGTGATGTCCGGACTGGGCCTGTTCGCCAAGACGCTGCGTCCGGCGATATTGGCCGCCAGCCGGTCGCACGGCTTGCAGCACACCGCCGAACGGTTGACGCTCACCCGCAGGGTGGTCGATCGATTCGTGCCGGGTGAGACACTGAGTGGAGTGCTGGACAGCACTGCGGCACTGCGCGATTCAGGCCGTCTGGTCAGCATCGACTACCTGGGTGAGCAGGTGACCGATGCCGCCGGCGCGGATGCCACCGTGCATGCCTACCTCGATCTGCTCGACGCGCTGGGCCGGCGGCTGGACGCCACCCGGGACAACGCGCGCCCGCTGGAGGTGTCACTGAAGCTGTCCGCGTTGGGGCAGGCGCTGAATCGCGACGGCGCAAAAATTGCGCTGGCGAACGCCCACCAAATCTGCGAGCGGGCCGAGAAGATCGGCGCATGGGTGACCCTGGATGCCGAGGACCACACCACCACCGATTCCACCCTGTCGATCGCCGCCGATCTACGCACTGACTTTCCCTGGGTGGGTGTGGTGTTGCAGGCCTACCTGCGGCGCGCGCTGGGAGACTGCGAGCAGTTCGCCGCGTCGGGGGCCAGGGTTCGGCTGTGCAAGGGCGCCTACGACGAACCGGCGTCGGTGGCTCATCGGAATGCCGCGGCGGTCACCGCCGCCTACCTGCGCTGCCTGCGGGTGTTGATGGCAGGGCCCGGGTACCCGATGGTGGCTTCGCATGATCCGGTCATCATCGACGCGGTGGCCGCGATGGCACGCGAAACAGGCCGAACGGCAAATGATTTCGAATACCAGATGCTCTATGGTGTGCGCGACCCCGAGCAGCGACGCCTCGTGTCGTCGGGCAACCGGGTCCGGGTCTACGTGCCGTTCGGCTCCCAGTGGTACGGCTACTTCATGCGACGACTGGCCGAGCGGCCGGCCAATTTGACGTTCTTCATGCGGGCGCTGGGACGGCCATGACGGTCGCAAGCGCGGTGGAGCCGGGCGCAGCGGGCCGTCATTTTGAATGGCCATGACGGTCGCAAGCGCGGTGGAGCCGGGCGCAGCGGGCCGTCATTTGGACGGCCATGACGGTCGCAAGCGCGGTGAGCCGAAGGCGGTTACGACGGTCGCGCCACGATCACTGGCCGGTGGACGGCTTGCGCTACAGCGTTGCTGACCGAGCCCAAGAGCATGCCGGCCAGGGCGCCACTTCCGTGACTCCCGACGACGACAAGCTGGGCGGAGTCCGAAGCATCGACGAGCGCATGCGCTGCTCGACTGGACACGAGTTGCTCGTGCACAGACACGTCGGGATAGCGTTCTCGCCAGCCCGCCAGGGCCTTGGTCAAAAGGTGACCTTCTTTGGCCGTTGTCGGTGACCAGTCGTAGCCGGGAATCGCGTTCATATCGATGTCGTTCCACGCGTGCAGCGCTATCAGCTCGGCGTGCCGCAGTGACGCTTCCTCGAACGCGATTGCCGTCGCAAGGTCTGAGGTCGAGCCGTCGATTCCGACGAGTACGGGAGCCTGTCCGGGATGCGGCGCCTGCGGATCGTCGTGCCGGATAAGCGCAACGGGACAGTGTGCGTGGCGGATCAGTCCAGCGCTGACTGAGCCGAGCACACTGCGAGCCAATGCTCCGCGCCCGCGGGAGCCGACGACGATGAGTTCGGCGTCTGTGGACTGCTCGACAAGTGTCGGCACGGGAGTAGAAGACGACAGTAATTCGCCTTTGATGTGTATCGGCGCGGCATCGCCGATGGCGTCGCGGGCGATCGTCGACGCGTGCGCGAGCAGACTGCGGCCCTCAGCCTGTTGCTCTTCCGGCGATTCTTCGAGGACTGGGGCCTGCGACCACGTCGCGGCGGCGGGACTCTCCACGTGCACAACGGTGAGCGGTATGCCGCGGATCGCCGCATCGCGCGCGGCCCAACTCACTGCGGCGTCTGATTCCGGCGATCCGTCGATGCCGACGATGATCCCGTAACGCTTGGTTGTCGAGACCATTGTGGTCTCCTCTCGTCGAGGAAAACGCTAATGCAACCTCGACGTTCGCCAGACATCAGCAGGCGTCGGTTGCGCGTCGTGACACTGAACGGTGTGCTAACAGCGAGAACAGGATTCGGGCGAGCCGCTCGCCCGATGACGTGACGTCGAGGTCATGCGGACGCGCGCTGGCGTAGGACGCCTTGTCTTTCAAGCCACTGGCTGGATCGGACTGCGAGATGGGTCGTCCCTGCGTGTCGAGGCGATTACGCCCGAACGGAATTGGGGGCTTTCGGCACTGCCAATCGTTCGTGAGGCCGCTGCATGCTGGATCAACTCTTCACAGATCTAGGAGGCGGTGGCAGTATGAGCGCTCACTTTCCCGACCATGAGACCGTTCAGACAGTCTTGTCGCTGGCCACGCGTGCGCCGTCGGTGCACAACACGCAGCCGTGGCGGTGGCGGGTGGGTTCAACCAGCCTGCACCTCTACGCTGATCGCAGCTTGCACTTGCCGTGCACTGACCCGGACGGTCGCGATTTGATCGTGAGCTGTGGCATGGCGCTACACCACTGCGTTGTCGCGCTGGCGGCACTGGGCTGGCAGTCGAGGATTCATCGACTCCCCAATCCTGACGAACCCGAACATCTTGCCGCCGTGCAGGTTTACCGCCATCCGGCCGACCAGATGGACATCAATCTGGCGGCTGCGATTCCTCGGCGACACACCGACCGTCGCCGCTACAGCTCCTGGAGCGTTCCCGCCCACTACATCGCCTTGCTCGGCGTCCGCGCAACGCGCATGGGCATTATGATCCGCCGGATCGAGTCGCTGCCCGAACTGCAACGCGCCGTTGCGCGGTCGGTTCAGCGACATGCCGCGGATCTTGATTACCTGAGTGAGCTGACAAGCTGGAGCGGAAGGCATGCATCACCCGAGGGGGTGCCGGCTCGCAATGCGCCGGCGGCCGACCCGAAGTCCCCGATACCGCCAAGGTTGTTCGCCGGCGCGACATTGGCGCAGCCCGCCGACGTGGAGCCCTTGGCGGACAATGCTGTTGTGCTGGCGCTCGGCACCAAGGACGACAGCATGCTGGCGCGCCTGCGGGCCGGCGAAGCCAGCAGCGTGATCCTGCTGAGCGCAACAGCGCTCGGTCTGGCCAGCTGTCCAGTCACTGAACCGTTAGAAGTCACCGAGACGCGTGACGCGGTGCAGGTTGAAGTGTTCGGGCTCAGCGCGTTCCCCCAGATGTTGCTTCGCGTCGGGTGGGCTCCGGTGAACGCCGACCCGATGCCCGCGACCCCACGACGTCCGCTCGCGGATGTCGTGGAGTATCTGCGGTGATGATCGTCCGGCTGGAGTATCGGCCCAGGTGCCGCGCAGCTTTCGTTGCTCGGGGCGGCGTCGGCGGGTGCGGCAGCGACCACATCGTTTCGGCAGCGCTCAGACGGGTATCGCCTAAGCATGAAAGCCGTCACCTGGCATGGCAAACGCGACGTTCGCGTCGAGTCGGTGCCTGACCCCAAAATCGAAGAACCCACCGACGCCATCATCGAGGTGACGTCGACCAACATCTGCGGTTCAGACCTGCATCTCTACGAAGTCCTCGGCGCCTTCATGAATCCCGGTGACATCCTCGGTCACGAACCAATGGGAATCGTGCGCGAGGTCGGCGCCGAGACCGGAGAACTGCGGGTCGGTGACCGGGTAGTGATCCCGTTCCAGATTTCCTGCGGCAGCTGCCACATGTGCGACAAGCAGCTCTACACCCAATGCGAGACGACCCAGGTGCGCGATCAGGGAATGGGTGCGGCGCTGTTCGGCTATTCAGAGCTCTACGGCGAGGTCCCCGGTGGGCAGGCCGAGTTGTTGCGGGTGCCGCAAGCTCAGTTCACCCACATCAAAGTGCCTGAGGGTCCGCCCGATTCGCGATTCGTCTATCTCTCTGACGTACTCCCGACGGCTTGGCAGTCGGTCGAATACGCAAACATTCCGGACGGCGGGACGGTAGCCGTGCTCGGCTTGGGCCCGATCGGGGACATGGCCGCGCGCATCGCCCACCATCTCGGTCACCGGGTAATCGCCATTGATCTGGTGTCCGAGCGACTCGCCCGCGCCGCGCAGCGCGGTATCCAGACCGTCGACTTGCGCGAAGTCGGCTCCGGTCTCGTCGAAGCCATCCAGGACCTGACCGACGGCCGTGGGGCGGAGTCGGTGATCGACGCGGTGGGTATGGAAGCGCACGGCTCGCCAGTCGCCAAATTCGCCCAGACGGCGACCGGACTGTTGCCGGACGCGATCGGCAAAAGGCTGTTGCAGACCGCCGGCGTGGACCGGCTCAGCGCGCTGTACTCCGCCATCGACATTGTGAAGCGCGGCGGCACGATCTCGCTGATCGGCGTCTATGGCGGGATGGCCGATCCGCTGCCGATGCTCACCCTGTTCGACAAACAGGTCACGCTGCGGATGGGGCAGGCCAATGTCAAGCGGTGGGTGGACGACATCATGCCGCTGCTTACCGACGACGACCCGCTCGGCGTCGACACGTTCGCGACACACGTTTTGCCTCTCGACGAGGCTCCGCACGCCTACGACATCTTTCAGAAGAAAGAGGACGGCGCGGTCAAGGTCGTGCTGCGGCCCTAGGAGCCGCGACGCGGCCGCGCGCGGTCGTTGGCGAAACCCTGCACCACGTGGGCCCGTACGAAATCCGCCACCACGTCCGGGTCGTCCATGTTCAGGGTGGAAGACGGGGTGCTGAACAGCGAGAACAGGATTCGCGCGAACCATTCGCCGCTGGCCTGGATGTCGAGGTCCTTGCGCACCTCGCCGGTGAGTTTGGCGGCGGCCAGGTGCGGTGCCAGAAAGTCGACGCATTCGCGAAGTAACACCGCGGCGTCCTTGGTGAGCAACAGGCTGACCGCTTCTTCGTCAAAGTACTTCTCCGAGGCGATGACTCGCCTGGCCTGCGTGACGAAGACGGCCGCGCGGGCAAGCTTGTCCTCCAGCGAGCCGCCGCGGTCCATCGCGATGGACATCTGCCGGTAGAACTGCTCGGAGGTGTGCTCGGCACACGCCTCGACGATGGCGGCCTTGTCGCGGAAATACTCGTAAATGGTGCTGCGCGATACCCTTGCCGCCCTGGCGATGTCGACGATCGTCGCCTTCTGCAACCCTTGTTTGCGGAAACAGGTGAACGCGGACTCCACGATGAGTTCACGGGTGTCGGTGGCGGTGGCGTGTGTCATGGCTTCATCCACGTGACGCGAGTATCAGCCCGCTGGTCGGCACCCCGGTACCCGAGGTGACCAGAACGTGTTCGACGTCATCGACCTGGTTGTGCGACGTCCCGCGTATCTGGCGGACGCCTTCGGTGATCCCGTTCATCCCGTGGATGTACGCCTCGCCGAGCAGGCCGCCGTTGGTGTTGATCGGCAATTCACCGCCCACCGACAGCCGCTCCACGGTGGCGAAGTCGTTGGCCTCACCGCGTCCGCAGAATCCGAGTTCCTCGAATTGGGTGAACACGAACGGCGTGAAATGGTCGTAGATGAAAGCGGTTTGGATGTCGTCGGGCTTGAGACCCGAATCGCGCCACAGCGTCTTGGCGACCACACCCATCTCGGGCAGCCCGGTGATGTCGTCGCGGTAGTAGCTGGTCATCATCTCACCGTTGTAGGCGGCGCCCTGGGCTGCCGCGGAGATGACGGCCGGGGGCTGGCGCAGATCGTTGGCCCGCTCGGCGCTGGTGACGACCAGCGCGACCCCGCCGTCGCTCTCCTGGCAGCAATCCAGCAGTCGCAGAACAGGTTCGATGATCCACCGCGAATTCTGATGGTCCTCCAGCGTGATCGGGCGCTCGTAAAACCACGCGTCGGGGTTCTTGGCCGCATGGGCCCGGTCCACGACGGCGATCCGGCCGAAGTCGGAGTTGGTGACGCCGTAGGTCGACATGTAGCGCTGGGCGTGCAGGGCGACCCACGCCGCGGGAGTGAGCAATCCGAACGGGGCGTAAGGCGCCATGAACAACGGTGTCTCGGCACTCGTGCGACCACTGCCACCGAAACGCATTCCGGACCGTTCGTTGAAAGCCCGGTAGCAGACCACGACGTCGGCGACACCCGCCGCTACGGCCATCGCCGCGTGCGCGACGGTGCCGGCCGCCGCGCCGCCGCCGTGCGGGACGCGGGAGAAGAATGTCAGGTCGCCGATGCCGACGTTACGTGCCACCTCGATCTCGTCGCTGGAATCCATCGTGAACGTGACCATTCCGTCGACGTCGCTGGGCGACAGGCCGGCATCGTCGAGCGCGGCGCTGACTGCCTCACACGCCAATTGCAGTTCGCTGCGGCCGGATTCCTTGGAGAACTCGGTCTGGCCGATACCGGCGATCGCGGTGTTTCCGGCCAGCTTCGACGGCGTTGTACTCATTTTCGGATTCCGTCGAGCAGGCTCACGACCGCGGTACCGGAGACATGGTTGCCGAGACTGTTGGCCGCCTGGAAGGTGACCTCGATGAAATTCTCGCCGGCCGAACCTTCGCGCTTACCGGTGACGCTGCCGGTGAATCGCAGCGGGTCATCCGGAAACGACGGCACACCAAGGCGAATGGCCAGCTTGGTGATCATCGCCTCGGGGCCGGCCCAGTCGGTCAGGAACCGCACGCAGTACCCGTTGGAGGTCAAGATGTTCATGAACAGGTTGGGCGAACCCTGCTTCTTGGCGTAGGCCGCGTCGTGGTGCACCGGCATGAAGTCGCGCGACGCGATCGCACCGGCGACGATCATCGTGGTGGTCACCGGGATCTCCAGCGGCGTCACCTCGTCGCCGACGTCGATATCAGCCCATTGCAGCGTGGAGGTGCGGGATTTGGCGGTCGTCATAGCCGTCCTTCCGGGTACGTGCTGCCGAGGTGAACCAGCTGCTGCGTGGCCGACCCCAGGGTGAGCTCGTTGTGCTTGGCCCACAAGAAATATCGATGCAGGGGATAGGTGGTGTCGATCCCGATCCCGCCGTGCACGTGCTGGGCGGTGGCCGCGATCCGGGCACCGGCCTCGGCGGCCCAGAACTTCGCGATCCGGGCCGCCCGGTCCGCCGGCCGGCCCTCCGCGATCAGCCAGGCCGCGTGCCAGGTGGTCCACCGGATCGCCTCCAGGTCGATGAACGCGTCGGCCATCCGCTGCTGAACCGCCTGGAAGCTGCCGATCGGCCGACCGAATTGCTCACGGCCCGTGGTGTATTCGGCCGCCATCCGCAATGCGCGATCCGACACGCCGACCTGGACTGCGCACAGTCCGACCAGCGCGCGGGTGTGCAGAGATTCGACCATGTCGGCAGGGCCGTCGAGCTGGTCGGCCGCCGCAACCGTTGCACCGTCGAGGAATACGTCGGCGTGCGGTTCGCGGTTGGTGGTCGTGACCGACCGGATCTCGACGCCCGCAGCGTCGGTGGGCAGCAGGAAAACCCCCGCCGCACCGCCGTCGACGGCAGCAGGGATGAGTAGGGTGTCGGCGAGCTGGCCGAACGAAACCAGCTCTTTGACGCCGTCCAGCCGCCACGTCGCGCCGTCGCGGCGGGCGGTGGTGGCCGGTCTGGCCGGGTCGGAGCGGCCGGGCTCGTGCAGACCCGCGGACAGGATCCGGCTTCCGTCGATGACCCCGGGCAGGAAGCGTTGCTGTTGCTCGGGATTGCCGTGCCGGGCGATCGGGTCGGCACCCAGCAGCAGCGTCGCATAGGCGGGCACTGGGGCGACGGCCGATCCGACTTCGGCCAGCAGCACGCCGAGCTCGACGAAGCCGCCGCCTGAAACACACGAGCCGCCCAACGACTCCGGCAGCGCGGTACCCAACAGGTCGATTCCCGCCAGCTCCGTCCACAACCCGGCGTCGTAGCGGGACCCGCCGGCTTCGAGTTCAGTCAACCGCTCGGGGGTGGCGCGACGTTCCAGCACGTCGCGGGCCAGCTTGCGGATGGTCTCCTGCTCTTCGGTGAAGGTGAAGTCCATGTCAGCCGGCCGGCCGGAACTGGTGCAGCACAAGCTCTCCGTCGAACTCTCGGAAGTAGACCTCGACCGGCATCCCGACCTGCACGTCGACTGGGTCGATATCGGTCAGGTTCGACACGATCCGGACGCCTTCGTCCAGTTGGATCAGCGCGACGATGTAGGGGTAGTCGAAGAACGGGAACTGCGGTTGATGCGGCATCACATAGCTGTAGACGGTGCCGCGACCCGACGACTCGATCGCTTCCCAGTCCAGCGAACGGCATCTCGGGCACATCGGCTGCGGTGGATTGCGCACCGCCTGACACCCGTTGCAGCGCTGGATCAGCAGCGTGTGCTCGCGCAACCCGTTCCAGAAGAACTCGGTGTCCGGGCTGATGGTCGGTGCCAGTCGCGTCGCCATCAGTTCGCCGGCTTGAATCGCAGGACCCGGAATCGTTGCTTGCCAAGCACTTCACCATGCTGGTCGCTGTAGGTGAGTACCCAGGTCACGAAAAACCCGGTACCCAGCGCGGTGGTCTTTTCATCGGACACCTCTTCGTATACCGACGTCGCGCTGATCTCGTCACCCAGCTTGGGGTAGCGGTTGATCTCGAACTCCGAGTTGGTCGCCACGATGCTGGTGTAGCCGGCCTCGTCGAGAAACGCGGTGGGGTTGTTGGTGATCTCGACGGGGGAACCGCCGCGCTCACCGATCCCTTCGAGCTTCGGCGCCGGCATGGTCCAGGTCTGCAGCATCACCGGCGGCGACACGATCCCACCGAAGCGGGACGTGGCCGCGAATTCCGGATCGAGGTACACCGGGTTCATGTCGTCGAGCGCGTACGCCCAATGCCGGATCATCGGCTGATTCACGGGATCCGGTGCCAGCGAAGGTTTAGCCGAGCCGCCGGTGTGCTGGCCGACGAGAGCTTTCAGTTGGGCGTGTAAATCGGTGTCGGTCACTGAGTGGATCCTCCTGCTTTGTCGGTTGCGCGCAGATCGCGTGGAGCGCGCGGCATGCCGAGTCCGGCCATCGCGATGATGTCCCGCTGGATCTCGTTGGCTCCGCCGCCGAAGGTGCTGATTACCGCCACCCGGTAGGCAGACTCCAGTGCGCCGCGCAGCGGGGCGTCGGTGCCGCGGCGTAACCCGTTGTGGTCGAGCACTTCCAGGAGCTGACGGGCCACCACTGGGGCCAGCTCGGTGCCGAACACCTTGGCGGCCGAAGCTTCCCCCATGCCCAGCACACCTTTGGACATGGCCGCATTGACCCGAAGGTTGATCAGCTTGTAGGCCGCGACCTCCGCCTCGACCCGGGCCAATACCTGCTGCACCCACGGCTGGTCGATCACCCGGCCGCCGTCGAGTTCGGTGTCGCGCGCCCACTGCAGCGTCTGCTCGAAGAGCGGCTCGAGGGCGCCGAGGTTGCCCAACGCGGCGCGTTCGAAGTTCAGCTGGGTGGTGATCAGCTGCCAGCCCTGATTCTCACCCGCCACGATCGCGCCGGCCGGAACCCGGACGTTGTCGTAGAACGTGTAGAAGGTGGAGACGCCGGGCATGGTGTGCAACGGCTGCCAGGAGAAGCCGGGCGACGAGGTCGGCACGATGAAGATCGAAATGCCTTTGTGTTTCTTGGCATTGGGGTCGGTGCGGGCGGCGAGCCAGATGTAGTCGGCGTATCCGGCGCCGCTGGTGAACATCTTCTGGCCGTTGATCACGTAGTCGTCGCCCTCGCGGACCGCGACGGTGCGCAGCGACGCCAGGTCGCTGCCCGCCCCCGGCTCGGAGTAGCCGATGGCGAACTCCACGCTGCCGTCCAGGATCGCCGGCAGGAACTGCTGCTTCTGCTCCTCGGTGCCGTAGTGCATCAGCGTCGGCCCGACGGTGTTCAGTGTCACCAGCGGCACAGGCGCGTTCACCCGCCGGGCCTCCTCGGCGAAGATGAACTGCTCGATTGCCGAGAAGCCGCGTCCACCAAACTCTTTGGGCCAACCGACGCCGAGCAGATCGGCCGCAGCCAGGGCCTTGACGCATTCGCGTACCGCGGGGCCACCTTCCATCCGCTCGCTGACGGCAGCCTGGCGTTCCGGAGTCATCACCTGTTGCAGCGTGGCACGGATCTCGTCGCGCAACCGCTCTTGCTCGTCGGTGTATTCGAGACGCATGTTCTCAGACCCCGAGCCTCACCGGCATCCGCTTCACCCCGGGAACCATGGTGGCCCGCATCCGGTCGACCTGGCCGACCAGCTCGAGCCGCGGGAAGCGTCGCAGGAGTTCCTCGAACATCACCGTCGCCTCCAGGCGGGCCAATTGTGCCCCGATGCAGGAGTGTTCACCGCATCCGAACGCGATGTGCGGGTTGGGATGGCGGGTCACCCTGAATTCTTCGGAGTCAGGGCCGAAGACGTCCTCGTCACGGTTGGCCGATTGGTAGAGCATCACCACCACGTCGCCCTCGGCGATCCGCTGACCGCGGATGTCGACGTCGACGGTCGCGGTGCGGGCCATGTGCACCACTGGGCTGTTCCAGCGCAGCATCTCCTCGATGGCCGCGGGAATCAGCGACGAATCGTCGACCAGTAGGCGTTGCTGGTCGGGATGCGTCATCAGTGCCAGCGTGCCGAGCGCGATCAGATTGCGCGTCGTCTCGTTTCCGGCGACCAGCAACAGGAATGCGAAATTCAGCAGGTCTTCGTCGGTGAGCGAGAGGCCGTCGATTTCGGCGCCGGCCAGCACCGACAGCAGATCGTCGCGCGGCTCGACCCGCCTTTCGCCGATCAGCTTATGGAAGTACTCGTATAGCTGGCCGGCCGCCACCAACGGGTCCAGTTCTATTTCCGGGTCGGCGGTTCCGGTGGCCGCATCCGACCAGGCCCGGAACTGCTCCCAGTCGTCGGGGGGTGCGCCGATCAACTCGGCGATCAGCCGGGTGGGCAGCGGGGCGGCGATCGTCTCGGCGAACTCGTGCACCGAATCCGGTTCCAGGCCATCGAGGATGCCGCGGACCAGTTCACGGATCTTGGGCTCGAGCACCGATACCCGGCGCCGGGTGAAGCCGGAGTTGATCAGCTTGCGCATCTGCCGGTGCCGCGGCGGATCGGTGAAGATCAGGCTCCCTGGCTGCACGGGGCTTGGAAGAGCCGGGTCCGGGATGGTGATGCCCTGAGTAGACGTGAACGTCGCCGGATTGCTCGAGACGAACCGGACGTCCTCGTATTTGAGCAACGCCCAGAAGTTCGTGACGTCGTTCCAGCACACCGGGGCTGCTGCGCGCAGCTCGCGGTAGGCGGGATAGGGATCACCCGCGTAGAAGTCAGGGGAGTGGAGCGGGACGGCCGAGCTGGATTTGACGTGCACCCGGCCTCCTCGACGGTGGTCGGACAGATAACGTCGATCTGTCCGGTTGACTCTGTCTACCCTGACGGCACCGATACTGTCAATATGCCTGTGTTTGAACCGAAATACCCGATCGTCGTGCCGAGCGTTGACGACAATGGGCCGACGGGTGTAGACCAAACGTTGAGGCGCCGGACCCCCAAAGGAGTGGACATGGCTGAGCCACGCTCGTTGATCGACACGTACGCGGTTTACATCGACGGCCGGTGGGTCGATCCCGACGGAGCTGCTGGGGCCGGGGGTCGTTACGACGACGTCAACCCGGCCACCGAGACGGTGATCGCCTCGGTACCCGATTCCAGCCCGGCTCAGGTCGGCAGCGCGATCGCCGCCGCCCGAGCGGCGTTCGACTCCGGCCCGTGGGCTGACGCGGGACCCGAGCAGCGGGCGGGGTTCCTCAACCAGTTGGGTGAGGCGCTGCTGGCGCACGCCGACGATTTCTATGCGCTGGCACAACAGGAATGGGGCTGCACCTCCAACGAGCGGGTCATTCATGTCGAGGGGCCGGCGTTCGCCGCACTCAACGCCGCCGAGCTGGCCACCCATCCCGTCGAAGAGCCGATCGACGCCTATGGCGCCGCGGGAAAGACGTTGCTGCGCTACGAACCGCTGGGTGTGGTGTCCATCCTGACGCCGTGGAATTTCCCGCACACCCTCAACGTGATGAAGGTCTGTGCCGCGCTGGCCGCGGGTGACACCGTCGTGCTCAAGCCGTCGCCACTGGCGCCGCTGGCCGGCCTGGCGCTGGCCCGAATCATCGACGAGCACACCGACATTCCACCGGGCGTGGTCAATGTGGTGACCCCGACCGACATCGAATCGAGCAAGTTGTTGACCGTCGACCCCCGCATCGACATGGTCAGCTTCACCGGAAGCTCGGTGGTCGGCCGCGAGGTGATGTCCGCGGCCGGTGCGAGCATGAAGCGGCTGCTGCTCGAATGCGGCGGCAAGTCGGCCAGCATCGTGCTCGATGACGCGACGCTGGAGGACGATGTGCTGCAGCGAATGTTGTTCGAGTCCTGCTCATTCCACGCCGGGCAGGCCTGCATCCTGCACAGCAGGCTGCTGCTTCCCGATGCGATCCACGACGAGGTGGTGGACCGCCTGGTCGAGTTGGCCCGCGCGGTCAAGGTCGGCGATCCGGCCGACCCCGATGTCACCATGGGACCGCTGATCAGCGACGCACAGTGCAAACGCGTTCAGGCTCATGTGGATCGGGCGATCGACGACGGCGCCAAGCTGATCGCAGGCGGCGGCCGGCCGGCCGGGCTGGACCGCGGCTTCTACTTCGAGCCGACGATACTCACCGAGGTCACCCCGGATTCGACGATCGCCCAGGAAGAGGTGTTCGGGCCGGTGCTGTCGGTGCTGCGCTACAGCGGCGACGACGAGGCGGTGCGGATCGCGAACAATTCGCAGTACGGCCTCTCGGGTGCGGTGTGGGGCGACGACGTCGACCGTGCGCTGGCCGTCGCCCGCCGGGTCCGCACCGGTCAGATCGCGGTCAACGGATTCGGGCCGGGTGGCGCGCCGTTCGGTGGATTCAACCAGAGCGGGATCGGGCGAGAAAGCGGTGGCATCATCGGAATTCGTCAGTACATGGAGCCGAAGGCCATGGGATTGCCGGCGTGACCCGCGCGGCACGACGATGCGGTGTGAAGCGATGAGCAGGAGTGGCGCCCTATGACGCCGGCTCTACAGGGGCTCCGGGTCGTCGAAATCGCCGGCGAGATCTCGGGACCCTACTGCGGCAAGCTGCTCGCCGAGCTCGGCGCCGACGTCACGAAGATAGAACCACCAGAGGGCGATCCGCTGCGGAGGTGGGGACCCTTTCCGGGCGACCGGCCCGATCCCGATCGGGCCGGGCTGTTCGAGTACCTCAACGCCGGAAAACGCAGTGCGACACCGGACGACGCCCCCGGGCTCATCGCCGACGCCGACGTGCTGATCGACGACCACGGATACGATGTCGCGCAACCCGATTCAGCTCTGGTCGTCGTGCGGATCTCCAATTTCGGCCGGCATGGGCCGTTGCGCAACCGGGTCGCCACGCCGCTGACCATGCAGGCGATCTCGGGGTGGATCAACGCACGTGACCCCGACCGGCCGCCGGTGCAGGCCGGCGCACGGATCGCCGAATACGTCGCCGGGGGTTACGCCGCACTCGGTGCGCTGACCGCACTGCGAGTCGCGCCGGTCGGTCAGGTGACCGAGGTCGACATCTCGGTGCTGGAGGCGCTGCTGTCGACGTTGCCCTATCCGATGATGATGTTCGAGCGCATGCGTGCGCTCGGCCTGCCCACCAATGTGCGCCAGGCCCCGATGCTCGGTGTTGTCCGCGCCGCCGACGGCTGGGTCGGGATCAACTGCTTGACCGGCCAGCACTGGCTCGACGTGTGCGACATGCTCGGTCTGCCCGAGTACGGCGAGCAGCAGTACGCGATCATGATGGGCGGCCCGGAGCGCGCCGATTTCTACGCGGCAGCCCAACCCTGGCTGAACGAGCGGACCGTCGCCGACATCGTCGAACTCAGTCAGGCGCTTCGGATTCCGGCGGCCCCGGTCTGCGACGGTGCCGACGCACTGGACAATCCGCAGTACGCCAAACGTGGGTTCTTCGTCGAGGGCGGTGGGAAGGACTGGTCGTTTCGGCAGCCGGGTCCGCCGTTCCGGTTGTCGAAAACACCTGCGGTGCAAGCCTGTTCCGCGCCGCATGAGCCACGTCGCACCGCGGCGCCCGTTGCGGATCCGTCGATGCCATTCGCCGGTCTCAAAGTGCTGGACCTGAGCACGTTTTGGGCGGGCGGATATCTCACCTGCTACCTGGGCGCGTTCGGGGCCGACGTCGTCAAGCTCGAGTCGATCCAGCGTCCGGACGGTTTCCGGTATTCGGGCGCGCAGCCGTTCGAGGGCGAGGACTGGTACGAGCGCAGCCCGCTGTGGCAGGCCACCAATCTCAACAAGCGCGACATCACGCTAGACCTCGCATCGCCGCGCGGCATCGAACTGGCCCGCCGGCTAGCGGCGCACGCAGACGTCGTGGTGGAGAATTACTCGCCTCGGGTGGTGGAGCGCTTCGGGTTGGACTACGACTCGCTGGTCGCGCTGCGCCCCGACATCATCGCGGTCCGCATGCCCGGGTTCGGCCTCGACGGCCCGTGGCGCGACTACGTCGGCTGGGCGCTGAACATCGAACAGGTCTCCGGCATGACGGCGGCAACCGGCTACCCGCAGGGCCCGCCGTGCAATGTGCAAGGTCCCGCCGATCCCATCGTCGGCGTGCACGCCGGGGTGGCTTTGCTCGCAGCACTCGAGCATCGTCGTCGTACCGGTGAAGGCCAGCTGATCGAGGTCGCGCAGATCGAAGTCGGCGCCGCTGTCACCGCCGAACCGGTGATCGATTACTCGATGAACGGCGTCCTCCGTCAGCGCCAAGGCAACCGGCATCGCGGCGTCTACCAGGGCGTCTATCCGGCCGCCGGCGACGACACGTGGCTGGCGCTGACCGTGCGCGACGACACCGACTCCGCTCGGCTGGCCGACGCGATGGGCCGACCCGATCTGCCGGCTGACCACGATGCCTTCGACGAGGCGGTCGCGGCGTGGACACGAAACCATGAGGCCGCCGATGCCGTTGCGGCCCTGCGAGAACGCAACATCCCCGCCGAGCAGGTGACGACGGCCGAGCACATGTACGACCTACCCGGCCTCGATGCCCGCGGATTTTACGAAGAATTCGATCACGCGGTGACCGGCCGGCACCGCTATCCCGGTTGGCCGCTGCGCATCACGCCGGGTCCGGCTCGTCATCACCGCTTCGGTGCGCCCACTCTCGGTCAACACAACACCGAGATCCTGTGCGGCCTCGGGCTGTCCAGCGAGGACCTCGACGCCCTGCGTCGCGACCGGGTGATCGGCGAGCGGGTGGCGAGCCCTTGACCAGCGCCAGCCGGCCGGTCCCAGCGCGAGTGCTCATCTCACCGGGTCGGCGAATCTGACTGCCGCAAAAAGCTATTGGTGAATCCTGGGCGCCCTGCAGCTGAGACTGGGGACGCGGTGCGCCTGGCGGCGGAGTCGTAGATCCTGGCCTCGCAGCCGTCGGACCTCGCACACTGCAACGGCTTGGAGCCGGGAGGCGACGAACGACTTCGCCAAGACGGGACCTTCGTCCCTACTTTGGCGTTGGGCCGGATGGTCGAATCGTGGTGGGAACGAACTGACCACATTGCGAGGCGGGCCCGCGGCCACACCCCCCCTTGGCTGCGGGCCCGCCACTTCTTCTACTACGGCCGGCGCGCAACGATCACCGGCATTCGCGCCGGCTCTCCTCGACATGGTGGTGAGCACTACGATCCGACGATTCAGTCAGTCGACCTTTGGCGTAAAACTTCCGACAGCGGTCGGCGCGGTGTGGGCGCCGGCGTCTTCTCGGTCACCGGCACAACGCCGACCCGCACCAGGACTTGCGGCACGGCGTCGTGGTCCATCAGCGAACGGAGCACCTCTCGGGTCGCCGGCAGCTCGGTGAGATGCGTCACCGGGCAGGTGGCGAGGCCGGCCATGGTGCAGTCCAGCAACGTCGCCGAAAGCGCCTCCCCGCAACGCAAAGCGTCGCGCGCGGTCGTCGTCATCGGTGGACAGCAGCAGAACCATGGCTTGGTCTTCTGGAATTTCGGTGCGGCGCTCCAGTCGGCGGACAACGGGAAAGACTCGTTCCAGGCCGACACGGTCGCTTTCCGCCGCCGATACCAGCGAGCTGTGCGGTATGCCCTCTGTCTTTTCGAACGGCGCTGTCCACCACTGCAGTTCGCCGTGGTAGGCACCGTCGTAGAGTCGCAGCGACTCCGCGAGCTGGGCAGCCTCGGCCAGCTTGGGGAGCAGGCTTTCGGGAATCGACTCGACGTGCACGGTGTGCCCGGTCTCCTCCGCCCACACTGCGGCGATCGACTTCCAGTCCCGTGGTGGGTGAAACGGCAGTCTGTCGGTGCGACGTGCCCAGACTGCTTGGGCGCGAGCACGATCCCGCGCAGTCACATACGCGATCGGGTCGAACTCGATCGTCGCCAAATGGTCAGGGTGGTCAGGGTTGGGAAACCGCTCGATGTGCGACTGCCATCCGGCGGCGGCCATCGCCACTCGCAGGTGATCAAGCGCTGCACCACAGCTGATCAGCGCTTCCCGCGCCGACTGGTCGGCGTCCATGACGCGACTTGGATCCAGGTACAGGCGGATCCGGCAATCGGTCGCCGCCCACTGCCACGGCTGGCTGTTGTGCAGCGACGGGGCCCGGCAGGCTGACGTTACGGCGTTCTGGATGACCTCGCTGTCCAACGCAGTCAACTGCATTTCTGTCCTCCGATGTCCGCTGTCCCCGACGCGCCGGATCACGATGCTGTCCATGACATCCGGACGCCTTGGTCCGTCCCGCGCCAGAGCCAGCGTCCCAATATCGAGGTCGTGCTCCTAGGGTCCAACGGCCATTGCCGACAGGCCCTACGGCACCGCTGATCCCAGTGGCCTTTGTCGAGCGTTATCGGCGCGACCGGGCCGGTACTCGTCGTGCACCGATGGGCTAGCCTGCTGACGTGCTGCTGACCTCGCTAGACCCTTCCGTTGTCGCAGGTGGCCGCGATCTCGAGGATGCTGTCCGCTTCGGCGACGTCGCGCTCAGCCGTAGTGATGTGGTCGGGGCCGCCAACTCGGTCGCCGAACGAGTCCGTGGCGCCGACCGGATCGCGGTGCTGGCCACCCCCACCGCGCCGACCGCGCTGGCCATCGCCGGATGCCTGATCGCCGGGGTGCCGGTGGTGCCGGTGCCGGCCGACGTCGGGCAGGCCGAGCGTCGCCACATCCTCTCCGACTCCGGCGCCCAGGCCTGGCTGGGGCAGTCGCCCGGCGACGACGACGCGTCCGGGGGGTTGCCGCACATCCCGGTGCGGATGGGCGCGCGGTCCTGGCATCACCAACCCGAGCCGTCGCCGCGCGACACCGCGCTGATCATCTACACCTCCGGCACCACCGGGCCGCCCAAAGGAGTGCAGTTGAGCGGCCAGGCGCTCGCCGCCGACCTCGACGCGCTGGCCGAGGCCTGGCAGTGGACCGCCGAGGACACGCTGGTGCATGGCCTGCCGTTGTTTCATGTGCACGGTCTGGTGCTGGGCCTGCTGGGATCGCTGCGAGTCGGAAATCGCTTCGTGCACACCGGAAAACCGACGCCGGAGGCCTACGCAGCCGCACGCGGCACGCTGTATTTCGGTGTGCCGACGGTGTGGTCGCGAGTGGTGGCCGACCCCGCGGCCGCCGAAGCGCTGCGCTCAGCGCGGTTGCTGGTGTCAGGCAGCGCGGGCCTGCCGGTGCCGGTATTCGACCAACTGGTCCGCCTCACCGGGCACGCGCCTGTCGAGCGGTACGGCGCCACCGAGTCGCTGATCACGTTGTCGACCCGCGTCGACGGTGAGCGACGCCCCGGTTGGGTCGGGCTGCCGCTGGCCGGTATCGAGACCCGCTTGGTCGACGACGACGGCAACGCGGTACCACGTGACGCGGAAACCATTGGCCGACTGCAGGTTCGGGGCCCGACGTTGTTCAACGGCTACCTCAATCTCCCGGATGCCACCGCGGAGGCCATCGACGCCGACGGCTGGTATCGCACCGGCGACGCCGCGGTCGTCGACAGCGACGGCATGCACCGGATCGTCGGTCGCGAATCGGTCGACCTGATCAAGTCCGGGGGATACCGGGTCGGCGCCGGCGAGATCGAGACCGTGCTGCTCGGGCATCCGGGCGTGGCCGAGGCCGCAGTGGTCGGATTGCCCGACGACGACCTGGGCCAGCGCATCGTGGCGTTCATCGTCGGTGAGGCCGAGCCGCAGGAGTTGATCGACTACGTGGCTCAACAGCTATCGGTGCACAAGCGGCCGCGGGAGGTCCGCGTCGTCGAAGAGTTGCCGCGCAATGCGATGGGCAAGGTACTCAAGAAGCAGTTGCTCGCCCAGGGCTGACAGCGCGCGGCGGTGTGACACCAGCGTCCTTTTTCCCTACCGTCGTAGCCGTGAGTCACGCCAGCCAGTCGGCGACCGTGACGGTGCCGGCCGCGCCGCCCGTCACGCCGATGAGACGCGTTGCTGCCGCGTGTCTGGTTGGCTCGGCGATCGAGTTCTACGACTTCCTGATCTACGGCACCGCTGCGGCGCTGGTGTTTCCCACCGTGTTCTTCCCGCATCTCAGCCCGACGCTGGGCACGATCGCCTCGATGGGCACGTTCGCCAGCGCATTCGTCTCGCGGCCGATCGGCGGTGCTGCCTTCGGCTACTTCGGCGACCGGGTGGGACGCAAAAAGGCGCTGATCGCCACGCTGCTGATCATGGCGGTCGCCACGGTGAGCGTCGGCCTGGTGCCGACGACGGCGACCATCGGCCTTGCTGCGCCGTTCATTCTGGTCGCGCTGCGGTTGGTGCAGGGGTTTGCCGCCGGTGGCGAGTGGGCCGGCTCGGTGCTGCTCAGCGCCGAATATGCACCGGTCGGCAAACGCGGACGGTACGGCATGTTCACCCTGCTCGGCGGCGGAGTTGCCGCCGTGCTGACCTGCTCGACGTTCCTAATCGTCAGCGTCACCATCGGTGAGGACAGCCGCGCCTTTTTGGAGTGGGGTTGGCGGATTCCGTTCCTGATCAGTGCGGTGTTGATCGGCATCGCGCTGTACGTGCGGCTGCAGATCGACGAGACGCCGGTGTTCGTCGCCGAGCAGGCGCGCGACGCTGTTCCGAGGGCCCCCATCGCGGAGTTGCTGCGCCTGCAGCGCCGAGAGATCGTGCTGGCGGGCGGCAGCATCCTCGGTGGCATGGCCTTCGCCTATATGGCCAACACCTACCTGACCCGATATGCGCACGCCGAACTCGGTTACAGCCGCAGTTTCATCTGGGAAGTGGGTGCCGTCGGCGGGCTGGTGAGCGTGACGTTCGTCGCGCTCTCGGCCACGCTGTGCGATCGATTCGGGCGGCGTCGGATGATGTTGCTGGGCTGGGCGGCGTGTGTGCCGTGGGCGCTGCTGGTGATGCCGCTGATCGACACCGGCAGACCGCTGCTCTACGCGCTGGCGATCCTCGGCATGTGTGCAGTGGGCGGGATCGGTTCCGGTCCCACCGGAGCATTCATCCCTGAACTGTTCGCCACCCGCTACCGCTACAGCGGCTCGGCTTTCGCAATCAACTTCGCCGGGGTGTTCGGCGGCGCACTGCCGCCGTTGGTCGCCGGAACCGTGCAGGCGACCTACGGCGGCTGGGCCGTCGGGCCGATGCTCGCGGTCCTTGCGTCGGCCAGCTTCGTGTGCACCTATCTATTGCCCGAGACCAAAGAGACGGGGCTGCACGCCCGCGAATAGCCGACTCAGACGAGCCCCTGGGTGGGCATCACTGTCGGTTTGACGCCGTAACGCGGCACGGCGATGCCGCGCCCTCCTCGGCCGGTCAATGCCGCCGCCGGCATACCGGCGGCCACGTTCGTCACGCTGCCCTCGTCGACATCGGGGGCCCACCCTGCGGCCGTCAGCGCCTCGGTGCCCGAGTCCGGCGCGGCGGCCGACCAGGCGGTGGGCACCGACATCTTGCCGATCGTCGACGACGTGGCCATGCCCGCCAGTACCGGGCTCGCGGCAACGCTCGCCGGCGCGACGGATTGGATCAGGCCCGGGCCAAAGCCCGCACTCAGCGCGGCGGGCGCGGCCGCTGCCGCCGAAGAGGCACTCGGCGTCACCGCAGTCACGATCGCCTGGAACCCGTTCCATGCGGCGGCGTTGGTCCCGGCACCGATGAGGGCGACCGCATCGTTGTAAATGCCGATGTTGCTGCCTGAGGAGAGCACGTCGTTGAGGAAACCGTTGGTGCTGTCCAGCAGTCCCGGACCGGTCGCGCCGGGGGAGGCCAACCCTTGCATTGTTCCGTGCAGCGCGGAGACCAGCTGGTTGAGCTGACTCTGGGTGCCGGCGGTCGAGACCGCGGCACCTTGGGCGCCGGTACCGCCGGGATTGGTGGTCGGTGCCGGGGATTTCAGCGGGTTCAACGCGCCCGCGCTTGCCGATGCGGCGGCGTAGCCGTACATGGCGGCGGCATCCTGGGCCCACATTGCGGAGTACTGCGCCTCGTTGGCCAGGATTGCCGGGGTGTTCTGGCCCAGGACGTTGGTGGCGACCAAGGCGGCCAGCTCGGCCCGGTTGGCCGCGATCTCCAGCGGCGGCACCGTCATCGCATACGCGTTCTGGTAGGCGGCCGCGGACGCGGTGGCCTGCGCGGCGGCCCGCTCGGCCGCGGCGGCGGTGGTGTTCAGCCACGCCACGTACGGCTCGACGGCAGAGGCCATCGCCGACGAGGCCGGGCCCAGCCATTCGCCACCTGCGAGCTCGGCGATCACCGACTCGTAAGATGCTGCTGCCGTGCTCAATTCGGCGGCCAGGTTGTTCCAATCGGCGGCGGCGGCCATCATCGGAGCTGCGCCCGGGCCGGTGTACATCAGCGCGGAGTTGATCTCAGGTGGGCGGCCTGCGAAGTCGAAAACCATGTGGGTTGGTCCTGTTCGGTCGTGGAGGAGTGCGGGTCAGATGACGGTGAGCTTGGGCATCACCTTGGGCCTGATGCCGTAGCGGGGTGCGCCCAAGCCGGAGGTTCGGCCGGTCGAGGCCACCGACGGAAGCCCGCCGGGAACGGTCGACACCGACGGGCTGTGCGAAACAGCGCTGGGCCAACCGGCCGCCGCCAACCTCGTCGGAGTGGCGCCCGCCGGGACCGTGCCCGCGGCCCAACTGGGCGGTACCGACATCCCCCCGACCGTCGAGGCTTGACTCATGCCGGCCAGCACCGGGGCCGCGCCGGCCCCGGCCGTGCTGACGGGCGGCGCGGGTGCGGCCGGCGGGATCGCGCCGGTGTCCGACAGGAGGACCGTGCCTTCGCCACCGCTGGTCTGCGAGGCCAGCGGAATGAAGTCCGACGCGGCGGCGCCGATATTCTGCCCCCCCGCCAACACCCCGAGGCCGCTGTTGCCGAGCACGCCTGGGAGCAGGCCGAACTGGCCGAACTGGGTTAGCTGGCCGATGGGTGAGATCCCGTCCAGGCCCCCCGTGCCGGTCGCGGCCGAGTTGGCGGTCTCGGTGGCACCGTAGGAGCTGGCGCTGGTCTCCAGCATCTGGACGAACGCCTGGTGATTTGCCGCGGCCTGCTCGCTGACCTGCTGGTACAGGTTGCCGTAGGCGCTGAACTGAACTGCCTGCAACGCCGAGACCTCATCCGCGGCAGCGGGACTCACGCTCGCGGTGGAGGTGGCCGACGCCGCGTTCTGCGCGGCCAGCGCCGTTCCGATGCCCTCTAATTTGCCCGCCGCGAAGTCCAGTGCTTCAGGGTCCGTCGTCACATAGGACATGTAGTTGGCTCCCAAAGAGTCGTATTGTCCATTAAAGTCGACACCAGTACATCTCAGCAGACTTGCCGGGTCCGTGCCACGTTCTGGTGAAGTCCGGTGCGTCGAAGCCGCCCTCGAACGCCCGACCCCGGACAACGCGGCCCCGCCCTCGTCGGAGTGCGGCCAGGTATGCCGTCGAACGTCGTTGTGGTTAGACCAGAACAGATTTCGGCATCACGGTCGGCTTGACCCCGTAGCGGGGGGTGCTGAAGCCGTAGCCACCGCGGCCGGCGGACGCGACCGCGGGCATGCCGGCCGCCACGTTCGTCGTCCCCATGGCCTCCTCGGCCGGGCTGGTCCAACCGGAGCCGGCCAGCAGCGCATTACCCGCCGCCGGCGCTGCGCCTCCCGCCCAGCCGGCCGGTACCGACAACCCGCCGACCGTCGACGACGAGGCCATCCCCGCCAGCACCGGTGACGCGGCAAGCCCACCGATCGGTAGGGCCGCAGCAGCGGGGGCCACCGTGCTCGACAGACCGGCGGCCAGCCCGCCTGCGGCCGCGGCGCCCGCACCCGCGTCGCTCACGGTTTTCGCGTACAGGACTGCCGAGGGAATGGCGGCGAACATCTGCCACGCGGCGGTGTCGAGGATTCCGTTCGGAATATTCGACACCAGGCTGTTGGAGAAGAAGTCGTCGAGCGGGTTGTCGGCGGCCGCCGCGGCCAGCGGGGTGGCCATCGACTGCATGGTGGTGGGCATGTTGGACACCAGTCCGTTGAGACCTGCTGTTGGGGCACTGGTTGCGGCGCCTTGGGCTGCGGCGGCTGACTGCGCGGCCTGGCCGCCCGGGTTGCCGGTCGGCGGTGGGGACTGCAGCGGGCTCAGCACCGCGGCGCTTGCCGACGAACCGGCGTAGCCGTACATGGCGGCGGCATCCTGGGCCCACATCTCGCCGTAAAGCGCTTCGGTGGCCATGATCGCCGGAGTGTTCTGCCCGAGGAGGTTGGTGGCGACCAGGGCGGCGAGCTGAGTCCGGTTCGCCGCGATGACCGGCGGTGGCACCGTCATGGCGAACGCCGCCTCGTAGGCGGCCGCCGACGCCATGGCCTGGCTGGCCGCCTGCGCGAGTTCGGCGGCCGTGGTTTCCATCCATTCGATGTAGGGCTGGACGGCTGCGGCCATCGCGAGCGACGACGGGCCCAGCCACTCGCCCCCGGCCAACTCGGCGATCACCGACTGCGAGCCCGCCGCCGTCGTGCTCAGATCGGCGGCTGTGCTGTTCCACGCCGCGGCGGCGGCCATCATCGGGCCGGATCCCGGGCCGGTGTACATGCGGGCGGAGTTGATTTCCGGTGGCATCGTTGCGAAGTCAAAAACCATTTCAGTGCACCTGCTTTCGTTGGCTTGGAGTCAGACGACTGTCGGCGTGGGCATCACGGTGGGCTTGACGCCGTAGCGCGGCGTGCCGGCACCGAGGCCGCCACGTTGAGTCGAGGCAACCGACGGTGCTCCCGCCGGCAGTGTGTTGACCTGCCCGCCGTGCGGGGCCGGGCCGGTCCAGCCGGACGCGGGCATCGCGGGCGCAGGGTCCGCCACCTTGATCTCACTGGCCGTCCAGGTGGGAGGTACCGACAGACCGCCGACCGCGGAGGATTGGCCTATCCCCGCCGTCACCGGCATCGCGCCGACACCGGCGGTGCCCATCGGGACCGGCGCAGCCGCTGCGGGTGCCGCGCTGATATCGCCGGTCAGCCCGAGCGAGCCGGCCGCGGCTTGAGCCTCGGGAGCGTACTGCCCTTGGGCGAGGTCCAACATGTCCGACGAGGCGGCAGCGAAGTTCTGCGCCCAGTTGAACGGCGTGCCGATGGTCGCGCCCGCGTTGGACGAGATGCCGGTGTCTCCGGGAGCCGCGGACGACCCGCCGGTCAGCGAATTGAGCAGTCCGGTCAGCGAATTGGATCCGGTAGTGGCTTGGTTGGTCGACTCGGTGTTGCCGTAGGAACCGGCGTTGGACCCGAGCGTGTCGACCATGATCTGGTGAATCGCCTCCGCTTGCCGGCTGACTTGTTGGTACCAGGTGCCGTAGGCGGAGAACTGAACGGCCTGCAGTGCCGATACTGAGTCGGCGGCAGCCGGGGAGACGTCGGTGGTGGGGACGGCGGCGGCGCTGTTCTGCGCGGCCATCGCGGTGCCGAGGTGCTGCAGTTTGGTCGCGGCAGCCGTCAACGCCGGTGACTGAGCGGTTACGAAAGACATGTGATTCTCTCCTTATTGGGCGTTTGTGGTGAACAGCAGACGTTGGCGTTTGACTCAGCCGACCTCCTGACGCGGTTGCCTGGTTTTGAGTTTTGTGCTGTAGAACCGTTGTGCGATAACAACTTTGGCCCCACGACAGCGATAGCGAGCGAAGCACGCCACGGCTTGGCGAGCCGGAGTCCAAAGAGCTTGATGGGCTTGGAGCCGAGAGTCATGCCCAGAGATCTGGTCGTCTGATCAATCGCTTCGCGGTGGCGGCGTGGTCTTGCTGTCCCTGAACCACGCCACCTTGGCGTGCCAGGATCGTGCGGACCCGTACGCGAAACCGATCGCACCGAGACATGCGCACAGCCAGACGGGCAGGGTGATGTCAATGCCGGCTTCGGCCGTCGTCACCTGTATCACCGTCGCCGCCACACCGAATGCAGCCGAGATCAAATACAGGGTGGCTGTCACCGTCGAGCGCGGATCTTTGCGGACGATCAGCATCACTCTGGCCGCGTAGCCGAACAGATAGGTGAGCAGGATTCCCAGCACGATCCAATAGGTGGCAAACCAGAGGGTGCTGACGTGAGCGGGAAACAGGTCGGCGTGATAGCCCTCGTTGGCGGCGATGAACACTGCCACCAGTGCCGGAACACCCAGCCACAAGGCGGCGGTGATGTGCCGGTTGAAGATCTTGCGCCATTGGGTGTGGTCGCCGAGCCGGGCCAACCCATGGTCGATGATCGCGGCCGCGGCCACCATCAGGCAGATGTGGCCGACGAGGTCTTCGACATTCCATCGGCGGAACAACACGTGCAGGGGCGGCCCCAAAGTTTCCGATGCCCACGGCGACATGAGCAGGACGGCCAATCCTTGCAGAGCGATGTTGAGGCTCGCGTCGGCTTCCCATCGGGAGCGCCAGGTGTCGCGGCGGATCCACAAGCTGTAGAACGCGGCGACCAGCGTTACGACGATCAGGGCGGACATCATTGTCGCGAGCGGCTCCTTGACGGCGATTTAGACCGGCGGTTTGGTGGGGTCGGGCCGTAGGTCGCGCAGTTTGGGCAGGGCGCGTGTCGCTGCGACGTATTCGGTGACCGCCTCGACGTTGACCAGCCCGAAGCGGACCAGCAAATCAATCGGGTTCAGCCGGAGATACTTGGCCGCTCTGATGAGGTTGTCGGCGGTGACCAGCCTGTTCTCGCGAACCGCCTTGTAATACGCCGACTTGCGGTAGCCAAAAGCCTCGTACACCTCGGAGGCGGCTAGCGGGCGGCCCACGAGGTACGGAAGCACCACCGCCGGGTTCTTATCGGAGTCGTCCATGAGTAGACGATAACCCGGATCAGCAGACGTTCTACAACGATACTGTACCAATATCCGTAAAGGGCAACACAAGTCCACTTTAGTGAACTACGGTGCGCTTATGGAGCCGTCGAACTCGCAGTCACTGCCTCGGCAATGAGGAAATCGACGCTACGGGTGCTGATCGCCGGTGCGGGCCTCGGCGCGATGATCATCGGCATCGGCGATGGCGACCTCGTTGGACAGGCCCACGCAGACAGTCCGCCCTGCGTCGAGAGCGCGGCCGAACCGTGCCTTCAGCACACCGACCAGGCCGCAACAGCCCCGGTGCCCCCACGTCGCTATCAGGTTGTCTGCCAGCCCGCGGGGATCTTTGGCGCCCACTGCTATCGACGGTGAGTGTCGCGGCTCAGTTGGCGTGCAGGTCCTCGTTGAGTTCGATGCCGCGGCCGTCGCGAGAGACCACCTCGACCGCCCCGGTCAGCGAGTTGCGCCGGAACAGCAGGTTGCTGCCACCGGCGAGTTCGCGGGCTTTGACTGAATTACCTTCCGGCAGCATCACTTTCGTGCCGGCGGTGACGTACAGGCCGGCCTCGACGACGCAGTCGTCACCCAGCGGTATGCCCAGGCCGGAGTTCGCGCCGAGCAGGCAGCGCTTGCCGAGCGAAATGACCTCGGTGCCACCGCCGGACAGCGTGCCCATGATCGACGCGCCGCCGCCGATGTCGGAGCCGTCGCCGACCACGACGCCGGCCGAGATGCGGCCCTCCACCATCGAGGTGCCCAGCGTGCCCGCATTGAAGTTGACGAAGCCTTCGTGCATCACCGTCGTGCCGGACGCCAGGTGCGCACCCAGGCGCACCCGGTCGGCGTCGGCGATGCGCACGCCGCTGGGCACCACGTAGTCGACCATCCGCGGGAACTTGTCCACGCCGTACACCGCGACCTGCCCGCGGCGGCGCAGTCGCGCCCTGACCAACTCGAAACCCTCGACGGCACAGGGCCCGTGGCTGGTCCACACCACGTTGGTCAACACCCCGAACAATCCGTCGGCGTTGAGTCCGTGTGGCGCGACCAGTCGGTGCGAGAGCAGATGCAGTCGCAGGTAGGCGTCGTAGGCGTCGACAGCCTTGTCGTCGAGCGAACCGATCACCGTGCGCACCACGATCGTTTCGGTGTCGCGGTCGTCGTCACGGCCGGCCAGCGCGGCCAGGTCGTCGGGCACCTCGGCCACCGACAATCGCATCGTTCCGCTGTCGCCCGAATCGATCAGTTCCGGTGTGGGGAACCAGGTGTCGAGGACCGATCCGTTGGCGGCCAGCGTCGCCAGCCCAATACCCGAAGCTGCAGTCACGGGTGCCACGCTACCCACCCACTACGCTGGGACCGTGCTGGACCTACGCGGCGACCCGATCGAGCTGACGGCGGCTCTGGTCGACATCCCCAGCGAGTCGAGGCACGAAGAACGCATCGCCGCCGAGGTCGAGGCGGCCCTGCGTGCGCAGACATCAGGCTACGAGATCATCCGCAACGGCAACGCGATCCTGGCCCGCACCTCGCTGAACCGTCCGACCCGGGTGCTGCTGGCCGGTCACCTCGACACCGTGCCGGCCGCGGGAAATCTGCCGAGTCGCCGCGACGCGCAGTCGCTGCACGGTTGCGGCACCACCGACATGAAGTCCGGCGACGCGGTGTTCCTGCATCTGGCCGCGACCGTCGCCGCGCCCGCCCACGATCTGACGCTGGTGTTCTACGACTGCGAGGAAATCGAATCTGCGGCAAACGGTTTGGGTCGCATCGAGCGTGAGTTGCCGGACTGGCTGACCGCCGACGTGGCCATCCTGGGGGAGCCGACCGGCGGTTACATCGAAGCGGGTTGCCAGGGCACCCTGCGAGTCGTCGTCCGGGCAGCCGGCACACGGGCCCACTCGGCGCGATCATGGCTGGGCGACAACGCCATCCACAAGCTGGGTGCGGTACTGGATCGGCTCGCGAGCTACCGGCCGCGCAGCGTCGACATCGACGGATGCGTCTATCGCGAAGGGCTCTCGGCGGTGCGTATCGACGGCGGGGTGGCCGGCAACGTGATCCCCGACGCGGCGTCGGTGACGGTGAACTTCCGCTTCGCGCCGGACCGTTCGGCGGACGCCGCGCTGGGTCACGTCCACGACGTCTTCGACGGCCTCGACGTGCATATCGAGCAGACCGACTCCGCCGCCGGCGCGCTGCCCGGTCTGTCCACGCCCGCCGCCAGGGCCCTCGTCGACGCGGCCAACGGGCAGGTGCGGGCGAAGTACGGCTGGACCGATGTGTCGCGCTTCGCCGCCCGCGGAATCGCCGCGGTCAACTACGGGCCCGGTGACCCCAATCTTGCGCACACCCGCGACGAGTTGGTGCCCGTCCACCAGATCACCGATGCCGTGACCATGCTGCGGGCTTACCTGAGCAGCTGAGCTGCCGTTCACCCGCGCGGCGCGGGGTGGATGAGAAAAGTACGGCAAACCGCAATCAAACTGTGTGCGTTGAACCCGGTGACAATCCGTAACAGCGACGTAATCTGGATCACATGGCAAAGTTGCCGATCCAGAAGGTTGCACGAGGTGCAGGCTTTGGTGTTTTTGCGCTGATCGGCGCGGCCCTAGTCGGGCCTGCGCCGGTTGCTGCAGCGGACGTTGCCGCCGCGGCCCAGGTCGTGGTGTTCGATGACCCCGACCAAGATCCCGCGCCGCTCATCCAGGATCCGCCCGAAGTGCAGGGTCCGTCGAATCCCGGTCAGAAAATGCTGAGTCCGCAACACCGCCGCAGTCGCCACCGGGCACCGACGAGCACCTAGAGCCGCTCGGCTTGTCGCCTCGCGTCGGCGGCCGCGGGATGCAGCCCGCGATCGGTCAGGTCGACGGCGACATCGGCCAGCGCCGCGGCGTCGCCGCCGGCCAACGCCCGGGCATGCGCCAGCGTCAGCCGCCCCAGCACGCAACTCACTTCGCCGGCCAAGCGGCCGGCCCGCTGCACGGCGCGCACGTCGCCGAGGCGCACACCGTCCTGCAACGCGCGCAGCGCGATCGCGGTCTGCCCGCCGCGCTCCGCGGTCTGCACCGCTTCCCGAGCGGCTTCGATGGCGCCGGTGGTGTCGCCGTGGGCCGACTTCGACCACGCCTTCGCCAGCGCCAACTCCGGAGCGAACAACGCCGACTTGAGGCCGTGCAGCGACTCGGCCCGGCTGAAAGCCTTTGCGGCGTGCAGTTGTTCGCCCTGCTGCCCGAGCGCCTGGGCCAGCAGCATCAGCGACAGCGGACCCCAGGAGTAGCCGGTGCGGGCCAGTGGGTCGGCGGCCCGGCTCAGCAACGCCACGGCGGTGTCGAAATCGCCCTGGGCGATCGCCACGTAACCCACCAGCGTCTCGCCGATCGCCCGGCCCGGCTGCTGCAACTCGGCGAAGTCGGTGTAGCGCTGGGCCAGCGTGCGGGCCTCGGTCATCCGGCCGGCCATCACCAGCGCGGTGATCCGGCCGAAGCCGCTGGTGAACCGCAGCAGCCCCGGATGGTCGGCGGCGGTCGCGCGCCGGGCCAGCGCCTCGACATCGTCGAACTGCCCGGTGCGGGCCGAGCTCAGCGCCGCCGCTGATGCCGCCCACCCCACCGCAACCGCGTCGGCGTGCGGCGACTCCAGCACCTCACCGGCGATCCGCAGCGTGCGCAGCGGCGTGCCGGCGTTCATCGCGAAGGTGGCCGACAGCGCGTCGAGGGTGGCCTGCCCGCCCGGCGACGAGACCCGGTTGCGGGTGGTGTGAAGAAACGCGGTGGCCTGAGCCGGCTCGCTGAGCATCCAGAACTGGTTGGCCGCCCGCGGCAGCGCCCACGCCATCAGCTCCGGCGGGGACAACCGCTCGGGATCCACCGCGGCCAGCACCGCGTCGGCTTCCGGTCCGCGGCCCTGCCAGGCCAGCGCATAGCCGAGCGCCAGCCGGGCGGCCAGCGCGTCGGAGCGGTCCAGAGCCGCGCGGGCCAGCCGTTCGGCCAACGTGAGCTCGCCGAACCGCAGTGCCTGCTGTGCCGCGGTCACCAGATCGGTGCCGGCGGGGTCGTTCGAGAAGTCGTCGTTCTCGACGCCCAGCGCCGCCAGCCGCAACTGGTCGCCGATGTGCCCGGACGGGGCGGCGGCGAGTTTTCCGACCAGCGACATGCGCAGCGCCCGCGCGGTGTCGGGCGCCTGCGCCGCGCCGGCCCGGGCCGCGTAGAGCGGATGCGCCGAGTAGACCATCGCATCGTCGTCGACCGCCACGGCGCCGGCGGCTTCGGCCTGCTCGACGGCGTCGTCGCCGGCCAACGCCGTCAGGTCGTCGCGCCGCAGCGGCTCGGCCAGCGCCAGGTAGTCCAGCGTCGCGCGGGCCGGCGACGGCAGACCGGAGAGGTAGGCGTCGATCAGGGCCGGCAGCGTCGCGTCTTTGGACACACCGCCGGCCAGGACCAGGTGTCGCAGCGCCAGCGGATTGCCCTTGCTGCGGGCGACGAGCTCTTCGTCGGGCGGCGCACCGGTGGCCGATGTCAGCAGCGCCGCCGTCGCCTCGGCGTCCAGCGGGCCGACTTCGACCCGGGTCAACAGCCCGTCGTCCCACAACGCGCGGACAGCGTCCGGCAACTCGGTGCCGGACCGGACCGTGACGATCAGCCGGGCCGGGCCGCTCAGGGCCAGCTGATAGATCAGGGTGGCCGACATCCGGTCGAGGTAGTGGGCGTCGTCGACGACGAAGAGCTGTCGACCGGCGAGGTGGTCCCGCGGCGGCGCGCAACAACTCGGCCGGTCGTGCGGTGTCGGTGACGTCGGTGCCGGTTAGCAGACCGCGGACCGCGCCGAACGGGATGACCCGCTCGCTCGCGGTGCCCACCACCCAGTGCGCGGGCGCTTCGGACCTCTCGGCGGCACTGCGGGCCAGCAGCGTCTTGCCGGCACCGTCGGCTCCGAGGATCGCCACTCCGGAATGCTGAGGATCGGCCAGGGCGGCCGCGACGTCACGCAGCACGGCATCCTGCGGCACGGCAACCCAAGCACTCGGCACCGCCGGAGTTTATGGCGCGCGCACCGGACCGCATGCGGGTTAGGCCCAAATGCGCTCGGCGGCAACGGTTGGGTCTCGATCTACTACGGTTCGACTGTGCCCCCCGAACGCGATGCGCCGCATCCGCACGCAGTCTGCGTGTACTGCGCGTCCGGACCCACCGACCCCGAGCTGCTGGCGCTGGCCGCCGACGTGGGCGAGGCGATCGCCGATCGCGGCTGGACGTTGGTCTGGGGTGGCGGCAACGTCTCGGCGATGGGCGCGCTGGCCACCGCCGCCCGGGCCCGCGGCGGCTGGACCGTCGGCGTCATCCCCAAGGCGCTGGTACGCCGCGAAGTCGCCGACCACGACGCCGATGAGCTGATCGTCACCGACACGATGCGCGAGCGTAAACAGATCATGGAGGACCGCGCCGACGCCTTCCTCACGTTGCCGGGCGGCATCGGCACACTCGAGGAGTTCTTCGAGGCCTGGACCGGCGGGTATCTCGGTATGCACGACAAGCCGGTGGTGCTGCTGGACCCCGGCGGACACTTCGACGGGCTGCGCTCCTGGTTGTCCGGGTTGGTGAAGAGCGGATACGTCTCGCAGGGCGCGATGGATAAGCTGGTGGTCGTCGAGAACGTCAAGGCGGCGATCGCGGCCTGCACACCCCGATGAATGAGCAGGCCAACGACGCTCGGCTCGCCGATCCAGCTCCTCACCAGACCGCTCTGCGGCCCGCATCGTCGCGCGGATAGGCTGACCGCCATCTGACGTAGCGCGAAACGAGGGTGACACGTGTCCGAGAGCAACGACGATTCTGGTACATCCGTCGCGGTTGACCGATATCGCGTCACGGGTGCCCGGCTTGTTGTCCGACGTTCCGGTGATCGTCCGCGGCGTGCTCACCGGGCTGTTGCCGCAGTCGAATTCGAAGGCGTCGATCGGCAAGGTCTTCCAGGATCGCGCCGCCCGCTACGGGGACCGGGTGTTCCTCCGGTTCGGCGACCAGCAGCTGACGTATCGCGAGGCCAATGCCACCGCCAACCGCTACGCGGCCGTGCTGGCCGCCCGCGGCGTCGGCCGCGGCGACGTCGTGGGCATCATGCTGCGGAATTCACCGAACGCCGTCCTGATGATGCTGGCGGCGGTCAAGTGCGGCGCGATCGCCGGGATGCTCAACTACCACCAGCGTGGCGAGGTGCTGGCCCACAGCCTGGGTCTGCTGAACGCCAAAGCGGTGGTCGTCGAGTCCGATCTGATCGACCCGGTCGACGAGTGCGGCGGGCTGGACATCGCCCCGACGACCATCGAGGAGATGGAACGCCTGTCGGCCACCGCGCCCACTGCCAACCCGGCCTCGGCGTCGGCCGTGCTGGCCAAGGACACCGCGTTCTACATCTTCACGTCGGGCACCACCGGCCACCCCAAAGCCAGCGTGATGACCCACAAGCGCTGGTTGGCCGCGCTGGCCGCGTTCGGCGGACTTGGCCTGCGGCTCAAAGGTTCTGACACCCTCTACAGCTGCCTGCCGCTGTATCACAACAACGCGCTGACCGTTGCGATCGGATCGGTGATCAACTCCGGGGCGACGCTGGCGCTGGGTAAGTCGTTCTCCGCGTCGCGGTTCTGGGACGAGGTAATCGCCAGCAACGCAACGGCGTTCATCTACATCGGCGAGGTCTGCCGCTATCTGTTGAACCAGCCCGCCAAACCGACCGACCGGACCCACAAGGTGCGGGTGATCGCGGGCAACGGACTGCGCCCGGAGATCTGGGACGAATTCGTCTCCCGGTTCGGGATTGCCCGGGTCTGTGAGTTTTACGCGGCCAGCGAAGGCAACACCGCCTTCATCAACATCTTCAACGTGCCTCGCTCGACCGGCCTCACGCCGATGCCGGCGGTGTACGTGCACTACGACCCCGACACCGGCGCGCCGCTGCGCGGCGAGGACGGACGGGTGCAGAAGGTGCCCGCCGGCGAGCCCGGTCTGCTGCTCAGCCCGGTCACCAGGTTGCAGCCGTTCGACGGCTACACCGACCCGAAGGCGAGCGAAAAGAAGTTGGTGCGCAACGCTTTTCGCAAGGGTGACTGCTACTTCAACACCGGCGACGTGATGAGCCCGCAGGGCATGCGGCACGCCGCTTTCGTCGACCGACTCGGCGACACGTTTCGCTGGAAAGGCGAGAACGTCGCCACCACGCAGGTGGAGCGGGCGCTGGGGTCCGACAAGTCCATCGAGGAGTGCACGGTCTTCGGGGTGGAGATTCCGAACACCGGTGGACGGGCCGGGATGGCCGCGGTCAAGCTGCGCGACGGCGCCGACTTCGACGGCAAGGCGGTCGCCGAGACCGTCTACTCGCAGTTGCCGTCCTACGCGATGCCGCTGTTCATTCGGAAGGTCGACGACCTGGAACACACCAGCACGTTCAAGAGTCGCAAGGTCGACCTGCGCGAGCAGGCCTACGGGCCCGACGTCGAGGATCCGCTGTACGTGCTGGCCGGCCGCGACGAGGGCTACGTGCCGTTCTACGACGGCTATGCCGACGACGTCGCCGGCGGCAAGCGACCGCAGGGCTGAAAGGCCCGGCCCGTCACACCCGTACCACCAGCTGAGTGCCACTCTTTTCCGGAAACGTGGTCGTATCCGATATCACCCTGCCGAGATATCGCCCGTGGTGCGAAAGCGAAAAAAGACAGTCGCCTCGCTCAGCGACCCACCAGGCTGGTGCGCACCCGGTGCGGGCAGCAGGCACCATGGAAGCGTGCAGTCCACCCTGTGCGGTCGCCGCGTGAGTGATGAGCGTGCACTCATCATGGCGATCGTCAATCGCACCCCGGACTCGTTCTACGACCGAGGCGTGAACTTCGCCGACGACGCCGCCCGGGCTGCCGTGCACCGTCTCATCGCCGAGGGCGCCGACGTGATCGATGTGGGCGGGGTCAAGGCGGGTCCGGGGGAGAGCATCGACGCGCACGCCGAGATCGCCCGGGTGGTGCCGTTCATCGAGTGGTTGCGCGGCGCCTACCCCGACCAACTGATCAGCATCGACACCTGGCGATCGGAGGTGGCCACGCTGGCCTGCCGGGCGGGCGCGGATCTGATCAACGACAGCTGGGGCGGCTATGATCCCGCGATGCCCGAGGTAGCGGCCGAATTCGGCGCCGGCCTGGTGTGCTCGCACACCGGGGGCGCGCGCCCGCGCACGCGTCCGTTCCGGGTCAGCTACGGCATCAGCACCCGCGGCGTGGTCGACGACGTGATCGACGAAGTCACCGCGGCGGCGCAGCGCGCCGTCGCCGCCGGGGTGCCGCGCGACCGGGTTCTGATCGACCCGACCCACGACTTCGGCAAGAACACCTTCCACGGGTTGGCGCTGTTGCGGCACATGGAAGATCTCGTAAACACCGGGTGGCCGATATTGATGGCTTTGAGCAACAAAGATTTCGTCGGGGAGACTCTTGGGGTGGACCTGACCGAGCGGCTGGAGGGAACCCTGGCCGCCACCGCGCTGGCAGCTGCGGCGGGCGCCCGGATGTTCCGGGTGCACGAGGTCGGGCCGACCCGACGGGTGTTGGAGATGGTGGCGTCCATCCGCGGGCAACGCCCGCCGGCGCGCACCGTGAGAGGACTGGCATGACGGCATCTGAGCTGGTCGATCTCGCCGCCGAGGGGGCACTGGCCGCCTCGCCCGGCGACATCTGGCTGGCCGACCGTAGCTGGACCCGTCCACAGTGGACGGTCGAGGAGCTGGCAGCGGCCAAGGCCGGGCGGACGATCTCGGTGGTCCTGCCTGCCCTCAACGAGGAAGACACCGTCGAATCGGTGATCGAGAGCATCTCGCCGCTGGTCGGCGGCCTGGTCGACGAGCTGATCGTGCTCGACTCGGGATCCACCGACGACACCGAGATCCGGGCGATCGCCGCGGGGGCGCGGGTCGTCACCCGCGAGCAGGCGTTACCCGAGATCGCGCCGCGGCCCGGCAAAGGCGAGGTGCTCTGGCGTTCGCTGGCGGCCACCAGCGGCGACTTCGTGGTCTTCGTCGACTCGGACCTGATCGAGCCGCATTCGATGTTCGTCCCGCGACTGCTCGGTCCGCTGCTCACCGAGGACGGGGTTCACCTGGTCAAGAGCTTCTACCGGCGGCCGCTGAACGCCCATGACGCCAGCGGGCGCGAGGGCGCGACCGGCGGCGGGCGGGTCACCGAGCTGGTGGCCAGACCCCTGCTGGCGGCGCTGCGGCCCGAGCTGGGCTGCGTCCTGCAGCCGCTGGGCGGCGAATACGCGGCCACCCGCGAACTTCTGACGTCGGTGCCGTTCGCGCCCGGCTACGGCGTCGAGATCGGTCTGCTGGTCGACACCTACGACCGGCTGGGCCTGGACGCGATCGCCCAGGTGAACCTCGGCGTGCGGGCCCACCGCAATCGGCCGCTGGCCGAGCTGGGGCCGATGAGCCGTCAGGTCGTCGCGACGCTGCTGTCCCGGTGCGGCATCCCGGACTCCGGTGTGGGCCTGACCCAGTTCTTCGTCGACGGAGACGGCTACACCCCGCGCACCTCGACGGTGTCGCTGGCCGACCGGCCGCCGATGAACTCCCTCCGAGCGCGCTGACACCGCAGGCGGGTCGCCACCAGAGGACCTGCACGTCGGACCGATAAGGCAATATCTGTGCCGTGGCGTTGGTGTTGCTCTACGTAGTGGTCTTGGTCCTGGTGGCGATCGTGCTGTTCGGGGTGGCCAGTCTGCTGTTCGGCCGCGGTGAGCCGCTGCCGCCGCTGCCCCGGGGAACGACGCCGACCGTATTGCCGGCATCGGGTGTGACGCGCGGAGACATCGACGCGGTCAAGTTCACCCAGACGCTGCGCGGATACAAGACCAGCGAAGTGGACTGGGTGCTGGATCGGCTCGGCCAGGAGCTCGACCTGCTGCGCGGCCAGCTGTCGTCGGTGCACGCCGCGGCCGCCGCCGACGGGATCGATGCCGGCGCAGACGCAGACGCAGAGGACGAGCAGGAACCGACGTGATCTCGGCCGACGATGGTTTGGTGCGCTGCGACTGGGCGGTCGGCAAACCGGGCAGCGCCGATTTCGAGCTCTACCGCGACTACCACGACAAAGAGTGGGGCCGGCCGCTGCACGGGCAGGCGGCGCTGTTCGAGCGGATGAGCCTGGAGGCCTTCCAGAGCGGGCTGTCCTGGCTGATCATCCTGCGCAAACGGGAGAACTTCCGGAAGGCCTTCGCCGGCTTCGACCCCGCGAAGGTCGCGCGCTTCACCGACGCCGACGTGGCCCGGCTGATGGCCGACGAGGGCATCGTCCGCAACCGGGCCAAGATCGTGGCGACCATCGCCAACGCCCGGGTCGCCGCCGAGGGCCCGGTCGACCTGTCGGAGTTGCTGTGGTCCTTCGCGCCGGACCGGCGGCGTCGTTCTCAACGGCCCGAGACCTCAGCCGACGTCCCCGCCACGACGCCGGAATCCACCGCCATGGCACGCGAATTGAAGCGCCGCGGGTTCCGTTTCGTCGGCCCCACGACCGCGTATGCACTGATGCAGGCGACCGGGATGGTCGACGATCACCTGCGGGCATGCTGGGTTCGTTCCACGCGGTGGCATGAAACGCCGAGCCGGAGGTCATGTGCACCTCGCCACGCCCATAGGGAACAATGGAGTGGTGAATGTGCAGTTGACGGGCCAGCTCGAATCTGGAGGGAGCGCTCGATGGCGGCGATGAAGCCCCGGACCGGTGACGGTCCACTGGAAGCGACGAAGGAGGGGCGCGGCATCGTGATGCGGGTACCGCTGGAGGGCGGTGGCCGACTCGTCGTCGAGCTGACACCCGACGAAGCCGCTGCACTGGGCGACGAGCTCAAAGGCGTCACCAGCTAAACTCCCGCCGTTACGCGCACACTTTCTGGTAGATCTCCAGCGTCTGCTGGGCGATCTGCGCCCAGGAGAACTCCGCGATGCAGCGCTGCCGTCCCGCGCGGCCGTAGCGCTTCGCCCGCTCCGGATCGGCGACCACGGCGTTGACCGCCTGGGCGATCCGGGTCTGGTAGCCGGCGGCGTCGTCCGCGTCGTAATGCACCAGCGAACCGGTCACCCCGTCGTCGACCACCTCGGGTATGCCACCGACGTCGGAGGCGACCACCGCGGTGCCGCACGCCATCGCCTCGAGGTTGACGATCCCCAGCGGCTCGTACACTGACGGGCATACGAAAACCGTTGCAGCCGAAAGTATTTCGCGGATCTTACCGATCGGCAGCATCTCTCTGACCCAGAACACGCCGGTGCGGGAAGCGGCCAGCTCCGCCACTCCGGCGCTCACTTCGGCGGCGATCTCCGGGGTGTCGGGCGCTCCGGCGCACAGCACCAACTGCACGTCGGGATCGAAGTCGTGCGCGGCCGCCAGCAGATGCGAGACGCCCTTCTGCCGGGTGATCCGGCCGACGAACGCGACGACGGGCCGGCTGGGATCCACGCCGAGGTCGGCCAGCACCGACTCGCCCGGCACCGGCTCGGCCGGATACCAGACCTCGGTGTCGATTCCGTTGCGCACGACGTGGACTCGGCCGGGATCCACCGTCGGGTACACCCGCAGCACGTCGTCCCGCATGCCCGAGCTGACGGCGATCACCGCGTCGGCGGCGTCGACCGCGGTCTGCTCGACCCACGACGAGATCCGGTAGCCGCCGCCGAGTTGCTCGGCCTTCCACGGCCGCAGCGGCTCCAGCGAATGCGCGGTCAGCACGTGCGGCACGCCGTGCAGCAACGACGCCAGATGCCCGGCCATCCCGGCGTACCAGGTGTGGGAGTGCACGACGGTGGCCTCCGCGGCGGCGCCGGCCATCACCAGATCCGACGACAGCGTCGACAGCGCCGGGTTCGCGCCGCGCAGTTGGGTGTCCGGCTGATACGCGAACGCGCCCGGCCGCGGCGCGCCCATGCAGTGCACGTCGACCTGGCACAGGTTGCGCAGTTGCGCGACGAGCTCGGTCACGTGCACTCCGGCCCCGCCGTAGACCTCCGGCGGATACTCCCGAGTCATCATCGCCACGCGCATACCCGGCACCGTAGTAGTCGCTGACGAACCCCGCAGTGGCCGACCCCTCGCCGACATGTGAGCCTTGTCTCGTCGACAGGATTCACATTTGTTGATGGACAACCCCTCAGCGTGGGTATTCATCCAGCGTGATCTGGCAGGGGTTCGCGGCGGCCGTTAGGTTTGATGCATGAGGGAAGCACCACACGTGCTGGGCATTGTGCTGGCCGGAGGTGAGGGCAAGCGGCTGTACCCGCTGACCGCCGACCGCGCCAAGCCCGCCGTTCCCTTCGGCGGCGCCTATCGGCTGATCGACTTCGTGCTGTCCAATCTCGTCAACGCGCGATATCTGCGGATCTGCGTTCTCACGCAGTACAAGTCGCATTCGCTGGACCGTCACATCTCGCAGAACTGGCGATTGTCGGGTCTGGCCGGCGAGTACATCACCCCGGTTCCGGCCCAGCAGCGGCTCGGCCCGCGCTGGTACACCGGCTCGGCCGACGCGATCTACCAGTCGCTCAACCTGATCTATGACGAGGATCCCGACTACATCGTGGTTTTCGGCGCCGACCACGTCTACCGGATGGACCCCGAGCAGATGCTGGACTTCCACGTCGAAAGCGGCGCCGGCGCCACGGTGGCCGGGATCCGGGTGCCCCGCGCGGAGGCGAGTGCGTTCGGCTGCATCGACGCCGACGAGTCCGGGCGTATCCGTAGCTTCATCGAGAAGCCGGTCGACCCGCCGGGTACGCCCGACGATCCGGAAGCCACCTTCGTGTCGATGGGCAACTACATCTTCACCACCAAGGTGCTCATCGACGCGATCCGGGCCGACGCCGACGAAGACAATTCCGATCACGACATGGGCGGCGACATCATCCCGCGGCTGGTGTCCGACGGCAGGGCCGCGGTCTACGACTTCAACGACAACGACGTGCCCGGCGCCACCGACCGCGACCGCGGTTACTGGCGCGACGTCGGGACGCTGGACGCGTTCTACGACGCCCACATGGATCTGGTGTCGGTGCACCCGGTGTTCAACCTCTACAACAGGCGCTGGCCGATTCTCGGCGCGTCGGAGAACCTGGCGCCGGCCAAGTTCGTCAACGGCGGCTCGGCGCAGGAGTCGGTGGTCGGGGCGGGCAGCATCATCTCCGCTGCGTCCGTGCGCAACTCGGTGCTGTCGTCCAATGTCGTCATCGACGACGGCGCGATCGTGGAGGGCAGCGTGATCATGCCGGGTGCGCGGGTCGGCCGCGGCGCGGTGGTGCGCCACGCGATCCTGGACAAGAACGTCGTCATCGGACCCGGCGAGATGGTCGGGGTGGACCTCGAGAAGGACCGCGAGCGCTTCGCGATCAGCGCCGGCGGCGTTGTCGCCGTGGGCAAGGGCATCTGGATCTACGTTCGCCGCTTGCCGCAAACAGAAGCCAGGGTCGCGGGCCGGCCGATTCCACAGCCGCTGATCTGTTTCGCGCCGCGTCACCACACGTAGGGCAGCAACCGGTAGCGCACCTGTTCGGTGTATTCGCGGTAGCCGCTGAGTTCGTGCGTCAGCAGTTCTTCCTCGTCGCGAATGCGGAGCACGAGCACCAGCATGCCGGGGATCAGCAGGAAGAATCCCCAATACGAGCCGAGCGCCAGCGGGATGCCGAGCATCAGCACCACGTTTCCGGTGTACATCGGATGGCGCACCAGCCCGTACAACCCGGTGGAGACCAGCTGCTGACCCGATTCGACCCTGACATTGGCTGCCGCATAACTGTTTTGGATGATCACCAGCATCGCCAGGCCGAGCCCGATCGCGACCAGCACGTCGCCGATCACCGAGACCGGCGCGGGTATCTGCGACCATCCGAAGCGATGATCGAGACCGCCGACCACGAACGAGGCCGGGAACGCGATGAAGATGACGGTGATGAGAATCCGCTGCAGCGGCCGGGTTTCGGCGGTCGGCCCGACCTGCATGCGCCGCTCGAGCGCGGCCGGGTTGGTGCGCATCAGGTACACGGTCGGGATCCAGGTGGACAGCGCGAACACCGCGAGGAACGCCCAGCCCTGCCAGTAGTGTGTCGTCCCGGCCGGCAGAAACAGCGTCAACCCGAACGCGATCACGCCGAGAACGGCCGAGAGTAGGCCTTTGGCAGCAGTATTCATGGCGTCTCTCCTTACGTCTGTACGTCCCGGCGGCGGAAAGCCGCCGTTCCCAATGCGATCAGCGCGGCGTCGATCGCCAGCAGAGCCAGCAGCGGAACCGGCGTGAAGGTGTCGCGGGTGACCAGCGGGATGTGGGCGAACGGTTCCAGGTCGAGCACCCACTGCGGAAAGCCCGACAGCTCCCCGATCAGATACAGCGCGACGAATCCGACCAGCACGCCCCACGCCACCGGGCTGAATCGTGGCGCCAGCCCGAACAGCGCGACGGTGATCGCGGCGGGCAGCCACACCGCGGGCAGTTGAACCAGCGCGGTGCCCACGACCATCAGCAGCTTGCCGCCGACGTCGTGAGCGGCGATCCCGTAGGTCAGCCCGGCGACGATGCCGGCGATCACGATCGCCGAGGCCGATCCCAGCAACGCGAGCACGAGATGGCCTGTCAGCCAACGGCTTCGGCTCACCGATCCGCTCAGCAGCGTCTCGGCCCGCTGGTCGGCTTCTTCCTGGTGCAGTCGCAGGATCAGCGAGATGGCGAACGCGGCGGCCATCATGCCCAGCATGCAGAACGCGGCCGCGACGAACGCCTGCTCCACGACCTTGGTGCCACCCATCCGGACCACGATGTCGCGCGCGGCTTCGTCACCGAGTTCGTCGCCGATGCCGTGCACGATGCTGCCGATCAGCAGGCCGTACAGGCACAGCCCGACGGTCCACAACAGCAGAGCGCCGCGGTCCAATCGCCAGGCCAACCCGAAAGCGTTGCGCAGCAACGGTGTTGCGCTGGCAGGGCCCGGGCGTTCGGCGATCAGCCCGGCGCCGACGTCGCGACCGGCGAGCAGCCGGTAGGCCAGCGCGGTGAGCAGCGCCGTCGCCGCCAGATGCAACAGCAGCACCCACCATCGGTCGCCCGCGTACGGGCGGACCTGCAGTGACCAGCCCAGCGGTGAGAGCCACGACAACGCCGCGACCCGGCGTCACCGGCGGCGCGCAGGGTGAAAGCGCCTGCGAGCACGGCGAACGCGGCCGCCGCGGGCGAACCGGGCGCTCGTCGAAAGTTGAGCTGTCACTGCGGCTACCGCGGTGAACACCAGACCGGAGCAGGCCAGCGCCGCGCCGAACGCCAGCGACCCGGATGGCGGAACGCTGGTGCCCAGCAGGCCGGCCGCACCGAGCGCACCGGTGAGCAGCGACGCTCCGAACGACAACAGCAGGGCGGCGGTCAGGCTGGCGTAGCGGCCGACCACGGTCGAGTCGATCAGTTCGGCGCGACCGGTTTCCTCGTCGGCGCGGGTGTGGCGGATCGACGGTGAGGATCACCGCCACGCCGATCAGCAGATGGAACATGCCGGCTTTCCAGATGCCGGTCGCGCCGAGGCTGTCGTTGTAGATGTTTCCGTACAGCGCCCGCTGCGCCGGGCTGGCCATGATGGTCGCGGCGAAGCCGGCGCGGGCCGCCTGGTCCGGGTAGACCTTTTCGATGCCGCCGATGTAGACGCTTCCCAGCGGCGTCGACAGCAGTAACACCCAGAGCGGCAACACGATTCGGTCGCGTCGCAGGTAGAGCCGGAGCATCCCGAGTGTCCCGGTGAAGGCAGACGCGTGCGTAGGCGCATCCTGCGCCACGGCCGTTCCAGCGTGCCGTGCTCATGAGCGGGCCATTTCGCGCTGACCGTCGGCGCCGTAGTGCCGCATGAACAGTTCTTCCAGCGTGGGCGGCTGGCTGACCAGGCTGCGAACACCGGTGTCGCCGAGCACCCGGATGAGTTCGCCGAGGCCTTCGCTGTCGACGTGGGCGTGCAGCGTGGTTCCCTCGTAGCTGACGTCCTCGACGCCGCGGATGCGGGTGAGATCGCCGGGGTCGCGCAGCAAGTCGGCGGTGATCGACGTCCGGCTGAGGTGCCGCATCGATTCCAGTGTCCCGCTTTCGACGGTCTTGCCGGCGCGGATGATTGTCACCCGCTGGCAGAGCCGCTCGGTTTCGGCGAGGATGTGGCTGGACAGCAGCACGGTAGCGCCGCGATCGCGGGCCTCGGCGACGCACTGCTGAAAGATGTTCTCCATCAACGGGTCCAGGCCGCTGCTCGGCTCGTCGAGCAGCAGCAGCCGGGCCCGTGACGAGAAGGCGGAGATCAGCGAGACCTTCTGCCGGTTGCCCTTGGAATAGGTGCGCGCCTTCTTGTGCGGGTCGAGTTCGAAGCGCTCGATCAACTCGGCACGTCGCTTCTCGTCGATGCCGCCGCGCATGCGGGCCAGTAGGTCGATGGTTTCGCCGCCGGTCAGGTTCGGCCACAGCGTGACATCGCCCGGGACATAAGCGATCTGGCGGTGCAGGTCGACCGCGTCGGACCATGGGTCACCGCCCAGCAGGCGTACCGTTCCGCTGTCGGCTTTCACCACGCCCAGCAGAATCCGGATCGTCGTCGACTTCCCGGCTCCGTTGGGTCCGAGGAATCCGTGCACTTCGCCCTCGCGAACTGTCAGCTCCAGGCCGTCGAGCGCCCGCGCCTTTCCGAAAGCCTTTGTCAGTTCCTGGATCTCAATCGGTTGCATCGGTGTCTCCTTGTTCTTCGGCCTGGGCCAAGAAGGCGTCGTACATGTGGCGGTCGGTCATCAGACCGTCGGTGTAGAGCTCGAGAGCGGGCAGCACCATGTCGTCGGCGTAGTCGCGCAGCACTGCCCGCAGATCTGTTGGGGTCTCGTGCATCTGGATGTAGAGCATGAATCCGCCGCCGCCGGTGATCGCCAGATACTTGGCCCGGGCGGCAGGGTCCCGGCTGGGCTTCAGGATGCCGCTGCGCACACCCTCGTCCAGGTAGCTCGCGGCGTTGTCCATCATGGTGCGCCAGAACGTCTTGGCCAGCTCGCCGCCGGCCTGCATGCTGCGCACCAGATAGGCCATCAACGGCGCGTATTCCTCGATCTCGGCCATCGCGGCGAACCACGTGGCCGGATCGCTGGAGTTCATCGCCTCGGACTTGCCGGTGCGGATCTGCTCGGCGACGTAGTCGTCGCAGGCCTTGCGCAACCCGTCCTTGGAGCCGAAGTGGTGGATGACGAGCGCCGCGCTCACGCCGGCCGCTTCGGCGATCGAACGAAGACCCACCCCGAAGCCCTGGCCGCCGAAGCGCTCGATCGCCGCGCCGCGGATCCGGGCCGCGGCGGTGAGATCGTCGGCTGAACGCATGTTCAAAACACTAAACACTCGTTCAGTCGCGCGTCAAGGGCCGTCGCGGGAATTGTTGAGCCATGACCAAGCGCATCTTGAACGTCGTCACCAACGTCGCCCACTACGAGGATCCGTCCGAGCCCACCGGCTTGTGGCTCTCGGAGCTGACGCATGCCCACGACGTCTTCGCCAAGGCGGGTTACCAGCAGACGATCGTCAGCCCGAAGGGCGGCAGAGCACCACTGGAACCGCGTTCGGTGAAGTTTCCGAACTACCCCAGGAGCGCCAAGAGGTGGAAGGCCAACGACCGGAACATGATGCTGCTGCATCGCACCGCCTCGCCTGACGACATCGACTCGGCGGACTTCGACGCGATCTATCTCACCGGTGGCCACGCGGTGATGTTCGACTTCCCCGAAAGTGAAGGCCTGCAACGCCTTACCCGAGAAATCTTCGAGCGCGGCGGGGTCGTGTCGTCTGTCTGTCACGGTTACTGCGGCCTGCTCAACACCACGCTGTCGGATGGAACGTTGCTGGTCGCCGGCCGGAAGCTGACCGGGTTCGCGTGGTCGGAGGAACGTCTGGCGGGGGTCTCGAAGCTGGTGCCCTACAACGCCGAAGCGCAAGCGAAAGAACGCGGCGCGCGGTACGAAAAGGGCCTGATTCCTTTCGCCTCGCACGTCGTCGTCGACGGGCGACTGGTCACCGGGCAGAATCCGGGCTCGGCCAAGGCGACGGCCAAAAAAGTCGTCGCGGTGCTGCGCAGCTGAACGTCAGTCCCGGACGGCGGCCAGCAGGCCGTCGCCGAGCGGTACCAGAGCCGGGGTGAGCTGCTCGTTCTCGGCGATCAGACGCGCCGCCTCACGCACCGCCGCCACCTCGGCGTCGTGCGCCGACGGGTCGCCGGCCCGACCGCCCGCGGCCGCGCCGTGCACGACGATCACACCGCCGGAGCGCAGCAGCCGAACCCCCTCGACCACGTAGTCGGGCTGGTCGAGCGGATCTGCGTCGACGAAGACCAGGTCATAGGAGTCGTCAGCCAGCCGGGTCAGCACGTCCTGCGCCCGGCCGCTGATCAGCCGGGTCCGCGACGGGCCGATCTTGGCGTCGGAGAATGCCTCCTTGGCGATCCGCTGGTGCTCGGGTTCGATGTCGATGGTGGTCAGCACGCCGTCGTCGCTCATCCCGGACAGCAACCACAGGCCGCTGACTCCGGCGCCGGTGCCGACCTCGACGACGGCCTTCCCGCCGCTGAGTTTGGTCAGCAGGCTGAGCAGCGCGCCGACCGCGGGTGTGACGGCCCCGGCGCCGATGTCAGCGGCACGCTCACGCGCCGCCAGCAGCACCGTGTCCTCGGAGATCGAACCCTCGGCGTGCGCCGACAGCGACTCAGCCCGAGTCGTCCCTGGTGTGCGGTCGGTCGTGGCCATGGCGTGAGCGTAAGTCCAACCCTTGCCGCGTGCAGTCAGGCGCGCCCCGCGACACGCTCGACGGATCAGCGTGACCGAAACGTAATGTGGCCTATACGGCCAGCGCAACGGGGGTTTCTGCGCCATTCTCAGTCAAAGCTCAGTGCGGTCACATACCGCACACACGCCGGTAGACGACGGTATCTCTCATGGAGCGTGGCGGCCGCTGGTCCGGGAATACATCTCGCTATCTTCGCGTTGCGCGCGGTGATGCACTGCCGAGTTTCAACGGCAGCCTGAGCCCGGAGGAACCGACCATCACCACACTGATGAGCCCGTCGAGCATGTCGCACCCTGAGCAGTACCGCGACGCCGACTGGGTCGAGCCGGCGGACGAGCCGTACGGCACCGCGGTCTTCGATGCGACCGGCGACAAGACGGCCATGCCGTCCTGGGACGAGCTGGTTCGCCAACATGCCGACCGGGTCTACCGGCTGGCCTACCGCCTCTCGGGCAACCAGCACGATGCCGAGGACCTGACCCAGGAGACCTTCATCCGGGTTTTCCGGTCGGTGCAGAACTACCAGCCGGGCACCTTCGAAGGCTGGTTGCACCGCATCACCACCAACCTGTTCCTGGACATGGTGCGGCGTCGCGGCCGGGTCCGGATGGAAGCGCTGCCGGAGGACTACGACCGGGTGCCGGCCGATGAGCCCAACCCCGAAGAGATCTACCACGATGCCCACCTGGGTCCCGACCTGCAGGCGGCGCTGGACTCGCTGCCGCCGGAATTCCGTGCCGCGGTCGTCCTGTGTGACATCGAAGGTCTGTCCTACGAGGAAATCGGCGCCACGCTGGGCGTCAAGCTAGGGACCGTCCGCAGCCGCATCCACCGCGGGCGCCAAGCGCTGCGCGATTATCTGGCCGCGCATTCGGACAGCGCGGTCGGCGCCGAGGGCCTCATAAGCTGAGACACACGCAGCCTGGTCGGTGAGTTCAATGCTGTTCGGTATCGGTCGGCGCGCTACATTCGAGCCCGGGTTACATTCGAGGTAGGGCCGCGAAACCTGACGCGATGCCGAGAGGAGCTGGTGATGGTCGAGCGGGGACATGTGTTCCGCCGGGCCTTCTCTTGGCTTCCCGCCCAATTCGCCTCGCAAAACGACGCGCCGGTCGGTGCTCCGCGGCAGTTCGGTTCCACCGAGCACCTGTCGATCGAGGCCATCTCGGCGTTCGTCGACGGTGAGTTGCGGATGAACGCGCATCTGCGCGCCGCACACCACATCTCCCTGTGCGTGGAGTGTGCCGCGGAAGTCGACGGCCACCGTCGGGCCCGCGCCGCGCTGCGCGACTCGCACCCGATCAGAGTCCCCACCACGCTGCTGGGATTGCTGTCGCAGATACCGCACTGCCCGCCCGAGGACGACGCGGAGGCCGAGCAGAGCGGCCAGTGGCGCGATCCCCGCGCCCCCCGAAACAGTGCCCCGTCCCCGGAACGTGGCCGACCGTCGACAATGCGCGATCGATTCGCCGACGGCAACAAGCCAGATCGCCCAGAGCCTCGGTAGGGTGGTTAGAAGTTTCGCCAAGCCGGTGCCCGGCGCCGCGCTCGAGTCCATAGCGCTTGTTTGCTCAGCGCTCGGAAGAGGATGACGTGAGCCCCGATCAAGACAACAACGGCGCCCCTCGGTTGGCGCCGCGTCCCGTGTCCCGGCCGCCGGTCGACGCCGCGTCGAGTCAGGCCTTCGGCCGTCCCGACGGCGTGCAGGGCTCGTTCGTCGCCGAGCGGGTCCGGCCGTCGAAGTACCGCGAGGCCGGCGAGTTCACGCCGCACACCCAACCCGCCGACCCGGTTCTCACCGAAGCCTTCGGCCGTCCGTTCCCGGGAGCCGAATCCCTGCAACGCCACCCGGCCGACGCCGGCGCGCTCGAAGACGGCAAAGCCAAGGACGAACTCGAGGATCCCGAAGACCCGTGGCGCGACCCGGGCGCTGCCGCGGCACTCGGCGAGCCCGCGGTGTCGCGCTCCGGCCCCCAGGGACCCGAGGTGTCACACGACCGGCTCGGTGTGCGCGACGTTCTGTTCGGCGGGCGGGTGTCGTATCTGGCGCTGGTCGTGCTCGGCGTGCTGGCATTGCTGATCGGTCTGGTCGGCGGCGTGGTCGGCCGCAAGACGGCCGAGGTCGTCGAGGCGTTCACCACCTCCAAGGTGACGTTGTCGACCGACAACAACAGCGAGGCGCCTGCTGGCCGGTTCGCCAAAGTGGCTGCGGCGGTGGCAGATTCGGTAGTCACGATCCAGTCGATCAGCGATCAAGAAGGCATGCAGGGTTCGGGGTTCGTGGTCGACGGTCGCGGTTACATCGTCACCAACAACCACGTCATCTCCGAAGCAGCCAACAACCCGAGCCAGTACAAGACCACCGTGGTGTTCAACGACGGCAAGGAAGTGCCCGCCCACCTGGTCGGTCGCGACCCCAAGACCGACCTGGCCGTGCTCAAGGTCGACAACGTCAACAATCTCACCGTCGCCAAGCTCGGTGACTCCGACAAGGTTCGCGTCGGTGACGAGGTCCTTGCCGCCGGAGCGCCGCTGGGTCTGCGCAGTACCGTGACGCACGGCATCATCAGCGCCCTGCACCGGCCGATTCCGTTGTCGGGGGAGGGTTCTGACACCGACACGGTGATCGACGGCGTGCAGACCGACGCGTCTATCAACCACGGAAACTCCGGTGGCCCGCTGATCGACATGGACTCTCAGGTGATCGGCATCAACACCGCCGGTAAGTCGTTGTCCGACAGTGCCAGCGGCCTCGGCTTCGCAATCCCGGTCAACGAGGCGAAAGTCGTTGCGCAGACACTGATCAAGGATGGCAAGATCGTCCACCCGACACTGGGGCTGAGCGCCCGGTCGGTGAGCAACGCGGTCGCACAGGGTGCACAGGTCGCCAACGTCAAGGCCGGCGGCCCTGCCGAAAAGGGCGGCGTGCTGGAAAATGATGTGGTGGTCAAGGTCGGCAAGCGTGGTGTCGCCGACGCCGACGAATTCGTGGTTGCCGTGCGGCAGTTGACCGTTGGACAGCCCGCCCCGATCGAGGTGGTTCGCGACGGTCGCCACGTCACGCTCACGGTGACCCCGGGGCCGGACGGCGGCTAATGTTCGCCAATGTCGGCTGGGGCGAGATCCTGGTCCTCATCGTGGTCGGCCTGGTCGTCCTGGGGCCCGAGCGGCTGCCCGGGGCGATCCGCTGGACGTCGAGCGCGCTGAAACAGGCCCGCGACTACCTCAGCGGCATGACGACCCAGCTGCGCGAGGACATCGGCCCCGAGTTCGATGACCTGCGTGAGCCGCTGTCCGAGCTGCAGAAGCTACGCGGGATGACCCCGCGGGCGGTGCTGACCAAGCATCTTTTCGACGGCGACGACTCGCTGTTCACCAGCTTCGACCAGCCGGTCAACGGCACACCGCAATCTACGGTGGCTCAGCCGATTACGTCGCACCAGACGCAGCCCGTCGCCGGGCCGGCGCCGTTCGACACCGACGCCACCTGAGCTCAGCGCCGGGTGGTGTCCAATCCCAGTGACATGCCGGCCAATCCGCGGCGTCGCGCCGAGAGCGCGTCGGCGACCTTGCCCAGCTCCTTGCCGACGGGTGAGTCGGGGGCGCTGAGGACGACCGGCACCCCGGCGTCGCCGGCCGCGACCAGGGCGGGGTCCAGCGGAATCTGGCCGAGTAGCGGAACGTCGACACCCATCGTGCGGGTCAGCCGCTCGGCGACCTGCCCGCCGCCGCCCTCGCCGAACACGTGCATCGTCGAGCCGTCCGGCAGCACTAACCCGGACATGTTCTCCACCACGCCGACGACGCGCTGCTTGGTCTGCAGCGCGATGCTGCCGGCCCGTTCGGCGACTTCGGCGGCGGCCAGTTGCGGCGTGGTGACGACGATGATCTCGGCGTTGGGAATCAGCTGAGCGACCGAGATCGCGATGTCGCCGGTGCCCGGCGGCAGGTCGAGCAGCAGCACGTCCAAGTCGCCCCAGTAGACGTCGGCCAGGAACTGCTGCAGCGCGCGGTGCAACATCGGGCCGCGCCACACCACCGGGGTGTTCTCCTGAGTGAACTGGGCGATCGAGATGACCTTCACCTCGTGGGCGATCGGCGGCAGGATCATCGACTCGACCTGGGTGGGCCGGTCGGAGGTGCCCATCATCCGCGGGATCGAGTGGCCGTGGATGTCGGCGTCGAGGAGGCCCACCGATATCCCGCGCGCGGCCATTGCCGCAGCCAGGTTGACCGTCACCGTCGACTTGCCGACGCCGCCTTTGCCGGAGGCGATGGCGTAGACCCGGGTCAGCGATCCCGGCTGGGCGAAGGGGATGACCGGCTCGCGGGCGTCGCCGCGCAACTGCTTGCGCAGTTCGGTGCGCTGCTCGTCGTTCATCACGTCGAGGCTGACCTTGACCGTTGCGGTGCCCGGCACGTCGGCGACGGCTTGGCGGACCCGGTCGCTGATTTCGGTCTTCTTCGGGCAGGCGGAGGTGGTCAGGTAGATCTCGACATGCACGTCGCCGCCGGGGCTCAGCTCGACATTTTTGACCATCCCGAGCTCGGTGATGGGGCGGCGCAGTTCGGGATCGATCACCTTGGCCAGCGCGGCGCGGATGTGTGCGGTGGGATCGGACATCATGGCCGAGTCTAGTGCTGAGAGCGACGCGGGCTGAAACGGCCGGTCAGGCCGGTGGAGCCTGCGGCGGTGCGACAGCAGGAGCGGGCGCCGGAGCGGCGGGCGGTGCTGCGGCGGGCGCTGGAGCGACGGGCGGCGCTGCAGCGGGCGGCGGGGCCACCGGTGGCGGAGCAACCGGCGGTGGAGCAACGGGCGGTGCGAACGGCGCGAACGGCGCCGGTGGGGCGGCAGGCGGCGGGAACATGCCGAACGGAGCCGGTGCGGCCGGTGGTGCCACAGCGTTCGCCGGTGGCGCGTTGACCTGCACGGGCCCCGGACTTTGCTGGCCGATGCAGATCACCGTGCAGGACGGACCGTAGCCGGCCGGCCCCTGCGCCGACGGCAGCTGGCCGTTGGCGGCGTTGCCGCTGAGGTCGATCAGTGGCACCCGGGCCAGCGGGTCGGTGGCCGCCAGGCCGTGCATGTTCAGCGGGAGGTTGGGCCCGAGTCCCTCGGCGTGCTCGAGGTGGGCGTCGCCCAGTGGCGGCGCCGGCCCGGTCAGCGGCGGCAGGTCCACCGGAACCACGCCGGTCGCGTAGGCCGCGGCCCAGCCCAGCACGTTCTGGGCATACGGCATCGAGTTGTTGTAGCGCAGGATCGAGGACAACACCTGCGACTGGTCACGCAGGTTGAGCCCGCCACTGCACAGGTAGCGGGCCGCGGCCAGGGTGGCATCGAAGACGTTCTGCGGGTCGGCCGTCCCGTCGCCGTCGCCGTCGGAGGCGTAGCGCGCCCAGGTGCCCGGCAGGAACTGCATCGGCCCCATCGCCCGGGCGTAGCTGACGCGTCCGGGGGCGCTGCTCTGGACGATCACCTCGTTGCCGGGCAGCGTCCCGTCCAGGCTCGGTCCGTAGATCGGCCGGACCGCGGTGCCGCGCGCGTCGGTGGCGCCGCCGTTGGCGTGGCCCGATTCGATACGCCCGATTCCGGCGAGCAGGTTCCAGCTGATTCCGCAGCCCGGCTCGGCGGTGGCCATCATCCGCTCGGCGTTGCGGTATGCGGTCAGCGCCATCGACGGAATGCCCAGCGTGCCCGGCGTATTGACGACGAGGGTCGGCGGGGGAGCTGAGGCGGCGGCTTCGGCGACGTGGAAACCGACCTTCGGATGCAGGGCGGCGATGACCAGCGGCCCGGTCGGGTCGGTGGACGCCCGCGCGACCGCGGCGACCGGGGTGACCGCGGTGTCGCGCAACGTCGACTTGGTCAGCGGGAACGGCGGTGCACCGGCGCCGTCGGCGCTGGAATAGATCAGGCAGGCGATCATCGCCACGCCGAACGCCGGCGACTTGGCGCCGCGGCTCAGCGTTTGCTGGACGGCCGAGGTGGCAGTCTGCGCTGCCGCTGCGACGGCGTCGTATCCCTCCATGACGAGGTCGTAGGCGTACAGAATGCGCAAGTTGTCGGCGGCGTGGAACAGCGCGCCGCCCACCGTCGATGCGGTGTTGGTGACGGCAACGGGGAGTTTGGGGGTTTTCGGCATGCGGAGAACTGGCTTTCGCATCTTTGCAAGGGCTGGACGTACGCCCATGCGTTCCCCTACCCGCACTCGCCTGCCTAGTCTTGGAGCGTTGTGGGGCCCGCGATACCGCGTGAGCCTCGTGAACTACGTCACCATACATAACACCGGTGACTCCAGTGACAACAATGACGGACTCGCTGCCTGTGAAAACGCCGTGTTCGAGCCGCTGTGTCAGTGCGACGAAGCGGCGTGCCGATCGACCCCGTCCTCGGTGCCCGGGCGGGGGTCAGCGGGCCGATTCTGCAGCAGATCACGCAGGTCTTCCAGCTCGCGACGCAGCGACTCCCGGTTCTTTGCGATGTCGCCGATCGCCAGTCGCAGCGCGGCCAGTTCGCGGGCCAGATATTCGGTGTCGGCCTTGGTTTCCTCGGCGCGTCGCCGGTCCTGATCGAGAGTGACGCGGTCGCGGTTCTCCTGGCGGTTCTGGGCGAGCAGGATCAGCGGCGCGGCGTAGGCGGCCTGGGTGGAGAACGCGAGGTTGAGCAGGATGAACGGGTAGGGGTCCCAGCGCAGGCTGATCGCGAAGACGTTCAGGAAAATCCAGACGATCACCACGATCGTCTGGATCAACAGGTAGCTGCCGGTGCCGAAAAAGCGGGCGATCGACTCGGTGAAGTTCCCGACGGCGTCGGCGTCCAGTCGCGGCGCCGACAGTCGCGAGATGCGCGGGGTGTAGAGCCGCGAGCGCGGCGCGGACTTGGTCATGCCATGCCTCGCGCGATTCCCAGGGCCGGCTCTTCGGTGGTGTCGCGCCAGTCGTGCGGCAGCAGGTGGTCGAGCACGTCGTCCACGGTGACCGCGCCCAGCAGGTGATGCTGCGCGTCGACCACCGGACCGCAGACCAGGTTGTAGGCAGCGAAGTAGCGGGTCAGCATGGCCAGCGAGGTGTCGGGCTCCAGCCACGGCAGATCCGCGTCGACGATGCCTCCGACCAGCATGGACGGCGGCTCGCGGAGCAGCCGTTGCAGCGCCACACAGCCCAGGTACTGGCCGGTCGGGGTGGCCGTCGGCGGGCGGACCACCAGCACCAGCGACGACAACGCGGGCGTCAGGTCCGGGTCGCGGACCCGGGCCAGCGCCTCGGCGACCGACGTGTCCGGTGTCAGCACCACCGGTTCGGGGGTCATCAATCCGCCCGCGGTGTCGGGCGAGTGCTTCAGCAGCCGCCGCACCGGGTCGGACTCCTCGGGGTCCATCTGCCGCAGCAGCCGCTCAGCCAGCGTCGGGGTCATCGTGCCGAGCAGGTCGGCGGCGTCGTCGGGGTCCATCTCCTCGAGCACGTCGGCGGCGCGCTCGTCGCCCAGCTGCCCCAGCAGCTCGGCCTGCTCTTGCTCGGGCAGCTCTTGCAGGATGTCGGCCAGCCGGTCGTCGTCGAGCGCCGAGACCACTTCGTAGCGCCGCTTCACCGGCAGCTCGCGGACCGCGTCGGCCACCTCGATCGGCCGCCACTTCTCGAACTCGTGCAGCAGCTGCGCGACGGCCTGGCCGGGCATCGCCAGCGCTGACGGGGTCAACCCCTGCACGCTGCGCCAGCCCACGATGTGGGTGGTGCTGCGCCGGCCGAGCCGTCGCGGCACCCGCACCGAAACCCGCGTGACCATCCAATCCCGGGTTCTGCTCTGCTCCATACCCAGGTCGGTGACCACGACATCGGTGTCGGCGAGTTCGGGCAGTTCGGGGTCATTGACCCGCACCTTGGTGTCGACGATCTGGCCCAGCACCAGAACCTCACCGGGCCGCTGCTCGAACCGCAGCATCGAGACGTTGTTGGTGATGAGTGTGACGGCATTGGGCTCGATCGAGGCCACCCGCAGGATCGGTACGAAAATCCTTCGGCGGGAGGCCATTTCGACGACGATTCCGAGAACCCTCGGTTGCTGGCGAACAATGCTGATGCTGACCACGACGTCGCGTACGCGCCCGAGGGATTCGCCCATCGGGCCCAGGACCTGCATTCGCGTCAGGCGCGCGGCGTACACCCTGTTGATCGAGGCCATAGGTCAAAGGGTAGGAGTGAGGTGTGAACAACGCGTACCGGCCCCGCCGCACGTGCCTGTCTGTGCCGGGCAGCAGCCAGAAGATGATCGACAAGTCCAAAGGTCTTCCCGCCGACGAAGTCTTCCTCGATCTGGAGGACGCCGTCGCCCCGGACGCCAAGGCCGACGCCCGCGGCCGGGTGGCCGCCGCCCTGGCCGCGCCCGGTTGGGCCGGACAGTTGCGCGGGGTTCGGGTCAACGACTGGACGACGCCGTGGACGCACGCCGACATCATCGAGGTGGTCTCGGCCGTCGGAGCCGCACCGGACGCCAGGCTCGACGTGGTGGTGCTGCCCAAAGTCTCGGACTCCTCCCATGTCCAGGCGCTCGACCTGCTGCTGACCCAGTTGGAGACGGTGCACGGACTGCCGGTGGGTGAGATCGGCATCGACGCGCAGATCGAAGACGCGCGCGGGCTGACGAATATCAACGAGATCGCCGCTGTGCCAAGGGTTCAGGCCCTGGTGCTCGGTCCCGCGGACCTGATGGCGAACCTGAACACCCGCACGCTGGTCGTCGGTGAGCAACCCGAGGGCTACGACGTCGGCGACGCGTACCACCACGTGCTGATGACGATCCTGGTCGCCGCGCGTGCCCGCGGCATCGCCGCGATCGACGGTCCGTATCTCAAAGTCCGTGACACCGAGGCGTTTCGGCGAGTGGCGGGCCGGTCGGCGGCGTTGGGCTACGACGGCAAATGGGTGCTACACCCCGACCAGATCGCGGCCGGCAACGAGATCTTCAGCCCGCGCCAGGCCGATTACGATCACGCAGAACTGATCCTGGAAGCCTACGAATGGCACACCTCGGCGGCCGGCGGCGCCCGGGGCGCGGTGATGCTCGGCGACGAGATGCTCGACGAGGCCAGCCGCAAGATGGCCCTGGTGATCGCGGCGAAAGGTCGCGCGGCGGGCATGGAACGGCAGGGCGACCCGTTCGAGCCGCCGACGGGCTAGCCCGGTCGGGAAACCCCGAACATCGGCGAATGGAACGCCGCGGCCGCGACGATGACCATCACCAGCACGAGTAGCGCCGCGGTGCCGGCCCCGATCGCGATTCCGGCGATGGCCAGGCCGCGGCCCTGTTGGCCGCGTTGCTTGATCTGGTTGAGCGCGATGCCGCCCATGACCGCGCCGGCGACGGGAATCGTCCACCCGATGTAGCAGAACAGGGCCAGCGGAATGCCGAGGATGACCCCGGCGATCGAGGTGACCAGCGACGCGACGGCCAGCCCGTTGGTCTGCTGAGCGGGATAGCCCTGATACGGGTCGTACGGACCGGGGTACATCGGCGGGCCGAAACCGCTCGGGGGTCCGCCGAACTGACCCGGGCCGCCGTAGGGCGGCGGCGGTTGCGGCGGGTAGGGGTACTCGGGGTAGTTCACCGGCGCCTGCGGGTCTACCGGCGGATGCGGGTACTGCTGCCAGGGTTGCGGCTGGCCTGGATGGGCGCGGCCCGGCTGGTTGCGGTAGGGCTCACCGTGATCACCGCCCGGAGCTGTCATGGTGTTCAACCTAGCGTGACGGCTGGTTGGGCAGGTGTTCGCGCAGGTGGCGACCGCGGTTCGACGGTGGCAGCGACTTGACGGCGGCCGACGGCGCACAATGAAACCCATGAGCAGCCCTTTTCAGCCTGGACAGGTTCCCGGTGCCGCACCCGGCACCCCGGCAGGGAGCCGGCGCGCTCCCGGATTGCCCACGCCGCCGAAAGGCTGGCCGGTCGGGTCCTACCCCACCTACGCCGAGGCGCAGCGCGCCGTCGACTACCTGTCGGATCAGCAGTTCCCGGTGCAACAGGTCACCATCGTCGGGGTGGACCTGATGCAGGTCGAACGGGTGACCGGGCGGCTGACCTGGCCGAAGGTATTGGGCGGCGGTGTGATCAGCGGGGCCTGGCTCGGTCTGTTCATCGGCCTGATGCTGAGCCTGCTGTTCTCCAGTCCGCACCCCCTGGAGGCGCTGACCACCGGTCTGGTCGCGGGCGTGTTCTTCGGCCTGATCACCTCCGCGATCCCCTACTCGATGGCGCGCGGCACCAGGGACTTCAGCTCGACGCTGCAGCTGGTGGCGGGCCGCTACGACGTTTTGTGCGACCCGCAGAACGCCGAGCAGGCCCGGGATCTGCTGGCCCGGTTGGCCATCTGAGCTGTGCCGCCCCTTGGTGAGCGCGCGCGCCGGCTGGGTGCGGTCGCCCTGACGATGCTGTCCGCCGCGTCGGCGATTTCCGCTTGCGGTGCCCGCGACGACGGCCGGGTGATCAGCTTCTACACCCCGGCCGGCGACGCCGCGGCGTTCACCGCGGTGGCGCAGCGTTGCACCGACGAGCTCGGCGGCCGGTTCGCCATCCGGCATTTCAGCCTGCCGCGGGCCACCGACGACCAGCGGATACAGCTGGCCCGCCGGCTCAGCGCCGACGACCGCACGGTGGACATCATCTCGATGGACGTGATCTGGACAGCCGAATTCGCCGAAGCCGGTTGGGTGCTGCCGCTGTCCGACGATCCGGCAGGGCGCGCTGAGACCGACGCCGTCGCCGACACGCTGCCCGGGCCGCTGTCGACCGCCAGCTGGAAGCACCGGCTGTTCGCGGCGCCCGTCAGCACCAACACCCAATTACTGTGGTACCGAACAGATTTGATGGACAAGCCGCCGTCGACGTGGGACGGGATGATCGCCGAGGCCACCCGGTTGCACGCCGCGGGCGAACCCAGCTGGCTCGGTGTGCAGGCCAATCAGAACGAGGCCGTGGTGGTCTGGTTCAGCACCCTGCTGGAAAGTGCCGGTGGCCAAGTGCTTTCCGAGGACGGCAACACGGTCACTCTCACTGATACTCCCGAGCACCGGGCCGCCACCGTCAAGGCGCTGCAGATCATGAAGGCGGTGGCGACTGCGCCGGGTGCCGACCCGTCGGTCATCCGCAGCGACGCCGGTACCGCGCGGTTGGCGTTCGAGCAGGGTAAGTCGGCGCTCGAGGTCAACTGGCCGTATGCGATGGCGTCCATGCTGGAGAACGCGGTGAAGGGCGGCGTGCCGTTCCTGCCGCTGAACCGCCGGCCGGACCTGGCCGGCAGCATCAACGACGTCGGCTCGTTCCGGCCCACCGAACAGCAGTTCCGCGAGGCATTCGACGCCAGCCGAAAGGTTTTCGGCTTCGCGCCGTATCCGCGCGTGCAACCGGGGGAGCCGGCCAAGGTGACCATCGGCGGGCTCAACCTCGCGGTGTCCGCGACGAGCCGGCACCGGGCCGAGGCGTTCGAAGCGATCCGGTGTCTGCGCAGTCCGGCCAACGAGAAGTACATCTCACTCGACGGCGGACTGCCCGCCGTGCGCACGTCGCTGTACGCCGATCCGCAGTTCCAGGCGAAATACCCGATGTACGAGATCATTCGGCGGCAACTCAGCGACCCCGCGGTCCGGCTTGCGACGCCGGCCTACCAGTCGGTGTCGACCCGGATCGCCGCGACACTGGCCCCGATCACCCGCATCGATCCGGAGAAGACGGCGGACGACCTGGCGGTGCAGGTGGGTAAAGCGATCCAGGGCAAGGGATTGCTGCCGTGAGCGGCGCCACGAGCCGGGCGAAGTCCGAGCGGCGACTGGCGTTCGTCTTGGTCGCACCGGCCGCGTCGCTGATGCTGGCGGTCACCGCCTACCCGATCGGCTACGCGGTGTGGCTGAGCCTGCAACGCAACAACCTGGCCACGCCGAACGACACCCGGTTCATCGGTCTCGGTAACTACCAGACGATCCTGACCGACCGCTACTGGTGGACAGCGCTGGCGGTGACGCTGGCGATCACGGTGGCTTCGGTGGCGATAGAGTTCGTGCTCGGCCTCGCGCTGGCGTTGGCGATGCACCGCACGCTGATCGGCAAGGGTCTGGTGCGCACCGCGGTGCTGATCCCGTACGGGATCGTGACGGTGGCCGCGTCCTACAGCTGGTTCTACGCATGGACGCCGGGGACCGGCTATCTGGCCAACCTGCTGCCGCAGGGCAGTGCGCCGCTGGCACACCAGTTTTCGGCGCTCGGCGTCGTGGTGATCGCCGAGGTGTGGAAGACGACACCGTTCATGTCGCTGCTCCTGCTGGCCGGATTGGCGCTGGTGCCGGCCGATCTGCTGAAGGCCGCGGAGGTGGACGGCGCGGGCGCGTGGCGCCGGCTGCGCACGGTCACGCTGCCCCTGATCAAGCCGGCGATCCTGGTGGCGCTGCTGTTCCGCACCCTGGACGCATTCCGGATCTTCGACAACATCTACGTGCTGACCGGGGGTACCGGCAACACCGGGTCGGTGTCGGTCCTGGGCTACGACAATTTGTTCAAAGGCTTCAATGTCGGCCTCGGCTCGGCGATTTCGGTGCTGATCTTCTGCTGCGTCACGGTGATCGCGTTGCTGTTCATCACGGTCTTCGGCGCGGCGGCACCGGGTGGCGACGATGGGCGCTGAACGCATCGGGGCGCGACGCGCGGCCGGATGGGTGGTCGTCGACGCCCTGGTGTTGCTCTACGCGCTGGTGCCGGTGCTGTGGATTCTCAGCCTCTCGCTCAAACCGACGTCAACGGTCAAGGACGGCAAGCTGATTCCGCTGCACGTGACGTTCGACAACTACCGCGGAATCTTCCGCGGGAACTACTTCAGCTCAGCGTTGGTCAACTCGGTCGGGATCGGGGTGCTCACCACGGTGATCGCGGTGGCGATCGGTGCGATGGCGGCGTATGCGGTGGCGCGACTGGAGTTTCCCGGTAAGCGGGTGCTGATCGGGGCCGTGCTGTTGATTTCGATGTTCCCGGCGATCTCGCTGGTCACTCCGCTGTTCAACATCGAACGCCGGATCGGGTTGTTCGACACCTGGCCGGGGCTGATCATCCCGTACATCACGTTCGCGCTGCCGCTGTCGATCTATACGCTGTCGGCGTTCTTCCGGGAGATTCCGTGGGACCTGGAGAAGGCGGCCAAGATGGACGGCGCCACCCCGGCCCAGGCGTTCCTCAGGGTGATCACGCCACTGGCGGCGCCGGGCATCGTGACGACGGCGATCCTGGTCTTCATCTTCGCGTGGAACGACCTGTTGCTGGCGTTGTCGCTGACCGCCACCAAGAGGGCGATCACCGCGCCGGTCGCGATCGCGAACTTCACCGGCAGTTCGCAATTCGAGGAGCCGACCGGGTCGATCGCGGCGGGCGCCATGGTGATCACGGTGCCGATCATCGTTTTTGTTCTAGTCTTCCAACGACGGATCGTCGCGGGATTGACGTCCGGTGCGGTGAAGGGATAGCGCGATGGCCGAAATTGTGTTGGACCGGGTGTCCAAGAACTACCCCGACGGCGCGTCGGCCGTACAGGAATTCAGCCTCACCATCGCCGAGGGCGAGTTCATCATCCTGGTCGGGCCGTCCGGCTGCGGAAAATCGACAACGTTGAATATGATTGCCGGACTTGAGGATATCTCGTCGGGGGAGCTGCGCATCGGTGGCGAGCGGGTGAACGAAAAGGCGCCCAAGGACCGCGACATCGCGATGGTGTTCCAGTCCTACGCGCTCTACCCGCACATGACGGTGCGTCAGAACATCGCTTTCCCACTCACCCTGAAGAAGATGAAGAAGGCGGAGATCGCCAAGAAGGTCGAGGACACCGCGAAGATTCTCGACCTGACCGAAGTGCTGGACCGCAAACCCGGGCAGTTGTCCGGCGGGCAACGCCAACGGGTGGCGATGGGCCGGGCGATCGTGCGTCACCCCAAGGCATTTCTGATGGACGAGCCGCTGTCCAACCTCGATGCGAAGCTGCGGGTGCAGATGCGTGGCGAGATCGCCCGGCTGCAGCGACGGCTGGGCACCACCACCGTCTATGTCACCCACGACCAGACCGAGGCGATGACGCTCGGCGACCGCGTGGTGGTGATGCGCGGCGGTGTCGTGCAGCAGATCGGCGCGCCAGACGAGCTGTACGAGCGGCCGGCGAACCTGTTCGTCGCGGGCTTCATCGGATCGCCGGCGATGAACTTCTTTCCGGCCGGCGTGACCGCCACCGGGCTGCGACTGCCGTTCGGCGAGGTGACGCTGAGCCAGCCCGTCCTCGATGTGCTGGCCGCGCGCCGGGCGCCGGAGAACGTGATCGTCGGCGTCCGGCCGGAACATCTGAAGGACGCCGCCCTGATCGACGCCTACCAGCGGATCAGCGCATTGAGCTTCGAGGTGCGCGTCGACCTGGTCGAGTCGCTGGGTGCCGACAAGTATGTGTACTTCACCACCGAAGGCTCCGCCGTGCACTCCGAGCAGTTGTCAGACCTCGACGACGAATCCAGTTCGGCCGAGCACGAATTCGTCGCCAGGGTGCCGGCCGCGTCCAAAGCCGCGAAAGGTGAGCCCATGAAATTGGCCTTCGACACAGCACAACTGGCCGTGTTCGATCCCGACACCGGGGCGAACTTGACGCTCGCGCCGCCGCCCGGGGCCGCGTGACCCAGCCGTTGGACCGGGTGCGCGCGCACCTGGATTCACATTTCGACCACGCCGTGCCCGCGGTCGCCAGCGTGACGTTTCTGGGCGCCGAGTCGATCGACGTGCTGCGGTACCGCCCCGAGGCTGACGGCCGCAGTGCGATAGCGCACTACGTCTCGCTGGGTTGCTCACGCCATCCGATGGTCGACCCGGCCGCGGTGCTGGCCGATCCCGAACTCGGCCCGCGCGCCGAAGTCGTGCTGCGGCTGCGCGATACGAAGGACATCACCGGCCTGGCCCGCAGTCTGGCGATCGTGGCGGCATCGCCGGCGGTCGAGGGTGTGGTGCTGATGCCCGATGCTCTGGTCGACCTCGGCGCGCCGCTGTGGGCGAAGGCGTCGGTGCGGGTGCCGTTCACCGCGGTGTTGTTGGGCGAGGGCGACATCGCCGAGCTGCCGCTGGACCCGCCCCGCGATCCGGTGCGTTTTCTGTCCGCGACGCCGATCACCGCGACCGAGGCGGCATGGGTCCGGTTGAAAGGCGCCGACGCGATGCGCGAGGCGTGGCGAGCCGACGGGGTCGACGTGCTCGACCCCAATCGGCCTGCCGCGCAGCCCCGTTGAGCGCTACAACCAGTCGTTACGCCGGAAGTTGCGGTGCAGCAGCAGACATATCAGCGCCGTGCCCACGATGGTCGTCGGGTAACCCCAGTGCCACTTCAGCCCGGGCATGTACTCGAAGTTCATCCCGTAGATGCCGGCGACCATCGTCGGTATCGCCAGAAGCGCCGCCCACGCCGACATCTTGCGCATGTCGGTGTTCTGCTGCATCTCGACCCGGGCCAGTGCGGCCTGCACCAGCGAGCTGAGATTCTCGTCGTAGCTGGCGATCTGATCGGCCGCGTGGGTGTGGTGGTCGCCGACGTCGCGCAGATAGCGCCGGACCTCTTTGGAAACCAGGTCCTTGTGTTCGCTCTGCAGCCGCGCGAACGGCACCGACAGCGGGTTGACCGACCGGCGCAGCTCGACCACCTCGCGCTTCATCTGATAGATCGGCTCGATCTGGGTGCGGTGTTCGGGCGCGAAGGCCGCTTCCTCGATCGCGTCGATGTCACCCTCCATCAACTGGGTGACTTCGAGGTAGTGGTCGACGACCGTGTCGGCGATGGCGTGCATCACCGCGAACGGGCCCAGCCGCATGTGCTCGGGATCGGCATCCATCCGTTTGCGCACATCCGACAACCGCCCGTGATCGCCGTGGCGGACCGTCACCACGAAATCGCGGTTGACGAAGACCATGATCTCGCCGGTCTCGACGATCTCGCGGGCCAGCAGGGTCGACTCGTGTGGCACGTAGTTGAGCGTCTTGAGGACCAGGAACAGCGATTCGTCGTAGCGCTCGAGCTTGGGCCGCTGGTGCGCGCAGACCGCGTCCTCGATGGCCAGCTCGTGCATGCCGAACGCGTCACCGACCTCTTGCATCTGGTGTTCGGTGGGCGCGTGCAGTCCGATCCAGGCGAAGGCCTCCTGGCCGCCCAGTTGAATGTCGGTCACTTTGGCCCGGGCTTCTGCGTAACTGAAGGTGCCCGGAACCCGCTCGCCGTCGACGTAGATTCCGCAATCGACGACTGCTTGATCGGCAGTCAGCTGATTCTGCTGCGGCTGCGGATGAGGAGGCTCATCCCGCTGGGGTCGTGCCAGAGGACGCAGCGTTTCGGGTATGTCGCGCAGCTCGCGAAACGTGGGCATCCGTAACCTCCCATCTGCAGCGAGAATCCAATGAAGCCTCGGTCATGCTACGCGCCCAAGATGGTTATCTCATGTCCAAATCTGCGCTGGCCAGCGTTGATGCGGGGTAGGGGGTTTGCCTGGTTGTTGCGTGCGCTAGTTTCGACGCGACGCTTTTGCGCTTCAGGCAGACCTGAAGCATGCGAGGAAATCTCCACTAGAGGAGCGAATAGACGTGAGCACTGCACCCCTGAAGGTTGCCGTCACCGGCGCCGCCGGCCAGATCGGCTACAGCCTGTTGTTCCGCCTGGCCAGCGGCTCGCTGCTGGGCCCCGACCGCCCGATCGAGCTGCGGCTGCTCGAGATCGAGCCCGCCCTCAAGACGCTCGAGGGTGTGGTGATGGAGCTCGACGACGGCGCGTTCCCGCTGCTGTCCGGCGTGCAGATCGGTGCCGACCCCAACAAGATCTTCGACGGGGTGAACCTGGCCCTGCTCGTCGGCGCCCGCCCGCGCGGCCCGGGCATGGAGCGCGGCGACCTGCTGGAGGCCAACGGCGCGATCTTCACCGCCCAGGGCAAGGCGCTGAACTCCGTTGCCGCCGACGACGTCCGCATCGGCGTCACCGGCAACCCGGCCAACACCAACGCGCTGATCGCGCTGAACAACGCTCCCGACATTCCCAAGGAGCGGTTCTCCGCGCTGACCCGTCTGGACCACAACCGGGCCCTCTCGCAGCTGGCCAAGAAGACCGGCGCCAAGGTCACCGACATCAAGAAGGTCACCATCTGGGGCAACCACTCGGCCACCCAGTACCCCGACATCTTCCACGCCGAGATCAACGGCAAGAACGCCGCCGAGGTGGTCAACGACGAGAAGTGGATCGCCGACGACTTCATCCCGACCGTCGCCAAGCGCGGCGCGGCGATCATCGATGCGCGCGGCAGCTCGTCGGCCGCCTCGGCGGCGTCGGCCACCGTGGATGCGGCCCGCGACTGGCTGCTGGGCACGCCCGCCGACGACTGGGTCTCGATGGCCGTCATCTCCGACGGCTCCTACGGCGTGCCGGAGGGCCTGATCTCGTCGTTCCCGGTGACCACCAAGGGTGGCGACTGGAGCATCGTGCAGGGTCTGGACATCAACGACTTCTCCCGCAGCCGGATCGACAAGTCGACCGCCGAGCTCGCCGACGAGCGCAGCGCGGTCACCGAGCTGGGCTTGATCTGAGCCCGGCAGCCTGTCGATTAGGCCTACTAATGGGTAGTCAGTACCCTGGGCTGTGTGTCTGAGTTGGTTGAATCGATACAGACCCACAGCGACGAGGGCGCTATCACCGATGCCGAGATCTTCGAGGCGCACTCGGGCGGCAAGCTTTCTGTCGGTCTGACGACGGCGCTGGACACCCAGCGCTCGCTGTCGATCGCCTACACCCCCGGTGTGGCGCAAGTGAGCCGCGCGATCGCCGGGGACCACACGCTGGCCGCCCGCTACACCTGGTCGGGCCGGCTGGTCGCGGTCGTCAGCGACGGCAGCGCGGTGCTCGGCCTGGGCGACATCGGACCGGCCGCGTCGCTGCCGGTGATGGAAGGCAAGTGCGGGCTGTTCAAGGAGTTCGCCGGCCTGGACGCCATCCCGATCGTGCTGGACACCAAGGACCCCGACGAGATCGTCGAGACGCTGGTTCGTCTGCGCCCGACGTTCGGTGCGGTCAACCTCGAGGACATCTCCGCACCGCGCTGCTTCGAAATCGAGCGCCGCGTCATCGAGGCGCTGGACTGCCCGGTGATGCACGACGACCAGCACGGCACCGCGATCGTGGTGCTGGCCGCGCTGATGGGTGCCGCCACCGCGCTCGACCGTGACATGACCGCCCTGCGGGTCGTCGTCTCCGGTGCCGGCGCAGCGGGTGTGGCATGCGCCAATCTGCTTCAGGCAAGGGGCATTTCGGACATCACCGTGCTCGACTCGCAGGGCATCCTGCACCGCGACCGGGCCGGGATGAACGGCGTCAAAGCCGAACTCGCCGCGCGCACCAACCCAATGGACCGCACCGGCGGCATGGTCGAGGCGCTCGAAGGCGCCGACGTCTTCCTCGGTGTCTCCGGCGGCGTGGTTCCCGAGGAACTGATCGCCACCATGGCGCCCAGGAGCATCGTGTTCGCGCTGTCGAACCCCGACCCGGAAGTCCACCCGGACGTGGCGGCCAGGCACGCGGCTATCGTGGCCACCGGACGCAGCGACTTCCCGAACCAGATCAACAACGTGCTGGCCTTCCCCGGGGTGTTCCGCGGAGCGCTGGACGCCGGTGCCCGCCGGATCACCGAAGAGATGAAAATCGCGGCGGCCGAGGCTATTTACGCCATTGCCGCCGACGACCTGGCGCACGACCGGATCGTTCCGAGTCCGCTCGACCCCCGGGTCGAGCCGGCGGTTGCCGCCGCGGTTGCCGCCGCCGCAGACCCCGCGGAGTGACGGCCGGCCGGCTCACCGCGCTGGCGCTGACCGCTGCGCTGGCGACGGCAGGCTGTGGCCCCGGCGCCGGGCATCACCCGGCCGACCTGGTCGTCGGGTCGCGTGCCGGTATCGAGTCGACGCTGCTGGCCGATGTCTACACCGGAGCGCTGCGGTCCTACGGTTTTCCGGCCCACACCGAACAGGCGCCAGATCCGTTGTCCAAGCTGGACTCCGGCGCGTTTGTCGTCGTCCCCAGTCTCACCGGACGGGTGTTGCAGGCCTTCCAGCCGGGGGCCGACGTTCGCGCCGACGCCCAGGTCTACAAGGCGATGATCGGCGCGCTGCCGGAGGGCATCGCCGCCGGCGACTACGCCACCGCCGCCGAGGACAAGCCCGCGCTGGCGGTGGCCGGTTCCACCGCGAAGCAGTGGGGCGGCAGCGATCTCGGCGTGCTGGCCAAGCACTGCGACGGGCTGGCTGTCGGGTCGATCACCGGCGCCCCGGCGCCCGCGGCGGTCGGCGGCTGCCGGTTACCTGCTGATCACGAATTCGCAGACGACGCAGCGCTTTTCGCGGCTGTGCGGTCCGGTGAGGTGTCGGCGGCCTGGACCACCACCGCTGATCCGAACGTGCCCGCCGATCTGGTGGTGCTCACCGACGGCAAGCCCGCACTGCTGCAGGCCGAGAATGTGGTGCCGCTCTATCGCCGCAACGAGCTGACCGATCGCCAGTTGCTGGCGGTCAACGAGGTGGCCGGTGTGCTGGACACCGCCGCGCTGGTCGACATGCGCCGCCAGGTGACCGCGGGAGCCGATCCGCAGGCAGTGGCCGACGCCTGGCTGAACGAGCACCCGCTCGGCCGCTAGGCCTAGCGCGACGGCGGCTTGATCCGGCCGATGACGGGGGCGAACAGCCGCTGGTAATTCGAGCCGGTGATCCGCACAAGCAAGTCGATCACGACGGCGTCCTGGCCGACCAGCACCCGCGCCTTGTTCTTGCGGACGCCGTCCAAGATGATCTCGGCGGCCCGTTGCGGGGTGGTGGAGGCCAGCCGCTTGTCGAAGACCTTGGACTGGGCCGCGGGATCCACCCCTTCGGCGGTGAGGCCATTGCGGGCGATCGCGGTCTTGATGCCACCGGGGTGTATCGACGTCACCTTCACCGGTTCGCGGTTGAGCACCATCTCCTGTCGCAGTGCCTCGGTGAAGCCACGCACCGCGAACTTGGCCGAGTTGTACGCGGCCTGTCCGGGAACCGACAGCAGCCCGAACAGACTGGACACATTGATCACGTGGCCGTCGCCGGAGGCGCTCAGATGCGGCAGAAAAGCCTTGGTGCCGTTGACAACTCCCCAGAAGTCGACATCCATCACCCGTTCGATGTCCTTGAACGCGGTGATGTCGACGTCGCCGGTGTAGGCGATCCCGGCGTTGTTGTAGATCTGGTTGACCTTGCCGAAGTGTTCTTTGACGTGGTCGGCGTAGACATGGAACGCCTCGCGCTCGGTGACGTCGAGCCGGTCGCTACGGACCGGGGCGCCGATGGCCTTGAGCTGTTCTTCGGTCTTCGCGAGCCCTTCGAGGTCGACGTCGCTGATCGCCAGCGAGGCGCCCGAGCGGCCGAGTTCGAGGGCCAGCGCCTGACCGATTCCCGATCCGGCGCCGGTCACTGCGGCGACTTTTCCGGCAAAGCCTTCCATGGACACTCCTTGTCACGCGGTTGTCGTCCAGGCTAGCCGGTACCACTGGTACCGCCAGGGGCGGGACCAGGCCATCGCTTGACCGCTGCAACGAGGCTGAGCTTTCTCCTTCACCGCTGCGGTGGGCGCCACCCGGTCGGCGGGGCTGCTGTGGCTCGCGGTGAGCGGTTCTGCTGGCTGGTGCAACGAAAACGCCGGCAGGCCCGCTTGGTGCGGGCGCTGCCGGCGCCACGAATCGTGCTCAACGCCAACACAGTTGACGTTGTCGGGTGTCAGGCCCAGCTGGAGCCGACAGCGGAGTCGGTGCTCGACATGTTGTTGCCGGCGGTCTGCACCTTCTGGCCGTGGCTGTTGGCCTGCTCGTAGATGGTCTGGAAGTTACGACCCAACTGGGTGATGAACTCCTGGCAGGCCACCGAACCCGAGCCGCCCCAGAAGTCGCCGGCGGCCAGCACATCGCGCACGATGGCCTGGTGCTCGGCCTCCAGGGAAGCGGCCTGGGAACGGATCATCGCGCCGTGGGCATCGACATCACCGAACTGGTAACTGATCGACATGACTGTCTCCTAAAGGTTTTCGGTGATCGACTAGCTGGACAGGATCTGCTGAGAGCCCTGCTCTTGGGCCTCGTAGTTGTTGGCGTCGCGGATCAGGCCGTCGCGCACGCTGTGCAGCATGTTGACGATGTTGCGGAACGCGGTGTTCATCTGGCCCATGGTGTCGTAGGAGGTGGCCTGAGCGGTTCCGCTCCAGCCGGCTCCGGCGATGTTCTGGCTCGACGCCCACATCTTGCGGGCCTCGTCCTCCACCGTCTGGGCGTGCACGTCGAAACGTCCTGCCATCGAACGCATCTCGTGCGGGTCGGTCATAAAGCGTGTGGGCATGTTGTTCTCCTTATCGGGGCGTGTTAGCAGGTCACTACGTTGTGAGGAATGTTATCCGCCGGCGGGCGACCGCGGCATCACCTTGGCGGCGACACGCGAACCCATCGAGCTCATACCGCGTCCGGCGAGTGCACCCATCAGCCCCTGTGAGAACGGGCTGGTGGGCAAGCCGTGCATCAGGCTCGGCGGCGCGACGCTGGTGGACGGCAGCAGCGGGGCGGCGCGATCCATGCCGCCTTCTGCTCCGGTGTGCCAGGCGTGCGGCACCGACAGCCCGCCCGCGTGCATCGCGTTGGCCATCTGCGCCTGGATCCCGGCCTGGATGCCGGCACCCCACTTGCCGAGTTGGCCACTGACGCCGCTCATCACGGTGCCGGCCTTGTCGTCGATCAGCTTGCCGACGTTGGCCAGCAGCGAGTCCTTCATGCCGCCCAGCGCGTCGGCGCTGATGCCGCCGGCACCGCCACTGCCGCCACCGCTCATGAACATACGAGCGGGCGTGCTGCCCAGCATGCCCATGTAGTAGACGCCCTGGATGGGAAGCAGCGCGGCGGAAGGGTTGGCGGCGATCGCTGTGGCCACGGTCGGGAGGAAGGCATCCAGGCCGGCCAGCGATGTCAGCGCAGGCGTGCGTTGTCGACGGCGTCGTAGCCGAACAGGTTCGCGATGGCGTTGATGACTGCCGTACGGCCAGCGAGTCGGCCGTTTCGGCCGGTGCTGCCGCGGCCGCTACGGCCGCGGGATCGGCACCCGTTGTCACCATCGGCGCGGCGGTCTGCGCCGGCAGGGCGCCGGCCGCACCGGTCGAAGCCTGGTTGTAGGTGTCCATGCCCAGGGCGTCCTGGATCCACATCGACAGGTAGTCGGCCTCGTTGTTGGCGATCGCCCCGGTGTTCTGACCGAGGAAGTTGTTGGCCACCAGCGTGGTCAACTCGGCGCGGTTGGCCGAAATGACCGGCGGCGGAACCATTGACGAGTACGCGGTCGTGTAGGCAGCAGCGGCAGCCTTGGCCTGGGCCCCGGTCTGGGCGGCTTCGGCCGCAGTGCTCTGCAGCCAGGCGATGTAGGGCTCAGCGGCCGTGGCCATCTGCGTCGACGACGGACCGAGCCACGCTCCGGTGGTCAGGTTGGTGACCGCGGTCTGGTACTGCGTGGCGGTGGCCTCCAGGTCGGCGGCCAACTCGTCCCACGCCGTCGCGGCCTCCAACAACGGACCAGACCCCGCGCCGGAGTACATCAGCGCGGAGTTGATCTCCGGAGGTATCAGCGAAAAGCTCATCGACCTGAGCCCCGCCTAACCGGACGCGGCCACGTTGGCCGCTTCGGTCAACGCGTAGGCGCCGGCGCCGGAACGCAGCGCGGCCACCAACTGCTCGTGGACTTCCGCGGCCTGCGCGGCGATCTGCTGGTACGTCGAGCCGTACGTGCCGAACTGTGCGGCCGTCATCGCCGAGACCAGATCCGAGGCCGCCGGGGCCAGGGCCGTCGTCGGCCCGGCTGCGGCCGAGTTGCGGGCGACCATCGCGTCGCCGATTCCGGACAGCGTGCCTGCAGCCCCCTGCAACACGTCTGGCTGTGTGGTTACGAACACTTTCCAACCTCCTCCAACAACCGCGACCGAGTCTGAAGCCGAAGAGTACTTCAGATCGGGGCGTTTGGATTGACCTCCCCTAGAGCGATTGCCACACGTGATGGCCTGGAAATCGTAAAGCTTTTTTGCCTTTGGCGATAGCCGAATCACGAAACCGTCTGGCCGGATAACGGCACAGTAATCTCTTTGCTTTTTCACAGGTTTTGAAATGGTCACTGAACGGCGTTAACCCATAGCGCGTCAGGGCCGGCCGCCGCCGCGTCGTGGCGGGACCTGCACGTGCGGACTGTATCGTTGCCGCGTGACCGGGCAGCCACCAAAGCTTTACATCTTTCCGCACGCTGGGGGATCGGCCGAGTTTTACCTACCCTTCGCCAAAGCCTTTGCCAGCGATATCAAACGTGTCGCGGTCAGGTATCCCGGGCGCGGGGGTAATCACGACCTCGGGTCATTCACCACCATCGGCGATCTGGCCGACAAGGTTTGCCAGATGATCAAACCGCCGGAAGACGCGGACGAGAAAATCGCCTTCTTCGGTCACAGCATGGGCGGACTGCTGGCGTTCGAGGTCGCGCGCCGGTTCGAGCAGGCGGGCAGTCCGATTGCCGCACTGTTCGTCTCGGCGGTCGCCGCGCCGGGTCACGTCGGCTACGAGCACGTCCCCGAATCCGACCGTGGACTGCTCGACGCGGTGAGCGAGATGACGGGCGTCAACCCGGAGTTTCTGGAAAACGAGGAATTCGCGGCCAGCATCCTGCCGACGCTTCGGGGCCTCAAGGCGATCTCGAAATACGATTGTCCACCCGGTGAGAAGCTGTCCTGCCCGATCTCGGCGTTCCTGGGCGACGCCGACGAAGTCGCGACCCCCGAGAAGGTTCAGCCGTGGGTGCAGCGCACGACCTCTGAGTTCACTATGAAAGCTTTTCCGGGTCACCATTTTTATCTGACCGACCACATCGCTGAGTTGGTAAGCGAGATCGAACCCAAGATCTTGTCCTCTTGTTGAGGTTGAGCTGCGCGTAATTAAAACGATTGTCGCCAGTATTCGGCGGCAATCTTTCAGGCGAAACGATCGCGTTCGTTATATGCGGAAAGCATTATCCGACCAATAACCTGGATATAACGACTGATAACCCGGACGCCCCGGCTGGCGCGGTCCGGATCGGGGTATCGGCGGGTGCGCGCCGCGGGCGTCCAACTGGGGATCTTCCAAAAAAGTGAATAACGCCACATCACAGGGTCGGCGCGGCGAAACCCAGCAAACCCCCTCTTCGGCGGAGGTTTCACAGGCGACGCAGCCGCCACAGGGGTGAGTCGTCGCTCCGGCGGCGGCGGCGGTGGCCGCCTGACCACCACCTGAACCACCGGCAGCGTCACCACCACGGAAAATCGCCCGCAAAGAGTTTTGATATTGAGGGTTATGCGAATTAACTGACTGTCCGGTAAGGTGGAGGCGTCGTGATCGGGGAGTGGACTCCCTCGGACGCGGCCAAGATAGCAAACCTATAGTCTCAGCAATGACGCTGGTAGGAACGGGCCTTCTGTTTGGCGCGCGTATTACATTCTTGGGTTTTCGGTCCGAGAAGTGCGTGGCCCCTGTTAATCTCCTGCATCACAAGCGCCCGTCTAGTTGTTGTCCGGGGCTCTAGATCTTTAAGGGGTGGTGTCCCGATGGCAGTCACGGAAGCCTCTATTGCGGCGGTACTGCGGGAATGGGCCCGGCAGCAGCCGGACGCACCGGCTTACACGTACATCGACTACGACGTCGATCCGGCCGGCTTCCGCCAGACCCTCACGTGGTCAGAGCTCTACGGCCGCGCTCAGGTGCTGGCCGCGGAAATCGCCACCGTCGGCGCACCGGGGGACCGGGCCGCCATCCTCGCGCCACAGGGCCTGGAGTACCTCGTCGCCTTCTACGGAGCGCTGGAAGCCGGACTGGTTGCGGTACCGCTTCCCGTCCCGCAGTTCGGCGCCCACGACGAGCGGGCCACGGCAGCACTGCAGGACTGCGCTCCCACCGTCCTGCTGACCACCTCGGCCGTCGTCGACGATGTCGTCGGCTGCGCCCGTTCGCTGCCAGGTAAGGCCCCGGCCCTGATCGAGGTCGACAGCCTCGACCTCGGCGCGACGCCCGACTTCAACCTCCCGCCGGCGCCGCGGACCAAGAACGCCGTGCTGCAGTACACCTCCGGTTCGACGCGGACGCCGAAGGGCGTCGTGGTCACCCACAAGAACATCCTGGCCAACATCGAACAGGTGAAGATCGACTACTTCGAGGCCGAGGGCGCGATCCCGCCGCGAGACACCACGCTGGTGTCCTGGCTGCCCGTCTATCACGACATGGGTCTGCTGCTGGGCATCACCGGCGCGCTCACGCTGGGTCTGCACTCGGTGCTGATGAGCCCGATGGCGTTCCTGCAGCGTCCCGCCCGGTGGATCCAGGAAATGGCCAACAACACCTGCGTCTTCACCGCGGTGCCGAACTTCGCGTTCGAGCTGGCCGCCCGACGGACCACCGACGAGGACATGGCCGGGCTCGACCTGTCCGGCGTGCACACCATCCTGTCCGGCAGCGAGCGCGTCCACGCGGCCACCATCCGGCGCTTCATCGACCGCTTCGCGGAGTTCGGCTTCCCGGCCAGCTCGCTGAAGCCGTCCTACGGCCTGGCCGAGGCGATGGTCTACGTGAACTCCTCCGGCCCCGGCCGGCCCCCGACCGTCGCCACGTTCGACTACGAGAAGCTGTCCGCCGGCCACGCCGAGGCCTGCGACGACCACACCGGAGTCGAACTGGTCAGCGTCGGCGTGCCGCGCGCATCCACGATTCGCATCGTCGACCCCGAGACCCGGGTCGAGAACCCGGCCGGCATGGTCGGTGAAATCTGGCTTCACGGCGATAACATCGCCGCCGGCTACTGGCGCAAGCCGCAGCAGACCCAGAAGGCCTTCGGTGGTCAGCTGGTCGACCCGTCCAGCGGTACTCCGCTGGGTCCGTGGCTGCGCACCGGCGACCTGGGCACCATCTACGACGGCGAGCTGTTTATCATCGGGCGGATCAAGGACCTGCTGATCGTCGACGGGCGCAACCACTACCCCGACGACATCGAGGCCACCACCCAGGAGATCAGCGGCGGCCGGGTCGCGGCGATCTCCATCGAGGACGGTCGCACCGAGCGCCTGATCGTGATCGCCGAAATGAAAGACAAGGGCAACTCGCAGGAGATGCAGAACCGTCTCCGCGATGTGAGAGCGCAAGTCACGTCCGCCATTTCGAAGTCGCACGGGCTGCGGGTGGCCGACCTGGTGCTGGTTCCCCCGGGGTCGATTCCGATCACCACCAGCGGGAAGATCCGCCGTTCATCGTGTGTTGAGGTCTACCAGCAGGACGACTTCAGCCGTTTGGATTCCACCGCTTAGTGGGGTCCGGACGGCTTTGCACCGCAGCGGGAGTAAAGCCAGTGTCTTCGTTCGGATTTTCAATGCCCGCTGTGCAGGGGGGGTGCGTTCGGCAACAGCCGAGTGGCGGTAACATCAGTCACTTCGGCTGGGTGGAACGTTGTGGGCGCGACGAGGCGAACCGACTGGACACGCCCGGATGACATCGGTGGGCGAGGCGGCGTCTCTCGCACACGGTGTAGGACAACAACAACTTTCCGACAGACCGGGGGGAGCGCGATGACTGCTGCACCGTCGGACCGTCGGGCGATCATCACCGAGGCGTTGCGCAAGATCGACGACCTGACAGCCCGGTTGGAAGTCGCTGAAAAGGGCGACACCGAACCGATCGCGGTAGTGGGGATCGGTTGTCGGCTTCCGGGTGGAGCAGATACCCCCGATCAGTTCTGGCAGATGCTGCAAGACGGCAAGAGCGGCATCGTCGGAGTCCCTGCGGAGCGCTGGGATGCCGACGCCTTCTTTGCCGACGACCACTCCATCCCCGGCACGATCGTCAGCAAGGAGGGTGGCTTCCTCACCTCCTGGCGTCCTGACGAGTTCGACGCCGAGTTCTTCGGAATCTCGCCGCGCGAGGCCGCGGCGATGGATCCGCAACAGCGGCTTTTGCTCGAAGTCACTTGGGAGGCACTGGAAAACGCGGGCATCACCGCGCCCAAGATCCGGGGCACCCAGACCGCGGTGTTCGTCGGGATGACCACGTATGACTACACCCTGACCCTGGCCGGACGGCTGCCGCCGGAAGAGGTCGACCCGCACGTCCCGTTCGGTAACGCGGCGAACTTTGCTGCCGGACGCCTGTCCTACTTCCTGGGTGCGCACGGTCCCGCGGTCGTGCTCGACACCGCCTGCTCGTCGTCGCTGGTCACCGTCCACTTGGCCTGTCAGAGCCTGCGCCGGCGGGAGAGTGACCAGGCGTTGGTGGCCGGGGTCAACCTGATGTTGAGCCCGGAGAACAGCATTGCCACCTCGCGGTGGGGGATGCTGGCTCCCGACGGCCGATGCAAGACGTTCGACGCCAATGCTGACGGCTACGTGCGCAGCGAGGGCTGTGGCGTCGTGGTGCTCAAACGGCTCAGTGACGCAGTGCGCGAAGGTGATTCGGTGTTGGCCGTGGTCCGCGGATCGGCGGTCAACCAGGACGGGCCCAGCAGCGGCCAGACCGTGCCCAGCGGGCCTGCCCAGCAGGCGGTGCTGCGGGCGGCGCTGGCCGCAGCGCGACTGGAGCCCTCGGACATCGACTACATCGAGGCCCACGGCACCGGTACCGCGCTGGGCGATCCGATCGAATTGGGGGCGCTGCACCAGGTTTTCGGCGAACGCAGCGGCTCGGCGCCGCTGGTACTCGGGTCGGTCAAGACCAACCTCGGTCACTTGGAGTCGGCCGCCGGCATCGCCGGTTTCATCAAGACCGTGCTCACCGTGCAGCGCGGCTACATCCCGCGGCACCTGCACTTCACCGCGTTGACGCCCAACGCGGTCGAGGGAGCGGCGGACTTCACCATCGCCGCCGACGGCATGGACTGGCCCGCCGTGGAGCGCGCGCGCCGCGCCGGGGTGTCGTCCTTCGGTGTCAGCGGCACCAACGCCCACGTGGTCATCGAGCAGGCGCCGGTCGCTGAACCTGTTGCGCCACAACCAGAACCGGTGATCACCACGCTAGTGGTCTCGGGCAAGACCCCGGCCCGCGTCGCCTCGTCGGCCGCGACGCTGGCCGATTGGATGATCGGTGCCGGCGCCGCGGTGCCGCTGGTCGATGTCGCCCACACGCTGAATCATCACCGCACCCAGCACAAGGCTTTCGCGACGCTGGTCGCGCGGGACCGCGCCCATGCCGTCGCCGGTCTGCAGGCGCTGGCGGCCGGCCAGTCCGCGATCGGGCTCGTCGAACCGCACGAGGGATTGTGCAAGCCTGGAACGGTTTTCGTGTATTCGGGACAGGGCTCGCAGTGGCCCGGCATGGGCCGGCAACTGCTGGTCGACGAGCCGGCGTTCGCCGCGGCGATCGAGGAGCTGGAGCCGCTGTTCCTCGAGCACATGCGGTTCTCGCTGCATCAGGTGCTGACCGAGGGCCAGCGGGTGGCCGGCGACGCACGCGTCCAGCCGGTGCTGATGGGCCTGCAGTTGGGCTTGACCGCGCTGTGGCGCTCCTACGGCGTGGAACCCGATGCGGTGATCGGACATTCGATGGGGGAGGTGACCGCGGCCGTGGTGTCCGGGGCGCTCACCCCGGACGAGGGTCTGCGCGTCATCGGGACCCGTTCACGGCTGATGGCCCGGTTGGCCGGCCAGGGCGCGGTGGGCCTGCTGGAGATGGACGCCGAGGCCGCCGAGAAGCTGCTCGCCGACTACCCGCAGGTGAGCCTGGCCGGCTTCCTGTCGCCGCGGCAGACCGTGATCGCCGGTGCGGTAGCCGAAGTCGACGCCGCTATCGTCGCGGTCAGCGAGCAGGAGCGTTTCGCGCGACGGGTGAACATGGAAGTCGCCTCGCACACCGCGCTGATGGATCCCATTCTTCCCGAATTACGTTCGGCGCTGGCCGATTTGAAGCCCAAGGCGCCGACGATTCCGTTCATCTCCACCGTCGCCGACCCGGCTGCCACCCCGGCACTGGGCGCCGACTACTGGGTCGACAACGTGCGTCAGCCGGTGTTGCTGCACCAGGCCGTCACCGCCGCGTCTGCGCAGCACGCCACCTTCGTCGAGATCAGCCCGCACCCGACCCTGACCCATGCCATCACCGAAACGCTGGAGTCGGTACACCACCACAGCGTCGGGACGTTGTCACGCAAGGGCGATGACACGGTCAGCTTCCACACCAACCTCAACCGCACGCACGTGTTGCGCCCGCCGACACTGCCGCACCCGCCCGAGCCGCATCCGGTGCTGCCGAGCGCGCCGTGGCACCACGGCCAGCACTGGATCAGCGCGGCGGATTTCGTGACGACCGCCGAGTCGGCCCCGCGACGCGGCACCCTGCTCGGTCAGCACATTCCGGTCGCTGCGACACCGCCGACGCACCTGTGGCAGGCGCGCCTGACGTCCACCACCAAGCCGTATCCGGGCTCCCATCACAACAACGGTGTCGAGATCATCCCGATATCGGTTCTGCTGCAGACGCTTTCGACGGCTGCAGCCGAGCACGACGCGTCGGCGCTGTCGGACATCCGGTTCGAGTACCCGATCGTCGTCGGCGAGCCGCGCGTCGTCCAGGTGGTCGCCGACGGCGGATCCGTCACCGTGTCATCGAGTGCCTCGACGTCGAATTCCCAAGGCGCCGAACAGCATTGGATCCGGCACGCCACCGCACGCATCGCCCGCGACACCGACCGCTCGCCGGCGGGCCCGGCGGAGGTCGTGGCCGCCCCGGGCTCGGCCGACGCACAGTACTCCGACGAGTCGGTGACGTCGCTGTGGCAGACCTGGGGAAGCGAAGGACGTCCGTTCGGCTGGTCGGTCGGCTCGTGTGAAGCCAAGGCCGGCGAGCTGACGGCCGACGTCGAGCTGACCCAGGCCTCGTCAGTGGCGTTGCTGGACGCCGCCATTCACATCGCCCGACTGCTGGACAGTGACAACCCGCGGCTGATGGTTCCGGCCGCGGTGGCCGACGTCCGGTTCGACGGTGAGCTCGCCGACCCGAACGGCCGCGTCGAGGTCCGCCGCCGCGGCGGAAACGACGAAGAGCTCGTCGTCGACATCACCGCGACCGGGCCGGCCGGTAGCCCCTGCATCGAGGTGCGCGGACTGCGTTTCGCGGCGGTGGACTCCAGTGCAGCCGCAGGCCGCAACGACGATCCGGCCTCGATGGTGCACGCCATCGACTGGCAGCCGTTCAGCCCCGATGAGGGTCACGATGGCCACGCCGACACCGTGCGCTCTGTTGCGGTGTTGGGCGACAACGACATTGCCGTCGGCCTGCGCGACGGGCTGACCCACAACGGCTACTCCTCCGCGGCCGTCGCCGACGCGCGGTACGTCCTCTATGTCGCTGAATCGCGTTCCGGTGAAAGCGATGTCGACGTTGCCGTCCGGACGTCGATGGAGCTGGTGGACCTGGTCCGCGGACTGGCCGGGCGCGACGAGAGCCACCCGGTCACACTGTGGATCGTCACCCGCGGCGTGCGCGAAGGCAGTTCCGACGCCGCGGTCGCGCAGAGCCCGCTGTGGGGGACCGCCGGAGTCATCCGGGCCGAGCAGCCGCAGCTGTGGGGCGGCCTGGTCGACCTGCCGGACGGTGTGGCGGTCGGTTCGCTGCTGCCGGCGCTGGCCCCGATGCTGCGGACCCCGGCGAAATCGATTCTGGCGCTGCGCGACGGCGAATTCCTGGCACCGGGCCTGGCGCCGGTCTCCGGTGCGCCCGTGCGCGAGCCGCTGCGGTGCCGCCCGGACGCGGCCTACCTGATCACCGGCGGCCTCGGTGCGCTCGGTCTGCTGACCGCCGGTTGGCTCGCGGACCGCGGAGCCCGCCGGCTGATCCTGGCCGGTCGCACCGCGCTGCCGTCGCGCCGCGACTGGGACAGCGCCGGCAATGACGCCGCCACCGCGCAGAAGATCAGCGCCGTGCGAGAGCTGGAGGCGCGCGGCGTGGCGGTCGAAGCCGTCGCGCTCGACATCGGTTCGCCCGAGGCGATGCAGGCGCTGCTGACCAAACGCGACGACGAGGGCGCGGTGCCGATCCGCGGCGTCGTCCACGGCGCGGGCATCACCGATGCCGAGCTGTTCACCGAGATGGAGGAAGACCGGCTGCGGCGTACGGTCTGGCCGAAGATCGCCGGGGCGCAGGTGCTGCACCAGGCCTTCCCGCCGGGCAGCCTCGACTTCATGTTCCTGACGGCCGCGGCCGGCGCGGTCTTCGGCGTCCCGGGCCAGGGTGCCTACGCCGCGGCCAACGCCTACCTCGACGGCTTGGCTCAGCTGCGGCACCGGCAGGGTTGCCACACTGTCAGCCAGGACTGGGTGGCCTGGCGCGGCCTCGGCTTCGGGGCCGAAGCGCAGATCGCGCTGCAGGAACTCGAGCGTCTCGGGTCCCGGGCGATCACCGCCGAGGAAGCCTTCGCCGCCTGGGAACACCTCGCGCGCTACGACGTCGCGCAGGCCGTGATGGCGCCCATGGTGTCGACGGACGCGGCGGCCGCCGAGCCGCACGCGGCGTCCCCGGCCTGGTCAGAGATGGCGGCCGAGGATGTGCGCAGCGAATTGCAGACCGGCTTGCGGGCCATTCTGGCCCGCGAGCTGCTCCTGGCCGAGGCCGATCTCGACCTCGACCGGCCGTTCGCGGAGTACGGCCTGAACTCGGTGATGGCGATGTCGGTGCGGCGTGACACGGAGTTGTTCGTCGGGATCGAGCTATCCGCGACCATGCTCTTCAACTATCCGACTATCGTGGCGCTCGCGGAGCACCTCGCGAAAAAGGTGTCTCCGCAGCCGGAATCCGACAGCGAAATCGACGTTTTGGGCGATTCGGACGGTGGCGTGTTGGACGACTTGTTCGACAGCGTGGAGTCGGCACCGGCTGGCAGTGAAAGGGGCATCTGATGACGTCCTCCTATGACGAGGAAGCGCTACGGCACTGGCTGGCCGATTACCTGGTGACCACCGTTGGCTGCAGCCCGTACGACATCGACTTCGACGCCCCGATGAGCGATCTGGGCCTGGGTTCGCGCGACGCGGTGGTGCTCTCCGGTGAGTTGTCCGAATTGCTCGGCCGCAAGGTGTCGCCCGTCGAGTTCTGGCAGCACCCGACGATTGCCGACCTGGCCCGGTTCCTGACCGGAGCCGAGGCGCTGGCCGCCGAAGCCGAGGTCGAGGCCGACCGCAGTCACCTGGACGAGCCGGTCGCGGTGATCGGCCTGGGCTGTCGGCTGCCCGGTGGTATTTCCGGCCCCGACGAGTACTGGCAGTTCATCTGCGAGGGCCGCAACGCGGTCACCGAGGTGCCGGCCGAACGCTGGGCGCCGTTCGACGACGGCACCCCCGAGATCGCGGCAGCGCTGGCACACACCACCCGCTTCGGCGGCTACATGGACAACCTGGACGCCTTCGACGCCGAATTCTTCGACATCTCCAGCCGCGAAGCCGTCAAGATGGACCCGCAGCAGCGGATGCTGCTCGAAGTCGCTTGGGAGGCACTGGAACACGCGGGAATCCCGCCGAGCTCACTGCGTCGCTCGCAGACCGGGGTGTTCGCCGGCGCCTGCTACACCGACTACGGCTACGTCGCGGGCATGGACCTGACCAACGTCGACGCGTGGACCAATTCCGGTGGCGCACTGAGCATCATCGCCAACCGGCTGTCGTACTTCATGGACTTCCGCGGGCCGTCGGTCACTGTCGACACCGCATGCTCGTCGTCGATCGTGGCCCTGCACCTGGCCTGCCAGAGCCTGCGCATCGGCGACTCCGAGGTGGCGCTGGCCGCGGGTGTGAACCTGATGCTGGCGCCCTCGGTGGTCCGCGCCTTCGACCAGACCGGTGCGCTGTCGGCCACCGGGGCATGCCACGCGTTCGACGCCGACGCCGACGGGTTCATCCGCGGTGAAGGCTGTGGTGTCGTGGTGCTCAAGCGCCTCAGCGACGCCATGCGAGACGGCGATCGGGTGCTGGCAGTGGTGCGGGGCTCGGCGGTGAACCAGGACGGCCGGTCCAACGGCCTGCTGGCCCCCAACCCCGCCGCCCAGATGGCGGTGCTGCGCTCGGCCTACGCCAACGCGGGTCTGCAGCCGCAGGAAGTCGACTACGTCGAGGCGCACGGTACCGGAACGCCACTCGGCGACCCGATCGAGGCGCGCGCGCTCGGCACGGTGCTGGGACGCGGTCGCGCCGAGGACGCGCCGCTGTTGATCGGTACCGCCAAGACCAACCTCGGCCACCTCGAGGCCGCCGCCGGCATGGCCGGTCTGATCAAGACCGTGCTGGCGGTGCACGCCGGCAGCATCCCGCCGAACCTGCACTTCCACACCCCCAACCCGCACATCCCCTTCGACCAGCTGCGTCTGAAAGTGGTTGCCGAGCAACAGGATTGGCCGGACACCGGTCAGCCTCGCCGGGCGGGCGTCTCGTCGTTCGGTTTCGGTGGCACCAACGCACACGCGGTGATCGAGCAGGCGCCCGCGGCCCTGCCGGTGATCCGTGAGGCCGACCCGGCGGTGACGACCCTCGTGGTGTCGGGCAAGTCGACCGAGCGGATCGCCTCGCAGGCCCGCTCGCTGGCGGAATGGCTGCAGGGTGCCGGCGCCGACGTGCGACTGCCCGACGTGGCGCATACGCTCAGCTACCACCGCGAGCGTCACCCGCACTTCGCCACCGTGTGCGTCCGCGACCGCGAGCAGGCCGTGGCCCAGTTGCAGGCGCTGGCCGACGGCCGCTACACCGACGGCGTCGTGGGCCCGCATGACGGGCCGTGCAGTCCCGGCACGGTGTTCGTGTTCTCCGGCCAGGGTTCGCACTGGGCGGGCATGGGCCGGCAGTTGCTGGCCGACGAGCCGGTGTTCGCCGAGGCGATCGCCGAGCTGGATCCGATTTTCGTTGAGCAGGTTGGCTTTTCGCTGCAACAGATCATCGCCAACGGCGATGCGATCAGTGGCGACGCGCAGGTCCAGCCGGTGCTGATGGGTCTGCAGCTGGCGCTGACCGAGCTGTGGCGTTCCTACGGCGTACACCCGGACGCGGTGATCGGCCATTCGATGGGCGAGGTGACCGCGGCAGTGGTGGCCGGCGCGCTGAGCGTGGTCGACGGCCTGCGGGTGATCGCGGTCCGGTCCACGTTGATGTCGACGCTCGCCGGCCAGGGCGCGGTGGCGCTGCTCAAGCTCGACCCCGAAGCCACCGAGGCGCTGATCGCCGACCACGAGGGCGTCAGCGTGGCGGGCTACATCTCGCCGCGCGAGACGGTGATCGCCGGACCGGTAGCCGCAGTCGACGCGGTGGTCGCCGCAGTCAGCGCGCAGAACAAGTTCGCCCGCCGGGTCAATATGGAGGTGGCGTCGCACACCGCGTTCATGGACCCGATCCTGGGCGAATTGCGCACGGCGCTGGCGGATTTGACCCCCGAGATCCCCACCATCCCGTTCTACTCGACGGTGCTGGAGGGCTTCGCGTCGCCGATGCTGGATGCCGACTACTGGGTGGCCAACGTCCGTCAGCCCGCGCTGCTCAGCCAGGCCGTCGCGGCGGCCGCGGAAGAACACGGCACCTTCATCGAGATCAGCGCGCACCCGATCCTGACCAACGCGGTCGGCGACACGGTGGACCCCACCAGCCATCACCACAGCGTCGGCACGTTGTGGCGCGACGGCGATGACGCGGTCCGGTTCCACACCAACCTGAACGCCGTGCACACCAGCCACCCGCCGCAGACGCCGCATCCGGTTGAGCCGCACCCACTGCTGCCGACGACGCCGTGGCACCACAGCCGGTTCTGGGTGAACACGCGCCCGATCGCGCCGACCAGAAGCGTTCCCACCGTGAGTGATTCCGCAAGCGTGGACTACGACGGGCCGATCCCGGCGCAGTGGTACCTGGATGTGGCCTGGCCGGCCCGTGCGCTGTCCGGGACCACGGACGGCGCCGAGAGCGCGTGGCTGGTCATCGCCGACTCCGACGTGGGCGACGAGATCGGCCGCGTGCTCGGCGACGAATTCGCCGCCACTGCTGAGCCGACGTCGCTGCTGGCGCAGGGAGCCGACCCGGCGGCGATCACCGACGCGCTCGCCGGGGTGACCCACGTGCTCTACGCGCCGAAGGTGTCCGGCGGCCAGTTCGATTTCGAGGACGGCTACGAACTGTTCAACGCCGCGCGTCGACTGACCGCGGCCATCGCTGAAATCGGCGTGCCGCCAAAGCTTTACCTGCTCACCCGCAACGCCCAGCCGGTCAGCGACGGCGACCGTGCCATCGCGTCGCAGGCGGTGCTGTGGGGCCTGGGTCGCACGCTGGCGCTGGAGCATCCGGAATTCTGGGGCCGCGTGATCGATGTCGACGAGTCCGTGCCGGATGCGCTGGCCGCGGTCTACGTCGTGGACGAGGCTCGGGCCGCCGACAACGAGGACCAGGTCGTCTACCGGGCCGGTCTGCGCCGGGTTCCGCGTCTGCAGCAGGCCCTCCCGCCGTCGGCCGCGCCTGCTGAATTGTCCAAAGACAGCAGCTATCTGGTCATCGGCGCGACCGGAAACATCGGGCCGCACCTGATTGCGCAACTGGCCGAGTCGGGAGCAGGCACCGTGGTCGCGGTGTCGCGCAACCCCGGTTCGCGCCTCGACGATCTCACCGCCCGCCTGGCGACCTCCGGGACCACGTTGGTGACGGCCGCCGCCGACGCGGCGGACGAGTCCGCCTTGAGCGCACTGTTCGACCGCTTCGGCGCGGACCTGCCGCCGCTGGCCGGGATCTACGTGGCCGCATTCGGCGGTGGGCCGATCACGCTGCTGGACATGACCGACGACGACGTCACCGCGATGTTCCGCCCGAAGCTCGACGTGGTGGCGCTGCTGCACCGGCTCTCGTTGCGGCACAAGGTCGAGCAGTTCGTGCTGTTCTCGTCGATCTCTGGCCTGACCGGGTCTCGCTGGCTGGCGCACTACACCGCGACCACCACGTTCCTGGACACCTTCGCGCTGGCCCGCCGGGCCGCCGGGTTGCCGGCCACCGCGATCAACTGGGGGCTGTGGAAGTCGTTGTCCGACGGGCAATCCGAAGAGGAGCGTCAGGTCACCCTGGCGTCCGGTCTGGAGCCGATGGCCGACGATGTCGCGATCCGGGCGCTGCCGTTGCTCACCGGCCCGGGTGCCGCGTCGCGGCCGGCCGTCGTGGCCGCGGACTGGCCGCTGCTGGCCGCCGCGTACCGGACCCGCGCGGCGCTGCGCATCGTGGACGACCTGCTGGCCGGTGACACCGCCGGGGGCGACGGCGCACCCGCGCGCAGCACCGAATTCCGGGATGCGTTGCGCGAGGCCGACCCGACCAGACGCCGCGGCATCCTGGTCGACCACGTCACCGCGCAGGTGGTCGCGGCGATGGGACTGGCGTCGGCGCAACTGCTCGACCCGACCGCCGGCTTCTTCCAGTCCGGCATGGACTCGCTGATGAGTGTGACGCTGCAGCGCGCCCTTTCAGACAGCCTGGGCGAGACGCTGCCTGCGTCGGTGGTGTTCGACTATCCGACCGTCGAGGCGTTGTCGGACTACCTGGCCACCCTCATTCCGGAGGTGGCCGAAGCCGCCGCGGACGACAGCGCTGACGACTACGACGACTTCAGTGACGACGAACTTCTCAAAGAGCTGTCAGAAAGGCTGGGCTGAGCGCCGATGACTGCACCGCCAGATCGTCGGGCGATCATCACCGAGGCGCTCCGCAAGATCGATGACCTGACGGCTCGGCTCGAGATCGCCGAAAAGGCCGACCTCGAGCCGATTGCCGTGGTGGGCATGGCCTGCCGGCTGCCAGGTGGCGTCAGCACTCCCGACGACTACTGGCAGCTGCTGCACGACGGTCGCAGCGGCGTGATCCGGGTCCCCGAGGACCGCTGGGACGCCGACGCCTACTTCTCCGAAGACCACACCCGTCCGGGCACGATCTGCAACCGGGAGGGCGGCTTCCTCACCTCGTGGCGGCCCGACCAGTTCGACGCCGAGTTCTTCGGGATCTCACCGCGCGAAGCGGTGGCGATGGACCCCCAGCAGCGGCTGCTGCTCGAAGTCGCTTGGGAGGCACTGGAAAGCGCCGGTGTCACACCGAAGGCAGTGCGCAACAGCCAGACCGGGATCTATGTCGGCCTGACCACCAGCGACTACTACTGGCTGTCCACCGACGGCGACGTGCGGCCCGGAAGACTTCGACCCGTACCTGCCGTTCGGCAACGCGTCGAACTTCGCCGCGGGCCGGTTGTCGTATTTCCTTGGCGCGCATGGCCCGGCGGTCGTGCTCGACACCGCGTGCTCGTCCTCGCTCGTCGCCATCCATCTGGCCTGCCAGAGCCTGCGCCGGCGGGAGACGGATCAGGCGCTGGCCGCCGGCACCAACCTGATCCTGACGCCGGAGAACAGCATCTCCTGCTCGCGGTGGGGCATGCTGGCCCCGGACGGTCAGTGCAAGACCTTCGACGCCAACGCCAACGGCTACGTGCGCAGCGAGGGCTGCGGTGTGATCGTGCTCAAGCGGCTCAGTGATGCGGAGCGCGACGGGGACACGGTGCTCGCCCTGGTGCGTGGCTCGGCGGTCAACCAGGACGGCCCGAGCAGCGGGCAGACCGTGCCCAGCGGGCCCGCGCAGCAGGCCGTCCTGCGTGCGGCGCTGGCGTCGGCGCGGCTGGAGCCGTCGGACATCGACTACATCGAGGCGCACGGCACCGGCACCGCTCTCGGCGACCCGATCGAACTCGACGCGCTGAGCGCCGTTTTCGGCCAGCGCGACGACTCGGCGCCGCTGGTGCTCGGGTCGGTCAAGACCAACCTGGGTCACCTGGAGAACTCCGCGGGCATCGCCGGCTTCATCAAGGCCGTGCTCAGCATGAACCACGGCTACATCCCGCCGCACCTGCACTTCACCGGACTGACCCCGAACGCTGGTGCCGGTGCGTCGAAATTCACCATCGCCGCCGACGGCATGCCGTGGCCGGAGGTGACTCGGCCACGCCGCGCGGGCGTGTCGTCGTTCGGCGTCAGCGGCACCAACGCCCACGTGGTGATCGAGCAGGCACCGGTCACGGAACCGGTTGCCGCGCAATCAGAGCCGGTGATCAGCACGCTGGTCGTCTCCGGCAAAACCCCGGCGCGCATCGCGCCGATCGCCGAAAAGCTGGCTGACTGGATCTCCGGTGCGGGCGCCGGGGTGCCGCTGGCCGACGTCGCGTACACCGTCAACAACCACCGCGGCCGGTACCGGAGCTTCGCCGCGGTCTCGGCGCGCGACCACGAGCAGGCCGTCGCCGGACTGCGGGCGCTGGCCGCCGGTGAGCCCGCGACCGGCGTGGTCGAGCCGACCGAGAAGCCGCACGGCTCGGGCACGGTGTTCTTGTACTCCGGTCAGGGTTCGCAGTGGGCGGGTATGGGCCGGCAGTTGCTGGCCGATGAGCCGGCTTTTGCTGCGGCGGTGGCCGAGTTGGAGCCCGATTTTGTTGCGCAGGTAGGTTTTTCGCTGCGTGATGTACTGCTCTCCGGTGAGCCGGTGGTGGGTATCGACCGGATTCAGCCGGTGCTGGTGGGGATGCAGTTGGCGTTGACCGCGTTGTGGCGTTCCTACGGGGTCGAGCCCGATGCGGTGATCGGTCACTCGATGGGTGAGGTGACCGCGGCGGTGGTGTCCGGCGCTTTGAGCCCGGCCGACGGTCTGAAAGTCATTGCCACCCGGTCCAAGCTGATGAAGCGATTGTCCGGTCAGGGCGCCATGGCACTAGTCGAGCTGGAAGCCGCTGAGGCCGAGAAGCTGGTCGGGCAGTACCCGGATGTGACGGTGGCGGTGTATGCCGCGCCGCAGCAGACGGTGATCGCCGGCCCGCCCGAGCAGGTCGAGGCCGCGATGGCCGCGGTCGACGCGCAAGGCCTGATGGCCCGCCGCGTCGAGGTGGATGTGGCCTCGCACCACCCGACTGTCGACCCGATCCTGGCCGACCTCAAAGACGCACTCGCCGACCTCAAGCCGCAGACGCCGCGAATCCCGTTGATCAGCACGGTCGGTCAGGCCGGCGGTGCCGAACCGAAATTCGATGCCGACTACTGGGTGGTCAACCTGCGCAACCCGGTGCGGTTCAGCCAGGCTGTCGCCACGGCGGGCGAGACCCACACCACGTTCGTCGAAATCAGCCCGCACCCGCTGCTGACCCACGGCATCGGCGAGACACTGGCCTCGGTGTCTTCCCGCGACCAGTTCGCCGTCACCGCGGCGATGAAGCGTGGCGACGACGAAACTCTGTCCGTCCACCAGCAACTCGCCACCATCGGTGTCACCGGTGACCAGGCCGGGGGCCGTCGCCGGGTCGAGATTCCGGCCACGCCGTGGCTGCACGCCAGCTACTGGGTCGACAAGAAGCCCGCCCGCCAGCGCCTGACCGACGTCCACCCGTTGCTCGGTGCCCACGTCGAGCTGCCGTCCGGTCACGAACACGTCTGGCAGACCGACATCGGCGTCGCGGCGCTGCCGTGGCTGGCCGACCAGACCGTCGGCGGTCAGGCCGTCCTCACCGCCGCCGGTTTCGCCGAGATGGCGGTGGCCGCCGCCGCCCAGGCGATCGGCGGTGGTGTCCAGGTCAGCGCGCTCACCGTCGAGCGGCCGCTCATTCTGGACGCCCAGACCCGGGTCACCACACAGCTTTCGCTGAGCCCGGACGTGAATCGGGTTGAGATTCAAGCCCGCTCGGCCGGCGGCAGGTGGACCCGCCACGCGGTGGCCGACGTCGACGTCACGCCGCGCAGTGCGCCGGCCGGTCGGCCGGCCGGACCGGGCACCGAGATCGCGCTGCCCGACGAGGTCGCCGATCACCCCGAGTACCGCATCCACCCGGTGTTGCTCGACGCGGCGTTGCGGCAACTGGCCGCCGCCGTCCCCGACCAATCGGAAGACGCGTCCTACCAAGCGGTTTCGGTGGAAGCGATCCGGGTGTTCGCCCCGATTCGCGGCCGGGTCCGAAGCCACGCCGAATTGGAAGAGGGCGGGACCGGTCGCCGCGGCCATATCGTCCTGACCGACGAGGCCGGTGCCGTGCTGGCGGAGCTGACCGGGGTGGAGCTCGAGCCGGTCGATCTGGCCAGCGTGCCGCTGTCGTTGGAGCAGAAGATCTTCGACGCCGCGTGGGTGCCGAGCCCGGCGGCACCCGGCGCAGCCGTCGCCGACGGCACCTGGGTGGTGCTGGCCGAAACCGACCCCGAGACAACCGCGCTCGCGGCCGAGCTCACCGACACGCTCACGTCGTCGACCCGGCGTGCGGTCAGCGCCGCGCTGGACGACGAGTCCGCGGTGGCCGAGGTGTTCGCCAAGACCGCCGGTGACCGCAAGCCGGTCGGCATCGTGGTGCTGCTGGCCAAGCGGTCCTTCGACGGCGTCGACGCCGATGGCGCGCTGCAGCGCGCCCACGACCTGGTGATGCACATCTCGGCGGCGGCGCACGCGGCCGTCGAGGGATGGAAGGGCACCTCGCCGCGGCTGTGGCTGGTCACCCGCGACGGACTGTCGGTGCACGACGACGAGCCGGGTGACCCGGCGATCGGCGCACTCAAGGGACTCATCCGCAACTGGCGGTTCCCCGGCGAGGCGGCCCGCGTGCTGGCCGGCGAACCGGATCTCGGCGCCACGCTGCTCGATCTGTCGGGCCCGGCGGATCAGAACGAGCTCGTCGCCGCGCTGACCGGTGAACTTGCCGCCTCCACCGGCGACGACGTGGTCGCCCTGCGCGAAGACGGCCGCTACGTCGAACGCCTGGTGCGCGCCACCCTGGACGGCGGCCGCCACGACGCGGTGGTCCGCGCCGACGGGTCCTACATCGTCACCGGCGGTCTGGGCGGCCTGGGCACCGTCGTCACCCGCTGGCTGGTCGAGCGCGGCGCGGGCCGGATCGTGCTCAACGGCCGCAGCGAACCCTCCGACGCCCAGCGCGACTACCTCGACGGCCTGGGCACCGAGGTCGTGTTCGTGGCCGGTGACATCGCCACCGCGGGTGTGGCGGAGCGGCTGGTGGCCGCCGCCGAAGAGACCGGACGGCCGCTGCGCGGTCTCGTGCACGGCGCCGGCGTCACCGGCGACGGTCTGGTCAGCGCCCTGACCCGGGAAGGCCTGCAACGGGTCTGGGCGCCCAAGGTCGCCGGCGCGCTGCGGTTGAACGCCGCCACCGCCGACACCGAGATGGACTGGTGGGTCGGCTTCTCCTCGATGGCCACCATGCTCGGCCTGCCCGGCCAGCTGGCCTACGCGACCAGCAACGCGTGGCTCGACGCGCTGATGACCTGGCGCCGCGCCTCCGGGCGGCCCGCCACCGCGATCAACTGGGGCCAGTGGTCCGCGGTCGGTATGAGCAGCAAGCTGACCTACAGCGTGCTCGACCCGATCACCCCCGACGAAGGCATCGAGGCGCTGCAGACCCTGGTCGGCGGCCCGCTCAACCGGGTCGGCGTCGGCCGGCTGCGGCTGGACCGCGCGGTCGCGGCGACCCCGGAGTTCCGCGAACTCGCCTACTTCGACAGGATCGCCTCCGAATTCGAGGCTGCCGTCACGATCGTCGAGCACCGGCCCGCCGCCGAGGATGCGGTGGCCGCGGTGGCCGAGGCCCCCGACTGGTCGACGCTGTCGGCCGAGCAGCGGCTCACCGAACTGCAGAGCAGGCTGCAAGCCATTTTGGGCCGCGAGCTGAGGATGTCGCCCTCGTCGATCAGCCTCGACGCGCCGTTCCCGGAGCTGGGCCTGGATTCGATGATGGCGATGACGGTGCTCAAGGAGACCAAGAAGTTGGTCGACCTCGACGTTTCCGCGAACATGTTGTTCAACCATCCGACGATCTCCTCGCTGGCGACCTACGTGGCCGGTCTGCTTGCACCTGCCGACGCCCCGGAGGAAGATTCCGTCGGTTCACCGGCCGAACCGGAGCGCAGCGTGTTGGATGACTTGTTCGACAGCGTCGAGTCGGCTTCGGCGAGCAGTGAAAGCGGTCTTTTTTGATGGGACAATTCCTCTGATGGCGACGATCTACGACAGAGTTTCGGCGATGTCCGGTGAAAAACGGGACGAGCTGACGCAGCGGTTCGACAAGGCGTCGCAGCTGGCCGCCGCCGAGCCGATCGCGGTCGTGGGTATGGGTTGCCGTTTCCCGGGCGGCGCGGACGGCCCAGAGGGCTACTGGAACTTCCTGGCCAACGGCGGCGACGGGATCAGTGAGATCCCGCCGGACCGCTGGAACGCCGACGAGTTCTACGACCCGGACCAGTTCGCTCCCGGCCGGATGTCGTCCAAGTGGGGCGGCTTCCTGTCCGACGTCTCCGGCTTCGACGCCGACTACTTCGGTATCTCGCCGCGTGAAGCCGAGGCGATGGACCCCCAGCAGCGGTTGATGCTGGAGGTCGCCTACGAAGCGCTCGAGCACGCCGGGATCGCGACCGAGGATCTGTCCGGTGTGCGCGCCGCCGTGCTGATGGGCGTGTATTACGGGGAATACCAGACGATTTCGGCGGCCAACCCGGACGCCATCGACGCCTACTCCGCGACCGGCAATGCGCACGCCGTCGCCGTCGGGCGCATCGCGTACCTGTTGGGACTGCGCGGTCCGGCGGTCGCCATCGACTCCGCGTGCTCGTCGTCGCTGGTGACGATCCACCTGGCCTGCCAGAGCCTGCGATTGCGGGAGAGCGACCTCGCCCTGGCCGGCGGCGTCAGCCTGATCCTGCGGCCCGAGACCCAGATCGCGATGGCCAAGTGGGGAATGCTGTCCCCGAACGGCCGCTGCTACTCCTTCGACTCCCGCGCCGACGGGTTCGTCCGCGGCGAGGGCTGCGGCGTGATCGTGCTCAAGCGGCTCACCGACGCGGTGCGCGACGGCGACCGGGTGCTCGCCGTCGTGCGGGGCTCGGCGGTCAACCAGGACGGCCGGTCCAACGGGCTGACCGCGCCCAACACCATTGCGCAACAAGATGTCATCAGGAGCGCACTGCACACCGCCAACGTGACCGCGGGCTCGGTGAACTACATCGAGGCGCACGGCACCGGCACCGGACTGGGCGACCCGATCGAATTCGAAGCGCTGGCCGATCAGTACGGACGCGGCGAGGCCCAATGTGCGCTCGGCGCGGTGAAATCCAACTTCGGCCACCTCGAGGCCGCGGCGGGCATCGCCGGCTTCATCAAGGCCGCCCTGTCGGTGCAGCGGTCGCAGATTCCGCCGAATCTCAACTTCGCGCAATGGAATCCGGCGATCGACCACAAGTCCACCCGGCTGTTCGTGCCCACCGAGCTCAGCCCGTGGCCGGCGGAGGAAGGCCCACGCCGGGCCGCCATCTCGTCGTTCGGCATCGGCGGCACGAACGCGCACGTCGTGATCGAGCAAGGCCCCGAACCCGTGCCGGTTTCGGATGGCGAGTCGGCATCACCGGTGACGACGCTGACGATCTCCGGCAAGACCGAGCAGCGGATCGCCTCCTGGGCTACGGCGCTGGCCGACTGGATGTCCGGTCGCGGGCGCCGAGGTGCCGCTGGCCGACATCGCGCACACCGTCAACCTCTACCGCAGCCGGCACAACAAGATCGCCACCGTGTCCGCGCGCGACCGCAACGAGGTAGTGGCCGGACTGCGGGCGCTGGCCGCCGGCCGGCCGACACCGGGAGTTGTTGCAGCGCACGACGTTCCGCGCGGCAAGGGCACGGTGTTCCTGTATTCGGGTCAGGGTTCGCAGTGGGCGGGTATGGGTCGGCAGTTGTTGGCCGATGAGCCGGCGTTTGCTGCGGCGGTGGCTGAGTTGGAGCCGGATTTTGTTGCGCAGGTGGGTTTTTCGCTGCGTGATGTGTTGTTGGCCGGTGAGCCGGTGGTGGGTATCGAGCGTATTCAGCCGGTGCTGGTGGGTATGCAGTTGGCGTTGACGGCGTTGTGGCGTTCCTACGGGGTTGAGCCCGATGCGGTGATCGGTCATTCGATGGGTGAGGTGACCGCGGCGGTGGTGTCGGGTGCGTTGAGCCCGGCCGATGGTCTGAAAGTCATTGCGACGCGGTCGAAGTTGATGTCGCGGCTGTCCGGTCAGGGCGCGATGGCGTTGCTGGAGTTGGGTGCCGCCGAGGCCGAGAAGCTGGTCGGGGAGTACCCCGACATCACGGTGGCGGTGTATGCCGCGCCGCAGCAGACGGTGATCGCCGGCCCGCCCGAGCAGGTCGACGCCGTCATCGCGGTCGTCGACGCGCAAGGCAAGTTGGCCCGCCGCGTCGAGGTGGATGTGGCCTCGCATCACCCGACGGTCGACCCGATCCTGGCCGACCTCAAGGACGCACTGGCCGACCTGAAGCCGTTGACGCCGCGAGATCCCGTTGATCAGCACGGTCGGTCAGGCCGGCGACGCTGCGCCGAAGTTCGACGCCGACTACTGGGTGGTCAACCTGCGCAACCCGGTGCGGTTCAGCCAGGCTGTCGCGAAGGCCGCCGAGACCCACACCACGTTCGTCGAAGTCAGCCCGCACCCGCTGCTCAGCCACGCCATCAACGGCACGCTGGAGTCGGCCAAGCCGCGCGGCGGCGCCCTGGTGTCCGGAACCCTGACCCGCGACAACCCCGAGACGCTGACGTTCCACACCCAGCTGGCGACGGTTCGGCCGCCGTCGGTCGCCGCGGCCCAGAATGCCGGCGGCACAAAGAAACTCATCGACCTGCCGCCGACACCGTGGCAGCACGTCCGCTACTGGGCGGCGCCGACGGCGACCAACCGGCAGCCGGCCAGCGCCCACCCGCTGCTGGGCACGCACGTCGAGTTGCCGTCCGGCCGCGACCACGTCTTCACCGCTGACGTCGGGACCGCACTCGTCCCCTACATGCTCGACCACAAGGTGCACGGCCAGCCGGTCATGCCCGGCACCGGTTTCGGCGAGATCGCCTTGGCCGCCGCCAGCGAAGCCCTCGGCTTGCCGGCCACGTCGGTGTCCGTCGGCGTCGAGGTCGAGCAGATGCTGCCGCTGGGCGAGTCGACCCAGCTCACCACCCAGCTCACCCGCGGCGAGAAGGACGGCGACGAGATCCGCGTCGAAATCCACTCGCGCTCGGCCACCGGCGCCTGGATCCGCCACGCCGTCGCGAAAGTCGAAGTGGGGCAGTCGGAAGCGCCGACCGTGCCCGCCGCGTCGTCGGAGCCCGGCACGGTGCTCTCGCCCGCGGACCTGTACTCCGCGTTGCGCGCCACCGGCCTGCACCACGGGCAGGCGTTCGCCGCACTGACCCGCATCGTCCGCCGACCCAACGGCACCTCGGAGACCGAGATCGTCCTGCCCGACGAGGCGACCGGCCACCGCGGATACCGGATCCACCCGGTGCTGCTCGACGCGGCGCTGCAGGGCCTGGCCGCCGCGCTGTCCAGCGATTCGTTGGCCGACGCCGAAGAGGCGACCTACCTTCCGGTGTCGTTCGAGAAGATCCGGGTGTTCGGCGAGGTCGGGCGTCGTGCCCGGTGCCGGGCCGAGTTGGTCAACCCGGACGGCGACGGGTGCCGGCATCAAGGGCCGCGTCCTGATCACCGACGAGACGGGTACGCCCACCGCCGAGATCAGCGGCATCTACCTGCAGCGTGTGCAACGCCGCAGTGTGCCATTGCCGTTGGAGCAGAAGATCTTCGACACCGAATGGGTCGAGACGCCGGTTGACGCGTCGGCGACGGCGCCGGACGGCAGCTGGCTGGTGCTGACCGACGGCGCCGAGTCCGAGGCCGTCGCCAAGGAATTCACCGCCGCATTCGGCTCGCCGACGCGACGGGTGCTCACCGCCGACCTGTCCCGGGAATCGGCTGTCCTGGAAGCGTTCTCGCAGGCCGCCGGAGACGCCGAGCTACCGCCGGTCGGCGTGGTCGTTTTCGCGGGCCGCCAGTCGTTCGACGGCTCCGAGTCCGGTGACGCGCCGGGTCGCGGTCGCGACCTGACGTGGGGCGTCGCGTCGACGGTTCGCACGATCCTCACCGGCTGGCACGGCAAACCGCCGCGGCTGTGGGTGGTTTCCCGCGACGGACTGCCCGTCAGCGACGGCGAGCCGGGCGACCCGTCGATCAGCGCCCTGACCGGCCTGATCCGGGTGCTGGCCTACGAGCACCCCGACCTGCGCACCACGCTGGTGGACCTCTCACGGCGACAACGTCGCCGCGCTGACCACAGAGTTCGGGCTGACCGGTGACGACGTCATCGGCTGGCGCGACGAAAAGCGTTACGTGAAGCGGCTTTCCCGCGCGACACTCGGCCCGGCCAAGACCGAGACGGTCGTTCGGCCGGACGGCTCCTACATTCTCACCGGTGGTCTGCGTGGGCTCGGTTTGGCCATGGCCCGCTGGCTGGTCGACAGCGGCGCGGGTCGGGTCGTGCTCAACGGCCGGTCGGAACCGTCCGAGGAGGCGCAGGCGCTGATCGCCGAACTCGAGCAGCGCGCCCAGATCGCGGTGGTGCTCGGGGACATCGCCGCACCCGGTGTCGCCGAGAAGCTGGTGAGCGCGGCCGAGGAGACCGGGCTGACCTTGCGCGGCCTGATGCACAGCGCCGTCGTGCTGGACGACCAGATCGTCGCCGGCCTCAGCCAGGACAGCCTGGAGCGGGTGTGGGCGCCGAAAGCGATTGGCGCGCTGCGCCTGCACGTCGCGACCGCCGATAAAGAGCTCGACTGGTGGGTCGGCTTCTCGTCGACGTCGTCGCTGCTGGGCGCACCCGGGCAGGGCGCCTACGCGGCGGCCAGCGCCTGGCTCGACGGCCTGGTCGAGTGGCGACGGGCATCGGGATTGCCTGCCACCACCATCAACTGGGGCCAGTGGTCCGACATCGGGGTGGCCCGCTCGCTGACCTTCAGTGCGCTGGACCCGATTTCGCCGGCCGAGGGCATCGAGGCGCTGGAGGCCATCCTGGCCAGCCAGCCCACCAACATCGGGGTCGCCCGGCTGCGGCTGGACCGGGCCGCGGCAGCCTTCCCGGAGATTCAGCAACTCGGCTTCTTCGCCAAGCTGGCCGAGGAACTCGACCTCGACGACGAGGACGACGACTGGGCCGGCCCCGACGCGCTGCGCGAGCTGGATGCCCGCCGAGGTGAACCGCCTGGTCATCGGGCGACTGAGCGCACGCATCCTGGCCATCATGGGCTACCCGAAGGGCAGCACCCTCGACGCCGATCAGCCGCTGACCGAACTGGGCATGGATTCGCTTATGGCGGTGCGAATCCGCAACACTGTTCGTGGCGACTTCGGAGTGGAACCGCCGGTGGCCCTGCTGCTGCAGGGCGCCTCGTTGACCGCATTGACCACCGACTTGATCCGCCAGCTGGGCCTGGAGACCGACGACAAGGCCGACAGCGGTGGCGGGGTTCGTGACCGAGCCAAGCAGCGCGCCGCAGCCCGGCAGCGAGCGGCGGCTCGGCGAAAGGTAGGAGATCGAGTGTGACCAGCAACAGCGAACTGCCGCCCAACGCGATCGCGGTGGTCGGCATGGCGGCCCGCTTGCCAGGCGCCAACACGCTGTCGGCATTCTGGGACAACCTGCGCCGCGGCGAGGAGTCGATCGTCACGCTGGCCGAAGACGACCTGCTGGCCGAGGGCATTCCCGAGAAGGCGCTGGCGAACCACGCCTACGTGCGGCGTGCCGCACTGATGGACGGCATCGACGAATTCGACGCCGACTTCTTCGGCTTCACCCCGCAGGTGGCGCGCTCGACCGATCCGCAGCACCGGCTTTTCCTGCAGACCGCGTTCCACGCGATCGAGGACGCCGGCTACGACCCCGCCGAGATCGAGGGCTCGGTCGGCGTCTACGCGACCAGCACCACCAGCGGTTACCTGCTGCACAACATCATGTCCAACCATGACCCCAATGTGGTTATGGGACAAGGCATCACCTTCGACATGGTCAACCTGTCGATGCAGAACGACAAGGACTACCTGGCCACCAAGGTGGCGTACGCGCTGAACCTGCGCGGGCCCGCACTGTCGGTGCAGACGGCCTGCTCGTCGGCGCTGGTCGCGGTGCACCTGGCCTGCCAGAGCATCCTGAACGGCGAATGCGAGCTGGCGCTGGCCGGTGGCGCGTCGCTGCGCATCCCGCATCACGTCGGATATTGGTACGCCCCAGGATCGATGGTGTCGCCGACCGGCCACTGCCGGCCGTTCGACGCCCGTTCCGACGGCACGATTTTCGGCAGCGGCGTCGGGGTCGTGGTGCTCAAGTCGCTGCAGGATGCCGTCGACGACGGCGACCGGATCCACGCCGTGATCCGCGGTTCGGCGTTGAACAACGACGGCTCGACGAAGATGACCTACGCCGCCCCCACCGCGGCCGGCCAGGCCGACGTCATCGCCGAGGCGCACGCGATCGCCGAGGTCGACTCGTCGGAGATCAGCTACATCGAGACCCACGGCACCGGCACGCCGCTGGGTGACCCGATCGAAATCGAAGGCCTGCGACAGGCTTTCGAGGTTTCCGAGGAGACCCGCTCCGGCCCCTGCTACGTCGGCTCGGTCAAGTCGAACATCGGCCACCTGGAATCCGCCGCCGGTATCGCCAGCCTGATCAAGGCGATCCTGTGCCTCAAGCACCGGGCCATCCCCGCGACCCTGCACTACACCAGCCCGAACCCCGAATTGCACCTCGACCGTGGACCTTTCAAGGTTCGCAGCGAATACGGCCCGTGGGAATGGGACGGCGTGCTGCGCGCCGGGGTCAGCTCGTTCGGTGTCGGTGGCACCAACGCGCACCTGGTGCTCGAAGAAGCGCCCGCCGTCGCGGCTCTGCGTCTTCGGCATCGGTTCCGGCCCGCAGGTGCTGTTGATGTCGGCGCGAAGCACCGATGCGCTGGAGCAGTCACGCAAGTCGCTGGCCGCCGAAATCTCCGGCGACGACGCGCTGAACCTGGCTGACGTCGCCTACACCCTCGGCCGTCGCCGCAAAGAGAAGATCCGGATGGCCGCGGTCGTCAACGACGAGCAGCACGCCAGAACCGTGCTGGAGACCGCCGAGAACGACAACGTCTTCGTCGGCGAATTCGTTGGAAACAAAGATAATTCAGACCAGGTGGTCTTCCTGTTCCCCGGTCAGGGCGCGCAGCACATCGGGATGGCACGCGGCCTGTATGACGCCGAGCCGGTGTTCGCTGAGCACTTCGACCAGTGCGCGGCCGGGTTCGGCGAGGAGCTCGGCGTCGACCTGCGCGCCGAGATCTTCGAGGGCACAGCCCGCAACCTGGAGCGCACCGACCGGACTCAGCCCGCGCTGTTCACCGTCGAGTACGCGCTGGCGAAACTGATCGAGAGCTACGGTGTCCAACCCGCGGCGCTGGCCGGACACAGCATCGGCGAGTACGTCGCCGGCACCATCGCCGGGGTCTTCGACATCGAGACGGCCATCAAGGTGGTCTCGATGCGCGCCCGCCTGATGCACGCCGCGCCGCGCGGCGTCATGGTCGCGGTGGCGCTGAGCCCCGAGGCGGTCGGCGAGTACCTGAACGGTGAGGTCGACATCGCCGCGATCAACGAGCCGGGCGGCTGCGTCGTCGCCGGGACCGAGGAGGGCATTCGCCAATTCAGCGAACGCCTCACCGAAAAGGGCATCGTGGCCCGCCGGGTCCGCACCTCGCACGCGTTCCACTCGCGTCTGATGGACTCGATGATCCCGGAGTTCACCGGCTTCCTGTCCCGCCAGACGCTGCGCGAACCGCAGATTCCGTTGCTGTCCAACGTGACTGGAACCTGGCTGGCCGCCAGCGAGGCCACCAACCCGGCAACCTGGGCCCGCCAGGTGCGCTCGACCGTCCGGTTCTCCGACGAGGTCGACGTGCTGCTCGGCGAGCCGAACCGCATCCTGGTCGAGGTCGGCCCCGGCGGCACGCTGACCTCATCGGCGAGCCGGCACCCCCGCTGGTCGAACGGGCACCGGGCGGTGCGGCTGATGCGCCATCACGCGCAGAACCGCGACGACCGGGACGCATTCCTGCTTGCGCTCGGCCAGCTCTGGGCGGCCGGTGTCGAGGTGGACTGGTCGCCGCTGCGCGGCGGGCAGCCGGCGCAGCTGATCACGCTTGCCGGGCTATCCCTTTGAGCGTCAACGGCATTGGATCGAGCACCGCGCCAACGTGTGGACGGGAGACGCCGCAGCGACCAACGGAGCTGCCGCCGCAGCGCGGCGCCGAGGCAACCCCGGCGGCCAAGAACGGCCAGTCGCCGATGGAAGCCACCCTGCAGCGCATCTGGGAACAGTGCCTGGGCCTGAGCGCGGTCGACCGCAAAGCCAACTTCTTCGAACTCGGCGGTGACTCGCTGGTCGCGATCAGCGTGGCGATGACCGCCTCCAACGAGGGTCTCGACCTCACCCCGCAGGATCTCTACGAGAACCAAACCGTTGCCGCGCTTGGCCAAGGCGTTGACCGCCCGCTACGCGGCCGGCGGTCTGGGGCGTCAGTCGCCCGCTGACGTCGCGCATCCGCCGGTGCCGCCGAACATCTCGTATTTCCTCGAGCACGGGGTGCGCGAGCATGAGCAGTGGCGCGTTCCGCTGATCCTGCAACTGCGTCCCGATGTGAAGGTCGACGACGTCTGCGCGGTGCTGACCGCGCTGCGCAACCATCACGAGGCGCTGCGGCTGCGACTCGTCGAGCGCGCGGGTACCTGGGAGCAGGTGATCGAGCTGAAACCGGTGACTTCGCCGACCTGGCCACCCGCTCGCTGCCGGAAGACATCAAACCGGGCACGCCGCAGGAACGCGATGCGCTGCTGTCGACACTGATAGACGTTGTCCGCCAACAGGACCCGTCCAACCCGCTGATCGCGACCTATGTCAACGGGGTGCCGGGCGGCTCGTGCTACCTCGCGATCAGCGTGCGGGCGATCGTGGCCGACAACGCGTCGCGCGACATCCTGCTGACCGATATCTTCACCGCGTTCGGGCAACAACTGGCCGGCGAAGAAATCGCGCTGCAACCGGTGACGACGCCGTGGACCGAGTGGTCCCAGCGTTGCGCGGCATTGGCCGTCCACCCGGCTGTCGTGGAGAGTCGCGACTACTGGCTCAAGACGGCAACGGCGTCGACGCTGAAGGTGGCGGGCGAGCAGACCGCCGGGGCGCCGGGGCTGCCGGATCTGGCCCGCAGCGCGTCGTCGCTGACCGTCGCGGAGACGACCGAGATCGACGATGCCCGCCGGCGGCTGCGGGTGCCGATCGACGAAATGCTGTTGGCCGCATTGGGCCGGACGATCGCGCACCAGCTCGGTGACGGGACCATCGCCGTCGACCTCAGTGGCGAGGGCCGGTCGGTACTCAAGCCCGACGTCGACCTGCGCCGCACGGTCGGCTGGTTCAACACCGTCTATCCGATCGCGCTCACCTGCGCCAAGGACGACGGCGCCAAGCAGCTGCTCGACGACGTGCACAACACGCTGACTGCCGTCCCGCACTACGGAATCGGCTATGGGCTGCTGCGCTACCTCTATGCCCCGACAGCGCGGCAGCTCGGCGCTGCGGCTCCGGCCGACATCTTCTTCTCCTACATCGGCACGATCCCCGATCTGCCGCCGCTTGGGCGAGGATGTCGCGGTCCGATTCGACTCCGACACCGCATTGCCGGTGCGCGAAGCGATTCCGGGCCTGGGCCACGGAATCGAGTTGCGGGTCTTCCGTACGGCCGGTGTGCTGCATCTGGACTGGTGGTACGACAGCCGGCGGGTCGACGCGGCCACCGTGCAGTCACTTGCCGGCGGGTTCTCCCGGACGTTGTTGGAGCTGATCCGGGAAGCGCTCGCGGCGGACGAGATGGACTCCGGCAGCGACGAGATGGAACTCGTTGACCTGTCGTAGATCTCGTCAAGGCTAGAAAGGCAATCGTGTTTCCATCGTCGGTCATTCGCAAGCTGGCGCTCAGCGAGGAAATGCTCGCTGAGACGCACAACTTCGTGGGTCTCTCCGCGCACCTCGAGGGTCCCATCGACGTCGACGCCTTGACAGACGCCTTCGACCTGCTGCTCGAGGCGCACCCGGTGCTGACCGCGCGCCTCGAACGTGGCGCCGACGGCCGTCACGAGCTGGTCGCCGACGACCTGATGCACGCAGGGCTCGAAGTGGTCGAGGTCGACGCGTCGCACATCGACAACCCGCCACCGCATTTCGACCAGGGCGAGTCGCTGGTGCACCTGCGGCTGTTCATCCGCGACGGGCAGGCGCATCCCACGCTCTACGTCCACCACGCGCTGGCCGACGGTCACCACATGTACGGCCTGATCGAAGAATTGCTGTCGTTCTACACCGATCTGGTCACCAACGGGAAGACCGGTCCGGTGACCGCGCAACCTGCGCCGGAGTCGATCGAGACCGTGCTGGCCGACCGGGGCATCCACAAGGGACCGCGATCGGGTATCGAGCGGTTCATGCCGGCGCTGTTCGCCTACGACCTGCCGCCGTCGCGGCGAGGTGACACCGGCGCGAAACCTGCGTCGCCCGTGCGTGTTCCGATGGTGTCGTGCCGGCTGAGCGAGGAGCCAGACCCACTCCATCGTCGAACTGTGCCGCGCCGAGAAGATCGGACTGCACTCGGTGCTCTCAGCCGCGATCCTGATCGCGGAGTGGGAGGTGCGGGGCCGGCTGAACATCCCGGTACCGTTCATCTACACCGTCGACCTGCGGTACTTCCTGTCGCCGCCGGTGTCGGCGACCGGGTGCACCAACCCGGTGGGGCTGGGCACCTATCTCGCCGAGATCAATCAGAAGACCACGGTGGTCGAGCTTGCCCGCGACATCGCCGCGACGTTCAAGGGCGACCTGGACGAGCGGTGTGATCCAGCAGTCCCGCCTGCACTTCAGCCCGCAGTACGTCGGCAACGCACCGGGGATGCCCGACGTTGTCTTGTTGTCCGACAACGGATTGGTCCCCCCGGTGCGCACCCCCAAGGGCGTGGACGTGACCGCCACTCACGGTGAGCTCTACTTCCAGGTCAGCGCCGGCATCGAGATCTACTTCACCCAGATCTACGCCGAGCAGCTCAACGTCGAATACCACTCCCACGGGCCGGAGCCGGAGAGAGTCGATCGAGGCCATCCGTTCGCTGCTGGTTGCCGTCGCCGAGCAGCACGCCAGCGTCAGCTAACCGGTCCGTAGGCGTAGCGGTGGTACTGGAAGGTTCGGCGCAGCGGCGGCAGGGGGCGGACCAACTGCCGCATCACCCGGAAGATTCCCGACGCGCGACCGAATGTGCTGGCGCTGAAAAACGTCACCCCGTCCACCAATCGGGCCCCGGACAGCCGATCGAGAACGTCGGACGGCTTGTCCACCGCCCAGTACAGCGTCGAGCCCGGACTGCCGTTGCAGGCGATGCGTTTTCTGCGACCGGACGACGAGCTTGCTGTAGTAGTCGATCTGAATCTCGCCGGTACCGAACCGGTCGATGACGTGCTGCAGGAGCGCCACACCGTCGTCCTCGGCCAGGTACATGCTGATGCCCTCGGCGAGCAGCAGCGTCGGCCGGTCGGCCGGGATCTGGTCCAGCCAGGACGGGTCAGTCGCGGGTGTGGCAATCAGGTGGTAGTTCGGCCGACTCGGAAAGACTTTCTCGCGCAACGCGATTACCGACGGGAAGTCGACGTCGTACCATTGCACGCCCGGACCGGGATCCAGCCGGAACACCCGGCTGTCCAGACCGCACCCGACGTGGATGACAGTCGCCTCGGGATGGGCGGCAAGAAACTCGCCGGTCCACACGTCGAACTGCGCGGTGCGCACCGTCACCAGTGGCGTCCAGCGGTTGGCGACCTTGAGTTCAGCCCAGTCGTAGTCGATGCGAGCCACGGCCGCCTTGGCGAAGTCGTCACCCAGAATCGGCCGGTCCCAGTCGGCGTCCAGTGCCTTGCAGTACAGCGTGGTCAGCATCGTCTGCGAAGGACCGCTGAGGTCGATGGAAACTTTGTCGGTCACGACGGTAGAGCCTAGTGGTGATCGTGAGCGCGGCGGAGCCGGGCGAAGCGGGTCACCACCAGAAGTCAGTGGTGATCGTGAGCGCGGCGGAGCCGGGCGAAGCGGGTCACCACCAGAAGTTAGTGTCTGACGTTTGGAGAGGGAGGAATCCATGACGGATACGACCAGTGCCGGTGGCGGCACACGACCGCCGCGGGTCTTGCTGCTGTACTACTCCTACACCGGTCAGGCGCACAAGGTGCTCGAGGCCGCGGGCGAGGTCTTCCGCGATCGGGGCTGCGAGGTGAGCGAAGCCGAGATCACCTTCACCGACCCGAAGTACTCGCCAGTGTTCACCCGCTTCCCCATGCGACGGGTGTGGCCCGACATGCTCAGCGTGCTGGGCGCCCAGAAGCGCAACGAGATCGGCGAGATTCAAACCCCGGACACCGTGCGCGACGGCGACTACGACCTGATCCTGATCGGCTCGCCGACTTGGTGGGATAACGTCGAGCATGCCGCTGCGCTCGTTCCTGAAGTCAGATGAGGCGCGTAAGTTGTTGTCCGGCAAGCCGTTTGCGGTGTTCGTGGTGTGCCGCACGTTCTGGCAGGCGAACCTCGAGGGAGTGCGTGAACTCGCCGAGGAGCAGGGCGGCCGCTACGTCGACGAAATTCACTTCACCTACCCCGGCGACAACCTCCGCTCCATGCTGGCGCTGACCAGCTATCTCGGCACGGGGGAGTACCGGAAGAAATCGCTGGGACTGAAGCTTCCGCCGACCAACGTGCAGCCCGAACAACTGGAGCGGACGCGGACGTTCGCCGGCCGTCTTGCGGACCGTTTGTTGGCCAAGAGCTCGGCGCTGCCGGGCCAGGATCCGGTCTAGGGACCGATATGCCACGTCCTTTCGACGTCTCAGTTGAGTCGCCCGCCAGTGTCGAGCAGGTTCACGCCGCTTTCAGCGCCGAGGAGTACTGGCTGGCGCGGCTGGGGAACATGAGCGGCGGCACCACGCTGGAATCCCTGGTCGTCGACGACGACCGGACCGTGCGGGTGACCACCACCCAGGATCTCGGTCGCGACCTGTTGCCCGGGATCGTCTCGAAGTTCTATCGCCGCGATATCAAGGTCCGCCATTCCGAGACCTGGACGCCGTCGGGCGACCAACTCCGCGGCGAGATCGTCGTCGCCGTGACTGGAGCGCCGGGGGCCGGGTCTGCGGCCGCTTCGGTCGCGCCCACCGCGGGCGGGTCGCTGCTGACGCTCAACGGCACGGTGGAGTTCAAGGTGCCGCTGGTCGGCGGAACGGTCGAAAGCTTCATCGCCCGCGAATTCGCCAACGGGATTCCCGATGTCCAGGATTTCACCGCCCGGTGGGTCAGCGAGCACGCCTGAACCAATGACTGACACACCGAACGCCGACTCTCCGTACGCCGACGCCTTTCGGGTGGCGCCCACGACATCCGACGCGTTCGACGGCCTGAACATGCCGCTGCAGGACGCGATGCTGACTCAGCGTGCGGTGCGCCGGGTGTACTCCGAGCCGGTCGACGACGCAGTGGTCTTGAAGTGCATCGAGTTGGCGCTGCGCGCGCCGACCGGCGCCAACGGTCAGAACTGGGAGTTCATCGTCGTCAAGGACCGGCGGGTGATCAAGAAGCTCGCCGGCCGCTATCGCAAAGGCTGGAAATTCTCCTACGGCGGACTGCTCAGCGGCGCCGGCGACAACGACCCGTCATTGGCCAAGGTCATCCGCGCGGCGCAGTGGCAGGTTGACCATTTCAACGAGATCCCGGTGCTGGTGGTGGCCTGTCTACGGCTTACCGTCCGCGAAGGCCGCGCGCCCTATTCGCTGATGCCGCACGCGGCGGTGTCGGGATACTGGGGCTCGATCTACCCGAGCGTGCAGAACCTTTTGTTGGCGGCTCGCGCGATGGGCTTGGGCGCGTCGTTGATCACGTTGCCGTTGTGGGGCGTGAGCCGGGCCCGCAAAATCCTCGGCCTTCCGCGCTCGGTGACGCCGTGCTGCGTGGTGGCACTCGGCTGGCCGCGCGGCCGCTACGGACCGACCACCCGGATACCGGTCGAGCAGGTGGTTCACCTCGACACCTACGGCAACCGCGCCTGGCTGGCTCGGTGACCGACACGGCGAGCCGACCGTCACAAATATTGGTCGGCTGAGCGCACGATCCAACCGCGACGCCGCACCGAATGACTTTCCGAAGATCCTCTCAGGTTCCGACTGGGTGGCTCTCAGAAAGATTCGGGGGGATCGCCATGCAAGCTGTGTCACGTCTTCATGTCCTGGTCGGTGCGATGCTGGTGGCGACGGGCGCGATCGCCGTCGCGCCGCTCATGTCGCCGGCCGCGCACCCTCCCGTGGTGACTGCGGAGACCCGTCTCGTCGACGCCGACGGCTCGGTGCTGAACATCCCGCTGAACCTGTTCTACGACCTGGTGAATATCCCGGCCAACGAGGTCCAGGGCTTGGACACCGCCGCCGACTCGCTGTTTTTCAACGACAACATTTTCGTCGTCGGCGCCGCCAACCTGTTTGGCGTCGACCCCGGCGACCCGGGGCACGTCGCCGCGATCGATTCGTTGTTCGCTCCGTTCCCGGCCTTGGACAACGGCCTCGGCGGCCTGGACTATCAGCTCACCGGTCTGCTGGCGTCCGAACTGCCGATCAACGCTGCCAGCTGCGGCGTTATGACCTGTTTCCCCATCGTCCCGCCGGAAGTGATCACCGGCATTACCGGTCTCGACCGGGACATCGGCTTCGCCGAAGCGCTGGTCAGCCCCAATTTTGGGCTCTTTCGCGACTTCTTCGCGGTTCCCGTTACCGGCCAGGACAGTCTGTTGGGCGGGTACACCTTCAACCCCGACGCCCCGGGCAGCATCGACAGCGGGCCGGTCTACTCCGGGTTCGGCTTCAACAACGGCGACCCCAACTTCTTCCTCGGCGGCACCGTCGACCCGGTGACCGGAGCTCCCGCCTACGACCCGACGACCGGAGTGTTCGACCCGAACGCCACGACGGTGCCCTGGGCAGGCGAGACCTACACGTTCAACCTCTTCCAGCCGTTCGAAAACTTCTACAACAGCCTGCTGGAAACACCGTCGACCGACGGACTGTTCGGCACTGGCATCGAGTCTTTGACGTTCAACGACTTCTTCTCCGCGCTGCAAGCCGATGCCGCGGCGTTCGTCGTGACCTTCAATCCGTTCGAGCCGGGCAGCCCGGTCTGCCCGGGGGACTGCCAGGCGTTCGGTTCCGAGGGCCCGCTCGGCATCACCCTGCCCATCGTGCAAGACATCAACGCGCTGACGCCGGGTGGCAATCCGATCATCAATGAGTGGCTGAGCGCCGTCGCCGGCGGATATGCGAACATCCCGACCCAGACGGACATCGACTACACCGTGGCTTTGCTTGACACCGGGTTGTTCACGTTCACCCCGGAAACGGAAGACAGCATCATCGCCTCGCTGACCGCGATCAACCCCGAACTGCCGAATCTCGTCATCAATGCCGGATTCCTGACCGACCCCGGCTACCTGGCGGTGTCGCCCGGGGTAGTGGCCGACCCGCCGTTGGCGGAGTTCGGCGGCCTGAATCCCCAGTTGATCCTGCCCGACCTGCTGGCACTGTTCGGCGGCAGTTCGGCGGCAGCCGACGTCAGCCCGGCGTTCGACCTCGGCGCGCTCGACCCGACCGCACTGTCGGCGGACCTGGCTGCGCTGTTCGGCGCAAACCTGGCGCCGGATCTGACGGGCATCGCCACGGGTCTGTTCTGATCGGCCTTTATCACGTCGCGTGAGGAAATGGCGAATTCGCCAATCCGCATTTGACGTACCGAGAATATGAGATTGACCAGATAGATATGAGGTTCTAAAGAGGGACCCTTCCGATAGGGACAGCTGAGGCTTTCTGAGTTTGACTTCAGGAGCCATTCAGCTGGTTCGATGTGGAGGGGGTATCGCGTCATGCAGGTTGCTGCGCGTCCGTATGTCATGGCAGGTGCAGTGCTGGCGGCGACGAGTCTCGTCGCTGTCACGCCGATGACGCAGAAGGCGGTCCATCTGCCGACGCTCAGCATCGAGACGCAGTTGGTGGACGACTCCATCCTGAACATCCCGATGAACCTGCTCACCGACTTCGCGAACATCCCCTACAACGAGGTGGAGGCGCTCAACTCGCTGGCCGGGTCGAACTTTCTGGGCGGAAGCTGGTGGGTGCCCAGCTCGACGAACCTGTGGGGCATCGACACCGGTGACCCGACCAAGGTCGCGCTGTTGACCAATCTGTTCGCGCCGTTTCCCGCGTTCAACCAGGGTCTCGGCGGCTTGCAGTACCAAATCGCCGGTTTCCTGGCCGCGCAGCTGCCGGTCAGCGCCTCCTGCGATGCCGAGACGTGTTATCCGATGACGCCGCCGGACGTCATCACCGGCAGCACGAACTTCGACCGGCTGATCGGCTTCGTCAACGGGCTGACCGGCCAGGGCAACGGCGAGAACTTCGGGCTGTTCCAAAACTGGTTCCAGGTTCCGCTGCAGAACCTGATCAACGGCTACACGTTCGACGACGCCTACAACCCCAGCGGTCCCGCCTTCAACGACCCCGCGTTCGGGTTCGGCGACAGCACCAATCCCTTCTTCGGCGGCACGATCGGCGAGGACGACGCGATGCCATGGAATGGCCACACCTACGTGTTGAACCTCCTGCAGCCTTTCCAGAACTACTGGGAGCACCTGCTCGAAGACCCGGCAACCGATGGCGATATCCCGGGCAGCGGCATTCAAATCCCGACCCTGGGCGAGTTCGGTCAGTCGCTGCAGTCCGTCACCGCGTCGCTGATCGCGGCCTTCAACCCCTTCACCCCCGGCAGCCCGGCCTGCCCGGGGCAGTGCGACATTCCCGACGGCTGGTCCACCCGCGAATTGGTGGACATGTTGGACCCCGACCATTCCAACCCGATGATTCAGGCGTGGCTGGCCGGGTTTGCCGAGGACGCCCTCTACCCGAACAACAACGCGACGCAGGAGCAGATCAACTACGCGATCGCGCTGCTGCAGACCGGCATGTACAACCTGACGCCGGAGCAGCTGGGCAACTACAACGACGCGCTGGCCAGCATCAACGGGGGCCTGCCGGCGCTGTTCACCAACGCCGGCATCGTCACCGACCCCGAGTACCTGCAGTTCGTCCTGCCCGGTAACGGCGGATTGGATCCCACGGAGCCGCTCGAGGGTCTCTACGGTGGCTACAACCCCGGGCTGGTATTCAACGACTTGCTCGCGCTGAACGACTACGAAACCAACTGGGAACAGCTGCTCAACATCAACACGCTGACAACGCTGTTCTTCCCGTTGTCGTCGACGGCGGCGGAGCAGGGTGCGTCGGCGGCGTCGGAAATCCAGCAGGTGTTCGATCCAGCAGCGTTCGACCTGAGCGGTTTGTTCGGCGACTTCGACGCGTCCGCGTTCGACCTGAGCGCATTGTTCGGCGGCCTCGATCTGACCTCGCTGGACTTCGGCGCGTTATTCGGTGGATTCGATCCCGCCGCAATGTCGGCGGAGTTCGCCAACCTGTTGGAAGACCTGACCGCGGCGTGGGTGCCGGATCTGGCCACGTCGGCTTTGACGGCTATCTAGCGCCGGGTCCGCCGCCGCAATGTGGCGATTCGTGGTGCAGCTGGGGCTGCGCTGCGACGGCCCGTTGTCGGTCGTGTTGATGAGGTTGACCGGCAATGGGTTTCGTCGCCCGCGGCGGCGGGTCGCTATTCAGTGAGATTGGGACGTCTGTCTAAGTCTCGGATGGCAATAACGGCGATTCAGGCCACCTGACGAGATGTCCAATTTATTGGACGCAATTTGTTATTGAACATCCCGACAATTGCCGTGATCGGGGTCACGATTGGCGTGCACGGCGAATTGGTCGGATTCGGCGTGAACTTAGAAACTCTTAGTGTATGTTCAGTGCTTGTTGAGCTAGCTGAACATGAAGGGGGAGCCATGCAGGCTGCTTCACGTCCATACGTCATGGCCGCTGCCGCGCTCGCCGCGACCAGCGCAGTCATCGCCACGCCGGTCTTGGCGCACCAGATCCCGCTTGCCGTTCGAAGCATCGAGACCAAGCTGGTCGACGCCGGCGACATCGGCAACATCCCGACGAACTTGTTCAACGACATCCTCAACATCCCTTACAACGAGCTCGAGGGCGGTGGCCTGGCCACCGTCGCGAACTCGTTCCTGTTCACCGGCACCTGGTGGGTGCCCAGCTCGACGAACCTGTGGGGTATCGACCCGGGCGACCCGACCCACATCGCTCTGATCGACAACTTCATCCCGTTCTCGGCCTTCACCGAGGGCTTCACCAACGCCCAGGGTGTGTATGAGCCCGGACTGAACTACGAGTTCGCCGGCCTGCTGGCGGCCGAGCTACCGGTGAGCTCGTCCTGTGATGCCATCAGCTGTGCGCCGATGACCCCGCCGGAGGTTCTCACCGGCAACACGGGCTACGACCGCGACATCGGATTCCTCGCGGCGCTGATGGGGCATGCCACGGACGCGAACGGCGAACCCAACGGGCTGTTCACCAACTTCTTCCAGGTGCCACTGCAGGATTTGATCGACGGCTATAAGTTCCAGCCGGGTGCCGAGCCGACCGGCGACACCGGCATCATCAACCCCGGTGGCCCGGTCAACAGTGACTGGGCGCACCTCCTCGGTTGGGGGAGCAGCGGCGACCCGTTCGAAGGTGGCACCGGCGCCGGTGACACCATGCCGTGGGACGGGGTGAACTTCCAGCTCAACCTGCTGCAGCCGTTCCAGACGCTGTACGACAGCCTGACCCAGGACCCCACGGCGGCAACGGGTGTTCAGGATCTGACGGCTGCCGGCGTCTCGCACACGTTCGAGAACCTGCTGGCCGGCTTCATCATCGACTTCGACCCGTACACCGCGGGGAGCCCGGCCTGCCCGGCGGAGTGCGATATCGCCGCTGGGTACCAGATTCCGGCGCTGGTTGCGGACATCTCCAAAATGGACCCGAGCAACACCGTGCTCTCGACCTGGGTGAGCGATTACGCCGAGAATCCGGCGTTGGTCAACGAGCCGACGGTGGATCAGATCAACAACTCCATCGCCTTGTTGCAGACCGGTGCCTACAACTTCAGCCCGGAGCAGTTGGCGGAAGTCGACGCGGCGCTGGGCAGAATCAACCCTGAACTGCCAGACCTGTACACCAACGCCGGGATCATCACCGACCCCAATTACCTGTCGTATGTTTCGGATCCGAACACGACCGTTCCGCTGGTCGGCGAGTACGGCGGCTACAACCCGTGGCTCGACGGCAGCGACTTCCTGAAGGTGATCGAAGCGGCCGGCAGCAACCCGGTGGACCCGACGTTGTCGGCGGACCTCCAGTTGCTGTTTTCCGATTTCGCCTTCCCGGGAGACCCGGCGGCCCTGCAGGCCGTGCTGGACGGCGGGACCGTCGCAGCGGCTGCCGCCGCAACGCCGGCCGCGGCGCTGGACCCCAGCGCGTTGGACCCGAGCTTCACGGCAGACATGAGCACGCTGCTGGCCGGCCTCGGCACCACAGTGGGCTCGGATGCGCTGAGCGCCGCGCTCGCCGAGATCTCGGCGCAGATCACCGCGGACTTCGCGAGCTTCGTGCCACAATCACTGCTGAGCTTGTTCTAAGCCGACAGGTTCAAGACCCAACAAGCGGACCCCCCAGCCCACCGCTGGGGGGTCCGCTTGTTGCTGGGCAGACATTTTTGTGATCCCGAGTAATGACTCTGAATGCGAGCTATCAGGTAGTCGACAGCGCTACTTACGAAACCTTTACGGGTTCGGGTAACCGCCCGGGTGGGATCTCATCGTCAATTCACTGTAGGTTCAGCGGGCACTCATTTATTCGGGGGAGAAGGGGGCGCCATGCAGGCTGCGTCACGTGCGTATGTCCTGGCTGCGGCGGCGGTCGCTGCGACCAGCGCGGTAGTGCTCACGCCGACTGCGCCGAAAGCCTCGCAGGTCCCTGTCCGGAGCATGCAGACCCGGCTTGTCGACTTCACCGACGTACCGATCAACCTGTTCGACGACGTCGTCAACATTCCCTACAACGAAGTCGCGGGCATCGACGTCCTCGGCAACTCGCTGCTGTTCAGCGGCGACTGGTGGGTTCCCAGTGCCACGAACATCTGGGGCACCGACCCCGGCGACCTCGGCCACTACATGGGCATCCTGGACACTTTGCTTCCGTTCGCGCCGCAGATCTCCGGACTCGGCCAGCCCGAGATCGACCCGACCCTCGACTCGACCGGCATGGCGGGCTTGGCGCAACAGATCAGCCTGCTGGCCGCCGCCGAACTCCCAACCAGCGCCTCCTGCGACGCACAGGCCTGCGCCCCGATGACCCCGCCGGAGATCATCACCGGCAACACCGGATACGACCGCGACATCGGCTTCCTGGAAGCGCTCAGCGGACATGGCACCGACGCGAACGGCGAACCGTTCTCGCTGTTCTCGAACTGGCTGCAGGTACCGCTGTCGGATCTGACCAGCGGTAACTTCGTCTTCAACACTGCCGACGACCCAGGCTTGATCGACCCCAGTCCCGACGTCGGCCCCAACGCACCCGGTGTGACCGGATCGCTTGGCTTCGACGGCACTACCGGCGCCAACGGCACCGGAGCCGGTGAGTACATGCCGTGGGCCGGCGACCACTTCCAGCTGAATCTGCTCGGGCCCTTCGAGAGCTACTACAACAGCTTTTTCGACACCCCCACTGGTGGTATCGATGGAACCGGCGTCGACCTGCCGAGCCTGACGGACATCGGGCAGTCCCTGCAGAACCTCACCGCGGGTGCGGTCGTGGCTTTCGATCCGTTCGTCGCGGGAAGCCCGGCGTGCCCGGCCTTGTGTGACATACCGGCCGGCACCACCCAACTGGATCTGTTGAAAGACGTTCTCGCGCTCGATCCGAGCAACACGTCGCTGGCCACCTATGTCGGTGACTTCGCCGCGCAGAACAACGCGACCATCCCGGAAATCAACGACGCCGTGGCGCTGCTGCAGACGGGTTCGTACAACTTCTCCCCGACCGAACTCGCGCAGATCGACACCGCGCTGGGCAACATCAATCCCGAGCTGCCGGCGCTCTACACCAACGAAGGCATCCTGACCGACCCGAACTACCTGGCCTATCTGGCGGATCCCAGCAACCCCGACCTCGTCAACTCGTCCGGACAGCTGGTCGGGGAGTACGGCGGCTACAACTACCTCTTGGTCGGCGACGATCTGGTGAAGTTGTTCCAAGATGCCGGCACCACCCCGGTCGACCCGACTTTGACGGCCGACCTGAACACCGTGGTCACCGACTTCGCCTTCCCCGGAGACCCGGCGGCGCTGGCGGCGCTGCTCGGTGAGAGCGCCGCGTCGTCGGCAGGGGCGGCTACCGATCCCACCGGCCTCACCGCGGACCTGTCCACGTTGCTCGCCGGCCTGGGCACCGGTGTGGGCTCGGAAGGGCTGAGCCAACTGCTCACCGACTTCAGCACACAGTTCGCCGCTGACTTCGGTCCTCAGTTCGCCACCGACCTGGCCACGTTGATCCCGAGCATGTTCTGAAGCTGACTCAGCGGCTGCGTGACACAGAAGCCAGGGTTGTCAATCGCCCAATTCCGCAGCCGCAGTGCCTGTTTGGCGGCTGATCGGCTGTAGGCTCAGCCGCGCAGGCCGGCCGTCATCACGCGGTCCCACATTCGGTCGCTCAACAGTGCCCGGGCGAGCACGGATGCCTTTCCGGACGCCCCGACGACATAGCGCGGCTTAGGGTTCCTCGCCTTGACGACCCGAACCACAGCGCGCGCCACCGTGTCGGCGTCGACGGTCGCTCCGGGGGTCGTGGCCAGGCGGCGCGTCGTCTCCGAATAGCGGATCTTGAACTGTCCGTAGGGGTCGTCGTCGGGGTAGGAATGCACGGTCTCGAATTGTGACGTGACGAAAGGCGTCCGCACTCCGGTGGGGTCGATCAGCACCACCCGGACACCGAATTGCGCGACCTCGGCGCCCAGCGACAGCGACAGCGCCTCGACGGCATACTTCACCGTGTGATAAGCACCGGCCCCCGGGCTGGTGAAACGTCCGCCGGTGCTGCCAATGGTGACGATCTTGCCTGCGCCACGCGCCCGCATCCCCGGCAGCACGGCTTGCGACAAGTGAAGTGTGGCAACGACATTGGTCTCGAAAAGCTGCCGCAGCTCAGCCAGTTCCACCTGTTCCAGCGGGCGGGGCAGCGGATAGCCGGCGCTGTTGACCAGTACGTCGACCCCACCGTGCTCGGCGTTGATCTCCTCGACCAGTCCAGTGACCGCGGCCTCGTCGGTGACGTCGAGCGAGCGAGACTGCAAACCCTTGGAGCGCAACGTGTTTAGCGCATCGGGATTGCGCCCGGTTGCGAATACCGTATAGCCCTTGTCGTGAAGCCGGTAGGCGGTTGCCTCACCGATGCCGCTGGTGGCACCCGTGATCAGGGCAACACGCTTGGTAGTCAACGGATGTGGATCAGTCGGTCAGAGGAAGCTGGCGAGACTCTGGAAGTATTCGGCGAGATTGGCCGCCATGGTCGGGAACAAGGAGCCGAATTCGACCACCAGTGGGTTCGTGGAGTCCGCGAGATCGCTGGCCAGCAGGGCGGCCGACGCGCTCGCGTCAAGGTTTGCCGCGGCGCCATCGGTGAGGGCACCTGATTGCAGGGCAAGGATATCCGGCACGTACGGGTACATGTCTGCCAGTCCCGCCAGATCGGATTGCGGCAAGATGTTCAGATCGACCAGATACGCGATCATGCCCTGGTCGGCACCGGCGGTGAGATAGTCGTTGACCGCGGTGAAGTCGATGTCCGGGTTAGATAAAGTGGCCGGCGTGGTCACGTCCGCGTCGCCGGTCCAGTTGTAACCCAGGTCGACCAGCACCCGCATGTCGGGCTGCATCAGGTCCGCGAAGGCGGACGGCGCACCGGGCTCAAAGCGCAGCCCGTCCAGCAGCGGCAGATCCTGAGTGGGAATCAGGTAGTAGTCGGTGCTGCCGGTGTAGCCGTCAGATACATTCTCCTGCACTGCATTAGCGACCGTCGACGGGTCGAAGTAGGCCGGGTAACCGGGCAGCAGGTAGGGGTGCAGGTCGACATAGCCGTCGGCGGCGTTGAGGTCCGCGAACGAGTTGCCGTAATACTGCGGAAAGTCCGACGCCCCGCTGTATTCGATGGAGTAGATGCTGGTGTCGTACGGAGTGTCGGCCGGGGTCGCCGGCAGGGTCGCGGCGAACATGTCCGGGAACCGGGTGAAATACCCGCCGTTGGGGTTCTGCAGGTCTTCGGCCAACACGAACTTCAGCCCGTCTATGTCTGGGGCGCCGCCGGCTGTGTTGGCGAGGTTGATCATCTCCTGGGTGATGACCGCCGTGCTCATCGAATAGCCGGCCACGACGAGGTCGGGGTTGGTCGTCAGCAGCGGAGTGAGCTGGGTGTTCAGGTCGGCGATGCCCTGGGTGAGCCCCGTCCCGTAATCGGTTTCTGGTGTGTACACGCTGACCGGGTCCCCGACGACGTTGTACGCAGGCTCTCCCATTGCATACGGAGGAGTGGGATCGACGTAGGTGCCGATGACTTCCTGCATGTACGTGGCGTCGGGCTGCGACAGGAACGCGTGGCCCAAGACCAACGCGGTGTAATCCGTCGTATCGGGTACCGGATCCGCCGATGCCGGCACAGCGTTGAGCATCGAGACGCCCGCCAACAACCCAGCACCAAGCCCACGGGCTTTCCACGACGTCATCGAACCCCAATTCACTACTTTGATCCCCCCGGTCCGCCTATAAATTACCCTGTTTTGCCCCGGGGCGACGGCTTCTGAACGTGACGGTTTCGATGTGGTCGCAGTTGTATTTTCAGCTCACCATCTCGGGCAAGCCGGGTAAGGTCAATCCGCGTGGTCCTACCGGCACCAGCAGAAAACCGCGTGGCAGTCGTCACCGGTGCCTCGTCAGGTATCGGTGAGGCCATCGCGCGCGAACTGGCGCGTCGCGGCTATCAGCTGGTACTGGTCGCCCGACGGACAGATCGCCTGCAGGCTCTCGCCGATGGTCTGAGCGTCAAGGTGCACGTCCTGCCCGCCGACTTGTCGAGTCGCGCCGACCGCGCCGCACTGGCCGCCCGCGTCGCGGCGCTGGGTGTGGTGCCGGACATTTTGATCAACAACGCCGGTTTAGCGGGCCGCGCGACCGTCGCGAAATGCGTTCCGGAACAACAGCTTAACCTTGTCGAGGTCGACGTCGTGGCCGTCGTGGATCTGTGCAGCAGGTTCCTGCCGGGAATGGTCGAGCGGGGTGGCGGGGCGGTGTTGAACGTGTCGTCATTGGCCGGCTTCTACCCGCTGCCCGGGCAGGCCGCCTACGGCGCCTCGAAGGCGTTCGTGTTGTCCTACACCGAAAGCTTGCGCAGCGAGTTGCGCGGCACCGGTGTGGTCGCGAGCGCCTTGTGCCCAGGGCCGGTCGACACCGACTTCGACGCCGTGGCCGGCTACAGCGAGGGGGAGCGTGCCGCCACGTTGCCCAGCTTCATGTGGAAGTCCGCCGACGAGGTCGCGCGCGCCGCCATCGACGGCTTGGACGCCGGCAAGTGCCGCGTCGTTCCCGGGCGGATCAACCGCCTCGTCGCGGCATGTTGCCGATTTGCGCCGCACGAGCAGCTGCTACCGCTGCTCACCCGACGTGCGTCGGCGAAGCGACCGAATTGACGTGACGGCTCACACGCGGGCGATATACGGATTATTGGACACTGCGCGGTTCCGGTTATGCGGACAGATAGGCTAACGCGGTGCTAGAGGTGATCGAAAAGGGCAGTGTCAGCGAGACGCATCCCGTCCCGCTGCTCTTTGTTCACGGGGCCTGGCACGCCGCGTGGTGCTGGGACGAAAATTTCCTCAGCTTTTTCGCCGACAAAGGTTACCGGGCGGTGGCGTTGAGCTTCCGCGGCCACGGAGAAAGCCCGACTGACAAGCCGCTTCGGGCGTGTTCGGTCGCCGACTACGTCGCCGACGTCCGCTCGGTCGCCGAACAGCTGCCCAGTCCTCCGGTGATCATCGGCCACTCGATGGGTGGTCTGATCGTGCAGAAATACCTGGAGCGGTACGAAGCTCCAGCCGGCGTATTGATGACGTCCATTCCGCCCCAGGGCAACCTTGGAAATGCGTTGCGCTGGATCAGGACTCGTCCGTCGGATTTCGCCAGGATGACCGTTACCGGCAAAGCCCTGCCGTACATCAACCCGCCGCAACTGGCCCGGCAGCGATTCTTCTCCCCGCATACCCCGGAAGCCGATGTCCGCAAATACGCGGCCCGGCTGCAAGAGGACAGCTCGCGCATCGGCATCGACTGCCTGCTGCTGCGGCTACCCCGGCCCAAACGAGTCTCGGCGCCGATCCTGGTTCTTGGAGCCGACGAAGACGGCGCGCACACCCGCAGGGAAATCCTTGCCACCGCAAGGGCTTACGGCACCGAAGCAGAGTTCTTTCCCGACATGGGTCACAACATGATGCTCGAGCCCGGCTGGGCCTGCGTCGCCGAACGAATCCACACCTGGCTCGGGGCTCGCGGCCTCTGAGCCCGGCGAGTCACACCCCTGTGGCGGGGATGAACTCCAGCGGAAGATGTTGCAGCCCACGCATTGTCGGGTTGTCCAGGTAGCGATAATCACCGGTCAGGCGAATCTCGGCGACTCTGGGCAGCAGCTGGGAAAACACCCGGGCGCCTTCCAGCCGGGTCAGGGGCACACCCAAGCAGTAGTGCACGCCGCCACCGAAGGCGAGATGGTCGGTCGGATTGCGGTCGAGGTCGAAGGTGTCCGGATCGGGGTAATGCCGCGGGTCGCGGTTGGCCGCGGCGAACAGCAGCAGCACTCGTGCGCCGGCCGGAATTGTGTTGTCCCCGACCGGGTAATCGCACGTCGCGGTCCGGTAGAAACCCTGCACCGGCGAGCCCATCCGCAGCTGCTCCTCGACCGCGGCGGGAATCAGCTCCGGATGCGCACGCAGCCGGGCATACAGCTCGGGCCGCTGTGCCAACGTCAACAGCAGACCCGGACAGCATGTTCGTCGTCGTCTCGCTGCCGGCGCCGATCAACATGGCAGCGCTCCAGAAGATCTCGTCATCGGTGAGCACGTCGTCGGCGTCGGCCGGAGTCATCATCGAGATCAGGTCGTCGCCGGGATTGAGGCGTCGCTGGGCGATCAGCGGGTCGAGGCTGCGGCGCATCGCCGCGGTCGCACTGCCCGATCGCGCCGAGAGTCGCATGCCGTGTGGGGTCAACGGCGCGAAGGCGCCTGCGACCATGTCGTCGGACCATGCCACGAACTGGGGCTGGTCTTCCTGCGGGATACCCAGCATCCTGGCGATCAGCCGGGTGGGCAGCGGTTTGGCGAGCTCGCTGACCGCCTCGGCGTGGCCCTGGGTGATCACGGTGTCGACCAGTTCGTCGGCGACCTCGTTGATGTTGGTCTGCCAAGCCGCCATCGCCCGTGCGGTGAAGGCGCGCGAGACGAATTTGCGCAACCGGGTGTGCGCCGGCGGGTCGGCTGCGTTCATCGATGGCAGATAAACGCGGAATCGGCTCTGGCTCTGCGCTGATGACAGTGCTTCGTTGTCGCGCAACGCTTTTCGTACATCGTCGTAGCCGGCGATGATCCAGATGCCGCGCTTGCGGTTGTACCAGACGCTGGGCACGTCATCCCCGGCCAGCAGTGACTGATAGCCCGGGTACGGATCGTGCATGATTTCGGCCGAGAACGGGTCGAAACCGGTGGCGGGCGCGGTTTTCCGGCCGGTCAACGAGTAACCGTAGGAGGTGGCCTTATCCCGGGCCACCCCGAGCGCACCGTCGACGCCGACCTTCATCAGGCTGGCGCGGAATCGCAGCCTGCGAGCCAGCGTCATGTGGACAAACCCCCTCGTGAAGAACTACCGACGCAAGGGCAGTCACCCGGCAGGCGCCCAAGCGCCCGCCCGCGACCGCGAAGGATCTTAGTCCTTCGTGAGATGGTATGCGCGGTAGTCGATTTCGCCACGTTCGAGGTCGTTGTAGAACCATGAACCGTCAACCACCGCGAACTCCCGGCCGAACTTACGCAGAAACGCCGGCAGGCGAGTGTTGATGATCTCGTTCGAGCGAGCCGAGTTCTTCTTGAGGCCGCGCAACACTTCTGCGTTGATGACTCGCGACGAGACCTGTCGGAGACCCGAGTTCGCCAGGTCCGACTCCCATCCCGCGAAGTTGTCGCGGTTGCGGAAGTCCACGTGCAGGAAGTGCCCGCCGGGCCGCAGCACCCGGTTGACCTCGCTGAGGAAACGGTCGAAGTGCGGGTAGATATGCGAGGCCTCGACGTTGATCACCGCGTCGAAGGAGGCGTCCGGGAAGGGCAGGTTCTCGGCGTCGCCGTGCACGAAGCTCAGGCCCGGCACCTTGTGCCGCTCATTGCAGAATTTGACTCCGGCCGCATTGAAGTCCAGACCGGTGTAGGAGGCCGGCTTCAGCGTGCGGGACAGGTACGAGGCGCCACCGCCATGGCCGGAGCTGCACTCCAGCACCTTCTTGCCGGCGAGGTCGACGCCGTCCTGGGTCGCGGTCTGATGGTAGAGCTGGATGCTGTACCGGTTGGGCTCGTCGGCCGGGTCCAGCGGCAGGCCCAGCGGCGGGTCCTCTTCGTAGCCCCAGTTCAGGAACTGGACGTCGTCGCCGTGATTCAGGCGCTTGGTCATCAGCGGGTACCAGTACCGGAAGAGCTTTTTGTACGTCGCCGTCGAACCGATGCGGTAGACGAGACTTGCGCCGACGTTGTCCAATGAAGGGCTACGAACCATGCAGGAAGTATCGCACAGGGCCGGGAGTGCTTGTTGTGGCATGCCTTTTTCGGGCGACGGTTCGATAAGCCGGTAGACCAAACTCACACCGTGTCAATCGAAGGCGATCCAATGGCAGCCGGCAGGCTCGTGAAGGGCTGTGTGGCAACGGATTTAAGCGGCGTGCGCCGAGGGTGAAACTTGCGCGCGCTGCGGCTCACTGCGATAGCGCGAGGCGGGGCCGCTGATTCGGCAGATGCGCCACATCAACAGCGCGAACGGGTTCATCAACCCCAGGTCGTCGCACAGCATGCGGATATCGCCGAACATGTCGCGCAGTGTCTGCCGTGAGTCCGGTGCACCGGAATACAACTCCCTGCGCACCGAGCGCGGGATGTCGAACTCGCGGAAGAACCGGCGTGACGGCACCACCATCGCTTGACCCAGCATCCGCATGACAACCGGTACGTACAGCGACAGCCAGAACCGGCTGAAACTGGTCAGACGCGGGACACGGCGGTGCAGGTATTCGTGCGCGAAGGAGATGTGGCGGGCCTCTTCGGCGACGTGGATCGCAATCAGGTCCTGCATGATCGGGTGAATCGACCGGGGCTCGGGCTCCCGCAGCAGGTTCGTCTGCAGGTAGTCGAAGGGCACTTCACCGGCCAGCACCCCGAAGAAGAACGCATTCGGCAACGGGCCCGCGTAGAACGGAACCACCGGAGACAGCACCCGCAGCCAGCGCGGCATCCCGGGAACGTCGACACCGATGCGGTTGACGATCTCCTGGAACATCAGACTGTGGCTGCACTCCTCGATGGATTCGTGGACGCAGTAGCGGTATTCGGGGGAGCCGTTGGGCACCCAGAACGCGTAGTGCAGCAGACCGCGGACCAGAATGCCCTCGAATTGGGTGCCGACCTTGGCCATGTTGGCCTGCCGCCACATCCCGATGGCGACCTGCTTGTCCAGCGGTTGAGCCCGGTACCAGGAGTGGCTTCCCAGCGGATCCGACGTCGACAACACCCAGCGCGGGTCGTTCTGCGTGACGGTGAACACCGGCGCTTCCCAGTCGACGTCGGTGTAGGGGTTGAAATGACGTACTGATGCTTGCGAGAGCGACGTCAGGGTCGCGGCATAGTCGGAGTCAGCGCTGACGTCCATATTGCGCTTGAGCCGCCTGGACACCATGGAGAACGCGCACAGCAGTACCAGGCTCACCGAGAGGACGGCGCCCAACACGAGGAAGACAATGCCCAGCTTGACCGGCAAACCGAGGCCTCCCTCCGGGTCGGTTCAGCATGCAACTCTTCTGCACATGCGCTCACGGGCACAATTGAGACCAGAGCCTACCGGTTGAGTGTGAAAGACCAAGTACGGTACGGCCTCATTCTCATGTCTATCTTCTTGTGCCCCGGATGGCTCAGGTCAGCCTCTGCTGTGCCCCTCGAACCGCCAAATCTCATTAGACAGTACACATGCGCTGTCCGCTGGTTGACCCTCCGGGTTCAAAGGCTACGGGATCAGAACCGCGTGGCCGATCGGCGCAGCAGTCCTGCCGATGGAATGGCCGGCCGCCACCGAATCCAGCCGGCGTGGGCCGCCCCAGCGCGTCCGGTGTCGTTTCACCGTCGCCGCAGCAGAAGGTACCGTTTAGTACTTATGGGCGACGAGCAGTTCGATGTCATCATCGTGGGGGCGGGTTTCGGCGGAATCGGCGCTGCGATCCAGCTGAGCGGCCTGGGTTACGACAACATTCTCATCGTCGACCGTGAAGACGACCTGGGCGGAACGTGGCACGTCAACCACTATCCGGGGCTCTCGGTCGACCAGCCGTCACCGACGTTCTCCTACCGGTTCGAGCCGAACCCGTACTGGTCGCGGATGTACGCGCCGGGTTCCGAGCTCAAGAGCTACGCCGTGAACGTGGCCGAGAAGTACGACGTGCGGCGGTTCATGCGGTTCAACACCACCGTCGAGGGTGCCCGGTGGGACGAGGACGCCCAGGTGTGGCGCCTGGCACTGGCCGGCGGTGAGACGCTGAGCACGCAGTACCTGATCGTGGCGACCGGGTTCCTGTGCCAGCCGAAAGTGCCGGACATTCCCGGTATCGAGACGTTCGGTGGCCGCGTGATCCACACCGCGGTCTGGGATGACGACTTCTCCGCTACCGGCCGCCGGGCCGCCGTCATCGGAACCGGCTCCACCGGTGTGCAGGTTGTTCCGGAGTTGGCGAAAGATGTCGCCGAGCTGACCGTGTATCAGCGCACCCCGATCTGGGTGTTGCCGAAGTTCGACGTGAAGTTCTTCCCTTTGGTGCAGCGGCTTTTCGCCAAGTTCCCGGCGACTCAACGCGCCCTGCGCTGGTACACCGACGCCATTCTGGAATGGTCCATGGTCATCACGATGTGGAAGTTCCGCTACTTCAAGGTGTTCAACAAAGGCATCTCGCAGTTCTCGAGGCTGTACCGGCTACTGCTGGTGCGCAACCGGGAGCTGTCGCGAAAGCTGGACCCCGACTTCGACTTCGGCTGCAAGCGGCCCACCATCTCCAACGACTTCTACCGGGCGTTCACCAAGCCGCACGTGCATCTGGAGACCAACGGGATCGACCGGATCGAGCCCGACGGCATCGTCGCCAACGACGGCACCAAGCGCCTGATCGACACACTGGTCCTGGCAACCGGATTCGACGTCTGGGAGGCCAACCTGCCCGCGATCGAGGTGATCGGCCGCGACGGCAAGAACCTCGGGAAATGGTGGCGCGAAACCCAATTCCAGGCCTACCAAGGTATTTCGATGCCCGGCTTCCCGAACTTTCTGTCAATGGCCAGCCCGTACGCCTGGGTGGGCCTGTCGTGGTTCAACACCGTCGAATACCAGATGAAGCACATGGAACGGCTTTTCGGTGAGATGCAGCAGCGCAACGCCCGCACCTTCGAGGTCACCGAAGACGCCAACTCCCGCTTCCTGGAGCGGATGACCGGCCTGATGAAAGACTCCGCGTTCGAACTCGGCAATTGCGTCGGCTCACGGTCCTACTGGTTCAGGAACCACACCGGCAAAGGCGAAGCGCCGCTGTTCCGTCCGACATCGGTGCGCAGCGCCGTCAAGGAGCAGGAGACCTTCCCGATGTCGGACTACGCGATCGCCTGACCGGCGATCAGTCCTTGATGAACTGGTAGATGCGGTATTCCGCGCCGCCGCTCTCGATGACGTTGTAGATCCCCGTGCCCGGCACGCCGGCGAAGTGGCGCCCGAACGGCCGGAACCACTTGGGCAACTGCGCGCTGATCAGGTCGAGCTTGTGCTGCGCGCTGGCGTCCAATGAGCGGATCACGCCGTCGTTGATGACCCGCTTGGACACCTGGCGCAGCGGCATCGCGTCGAGCGCGCCCTCCCAGGCCGGGAATTCCGCGCGGCCGCGGAAGTCGGCATAGAGCAGGCTTCCGCCCGGCTTCAGCACCCGGTTGACCTCGGACAGGAACTTCTCCAGGTTCGGATAGGCGTGCGAGGCCTCAACATTTACGATCGCGTCAAAGGAGTTGTCCGGGAACGGCAGATCTTCGGCGTTGCCGTGCACGAAGTTCAGGCCGGGCAGCTTGTGGTGCTCGGTGCAGTAGGCGACGCCGTCCGGGTTGTAATCCAGCCCGGTGTATTCGGCCGGGGAGAACGTGCGCACGATGTAGGACGCACCGCCGCCGTGGCCGCAACTGCACTCCAGCACCTTCTTGCCGGCCAGGTCGATTTGCGAGGCCACCTGGTTGTACAGGTTGATCGAGTACCGGTTGGCGGCGTCGTTGTCGTTCAGCGGGAGGTTCAGCGGCGGGTCGCCCTCATAGCCGTAGTTGAGGAAGGTGACGTCCTGGGTGTTGAGCCGACGGGTGAGGAACGGGTACCAGACCCTGTTCATGAAGGCCTTGTAGCCGCGGTAGCCGATGTCGGTGACGCGGTCCTTAGTCGTAGGCATGCCGGGAAGTATGCCAGGCCAGGCTTTTAGTCAGCCGCTGTGGTCGGCGACCGAGACGGAGTCGCGATCACTCGCCGCGGCATCGGTGCGGCGGTAGACCACCGCGCGTGCGCCCTTGCCCGGCGCGATCGCCACGCCGCGGAAGTTGCGGCTCTCGTCAGGTGCATCGGTCGGGGTGAAGCGGAATTCCCGAAAGAGCGTCCGCAGAGTGATGTCCATTTCCATATGGGCGAAAGATGCTCCCACGCAACGGTTTATGCCGCCGCCAAAGGGCACCCAGCGGAACGACGGCGGCGGCCCGCCGATGAACCGATCCGGGTTGAATGCTTCCGGATCGGTGTAGTTGGTGTCCGACTCGTGAGCGAGCTGGAAGTCGACCATGATCGCGGTGTCTTCGGGCAGCACCCACTCGCCCAGGCGGACCTTGGTCTTCGTGGTGCGCAGTGAGGCCGCGATGGTGGGCCGGACGCGCTGGATTTCGTAGATGGTGGCCTGCCGCAGGTCAGATCCGCCGGCGTCGACTTCCTCGGTGAGGCGCGTCATCACGTCGGGATGGCGCCGCAACCGCTCGATGGCCCAAGCCAATTGCGATGCGGTCGTCTCGTGACCGGCGGCGACGAGAGTGAGTAGCTCATCGGCGATGTGGCGGTCGGAGATCGGCTGGCCGTCTTCGTAGCGGGCCTGCAGCAGCAGCGCGAGCATGTCGCCGCGATCAGCCAACGACGGATCCGCGCGTGCTTCGGCGATGAGCTCGTCGATCACCGCGTCGAAACGGCGACGATAGCCCGCCAACTTGCTGCCCGGGCTCCAGGAACCGTACTCGCGCCGCACGAACGGCGGCATCCGCTGCATCAGGGAGCCCAGCGTGATCGTCGGCGGTATGACGATGCGCAGCTCGTCCAGCGCGTCGGCCCGCTCGCCGAAGGTGGCGCGCATGATCGCGTTGAGCGTCAGGCGCGTCATGGTCTCCAGCGTCTCGAACTCCTGGCCCTCCGGCCAGCTCGCCGTCTCGCGCAGCACCTCGTCTTCGACGATGCGCTCGTAGTTCTTCACCCGCTTGCCGGAGAAGTTGGGCAGCACCAGCTTTCGCCGCTCTGAGTGCTCCTTGCCGAGCAGGCTGAATGTCGAGCCTGGGCCGAACGCCTGCCCGAGCACCTTGGTCGGGCGTTCGATCAGATCGAAGCTGGTGCTGTAGACGTCTTTGACGATGTCGCGGTCGTGGATGACGATCGTCTTACCGAAGATCGGCAGGTTGATGGTGAACGGACCGCCGTAATGCCGGCTCAGCCACGGTGCGACCGAGTACTGCAGCGACGTCAGGAACAGCACGCTCTGCACCAGCTTGGGCAACCGCAGAGCCGGCGGCAGCCGCACCGGGTCGGTCGTCGCCGTAGCCATGTCGCCCCCCTTGTCGTTCTCCAGCAGCAGTTTCAGCGTACCGAGGCGCTACTGATCCTTGGTGAACAAGTAGACGCGGTAGGTGTACTCGCCGCCGCGCAGCGCGCCGTTGAACGCCCAGTCAGTCATGTCGCTGGCGTAGCGGGCGAAAGTGCGTGTGATGGGGGCGCCGTGCCGGCTGATCCGCTCGTGCTTGCGCGGGGCGTTCTTCTCGTTGCCGCGCAACACATTCTGGTCGATCACCGACTCGGACAGCTTCCGCAGACCGGAGCTGGCCAGGTTTGATTCCCACTCGGCGACCTCGGAACGCGGACGGAAGTCGGTGTAGAGGAAGTGTCCGCCCGGCCGCAGTACTCGTTTTACTTCGCTGAGGAATTTCGGGACGTCGGGGTAGAGGTGCGAGGCCTCGACGTTGACCAGTGCGTCAAAGGACTCGTCGGCGAACGGCAGAGCCTGAGCGTTGCCCTCGATGAAATCCAGATTCGGCAGGTGGTGGCGGTTCTTGGCGAACTCGATGCCGGCCGGGTTCAGGTCCAGACCGGTGTAGGAGGCCGGGTGCTGAGTGCGCACCAGATATGAGGCCCCGCCGCCGTGGCCGCAGCTGCACTCGAGCACCTTCTTGCCGGCCAGGTCCACCTGGGTGGCGGTGCGGTGGTAGAGCTGAATGAAGTACCGGTGCGGTTCGTCGGCCTCATCGAGCGGAATACCCATCGCGGGGTCTTCTTCGTATCCGTAGTTGAAGAACAACCAGTCGTCGCCACCGAGCAGCTTGGTCTGTGAGGCGAACCGGGTGGTGGCGAAAGAGGTGAAAATCAAACGAAAGACGAAGGGGTTTATCACCAGTCGATGAACGAGCGGGCGCCGTGTCAGGCGATTCGCGGTGGCCATCGCGGAAGTATGACATGTGGGCGGGGATGGCGACCAAACTGGCTGGCACCGCTACCCGCTGCTGCTCGCTGAAACAGCAGGTCCATCCCGAAACCGCAGTTTCGGCCCCGACGAGGCCGCAGCGCGCGACAGGGGCGGTCGCCGATAGCATTGCCGCGAAACGCCGATTTCATCACGGGGCCCGGCGCGACCATTCGCCGACTTTCGTGTACGGGTGCACGACGCCAATTGTGCGCTCGGTCAAATAATAGGCGCAATTATCGTTGTCCATAACGACGGTGATCAGCCGCTGACCGGCGGGATGTACCATTGCATTACCGGACTAAACGAAATTGCCAGGAAAGTGTCAATACTGGCGGCATCACTGCAGCTAGAAGCGCTGCCACGGCCGGTTCCAATTCTTAGATAAAGCATGGGACAAACCCCTGACGCATTGTTGCGGCAGCGTGGTTTACTCCTCCCACTGGTCGCTTGCTTGTCAAAGCGCCACACGCGTTCGGGGACGGGGCAAGGGGATGGCGTTCGCTGGGTTGCTCAGGCGGGCATGGATACCACTGGTCGTGCTGGCGGTCATCGGTGGCGCGGTCTTCTCGGTGTCGCGGATCCGCGCGGTCTCCGAATCGGACAAGCACTCACCCTATGGAAAATCCGAGGTCGCCGACGTCGGGCAGCTCTCGAAAAAATCGGTCGTCTACGAGGTCGACGGTCCAGTGGGCACGGTCGCAGACATCAGCTATTTTGATGTCAACTCCGACCCGAAGCGGGTGGTTCGGGCACGACTACCGTGGTCCATACAGATCATCGTGACGAGTGCCGCCGTCCTGGGCAGTGTGGTTGCGCAGGGCGACAGCAACAGCATTGGCTGTCGGATACTCGTCGACGGTCGGGTCAAGGCTGAGAGGATCTCGCACGAAGTGAATGCGTTCACGTACTGCCGGGTCAAAGGCGCATGACCAGTCACCAACTCCGTCACGAGCACGCCTCGGAGACGTTCGCAGCGCGAATGGTCCGTCAGTTGTCGGTGCCCATCATTCTCGGCTGGCTGGCGATCACTGTGATCGTCAGTGTCGCCGTTCCATCCCTGGAGCAGGTCGCCCGCGAGCATGCCGTGTCACTGGGCGCCAAGAACGCGCCGTCGGTCAAGGCCATGGCGCGAATCGGAAAGGTATTCAAGGAGTCGGATTCCGACGCGATGGCGATGGTTGTCATCGAGGGTGACAACAAGCTCGGTGAGGACGCTCATCAGTACTACCGGGACATCGTCGGCCGGCTCAAGGCCGACCCGAAAGACGTCCAGCACATCCAGGACTTCTGGGGTGACCCGCTCACCGCGGCGGGTGCGCAGAGCCCCGACGGCAAAGCCGTCTATGTCCAGCTGAATCTCGTTGGCAATCAAGGCGAGACGTCGTCGAACAATTCTGTCGCCGACGTCCGCAAGATCGTGGACGGCGTCCCCGCGCCCAAGGGCGTGAAGGCCTATGTGACCGGGCCGGCCGCCATTGCGGCCGACGGTAACACCAGCGGCGACAAGACCATCGTGAAGATCATGGTCACCACGGTCGCCGTGATTTTCGTGATGCTGCTTTTCGTCTACCGATCCGTCGTCACAGTGGCCCTGCTGCTGGCCATGGTCGGCGTCGAATTGGCCGCCGCCCGGGGCATTGTCGCGTTCCTCGCATTGCACGATGTGATCAAGTTGTCGACCTTCGCCACCAACATGCTGGTGTCGCTCGCCATCGCGGCGGGCACGGACTACGGAATCTTCTTCATCGGGCGCTATCACGAGGCACGTCACGCCGGCGAGGACCGCAGGACCGCGTACTTCACCGCCTATCGCGGTGTCGCCCATGTTGTTCTGGCGTCGGGGCTGACCATCGCCGGTGCCACGTACTGCCTCAGCTTTGCCCGCTTGCCAGTCTTCCAGACGCTGGGCGCGCCGTGCGCGGTCGGCATGCTGGTTGCCGTCGCCGTCGCACTGACCCTGATCCCGGCGGTCATCGCGGTCGGCAGCCGATTCGGTCTGTTGGAGCCCACGCGGCTACACAGCGTGCGCGGATGGCGTCGGGTGGGCACCGCCGTAGTGCGTTGGCCCGCACCGATCTTCGCCGCGACGTGTGCGGTCACCATTGTCGGTCTGCTCGCCCTGCCGAGCTACAAGGTCAGCTACATCGACCGCGACTACATCCCGAAGGACACGCCCGGCAACGTCGGAATGGCCGCGGCGGAGAGGCATTTCTCTCAGGCGCGGATGTTGCCGGAAGTGCTGATGATCGAGTCCGATCACGACATGCGCAATTCGGCGGACTTCCTGGTGCTGGACAGGTTGGCCAAGAGCATCTTTCGGGTCGAGGGAATCGCGCGGGTGCAGAGCATCACGCGGCCGCAGGGCACTCCGCTCGAACACACCTCGATTCCCTTCCTGCTGAGCCTGCAAAACGCCGGACAGCTGCAGAACCTGCAGGTGGCCCAGGGCCGTCTCGGTGACCTGACCAAGCTGGCCGACCAGCTCGGCGGAACCATCAGCTCGCTCGAGCGTGTCAACGGTCTGATGACTCAAATGGTGGCCACCACCCATCACGTCGCCGGCGTCACCCGGGAGACAAAGGCGATCACCGACGAAGTGCGGGACAACATCGCTGATTTCGACGACACGTTCCGCCCGATGCGCAGCTACTTCTATGCAGACCAGCACTGCTACAACATCCCGATCTGCTGGGCAATTCGCTCGGCGTACAACGCCACCGACGGGGTGGACAAGCTCAGCGAAAAGCTGGGGGAGCTCAGCAAAGACGTGGACAGCGTCGATACTGTTGTGCCGCAACTGGTTGCGCTGCTGCCGCCGCAGATCGAGACCATGCGAAGCCTGCGGACCATGGTGCTGACCATGCACAGCACGCTGTCGGGGATGCTCGATCAGGTCAACGAGCTGGGCGGCGACGCCACCGCCATGGGCAAAGACTTCGATGCAGCGAAGACCGGCGACTCGTTCTACCTGCCGCACGAGGCATTCGCCAACCCGGACTTCCAGCGGGTCGAGAAGCTGTTTCTGTCTCCGGACGGCACGGCGGCACGGTTCATCATCTCGCATAAGGGTGATCCCGCGACCCGCGAGGGCATGTCGCGAATCGACGCCATCAAGACGGCTGCCTACGAAGCGCTCAAAGGGACCGCGCTGGAGGACGCCAAGGTCTATGTCTCCGGCACCGCCGCGACCTTCAAGGATCTGCGGGAAGCGTCGAACTACGACTTCATGATCGCCGGCATCTCGTCACTGTGCATGATCTTCATCATCATGCTGCTGATCACGCGCAGCCTGGTGGCCGCTCTGGTCATCGTCGGCACGGTCGCGTTGTCGTTGGCCGCCTCGTTCGGGATGTCGGTTCTGCTCTGGCAGTACATCATTGGGGTCAGGCTGCACTGGCTCGTAATGGTGATGTCGGTGATCGTCCTGTTGGCTGTCGGCTCCGACTACAACCTGCTGCTGGTGGCCCGGTTCAAGGAGGAGATCGGCGCCGGGATCAAGACCGGCATCATCCGGTCGATGGGCGGCACCGGCAGGGTGGTGACAGCCGCGGGCCTGGTTTTCGCGTTCACCATGGCCTCGATGATGGTCAGCGACAACCGCGCCGTCGGTCAGGTGGGTACGACCATCGGTCTGGGCCTGCTGTTCGACACGCTGGTGGTGCGCTCGTTCCTGATGCCGTCGATCGCGGCGATGCTGGGACGCTGGTTCTGGTGGCCGATGAACGTCGCGTCGCGGCCGCCGCGGACTCGTCCCCGGCCTGCCGCTCCTGCGCCGGCCGGTGACGGCCCGGCGGATGCGGACGCCACCGGGCCGTTGACGACAGGCGGTCGGGCGCTGCGCCGTTAGCTCAGCGGAATGCCTCGTCGATGATCTCCTGCTGCTCGACGGCGTGCACCTTCGACGAACCCGACGACGGTGCCGACATCGCGCGACGCGAAATCCGTTTGATGCCAGTCAGTGTGTCCGGGAACAGCTCGGGCAGCTCCAAGCCGAACCGGGGCCACGCACCCTGGTTGGCCGGTTCCTCCTGAACCCAGAAGTACTGGTTGACGTTCGGGTAGTGCTCCAACGTCTCGCTGAGGCGGTGAAACGGCAGCGGCGCAAGCTGCTCGATGCGCACGATCGCGACGTCGTCACGGCTGTCTTTGGCTTTGCGGGCCGCCAGCTCGTAGTAGATCTTGCCGCTGGTCAACAACATTCGCGTCGCTTTGTTGCGGTCGCCGATGCCGTCGGAGTAGGTCGGTTCCTCGAGCACCGAGTGGAACCTCGTCTCGGTGAACTCCTTGATGTCGCTGACCGCAGCCTTGTTGCGCAGCATCGACTTCGGGGTGAACACGATCAGCGGACGCTGCACCCCGTCGAGGGCGTGGCGGCGCAGCAGATGGAAGTAGTTGGCCGGAGTCGACGGCACCGCGATCGTCATCGAGCCTTCCGCCCACAATTGCAGGAACCGCTCGATGCGGCCGGAGGTGTGGTCGGGCCCTTGGCCTTCATGACCGTGCGGTAGCAGCAGCACCACGCTGGACAGCTGGCCCCACTTGGCCTCGCCGGAGCTGATGAACTCGTCGATGATCGACTGGGCGCCGTTGACGAAGTCGCCGAACTGTCCCTCCCACAACACCAATGCGTCGGGGTTGCCGACCGTGTAGCCGTACTCGAACCCGACGGCGGCGTACTCCGACAGCGGCGAGTCGAACACCATGAACTTGCCGCCGGTCGGGTTGCCGTCCTTGTCGATCGTCAGCAACTGCAGCGGGGTGTACTCCTCACCGGTTTGGCGGTCGATGATCACCGAGTGCCGCTGGGAGAAGGTGCCACGGCGGGTGTCCTGCCCGGACAACCGAACCAGTTTGCCTTCGGCCACCAGCGAACCCAGCGCCAGCAGCTCACCGAAGGCCCAGTCGATCTTGCCTTCGTAGGCCATCTCCCGGCGCTTCTCCAGCACCGGGGTGACGCGTGGGTGGGCGGCGAATCCTTCTGGCAGAGCGAGGAATGCGTCACCGATGCGGGCCAGCAACGCCTTGTCGACCGCAGTGTCCAACCCGGCCGCCAGCATCTGGTTGGACTCCACCGACATGCTCGCCTGCACGCCGTGCTTCTCCAGTTCGCGGACGTCGTTGAAGACCCGCTCGAGTTGGCCTTGGTAGTCGCGCAAGGCGTCCTCGGCCTCTTTCATCGAGATGTCGCCACGACCGATCAGCGCTTCGGTGTAGGTCTTGCGGACGCCGCGTTTGACGTCGACGACGTCGTACATGTACGGGTTCGTCATCGACGGGTCGTCGCCCTCGTTGTGCCCGCGGCGGCGGTAGCACAGCATGTCGATGATGACGTCCTTCTTGAACTTCTGCCGGAAGTCGACGGCCAGCTTGGCCACCCAGACGCAGGCTTCCGGGTCGTCACCGTTGACGTGGAAGATCGGCGCGCCAATCATTTTGGCGACGTCGGTGCAGTACTCGCTGGAACGCGAGTACTCGGGCGCGGTGGTGAAGCCGATCTGGTTGTTGACGATGATGTGGATGGTGCCGCCGACCCGGTAACCGGGCAGCTTGGCCAGGTTGAGGGTCTCGGCCACGACACCCTGACCGGCGAAGGCGGCATCGCCGTGCAGCATCATCGGCACCACGGAGTTGCCGCGCTCACCCTCGCCCTTGTCGAGCAGATCCTGCTTGGCGCGGACCAGACCCTCCAACACCGGGTCGACGGCCTCCAGGTGCGACGGGTTGGCGGTCAGCGACACCTGAATGTCGTTGTCGCCGAACATCTGGATGTACACGCCGGTCGCGCCGAGGTGATACTTGACGTCCCCGGAGCCGTGCGCCTGCGCGGGATTGAGGTTGCCTTCGAACTCGCTGAAGATCTGCGAGTACGGCTTACCGACGATGTTGGCCAGCACGTTGAGCCGGCCGCGGTGCGGCATACCGATGACCACCTCGTCGAGCCCGTGCTCGGCGCACTGGTCGATCGCGGCGTCCATCAGCGGAATGGTGCTCTCAGCGCCTTCGAGCGAGAACCGCTTCTGCCCAACGTATTTCGTCTGCAGGAACGTCTCGAAGGCCTCCGCGGCGTTGAGCTTGCTCAGGATGTACTTCTGCTGTGCCACAGTCGGTTTGACATGCCTGGTCTCGACGCGCTCTTCCAGCCAGGCCAGCTGCTCGGGGTCGAGGATGTGGGTGTACTCGACGCCGACGTGCCGACAGTAGGCGTCGCGCAGCAGACCCAGGATGTCGCGCAGCTTGCGGTACTCCCAACCGCCGAAGCCGTTGACCTTGAAGACCCGGTCCAGATCCCACAGCGTCAACCCGTGGGTGGCCACCTCGAGGTCGGGGTGACTGCGAAACCTGGTCTTGTCTAACCGAAGTGGGTCGATGTCGGCCATCAGATGCCCGCGGTTGCGATAGGCCGCGATCAACTCCATCACCCGGGCGTTCTTGTCGACGATCGAGTCGGGGTTGTCGGTGCTCCACCGAATCGGCAGGTAGGGCACGCCCATTTCGCGGAACAGGTCGTCCCAGAAAGCGTCGGCGAGGAGCAACTCGTGGATCGTGCGCAGGAAGTCACCGGACTCCGCGCCTTGGATGATGCGGTGGTCGTAGGTCGAGGTCAGGGTGATCAGTTTGCCGATGCCCAACTCGGCGATGCGTTCTGCGCTGGCGCCCTGGAGTTCTGCCGGGTATTCCATTGCACCGACACCGATGATCGCGCCCTGGCCGGCCATCAGGCGCGGCACCGAGTGCACGGTGCCGATGGTGCCCGGGTTGGTCAGCGAAATCGTCACGCCGGCAAAGTCTTCGGCGGTGAGCTTGCCGTCGCGAGCCCGCCGGACGATGTCTTCGTACGCCGCGACGAACTCCCCGAAACTCATGGTTTCGCAACGCTTGATGCCCGCGACCACCAGCGAGCGCTTACCGTCCTTGCCCTGCAAGTCGATGGCCAGACCCAGGTTGGTGTGCGCGGGCGTCACCGAGTTCGGCTTGCCGTCGATCTCGGCGTAGTGCCGGTTCATGTTCGGGAAGCTCTTGAGCGCCTGCACCAGGGCGTAGCCCAGGATGTGGGTGAACGAAACCTTGCCGCCGCGTGTGCGTTTGAGCTGGTTGTTGATCACGATGCGGTTGTCGATCATCAGCTTGGCCGGGATGGCCCGCACGCTGGTCGCCGTCGGGAGGTCCAGCGACATCGACATGTTCTTAACCACGGCCGCGGCGGCGCCGCGAAGCACCTGGTTCTCGTCGCCCTCGGCGGGCGGGGGGCCGGACGGTTTGGCCGCCGGCGCAGGTGTGGCTGCGGGTGTGGGTGCGGGCCTGGCGGCGCCGTTGCCGGACGCGGCGGTCGGCGCGGGATCTGCCGGCCGCGGAGGAGCTGACGGCGGCGCCGCGGCGGCCGGAGCCTGAACCGGCTTCACCTCAGCCGGGGACTCGCCCGTCGCGTCGGGGTCGTAGTCGACCAAAAACTCATGCCAGCTCGGATCGACCGAGGAGGGGTCGTCGCGGAACTTGCGGTACATCTCCTCGACCAGCCATTCGTTCTGTCCGAATGGTGAACTCGTACTGCTCACAGCAGCTGCTCGCCTCGATTCCTCTGTTCGAAAAAGCGTTGTGCCACGCTTGCCACTAGGTCCGCTACATCCGTGCGGTGTCGGCCACGTCTCACCGGGTCGCCTGGCTCCTCCTCGGGCCGTTGACCGGCCCGCACCGTCGCCTGGCGCCTGCGACGGCTCCGACAGACCGCCCCATAAAGGCTAACCCTTCAACGGCGATCCGCCATGTGACTTCCGACCAGCGGTGGTGCTCAGGGCGCGTCGGCCGCCGACGGAAGTAGGAGCAGTGCGCCCGGCCACCGGGACGGCGGCTTACCGAAGGCATTGCGGGCGTTGTTCACGATCTTCTTGCCCGCCAGTCGGTTGCCGACCGCACCGACACCGGCACCGATACCGACCGGCAGCATCTTGCCGAACACCAGCGCGCTGCGCCGCAGCGTGTAACGCCTGACGGCGCGTTTGAGCAACCGGGAATTCAGCTGCGCCAACGCCGACATCGGCATCGATGCCACGCCTTCTGACAGCCACGCGCCATTTCGCCGGCCCGGACCGAGCAATTCCGCCAGCGCATGCTTGCTGTCATCGCCGACCAGCACAGACAGCACCAGAGCGCGGCGTTGTTCCCGGTTGTCGGCGGCCACGCCATACACCGTCGCGGTCGCCAGCGCGAAGAACGCGGTGGCTTCCAGGAACACCGCAGTCTCGCCCGCTGCGGCGGACAGGGCGGCTATCGTCCCGAGTCCCGGCAACACGGCCGCCGACCCGACCGCCGCGCCACTGGCGGTCACGGCGGCGACGTAGCGCTTCTCCAACTTCCTGACGACCGTCGCGGGGTCCGCGCTGGGATCTGCGCGGCGCAGCCTTTCGACGTACGCCGCCGCCAGCGGGCCCTGCACGCGCGAGCTGCGCTCGATGATGCTCGCCAGCGCGCGCGCCGACATCTTGGGCTTGCCCTCGGTGGTGGCGGGCAACGAGTCAGGCGATGACCGATTCCATCGGGCGCTCATGGATGCCTCCAGCTGTGGCTGCCGAGTCGTTCACGGGCAGTGGTGTGCTTCCAGGCTAGCGTCGGCGCCGGCAAACGTGGGGTCAGGCGTCCACCCGAATAGTCCATTGGGAATAATCCGGAGCAGACACGTGCTAAGACGCTGCCGGTCGACCTGACTCGCCGACGAGCCCGGTGGGCCCGCCGAGCAAAGACGGGTGGTCGATGACCTACCACATCACCTCGTTGGGTATCTCGGTGTTGGCGCTGCTCCGCGCACGCCCGATGCACGGCTACGAGATGTTCCAGACCCTGGTCGAGCGGCACGCGGACCGTATCGTGAAGGTCCGGCCGGGTTCGCTCTATCACGTCGTCGACCGGCTCACGGAAGAGAAGTTGATCCGCCACGCCGGGACTGCGCGCGACGGTAAGCGGCCCGAGCGGGCCATCTACGAGATCACCGACGCCGGTGTCGACGCGCTTGCCGATCGGGTGGGTCACCTGATCGCCGTGCCGACCCATGAGTTTCCGCAGTTCGCCGTCGCACTCGCGGAGATCGATATCCTGGGTGAGGACGCCGCGGGGGATGCGGTGCAGGACCGTGTCGGGGCGTTGGAAGCTCGGGTCGCCGAGATCATGGCGCTTCGAGATGCCGGCGTCACGCCGGCCGGGTACCTGGTGGCATTCGACTACTTGCTGGCAGCGGCGCAAGCGGAGCTGTCCTGGCTACGCGGCTTTGCCGGTTCGCGGGGATCCGGGCAGCCGAGGCGGCAACAGACGGACGGGGTGGGGATATGACCACGGCGACTGCGGGTCGGCGACCGGGCGGGGGCCCGGCGACGAACCGCGCCGACGACATCAACCCGTGGCATGCGCTGTGGGCGATGATGGTCGGCTTCTTCATGATCCTGCTCGACTCGACGATCGTCGCGGTCGCCAATCCCAGCATCATGGTCAACCTCGGCACCGGCTACGACACGGTGATCTGGGTGACCAGCGCCTACCTGCTGGCCTACGCAGTCCCGCTGCTGGTGGCCGGCCGGCTCGGTGACCGGTTCGGCCCCAAGAACCTGTATATGGTCGGCCTGGCGATCTTCACCGCCGCCTCACTGTGGTGCGGCCTGTCGGGCAGCATCGGAATGCTCATCACGGCGCGAGTGGCTCAGGGCATCGGTGCGGCGGTGATGAGCCCGCAGACGCTGTCGCTGATCACCCGGATCTTCCCGTCCGAGCGCCGCGGCGTGGCGATGAGCGTGTGGGGCGCCACCGCGGGAGTGGCCACGCTGGTCGGACCGCTGGCCGGCGGTCTGCTGGTGGATGCCATGGGTTGGGCCTGGATCTTTTTCGTCAACGTCCCGATCGGCCTGGTCGGGTTGGGATTGGCGTTCTGGCTGGTGCCCGAGCTGCCCACCCACAAACACCGCTTCGACCTGATCGGCGTCGGTCTGTCCGGGGTGGGGATGTTCCTGATCGTGTTCTCCCTGCAGGAAGGGCAGTCCAGCAACTGGGCGCCGTGGATCTGGGCGGTGCTGGTCGCCGGTATCGGCCTGATGACGGCATTTGTCTACTGGCAGTCGATCAGCACCCACGAGCCGCTCATTCCGCTGGACATCTTCCGGTACCGCGACTTCAGCCTGTGCAATGCCGCCGCGGTGGTGATCGCGTTCGCGGCGACCGGCATGATCCTGCCGCTGATGTTCTACGCCCAGTCGGTGTGCGGGTTGTCGCCGACCCGCTCCGCCCTGCTGACCGCGCCGATGGCAATCACCAGCGGAGTGCTCGCACCGATCGCCGGCCGGCTCGTCGACCGGGTCCACCCGCGGCCGGTGGTCGGATTCGGTTTCTCGTGTCTGGCGATCGGCCTGACCTGGCTGTCCATCGAGATGACCCCGTCGACCCCGATCTGGGAATTGGTGCTGCCGTTCTTCGCGCTGGGTGCGGCGATGGCGTTCATCTGGGCGCCGATCACTGCGACCGCGACGCGGAACCTGCCGCTGCGGTTCGCCGGCGCCAGTTCCGGGGTGTTCAACGCGACTCGCCAGGTGGGTGCCGTGCTGGGTAGCGCCGGCATGGCGTCGTTCATGACGTCGCGAATCACGAACGCTCTGGGGCCGATGGCCGACGGGGGAGCCAGCCCGCCGGCCGGCGCCGGTCGGGGCCTGAAGATGCCGGAGTTCCTGCACCAGCCGTTCGCCGCCGCGATGTCGCAATCGATGCTGTTGCCTGCGTTCGTGGCGCTGTTCGGGGTAGGCGCGGCGCTGTTTTTGGCCGGCTCATCGACCGCTCCTGATCAGCCGCCCGTCGCCGGGACAGACAGTTTGGACGCGCCGACGCGCCGGGTCCGGGTGCGGCCAAGCGCCGCAGACGGTTTCGAGAGCGGCTTGGACGGCTTCCGGGAAGGTTTCGACGACGACGACGACTATGTCGAGTACACGCTGTCGCCGTCACCCGACGCGCCGCCACGGCCATCGCGGGCCGCGGCGCCGCCCCGTCGGCCTGCTGCCGAGCCTCAGACCGAACCGTTGCCGACGCACAAGGAGCACCCCCGGACCGCTCCGGTCGAGAACTGGCGCACCGCACCGGTCGAGTCGTGGCACAGCCTGCTCGACGACATGACAACGACCGCCGAGATCGAGCCAATCACCGAAGGCCGCAACGGCTTTCGCGCCGAGGATGATCAGCGTTTCCATCCGGTAGAAGAATTCCCGCCTCGGGACGAGCCGTTCTTCGACGACATCGACACCTACGGCGGGTCGACCCGCCGCGGCGACGGGCGCAACGGTTATCGCCGGCCGCCGCCCAGCGGGCGGCGTCGCGAAGATCCCGACCACGGCACCGGGCGGCACTCCCATCCCGGCAGCTAACCGCTAAGCCGTACGGTCGGGCGCCGTCAACGCCAGGAACGCCCCGAGTTCCACCAGGCCACTCGGTGCGGCCGGCAGGTATTCAGTCAGCGCGTGCGCCCGGACGATCACAGCTGCGTATTGCGCGCGGCTGATCGCCACATTCAGCCGATTCCGGTTGAGCAGGAAGGGGATTCCGCGCGGGATGTCCTCTACAGACGAGGCCGTCATCGAGACGATGGCCACCGGCGCCTCGGCGCCCTGAAACTTGTCCACGGTCCCGACTCGCACATCGCTGAGACCCGCGTCGGCCAGGTGTCGGCGCAGCAGCAGGACTTGAGCGTTGTATGGCGCCAACACCAGCACGTCGTCAGCGGTCAATGGCCGGGTGCCACCCTCGGCCGTCCAGTCAAGGCCGACCAGTGTGTGGATCAGGTCGACGATGGCCTCGGCCTCCTCGGGGCTCTCGGTCGCGTTGCCTTCGTGGTGGACGCGAAGCACCTGCAGCCCAGGCGGATACCCGTCGAGTCGACGTGCGGCGGTGACTTCGGTGTACGGCTGCAACCGGCCCTCGTAAGCGAGTGCCGACACCGGTGCACACACCGCAGGATGCATTCGATGGGTGCGGTCCAGAAAGTAGCCGCGTTCGCCGGGCAATGTGCGATGGTGTTCGACCAGCCAGCCCAGCGCGGACCCGTCGACCGGTTCGGGATGCGTGCCCTGGCTGACCTGCGGCAGCTGTTGCGGGTCGCCGAGAAGTAACAGGTTGGCGGCGGATGCGGCCACTGCGAGCGTGTTGGCCAGGCAGAACTGACCGGCCTCGTCGATCACCAGCAGGTCCAGGCATCCCGGTGGAACCCGGCCCGGGTTGGCGAAGTCCCAGGCCGTCCCGCCGATCACGCATCCTGTTGTGCCGCTGACGAATCCGGTGTACTCGGTCTCGCTGATCTGCTGCCACGCGGCGTCGGTGCGGTCAGACTTCTTTTTGGCGACCCTGGTCGGATCGATACCGGCCTTGATCGCACCCTGCAGCAGGTTCTCGACCACGGCGTGCGATTGCGCGACCACCCCGATACGCCAGCCATGGTCGGCAACCAGACGGGTGATCACGTGCGCGGCGGTGTAGGTCTTGCCGGTCCCGGGCGGTCCGTGCACCGCGACATACGACGAATCCAGGTCGAGCAGGGCCGCGGTGATGTCGTCGATCGCGCTGCCGCTGTCGGGAAGGGGTGCGCCGCCTTTGGTCCGGGGCGGGTGGCGGAGCAGGATGTCGGCCACCGCGGTGCGGGGGAGGTGCGGCAGCCCGGCAGCGAGGTCGACCGCCGCCGCTTCGATGGCCTCGCGCAGCGGCTTGGTTCCGATCGGCGCGCCGGGCGTCAGCGCGAACGGGAGTTCGTGAAAGGTGCTGCCGTCTGGCGGGGTTCGCTCGCAAACGATCACCTCGCTGGGCACGCTCGGATCGTTGACCTCCATGACCTGGGCCCGGCCGGTGGCCCGTCGATCTGGGTTGTCGGTCAACCCGGACGGCGCCGGCGGATCGTAGAGCGCGTAGACCTCGGAATTGATTGCGCCGCGAGCCAATTCGCCGGTCAGCTGCAATCGCCGCTGCAACTTCTGTGCGCGCGGCGGCTTGTGCCAGTCCACCGCGACCTTCGCCTGGTCGACGATGAAAACGTCTGCCTCGTTCGACCATTCGTCGACGGGATAGTTCAGCCGGTCGAAGTGCGCCCACCAGAACGGCTTGTCCTCGCGCCGGTGATAGCCGCGCGCGGCCGACACCAGCGCAACCGCCGTCTGCTCCGGGGTGCGGTCAGGGCTCGCCGCCACCCCGGAGAACTCCTGCAGCTTCATCGCGAGTGCATCTGCTTCCTCGACCCGGCCGTCATCCGAAACCGGTTGGGCGCCAATCGGTGTGACGCCACTCTCGAAGGCCTGGATGAGGAGCCAGTCGCGCAGCTCGCGGGTGGACACGCAGTCGTACTGGTTGTAGTCCTCGATCTCCTTGAGCACGGCAGCCGCCTGGTCGGGCTCGCCGTCGGCGCTCAGCTCGCTGTACCTCGCGTACTGCGTGATCGAGTCGGCGGCCGTCGTGACATCGCCCGATCGCAAGCGCGATCCCATGTACAGCGGCTCGAGGGCTTTCAGGCTCAGCGACTCGGCACCGGTCCGAATGCTCTTGCGCACGATCGGATACAGGTCGACCAGCGTCCCGCTGCGCAGTAGGTCGTCGACCTCGTCTTCGCCGACACCGTGGCGCCCGGCCAACCGTAGCAACGCCGTCTTCTCGTACGCGGCGTAATGGTATATGTGCATGTTCGGAAACCGCTTGCGCCGCCTGGCCACCAGCGCGAGAAAGTCGGTCAGCGCCTTACGCTCATCCCGGCGGTCATGCGCCCACAGCGGATGAAACTTGCCCTTTCTTCCGCCTTCGAGAACGCCGAACAGATACTCCAGGCCCCAGTCCACCCCGTCGGCCGTCCAGAGCGGATCGCCCTCGAAGTCGAAGAACAGGTCTCCCTCGTCGCGATCCGGTAGCAGGGTCAGCGGTTGCGGGTCGGCCACCTCGAACTGCGGTGTGCCGGTATCGCGTTGGCTGACCTGTAGCTTGGCCTGCGCGACCAGGGCGCTCAGCGAGCGGGCGGATACGTCGGCCACCGGGCCGTCGTGCCCGGCAAGTTCGGCAACCGTGCCGATGCCGGCGTCGAGCAACTTGGCGCGCTGGCTGACCCGCAGTCCCGCGACGAGCAACAGGTCGTCGGCCGCGCGCACCTGCTCCTCGCAGACCGGGCAGCGAAAGCAAGCGCGCACGCCGGCATCGTCCCAGCGAACCGGGGTACCGCCGGCGTGGTGCTCGTCGAGCAGACGCTGCAGCCGCGCCCGCTGCTCGCGGTAGACCGGGATCAACTCGGCGACCTGATAGCTGACCACGGTGCCGTTGCCGAGTACCAATTCGACTTCCGGGTCCACCGGTATTCCGGCCTGGCTCAACGTGTCGGCGTAGGCGGCGAGCTGAAGCAGCGCGGTGACTTTCGCCGAGCGGGCCAGTTTGGTGTCCGAAACTCGGTACGTCCCCGCGCGGCGGACCAGGAAGTCGGCGAACCCGACGAAGCGGCCGTCGAACATCGCCGCCTGATAGACCACCGCGGCACCGCGGTCGATGGCACGCCGGGTCTGGTCGGCTGCCGCGGTGACATTCTCGACGGTGAACGGGACGGGACGGCCGATGACGACAACGTCGCCGTCGTTCTCGTCTCGCAACTGGCCGAGCCGGCGCTGTTCGTGCTCGTCACCGAGAGATGCGGTGCGCGCAAGCAATTCGTCGGTGACGCTGACCCGAGGACCCCAGGTGAGTTTCGCGTCGAACTCTCGCAGCAGGCCGTACTCGCAGCGCGCCGCGGACGCGAGGTCCGACGCGCTGTAGATGACGGTGTCGCCTGCCAAGAACACAGCAGCCACTGTAAGCGGCTACACCGACACCTCGGGCGACGACGGGGGCGGCTAGCCTCCGGCGTTGGCGATCAGCTCCACACCGTTGCCGTTCCAGCGGAACTTCACCACGCTGGGCAGTCCGATGCCGCCGGAGTAACTCAGCGCCACCGTGTCGCCGGTGCATTGGGAGTTGTCGAGCCCGTTGAAGCCATAGGTGTCAGGCACACCCTGCGGCGGAATCAGCTTGCCGAGATGAAACAGCACCGCGCGGGTGTTGGGGCTCTCGGCGTTGGTGTTGGCTTTGACGATGACCGCGGACAGCTGCGCGCACTCGTTGAAGTTGCCGGCCAGCGGCTCGGGATTCCACGGCTGGTGGCTGCGCGGGTCCTGCGGCAGCTCGGACACGCCGCGGGCGATCGCGGGGTCGGCCAGGTTGACCGCGCAGGGGTCGACGGGGCCGGGGCTGGCGCTCGGCGGCGCGGCGGTCGCCGACGGTGGCGGCGCCGCCGAGTGCGGCGCGGCGGTCGGATGGACGGTGGGCTCCGGGGTCTTGGCGACGGTCGAATCGCCTGATCCGCACCCGCTCAGCGTCGCGACCAGCAGTGCGGCAGCGGTCAGCCCCGTCAACGGGGCGACGCCGCCCACCCGGGCCTGTCGTGTCCACACAACGCCGCACCGTACCTTGACCAGCCCTGTCGATGCCGCAGGCGTGGCCGAGCGGGGGCTGATCACGCCGTAAACTTTCACTCGAAATGGACTCCCAGCATGATGACACCGTGACCTTCGCCGACCTGCAGATTCACCCCTCCGTGCTGCAGGCACTCTCTGACGTGGGCTACGAGTCGCCGTCAGCAATCCAGGCGGCGACCATTCCGGCCCTGATGGCGGGCTCGGATGTGGTGGGGCTGGCCCAGACCGGGACCGGTAAGACGGCCGCGTTCGCGGTGCCGATCCTGTCGAAGATCGACACCGGCAGCAAGGCCACCCAGGCGCTGGTGCTGGCTCCGACGCGGGAGTTGGCGCTGCAGGTCGCCGAGGCGTTCAGTCGTTACGGCACCCACCTGCCGCAGATCAATGTGCTGCCGATCTACGGCGGAGCGTCCTACACGACGCAGTTGGCCGGGCTGAAGCGTGGCGCGCAGGTGGTGGTCGGCACGCCCGGCCGCGTGATCGATCACCTCGAGCGCGGAACGCTCGATCTGTCCCACGTGGATTACCTGGTGCTCGACGAAGCCGACGAAATGCTCACGATGGGTTTCGCCGAGGAGGTCGAGCGGATCCTGGCCGACACCCCGGAGTACAAGCAGGTGGCGCTGTTCTCCGCGACGATGCCGCCGGCGATCCGCAAGCTCAGCAACAAGTATCTGCACGACCCGACCGAAGTCAGGGTCGACGCGAAAACCACTACTGCGGAGAATATTTCGCAGCGCTACATCCAGGTTGCCGGTCCACGCAAGATGGACGCACTGACCAGGGTCCTCGAAGTCGAGCCGTTCGAGGCGATGATCGTCTTCGTCCGCACCAAGCAGGCCACCGAAGAGGTCGCCGAAAAGCTGCGCGCCCGAGGGTTTTCCGCATCGGCCATCAACGGTGACATCCCGCAGGCCGTGCGTGAGCGGACCATCGCGGCCCTCAAAAGAGGTGGCGGCAACGGGATCGACATCCTGGTCGCCACCGATGTCGCCGCCCGCGGACTCGATGTCGAGCGTATTTCGCACGTGCTGAACTACGACATCCCACACGACACCGAGTCCTATGTGCACCGGATCGGGCGAACCGGTCGCGCCGGACGATCCGGCGCCGCGCTGCTTTTCGTGTCGCCGCGTGAACGTCATCTGCTCAAGGCGATCGAGAAAGCAACCCGGCAGAAGCTCACCGAAGCTCAGCTGCCCAGCGTCGACGACGTCAACGCACAGCGGGTGGCGAAGTTCGCCGATTCGATCACCAACAGCCTCAGCGCACCCGGTATCGAATTGTTTCGCCGTCTGGTCGCAGATTACGAACGCGAGCACGACGTCCCGATGGCCGACATCGCCGCGGCACTGGCGGCGCAATTGCGTGACGGCGAAGCCTTTTTGCTGGCGCCCGAACCACCGCCCGAACGCCGGACCCGGGAATACCAGGACCGGCCGGCCAAACCTGCCCGCGGCACCGGCGATGGCCCGAGGAAGGGGCTGGCCACCTATCGCATCGCGGTCGGTAAGCGGCACAAGGTCGGACCGGGCTCGATCGTCGGGGCCATCGCCAACGAAGGCGGTTTGCATCGCAGCGATTTCGGCCACATCACGATCAAGCCGGACTTCTCGCTGGTGGAACTGCCGGTCAAGTTGTCCCGCGAGACTTTGAAAGCGCTCGAGAAGACTCGTATCTCCGGCGTGCTGATCAACCTGCAACCCGACCGTGCTCCAGACAAGAACCGCCGCGGCGGTCATGGCGCACCGCGGCGGGACCGCAAAGGATGACCCAGGCCGACACGTCGGCCCAGGGCGGTCTCGAACAGGTCGCCGGGCCGGACCGGGTCGCGTCGTTGACCGGCATCCGTGCCGTCGCAGCACTTCTCGTGGTGGCCACGCACGCCGCCTACACCACCGGCAAATACATCGACGGCTATTTCGGCCTGTTTGTTTCCCGGATGGAGATGGGCGTCCCGATCTTCTTCGCGCTATCCGGCTTTCTGTTGTTCCGGCCCTGGGTGAAAGCGGTCGCGACGAATGGCCCGCAACCGTCGGTCCGGCGCTACGCCTGGCACCGCGTGCGGCGCATCATGCCGGCCTACGTCGTCACGGTGTTGACCGCTTACGTCATCTACCATTTCCGGCATGCCGGACCGAATTTCGGCCACACCTGGTTCGGGTTGTTCCGCAATCTCACGCTGACCCAGATCTACACCTTCAATTACATGCGGGGCTATCTCCACCAGGGTCTGACTCAGATGTGGAGCCTGGCGGTGGAGGCCTCGTTCTACGTCGTTCTTCCGCTCTTGGCCTACCTGCTGGTGGTGGTGTTGGGCCGGCGGCAGTGGCACCCGAAGCTGTTGCTGTCCGGTATCGCTGCCCTGGCGCTGATCTCACCGGCGTGGTTGGTCGGGGTCCACCTGACCACCTCGATACCCAATGGGGCCAGGCTGTGGCTACCGACGTACCTGATCTGGTTTCTGGCCGGCATGAGTCTGACTGTGCTGCAACGGATGGGCGCGCGCTGCTACGCCTTCGTCACTCTGCCACTGGCCGCGGTCTGCTATTTGATCGCGTCCACGCCGATCGCCGGCGACCCGACGACGTCACCGCTCGGGCTGTCCCAGGCACTGTACAAAGCGGTCTTCTACGCGGTGATCTCCGGGCTGGCATTGGCGCCGTTGGCGCTCGGCAACGAGGGGCTGTACTGCCGACTACTGGCGAGCAAGCCGATGGTCTGGCTCGGCGAGATCTCCTACGAAATCTTCCTGATCCATCTGATCACCATGGAATTCGCGATGGTCTACATCATGCAGGACCACGTCTACACGGGTTCGATGGCCGGGCTGTTCGTGGCGACGATGGTGGTCACCATCCCGCCGGCCTGGCTGTTGCACCGGTTCACCCGGGTGCGCGACTGACCTGATCGGCGGGCACCACGACCGGGGCGACGAACTCGCTCAGCATCGCCCGCTCGTCGGCCTCGTCACGACCGGGGAAGATCAGCAGCGAGGTGATCGCCCGCACCAGCCAACGTCCGCGGCCGGCCACGTTCGCCGGGTGGTCGTCGCCCAGTGAGCTGACGAAGGCGGCGGCCAGCCCGGTGATCACGTCGGACTGCTCGGCCATCTGAGCGCCCAACGGTCCGGACGTCGTCGCGAACCAGGCTGACAGCGCCGGGCTTTCGCGGACCAGACGCAGTGTGGTGAGGATGCCGGCGACCAGCCGCTCGCGGGGGTCCTTGATGTCGTCGACGTCGATCGACTCGGACAACCGGTGCGTTTCACGGGCCACGTAGGCGGTGCGCAGTGCTTCACGGTTTTCGAAGTAGCGATACAGCGTCGCGCGGGAACAGCCTGCGGCCTTGGCGATCTCGTTCATGCCCACCGAACCGGGATCATGACGGGTGAACAGTTGCTCGGCGGCATCGAGGATGCGATCGGCCGCGACCTCGGTGCGGCGCTCGGCGAGCCAGTCGTTGGCCGGCACTACGGGTTGACCCGGAACGGGATTGACAGCGGCCGCCGCACGTAGCTGCCCCCGGCCCAGACGATATTGGCCTCGTCGATCTCGAAATCCGGGCAGCGCGAGAGCAATTCGGCCAACGCGACCCGAGACTGCATACGCGCGGCGGCTGCACCGAGACAGTGGTGGGCACCGTGGCTGAAGGTGAGAATATTGCGCGGTTGCCGCTCGACATCGAGTTCGGCTGCGTTAGGGCCGAATTGGCGCTCGTCGCGGTTGGCGGAGCCGTACACCAGAAGTACCCGGCGTCCCTGTGGGATGGTGACGTCGCCGACGGTCACATCGCGGGTGGCCGTGCGCGCCAGCGCCTGCACCGGTGAAGTCAGCCGCAGCAACTCGTCGATGGCTCCACGAATGAGATCTGGATTTTCGACCAGCAGGCGCCGCTGATCGGGCCGCTGATGCAGCAGTTGCACTGAACCGCCCAGCATTCCGGTGGTGGTGTCGTTTCCGCCGGTGATCATCGTGAAGACGAACGCGAGGACCGACAGCGTCCCGGCGATGTCGCCGTCGGCCCCGACTCCCGCAGCGACCAGATGAGAGATGGTGTCGTCTTCGGGTTCGGTGCGGCGGCGTTCGATCAGCTGGGTGAAGTAGGCCATCATCGATCCGACGGCGTCACCGACGGATTCGAGTGCGGAGGCGATGCCGCCGTCGGCGGTGTTGGCCGCGACGATGGCTTCGGTCCAGCCGTCGAACTGCCCGCGGTCTTCCTCCGGGACGCCGAGGTAGTGCGCCACCACCATCGACGGCAACGGCTTGAACAGCTCGGCGACGATGTCGCCGCCGCCGTCGGCGATCAGCCGGTCGAGTCGCTGGACCACGAACTGGCGGACCTTGGGCTCCACCGCCTCCACCTGTCGCGGGGTGAATCCGCGGGCGACCAGCCTGCGGAACTCGGTATGCTCAGGTGGATCCGTCATCACCATCGGCGGATTATGTTGCAGCCCAATCATTTCCAGGTCGCCATAGTTGACGGTCAGGCCCTTTGCCGAGGAGAACGTCTCGTGGTCGCGCGCGGCCGCCCAGATGTCGGCGTGCCGGGTCAGGACGTAGTAGTCGTCGTCGGGCTTGCTTGCCGGCACCACGCGGTGCACTGGGTCGTGGTCGCGCAGCGCGCGGTACATCGGCCACGGGTCGGCCCACGTCTCGGCGGTCGCGAGACGGAACTGTGGTGCGTGAGACAAAGCAGTCGCCATGTCTTATTGCTACGACAGATGGGTGCGTATGTCAACTGCTGTCACCGGCTCGGTTCTGGCACGGGGCGAGGGGAATCAGGGAGTGATCGCGGCGCGCCGGTCATGGCGCTGGAGGGGCATTTTGCTTCTTTTTAAGATCGCAATAATAGGGTGTTAGGGGTCGGCGCCCTTCCACGGGCTTCGGCGCGGGGCCGGCTCGCTCCGGCAGAGCAGCATGAACCAAAACCTTTGAGAGACCATGAATTTCAACCCTTATTCACGTTCGCACCTCGGAAACCCCCACCCGGTCTACGCCGCGCTGCGCGAGGAGTGTCCGGTTCACCTCAACGAGCGGCCACGATTCTGGGCGATCAGCCGCTTTGAGGATGTCGAGTCCGCATTGCGCCGATGGCCGGTTTTTTCATCCGCGAGCGGCATCACTCTAGACGGGTTCTCCGGGATCAAGCCGATGATCATCCTGATGGATCCTCCCCGCCAGGCCGAGTTGCGGAGGGTGCTGCAGAAGGCGTTCACCGCCAAGCGAATAGGTGCACAGGAAAGCCTGATCCGGCGTGTCGCCCGAGCCCTGCTCGACGCGATATCCAGCGAAGACGAAGTGGACCTGGTGTCGACGTTCACAGGGCCGTTCCCGATCATGGTGATCGCCGAGATGCTGGGCGTCGATCCGCGCGATCGGGACCTGTTCAAGGAGTGGTCCAACGGCATCATGGCAACCGTGGCCGGCGACTACGAATCGCTGGTCCGCAACTACGACCTGATCTTCGACTATTTCCGGGGGGTCATCGCCGCTCGCCGCAGCAGCCCGCGCGACGACCTGGTCACCGCCCTTGCACAGGCCGAGGTCGAGGGGCACAAGCTCACCGACGACGACATCCTCGGCTTCTGCGCTCTTCTACTGATCGCCGGCAACGAAACCACCACAAACCTGCTCGGCAATGCCGCCACTGTGCTGGCCGCTCACGCCGACGCCCGGGCACAGATCGTCGCCGACATGTCGTTGCTGCCCAACGCGATCGAAGAGGTGCTGAGATTCGACGGTCCTGTCCCGACGCTCACGAGAACGACAACGACCGATATCGAAATATGTGGACACACCATCAGCGCGGGTGAGAAGGTAATGCTCATCTTGGCCGCGGCGAACCGCGACCCGCGGATGTTCGATGATGCCGACCGTTTCGACATCCATCGCGTGGCACGAAAGCACATTGCTTTTGGCAGTGGCATCCACTTCTGCATGGGCGCCAATCTCGCGCGCCTTGAGGCCAGGGTTGCATTCGAAGAACTGCTCTGCCGTTTTCCGGAATACAGCGTCACGGCCGATACATTGTCGTACTTCAACACCCCGTCGATTCGTGGGCCCAAGGCGCTGCCGGTGCGGCTGGCCGGCTAACTGCCGACAGCTGTATCAACGTGCAGAGTCGAGGGCGGGACGGTGTGCGATCTCATCGATTTCCGGGCTCGGTTGAGGTTCATCGCGCACCTGCAACGTTAGTTGAGACCGTAGAAACGCTGGGCGTTGAGCCCGCCGATCTTCTCGCGAGATTCCTCGCTGATATCCGGGCGGGCGCGCAGGTGCTTCGTGCTCTCCGGCCACTCGCCGTCCCAGTGTGGGTAATCGCTGGCGAACATGATGAAGTCGTCGCCGAGCACGTCGATGACCCCGGGCAGGATCGGCTCCTCCGGCTCGCACGTCGTCCAGATGTTGCCCGCCTGAAGGTACTCCTGCGGATCGCGTTGCCATCCTCGATCGATCCAGCCGCCGCGCTTCTCGAAGTGCTCGTGCAGTCGGTCGATGAAGAATGGAACCCAGCCGACGCCGGCCTCGAGGAAGGCGACCCGCAGTGCCGGATGCCTGTCGAAGACGCCGCCGGAGACCAGCGCGGTCATCGCCGTCATCTGGTCGAACGGGAAGCTGACGCAGTGCACCTGGATGTAGTTCGTGAAGCGGTCGACGCCGACCTTCGGAAGATGCATACCGGGCGCGCCGTGAATACCCAGTGGCATATCGAGTTCGACCGCGGCGGAGTAGAACGGGTCCAGGTCGGGGTGGTCCAGATTGCGGGTCTTCAGCGCCGGCGGGATGTGGATCGCCACCAGCCCGAGGTCCTTCGCCTCACGCATCACGTCGATGGCAACGTCGACCTGCTCGATCGGCGTCACCGCGATCCCGCGCAACCGGCCAGCCGTCGGGCGGCAGTAGTCGGCAATCCACCGGTTGTACAGCCGCGCGAACCCGGCGGCGAACTCAGGATCTTCGAGGCTGGGCACGCATAGACCCAGGCTCGGATACAGCACCATCGTGTCGATCTGATCGCGATCGGCATCGCCGAGCACGCCCTCGGCGGACGAGTAGTTGATGCCGTCCGCCGTGCTGAGCCCGTACTCACGGGGACAGCCGGCGCCCGGGCCGTCGGCCTCGGGATAATTGCGGCCTTCGATGACCAAGGCCCGCCCGTCGGCGCGCGGCGTGATGTGTTGTGGCCAGACGCTGCATCGCCTCGATCGCCAGCGATGCTCCCTCCGCGACATGTCCGTCCGCATCGATGATTAACATGCGTCCCCTCACTGACTGTTTGCTAAAAATAGCAGAATAGAGACCTTGCACGTCTCGGTGTTGCACCGGCGATGTCGCCGCTGAAGTCGGCATGCCCACCTCCGGCTCGTAAGTACTTCAGCGGCAAAGCCGCCATCCACAACATCCAGCGCTCCATCATCGAAGCGTGGGTTCGCCAGGTCGACGCCGGCCGGCCCGATATCTCCCGGCGCGACGCACGTTTCGCCGTTCATGCCGCATTCAGCCTCGTCGTCGATCTCGGACGCCTCATGCAGTACGAACGAAAGCCGCGCAGACGGCCGTACGGCACCTGATGCTCGTGACGCTCCTCGGCGAGCACCACTAACCGACACCGCATTTCGCCGCGCCAACGACGCCACAGCACAAGCGGATGCGTTCGCAGAAGGGCTTGCGGACGCCCAGCAGACCGGCACGCTGATCGCAGTGGATGCACACAGTTGTCCGCAGGGATTCTGCGGCGCAACGCATTTCCCCGTCGGGGCAGCGGCTGTTTCTTCGCGGGGGATCGCGGGAGTAAACACGCTGACGTGGTCCGGCCGGGTGCAGTCTGTTTTCAGAGTCGTAATCGTCGGTTGACGAACAGCTTCGCGATATTGAAGGTTGCGCCGGCTGCTCCGCCGAGGTACGCCTTTGCCGTGTCGGCCGCCGACGGGGGTTGGCGGGTGGATAGAGACGACAGCCAGTGGGCGGCGTCGTCTCGGTGGGCGTTGTCGTAGATCCGCACCGGGCAGGGCAGCCAGCGCGCGATGCCGCGTGCGGGTGCTTCGACCCAGTCGATGTCGGTGACTACGGCGCACCCATCCATCACCGAGATGTAGCGAATACCGAGTCGGCCATCGGCCCACAAAGCCCCGGGGGTGATGCGCTCAAAGCTGGGACCGAACCACAGCAGCAATCGCAGTCGCTCGCCGGCTCGCTGGACCCGGTCGACGAGCGGTGCGAAGGCCCGCGCGTAGTCATCGGCGGCAACGGTTCCACGGGCATCTAGACCGTGCACACCGACAGGAAGATCCGGCATCGCCGCGAGCACACGACCACCTAAGCAACTCCCGTGGCTACGCCGCAAGGATCATTCCCCCACCGGGGGCGGACGCCTTCTGAAAGAACTGCACACCATACGGTCCTTGGATTCGCCACGAACGCGGCAAAAATGCTGCGCCATCTGGGTGAGAATGTTGCAAAGGCGCAGGTAGAGAACCGGCCGTCGCCTACCCGGGGCGGGCCGCACACATCTGTGGCCTTCTCGAAGTTCCATCAGCCGTGTCACGCCCGACGTCGCACCTGCCGCGGCCAGCGACCTCGCAGGACGCTCCACCCGGTTTGGATACCGAGGTCATTCCAGACGCCGCACGTCGGACGTGGTGGGCCAACCAAATTGACCTTTAACAAGGCTGCTAAATCGAAGCCGAACGGCATTCGGCGGCATAAACTGGTGGTCACCATACCGAGAGTTGGTTGGACGGCGCATTCTCCGGCAGGCAGACTGTTGCGAGAAGGAGAACTTACACTGGTCTGAAGGTACGCGTGCTGGAAATTTCGGCACCGTCGCTCGTCTTGTTAGGTGCTCAACGACGTAGCGGGTCGCTAAGACCGCGGGGGAGAATAATGACCGAAGACGCGATCCAGACAGTGGACAGCCAGTCAGAAATCGGCTGTACGATCCTGATCTCGATTGCGGACGGCACGATCACGATCTCCGACGGCGAATTGACCGATCAAGCTACCAACCATTTGCGCCTGGATACGGAGAACGCCGGCAAGCTCGGCAAAGTGCTGGTCGCGCTCGCTGCGGCCCTAGACGTCGATTCCATCCAGGATGGGGACGGCAAGCCATCGGCGACTGATCGCAACGATGACGAGCACGCACTGCTGCGGGCTATCACTGCGCGTGCCGCACGGTCGACGGGATCGTCGGAATGGTCCAACGAGCAGCTCGCCATGATCGACAGATTGGTCTCCCGCGGCGCCGACCGGGAGGACATCAAGGCCTTGACCCCTGAGCGGTTCGTGCAGTTCTGCGAAGCGTGGCTGCAAATGGACCACCGGATCAACGAGACCGAATGCGTGGCCTGCGGCAAGACCTTCACCTACGAGCGAATGGGCAGACCTCCGCTGACCTGTTCAGCGGAATGCCGACGTAAGCGCAACACCAAAGCGTCAGCGCGCCCGGCGCAATAAATCTCAGCCTTCTCACGCTGCGGCTACGCACCCGCCTGCCGGCTCCGCGCCCGCCGGAGCCGCCGTCGCCGACGGCCTGGGCCAGCGGAGTCGACGCACCAGCCGAAAACGCACATGCAGCCACACTCCGAGCCAACGGTGAGAGGTGCCGGCGGGTTCTGGTGTCATCCGAATCACTAGTCAGTTTGGTACCGGGCTGAGCGGCCGCAGGTTCTCTTTTCGTGACGGCCGCGCTATTTCGTAACCCTTACGTAGACGGATTTTGGAGCGGGCTCGACTCGCGCACTGATTAGAGCCGACGTCACCGTCGAATCGCTGACTCAACCACACAGCGAGTTGAGTTGTGTTACCTCTGAATTCAGATCGTTGCGCAACGGATCCAGCACGACGCTGGTTGCAGCCTCGAGATAGCCGACACCCAATTGTTCAATCGTATTGCCCATTGAATTGACTGCCTGTGCCAGGTCGGCCGGCGTCGCGGGCTCGGCGGCCACGCGGTCGCGTAGATACGCACCGCCCCCCAGCAATGCCAGGCGAGCGTTCGCTGCGATCGAAAGCTGGCCGACGGGGTCGTGGGGGTTCGGATCCGCGAGATGGGTATTCTTCACCACCCCTTGATGAACGGCGGTGTATGCCGAGCACACGGCGCTTTTCGCTTGGGCGGTCTGTTGGTCGGTAAAGGTGGGTGCAGCAATTTCGGCGGCCCGCAACCATGCTGCGACAGCGACGACGGTGGCGATCACCGCCAGCGCCAGCGCCGCGAACGCGGCCCAGCGCGGCGACCTCCACCAGCTCGGGGAGGGAGGCGGTCTTTGAGCGCTGGCCTCAACTTCGGGCTCAGTCGATTGCATATTAGTCATGCAGGTGACGATATCGCTCTACATTGCGACTTATTGAGTAATACCGAATTTGCCATAAATTGCTCAGACGACCAATGTCTCATACCGGATATTCAGTTGGAGCGAATTCGGCTGTGCGGATGTAGGCCATTATCGCAAACCGCAGCCGTCGCAGTGACCCACATAAGCAGGCACGAGTTTTGCGATTCACCAAAGTTGTCGGTGGCTTCGTCAGAATTACTGAGCGCGGGGTCCCTTCTCGGCTATATGTCGCGGGTCTGCGAGGACCTCGTCATCCGGTCCGCGACCAAACCGTCGTCATGAGGGGTCCACGACGTGGATAAGCCACGTCCTGGTACAACACAGACGGCAACCACGGCCGGATTTCTCCGAACCGTGGTTGCCGCATCCCCCATTGGTGCAACTGTCAACCGGCCGTACCAACCGTGCCGGGCAGGCCCGTCACAGTGCCGGTAGCGACGAGGTCTCCCGCACCGCCGTCTCCGCCGTTGGTACCGTCGACGCCATCGCCGCCGGCCCCGCCGATGCCGCCCACACCGCCGTTGGCAGTGGCAGTACCGATGGTCTGGCCGGTGCTTGTCACCGAGGCCTCGCCGCCATTACCGCCATTACCGCCCGCGCCGCCGTCAATGCCGCTGGCGCCGCCGGCGCCCCCGCCGCCGCCGGTCGGGGTACCGGTTGTGATGGTGCCACCACCGGAAGCGGTAACGGTGGCGTCGCCGCCGTTGCCCCCAGCGCCGCCGTCGATGCCGCCACCGGCGGCACCACCGACCCCGCCGACCGCCGTGCCAGTGGTGATGGTGCTGCCACCGGTCGCGGTGACGGCGCCCGACCCACCGATGCCGCCGTCGGCACCATTGCTGGCCGCCCCGCCAGCCCCGCCAGTGACGGTGCCAGTGGTAATCGTGCTGCCGTCGGTGGCCGTCACGTCGGCGTCGCCGCCAGTGCCGCCGACACCGCCGTCGGTGCTACCAGCCCCGCCGACCCCGCCCGTGACAGTGCCGGTGGTGATGGTGCTGTCGCCATCAGCGGAGACGACCCCGTTGCCACCGCTGCCGCCGTCCCCGCCGGCGGAGGTGCCGGTGCCGGCGCCGCCGGCCCCGCCGACCCCACCGGTCGCGGTACCGGTCGTGACCGTGCTGCCGTCGGTGGCCGAGACCTCAGCCCCGCCGCCGCCACCACCGCCGCCGCCGCCGTAACCAGGCACGGCACCGTTGGCCACGCCACCTGCGCCGCCAGCCCCGCCGGCACCGGCTACCAACGTCACCGTGCCGTCAGAATTATTGAGGACCCCGCCGGCGCCTCCGATGCCCCCGTTGCCGCCGTCGCCGGCCAAGGTACCCGCGGTGCCGTCGATGCCGTGGGTGCCGCCGGGACCGGTGAGAGCTGTCCCGCCCGCCCCGCCAAGACCCGCGTTACCAGCGGCACTACCGTCGCCGCCGATGCCACCGAAGCCGCCCTCACCGGTGCCGCCGTTGGCAAAACTGCCGACCGCGCCGGTGCCGCCGAGCCCGCCATCAGCGCCGACGCCGCCGTCGCCGCCGTTGCCGCCGTTACCCGCGATCGCACCGCCGCTGCCGCCGATGCCGCCGGCGCCGCCGTTAGCGGTACCGCCCACGCCGCCGTCGCCGCCGGCGCCCAGGCTGCCGCCGGATCCGGCGACCGTGATCACACCGAGCGCGCCATCGCCGCCGGCGCCGGGGGTTCCGCCATTGCCACCGTCACCAGCGTCGCCACCGTTGCCCGTGAGCCCCGCGGTGCTGCCGAACAGGCCGCCGGTTCCGCCGGTCCCGCCGTTTCCGCCGTTTCCGCCGGCCCCGCCATTGGCGTCGCCGCCGGCCCCGCCGGCGCCGTCGTTGACGCCCGACAGACCGGTCGCGCCGGTGAGGGCGACTCCACCGTTGCCGCCGTCGGCGCCAAGACCGCCATTGCCGCCGTTGCCGCCGTTGCCGATGAAGTACGAGCCGGTACCTCCAGCGCCGCCGTTGCCGCCGTTGCCGCCGGCCAACCCGTTTGCCGAATCACCCGGCGCGACCACCGTGCCGTTGCCGCCGGCAGCGCCGTCGCCGCCGTTGCCGCCGTCACCACCGTTGCCGAGCGCGCCCAAACCGAACAGGTCCTGGACTTGGCCGGTGCCGCCGCCAGCTCCGCCGGCGCCGCCATCGCCGCCGTTGAAGCCCGCTACACCGGCACCGCCGTCCCCGCCGAGCCCGCCGTTGCCGAACATCTCGCCGCCGGCGCCACCGTCCCCGCCGGCGGCACCGAGGCCGCCGAATCCGCCGTCCCCGCCGTCGCCGATTCCACCGGCACTCCCGCCGTCACCACCGACCACGCCAAGCTCGGTGCTTGTCCAGCCGCTCCCGCCGTCACCAAAGAAGAGTCCGCCGTTGCCGCCCGTGGGATCTAGCTCCGTACCCGCGGTGCCGTTGCAGATCAGACCGCAGAAGTCTCCGGTCGCGAAATACGGGTTGATCGCGTTGTCGAACGCCTCACCGGTTGGGCTGTTGATCCAGGCCTCGTCGGCCGCGTGCATCGGCTCATAGATGGCCGTCTGAAACCAATCAGCTAAAGAGGTATCGGCGGCCGGCGCGGCAGCGCTCAGCACATCTGCCGAAGAAGCCACTGCATCGGTGGACGACCCAATGGCCGCCAAGGGATCGGAAGCCAACGCCGCATCAGCGGCCGGCAGGGCCAGGCCACCCAGATCGAAAGCCGCGGACGGGTCGATACCCAGGAGCGCATCCAGGCTGGTGATGGAACTGAGCAAGGAGTTGACGATGGGATCGATGATCACGTCGAATACGTCGGCACGAGCAGTTGGTGTGCTGGCCAGTGGGGTCATGCCGAACACGAGAAATGCGCCGGCGGTCGTGCCCGCTCCGAGCACCCGGCGACGACGTCGGGCCCTGGCTTTGAGTAACCGCTGTTCCCGCTTGTCACCGTGTCGCTTAGCCATCGTCGTCCCCCTTAGTAGACCCTGTGAAATCTCAGGTCTCGCTAAGTTAACCCTCAACTTGCGTTCGGGGAAGGGAAAAGTAAAAAAAGTTTCAAAAACTTTTTGAAAAGTTGAGAAAGTTTCCAAGCCTCAGCGGGCAGTCGGTCATATGTGCAGCTCAAAGCCACTTTTATGAAAGTCTCGGACGGTGCTGCTGGGCGGTCCCTGGTGTGGGTACAGCGAGCTTGCGGCGGGGTGTAAGGCTGAGCTTCAACTGAGCGAGTTACACAAACGCCCGACTTTGTCACTCGGGAACCAGGCGTCGCTTGTACGTGTGACCTGTGTGGCCCTGAACGACCGTCATCCGCCTCGGCGGAGGACCACGTTGAGGTGCTGAGACCGAATGCGAAATTCGCGCGCCTTAGGTCGTTCGGTTGCAACTGCGCCTGCCGACCAAAGTGCCAGCAGCGCGCACAGTGCGTCGAGGCCGACGAAATCGTCGCCATTGAGGTCGACGATCAGCACGCCGCAGTCGCGCACCAACCGTCGTGCGTGCGGGCTCAGATCGTCGATGTCAGACGCCGCGATCTCGCCGTTGACGTTGACCGTGGTGGATTCGGCCTCTTGGCGGAACCATATACAGGTCTTGCGGCGATCGATGAGTGTCGCGCCGTTTGAATATGGCGCGTCGGAAATGGCTTTACGTCCAGCAATCATTTGCAACCTCTCGCCAGTCTTGCCGGAATGGCGGAACGGCCGGTCGCACGAAGGGGAACTGGCGTCAGACGCCTTCGGAGCCCACCGTAAAGGCTGTGAGTCCAACCCCGGACCTCAAACCTACGCCGATCGGGCAGAATGCGCCATCCCTTGCGGGCGTGGCTTGAATACGAATTCGATAAGTATCGACCGAACCGATATCGTCGCGTTCGCGGCGTGATTCGCGTTTAGATCACGAACGTCTGGGTGCGCGACAAAGGTATTTTACGCTTTCCGTCGGCATAAAACGCGACAATGCGCAATTCGACCTTGCAACGCGCTTTTCTAAACTGGGACACCCCTACATTTCCACGAAATCTACAACCATGAAGCAATTTCCTACACTCCCGAAGTATCGCGTGTTAGATTCGGGGGCATGCCGAGCGCGGGGACCGCCACGACGTCACGCCATCGGGCACGCCACCTCGGTCCGGAGCGTCGACGGCCGCAAGTGCTGGACGCCGCGCTGGCAATCACCGTCGAACAAGGTGTGGGTCAGGTGACAGTCGGCTCGATTGCCGACCGGCTCCAGGTCACCCGTCCGGTCATTTATGCGTGCTTTGCCGACCGGGTCGAGATCATCACCGCACTGCTCGAGCGGGAAACTGAAGCTTTACAGGGTGCGTTGATCTCAGCCCTGGACGCCGCTCGGCGGGAGAAACGCCAGTCGGCATTCATGGTCGGTTTCCAGGCGTTACTGCATTCGGTGGCCGAGCGACCCGACTCTTGGCGGGTGGTGTTTTCGGCCGGACCCGACCCCGCGGTCAAAGGTCGATTCCTGCGGGTGCGCGCGCAGATGGCCGAGGCCACGTCGGCCATGCTCGCCCCGGCAATGACGCGCTGGTGGGGGATCGAGGATGTCGACACCAAACTGCCCGCGCTGATCGAATTCTTCCTCTCTTCCTGCGAGGCCGCGGTCCGTTGCCTGCTGGACACGTCCAACCCCTGGGGCGCAGACGATCTCGGGGAACTGTATGGCTCCATGATCTACACCGCCTTCAGCGCGGCATGAGCGCTCCGCAGCGACAGACCGCCAACGGCGCCTACGGCGCGTCTTGTGACTGGCTTGCCGGCGGGACCAGAGGCGACAGCCAAAATTGGTGGGAGCGAATAGATCTCGCAGCTCGGTGAGGTGACAGTGAGGCGCTACCCGCGGTACCGTGTACCCGTGGTACCGACACGTTCACACTTTCTTGGCCTCGTCATCGTCCTCAGCGGAGCTGTTTTGACAGCGGGCTGTCTCCGGTCGCCGGCTGGCGATCCCGCCAGTGAGACGAGTTCAGTCTCCACCAGCCGAGTCGGTACGGCAGCAGGCTATTTCGTTGTTCAAGGAGCGATTCTCGAGAAGTATCAGGACTCCGGCGGCCCCAGAGGTTGGCTAGGGGAGCCGACCTCGAGTGAGAGATCAGCGCCAGATGGCGGACGCTTCAACGAATTTCAACACGGAAGTATCTACTGGACGCCCCATGCCGGCGCCCACTCCATCGCGGGCCAGATCCTGTGGACATGGAACACGAACGGTGGTCCGGCAGGCCCGCTTGGCTATCCCACCAGCGACGGGCGCCCCGTGGCCGGCGGCACCGAATCCACTTTCGAACACGGCACCATTACCGACGTCGGCGGCCAGACGCACGTGCAGTCGGACGTCGCGCGTGACGACGGCGCCTGACGAGGATGCGGAACTCTGCCTGGCGTCACGGGCCGATCAGCCGCACTCTAGCTCGCAGACCCGCGAGCTAGAGTTGCCAGTCGTTGGACCCGTCGTGCCTGGAGTAGGTACCGCCGCCGGAGTTGGTCACGACGATGGGATCACCGGCGTTGAAGTTGTCGAAGAACCATTTCGCGTTGCTCGGGCTGATGTTGATGCACCCATGGCTGACGTCGCGCTTGCCCTGGTCATCCACCGACCATGGCGCGCTGTGGACGAAGTCGCCGCTGTCATCGAACCGGACGGCCAGCTCGACCGTCGTTTTGTATCCGTACGTCGAGTTGACCGGGACGCCGTAGGTCGAGGAATCCATCACGATCGACGGCTTCTTATCTTGTACGTAGTAGGTGCCGTTCGGGGTTTGGTGGCCGCCGGCTGCCATCCCCATCGACATGGGGATGGTCTTCTCCACGGCCCCGTTGCGGGTGACGGTCAGTTGGTGCGTGGCGTCGTCAGCGGTCGCGATCAGCGTGTCTCCGGTTTGGAAGCTGGACACAGTGCCACCGGCATCGACGGTCACCCCGGTGTGCGGGGGCCAGAAGCTCAGCGGGCGCCAGCGTAACTGCGTGGGATTCATCCAGTAGAACTTGCCGGCAATCGGCGGATCCGACGAGACGTGGACCGCGTTTTCGGCGGCACCGGCGTCATCGACGGGTCCCGGGAAGTTGATGATGATCGGCTGGGCCACGCCCACCGTCGAGCCGTTGGCAGGAACGAGTCTCGGCGGCGCGAATGGCGCCCCGAATGGCGGGATGCCAGCGGGCGGCGGTGGGTCTTGCCCCGCAGCGGCCCCCGGATCGCCGGGATTCGGATCCGCGAGCGCGGGACTGACACCCAGCACCAGCGCCCAGCCACATATCGAAGCCACTCCAGCTGCCTTCACAGCGGCCAAGAGGCTCCCTTTAGTCCAGCCCGACATCTCCATCCCTCCAGTCGAGTTCGTCGAAACAGTCTCGCATGGCGCACAGGGGGCGCCGGGTCGGTCAGTCTTCGATGAAGGTGAAATTCGCCTCCAGGGGGCTGCGCGGCACCTTCAGGGAGTTCGCCGGGAAGGTGGGGTCGGGATAGCCGATGGAGACTCCGCAGAGGATGCGGTATTCCTCGCCGATGTCAAGCTGCTGACGCAGGACGTCGGGGTACCCGGCCACGGAGACCTGGACGCAACTGCCCAACCCGCGGGCGGTCAGAGCGAGCACGAAGGTTTGCAGGAACATGCCGACCGCGATCGCGTCGACGTAGTCGAGGTCGCGGTGCATGCAGACGATGCCGGCCAGGGGCGCGCGAAAGAATTCCCAATTGCGCAGCACCGCAACGCGTCGCGCCTCAGGGTCGTTCCGGGCGACGCCCATCGCGCCATAGACCAGGGCGCCGAGGTCTCGACGATAGTGTGCGAAGTGTTCGGGCAACTGGGGCACGTTAGGGGTGGCGATATCCGCCTCGGCGAGCAGTGCCTCGACGAGGCGATCGCGCGCAGGGCCGGAGGCGAAGACGACATGCCAGGGTTGAATGTTGGAGTTCGAGGGCGCCCGGATGGCCAACTCGAGGGCTTCGGTGACCAGTTCGTGCGGTACCGGCTTGTCGCGCAGAAACAGCCTGCTCGAATGACGGCTGGTGACGACGTCGTCGAGGTTGCGCATGTGTGTCTCAGACGCCGGCGCCGGGGTTGAGGATGCCCTGCGGGTCGAGCGCGTCTTTGATCCGCAGGTTGAGAGCCATGGCCTCTGGACCGAGATAGTCGTCCAGCCAAGGCCGCTTCAGCCGACCGACGCCGTGCTCGCCGGTGATCGTGCCGCCCAGATCCAGTGCGAGGTCCATGATCTCGCCGTACGCCAACTGGGCCCGCTCGCTCATCGCCACGTCGTCGGGGTCGTAGACGATCAGCGGATGGGTGTTGCCGTCGCCGGCGTGGGCGATCACCGCGATCAGCAAGTCGCGCTCGGAGGCGATCCGCGCGATCCCGCTGACCAGATCGGCCAGCGCCGGCACCGGCACGCCGACGTCCTCGAGCAGCAACGGGCCCTTCTCCTCGACTGCGGGAATGGCGAACCGGCGAGCGGCGATAAACGCCTCGCTCTCATCGGGGTCGTCGGTCGAAAAGACTTCCGTCGCACCGAATTCGGTGAACGTCGCGGCCATGACTTCGGCGTCGTCGCTGCCGGACTGGCCGCGTTCGTCGGATGCGGCGACCAGCATCGCGGCCGCCCCGCGGTCCAGGCCCATCCGCAGCTTGTCTTCGACGGCGTTGATGGTGGCCGAGTCCATGAACTCCAGCATCGCCGGGCGAAGCCGTGACGTGACCCCGAGCACGGCTTGCGCGGCAGCCTCCACCGACGCGAAGTAGGCGACCACGGTGGACAGGGGCTGCTGGGCCGGCACCAGCCGCAGCGTCACCTCGGTGATCACGCCCAGCGTGCCCTCGCTGCCGACGAACAACTTGGTCAGGCTCAGCCCGGCGACGTCCTTCAGCCGGGGCCCGCCGAGCCGGACCGCGGTGCCGTCGGCCAGCACCACCTGCACGCCCAGCACGTAGTCGGTGGTGACGCCGTACTTCACGCAGCACAGCCCGCCGGCATTGGTCGCGATGTTGCCGCCGATGCTGCAGATCTCATATGACGACGGGTCGGGCGGGTACCAGAGGCCGTACTCGGCGACGGTCTTCTTCACCTCGGCGTTGAGCAGCCCGGGCTGACACACCGCGGTGCGGGTGACCGGGTCGACGACGATGTCGCGCATCTTCTCGGTCGACAACACGATTCCGCCGTCGATCGCGGTGGCGCCGCCGGACAGGCCGGTGCCCATTCCGCGGGTCACCACCGGTACCTGGTGGGTGGTCGCCCACCGCAGCACGGTCTGCACCTCTTCGGTCCGTTGCGCGCGCACGACGGCCAACGGCTTGCCCGCCGTCGGATCCAGCGCGCGGTCCTGCCGGTATCCCTCGGTGATCGCGGGGTCGGTGACGACCATTCCCTCGGGCAGCTCGGCAATCAGGCCGGCCAGCGCGTCAGCGGCCATGGGAGCGATCCTACGGACACCGTTTCGCGGCGCTGGTACACAGTGGAGCTGTGAACTTCGCCCACCCGCGCACCGGCGCGCTCTTCGACTCCCCGGTGTCGCCGGGCACCGGGTGGCCTGGTGATCCCGCCACCGCTGCAGACGGTGGCGGCGGTGAGACCACCTGCAGGTGCGCGAGCAGGCGGCGGCCGCCGCGTCGCTGGCAAAGCTCGACGCCGAGATATCGGTGTGCCGAGCCTGCCCGCGGTTGGTGGAGTGGCGCGAAGAGTCTGCGCGGACCAAGCGGCGGTCGTTCGCCGACCAGCCGTATTGGGGCCGGCCGGTTCCGGGTTGGGGCGACGCGCGTCCGCGGATCGTCGTCGTCGGGCTGGCGCCGGCGGCCAACGGCGCCAACCGGACGGGTCGGGTGTTCACCGGCGACCGCTCCGGCGATTTCTTGTACGCGGCACTGCACCGAGCCGGTCTGGCGAACTCGCCGATCGCCGTCGACGCCGCGGACGGCTTGCAGCTCAACGATGTTCGCGTGGTGGCTGCGGTGCGATGCGCGCCGCCGGCGAATGCGCCGACTCCGGCCGAGCGTTCGACATGTGCGCCGTGGCTGGACGCCGAGTGGCGGCTGGTGGGCGCAGAGACGCGAGTGATCGTGGCGCTGGGCGCATTCGGCTGGCGCTGCGCGCTCGACATGATCCGCGCCGCCGGTGGCGAGGTGCCCCGGCCGCAGCCGAAGTTCGGCCACGCCGCCACCGCGACCGTGCGCGCCGCTCACGGTGAGGTCGTGCTGCTGGGTTGCTACCACCCCAGTCAGCAGAACACCTTCACCGGCAAGCTGACCCCGGCGATGCTGGACGGCATTTTCTTCGAAGCGAAGGAGACGGCCGGTCTCCGGTGACGGGCAGGGAACGAACGGCTGACGGGAGGCGTTGACCCTCTCATGCGGCTTTCTGTACTCGATCTCATCCCCGTCCGCACCGACCAGACCACCGCCGACGCTCTGGCGGCCACCGTGCGCCTGGCGCAGACCGCCGACGACCTGGGCTTCACCCGTTACTGGGTCGCCGAACACCACAACATGCCCTCGGTCGGCGCCACCAGCCCGCCGGTCGTGCTCGCCTACCTGGCGGCGCAGACCACGCAGCTGCGGTTGGGCTCCGGCGGTGTGATGCTGCCCAACCATGCCCCGCTGGCGGTCGCCGAGCAGTTCGCGCTGCTGGAAGCGGCCGCGCCCGGCCGTATCGATCTCGGCATCGGCCGCGCGCCCGGATCGGATCCGGTGACGTCGTTCATGTTGCGCGGCGCCGCCGGGCGCGACGATCGCGACATCGACCAGTTCCCGCAGTACCTCGACCACGTGCGCGCGATGATGAGCGCCCAGGGTGTGCCGGTGCAATTGCGCGACGGCGACTACATCCTCAAGGCCACGCCCGCTGCGGCCGGCGAGCCCCGCCTGTGGCTGCTCGGATCGTCGATGTACTCGGCGAAGTTGGCTGCCGCCAAAGGCCTGCCCTACGTGTTCGCCCATCACTTCTCCGGCCAGGGCACCGAGGAGGCATTGGAGCTCTACCGGACGCAGTTCGTGCCCAGCGAGCTGGCCGCCGAACCGGTGACGTTCTTGACCGTCAACGCCGCAGTGGCCGAAACCCGCGACGAGGCAACGGCTTTGATGATGCCGAACCTGCACATGATGGCCCGGCTACGGACTGGTCAGCCCTTGGGCCCGGTGGAATTGGTCGAGGACGTCCGCGGCGCCGAACTCACGCCGCAACAGCAGCACATCGTCGAGAGCGGACTGCAGCGAGCAGTCGTCGGGTCGCCGGCCGAGGCCGCCGACCAATTGAACGCGCTGGCCGAGCGTTTCGGGGTTGACGAGGTGATGGTGCATCCCGTCGCATCGGCGCACCGCGGCGCTGATCCCGCGACCGCCCCCGCACGCCAGACGACGCTGGAACTGCTTGCCAAAGAGCTGTTTTAGCCCATTTCGTTCGCCGTTTCACGCCGGCGAGAGCACCACGACCGGGATGGGCCGCGACGTCTTCTCCTGGTAGGCCTCGTAGCGGTTGCTGTTGTTGTCGTTGACGATCTTCCACAGCCGCGCGTAATCCGGGTCGTCTGGTAGCACCGGCTTGGCGGTCACGCGGAAACGCTTGGGCCCCACGTTAATCTCGACGCTCGGGTTGGCTTTCAAGTTGTGATACCAGCCCGGCGCTTTCGGGTCTCCGCCCTTTGACGCGACGATCAGGTAGTCGTCGCCGTCACGGGCATAGGTCAGCGACGCGGACCGGGCTTGGCCGGTTTTGGCGCCGACGGTGTGCAGCAGCAGGCTGGGAATGCCCAGTGCGCGGTGCCCGATCCAGCCGTTGGTCTTCTTGTAGACCGTGTCGTGGACCCGAATGAGGTAGGGCAGGAATGTCTGTTCGAACGGAAGGGCCATGCGACCAGTATCAACTGCCCGCGTCGATCTTCGCCAGCGCGTCCCGCAGAATGCGGCCGGTCTGCTCGCGATCGGGGTCGCGGCGTAGTAGTAGGCCCTTGGCGACGGCCAGCTTGTCGCCGTTGCGCCGCGGCAGCACATGCAGGTGGATGTGGAAGACCGTCTGGAACGCGGCCTGACCATCGTTGATCCCGATATTGGTGGCGTCCGCCAGATCGCTCGCGCGCGCCGCCCTGGCGATCCGCTGCCCGATGGTCGCCATGCCGGCCAGCGTCTCCGGCGGCGTGTCGGTGAGGTCCACGGAGTGCTGCTTGGGCACCACCAGGGTGTGCCCGCGGGTGAACGGACGGATGTCGAGGAAGGCCAGATAGCCGTCGTCTTCGTAGATCCGGATGGCCGGAGCCTGGCCGGCGATGATCGCGCAGAACACACAGGACATGGACGTCACGGTAGCGGTCCGCCGCGCCGCCCGGGTGAGTAGTCTGCCTCGACGTGGACGTAGCAGAGCTGGCCTTCGCGGGAGCTGCCGAGCAGGCACGGATGCTGGCCGCGGCCACCATCACCGCCCCGGCGCTTCTCGAGATCTACCTGGACCGCATCGCGCGACTGGACCCGCAGCTGCGCAGCTACCGGGTGGTGCTGGCCGAGACCGCGCGCCAAGAAGCCCTGGCCGCCCAGCGCCGCCTCGACGCGGGCGAGCGGCTGCCGTTGCTGGGCGTCCCGGTCGCGATCAAGGACGACAACGACGTCGCCGGTGAGCTCACGGCCTGCGGCAGCAGCGGGGTCTCGACGCCCGCGGCCCGCGACGCCGAGGTGGTCCGCCGGCTGCGCGCAGCGGGCGCGGTGATCATCGGCAAAACCAGTGTGCCGGAGTTGATGATCTTCCCGTTCACCGAATCGCTGACGTTCGGGGTGACGCGCAATCCGTGGGATACCGCGCTGTCGCCGGGCGGCAGCAGCGGCGGCAGCGGGGCTGCGGTGGCCGCCGGGCTGGCGCCGCTGGCGCTGGGGTCCGACGGGGGCGGCTCGATCCGCATTCCGTCCGGCTGGTGCGGGCTGTTCGGGATCAAGCCGCAGCGCGACCGTGTCTCGCTGGCGCCGCACGAGGACGCCTGGTGCGGGCTGAGCGTGAACGGTCCGCTGGCGCGGACGGTGGAAGACGCCGCGTTGTTCCTGGACGTGACGACCACGACGCCCGCTCCCGAAGGCGGCTTCGTCGGCGCAGCCGCCAAGAATCCCGGTCGACTGCGAATTGCGTTGAGCACCAAAGTTCCACCGCCGCTGGTCGCCCGCGTCGGTAAGGAGCAGCGGGCGGCGGTCGATGCGGCCGGGGCACTGCTGCGCGACCTCGGTCACCACGTCGTGGTCCGCGATCCGGACTATCCACCGGCGGCCATCTACGGCAACTTCCTGCCCCGCTATTTCCGTGGGATCTACAACGATGTGCGGGTGATGCCGCATCAAGATCGACTCGAGAAGCGGACCCGCGGCATGGCGCGGATCGGATCGCTGATCCCCGACGGCAGGATGGCGAAGATACGCGCGGCGGAATCCGCTCTGGCGCAGCGGATTCAGTCGATCTTCCAGGACGTCGACGTCGTCATCACGCCGGGCAATGCCACCGGACCGTCACGCATCGGCGCCTACCAACGCCTCGGCGGCATCGCCAGCCTGCTGGCGGTGTCGCAGCGGGTTCCCTTCTTCGAGATCTGGAATCTGACCGGCCAACCGGCCGCAGCCGTGCCGTGGGGGCTCGACGGCAACGGCATTCCGTTGTCGATCCAGCTGGTCGGCCGCCCCGACGACGAGGCGACACTGCTTTCGCTGGGCGCACAGATCGAAGCCGCCCGGCCCTGGGCGCAGCGCCGCCCGCCGGTGTCATGACGGTGCGATAGCCCGCCAGGCCCGCAGTTTCTGGCCGGCGGGCATGGCGCGCGCCGGGCTGGTCGACGGCATCAGGAGGTAGTCGACGTCCGCATCGACCTCGACCAGTCGGTTGAACAGCTGCTGCGCGGCGCTGCCGTTGAAACACACCCGCGTGATCGATGGGTAGTGGGCGAACAGTTGAGCAAAATCGTTGGCCACCAAACCATTCGGATCGATCTTGGCGTCGGCGCTGCCGGCGCGGCGGCACATGTGCAGCACATCCCACACCGCGACACCGGCCGATTGCAATGCGGCCAAACGGGTTTGGTACCCGGCCGTTGGATCGAAGCCGAAGAGCGCACCGGTGATCGGCCAGAACGCGTTTCGCGGGTTGCCGTAATACTGACCGCTCGCCAATGACAGGACGCTGGGAAACGAGCCCAGGATCAGCAGCCCGGAAGTGTCGTCGACAACGGGCGGGAACCCTTGGAGCAGCGGCGTGGTCATCAGATGCCCATGATGCCTCGCCGCGTTATACCTTGACCACGTGGATGAACCCGATGTCGAGAAGCTGCTCGAAGGCCTGGAAGGCGACGCCCGCGCGGAGCGCGCCGAATTGATCGAGTGGCTGTTCGAGCAGGGCATCACGGCCGACGAAATCCGGTCCAACCCGGTCCCGATGCTGGCGGCGTCGAGGCGGCTGATCGGCAATGACGGCGAATACGTCTCGACGCGGGAAATCAGCCAGACGCACGGCATCGACCTTGAGCTGCTGCAACGCGTGCAGCGGGCTATCGGCCTGGTGCGCATCGACGACCCCGACGCGGCCGTGCATTTGCGCGCCGACGGCGCCGCTGCCGCCCACGCGAAGGAGTTTCTCGACGTCGGCATCGACGCCGACCAGGTGGTGCAGGTCGTTCGTGTTCTCGCCGAGGGACTTTCACACGCGGCGCAGGTGATGCGGTTTACCGCGTTGTCGACCATCCTGCAGCCGGGCGCCAGCGAATTGCAGATCGCGCAGGCATCCCAGGCGTTGGTCAGCCGCATCGCGCCGCTGCTCGGTCCGATGATCGAGGACATGCTGTTCATGCAGCTGCGGCACATGATGGAGACCGAGGCCGTCAACGCCAGCGAGCGGGCCGCCGGTGCGCCGCTACCCGGTGCCCGGCATATCACCGCCGCGTTCGCCGATCTGGTCGGCTTTACCCGGCTGGGTGAAGAGGTGCCGCCCGAGGAACTCAGCCAGCTGGCCAATCGGCTGGCCGACCTGGCCCGAGACGTCGCGACCCCGCCGGTGCGGTTCGTCAAGACCATCGGTGACGCGGCGATGTTCGTCTGCACCGAACCGGCGCCGCTGCTGGACGCCATGCTCAAGCTGGTCGACATCACCGACAGCGACAACGACTTCCCCCGACTGCGGGCGGGTATCGCGTCGGGTTCGGCGGTGAGCCGGGCCGGGGACTGGTTCGGCAGCCCGGTGAACACCGCAAGCCGGGTGACCGCGGTGGCCCGGCCGGGCACCGTTCTGGCAGCCGAATCGGTGCACGACGAACTCGGCGACGGCGCGGGTTTCAGCTGGTCGTTCGCCGGCCCGCGGCGGTTGAAAGGCATCAAGGGCGAGGTGAAGCTGTTCCGCGCTCGACGCGGCGACGGTTAGACGCTGATCCGGCTGTTCGCGGGGAGTGAAACTGCGTTGACGTCGGATGTAACGATGTAATCATGTAAGCATGAAACAACATCACGAACACGGGCGGCGCCACGGTCGCCCCGGCGGCTGGCAGCAGGCCGGCCAACCCGAGGCCGGCGACGCTGCCGACTGGTTCGCCGGACGCCTGCCGGACACCTGGTTCGACGGGGACCCCAGCGTCGTCGTCGACCGCGAGGAGATCACCGTCATCGGAACGCTGCCGAGCGCGGCGGACGACGAGAGCGAGGCCCACGCCTCGGGCCGGGCCTCGCGCTTCCGTGAGGAGACCCGTTCGGAGCGGATGACCATCGCCGACGAGGCGCAGCACCGCTACGGCCGCAAGGTTTCCTGGGGTGTGCGGGTAGCCGGCGAGCCGGTGCTGTTCACCCATATCGCGGTTCCGGTGATGACCCGGTTGAAGCAGCCGGAGCGTCAGGTGCTCGACACCCTGGTCGACGCGGGGGTGGCGCGGTCGCGTTCCGACGCGCTGGCCTGGTCGGTCAAGTTGGTCGGCGAGCACACCGACGAGTGGTTGGCCAAGCTGCGGGACGCGATGTCCGCGGTCGACGACGTGCGCGCCGAAGGCCCCGGGATCTAGGTCCCGTTCCTTTTTCCATTTGTTGCCAAACTGGGGCATGGCCGGGACAGCGGCCGGCCTCAGGCCTGGGTCATCCGATAGTAGGCACCGCGGCGGGCCAGCAGCTCGTCGTGGTTGCCTTGCTCGACGATCTTCCCCGCTTCCATCACCAGGATCACGTCGGCATCGTGAATCGTCGAAAGACGATGGGCGATAATGAAACTCGTTCGGTCGCGGCGCAGTTCATGGGTGGCCTTGGCGATCAGCAGCTCGGTGCGGGTGTCCACCGAGCTGGTTGCTTCATCCAGGATCAGCAACTGCGGACGGGCGAGGTACGCCCGCGCAATCGTGATCAGCTGCCGCTCGCCGGCGCTGATGTTGCTCCCACCGTCGTTGACCCCGGTGTCGTAGCCCTTGGGCAGTGAATGCACGAAGCGATCCACGTAGGCCGCCTTCGCCGCCTCGATCACCTCGTCTTCGCTGGCGTCGGGCCGGCCGTAGGCGATGTTCTGCGCGATCGTCCCGCTGAACAGCCAGGCGTCCTGGAGCACCATTCCGATGCGCGATCGCAGCGAATGGCGGCTGACGCTGGCGATGTCGACGCCGTCGACCAGGATTCGGCCGGAGTCGACGTCGTAGAACCGCATCAACAGGTTCACCAGCGTCGTCTTGCCCACCCCGGTCGGCCCGACGATCGCGATGGTGCTGCCCGGTTCGGCAACGAACGACAGGTCGTCGATCACCGATACGTCAGGCTGATACCCAAAGCTGACGTGGTCGAATTCCACTCGTCCCATTGGGCTTTCGCCGTCGAGCGCGGGCAGCGGCGCAGCGCGGTCGGGTGACTCCTCCTGCTCGTCGAGCAGTTCGAAGACCCGCTCGGCGCTGGCCAGCCCTGACTGCAGGGTGTTGTACATCGAGGCCACCTGATTCAGCGGTGCGTAGAACTGGCGCACGTACTGGATGAAGGCCTGAATATTGCCCACGGTGATCTGTCCGGTCGCGACCTGCACGCCGCCGACGACCGCGACCGCAACGTAACTGAGATTGCCGATGAACGTGGTCGCGGGCCCCACCATCCCCGAAATCAGCTGGGCGCCGAAACTGGCCTCGTACATGTCGTCATTGCGGCGGCGGAATTCGTCCTCGATCCGGGCGCGCTGCCCAAATGTCCGAACCAAAGTGAATCCGCTGTAGCTCTCCTCGATGTGGGCGTTGAGCCGGCCGGTGTTGGTCCACTGCGCGACGAACAGCCGCTGGGAGCGCCGGGCGATCGCCCGGGTCACCACTATCGACAGCGGCACGGTCACCAGGGCGAGTCCGGTCAGCAGCGGCGAGATACTCAGCATCATCAGCAGCACGGTCGCCACCGTCAGGACCGCGCTCAGCAGTTGGGTGATGGTCATCGACAGCGACGTCTGCAGGTTGTCGATGTCGTTGGTGACCCTGCTGAGCACTTCGCCTCGCTGCCGAGTGTCGAAGTAGGCCAACGGAAGCCGGTGCAGCTTGTCTTCCACGTGCGTGCGCAGCGCCTGCAGCGAGCGTCGCACGGTCACATTGAGCAACCGGGCCTGCGCGTAGATCATCAGCGCGGCAACCAGATACATGCCCAGGGCCAGCGCCAGTGTCCGTAGGATCGCGTCGAAGTCGACCCCGCGGCCGGGGATCACCTGCATCCCGGAGAGCAGGTCGGCGAAGGCGTTGTCGCCGTGTGCCCGCGCCGCGGCGACGGCCTGGTCCTTCGTGATGCCCGCAGGCAGCCGGCGGCCGATCACGCCGTTGAACAGCAAATCGGTGGCATGGCCGAGAATTCGCGGCACCACGACCCCGATGACGGTGCCCAGGACGCTCAGTGCCATCACCGCGATAGCGGTGCGCCGTTGCGGCGCAAGCAACTTCATCAGGCGGACGGTCGAGCCTGCGAAGTCCCGGGGTCGCGTGGCCGGGGGACCGGCCGGCCGCCGCGTCGCCGAGGTCACCGCGGGTCACCCACTTCGGCGTCCAGTGACTGCGATTCGACGAACTCCCGGTAGGTCGGCGAGTCGGCCATCAGGGATTCGTGCGTGCCGGTACCCAGTACCTGCCCATCCTCGATGACGATGATCTGGTCGGCGTCGACGATCGTCGAGATGCGCTGCGCCACAACGATAACCGTCGCATCCGGGGTGACCTGGGCCAGCCTAGCCCGCACCAGCGCGTCGGTGTGCACATCGAGGGCGGAAAACGCGTCGTCGAACACGTAGATCGCCGGACGCCGGATCACCGCCCGTGCGATCGCCAATCGTTGCCGCTGCCCGCCGGAGAAGTTGATCCCACCCTGCGCGACGCGCATCTGCAGGCCGTCGGGGTGCGCACGCACGAAGTCGTCGGCGGCCGCGACGCGCAGGGCGTCCCACATCTCGTCTTCGCCGGCGTCCGCTCTGCCGTAACGCAGGTTGTCCGCGACGGTCCCGGAGAACAGGTAGCCGCGCTGGGGCACCAGCCCGATGGTCGACCACAGCTCTTCGACGCTGCGGTCGCGCACGTCGACGCCGCCGACCTCGACGGTTCCGTCCGTCGCGTCGTACAACCGGCAGATCAGTGCCACCAGCGTCGACTTTCCCGAACCGGTGCTGCCGATGACGGCGGTGCTGGTGCCGGGCCGCGCGGTCAGCGAGATATCTTGCAGCACAGGGCGATCGGCCCCGGGGTAGCGGAACGACGCATGGTCGAGCCGAACCACTCCGCGGTCATCGGGCGACGGCTGCAGAGGATTGTCGGGATTTCCGACCGCCGGAGTCGTCGACAGCACCTCGGTGATCCGCTCGGCGCAGACCGCGGCCCGCGGCAAAACCATGATCGTCATCGTCGCCATCACCACCGCCATCAGGATCTGGGCGAAGTAGACCAGAAACGCGATCAGCGACCCGACTTGCATCTGGCCGCTGTCGATACGCAGGCCGCCGAACCAGATCAGCGCCACGCTGGAGCCGTTGATGGTCAGCGTGGTGACCGGCAGCAGCAACGCCTGCCAGTTGCCGGCGTCCTGCGTCGTGGTCGACAGCGCGACGTTGGCGTCGTCGAACCGCCGCCGCTCGAAGGGCTCACGCGCGAACGCGCGCACCACCCGCATCCCGGACAGCTGCTCGCGCATGACCCGGTTGATGTTGTCGATCAGTTGCTGCATGCTGCGAAACAGCGGCAGCGTGCGGGAAATGATCCAGTAGTTGGCCACCACCAGCACCGGAACGCTGACGGCCAGAAGCCAGGACAGCCCGGCGTCCTGATGGACGGCCATGAATATTCCGCCGATGCACATGATCGGCGCGGCGACCAGCACCGTGCACGCCATCTGCACCAGGAACTGGATCTGGCGGACGTCGTTGGTGGTCCGGGTCAGCAGCGTCGGCGCGCCGAAACGGGCGGTCTCGTGCTCGGAGAAGGTGGTGATGTGGTGGAACATCGCCGAGCGCAGGTCGCGACCGAAGCCCAGTCCGGCGCGGGAGCCGAAATACACCGCACCCACCGCGCACAGCACCTGCAGCGTCGTCACGGCGAACATCAGCACACCGAGCCGGACGATGGTGGCGGAGTCACCTTTGGAGATGCCGTCGTCGATGATGGTGGCGTTCACCGTCGGTAGGTACAGCGACGCCAGGGTGCTGACCAATTGCAGCGCCATCACCGCCGCAACCAGCCATCGGTACGGCCGCACAAACTGGCGCAGCAGTGCCACGAGCATCCGGTAACTGTTGCATACAAGAAAGCACAGCTCACCGCGTGTGCGATGGTTGGCATCAGGCGGTGCCGCTACAGTGCAACCTGTGATCACCAGAAGGTGGGGGTAGCGGTGCGGCGGAACGTGGCAGCGCTTGCGTGCGCGGCAGCAGCCCTGGTTCCGATGACGGCCGCGTGCTCTGATTCCGGCTCCAACCAGTCTCAGTCGCCCGGGTCGACGGCACCGTCAGCCGGCGGGGGAAGTCATGGCCCGTCGTTTCCGCAATGCGGCGGAGTCAGCGACGAGACGGTGGACAAGCTGACCCAGATCAACGGGTTGATCAACACCGCCAAGAACTCGGTGGGCTGCCAATGGCTGGCCGGCGGAGGCATCCTCGGCCCGCACTTCTCGTTCTCCTGGTATCGCGGCAGCCCGATCGGGCGTGAACGCAAAACCGAGGAATTGTCGCGGTCCAGCGTCGAAGACATCAATATCAGCGGCCATGGCGGCTTCATCGCCGTCGGCAATGATCCGCAGTTGGGTGACTCGCTGTGCGAGGTCGGAATCCAGTTCAACGACGACTTCTTCGAATGGTCGGTGAACTTCAACCAGAAGCCGTACCCCGACGCCTGCAACATCGCCAAAGAGTTGGCGCGGCAAACGATTGCGAATGGCAAATGAGTGTCAGTGTGCGTCGTCGGGTATTGGTGAGCGTGGCCGTCTTGGCCACCGCGCTGTCCTTCTCGACCGGCTGCACCAGGTCGGTCGGCGGTTCGGCGCAGAAAGCGGGGGCCGGTGATTCGCCGCGCAACAACAATTCCGAGCAGCAGTACCCGAACCTGCAAAAGGAATGCGAAGTCCTGACCACCGACGTGCTGGCCAAGACGGTCGGTGCCGACCCGCAAGACATCCAGAGCACGTTCGTCGGCGCGATCTGCCGCTGGCAGGCCGCCAATCCGGGGGGTCTGATCGACATCACCCGGTTCTGGTTCGAACAGGGCAGCCTGGCCAACGAGCGCAAGGTGGCCGAATTCTTGAAGTACCAAATCGAGAACAAGACGATCGCCGGTGTGGCGTCGATCGTGATGAAGCCCAATGATCCCAACGGCTCCTGCGGCGTCGCCAGCGACGCCGCCGGTGTGGTCGGCTGGTGGGTCAACCCCCAGGTCCCTGGTATCGACGCCTGTGCGCAGGCCCTCAAGCTCATGGAGCTCACGCTCTCGACCAATTCCTGATTTCAGCGCTGAACTGTCAGTGCGCAGGTAGAGCATGCCGGCACAGTGGATTTCGCATGCACAAATGCGGATATAACCACCAAGCCGATTGAGAGAGTTAAGTCGTATTGACACCCGAAACGGTTACGGGCTAATAGTGCAGCCCTATACGATCGACGAATGTCTGAAACACCCTCAAGCGAGCCATCGTCCGCCACAGCGGACACCACCACCGAATCTGTCGCCGCGCCAGCCGCAGCGCCGGTGGCCGCACCCGCCACGTCGCACGCCGCACGCCCGTCGAAGCTGCCCTTCTGGCTGGCCGTCGCGGCATTGGTGCTGGCGATCCTCGGCGTCGCGGGCGCCGCGTACGGATACTTCTATCCGAACGAGAGCGCAGCGGCTGCCGGCAAATACAGCGACCAGCAGCGCAACGACGCCAAAAAGCACATCTGCGAGACGTTCAAGATCGTCGACCGTGCCGTGGTCAGGAACTCACACCTGAAGAACCCGGACAACGGTGGGCCGATCGGTGCGCTCTCGGTCGCGACCGCGCAACGCTTCGCCTTCTACGACGGCGGCGACTTCCTCCGCGACCGGGTGGCCGCGGAACCGGCGACCCCGAAAGACCTGGCGGACAACGCGAACTCTCTGGGGACCCAGCTCGAAGAACTCAGCATCGGCTACCTTGCCGGCGCGCAGGACTTCGCCCAGGATGAGCTGCGTCAGAACCTTGACGACAAGATCAAGAAGATCGTCGAAATCTGCAAGTAATCCGTCGTCGTCGCCGCTAACGCGGCACGTGAAAATCGGCCAGCTGGGCGGACCCGAGTTTCAGGTCCGTCCAGCTGCCGTTCAACCGCAGAACCGCCATGGCCGATGTCGGGAATTTCGTTGAGATGCGTTCGGCGGCATCGGCATTGATGGTCAACGGGTTGGCCAATCCCAAGGCCAGCTGCGTCATCGTCGGCTCGTGGCCGACCACCAGCAACGCCGAGACGTCGTCCCCGACGCCGTTGATCTGCTCGATCACCATGCCGGGTGAGGCATCGTAGAGCCGGTCGTCGTAGTGAACCGGTGCGTCAATGCCGGTGCGCGCCAAGGTTTCACGGGTGCGGGCCGCCGTCGAGCACAGCACCGCGTCGAACGTGGGCAGACGGGCGCGCAGCCAGTCACCCGCCAATCCGGCCTCGCGTTTACCGCGGGATGCCAGCGGTCGGTCGTGGTCGGCAACCCCGTCGGGGTAGGCCGACTTGGCGTGGCGCAGCAGTACCAGCGTGCGTTCGTGGTCGCTCACGCGTATGAGGGTACTTTCCGGCCGGCTCGACCGGAGGCTCGTGTGGCTGGTGTGACGCCTGCCTATCGTTGAGGCGTGACGCCGCCGACGGGTGCCGGACCTGCCGATTGAGGTCCCCAGACTTGTCGGCGGGCGGCCCTAAACTTCGCGGTGCCCGGTCGCCCATGTCCGGACATCACGTAGAAGGGACGGGACCGCAATGCGATTCGTGCACACTGCCGACTGGCAACTCGGCATGACCCGTCACTTCCTTGCGGGCGAAGCACAACCGCGCTACTCGGCCGCCCGGCGTGACGCGGTGGCCGGAATCGGTGCGCTGGCGGCCGACGCTGGTGCGGAGTTCGTCGTGGTGTCCGGTGACGTTTTCGAAGACAACCAGCTAGCGCCGACGGTCATCAGCCAGTCCCTGGAGGCCATGCGCGCCATCGGGATTCCGGTGTACCTGTTGCCCGGCAACCACGATCCGCTGGACGCCTCCTCGGTGTACACCAGTGCGCTGTTCACCGCCGAGTGCCCCGACAACGTCCGGGTGCTCGACCGCCCCGGAATTCACCAGGTCCGGCCCGGCGTGCAGATCGTCGCGGCGCCGTGGCGCTCCAAACGGCCGACCACCGACCTGGTCGCCGACGTGCTCGCGGATCTGCCGGCCGACGGAGTCGCCCGGGTGCTGGTCGCGCACGGCGGTGTCGACGTGCTCGACCCCGACCCCACCAAGCCGTCGTTGATTCGATTGGCCGGCGTGGAGGACGCGTTGGCCCGTGGCGCAATTCACTACGTTGCGCTCGGCGACAAGCATTCGCTGACCGACGTGGGCAGCACCGGCCGCGTCCGGTATTCGGGTTCGCCGGAGGTCACCAACTACGACGACGTCGAAAGCGATCCCGGCCACGTGTTGCTGGTCGATATCGACGAGGCGGATCCGGCGCATCCTGTGACCGTCAGGGCTGCGCGGGTGGGCCGCTGGCGGTTCGCCACGCTCAACCGCCAGGTGGACGACAGCCGCGACATCGCCGACCTGGACATGAATCTCGACCTCATCACCGACAAAGACCGAACCGTGGTGCGGCTGGCCTTGATTGGTTCGTTGACCGTCACCGACCGCGCCGGGTTGGATGCCTGCCTGGACAAATATTCGCGGTTGTTCGCGTCGCTGCGGGTGTGGGACAGCCACAGCGATCTGGCGGTGATCCCGGCCGACGGGGAGTTCAGCGACCTGGGGATCGGCGGGTTCGCCGCCGCCGCTGTCGAGGAGTTGGTGCAGGTCGCCCGCGCCGGAGAAGGCCAAACCGCGGGCGACGCACAGGCGGCGCTCGGGTTGTTGTTGAGGTTGACCGACCACGGCCGGCAGGGGCGGGGTGCGGCATGAAACTGCATCGCCTGGTTCTGAAGAACTACCGCGGCATCGGTCACCGCGAGATCGACTTTCCCGATCACGGGGTGGTCGTGGTCTCGGGTGCCAACGAGATCGGCAAGTCGTCGATGGTCGAGGCACTCGATCTGTTGCTGGAGTCCAAGGATCGGTCGACCAAGAGAGAGGTCAAGCAGGTCAAGCCGACCCACGCGGACGTCGGATCCGAGATCACCGCCGAGATCAGCGCGGGCGCTTACCGTTTCATCTATCACAAGCGCTTCCACAAGAAGCCCGAGACGCAGCTGACGGTTCTCCAGCCGCGCCGCGAACAGCACAGCGGCGACGAGGCGCACGACCGCGTGCAGGCCATGCTGACCGAAACCGTGGACACCGAATTGTGGCATGCCCAAAGGGTTTTGCAGTCCGCGTCGACCGATGCGGTGAGCCTGTCCGGTTGCAACGCGCTGACCCGGGCCCTCGACATCGCCGCCGGCGACGCGGCCGCCTTGTCGGGAACCGAGCCGCTGCTGATCGAGCGGATCGACAGCGAATACGCCCGCTACTTCACCCCGACCGGGCGGCCGACCGGCGAATGGACTGCTGCGGTCAAGGCGCTGCAAGCCGCCGACCAGGAGGTCGAGCGCTGCGCCGCGGCGGTCGCTGAGGTCGACGACCGGGTGCAAAGCCATGCAGCGTTGACCGTCGAGTTGGCCGAGCTGACGGGGCAGCGGCACGCCGCCGCTGCCAGGCAGACTCTCGCCCAAGCGGCCGCCGACGCCATCGCCCGGCTCACCGAGCAGGTGCGCGAGGCCGAGCTGATCGCGACCGCCGCGATCGCGAACCGCACCGCATCCACCGGCGCCCAGACCGAGCGGGCCCGGTTGCGTGCCGAAAATGACTCGCGCACAGCCGCAGTCGCCGCCCTTGAAGACGAAGCGCGTGAGGCCGCCGAGGCCCAGGCGATAGCCCGCGATGTCACCGTAGCGGCCGACGCCGGCGTCGAGCGGGCCGAGGAGGCTCTTGCCGCTGCCCAGCAGCGCGCTGAGACCGCTCGGCGCCTCGTCGACGATGTGGCCCGCTGTGAGGAGACCCAGCGCCTGGCCGCCAAGCTCACGAAAATCGATGCCGCTTCACGTGAGCGGCAAGAGATATCGGAAGAGCTGGAGACGATCGCCCTGACCGACGACCTCCTGCGGCAGATCGAACAGGCTGCCGCGACGGTCGAGCGAACCGAAAGTCAGCTCGCCTTGGTCTCGGCGACAGTCGAATTCGTCGCCGCCGCCGACATCGAACTGGTCATCGGCGATCAGCGGATGTCGCTGCCGGCCGGTCAGAAGTGGTCGACCGTCACAGGCACCGCGACCGAGGTCGAGATTCCCGGCGTCGTGACCGCCCGCGTCACGCCCGGCGCGTCCGCGCTCGACATTGAGGCGCAACACGCCGCGGCGCAGGAGAGGTTGGCTGCCGTGCTGGCGGTGGCCCAGGTTGCCGACGCGGCCGCGGCGCGGCAGGCCGATGAGCGGCGCCGCGAATTGTTGAGTACCCGCGACCGGTTCACTGCCACCCTGGCGGGATTGTCCGACGATGACGACATCGAGCAGTTGCGCTCCCGGTTGGCGGAATTACGTTCTCAGCCTGCGCTTTCCGCGGATGTCGACGCCGGCGCTGCGCGTACTGAGCTTCTCGAGGCGGTCGCGGCCCGCGCCCAGGCCGGCGTGGACTGCGAGACCCATCGCAAGGTCGCGGCGTTGGCGTTGAAGAAGCTCACCGACATATCCACGCAGGCAACGCGTGTGCAGGACAAGCTGGTCGCCCAGCGTGCCGAGCTTGTCGCGGTTGCCGAGCGGCTGGCCGAACAACGCGCCACGGTGCCCGATGAGAAGCTGGCCGCCACCGTCGACGCCGACACGGCAGCCGCAGACGCCGCTGCGGGCCGTGTCGCCGAACTGGCAGAGCAATTGGCCGCCAAGGCACCCGACGCGGTCGCCGCGGAACTGGCCGATGCCGTCGAGTCGGCTGCGGCGTTGGGTCAGCGGCATGCCGACGTCACACGCACCCTGCACGAGATCGCCGCGCAGCTCACGGTATTCAGCGCCGAAGGCCGTAAAGGCAAGCTCGATGCCGCCGAGGCCGACCGTGAGTACGCCCGCGGCGAGCACGACCGAGTTGGTCGCCGGGCCCGCGCGGTGCAGTTGCTCCGCGAGGTGATGACGCGGCACCGCGACACCACCCGACTGCGCTATGTCGAGCCGTTCCGCGCCGAACTGGAACGGCTCGGCCGTCCGGTCTTCGGCCCGAGCTTCGAGGTCGACGTCGACACCAACCTGTGCATCCTCAACCGCACGCTGGACGGTCGGACGGTTCCCTACGAGTCGCTGTCCGGCGGGGCCAAAGAGCAACTCGGCATCCTGGCGCGGCTGGCCGGCGCCGCGCTGGTCGCCAAGGAAGACGCCGTGCCGATCCTGATCGACGACGCGCTCGGCTTCACCGACCCGGAGCGGCTGGTCAAGATGGCCGCGGTGTTCGACACGCTGGCCGAACGCGGGCAGGTCATCGTATTGACCTGCACGCCAGCGCGATACGACGGCGTCAAGGATGCCCAGCGGATCGAGCTGTGCGCCTGAGAGTCAGTGCCGCGCGTCGACGCGAACCGGGATGGGCCCCCCGGCGACTGTCGTGCACGGTGATTCGAGCGGAAAGTCCTTCTCGGACGACCGGATCCGGACCGCCCGGACGACGGTGGCGAGCGCGAGGGTCGTCACCAGCATCGCGAAGTGTTCACCAATGCACGAACGCGGCCCGGCGGCGAACGGAATGAACTGCCAGCGGTCACGATTGGCGGAGTTCTCCGGGCTGAACCGATCCGGGTCGAACAGCAGCGGGCGCTCCCATAAAGCCGGATCCCGGTGCAGCGCAGTGATGGCGACGGCCACGATGCTTCCCGCTTCCACGCGGTAGCCGTCCACCGCGATGTCGCCCAGCGCCAGCCGGCCGACCCCGGCGGCCGGCGGGCACAGCCGCAACGACTCGTTGAGCACCTGGGCGGTATATCCCAGCCGGGGCACGTCCTCAGGCGTCAGTTCCCGATCGCCGATCTCGGCAACCTCGGCGGCGACCCGGTCCTGCATGTCGGGATGGTGCCCCAGTTGCCACAAGGCGTAGGTCAGCATCGTCGCCGTCGTGTCGTGGCCGGAAAGCATGAAGATCAGCAGCTCGTTGGCGATGGCCTCGTCGGAGAGCGGCCGGCCGGTGTCGGGGTCGGTGGCCGCGATCAGCGCGTGAACCAGCGGCGCATCACGGGTCGGGTCGGCACGGCATGCCCGCAGGATGTCTCTGGTGGCCCGGCGCATCGTCGCCACCGCGGCGCGAGCGCGACGGCGCGGCGGCGTCGGAAGCCACCGCGGCGCACGCATCGGCCGTAATGCGCGATCGGTGGCATACGCCGACGCCACATGCATGTTCTGTGCGATCTCGTTACCGAATTCGTTGACGTCGAGGCCGAGGATCGAGCGGCCGAGTGATCGCATGGCGAGTCGGCGGCACTCGGAGTCGAGGTCGATTTCCCCCGTCGTAAGCCAGTGCTCGGCGGACGTATGCGCCGCCTGCGTCATGTGCCTGCCGAAGCTACCGACGCTGTGCCTGGTGAACACCGGTTGTAGTGCGCGTTTGCGCGGAGCCCATTCTCTGTTGGGCAAGACGAAGAGGTTGTCGCCCGAGACGTTCCGGATTTCCTGGTGGATCAGGCATCGCTCGGTGAGTCCGTCCGTGCGTCCCAAGACGTCGCGCACGCCGTTGGGCGAGCTGACCAGCACCAGGGCCGGGGCGAGGAATCTGGGCAGCGGTACGAAGCGCGTCACCGGTCCGCCGGCCTCGCTCAGCAGCGTCAGTCCGGTGTGCAACGCCCGCGCCGCCGACAACACCTGTCGAATCGGCAGCGGATTCTTCGGCGCCAGCGGAAGCGCGCTGACGTCGAGCCTGTCGATCGTCGCGGTCATGGCACCAAGAATTACGATCTGCCAGCCAGAATGCAAGCTTTTGGGGGCCTGGCGCTCAGCGCGTGAATCCGATTGCCGTGTAATCCAGGTCGGCCAGCCCGGCCGCGCCGAAGTTGGCCAACGAACTGTTGACCGCGACGTTGCCGGGTGACTGCACCAGCGGCAGGCTGAATCCCTCGGCCCAGATCGCTTTGTCGACCTCGTTGGCCAGCACCCGCGCCTTGGCGGGATCCAGCTCTTCGAGCGTCTTCTCGATCTTCGCGTCGATCTCGGCGCTGCCGATCTTGCCGAAGTTGCTCTCCCCGCCGGATGCATAGATCTGCGTCAGCGCCGAGAGCGGGAACGCATCACCCATCCAACCGAATTGGGCGATGTCGAACGCGCCGACGTTGATGTAGTTGGTGAAGAACCCGCTACCCGCCTTTGCCATCAACTCAAGCTTCACGCCGATCTGGGCGAGGCTGTGCTGCGCGATCAGGCCGAACTGCCGGCTGGTCTGCGCGTCGTAGAACAAGTCGCGGATCACGAGTGGGCGTCCGTCGCGTTCGCGGAAACGCCCGTTGAGTTTCCAGCCCAGCGCGTCGAGGTCACGCTTGGCCTTCTCCGGGTTGTAGGCGACGACGCCGCTGTTGTCTTCGTAGCCTTGCTGGCCCTCGACATAGATGTGGTTGTTCAGCGCGACCGGGTGGCTGTTGAGGCCGTGCTGGCTGACCTCGGCGATGCTCTGCCGGTCGATCCCCTGGGCGATCGCGCGCCGCAACGCCGGGTCGGCGAGAATCGAACCCTTCGCGCCGTTGAAGGTGAAGTGATACCAGCTCGGTGTCGGCGCTCGCCGGATGGAAATGCCCTTGGTGCGCCTGGCGATCGTCATCTGATCCAGCCCGGAGAGCCCGGTCGCGTCGATCGCCCTGTTCTGCAGCGCCGGCAATCGGGCCGAATCGTCGAGCACCAGGAAGGTGATCCGGTCCAGCCTCGGCCGCTCTCCCCACCATTTAGGGTTGCGGGTCAACACAATTCGCTGCTTGGTCCGGTCCAGCGCCGAGACGATGAACGGGCCCGCCGAGGCCCGGGGCCGGAAAGCTGGGCCGTGTTGAACGCCTCCGGCGTGGCGGTCATGCTCTTGGGCAGCAGCATGGTGTTGCCGGCGAACATGCCGCGCCATTCGGCGTAGGGCTTGGCGAAGGTGATCACCGCCTGCCTGTCGTCGACGCCGCGGGTCACCGACTTGACTCGCTCGCTGCCGTTGGTGCCGGCGATCGCGAAGTTCTTGTCGGCTCCGCTGGTGGCGTGGACCTGGCTGGCGATGTCCTCCCAGCTGAGTGGGGTGCCGTCGGACCAGGTTGCCTTCGGGTTGAAGGTGTAGGTGACTACCTGTGGGTTGGTCCCGGTCAGTTCGACACTGCTGAAGTAGTCGGTGTCGACGGTGGTGGAGCCGTCCGGTCCGATGACGAACGCCCGCGGCATGGCCGCTTTCACATGCCGCCGACGTCGGCGGAGTTGCCGTCGATGT
>CAVWEO010000058.1:0-101803 GCA_963753995.1 uncultured Actinomycetota bacterium | reverse complement strand
GCTGGCAGCCAGCAGCGTGCAGGTTGCCAGCCCGTCGATCGCGTCACGCAGATCGGACTCCGGCGGGAAGGTCGGCGCGATGCGGATGTTCTTGTCGTCCGGGTCTTTCCGGTACGGGAACGACGCCCCCGCCTCGGTGACCGCGATGCCGGCGTCCTTGGCCAGCGCGACCGTGCGCCGCGCTGTGCCGGGTAGCACGTCGAGGCTGATGAAGTACCCGCCCTCGGGTTCGTTCCAGGAGGCGATCTTGGACTCGCTCAGTCGCTGGTCGAGAATCTGCAGTGCCAACGCGAATTTCGGGGCCAGCAGTTGCTGGTGACGCAGCATCTGCAGGCGGACACCATCGGCGTCGCCGAAGAAGCGCAGGTGCCGGAGCTGGTTGATCTTGTCGGGCCCGATCGACTTCTTGCCGGCGTACTGCAGGTACCAGGCGATGTTGCCCAGCGATCCGCCGAAGAAGCTCACGCCGGCGCCGGCGAAGGTGATCTTCGACGTCGACGCGAACACATACGGCCGGTTGGGGTTGCCCGCGGCCGCGGCCAGGCCGAGCACATCGATCGGACGGGGGAAATCCAGCGTCAGCGTGTGCACCGCGTAGGCGTTGTCCCAGAAAAGCCGGAAATCGTTTGCGGCCGTCTGCATTTGAACGAGCCGACGGACCGTCTCCCACGAGTAGCTCAGGCCGGTGGGGTTGGCGAACACCGGGACCGCCCACAAGCCTTTGATGGCCGGGTCGACGGCGACCAGCTCTTCGATCAGGTCGACGTCCGGACCATCGTCCTGCATCGGGATCGGGATCATCTCGATGCCGAGGGTTTCGGTGATGGCGAAGTGCCGGTCGTAGCCGGGCACCGGGCACAGGAACTTGACTCCTGCCTCGTCCTTCCAGGGGCGCGGCGAGTCCACGCCGCCGTAGAGCATCGAGAACACGATCACGTCGTGCATCAGCTCGAGGCTGGCGTTGTTGCCGGCGATCAAGTTCTGCACCGGGATGCCGAGCAGCTCGCCGAAGATGGCCCGCAGCTCGGGGAGGCCGTGTTGTCCGCCGTAGTTGCGGGTGTCGGTGCCATCGCCGTCGCGGTAGTCCGTGCCGGGCAGGCTGAGTAGAGCGTTGGACAGATCGAGTTGCTCGCTGCAGGGCTTTCCGCGGGTGAGGTCGAGAGCCAGCTTCTTGGATTGCAGCTCGGCGTATTCCTCCCGATGACGGGCGTGCACAGCCTCGAGGTCGCTACGGCCTAGGGAGCTGAACGAGCCGTACGACACCATCCGCCTTCCGACGTGAGAACGATTGGGGACCCCGCGCACCCGCCAGAGCCCATTGACCCTTGCTGCCTTCCGGCCCTGGGGGAGTTCACAGGATGGACGCCGCGCGGGGTCCATCGAAAGTCTAGTACCCGGCTCAACATCGATTGCCGGCCTCCTCCCCGGGCCGTTGCGGCCAGCATCGTCGCCGAGCCCGTACCTGCGCTCGGCTACCATGGCCGACGGAGGATTCGCCTAGTGGCCTATGGCGCTCGCCTGGAACGCGGGTTGGGTTAACGCCCTCGCGGGTTCAAATCCCGCATCCTCCGCACTTGGTCCGGGACGTGACCAGGCCCAGTTGGTAGGGTCTGGTCGCTTCCGGATTACCAGCTCGAGGAGGAGCATGCGACGCAGGGCCGCTATCTTCTGGCACGCGACGCTCTCGGTCGCCGCCGGCGTCCTCTACTTCTTCTTCGTACTGCCGCGCTGGCCGGAGCTGGTCGGTGACACCTCGCACGGCCTGGGCACCGTCGCCCGCATCGCCGCCGGTGTGCTCGTCGCGTTGGCCGCTCTGCCGGTCGTGTTCACGCTGCTGGAGTTGCGCAAGCCGGAGTTCGGCACGCCCGCCCTGGCCCTGACGCTGCGGACCTGGTCGGTGGTGGCTCACGTGGCGGCCGGCGTGCTGATCGTCGGTACGGCGATCAGCGAGATCTGGTTGAGCCTGGACAACGTGGGCCAGTGGCTGTTCGCCGTCTACGGCGCCGCGGCCGCAATCGCGGTGCTCGGCATCGCCGCGTTCCATCTGTCATTCGTTGCCGAGTCGCCGCCCCCACCGCCGAAGCCGCTCAAGCCCAAGAAAGAAAAGAAGCAGCGCCGGCGTCGCGGCACGAAGGGCGACGAAGCCGACGAGACCGTGAGCGATGCCGACAACGCCGAAGCGGACGAGGTCGAAGACGACGCCGATGACCATGCCGAAGCCTCGGACGACAAGACCGAAGCCGAGGCGACAGCTGCGGAGACCGAGTCCAATGCCAAAGACGCCACCGATGCTCCCGACACCACCGACACCACGGACACCGACGACGACGGCGGACTCCGCAATCGGCGCCCGTCCGGCAAGTTGGGGACGCACCGTCGCCGGCGCTCGCGCCGCGGCGTCGCCGTCGACGAGTAGGCCATCGAGCCAGGTGTCATCCTGGTGGTGAGCGACCGCGCGGCTCAGACTGCCGGCCTGGCCCCGGTGCGTCGGTCGACACAGCGCTCAACGGCACTGCGCTCCGCGAACTGTGACACGCCACTCGCGGCTCGCCGCGGCTTGCTTATGCTGAGCGAGTGCCAAACACTTATCGAGTAGTTCAGTGGAACACCGGAAACGTCGGCAAGAGCTCCCTGAAATCCATCGCGGACAACCCACTGCTGGAACTGGTGGGCTGTTTCGCCTTCTCACCTGAGAAGGCGGGCCGTGACGCCGGCGAGCTGGTCGGCATCAGACCGCTGGGCGTCGCGGCCACCAACGACGTCGACGCCCTGCTCGCCCTCAAGCCGGATTGTGTTGTCTACAACCCGATGTGGATAAACGTCGATGAGTTGGTCAACATTCTGTCGGCCGGCGTCAACGTCGTGACGACCGCGTCCTTCATCACCGGGAAGAATCTCGGCGCCGGCCGCGACCGGCTGATCGAGGCCTGCGAGAAGGGCGGATCGACGATCTTCGGATCCGGTGTCAGCCCCGGGTTCGCCGAGTTGCTGGCCATCGTCTCGGCGATGGTGTGTAACCGGGTCGACAAGGTGACGGTCAACGAGGCCGCCGACACCACGTTCTACGACTCACCGGACACCGAGAAGCCGGTCGGCTTCGGCCAGCCGATCGACCACCCGGATCTGCAGGCGATGGCCGCCAAGGGCACCGCGATCTTCGGCGAGGCTGTTGCGCTGGTAGGCGACGCCCTCGGCATCGAGCTCGACGACATCCGGTGCGAAGCCGAATTCGCCCAGACCACAGCGGATCTCGAAATGGCGTCGTGGACCATTCCGGCGGGATGCGTGGCCGGCGTCTACATCAGCTGGCAGGGGATCCTGGACGGCAAGACCGTCATCGACCTCAACGTCCGCTGGCGCAAAGGCCAGACGCTCGAACCTGATTGGAAAATTGACGGCGACGGCTGGGTCATTCAGGTCGACGGCCAGCCGACGGTGACCACCAAGGTCGGCTTCCTGCCACCGCCGTATTTCGAGGCCACCACGATCGAGGAATTCATGGACCTCGGGCACATCATGACGGCGCTGCCTGCGATCAACGCGATTCCAGCCGTCGTTGCCGCGGCACCGGGTATCGCGACTTACGCGGATCTGCCGCTGACGCTGCCGCGCGGGTTCGTCAGAACGTAGCCGCGGCTCAGGTGCCGGGAATGTTCTGCAGCTTGCCCTGCAGGTCCGGGCAGTACTGGGCGATCGCACTACCCAGGAACTGGTACGTCTGTACCTGCGTGGTGCCCCGGGGAAGGTTGATGGAGAGAAAATGCGCGGACGCCGCGGCGTCGCGATCCACGCCCACACCGAGCCGGTGGCAGACGATCTTGGCGATATACGGGTTGTAGTCGTGCGGCCCGTAAATGCCGAAGTGCTGGAGCTGGTTGTCGAAGTCGGTGTCCGGGTCGGCCGATGCCGGCGCGGACAGGCTGATCGCAGCGGCCACGGCTGCGACCGCGAACCCCGTGAGCTTCATGGGCTGAATCCTACCTTTGTCGAGTTGGCGTCCGCTCATCGTCACTGCACCCCTTCGGCCCACCGAGCCACCGGTCCGGGCTCACGCTACGGTCTGTAACACCCGCCCTGCCCGGTTTCTTTCTGGTCGCCTATTCCGATTAGAGTAGCTAAGGTTACACACAGGCTAATTAGTTGAGCAGCCTTCGCCCATGGTTAGGAATTGAAGCACCCATGACGACGACTGAGCCGAGGACCGAGCCACTGCAGACCCAGGGCTCGGCCGGCAGCGAGGGCAAGAACGTGACCCCGAAGCGCTCCACGACACAGGGGCTACTGGGCCGCTACTGGCTGGTGCTCACCCTCGCGGTTGTGATCGCGCTGTCGGGATTCGTGGTGCACCGCCTGCACGGCGTCTTCGGCGTCCACCGCGGTTCGTTCGGTGGCGGCACCTCGGGTGAAGTCCTCGACAGTTTCAATGCCAAAACGATCACCCTCGAGGTCTGGGGTCCGCCGGGCAGTACGGCAACCATCAACTACCTCGACGCGGAATCCCATCCGCAGCAGGCACTCAACGTGCCCTTGCCCTGGAGCACAGTCTTGAGTTCAACGAAACCCGGCATCCCGGCCAATCTGGTAGCCCAAGGAAACGGCAGCTGGATCGCTTGCCAGTTCGTGGTGAACAAGCACGACGGGAGCGGTGACGTCATCAAAACCCCTAATCGTTCGGACGCTGTCGAAACCAACAACGCCTTCGTCTACTGCTTGGACAAGTCCGCATGAGCGAGACCACGCAGGCTGCGCCGGTCGTAGACCAGCCGCTGATTCCGCCGTTCCTGCCGCGGATGATCCACCGGTTGGCGTTGCCGATCGTGCTGGTATGGCTGGCCATCGTCTTCGTCACCAACACCGTCGCGCCGCAGCTGGAGGTCGTCTCCAAGAACCACTCGGTGTCGCAGAGCCCGCATGACGCGGTGTCGTTCCAGTCGCAGATGCGCGTCGGAAAGACGTTCGACGAGTTCAATACCGACAACTCGGCGATGGTCCTGCTAGAAGGTGAAAAGCCGCTGGGGGCGGAGGCCCACCACTACTACGACGAGATCGTCAAGCGCCTCGAGCAAGACAAGAAGCACGTTCAGCACATCCAGGATTTCTGGAGCGATCCGCTGACCGCCGCGGGCTCGCAGAGTCACGACCAGAAGGCCGCATACGTCCAGGTGTACCTGGCCGGCAACATGGGCAGTGGTTTGGGCTCGCAGTCCAGCGAGGCCGTCCGCAAGATCGTGGACTCGGTGCCCGCACCGCCGGGAATCAAGGCCTATGTCACCGGGGCGGGTCCGCTGATCGCCGACCAGTCGCACGCGGGTGAGAAGGGCGTCGCGAAGGTCACCCTGGTCACCATCCTGGTGATCCTGGTGATGCTGCTGTTCGTCTACCGGTCGGTGAGCACCGTGCTGATCATGCTGGCCATGGTGTTCATCGAGTTGGCCGCGGCTCGCGGTGTGGTCGCCACCATGGGTTACTACAACGTCATGGGTCTGTCGACCTTCGCCAACAACATGCTGGTGCTGCTGGCGATCGCCGCCGGAACGGACTACGCGATCTTTGTCGTCGGCCGCTACCACGAGGCCCGCGGTATGGGCGAGACGCGTGAAGAAGCGTTCTACACGATGTTCCACAGCACGGCGCACGTCGTGTTGGGTTCAGGCCTGACCATCGCCGGCGCCATGTACTGCCTGAGTTTCTGCCGGTTACCGTATTTCGAGTCCCTCGGCGTGCCTTGTGCGGTCGGCATGCTGGTCGCGGTCTTCGCCGCATTGACCTTGGGCCCGGCGGTGCTGACGGTGGCATCGTTCTTCAAGCTGATGGACCCGAAGCGAAAGCTGCAAACCCGGGGCTGGCGTCGCATCGGTACCGCGATCGTCCGTTGGCCCGCACCGATTCTCGCGGTCACCATCGCGATCGCGCTGGTGGGTCTGCTCGCCCTGCCCGGGTACAAGACGGACTACGACACCCGTCACTTCCTTCCGCCGGACACCCCGGCCAACGTCGGTTACGCCGCGGCCGACCGGCATTTCGACCAGGCCCGGTTGAATCCCGAGCTGTTGATGATCGAGACCGATCACGACCTGCGTAACCCGGCCGACTTCATCGTCCTGGACAAGGTCGCCAAGGCCGTCTTCCACATCCCCGGGATCGGTCGCGTGCAGACCATCACCCGGCCGCTCGGCACGCCGTTGGACCACAGCACCCTGGGTTTCCAGATGGGCGCGCAGGCCGCGGGCCGGATCCAGACTCAGCACTACCAAGAGGAGCAGGCGAAGAACCTGCTCAAGCAAGCCGATGAGCTTCGCAAGACGATGGCGACACTGCATGAGCAGATGCAGGTGACCCAGGATCTCAGCAACACCACCCACGAAACCACCAAGCTCACCAAAGAGACCGTGAAGATCACCGAGGCGTTGCGCGATGACATCGCCAACTTCGATGACTTCTTCCGGCCGATCCGCAGCTACTTCTACTGGGAGAAACACTGCTTCGACATTCCGGCCTGCTGGACGCTGCGGTCCATCTTCAATGCGCTGGACGGCATCGACCAGGTGAGCGAGAACATCGAGAACCTGAGCGCGAACCTGGACAAGCTGGATCAGATTCAGCCGAAGCTGGTGGCGTTGATCCCGCCGCAGATTGCCAGCCAGCAGGCAAACCTCGACACGATCATGTCGAACTACGCGACCACGAATGGTCTGAACGAACAGGCGAAAGCGCAGTCCGACAACGCGACCGCGCAGGGTGATGCGTTCGACAAGGCCAAGAACGACGACACGTTCTATCTTCCGCCGGAGGCGTTCAAGAGCCCGGACTTCGCGCGCGGTCTCAAGCAGTTCATCTCGCCCAACGGCCATGCCGTGCGGCTGATCATCTCGCACGAAGGCGATCCGGCGACTCCGGAGGGCGTCAGCCACATCACCCCGATCAAGCAGGCCGTGCACGAGGCGATCAAAGGCACTCCGTGGGAGGGTTCCAAGGTCTATCTCGGCGGTACCGCGGCGACGTACAAAGACATGCACGACGGCTCCAACATCGACCTGTTGATCGCCGGAATTGCCGCTGCCACTTTGATTTTCGTCATCATGCTGATCATCACCCGAAGCGTCGTGGCGGCTTTCGTGATCGTCGGCACCGTGCTGCTCTCGCTGGGCGCATCGTTCGGGCTCTCCGTGTTGCTCTGGCAGTACATCCTCGGCGTAAAGCTGCACTGGATGGTGCTGGCGATGGCGGTCATCCTGCTGTTGGCGGTGGGGTCGGACTACAACCTGTTGCTGATATCGCGCTTCAAAGAGGAGATCCGCGCCGGCCTCAAGACCGGCACCATCCGCGCCGTGGCCGGTTCGGGGTCGGTGGTGACCTCCGCCGGTCTGGTGTTCGCCGCCACGATGGCCACGTTCGCCTTCAGCCCGCTGAAGGTGATGGCCCAGGTGGGCACGACGATCGCGCTGGGTCTGTTGTTCGACACGCTGATCGTGCGGTCGTTCATGACCCCGTCGCTGGCGACCTTGCTCGGGCGCTGGTTCTGGTGGCCGCAACACGTGCGCCCGCGCCCGGCCAGCGTCATGCTGCGGCCGTACGGACCGCGTCCGGCGGTGCGCGAGCTGATTCACCGCGACCCCGAAGACGAGACCGAAGCCGGAGTGGTCGAGAAGGTCTAGTTGCGTTGAGCGACAAGCGAATTCGTCACCTACGCGTCGCGCACCGACGCCAGTGACGAGGGGTCGAGTTCGGGGGCGGCCACGTCGACACCGTGCGCCGCGGGCGGCGAGGTACCGAGAGCATTCCAGGCCGATGCCAGCACGACCGCCGGTGATGTATGCCCGTTGCCATGCCGCTCCGTGGCCGCGTATAGCGCCGTCAGGCAGTCGATTTCGGTAACGGCGCGGTGTGCCCGTCCTCGCCGGCCTCACCGAAACTCGTACCGAGCAGCGAGCGCACCGCGGGACGGGGCCCGCTGGACCGCAACATGACGCTGGCCGGCCGTGGCCGCACCTTGATCGGCCACCAGAACCAGCGTCCGAGCAGCGCAGCGATGGACGGCGTCATGAAAGAGCGGACGACCAACGTGTCGAACAGCAGTCCCAGGCCGATGGTGGTACCCACCTGGCCGATGATGCGCAGGTCGCTGACCACCATCGAGGCCATCGTGAACGCGAACACCAGACCGGCGGACGTCACGACCTTGCCGGTGCTACCCATCGCGCGAATGATGCCCGTCTTCAATCCGGCGGGGATCTCCTCCTTCAACCTGGAGACCAACAGCAGGTTGTAGTCGGATCCGACGGCGAGCAGCACGATGACCGACATCGCCAGCACCATCCAGTGCAGTTTGATGCCGAGCAGGTACTGCCAGACGAGCACAGACATGCCGAACGACGCACCCAGCGATATCGCGACCGTGCCCACGATCACCATCGCCGCGATCAAGCTTCGGGTGATGATCAGCATGATGATGAAAATCAGGCAGAGCGAACCGATTCCGGCGATCATCAGGTCGTACTTGGAACCGTCTTTCCAGTCCTTGAAGGTCGCCGCGGTGCCGGCGAGGTAGATCTTGGCGTCCTCGAGTGGCGTGCCCTTGAGCGACTCCTCGGCGGCTTCCCTGATCGAGGCGACCCGCGCGATGCCTTCCGGCGAGGCCGGATCTCCCCGGTGCGAGATGATCAACCGCACCGCTTTGCCGTCCGGTGAGAAGAAGTTGTTCAGCGCTCGCTTGAAGTCCTTGTTCTGGAACACTTCTGGCGGCAGATAGAACGAGTCGTCGTTTTTCGCCTGATCGAACGCATGGCCCATTGCGTTGGCGTTGGTGCTCATGTCGTCCATCTGGTTGAAGATCCCGGACATGGTGCTGTGCATCGTCAGCATCATGGTCCGCATGTTCTCCATGCTGTCGATCATCGGCGGAAACTCCGTGATCAGTTGCGGCATCAGCGAATCGAGCTGACTGAAGTCTTTGATCAGCACCTGGAACTTGTCATCGATCTCGTCGACACCGTCGACGGCATCGAAGATGGACCTCAGCGAGAAGCAAACCGGGATGTCATAGCAGTGCTTCTCCCAGTAAAAATAGCTTCGGATGGGCCGGTAGAAGTCTTCGAAGTTGGCGACGTCATCGCGCAATTCCTCGGTCACCGCCTGCATTTCCCTTGTCTCACCGATCATCTTGTGCGTGATGCCGGTGAGCTGGGTCATGAGGCCGTACATGTGCCTCATCCGATTCATGGTGTCTTCGAGTTCGTCGGCCTGTTTGAGCATGTCGTCCATGCGCGCCTTCTGGAACTTCATCGTCTGCACTTGCCCGGCGTTCTGCATGCTCATCTGGAACGGGATCGACGTGTGCTCCATCGCCGTTCCCTCTGGGCGCGTAATCGCTTGCACGCGGGAGACTCCGGGGACACGGAAGATGCCCTTGGCCAGTTTGTCGAGCACCAGGAAGTCTGCCGGATCACGTAGGTCGTGATCGGCTTCGACCATCATGACCTCTGGCATCAACCGGGCCTGGGAGAAGTGTCGTTCCGCGGCGTCGTAGCCCTTGTTGGCGGCGATGTTGTGCGGGATGTACAGCCGGTCGTTGTAGCTGGTCTGATATCCCGGCAGGGTCAAAAGACCGACCAATGCGATCCCGCACGCCGCGGCCAGAATGGGCAGCGGCCACCGGACGATGGCGGTGCCGACGCGCCGCCAGCCACGCGTGCTGATCCGCCGTTGCGGATCGAACAAGCCGAAGCGGCCGCCGACCACGATGACGGCCGGCACCAGGGTCAGCGCAACCGCGACGGCGACGAGCATGCCCACCGCGCAAGGGACACCGATGGTTTGGAAGTACGGCATCCGGCAGAAGCTCAGGCAGAAGGTGGCGCCCGCGATGGTCAGGCCGGACGCCAGCACCACGTGGGCAACGCCGTGATACGTCGTGTAGAACGCGGCTTCTCGGGTCTCGCCGTGCTGGCGTGCTTCCTGGTAGCGGCCGAAGAAGAAGATCGCGTAGTCGGTGCCGGCGGCAATTCCCAGCGACACCAACAAGTTGACGGCGAACGTCGAGAGCCCGATGAGTTGGTGGTAGCCGAGAAACGCGACTATCCCTCTGGCCGCGGTCAATTCGATGAATACCGTGATCAGCAGGAGTACCACCGTCACCACGGAGCGGTATACCAACAGCAGCATGGTGAAAATCACCAGCATCGTCACCATGGTGATCTTGACCAGTGTGCTGTCGCCGCTGTGGTGCATGTCCGACACCAGTGCCGACGGACCGGTTACATAGGTCGTGACACCTTTGGGCGGCGGCGTGCGGTCGACAATGTTGCGGACCGCCGAAATCGACTGCTCCGCAAGGGTCGTGCCCTGGTTGCCGGCCAGGTTGAGCTGAACGTAGACCGCTTTGCCGTCCGGGCTCTGGGCGCCTGGCGCCGTGAGCGGGTCGCCCCAGAAGTCCTGCACGTGCTGGACGTGGGCCGGGTCGGCACGCAGTTGCTTGATGATGCTGTCGTAGTAGTGGTGGGCATCGTCGCCGAGCTTGCCGTCGCTCTCCAGAACAAGCATCGCGAAGTTGTCCGAGTCGGACTCCTTGAACTTCTTGCCGGTGACCTCCATCGCCTGCACCGACGGCGCGTCCTTGGGGCTCAAGGAAACCTGGCGTTCCTCGGCCACCTTCTCCAGTGGCGGAACGGCCACGGTCATCAGCACGATGATGCCCAGCCACGCGAAGATGATGAGCACCGCGAACCGGCGAATCAGCCTCGGTCCTCGTGGCCGCGTGGTGTCTTCCGCGCCGGCCTGCTGCCTGATCATGCGCCCTTGAGAACGCAGTAGGTAAACGCGTTCACCTCGTTGGACACGTGCTCGGCCTTGACCACGTCGTCGATGATGATGCGGCAGCCCAGGCTGTTGCTATTGCCTTGCGCGACAACGTTTCCCACGACTGATGCCGCCTTCGTCGTCATATTCAGCGTCCAGGGCAGCTTGGCGCCGTCCACGTGCTGCGGGTCGGCGTTGGTGTCGAAGTAGCTGATATCCGCCGTGGTGCCGGGCGGCCCGTACACCTGGTAGGTGATCCGCTTGGGGTTGAAAGGCTTGCTGTCGTCGGTGGCGCTGTCGGAGTACTGAGGACGCCTCTCAGAGCCGAAGATGCCGTGGATCCGGGCCACGGTGAAGCCACCGAGTCCGACCACGATCGCAATGACGAGCGGAATCCACACCCGCTCCAGCACCCTGAGAATCGAAAAACCCCTTCACCCGTTGCCGCTTTCCTGGTCGGCGACGTCCCGACTATTCGACGATATTCGCTCGCCGATCGGCGGGGCGTTTCAGGGCGCTTGCCTGGGCCTCGCGGCGCCGCCGGATCATGACGAGTAAACATGCTCGCACCCCGGATTGTCGACTCCTCACCCCGCCGGAACAGCGATTCAGCCATAACGCATGTTACGTGCGTAAGCGGACGGTACCGGGTTCTCCGGCGGCCCGCAATGCGTCCGGGTGCGCTATCCTCGCGCGGTGCCGCCGCTCACGTTTCAGCGCGCCCGCACCGAGGACAAGAAGCGTCAGCGGGCCGCAGCGCTTGTGGAAGCCGCGCGCTCACTGGCCCTGGAATCCGGTGTCGCGTCGGTGACCCTGACCGACGTCGCCAGCCGGGCCGGCGTGCACTACTCCGGTGTGCGCCGCTACTTCACCTCGCATAAAGAGGTGTTGCTCAATCTGGCCGCTGAAGGCTGGGCCCGGTTCTCCGACACGGTGTGCGCGAGCCTGGCTGAGCCGGGTGACATGTCGCCGGGCCGAGTCGCCCAGGCACTGGCCCAGGGTCTGGCGGACGACCCGCTGTTCTGCGACCTACTGGCCAATCTGCACCTGCACCTCGAGCACGAGGTCGAGCTGGAGCGGGTTCTGGAGTTCAAGCAAGTCAGCAACGCTGCCGTACTGTCGCTCACCGACGCGATCGAAAACTCGCTGCCGGCGCTGGGTCGATCGGGCGCCTTCGACGTCTTGCTGGCGTCCTACTCGCTGGCCGCGCCGATGTGGCAGATGGCGAATCCGCCGAAAAGGCTGGCCGACGAGTACGCGAAGCGGACGGACGTGCCGCCCGACTGGAAGATCGATTTCACCGACGCCCTGACGCGGCTGATCACCGCGGTCTGCGTGGGTTTGTTGGCCGAGTCCGCCGGACCGGATTAGGACGCCTGGACCGTCAGGACCAGTTCCACACCGACATGTCGCCCTTGGGGTAATTCTGGCAGTTCTCGGTTTCCTTGGCGACGACGCCCTTGTTGTTGAAGAAGAGCTTCATGTGGTTGGGCCACGCCAAGTTCAGCGGATTGATCTGGGGGGCGTAGAAGTTGGCGGAATAGGCCCTGCGGTCCGCCGGCGATAACGAGTAGAACCAGTGCACCTTGTTTTGGACGTCCTGGGCCACGTTCTGGTGGTTGTTGTAGTCGATCATGTACCGCTGGTAGTACACCGGCGAGAAATCACGCGCCGCGGCCATCAACTGCTCGGCGTCACAGGTCGTCGAGATCATTCGCCGCGGGATCGGGAAATCGTCGGTCGAGTCATTCTCGGAACACCCATTGCACGGCGCGAACCCCGGCCCCAAACCGCCCGGATCGCCCGGATCAGCTTTCGCGACCTGTGGAAGGAAGTTGGCGGAGGCACCGAGGGCGAGCACTGCAACGCCGATGCGGACGGCGAGGCTCGGGCGAAAAAGACGCATGCGGCTACTATAACGCTCCGATTACGGCAGCGCGCAACGGCTGGGAAGCCTGGCTAATCAACAGGCGGCGTGATCTCCAAGCCCACGTGAACCTTGTCGATTCCACCGCGCACGATCGAGTGCACGTAGAACCACGGAGCGTGATACCAGTACCGCTTCAAGACCGCGTTGTAGACCCGACGGGTCTCCGATTTCGGTAGCACCCGCGCGACGCCCTCGACGTCGTCGCTCTTGGGTTTGCCCAGCGCCCCGCTCTTGGCCAGGGTGACCCGCGGAGTGTTCTTGATCCGCTTGGTTTTCCACGACCCGTCGTCGGTGATCACCAGGAGCTTGCCGTTTTCCGGTACACCCCAGATCGCCGTCGGCTTCGGGCGACCGTCCTTGGTGAAGGTGGTCAAGAGCAGGTACTTGGACTTGATGACGTCCGCAAAGGTGGGGGCCACGCTCATCTTTATAGCCAATAACTGAACGATCCGCTGAATGCGTGACCTCGCCGCCGGCTCGGCTTACTGTGTTCGCAGAGCGAAGGACAAGCGCAGATGAACGCACGCGAAGAATCCGCAACCACGCTGGAAGACCTCCGGGGCGACCTGGCGCTGCGCTACAAGTGGACACCCAGCGGAGGCACCGCGGTGGACCCGGCGGTCGTCGAGGCCGACGCGGCGGCGCTGCACCGCGACGGGTACGTCATCTGGGAGAACCTGCTCACCCCCGAGCAGTGTCGCCAAATCCGTGACGAGGTCAAGCCCTGGCTCGGGCACACCGGACGCAACACCTTCGAGGGCAAGCGGACGCAGCGCATCTACAGCGTGCTGAGCCGGACGCGGATCTGCGACCCGGTGGTCGACCACCCGCGCGTGCTGGCCGCGCTCGATCGGCTGCTGATGGCCAACTACCTGCTCTCGGCACTGCAGGCGATCAACATCCAGCCCGGCGAGGCTGCGCAACTGGCTCACCACGACGACGGCTTCTACCCGATCCCCCGGCCCAGGGACCCACTGGCCGCCGCGACGATCTGGGCGATCGACGACTTCACCGCCGACAATGGCGCGACCGTGCTCTATCCGGGCAGCCACCGCTGGGGTAAGCGGCGGCCGGGCCCGGACGACGAGGCGGTGCCGGTGGTGATGCCGGCCGGCTCGTGCGTGTTCTTCGTCGGCACGCTCTGGCACGGCGGTGGCGCCAACACCACCGGCGCCGACCGGCTCGCGGTCACAGCGCAGTATTGCCAGCCGTGGCTGCGGCCGATGGAGGCTTTCACGCTGTCGGTCTCGCGCGACATCGCCCGCACGGTGTCGGACGACATCCGCCGCATGCTGGGCTACAGCATCCACCCGCCGTTCGTCGGCGCGGTCGATGGTCTGCACCCGCTGCGACTGCTGGAAGACCAGTAGCGCGCACACCGCTCGGCGGGGGATGGCAACATTCCCTTTATGACTAGTCGCCGCGTCGCTCGCATCGTTGCCGGTACGCCACTGATGGTGTTCGCCTTCCTCGCCGCTCCGGCCGCGGGCCCACTGGCCCCGACAGCCGCAGCCGATGACTGCCCCAACGCCGAAGTGGTGTTCGCCCGCGGCACCGGTGAGCCGGTCGGCCCCGGCGGACCCGGCCAGGCCTTCTACGACTCGCTGACCGCACAGCTTCCCGGCAAGACGATCAACCTCTACCCGGTCAACTACCCGTCGACCACCGACTACGTGAACAGCGCGCACACGGGCGCCGACGACGAAGTGGCTCACGTCCAAGCCACCGCCGCGGCCTGCCCGAACACCAAGATCGTGCTGGGCGGGTACTCACAGGGTGCCGGTGTGGCGGACATGACCACCCACCGACTGTCCCCGCAGGTCGCCAACCACGTTGCCGCCGTTGCCCTGTTCGGCAATCCGCAGAGCAGCTACGCAAAGAGCCTGTCGGACAGCCAGATCCCGGCAATCGACCCGAGCTACAGCCCCAAGACCATCGACATCTGCCTGCCAGGAGACAACATCTGCGCCGAGGGCGGCAGCATCATCGCGCACCTGGGCTACGTGCCGGACGCGACGAACCAGGCCGCGACCTTCGTGGCCGGCAAGCTCTAGGGCTACTTCTTGCGGTCGGTATCTTTGCTCGGCTGAACACGTTTCGGCTCGCCGGGCATCTTCGGATAGTTGGGCGGGTACGGCAGGTCGCCGAGCCCGCGCTCCTCGTCGGCGGCGACCATCTCCAGCAGCGGCTCGATCGACTGTTCGACCGAGTCGATGCCGGCCCACGGGTCGTCGCGGTTGGCCACCAGCTCGGCCGCGGTCGCGATCGTGTAGTCGTCAGGATTGGCGCCGGCCAGCTCGTCCCACGTCAGCGGCATAGAGACCGTTGCGATCTGGGTGCGCCGCACCGAATACGCCGACGCGAAGGTGCGGTCGCGGGCGTTCTGATTGAAGTCGACGAAGATCCGCTTGCCACGCTCTTCCTTCCACCATGACGTTGTCACCGCATCCGGTGCCCGACGCTCCACCTCCCGCGCGAGCGCGATGCCGGCGCGACGCACCTGGATGAAATCCCAGTCCGTCCTGATTCGCAGGAAGACGTGGACGCCGCGGCCGCCGGAGGTCTTGGGATAGCCGACCAGACCGAGTTCGTCGAGCAGCGGCCGCAGCACGTCGGTGGCCACGGTGCGCGCTTCGTCGAAGCCGGTACCCGGCTGCGGGTCCAGGTCGACGCGCAACTCGTCGGGGTGCTCGGCGTCCGGGCACCGGACCTGCCACGGGTGCAGGGTGATCGTGCCCATCTGGGCCGCCCACACGATCGCGGCCGGGTGGGTCACCCGCAGCGCATCGGCGGTCCGGCCCGACGGGAAGGTGATCTGGCAGGTCTCGAGGTAGTCGGGATGGTGCTTCGGGATGCGCTTCTGGTAGATCTCCTCGCCGTCGACGCCGTCGGGGAAGCGCTGCAAATGGGTCGGCCGGTCTTTCAGCGAAGCCAGCATCGGACCGGCGGCGACGGCGCGGTAGTAGTCGACGAGTCGACGCTTCGTGCCGCCTGAGCCCAGCTTCGGGAAGTAGACCTTGTCCGGGTTCGTCAGCCGGACCGCGATCCCGTCGACGTCGATTTCCTCCGCTGGCGATGCCATCTCCCGATTGCAGCACACCATTCCCGCACAATGTGGGGATGGACTTGCCTGTCATGCCGCCGGTTTCGCCGATGCTGGCCAAATCGGTGAAGTCGATCCCGCCGGACGCGTCGTATGAGCCCAAGTGGGACGGGTTCCGGTCAATCCTGTTCCGCGACGGCGATCAGGTGGAGGTGGGCAGCCGCAACGAAAAACCGATGACCCGTTACTTCCCCGAACTGGTCGCGGCGGCCACCGCCGAATTGCCCAGGCGCTGCGTGATCGACGGAGAGATCGTGATCGCCACCGACCACGGGCTGGATTTCGAGGCGCTGCAGCAGCGCATCCACCCGGCCGATTCGCGGGTGCGGATGCTGGCCGAGAAGACGCCGGCGTCGTTCATCGCCTTCGACCTGCTGGCCCTCGGCGACGACGCCTACACCGGCCGGCCGTTCTGCGAGCGCCGCGCGGCATTGGTCGAGGCGCTCGACGGTGTGGGGCCGTCATTTCACGTCACGCCCGCGACAACCGATCTGCACATCGCACAGCGCTGGTTCGACGAGTTCGAGGGCGCCGGCCTCGACGGCGTGATCGCCAAGCCGCTGACGATCAGCTACCAGCCGGACAAACGCATCATGTTCAAGATCAAGCATGAGCGCACCGCCGACTGCGTGGTCGCCGGTTACCGGGTGCACAAGTCCGGGGCCGGCGCGATCGGATCGCTGCTGCTCGGGCTGTACTCCGACGACAAAACGCTGGCGTCGGTCGGCGTGATCGGCGCGTTTCCGATGGCTGAGCGTCGTCGGTTGTTCGCCGAATTGCAGCCGTTGGTAACCAGTTTCGACGACCACCCGTGGAACTGGGCTGCCCACGAGGCCGGCGAACGCACACCCCGCAAGAACGAGTTCTCCCGCTGGAACGCCGGCAAGGATCTGTCGTTCGTGCCGCTGCGGCCCGAACGCGTGGTCGAGGTGCGTTACGACCACATGGAAGGTGAGCGGTTCCGCCACACCGCCCAGTTCAACCGGTGGCGGCCGGACCGGGAGCCGGAGTCATGCACGTATGCGCAGCTGGAGAACCCCGTCACGTTCAGCCTCGGCGATATCGTTCCGGGTCTGGGCGCCAGCGGGGAGACTGTCTGACATGACGAGCGACTTCGACGAACGCAACATCGCCGAGTTCCGGGCCAATCACGGACAGGTCGGCGGCAACTTCGAGGGCGCCCCCCTGGTCGTGCTGCACACCGTGGGTGCACGCAGCGGGGAGCCCCGGACCAACATCATGATGTACCAGGCCGACGGCGAGCGGTATCTGATCTTCGCGTCGAAGGCCGGCGCCGACGACAATCCGGCCTGGTACTGGAATCTCAAAGCCAACCCGGACGCCCGCATCGAGGTCGGCGACGACATCGTCGACGTGCACGCCACCGAACTGGAAGGCAACGAGCGCGACGAGAAGTACGCGCTACAGGCCCAGCGGTATCCCGGGTTCGCTGACTACGAACGCAAGACGTCGCGGGTGATCCCGGTGGTCGCACTCACCCCGACCGGTCCACCGCGGCCGCGGGACTGATCAGATCGCGACGTCCAGTGCAGCCAGCCCGCGCAGGGTGACGTTCGGTTTGTAGGCCGGTTCGCCGGTCAGCCGTGCGTCGGGGAAGCGCGCCGTCACCGCCGTCAAGGCCAGCGAGGCCTCCAGCCGGGCCAGGGGCGCGCCCAGGCAGTAGTGCAGCCCACGTCCGAAGGACAAGTGCCGGAATGCTTTTCGGTCAGGATTGAACGTCGCCGGCTGGTCGAATTCGGCCGCATCGCGCTGGGCCGCTGCCAGCAGTAGCAGCATGGTGTCGCCCTCGCCCACCGCGGTGTCACCAATTGTCATGTCGTCAGCGGCAATTCGTGCCACCAGGTGCACCGGCGGATCGTAGCGCAGCGTTTCCTCGATGACGGCCGAGGCGCGTTGCGGGTCGTCGGCCAGCGCGACCCACTGCGCGGGGTCACGCAACATCGCCAGCGTCGCGTTGGCGATCAGGTTCACCGTCGTCTCGTGGCCGGCGATCAGCAACAGGCTGCACGTCGACACGATCTCGTCTTCGGCCAGCTGATCACCGGATTCCTCGACCGCGATCAGCCGGGACATCAGGTCGTCGCCGGGATGCGCACGGCGCTGGTCGATCAGGCTGTGCAAGTAGGTCCGCAGCCACTGACCGGCAGCGATCCGCTTGTCCATGCCCTCCATCGGTTCGCCGGTGGCCGCGAAGAAGGGGTCGAGCGCCTGCGCCAGCAGCGCCGAGGCGCGGCTGAACTCCGCCTCGTCCTCGATCGGCACGCCGAGCAACCGGCAGATGACCGTCACCGGCAGCGGGTGCGCCAGGTCGTCGATGACGTCGAACGTGCCACGCTCGGCCACCCGGTCCAGCATCCCGTCGACCAGTTCGGTGATGTGGGGCGCCAACTCGTTGACCACCTTGGGCACGAACGCCTTGCTGACCAGCCTGCGCAGCCGGGTGTGATCGGGCGGGTCGAGAAACAGGAACATCGGCGGGCCCTGCGGTCGGGTGTTCACGCCCTCGGCGACCAGCTTTTGCACCATCGCCGACTTCTGCCGATCAACCGACGACGCCGGATGCCGCAGCGCCTCGTCACAGTCGCGGAAGGACGAGAAGATGGTGAGGCTGCTGTCCGGCATTTGCATGGGCCCCCGGCTGAGGAACTGCTCGTAGACCGCATACGGGTTGGCCCGGTTGGCCGGGTCCAGCAATTGCAGCAGGAGCTCCTGCGGCCCGGCGACACTCGCGTGGCAGACATATTTGCATTGTGCAGGTGTGAAAGAAATTGCAGGTAGGTACGGCCGCGCGACGAAGCCGCATGCACGTTCGCGCAGGTGCGGTTAGGTTTCTTCTGTGCAAAAGGGCGTGTCGCACCGTCGCCGCGGCGACGCTGATTCTCGCCGGCTGCACCGACAAGGCCGCCACACCGCCGCCCGGGGTGCTGCCGCCGGGCACCGCGGTGCTCGTCCATCGACGGCAAAGACGTCGGCACAACGTATTCGGTGCGCTGCGAGACGATCGACTGGATGACCCGCATCCACACCGGTATCGACACGTCCGGCACGAACGCGATGGTGTCCAACGCCGGCAAGCTCAAGGCCGAATTCGTCCGCCTGCACGACCTCGACGGCTTCACCGGCTCTTACGAGCACGAACTGCAGGGCGAGGCGAAGGTCACGATGACCGGCCCGACCTACCACATCACCGGCGCCGCACTGGGTTTCAACAATGCCGAGCCCACCCGGCTGAAAGCCGAGACGTTCACCATCAAGGTGTCGTGCTGAGGCCTCCAACACCCGAGGAAGTCGACGATGTATCCGGCGAGTTCTTCGCCGGCGTCCTCCTGAAGGAAGTGCCCCGCATTGCCCACCACCGGGTGATCGATGCCCTGCGCGCCCGTCATCTCGCGCTGCAGGATCGGCGCCATCCCACCGGTGATCGGGTCGCCGTCGCTGAATGCGACCAGCATCGGCGTCGAACTCGCGCACAGCGTTGCCCAGGCGGATCGGTTGGCCGGCGCCGCCGGATCCTCGGGCGACGTCGGCACCAGTCCCGGCATGGCGCGCGGGCCCGCGCAATAGGTGTCGTCGGGAAACGGCGCGTCGTAGGCCGCGCGGACCTCGTCGCTCATCGGCCGACGACAGCCGCCCTGCACGAACCGGCCGACGTCGATCGACGGCGCGGTCTGGATCGCCTGCCGGAACTGCCACCAGATTTCCGGCATCGGAATGTCGCCGGTGGGCAAGCCGGTGTTGGCGACGACCAGGTGGGTGAACCGTTCGGGATGTTCGGCGGCCAGCCGCAGCCCGATCAAGCCACCCCAGTCCTGTCCGACCAGCGTCACCCGCTGCAGGTCCAGCTTGTCGAACACCAGCTCGCGCACCCACTCGACGTGACGCGCGTAGCTGTGGTCCTCGATGCGGGTCGGCTTGTCCGAACGCCCGAAGCCGACCAGGTCCGGGCAGATGACGCGATGCCCGGCCGCGGCCAGCACCGGGATCATCTTGCGGTACAGGTATGACCACGACGGCTCGCCATGCAACATCAGCACCGGGTCGGCGTCGGCCGGGCCGTCTTGCACCCAGGCCATCCGCAGCGTGTTGCCTTCTCCGTCGGAGACATCGGAATAATGTGCGCGATAAGGGAATTCAGGCAGTCCGGCGAACCGGTCGTCGGGTGTGCGCAGCCTCTGCATGAGTGTGAACATACGCCAGGCCGGTCAGCCCTCCCGCAGACCGGCCAAGCCCGGGTCGGCCATCAGCTGATCGAGCAGGGCCAGCTGACCTTTCAGCAGCTTGCTCCTGGCCTGGGCCACCGGAAACCACTCGACCCGGTCGACCTCCGGAAAGGATCGCATTTGCCCTGAGCCCCTTGGCCATTCGAGCTCGAAGGTGTTGCTGTGCGCGTCGGCCACATCGAGGTCGCCCGGCTACCGCGAACGCGGTGACGACCTTGCCGCCGGGTTGTTTGACCGGAGCCAGATCGATGCGTGGGCCGGCCGGCGGCGCCGACCCGACTTCTTCTTCGAATTCGCGCTGCGCCGCCGCCCAGGGGTCTTCGCCGTGGGCGTATTCACCCTTCGGGATCGACCAGGCGCCGTCGTCTTTGCGCGCCCAGAACGGCCCGCCCGGATGCGCGATCAGGACTTCGACGACGCCGTCGCGCACTCGGTACAGCAGCAGGCCCGCGCTGAGCTTGGGCACCGCGAGTCAGACTCCGACCGAGCGTTCCAGATCCTTGAGTGAGGTTTCCAGGTGACCGAGCAGCCGCTGCAGGTGCGGAACACTCCGCCGGCATCCGACCAGACCGAAATCGATGTTGTCGGCGTTGTTGACCATCGTGATGTTCAGCGCCTGCCCGTCCAGCGCGATCGACAGCGGGTAGTTGCCGTCGAGCCGGGCGCCATTCCAGTACATCGGCTGGGTCGGCCCCGGCACGTTGGAGATGACGATGTTGAACGCCGGCGGTGCCGTCGAGGCGAAACCCGGCACCGCGGACAGTCCCAGCGGCGCGATGAGAGCCGCGGACAGCGCATAGGCCTGCAGCCGAGGCAATTCGGCGAACACCTTCTTGTTGCCGCGCATCGATGCGCTGATCGTTTCCAGCCGCTTCGCCGGGTCGTCGACGTCGGTGGCCAGGTTGCACAACAGCGCGCCGACCTGATTGCCGCCGCTGTCGGCATCGTCGTCGGAACGCATGCTCACCGGCACCATCGCGATCAGCGGGGTGTCGGGCAACGCCTGCTCGTCCTGCAGGTAATGACGCAACGCCCCGGAACACATTCCGAGGATGACGTCGTTGAAGCTCACCCCGGCGGCGGCCTTGATGCTCTTGAGCCGGTCGATGCTCCACGACTGGGCGGCCACCCGTCGCGCACCGCCGATCGGCACGTTGAACATGGTGCGCGGCGCGGCGAACGGCAACGTCAGCTGCTGCTCCACCAGCGCGGCGCGAGCCAGCGACCACGTCGAAGGACCGTATGCCGCAACCGATCCCGCCAGCTTGCGTCAGACTCGGCCGTTTCGATTTCTCGGCGCTCGCGGCGGCGGCGCGGCAGGTCCCAGATCGCCTGCATGTCGGTGTTCTCGGGGTCGGTCGACAATGTCCGCTGCATGAGCCGCAACGCGGAGACACCGTCGATCAACGAGTGGTGGAACTTGCTGTAGAGGGCGAACCGGCCGTCGCTCAGGCCTTCGACGAAGTGGGCTTCCCACAGCGGGCGGTGTCGATCGAGCAGACCGCTGTGCCACCGCGAGGTCAGCTCGAGCAGCTCGCGGACCCGGCCCGGCGTGGGCAGCGCCGAACGTCGCACGTGATAGTCGATGTCGACGTCATCGGGGTCGTCGTAGGTCCACGCGACGTTGGGGATTCCGCCGAACGTCCAGGCCGGGTGCTTGCGGAAGGTGGGCTGAAAGTCGCGATTGGCGACCAGCGCGTCGCGGATCTCGCGGGCGAACTCCGGCCCGGCGCCCTCTGGCGGCTGGAAAAGCTGCAATCCGCCGACGTGCATCGGGTGCTCGCGCGACTCGATCGATCAAAAAGACCGAGTCGAGCGGACTCATTAATTCCATCAGTTCATCTAAGGCGCTGCCGGCAACCGGGGCGGACGAATCCGAGAATCAACTGGTGAATAATCCGCCGAGCGATCCGACGAGTCCGAGCACCGGATCGAGCAGATCCTGTTGGATGCCGGTGAGATCCAACAGGTTTTGAATGCCGGTGCCGATCGGTGCCTCCACGTCGATGAACGCGGTGAACGGGTTGAAGTCGGTGTTGAGCCCGCTGACGAGCTGGTCGTAAGGCACCCCGATGGTCTGCTGCGACCAGTCTTCCGCCGATGCGAAGAAGCTTTCCAACTGGTCGAAGCCGGGCAGTTGCGCGCCGAAGAGTTCGAAGGCGTTGTTGGCGCCCTGGACGACGCCGTTGGCGAATTCGAGGGTGAACGTCGCCGGGTCCAGGGTGGGGATCAGCTCGGCCGGTGTCGGGTCGCCGAACGGGATGGATCTGTCGTAGCCGGCCTCGACGACGACCTGCAGCGCCGGCTGGAAAATGTTGAGCACAGGCTCTGGCACGCCCAGGCTGCGCAGCGGGTCGAGCAGCGGCAGGTCGGTGGTGGGGATGAAATAGAAGGTGGTATCGCCGTCGACCTGCCGGACGACATCTGTTGAGCCAAGCAGGTATTCGCCGACATAGGGCCCGGACAGCGGGTCGGACGGGGGCCAGATCGCCGGAACGGGATAGGGCAGCGGGCCGTCTCCGTAGCCGGCGTGCTGGTAAATGAAACCCAGCACGGCGTTGAGGTCGGCCACCACATTGACCGGGTACTGCGGGAAGTCGGCGTTGCCGTCGTATTGGTTGGCGATGTCGATCGTGGGGATGCCGGCGTCGGTCGGTTCGGCGCCGTTGAAGTCGAAGCCGGTTGCGCCCGGTATGACGAGTCCGGCGAAGCGCTCCAGGAAGCCGCCGTCGGGCCGATTGCCAGAGCCGAGCAAGAGGAAGGTGACGTCGGGCGGCGGGTTGCCCGAGGCGATCAGGTCGAGCTTTTCATCGATCGCGATCTGCGCGCTCTGTGAATAGCCTTCGATGAGATACGGCTGGCCGGCGGGTTGTTCGTCCATCATGGCCTGCAGCTTCGTCAGGCCGATCGGAATCGAGGTGCTGGCAGCAGATTCCGGTGTGGGAACCAGCACCGGCGTGTAATTCTGGCCGGTCGCGGGATCGATGTAGTCGGTGACGATCGTGTCCTGCCAGAACTCGCTCGGCGTCGGCATCGCCGTGCCGCCCATCATCAGCGCGGTCAACGGGTCCCCGTCGCCGCCGTCGGCGCGGGCCGTCCCGGCAGAAGACATCAACACGATCGAGACGCCCGCGAGCAGCACGCCGATCTTGCGTTGAGGCACCACCGCGACTCCCAGGCTGAGTAGAAGCTCTCACTGTGCCACGGGCACGAAGGTAGAGAGAATTCTTCAAGCTCTGCACCTGGTCGGCTGTTCTAGCTTTTGCGGGGTGGACTGGATTTACAACGAGATAACGCAACACGATAAATCGGTACGCCACTTGGCCCTAAGCTCATGGGATGCGCGATCGGGAGACGATCGACTCCGAATTACGCCGCGTGGCAGCCGAGCTCCGCTCGATCCGCGAGCGTGGCGGGCGGCCGTCCAGTCAGCAGGTCGACGCGCTTCTCGACGAGCGCCTGGGGCACCCCGTCGAGGTGCTGTGCGACACCGCGTTTCTCGACGAGATCCTGGCGCCGATCACCGAAACCGTCGAACGTCCGCGTCGACGCCGTCGGGGTCGGCTGCTGCGCTTCGCGTTGCGCGCGGCGGTCCCACTGTCGGTGCTCGCGATCGGCGCAGTGCTGGTGTTGGTGTTCACCCTGCACCGGCACCATCCGGCCGAGCCGACGGCGACCCCGGTGGCCGACGAACAACCCAGCCCGGCGGCTCCTTCGCCGTTCGTCCCGCCGCCCGCTCCCCCGTCCTCCACGGAGATCGCCGAGAAGGCGATGGTCGACGCCCTGCAGCATGAGGGGGTACCGGTGCCCAGCCGCGACTACGCCAGCACGCAGGGCCACGCGGTGTGCGACTTCCTCGGGCGGGAACCCGACTTCGCCGACGCCACACGATTCGTGCAGCGATCGACGATCTGGGACAACCAGCAAAGTGCCGATTTCGCTGCGGCGGCCGTTGTCACCTACTGCCCGCAGTTCGAAGCGACGACCAACGCCCAGACGCAGCAGACGATGCAGAAGTCGGCGACCAACCTGCAGAACATCGAGGGCGACCTTCAGGGGATCAACCGCGATCTGCAGGGCATCAGCGACGGCCTGCACGGCGGAGCCTGATCCGGCGACGTTTGTATTGCGCCGGGGCCGACAACATTGGCTCGGATGTTGCGGCCCTTTTGCTCATTCGCCGAGGCGTCCGCGCGGCAGCTGGCCCGAGGGCGGGGGCGGTGCGGCCGGCTTACCGACGGGCCGGCGCGCGTCGGGGTCGGAGGTCTGCGATGCGGTCGAGGACGTCGTCGAGTGCGGTTTCCAGGGGGGCGGTGTCGCGGTGGACCTGGGCGAGCAGCATCCCGCCTTCGACCGCGGCCAACAGCACGGTCGCCAGGCGGTCGGGGTTGGCCTTGCGGCGCAGCTCGCCCCGGTTGTACATGGCCTGCAGGGCCTCGCGGATCGCCGCTTCCCACTGGTCGAATCCCCCGACCAGGTCGGCTCGACAGTCCGGGAAGGGTTCGGCCAGCTCCCCGACCAGAGACCCGAGCGGGCAGCCGCCTGCGCAGTTGCGCTGGCGTTGGGTGTCGACGACGAAGTCTCGCCAGGCGCGCAACCCCTCCATGCTGTCCAACCCGCCCAGTGTCGCCAGCAGAGCCTGGACGCGGCGGGCGATCACTGCCCTGATCAGGGCCTCTTTGTCCTGAAAGTAGTGGTACATCTGCGACGCGCCGACGCCGGCGGCCTTCTGGACGTCGCCGGGACTGGTGGCTGCGACACCGTGGTCGTACATCAGTTGCGCTGCGGTGGCCACGATCCGCTCGCGGGTGGCCCGTCCCTTGGGGGTGAGCCGGGGCGGTTCGGTGACCGATTCCTTCGTTGCCATCACGTTTGGCCAGGTTGGGCGAGTCCGTCGCTGCAGGCCCGCTGTCCTGATCCCCCTTCCGATGTCGTCTGATTTGTTCGGGTGTACCAGCCGGAAAGCCCGCCGCCGGCGGCTTGGTCTTGGTTAGGAGCTAGCGGAGACGGTCTGCGCAGATGTCCCGGCCGGGTTGGTGTCCCTCCCGCCGATCTTGTCGGTGGTCTCCAGGGGGACGCGGCAGCCGTTGAGCCACAGGCCCATGAAGATGAAGTAGGAGATCGAGAAAATGTACTTGCGTGTCGAGTCCTCACCAAAGGTGGTCAGGAGTTCGCTGAGCGTCTCGTCGGTCAGCGTCTTCGCGCTGGCAAACTCGTCGACCGCCCGGCCCAGCAGAACGTAGTCCGAGTCGATGCCTGTGACGGGCCCGTCGGAGGCGATGGCGGCGATGTCGTCGTCGCTGAGTCCCACGTTGCGGCCGATCGCCGAGTGGATCTGCCACTCATACGGTGCGTCGAAAGCCTTGGCGACGCGCATCATGCACATCTGCCGGTGCTTGGGGTTGATGCCCTCGGGGCCGAAGATCGCCTTGACCGTATCGATCACGCCCGGGAAGTGCGCTCCCGTTCCGGCGAACATCTTGACGACGTTCAGCGTCGCGTCGGGCTGATAGCTGCCACCGAAGTAGGCCTCGATGACCCCCTTGATGACGTCCTCGCCGGGCAGCGGCACTGTCACCGTCGCCGCGTAGGTAGCCGGGATGTTCATCGCCGTTGTCCTCCTTCACCCGCCTGAGGGCAGGGTCGCCAGCGGCTGTTCGCCTGATGTCCGGGTGGTCATCGCCGCTTCGACCAGCGTAGCGCTACTTTTGCCGCTTTGTGTATCTACCGATACAAAAAATGGAATTTCCCGGAGGGTTGCTCTGAGGAAGTACCTCGGCAAGGTGTGCCTACGCAATCGACTACCACATCGAAAGCGGGTTCGGATAGCCGATTAAGTCTGAACATCAGTCGTCGGTGCCCGGACCATCTCGCGGTTGACAGGCACGCACATAGCCAACATTATGTATCCACGGCTACATAATTTAGGTTTTGTAATGGATCTGGAAATCCATGATCGACGAAGCTGGTGACCGGCTTCGGGTGCCGCACTGCCCCTGCGTTGGGCGGCCCACCACCTACGAGGAGATGAAACAGAATGAAGATCAGGCGATTGACCACGGCCGAGGCCGCCTTGGGCGTCGTGACGCAGACCGACGAGGTCTTTGACTCCTCGACCGTTAAAGACGCCACCTACGCTTTCGATATCTGGGGATTCGACGAGGTCCCCGACCTGCCGCTACGGCCCGAGCACGTGCTCGGTGAGTACAAGCAACTGGGCCTTTTCGGTCCACGTGGCGGAATCCGCGTCGACATTCAGGTCGTTCCGCCCGTCGTCGGGGAGGAACCGCCGGACCTCTCTGACACCGTGGGAAGGATCAACCTCGGCACCGGTGGCGGCATGGTGCCGGGCAAGGACGGGGCGGGCATGCACCGCACCGATACCGTCGACTTCGTCGTGGTCCTCGAAGGCGAGACCAACGTCGCCTACCCCGGCGAGGACGGCAACGTCTACGAAATCGCAATCAAGGTCGGGGATTTCCTCACCCACAACGGGACGTTCCACCGTTGGCACAATCGGTCGGCATCGAACTGCACGCTGATGCTCATCACCTTGGCCGCCGCGCGCAACGCCGAGGCGACACCAGCATGAGCGCCGCCAACGTCCAGGGAATCAACCTATCGAAAGGAATAACAGCATGACTGCGACGTCTGCCAAGGCGGTTCTGATCACCGGTGCCAACGTTGGACTCGGCAAGGAGGTGGCGCGGCAACTCGCTTTTGCCGGCGATTTCGACAGGATCTATCTGGCGTGTCGCAACGCCGACAGTGGCCGGGCCGCGGCCGCCGAGCTGGAGCGCATCACGAGCAGGTCCATCTTCACGGTTATTCGAATGGACCTGACCGATTTGGACTCGGTGAAGTCGGCGCTGAGCGCGCTGGACGGCGAACTGCACTCGGTAGTCATGAACGCCGGCGGCACCGGCGGCCCAACCCCGCTGGCGCTCACCGCTGATGGCGTCACGCAGGTCTTCGGTTCCAACATACTGGGCCACGTTGTACTGCTCGAGAATCTCATCGACGCCGGGGCATTAACCCATACCGCGGTACTCGTGGGAAGCGAAGCCGCGCGCGGCGTGCGCATGATGCGGATGCCGCGGCCCACGTTCGCGAACCACTCTGTGGATGAGTTCGTCAGCGTCATCGACGGTTCGTTCTTCGAGCAGCAGAAATTCAACACGTTTCTCGCCTACGGCCAGGTGAAATACCTTGGCGCGCTGTGGATGTCGGCACTGGCACGAAAGCATCCCGGCCTTCGGCTGCTCACTGTGAGTCCAGGCAACACCGCGGGAACGGAAGCATTGCGCGACATGGGCCTCGTCACTCGGACCTTGATGAACCATCTTCTGTTGCCCTACGTCCTTCCCGCGCTGGGGGTCGGACACCGGTTGGAAAAGGGCGCCCAGCGGCTGGTCGATGGGGTCGCCGACGAACGGTTGCGCGGCGGTGTGTTTTACGCCAGCCGACCGGGCGCCGTCACCGGGCCCCTCGTGGATCAGTCGGAGATCGTCGCCGACTTCGGTGACCCCGTAATACAACAGCATGCCGATCAAGCCATCCATCGCTTCACGAAGAAGCCACGCTCACAACGAGAATCGCCTCGTCGCGCTATCGGTACGGACGGTGCGCCGTCTCGTCCCACTCCAAGCGGGTCGTGATGACAAGCGCCGCTGCCAAGCCACGAGGGCGGCATGGTGATGGTCGCAACGTTGTGAGCGACCGGCACGATCCAGTCGTCGCTACGTCGTGGTACGACGTCTCCCCGCCGTGCCAGTCCGCTAACCGTCAGCACGGTCGTCGAGGTCAGCAGTAGGTTCGTGATCCGCTGCAAGCCGGCCTGACCAGCGCCGAACCGAGCGGCCTGGGTCAGTCATCACTGTTCTGCGGCGGTTGCAGATCCACGAGGCGTGTGGCGACGGCCGCACTCAGGGAAGTCGCGCGGTGGGTATCGTCGTCGACCTGCACGATGACCGTGCGGGCGAGGGCGACACATCGGTCTCGTTGAAACAGGGCCTGTGCCAGAGTGAATGAGGTGCGGCCGACCGATTCGACGCTCGTGCCGATCGCGACCTCACCGGGCCAGGTCAACTCACCGCGGAAGTCGAGTTCGAGGCGGGCGATGACGAAGGATTTATGTAGTTCAACGATCGCTGCGTCGGGAGCGTAGAGAAGTTCTACGCGCCCGGTTTCCAACGCGGTTGAAAAGACTGAATTGTTGACGTGCCCTTGCCGGTCAGTATCTGCATAGCGCAACTTGTCGTAGGCACTCAAAGCGAAGTGTGACAGCTTCGGGGGGTCGTCCATGGCGGTTTCCAGTTCTGTCGGCGTACCGCGGCGCGGTCCAGTCAGTAAACTGATCCTCTCGGATCGGTCAGCCAGCAACAAATGGCGCCCGCGGATCAGCACGCAGTTCGGTGGCGAGGGCATATGGCAACGCATCGGTTTCCCCATGAGGTGGTGACCATGGCAGGCAGCGGTAAGTTCCGTGCGGATATAGAGGCCCTGGCGTTGCACGCGACGACGACCTGGTCGGGAGCCTCGCGGTGGTTCGATGCTCGCACCTTTGCGGAGATAGAGCAGGCTCACGTCGGGACGTTGCGGGCCCTGCATCCTGCCCCTGAGGCACCCGTCGGTTCGGTCTGACTCTAATGGTGTTGACGGTGGCCGACGTCGAGCGGTGGAGTGCCGGAGCGGTGCGCGATGTATTCCATGTCGCGACCGCGCGCGGGAATGCCACCCTGGAGGCCTCCCGTCAGCTCAGCACGTTGGCGGTCTTCGACACCTGGGAGGGCGCAACGGCAGAGGCGAGAAAGCACACCAACGCATCGATCCGTCAAGACCTCGATGCGCACGGCAATGAGTCACTGGCGGTAGCCCGGGCGGCCGGCAAGGCTGCCGATGACATCGAGCATGTGCAGTCCGAACTGCGGACGCTGCGCGCCGATGCCGCCGCCTTGCACATGACGATCGACGCGGCGAGCAACAAAATCGTTCCGGCGGAGAAGATGCCGCCAATGGAGGCAGCGATCGCGGAGATGCAGCTGCAACCGCGGCTGGACAAGATCCTGGCCGAAGCCAACGCGGTCGACGCGGAGTTGGCCGCTGCCATCAATATGGCCGACGGTGACACACCAGTTCCCGGTGCCCCCAGGGTGCAATTCGACCCTCGGAATCCCTTCGTCGACGATCCTCGGTTTGGCCACTGGGTCAACGTCACGCCGCCGCCGTACACCGGCGCAACCCCACCGGCGCCGTGGACAGGTCACAAGTCGCTGGAAGGGTATCCCGGCAAAGGCCCGGGCGGGCCCTCCGGCTTCTACGTTCCGGGCGGCAAGACCTGGGCCGACGACAGCGCCGCGCCGATGGCCTACGAAACTGAGCAATACCGCTTCCGTATCTCCGGAGAGGACTACACCGGCTACACGCGCATGGTGGGAGGCCAGCAACAGCAGTGGGTGCAGTACACCTACGACGCCCAGCGGTACACGCAGATCAATCTCGGCGGCGCGCAGGCATGGGCACCAAAAGGGCCGAACGAGACCACCGGCGAGTTGGGCGGCGTTGCGACGGGCGGGCTCGGAGGGATAACGCCGCCACCGAAGATAGAAGCGTGGCAGCCGATCTCGCTGCCGCAGATCGCGTCATTGTCGGGCGCCAACCCGGCGGCGACGTACTACATACCTGACGGGTGCGGCGGCCAATTCACGTTCAACGGCGGCGTCCCGGTGGGCGGAATGGCGCCCCCGCCAACCATTCCCAGCATGATCGCCGAGCCGTAAGCAGCGGCCCAGCCTCGATCGCTACCCGTCGTCTTCGGTGTCCCAGTGCACCCATTCCGGGAGCGGACTTCGTGGCATCGCGCCGTGCGCGGAGGCTTCGTGGCTTGGCTGACCGCGATGCTCATTCCACCGCGGATCCCCCCTGTTGGCCCGACTTCGGCGGATACCACGGATCATGATGGCCGCCGCTCCTCCGATCACGAACACCAGCAACGCGATCTTCGCTACGGCCACCGCCATGGTGATCAGCATGTCAGCGCTGCGGGCCCTGGGCCAGCTGCAGATGCGGGCACGCCTTTTTCAGGGCTGTCGTCGCGTCGTAGACCAGGGTGGCGGCGCGCATGCTGTCATTGTCCACGCCGGTCGCCGGCGAGGGCGACGGCGAGTTAGCCGGCGGGGTAGCAGCTGCGCGCTGTCCTTTCGCTGTCAACGCGGTCCCTTCGGCCCAGTTGTCTAGTTGAGTCTTGACATCGGAAGCGGAGACCGACACCTGCGCGGCCCGGATGTCGTTGGCCATAGCGGATTCCGCGTCGGCGACGGCCAGAAGATCGCTCGTCTCCCCAGCGCCGCTTTCCAGCGCGGCGACCGATTGCTGCATCTTGTTCCATTTCGGCCCGAGCTGTTCCACCACACCGCAGTCGTCATGGGGGGCGGCGCGTTGGTTGACCCGGGTTGTCCAGACCGCGGTGGCGGCAGCGGCGACGACCAGCGCGACAATTCCAATCCAGAGCAACATCCGACGTCGGCGGCCGCCGACTGGAGACTCACCGTCTGCCATGCAAGCGAACTTACCTCGCGTCGACGCTTCGTTCGCGCACGCCGGGCATCGGGGGTTGCCCCTCGGCGACGTCAGATGACGTCATCGGAGATTCCGCCCGTGGGCGACACCGGGGACCGAATTGGCTTCCGGAGCTAACCCTCTTCGATGACCCTCCCAAATGCCGTGGCCCGCATGAACAGCCGGAGGGTGATGGCGGTGGCGGAGGGATTTGAACCCTCGGACGGGGGTTACCCGTCACACGCTTTCGAGGCGTGCTCCTTAGGCCGCTCGGACACGCCACCGCCGGTGAGCCTACCCAATGGCGGCCCGGCTATCCCAATCGCTGTCGGGTGAAGAAAGTCTCCAGCACCTCGGCGCACTCCTGCGCCAGCACGCCGCCCCGCACACCGGGCCGGTGATTGAGCCGGCGATCGCGCACCACGTCCCACAGCGAGCCCACCGCGCCGGTCTTGGGCTCCCACGCCCCGAACACCACCCGGCCGACCCGGGCCATCACCAGCGCCCCCGCGCACATTGTGCAGGGCTCCAGCGTCACTGCCAGCGTCGCACCCTCCAGCCGCCACCCGTCACCAAGCACGCGGGCGGCCGCACGGATGGCCAGGATCTCGGCGTGCGCGGTCGGATCGCCGAGCGCCTCACGCGCGTTGACCGCACGGGCCAGCTCGGTCCCGTCGGCCGCGACGACGACCGCGCCCACCGGCACGTCACGGGGATCCGCCGTCGCGGCAACCACCAATGCCGCGCGAATCAGGTCTTCGTCCGAGCTCACCGACCGGGCCAGCGGTCACCGACCGAGCTTGTCGAGGACAGACGACAGTTCATCGGCGAACCCCATCTCGCGGGCGATACGACCCAGTTGCTCGTCGGCATAAAGGTCGGTTTCATCCAGGATCACGCTGAGCACGGCCTCGGGCAGCCCCACATCGGACAGCAACCCGAGGTCGCCCTCGGCGAACGGGTCGGCGTCTTCGAGGTCATCCGCCTCGATGTCGGCGTCCAGGTTGTCCAGCACTTCTTCGGCGATGTCGTAGTCCAGCGCCGCGGTCGCATCCGAAAGCAGCAGCCGGGTTCCCGACGGCGCCGGCCGCACAATCACGAAAAAATCGTCATCGACGTCGAGAAGGCCGAAAACAGCACCGGCACTGCGTAACTCGCGCAGTTCGGTCTCGGCCGCCGACAAACTGACCAAGACCTTCGGCCCCATCGCTGAGCAACGCCATTTGCCGTCCTCGCGCACGACAGCGACGCCGAATCCGTCCGGAGTACCGGCCTGCGCAGACGCCCGCTGTGCTCCCATGGGCGCCTACGCTAGTCGCGCGGAAGCCGGTTGACCAGCAAATGGGTGCCGCGCCCAGTGCCATACCATGCCGCTATTTCGCCCGGATATGCCAACCTTGGTGGGTGGCTCATCCCCTTTCGAAGACCCCGGTATGCGTGCTGGGCCTGGGACTGATTGGCGGGTCGCTGCTGCGCGCCGCCACCGAAGCCGGTCGCGAAGCCTTCGGCTACAACCGGTCGGTCGAGGGAGCTCAGGCCGCCCGCTTCGACGGCTTTGACGCCACCACCGATCTGAACACCGTGCTCACCCGGGCCGCCGACGTCGGCGCGCTGATCGTGCTGGCGGTGCCGGTGCCGGCGTTGTCGATCCTGCTCAGCCACATCCGCCAGTCGGCCCCGGACTGCCCGCTCACCGACGTCACCAGCGTCAAGGGCGCCGTGCTCGACGCGGTCACCGCCGCGGGCCTGCAGGCGCGCTTCGTCGGCGGACACCCGATGACGGGCACCACGCACTCCGGCTGGGAAGCCGGGAATGCCCGTCTGTTCGTCAGTGCTCCCTGGGTGATCAGCGTCGACGACCACGTGGATCCCGGGGTGTGGTCGACGGTGCTAGAACTGGCGCTCGATTGCGGTTCGGTCGTGGTGCCGGCCAGATCCGATGAACACGACGCCGCCGCAGCGGCCATCTCGCATCTGCCCCATCTGCTCGCCGAGGCGTTGGCGGTGACGGCCGCGGAGGTACCGCTGGCGTTCGCACTGGCCGCCGGCTCGTTCCGGGACGGCACCCGGGTGGCCGGAAGCGCGCCGGACCTGGTGCGGGCCATGTGCGAAGCGAACGCCAGCCAGCTGCTGCCGCTGGTGGACCGGGCCATCGAACTGCTTGGTGACGCGCGAAGTTCATTGGCGCACAACGATTCTGTGGCCAGTCTCGTCGAAAGCGGGCATGCCGCGCGCGCCCGCTACGACAGCTTCTCCCGGCCGGAGATCGTGGGTGTGTTCGTCGGCGCCGAGAACTGGCGGGCTGAGTTGGCGGCCGCCGGACGTGCCGGCGGGGTGATCAGATCCGCTCTGCCAAGCCTGGGTAGTCCACGATGAACCCGTCGGTGTCAATCGTGAGCGTGGTGTCCGACGTCGGCGAGTGCACCTTCATTCCGTCGCCGATGCTGCTGTAGCTGATCGCCGCCGAGGTCACGCTCATGTCCGGCAGGTTCACATAGACCGTGGGCACCGTGATCGACTCGGCGTGCTCGAAGAGTCCGACGCGGCGAATCGGCAGCGTGTTGAAGAAGGGGCTGTAGACCACGTCGACATCCAGTGCGCCTTCGTAGGCCGCCCGCGAGTCGCCCTGGTGGTCGGTGACCAGCCACATGTTCTCGTCATCGCGGGCGACGACGAGCTGCCGCTCCCGCTCAGCCAGCGTGACGGTCATCCCGAGCCGCTTGGTCGCACCGGTTTCATCGGTGAGCAGGTCGTAGTAAGCGGCGAAAGCCGGATTGGTGTCGGTCTCGGCGGCCACGATGCGCCCGTTGGCTTTGATTCGCTTGCCGGACAACTGGACCCGCACCGACTCCATCCGGCGGGAATCCTGTGAACGCCAGGTCAGCATCGTTGACCGCGCAGTGCCCGTCGGGGCTGAGGGGGCTTGGCTCACGCGTCCACGTTAGGCGACGGTTGGCCATATATCGACGCCTGGCGGTGTGGCATTGGGCGCAGTCGCCCGGTACCGGGCACCGACGCCCACACCGCGAAGGCGAGCGCGCCGTCGATGATGAGCGCCAGCGCGGCCACCATCAGAGCGCCCACCAGCGCGATGTGAAACTGGCGCACCTTGATGCCGTCGATCAGATAGCGGCCCAGGCCACCGAGGCTGGCGTAGGCCGCCACCGTGGCAGTAGCGACGACTTGCAGCGTGGCGGTCCGCAGCCCCCCCACGATCAGCGGCAGCGCGTTGGGCACCTCCACCCGCAGCAGCACCCGCAGCTCGCTCATGCCCATGGCGCGGGCCGCGTCGACCACCGTGCGGTCCACCGCCGACACCCCGGCGTACGTCCCCGCCAGCAGTGGCGGAATCCCGAGCAGCATCAGCGCGACAATCGGCGGTATCAAGCCCAGACCCCACAACAACACGGCCAGCAGCAGCACGCCGAGCGTCGGCAGAGCGCGCAACGCGTTCACCAGGCCCACCACCACCAGGGTGCCGCGCCGGGTGTGCCCGACGGCCAACCCGATCGGGATGGCCACCAGCGCCGAAACCGCCACCGCGGCGGCGGTGTATTCCAAGTGCTCCAGCGTCCGGGCGGCCAGGCCGACCGGGCCGAGCCAGTTGCCACCGGTGAACAGATAGGACAGCGCCTGGTTGAGGAAGTTCACCGCGAGCCGCCCACCACCGGCGCCGTCAGCAACCGTCGGCCGGGGCGTGACACCCGGTCCCAGGGCGTGGCGAGGCGGCCGGCCAGCATCAGCGCGGCGTCGATCACGACGGCCAACGCGAAGATGGCGATGATGCCGGCCACGATCTGGTCGCTCTTGTCGGCTTGATACCCCTCGGTGAACCAGGTACCCAGGCCGCCGATGCCGATCACCGCGCCTACCGACACCATCGAGATGTTGGTGACGACGACGACGCGCAAACCCGCCACCAGCACCGGAAGTGACAGCGGCAGTTCGACTTTGATCAACCGAGCGATCGGGCGGTAACCGACCGCGCTGGCCGCGTCGCGCACCTGCGCCGGGACCGCATCGAGCGCCTCGAACACCGCCCGCACCAACAGCGCGGAGGTGTACAGCGTCAACGCGACAACGACATTGGCTTCATCCAGAATGCGGGTCGGGATGATCAGCGGCAGCACGACGAACAGCGCCAGCGACGGAATGGTGAACACCGCGCTGGCGGCCACCGTGGTCAGCCGTCGCAGCACCGGGTTGCGCCATGTCAGCACCCCCCAGGGCAACGCCAGCAGCAGCCCCGCCAGCACCGGAACCAGCGACAGCCGCAGATGAATCACGGTGAGCGCCCAGGCGGTGGGGAGGTGGTTGAGCAGATAGTGCACCGCTACTCCCGCCGGTGAGAATCCAGGGCGGCCAACACATCACCGGCGCGAACTCCGCCGGTGACCTTGCCCGCACGATCGACGGCCACGCCCAGCGCAGCCGGTGACGACAACGCGGCGTCCAGCGCCTGGCTCAGGTTGGCGCCGGGCCGGAAAACCGCGCCGACCGACGTCACGCTGTCGCGCAACGATGCACCGCCGCGATGCTTGCGAACACCGGCCGCGTCGATCCAGCCCAGCGGCACGCCGTCGGGTTTGACCACCAGCGCCCAGCCGTCGCGTAGCTGCTCGTCGCTGACAGCGGCCGTGTCGTTGACCGTCGGGAGGTCGTGCAACGGCAGGTTCGTCGCGTCGAGGAACTGCAGCCAGCGGTAGCCCCGGCCGGCACCGATCATCCTGGCCACGAAGTCGTTCGCCGGACGCGACAGCAACGTGGCCGGCTCGTCGTACTGCTGCAAGACACCGCCGCGGGCGAACACCGCGACGCGGTCGGCGAGCCGGATCGCCTCGTCGATATCGTGCGTGACGAACACGATGGTTTTGTGCAATTCGGCTTGCAGGTGCAGGATTTCGCGCTGCAACTCGTGGCGCACGATCGGGTCCACCGCCGAAAACGGCTCGTCCATCAACAGAATCGGCGGATCCGCCGCCAGCGCCCGCGCCACACCGACGCGCTGCTGTTCGCCACCGGAAAGCTGCGCCGGGTAGCGCTCGGCCAGCTTGGCGTCCAGTCCCACCCGCTCCAGTACGGCGTAGGCGGCCTTGCGGGCCGCCCGGCGCGACTGGCCCTTGAGCACCGGCACGGTCGCGACGTTGTCGATCACCCGCTGGTGCGGCATCAGGCCCGCACCCTGGATGACGTAGCCGATGCCGAGGCGCAGCCGAACCGGATCGACGTCCGCGACGTCGGCGCCGTCGACCACGCACGGTCCCCGACGACGGCTCGGCCATCCGGTTGATCATCCGCATCGACGTCGTCTTGCCGCACCCGGACGGTCCGACGAAGACCGTCAGCGTTCCCGGGGGCACTTCCAGGTTCAGCCGGTCGATGGCCACGGTGCCGTCGTCGTACACCTTGTGGACGTCATGGAAGCTGATCACGGTTCAGCTTTCGATCGGATGGTCGAAGTTGTTGGCATGCAGCCAATTTCGGGCTGCTTCGTCGGGATCGACGCCGGAGTTGCCGGACACCGAGGCGTTGAGATTGGCCATCTCGCGACTGGTCAGCTTGGCCGACACCGCGTCCAGCACTTTGGTGAGCCGGGCTGACTTCTTCTGCGAATTCACCAGTGGGGCAATGTTTCCGGCCAGAAAATTGTGCAGTGGATCGCCGAGGGACCACCAGATTCCCCTGTAGAATCGCCGGTGACGTGCTGAAGATGTTGGCCGCGTTGACCTTTCCCTCTGTCAGGGTGCGAACAGTGACCGCGCCCCCGTCGTCGCTGATCGCGATGAAGTTGCCGGGCGCGATGTCGAGGCCGTATCGCTGTTGCAGTCCCTTCAACCCGGATGGCCGGACTTGAAAGTCCGAGGGCGCGGCGAACTTCACCTCGGCTGAATGCGGGGCGAGATCGGCGATCGTCTTGAGGTTCCATTTGGCGGCGGTGTCGGTGGTGACGGTGACGGTGTCGGTGTCACACGCGGGCGACGGCGTCAGGATCGACAGGTCCGGCGGCAGCCGTTTGCTCAGCTCACGCTCGACATCGTCGAGCAGCGTCGCGGTGGCGTCCGGCTCCAAGTAGAGCAGCAGGTTGCCGACGTACTCCGGGCACCAAATCGATCGAATGATCTTTCAGCGCAGGGACATACGTCTCCCGGCTACCGATTCCCATCTGGCGGCCGACGCTGAACCCGTTGGCCTGCAACGTTTGTGCATAGATCTCGGCGACGATCTTGGACTCCGGGAACCCGGCCGATCCGACCACGATCGAGTTCGGCCCACTCGAGGCGCCGCCGAGCGGATTTGCGCTCCCGCACGCCGTCGCGGCAAGGCACACGGTGGCCAACCACGCCGCGACGCGGTGGCCGCGCCATCGCAGCATGCTCATAGCAACCGACACTAGCGTTGAACGCCTTTCGCGGTGGTTCGGTTCACTTCGGGCCGTAAAAGGGTAAAGATGACACCATGAGCAGCGATCCGTCGGTGTCCCCCGAAGTGCCGCCAGTAACACCCGCGCCGACCCCGGACCGGCTCCCGCCGCCTGAATCGGCGGTGAAATTCACCCGTACCGCCGGGCTGTGGTCGTTCCTGGCAACCGGCTTCGTGATCCTGATCGTGTTGCTGATCTTCATCACGCAGAACACGGCTTCGGGCGATTTCGCCTTCCTCGGCTGGCATTGGACGCCTGCCGCTCGGGGTGGCGATCCTGCTGGCGGCGGTGTGTGGCGGCCTGATCACGTTCCTGGCCGGCACCGCCCGGATCTATCAGTTGCGGCGTGCCGCGAAGAAGAATCTCGTCGCCGGCCGGTAGCCGGCGCCCACGAAATCAGGCCCTGCGCAACTCAGTGAGGCCGGTCGCGATCAACGGCGCCACCGTTTCGCCGACCCGGTCGGATGCGTCTTCAGCGTCGTCGGCGCCGCCCGACATCCGCCTGCGGAAGTCGATGCCGGCCGCGATGATGGCCAGCTTGAAGTAGGCCAGCCCCATGTAGAAGTTCCAGTGCGCCAACGCGCTCCCGGAGAGCTCCGAATAGCGGTGGGCCAGTTCGTCGGCGACCGGCAACTGCGGTGAGGTCCACGCGGCGTGCGCGTTGATGATCAGGTCGAGCGATGGGTCGCGGTAGACGCACATCAGCGCCGCGTCGCTGAGCGGATCGCCCAGCGTGGACAGTTCCCAGTCGACGACGGCGCGGACCTGCGACGGGTCGTCGGCGTCGAGGATGGTGTTGTCGATCCGGTAGTCGCCGTGCACGATCGACGTCCGGCTCTGCTGGGGGACCGCGTCCTGCAGCGCCGCACGCAACCGCGCGACGTCGGCGTCGCGGTCGTCGTCGGGCAGATGGACGTGTTCCCACTGCGAACCCCAGCGGCGGACCTGGCGTTCCAGATATCCGCTCGGCTTACCGAAATCGGCGAGCCCCACCGCGGCCGGGTCGACGGCGTGCAGATCTGCCAGCACCTTGATCAGCGCGTCGACGCAGGCGTCGATGACGTGCTGGTCCCCCATGGCCTCGAGCTCGGCCCGGCTGCGCACCACCTGCCCCGCAACGTATTCGACCATTTGGAACGGGGCACCGAGCACCGAGTCGTCGTTGCACAGCGTGACAGCGCGGGCCACCGGAACGTCGGTGTCAGCCAGCCCGGCGACCACGGTGTACTCCCGCGCCATGTCGTGCGCGGACGGCGTCAGCCCGTGCAGCGGCGGGCGGCGCAGCACCCATTTCGACGCGTCGTCGGCGACCAGAAAGGTCAGGTTGGAGCGGCCCCCGGAGATCAGCTGTCCCGTCAACTCCCCGTCGCGGGCCACCCCGGCCGATCGCAGGTGCTTGTCCAGCGCGGAGAGGTCGAGCCCGTCAAGAGTCACGGCTTCTGTTTATCAGGTCCGATTGCCGGACCGGCGTCCCGCCGATTGCGCGGCAGCAGGTCCCACACATGCTCGGTGCCGTTCACCGTCACCACGCTGGCCTGACCGGACCGGGAGAACAGCAGCCGGGTCACCGACACGTAGTCGATCGGAAACGACAAGATCCGCCTCGTCCCCAGAATCTCGTGCAACACCACGTTGATCACGCCGCCGTGGCTGAACACCGCGACCGTGTCGTCGTGCTCGGCGGTGGCGGCGACGTTGTCGACGGCGGCCTGCACCCGCGCCCGAAACGCGTCCTCGTCGACGGTGCTCGGCAGGTGCCCGTTGGCCATCCGGGCCCACTCCTGCGGGTTCTCCGCGCGGATCTGTTCGATCGGGATGTAGACCGGCAACTCTCGGTCGTATTCGGCGAAACGGTCGTCGATCTCGATGTCCAGCCCACGCGACGCGGCGACCGGTTCCGCGGTTTGGACCGCGCGGCGCTGCGGGCTGCTGATCACCCGGGTGATCGGAAACCTGGCAAGCGCGTCCGGCAGCCGCGCGACCTGCGCCCGCCCTTCGTCGGAGAGGTCCGGGTCGGCTCCCTGGCCGGGCTCGCTGCGGAGCGGCAACGCGTGCCGGACCAGAAGCAACTGCATCCGCACAGCCTCGCATGGGCCAAAACCGAGCACGAGCCGGAATACCCTCGCGACACCGGCGGAGAATGCTATTCTCCGTGCGGAGATTGGGGTGTGCAGATGTTGGACGCAGAGATACTCGGACGCTGGCTGGACACGAACGGCGCTCCCGGCGACGGCGAGTTGCCACGGCTCGAGCAGTTGTCCGGAGGTTCGCAGAACACGTTGTATCTGATCCACCGGGGCGACGAGCGCATGGTGCTGCGCATGCCTGGCGAGCGCGCCGACGCCGCCCGCATCGACGGGTTGCTTCGCGAGATCCGGCTGGTCCGCGCGCTGCGCGGCACCGACGTGCCCCATGCCGAGTTGATCGCGGAGGACGGCGGTGATCTGTTCGGCAAGCCGTTCTACGTGATGCAGGCGATCGACGGCTGGAGCCCGATGGACGGCGGCTGGGAGGCGCCGTTCGACGACGACCTGACCGCGCGGCGCGACCTGGCGTTCGAGCTCGTCGAGGGCGCGGCCAAGCTGGGCCGAGTCGATTGGCGGGCCCAGGGTTTGGCCGGCTTCGGCCGCCCGGACGGATTCCACGACCGGCAGGTCGATCGCTGGCGGGCCTTCCTCGACAGCTACAAGGTGCGCGAGCTACCCGGGCTCGACGAGGCCGCCGACTGGCTGACCCGCAACCGGCCCGCGCACTACACGCCGGGCATCATGCACGGCGACTACCAGTTCGCCAACGTCATGTTCGCGCACGGCGGGCCGGCCCGGCTGGCGGCGATCGTGGACTGGGAGATGACGACGGTCGGCGATCCACTGCTGGACTTGGCCTGGTGCCTGCTGGGCTACGACGGCGAAAACCCCAAGGAAGACGGGTTTTATCTCGACATGTTGGGAATGCCGACGCGCAGCGAGTTGCTCGAGCGCTACGAGAAGGTCAGCGGGCTGTCGACCGAGCACATCGACTACTACCTGGTGCTGGCCAACTGGAAGCTCGGCATCGTGCTGGAAAAGACCTACGCTGCGGGAGTGCGCAGCGGCAAGGTCGACCCGAAGATCCAGGACGCGTTCGGAGCGATGGTCCCGCAACTGATCACCACCGCGGCCGCGATGGCCGGGTCGCTCAAATGAGTTATGCCGAAAGGCTTTTCGACCTCACCGGCCAGACCATACTGATCACCGGCGGCAGCCGTGGGCTGGGCCGGGAGATGGCGTTCGGCGTCGCGCGCTGCGGTGCGGACGTGGTGATCGCCAGCCGCAAAATGGAGAACTGCGTGGCCGTCGCCGAACAGATCGAAAGCGAGACCGGTCGCACGGCGATGCCTTATCAGGTGCACGTCGGTCGCTGGGATCAACTCGACGGACTCGTCGACGCGGTCTACGAGCGGTTCGGCAAGGTCGACACGTTGATCAACAACGCCGGCATGTCACCGCTCTACGACAAGCTGACCGACGTCACCGAGAAGCTGTTCGACGCCGTGGTGAATCTGAACCTCAAGGGCCCGTTCCGGCTGTCCGCGTTGGTCGGCGAGCGGATGGTGGCGGCCGGTCGCGGGTCGATCATCAACGTCAGCACCGCGGGCTCGCTACGCCCGACGCCCGACATCATCCCGTACGCGTCGTCGAAGGCCGGGCTCAACGCGATGACCGAGGGCTTCGCACGGGCCCTGGGGCCGAAGGTCCGGGTCAACACGCTGATGGCCGGCCCCTTTCTCACCGACGTCAGCAAGTCGTGGAACATCGAGCAGGCCGCGCACAATCCGTTCGCCAGCCTGACGCTGCAACGGGCCGGCAACCCGGCCGAAATCGTCGGTGGCGCATTGTTTTTGGCCTCCGACGCATCCAGTTTCACCACCGGCTCGATCGTGCGGGCCGACGGTGGCTTTTCCTGACCGATCGCTAGGAGCATTCGATATGGCATGGGACTTCTCCACCGAACCGGAATTCGCGAAGAAGCTCGACTGGATCCGTGAGTTCGTCCGCGAAGAGGTCGAGCCGCTGGAGGTGCTGTTCCCCGGCTGCGAATTCCTGCCGCTCAACGATGAGCGGCGCAGAATCGTCGACCCGCTCAAACAGCAGGTCCGCGACCAAGGTCTGTGGGCGCCGCACCTCGGCCCGGAACTCGGCGGCCAGGGATTCGGCGCGGTCAAGCTCACGCTGATCAACGAGATCCTGGGCCGTAGCCCGTGGGCGCCGATCGTGTTCGGAACCCAGGCGCCCGACACCGGCAACGCCGAGATCATCGCCCGCTTCGGCACTCAGGGCCAGAAGGACCGCTACCTGTCCGGGCTGCTGTCCGGCGAGATCTTCTCCTGTTTCTCGATGACCGAGCCGCAGGGCGGTGCCGACCCCAGGGTCTTCACCACCCGAGCGGTCCGCGATCGGTGACGACTGGGTGATCACCGGACGAAAGTACTTCTCCAGCAATGCATCCGTTGCCTCGTTCTTCATCGTCGTCGCCATCACCAATCCTGATGTGGCGGTGCACCACGGCGCATCGACGTTCCTGATCCCGGCGGACACCCCAGGACTCAAGATCGAAGCGAACCACCATCTGGTCGGCGCCGACCCGCACGAGCCGGGCCATTCGCTGGTTCACTACGACGACGTGCGGGTGCCGTCGACCGCGTTGCTCGGCGAACCCGGACAGGGCTTCCTGATCCTGCAGACCCGGCTGGCCGGGGGCCGGCTGCACCACGCGATGCGCGCGATCGGAATGGCCCAGCGCACTGTCGAGATGATGGCGCGGCGCGCGAAAAGCCGCTTCACCCAAGGCACTTTGCTGGCCGACAAGCAGTTGGTGCAGGAGTTCGTCGCCGACTCCTACACCGAGCTGACGCCGTTCCGGCTGACCGTGCTGCACGCCGCCTGGCTGATCGACAGCGGTGACGAGCACGGCGCCCGCGCCGAAATCGCGACGTGCAAGATCCTTGCCTCGCAGGTGCTGAAATCGATTGCACTACGGGCTATTCAGGTGCACGGCGCGCTCGGACTGACCGATCAGCTGCCGTTGGTCAACGTCCTGATCGGCGGTATCGCGCTGGGCCTGGCCGATGGGCCGACCGAGGCGCACAAAGTCAACCTGGCCCGCATGCTGCTCAAAAACGTCGAGGCCGAGAGCGCCGAGTGGCCCAGCGAGATGCTCGACGTACGCCGCGAGGCGGTCCGCGCCAAATACGGTGCCGCCCTTGTCTGACAGAGCGTTGGCCAGTAGCCGCGTCACCGCAGCCGTCGAGCGTGCGCTCGACGATCGTCAACGGGAGGCGACCGAGGAGGTCGAGCGCATCCTTGCCGCCGCCGTTCGGGTGATGGAACGCGTGGCACCGGAACCGCCGCGGGTCAGCGACATCGTCACCGAGGCCGGCTCGTCGAACAAGGCGTTCTACCGCTACTTCGCCGGCAAAGACGACGTGATCCTCGCGGTGATGGAACGCGGCGTCGGGATCGTCGTCTCGTACCTGCAGCACCAGATGGCCAAGGAACGCACACCGGCGGGCCAGGTGCGACGCTGGATCGAGGGTGCGCTCGCGCAGGTCGCCGACCCGCACCTGATCAGTATGAGTCGTGCTGCTGCCGGCCAGGTTTCGGCCACCACCGACTGGCGGGCCGCCGACGATGCGATCATGCGGCCGATGCGTGAACTGCTGGTCGGCGCCGATTGCGGCGTTGGGCAGCAAGGACATTCAGCGCGACGCCGACGTCGTCTTCCATTGCACGGTGTCGGCGATGCGCCGCTACCTGGATTCCGCGCAGCGGCCCGCCTCGGCCGACGTCGACCATCTGGTGCAATTCTGTCTACGCGGACTGGAGGTCAGCTGATGCGTGCCGTGGTCTGCCACTCCTACGGACCGCCGGAGGACCTTGTCATCGACGAGGTCGCCGATCCGGTGCCGGGGCCGGGCCAGCTGGTGGTGCGGGTGCACGCGGCGGCGGTCAACTTCCCCGACGTACTCATGATCGAAGGCAAGTATCAGGTCAAGGCTCCGGTGCCGTTCACCCCGGGTAGCGAGCTCGCCGGGGAGGTCATCGCGGTCGGCGAAGGCGTGTCTTACCGCCCGGGCCAACGGGTTTCGTCCGCCACGTTCGTCGGGGCGTTCGCCGAGCAGAGCGCTCCTGCACGCGGCGGGGATCGCCGAGATACCCGGCGACATCGACTATGCGTCCGCGGCGGCGTTCGGCGTCACCTACCGGACGGCGTATCACGCGCTGCGATCGATCGCCGCCGTCGCGGCGGGTGATTGGGTCGTCGTCCTCGGCGCGGCAGGAGGCGTGGGTTTGGCCGCAGTGGATCTGGCGGTGGCGATGGGGGCGCGGGTGCTGGCCGCCGCGTCGAGTCCGGAAAAGCTCGAGCTGTGCCGGCAGCGCGGCGCGGAGGCGACGGTCGATTACGACCGGGAGGACCTGAAGACCCGGATCCGCGAACTGACCGGCGACGCGGCCCGCGTGGTTCTCGACCCGGTCGGAGGACGTTACGCGGAGCCGGCGCTGCGGGCGCTCGCCCGGGGCGGGACCTTCGTCACGCTCGGCTACGCCGCCGGCGCGATCCCGTCGATCCCGCTGAACTTGGTCCTGCTCAAGGGAATCACCGTCCGCGGCATGGAGATTCGCACATTCGTCAGCGACAGGCCGGACGATTCTGCGCGCGACATGCGGGAGTTGACCGAGATGTTCGCCACGGGAGTCGTCCGGCCCTATATCGGTGCGCGGTTCCCGCTTGCCGACACCGCGGCGGCGTTACGGCTCGTCGCCGATCGCAAGGCGATCGGCAAGGTGGTCATCGACGTACGCGTGACATCGCGCAAACAGCAACTAGGGTCGTGGACTTCATGCCGATCACAACCCTCAGCGCTGGTCTCGTGACCAACACCTTGATTACGGTGTGACGATGTTGAACGAGGGTCGGGCCGGTCGAGCACGCCCAGAAATTGCTGCAGGGTCGCCTGGTCGCCGGAGAGCTCGAACCCAGGTGAGGTGAAATCGCCCATCCCCAGCATCAGCAGACGAAAAGCATTGTCCAGCTTGATGGTCGCGGCTGCGGTCGCCGCATCGGCGGGCACCCGACGATGCACGAGCACACCGTTGCGCAGTGTGAGCCGATAGTTCGCATCGCGATCGCTCAGCGTGACGTCGATGGCGATGTCCAGGTCCCACGCCCGGGGCCCGTTGATGCTGATGGCCAGGCCGTCGAAGATCTGCTCCGGCGTCAGCGCCGACAACAGCGACGGCGAGTTGGTCTGCGCCGCGGTGCCGAAATTCCCGTCGCGCAACTCGGTGGCGCCGGAGAGGAAGAAGTTGCGCCACGTCGCGTTCTCCGCCCCGTACGCCAACTGCACCAACGTGGCCGCCAGCAAGGTGCGGGCGCCGGCATGCGTCTCGTCGGCGAAGACTGCGTGATCGAGCAGCGTTGCCGCCCAACGCAAGTCACCGGTGTCGAACGCCTGCTGGGCAAGTTCGACGACGCGGTCGACGCCGCCGATCGCGTCGACGTACCGGGTGGCCAGCGCTTCCGGCGGGTGCGGCCACAGCCGGGCCGGGTTTCCGTCGAACCAGCCCATGTAGCGCTGGTAGATCGCCTTGACGTTGTGGCTGACCGACCCGTAGTAGCCGTGGGTGTGCCAGGCCCGCTCCAACGCCGGTGGCATCTGCATCGTCTCGGCTATCTCGGCCCCGTTGTGACCCTGGTTGAGCAGCCGCAGCGTCTGGTCGTGCAGATACGCGTACAGATCCCGTTGCAGCGAAAGGAATTCGACGAGTGCGCTCCCGTCCCCACGTCGGCCAGTGGTGCGAGGCGAACACCACGTCTGCGCGGTCAGCGAACGAGTCGATCGCCTCGGTCAGGTACCCGGACCAGGCGTGCGGATCGCGGACCAGCGCGCCGCGCAGCGTCAGCAGGTTGTGCAGGTTGTGGGTGGCATTCTCGGCCATGCACAACGCGCGGAATTGCGGGAAGTAGAAGTGCATTTCGGCCGGCGCCTCGGTGCCCGGCGCCATCTGGAACTCGATCTCGACCCCGTCGATGGTGTGGGTTTCACCGGTGCTCGCAACGTCGACGGTCGGCACGATCAGCGCCACCTCGCCCTGCGACGGCACTTGGCCCAGGCCGCAACCGACATGTCCTTCCGGGCCGCGCGCCAGCAGGGTGCCGTACATGTAGGTGGCGCGACGCGTCATCGCGGGCCCGGCATAGACGTTCTCCTGCACGACGTGCTCGGTGAACCCTTCCGGTGCCAGCACCGCCACCTTGCCGGCGTCGACGTCGGCCTGCGAGGTCACGCCCAGCACGCCGCCGAAATGGTCGACGTGGCTATGGGTGTAGATCACCGCGACGACGGGCCGCTCGCCCCGGTGGGTGCGGTACAGCTGCAGCGCCGCGGCCGCCACCTCGGTGGAGACCAGCGGGTCGATCACGATCAGCCCGGTGTCGCCCTCGACGAAGCTGATGTTGGAGAGGTCCAGGCCGCGGACCTGATAGATGCCCGGCACCACTTCGTAGAGGCCTTGTTTGGCGGTCAGCTGGCACTTTGCCGCCACAGGCTCGGGTGCACCGATGGCGGCGCATCGCCGGACGAGGAACGCGTAGGCGTCGTTGTCCCACACCACGCGTCCGTCGGCGGCCTTGACGACGCACGGCGTCAGCGCGCCGATGAACCCCCGGTCGGCGTCGTCGAAATCGGCGGTGTCGTCAAGCGGCAGCGAGTCCATCGGCTCATCTTTTCAGCCTTGCTGAGCCGGGACCGGCCAATCGAGAAGCCGGTTGGCAAACGTCGGGTAAAGCGCGCGTCATGCCCTCTCAACAGGCAGCTCGAATTTTGCCCAAAGTGCTATCCGCGGTTTCAGCAAAGCTGCATACTGCCGAAACGGCACGTCATTGCCGACGTGCCGCAAGAACAACAAAGGAGAACCGGGTGAAACGTTCAGTAACGGTCGCTGCAGCCGCGACGGCGATCGTCGTCGTGGGTCTGTCTGGCTGTTCGAGTGACAAGAAGTCATCGGGCGGGTCCAGCAGCGCGTCCTCGAGTAGCGGCGCCACCGCCTCGAGCGGCTCGTCGTCAGCGAAGGTCACCATCGACGGCAAAGACCAGAACCGTGCAGGGCACCGTCGCCTGCACGTCGGCCGCCGGCACCGAGAACATCGCGATCGGTGGAGCACAAACCGGCATCGGCGTCGTGCTGACCGATGCCAGCCCGCCTGCGGTGAAGTCCGTCGGGCTGGGCAACGTCAACGGGGTGGTGCTCGGCTACACCCCGGGCACTCCAGGCTCGGGCAGTGCCACCGCGACCAAAGACGGCAGCAAGTACAAGATCAGCGGGACCGCGACCGGGGTGGACATGGCCAACCCGATGCAGCCAGTGAACAAGTCCTTCGAAATCGATGTGACCTGCCCCTAGGGCTGATCCTGCGGTATCAGACCGACACGGCAGCGACGACCCGGCGTCGCTCTCGTTCGGCCTATCCTCAGGCGTCGCCGGACAGCGGCAATCGCACCGTGAAGTCGGTGTGGCCCGGCGCGCTCTCCAACGTGATCGTGCCGTGGTGCGCCTTCACCACCGCCGAGACGATCGCCAGGCCCAATCCCGTGCTCCCGCCTTTGCGGGATCGCGAGGTATCGCCGCGGGCGAACCGCTCGAACACTTCTGATTGCAGCTGCTCCGGAATACCCGGCCCGTTGTCGCGCACGCTGAGCACGGCATGCGTGCCATCGGCGCCCAATCGCGTGGTCACGACGGTGCCCGCGCCGGTGTGAACGCGCGCGTTGGCCAGCAGGTTGGTCATCACCTGATGCAGCCGGGCCGCATCGCCGGACACCATCACCGGCTCTTCAGGCAGGTCGAGCTCCCATTGATGATCCGGACCGGCGACATGCGCATCGCTGACCGCGTCGACGGCGACCCGCGAAAGATCGACTGCCCCGCGTTCCAGCGGCCGCCCCGAGTCCAGGCGCGCGAGCAGCAACAGGTCCTCGACGAGATGGGTCATCCGTTCGGTTTCGGACTGCACGCGGCTCATCGCATGCGTGACGGCCTCGGCGTCACCCGGGTATTGGCCCACCCGCTGGGCCAACTCGGTGTAGCCGCGGATGGCGGCCAACGGGGTGCGTAGCTCGTGGCTGGCGTCGGCGACGAATTGCCGCACCCGCGTCTCGCTGGCCTGCCGCGCCGACAGTGCGGCACTGACGTGGTCGAGCATCTGGTTGAGCGCCGACCCGAGCTGGCCGACTTCGGTGCGCGGGTTGGCATCGGACTCGAGCACCCGCACCGGCAATGTCACCTCGCCGCGGTCCAGCGGCAGGTCGACGACCTCGCCGGCGGTTTGGGCGACGCGGCGTAGTGGCGCCAGCGCGCGCCGGATGATCACGATGCCTGCGGTGGTGGCCGCGGCGACGGCGATCACGGTGACGACACCGAAGATCAGCAACACCCGGATCATGGTGGCGTCCACGTCGGCCATCGACAGGCCGGTGATGACGATGTCACCGCTGCGGCGGGTGTAGGCGGCAACCACGCGGTACCGGCCCAGGCCGTCGATGTCCCTGGTCACCGGAGGCCGGTCGACCGCGACCTTGCCGAGCTCACGCCGGGCCGCATCCGTCACCGCGGCACGTCCGCCGGCCGCTGTCAGGTAACCGGCCTCGATCTCCCCGCCGCTTCTGATCACCGCCCCGACCATGCCGACCGGCTGAGCGGGCGCGTCCAAAAAGACCGGGCCCGGCCCCGGCCGGGGGAACGGCCGTGGATGATGCCGCCACGGCGCGGTGGGCGGCTCGGCGAAGATCCGCGCCGAGCGCTGTGAGGCATCGTGCAGCTGGGTGTCGAGCTGCGCCAACAAGTACTTGTACAGCGCGAGTTCGGTTGCCGCGCCGATGCCGATACAGACGATGACGAGGACGACCAGCTGACCGACCAACAGACGAAACCGAAGGGACCAGCCCCCGCCCATGGCTAGCGAGCCGGCTTGAGAACGTAGCCGGCGCCGCGCAGCGTATGAATCATGGGCTCATGCCCGTTGTCGATTTTCTTGCGTAGGTAGGAGATGTACAGCTCGACGATGTTGGACCGACCACCGAAGTCGTAACTCCACACCCGGTCGAGGATCTGCGCCTTGCTCAGGACCCGCTTGGAGTTGCGCATCATGAAGCGCAGCAGCTCGAATTCGGTGGACGTCAACGAGATCGGCTCACCCGCGCGGGTCACGTCGTGGCTGTCCTCGTTGAGCACCAGATCGCCGACGACGAGCTGCGCGCCGCTGTCTTCGGTCGTCACCCCGGTGCGACGCAGCAGTGCGCGCAGCCGCAGCACCACTTCTTCCAGGCTGAACGGTTTGGTGACGTAATCATCGCCGCCCGCGGTGAGACCCGCGATGCGGTCTTCGACAGCGTCCTTGGCGGTCAGCAGCAGCACCGGCAGCTGCGGGGTTTCCTCGCGCAGTTTGCGTAGGACATCCAGCCCGCTCATATCAGGCAGCATCACGTCGAGAACGACGACGTCCGGCCGCTGCGAGCGGGCCGATTCCAAGGCCGACGCACCGTCACCCGCCGTCGCGATGTTCCAGCCTTCGTAGCGCAGCGCCATCGAGACCATCTCGGCGAGAACGGGTTCGTCGTCGACCACCAGCACATTGATCGGATTCCCGTCGGCGCGGCGCATGACCACGCGCTCGACGGGGGCTTGGCCGACAGGGGCTTGGGGTTGGCTCACAGCTACCTAGTATGCGCAGCCCCGATAAGGCATTGCTATGGCACTGCTATGTGCCACCTGTGAGCCAACCCGGCCGCAGGTCAGCGGTTAGAACCAGACTTTTCGGCCACCCACCGGGCGTCCGACGGCCCCGAGGATGAACAGGATCACACCGATGAGCACCAGAACGCCACCGATGGTGTAGAGGATGTGCAGCGTAGGAACGACAGCTCCGACGACGATCAAGATGATTCCGAGCACGATCATGATGACTCCTTGCTTTTCAGTTGTTCATACAGGTGTTGACAATGGTTGTGCATTTAGCCGTCAGTACCAATAACGCCGGCCACCTACTGGGCGTCCAACGGAACCGAGAACCCACAACACGGCGCCGATGACCAGCAGGACGACGCCGATTGTTTGCAGGACAGCCACTTTCAGGACGTATCCCAAGATCAGCAAGATGATTCCGAGGCCGATCATGACGCCTCCACTCCAATCAGTTGGTCGACGTCCAAAGCGGGCATCGAACTGGGTTGCGGTAAATGGCAATCGGTCACCTTGGGGTTGACCCCTGCATAATTCAGCGGACCTACCAACACGGTGACAGCGATAGTGCTCAAACTGGCGCAATTCTGATCGGTGTTTTTCAGGTAGTCCCGCTGAAATGCGGCGATGACGCCGATTACCAACCAGACCACCACAATCGAACTGATCAAACCTCCACCACGCATCCTGACCTCCATCAATGTCGGGCAAAACCGTAGAGCTTGGCTAAGGTACCCAAGCCGCTAAACGTCCAAACATTTGGACGTAATATCTGAAATACTGACACCACTATTATCCACGCCGAACGGTCCCTAGCAGCTGTTTTTCCGAAATTGCGGCAACGAATGGGTACTTGAGTACCAATTGGAAGCGGTGGTTAATCCAGCCGGCGTCGCCGCGTCAGCAAATCAGCGACACCGACTTCAGGGATGCCGTGCCGAGGTGAAAACGACGGCAGGCAACACATCGTCTGACGGCACATCACGACCGTGCCGGGCCAGCAGATCGGCCATTCCGATCGCCGATGCTTCCCAGCCGTGCGCCGCCAACCAGTCAGCGATCTCGGTGCGCTGCTCGGGATACCAGAGTTCTTCCACGTTGGGGATTTCGGCGCCCAGCACCTCGGCCGCAGCAGCCCGCAGGCGTTTCGACTGTTCACGCTGGCGGGCCAGCAGATCCGGGTTCACCGCGTTCTTCGACGGCCCGTTCGTCGCCAACCTGCTGCCCGGCGCACTGAGCGAATCGATTCGTTCGAACAGCAGGTCCTGTGCGGCAGCGGGCAGATAGCGCAGCAGCCCCTCAGCCGACCACATCGTCGGTACGGATGCATCAAATCCCGCCTGCTGCAACGCAGTCGGCCAGTCCTGGCGAAGGTCAACGGCGACGCTCACCAAATTCGCGGCCGGCTGCGCACCGTAGTCGCGCAGGGTGCCGGACTTGAACTCCAGCACCTTGGCCTGGTCGAGCTCGTACACCGTCGTCCCGTCGGGCCACGACAGTCGCCAGGAGCGCGAGTCCAAACCCGAGGCCAGGATCACCACCTGCCGGATCCCGGAAGCCACCGCGTCGAGGAACAACTCGTCGAACCACTTGGTGCGCACCGCCATGAAGTCGACCATCACCCGCGTGTGGTCGGCCAGGTCCGGGACCAGCTCGGTCAGCGCGGCCGCCAAATCGGGGTCCGACGTCAAGCTCCACATGCCCGGACCGGCGGCGTCGAGAAATGCGCGGGCGAACGGATCCTCGATCAGCGGGTTTTCGCTTTCGGTCTCGGCGGCTCGAGCCGCAGCGACACCGAGCGCGGTCGAGCCCACACTCTCGGTGATGTCCCAGGAATCGTTGTCGGTCCGCGCCATCGTCGCTCCTCCCGTTAGTAGCCAGCATCGGACATTACGTGGGCCGGCTGTGAGGACGCTGCGGTAGCTTCACTTGCGTGGAGGAGCTCAAAGCCCCGGACGGCCTGGCGGAGTGGATGTCGGACCAGGGGCTGGGGGATGGTCCGCTGCAGGACGTCTGCACGATTACCGGCGGAACGCAGAACATCATGCTCCGGTTCATCCGCTCCGGACGTCCTTATGTACTGCGCCGCGGGCCGAAGCATCTGCGGCCGCGCAGCAACGTCGTGATCATGCGCGAAACCGAGGTGTTGGCCGCACTGGCCGGCACTGACGTGCCGCATCCCGCACCTGATCGCCAGCTGCGCCGACACCGACGTGATCGGCGATGCGGTTTTCTATCTGATGGAGCCGGTCGACGGATTCAACGCCGGCCAGGAACTGCCGGAGCTACACGCCACCGATCCGGCAGTGCGTTTCGCGATGGGGTTGTCGATGGCGGAGTCCCTGGCCAAGCTCGGCGCTGTCGACTATGCCGCGGTGGGCCTCAGTGGCTACGGCAAGCCGGATGGTTTCCTGGAACGTCAAGTGCCACGATGGCTTTCGGAGCTGGAGTCGTACCGGGAGTTCGACAATTACCCCGGCCCGGACATCCCCGGCGTCGACGACGTCGCCAGCTGGCTCGACCAAGGCCGGCCGGCGCAGTGGACGCCGGGCATCATGCACGGCGACTATCACGCCGCCAATGTGATGTTCTCGCGTACCGGCCCCGAGGTCGTCGCGATCGTCGACTGGGAGATGTCCACGATCGGCGACCCGCTGCTCGACCTCGGCTGGCTGCTGGCGACCTGGGGACAGTCCGCGGCATTCGGCGGCGCTCTGTTCGAGAAGGGCGGGATGGCCACCCCCGGCGATCTGGTCGAGCAGTACGCCCGCAACACCACCCGCGACCTGTCGCACATCACCTGGTACACCGTGCTGGCATGCTTCAAGCTCGGCATCGTGCTGGAGGGCACCCACGCGCGGGCCTACGCCGGCAAGGCTCCCACGGAGGTCGGCGACTTGCTCCACGAGGCCACCGTGCAATTGTTCGAGCAGGCCCTGACCCTGATGGACACCCGATGATCGACTTCGACATACCTCCCGAGACCGCCGCGCTGCGCGACCAGATCCGCGCCTTCGTCAGCGACAAGATCGTGCCGTACGAAACCGATCCGCGGCTCACCCGGCACGGTCCCGACGACGACCTACGCACCGAATTGGTCGAGCTGGCCCGCGACGCCGGTCTGCTGACGTTCCAGGCGCCCAAGCGTTTTGGTGGACTCGAGCCGTCGCACCGCGAGCAGGCGGTGCTGTTCGAGGCCGCCGGCTGGTCGACGCTGGGTCCGATTGCGCTCAACTGCGCTGCGCCCGACGAGGGCAACATGTTTCTGCTCGGGCGGATCGCCAGTCAAGAGCAGGTCGAGCAGTTTCTCATCCCGGTGATCGACGGGCGACAGCGGTCGGTGTTCGCCATGACCGAGCCCGGCGGCGCCGGCTCGGATCCCAACCAGCTCACCACCACCGCCGAATTCGACGGCAGCCACTACGTCATCAACGGCCGCAAGTGGCTGATCACCGGTGCGAACGGCGCGCGGACCTGGATCATCATGGCCCGGGTCGCGCCCAATCCCGACGGTCCGGATGGCCCGACGCTGTTCCTCTGCGAGGGTCCGGGCGCTGCGCGGCACGGAAGGCCTCGAGATCGAGCGGGTGATGAACACCATGGACCGCAACTACGTCGAAGGCCACGGCGTGGTTCGGTTCAACGATCTGCGCCTGCCCGCCTCGGCGGTGCTGGGTGAAGTCGGCCAGGCGCTGCGCTACGCGCAATTGCGGCTGGCGCCGGCGCGGCTGACGCACTGCATGCGCTGGCTCGGCGCCGCCTCACGCGCGCAGTCGATCGCGATCCGCCATGCCCGCGAACGAACCGCGTTCGGCAAGACCCTGGGCGAGCATCAAGGCGTCAGCTTCATGATCGCCGACAACGAGATCGCCTTGCAGCAATGCCGACTCGCCATCTGGTGGGCGTGCTGGACGCTGGACATGGGCGATCGGGGCACCGGCCGGCATGAAAGCTCGATGGTCAAGGCTCACGTATCCGAAGAACTGTTCAAGGTCGCCGACCGTTGCGTCCAAATCCTAGGCGGCATAGGCATTTCCGACGAGACGCCGGTCGGAATGATCTTCTCCGACATCCGGGCCTTCCGGCTCTACGACGGACCGACCGAGGTACACAAATACGCGATCGCCAGACAGGTGCTACGCCCCTAGGCGCTGTCGCTGAGCCCGGCAAGTGCTTCGTGCAATGTCGGGTAGAGCGCAACGACGGTGTCGAGGCCGGTCAACTGGATGGGCCTGGTGGCCGCCTGATTGTCGGCTATTACGGCGATCCGGGTCGATCCACCGATTTTCTCGTTGGTGGCCGCCAAGATCCTCAATCCCACCGAGGCCATGAACGTCACGTCAGACAGCTGGATCGCCAAAACGGGCGGGTTGGCTTCGAGAGCTTCCGCGATCGCCTCTTCGAAGAGGGGCGCGGTGCTCAGATCGATCTCGCCACCAACGCTCACCACGGCAGCGCCATCCCAATGCGCGACGGAGGTGGTGATCGGATCCGCAGCTGACAACGGCCACCCTTTGTCTGAAGTCGTATCGCTTTCGGCGGATCCGGTGCCGACCCGATCCCACCCGGCAAATTCGCAGAAATCGTACTGCAACCCTCCGCCAGATGCGGCTCGGTTAGTCTGTGGCCTGAGACTTATGTCTGCCGCGGAGAGCCGGGAGGTTCAATGTCGACGTCGCCGCGCCGGCTTCGGTGATCGTCGAGCCGATGCTTTCCGCATGACAACCGTCGATTTTCACAGCCAATACGCGGCCGCGTTGCGCGCCTACCTGCAGACGCGCAATCAGACAGACCTCGGCATCGGCAACGAGCTGGGACGCCGTGCGCTGCACAACGGAGTCGGCATGCTGGCGATCGTCGAGCACCACTCAGAGCTTGTCCGCGAATTGGTGCGCGACCTTCCGGAGTTCGACGGCGCGGAGGCGCTGGCTTTCCTGCTGCACACGCTCGCCCCACTCGACGCCGCGACCCGGCGATCCGAGGAACAACGGGCCCGCGCCGACGATCTCGCCGATCGCGACGAGTTCCGCAACGCGGTGGTGAACTCACTGCAGGAAGGGTTCTTCGTCTCCGACCTGACCGGATCGGTCATCGAAGTCAACGACGCCTTCGCCAAACTCACCGGCTACCCGGCACAGGGCATGCCCTACCGGTGGCCGCACCCGTGGTTGGTCGACGAAAAGGCCGCGCGGCTACAGCAATCCAGGCTGCGCGAGGAGGCCCAGGTCCAGTACGAAACTCCGATCCGGCATCGCGACGGCCGGCTGGTGTGGGTCGCCGCCAACGTCAACCGGGTCAAACTCGACGGAGCCGACGGCGACGTCTACGTGGGCACACTGCGCGACATCACCGCCGAGCGCGCATTCGCAGCGCGGGAGAGCGCGGTACTGCGCCTGGCGACGGCGGTCAGCGTGGCCAAAAGCATGTCAGAGGTCTTGACGATCACCCTCGACGAGTGCCGCCTCGCGCTCGACGTGCACCGAGTGGTGGCCGCGGTGTGGCCGACCACCGGAGTAGAGCCCACGATTCAGGTTGCCGGAGAACGCTCCTCGCCGGACTGGCGACATCTCGACCCGGCGCTCCGGGAAATCTTCCAGCAGGCCCGACGCCAGTTGCCGCTCACCGTCCAGCCGATCGAAAGTCCCACTGCCCCAGGACAATCGAGCGGCATCGTCGCCGTCCTCACCGGCGGCGGTGGTGTCGCCCTGTGGCTCGAGCTTCGGGTGCCGCGGCGGATCAGCGGCGAAGACCGCCTACTGGTCACCGTGCTGGTCGGTCATCTCGGACTGGCAATCCAGCACGTGCGCCAATTCGAGGCCGCCCGGGAAACCTCGCTCACCTTGCAGCACGCCATGCTGGCGCCCACCAAACTTCCTCCCGGCTTCGCTGTTCGCTACGAGCCCGCGGTGACGCCGCTGGAAATCGGCGGCGACTGGTATGACGTACTGCGCGTCGGCGACCATCGGATCGGCATCATCGTCGGCGACTGTGTGGGACGCGGCCTGTCGGCGGCGGCGGTGATGGGCCAGCTCCGCGCCTCCGCGCGGGCGTTGTTGCTGACCGGCGCCGAGCCCGCACGCCTGCTCGAAGAGCTCGACGCGGTGGCCGAGCTGATCCCAGATGCGTTCTGCACCACAGTGTTTCTGGCTGTCCTGGACACCGAATCGGGAGAATTCTCCTACAGCTGTGCCGGCCATCTGCCTGCGGTGCTGGCCGCGCCGGGGGTAGCGCACATCCTGATCGCGGACGCTCGATCGGTTCCATTAGCCGTGCAGCGCAAGGCTTCCCGTCCGCAGGCGTCGGTGACGTTGCCACCCGGCTCGACGCTGATGCTCTACACCGACGGACTGGTCGAACGGCGGGACGTGACGCTCGATGACGGGATCGAGCACCTTGGCGCGACGGTGGCACGCGGACTGAACCTGACCGTCGACGACGTTGCCGACGCGGTACTCAGCGAGCTGGCGCCGCCGGGCGGATACGACGACGACATCGCGATCGTCGTCTACCGGCGGCCGTACCCGCCGTTGACCATCCACCGGACCGTCAATGCCGACCAACTCGGCGAACTCCGCCACCAACTCTCAGGGTGGCTACGCGGTGCCCGGGTGGCCGAAGAGCAGGTCGCCGACATCGTGTTGGCGGTCAACGAAGCCGTCGCCAACAGCATCGAACACGGTTACCAGGGCCGCAAGCCCGGCAAGGTCCGGGTCAACGGCGAGAACGACGGCGCGCGGGTGAACCTCAAGATCACCGACAAGGGCAAATGGAAGCCGGCGGCCGCCGACCCGGGCGTACGCGGACGCGGGTTGCTGTTGATTCGCGCGGTGAGCGACTGGCTGGAATTGGATTGCACGCCAAAGGGAACGACAGTCTCCATGAGTTTCAGCCTGACGTCCTGACTGAGACGGCCAAGCCCTAGGGCAGGACCGTATGCATCAGCATCACGTCGTAGGCCGACCACAGGGACAGATTGAAGTACAGGTCTTTGCCGCTCGACCAGGGGTGGATCATCGGCGCGTAGATACCGCCCGGCATCTGGAAGGACGACACGAGCGGTTGCTCGGGACTCCACGGCCCCTCCGGCGCCGGCGCGGTGCGCGCAATGACGTCGTTGTTGCCACCGTTGGTGTAGAGCACCAGATACTGCTTCAGGTAGTCGTTGTACTGCGCCGACATCTCGCCGACCGGCCCGGGGAAGATCGGCGTCGCAGCACCTGGGTCGGCCGGCACCCAGCCGCGCCCCTCACCGTTCCAGTACTGGTAGGTGCCGACATCCGGCAGCGTGTTGGGTTGGACGCGGGACAGGAACGCCGCACCGCTGCGGCCCGCAGGCGTGCCGAACGAATACAGATAACCGTCCTTGCCGCGCATGAACGCGCCCATCTGGAAGTTCTCGTTACCAGGGACGAAGCGTCCGCCGGGGACGGTGTCCGCCCCGGCTACCCGGACGCTGCTGGGGTAGACACCCCAGGTCTGACCGTTGTCCAGCGAGCGGGCGATTCCCGAGTAGTTCGTCGACCACTCGCCGTCGCGGCCCCAGTTCTTGATCGACATGAAGCTCATGTACTGGGTTCGCCCGAGCGAGAGCGCAGAGGTCGGGATGATTCCGGTCTCGTGCCCCGCTTTGTGAATGCTGTTGAGCACCTGCTTGGACAGCCCGGGCGCCCACACCGGGGAGCCGGAGTACGGACTGTTGGGCACGCCGTCGGCCACGTGAATGCCGTGCGACAGGTCGTGGTCCTGGCTGCGGAACAACACGTTGTAGCGCCACTGCTGACCGTGCACGGCGCAATAGCCGAAGGTGTCGCCGAACGCCATCAACACCTGACGGTTGGCGGGATCGCCGTTGTCCCAGGGAATCCCGAGGTCGGTCCCGGAGATGCCGAACCTTTCCAGCGTCCGGTTCGGGCTGTTGGGTCCGGTCACGTATTCGACCAGCGACGTCGGCGCACCCGCGATTCCGGCGGGAGGCGGCGAGGGCGGCACCGGAACAGCCTCCGGCACAGCCTGATTGGCGTTCGGTGACTGCGGGACGGCCGCACCGGGAACTGGAGGGACCGGCGTCACCGCCGCCTGCAGCTGCGCCGGCCGCTGCGGAATGGCCTTGAGCAGCCCCGAAATCAGCGGGCCCAGTTTCGGCAGCGGCGCGTTGTCGTTGGTACCCCGCGGCCTGCGCCCGGTCGGCGGCGCGACCGGCCCGGGTGAGGGAATGGCCGGCATTCCGGCAGGTGGAGGCACGTTTGCCTCCGGCGCCGAGCATGGCACCGCTGCCGCCGGAGGCGCGTAACCGACGGGCACGGTGAGGCCGACGACGGTGACCGCGGCCACCGATACCGAAAGGATGCGACGAATCGCCGACATGTCCCACCTCTCCAGGGGAAGAGCCGTCGCCGTTTGAACACATTGACGTCCGTAGTTGCTCATGTGACGATAGAGGCGGATGTAACAGTTGAAACGTCTGTGGTTTCAATAGGTATGGATCCGTGACCGTGTCGAAACCAGCGCCCCACCGGGTCCACCGCCACCGCCCGGCGACGATGCGGGCCCGCAACGGCCCGAGGAGGAGCCGGGATATCAGGTGCGGTTAGATCCCTGTTGATGGATGACACAGCCTGTGCTTGACGCGGCCATGGCACGCAAAGCTTTTGCCCACGACGCCGTGGTTGCTATGCGCAACGGCGACAGTCCCGACGCGCTCGGCGGTGCGATCACCAAAGCGCTGTGCGGCGGGTGGGAGCACCAGCCGCCGTGCCCGCTCGCACCGCACTACGTCAGCCAGGTCGCAGACGGTGAAACCGTCTCCCTCCGAGTGGTTTTCGCCACCGAACCCGCGAACGAGGGGCGGGTTCGTGCTCTGATCGGCGAAGCGCTGGCCACCGGGCAGTTGACTGTTCCGGACGGCGGCGTCGCTCACTGGGAATTACGGTGGGCGGCTCCGGGGAGTCTGCGCTCAGGTGAAGAAGGCCTCGCCGCAGGTCTGATTGCGCACTGTCAGGCGCATGCGCCCTGACGCGTGAACAGCAGGTACCGGCAACACCGCATTGCGGATCTCGGCAAGTATCGCCGGGTGGTGCGCGGAATGATCCCCGGTGGCTGTGGCGATCAGTCGGGGCGGTCGTGCCGACCCCCGCAGTCGGTCCAGGGCTGCCCGGCCGCCTTTCTCGGTGAACTGCTCCGCATCCTCGGGCGAGGCGATCAGTGTCACCTCCACGCCCCGGCGGGCGAGCGCCGTGAGCACGACCTCCGGTCGCCACACCAGCCCGACCCGGGTCAACACCCGCAGGAGGGGTTGCGGGAAATGGTTGTGCAGGTAGGTCTTCGCCGGCTGCCGGCCCGGGTTGAGAAGTGTTTTGAGGCGCGTCGCCGTGGACTCGCCAGATCCGACGATCGGATCACCAGGTGCACTGGCGTCCAGCGCCTTCTTCCGGTTGTACCACTGCGACGGGACGGTTGAGGTGGTGCGCCAATTCCACACCATGACGTTGACCAGGATCGCCGCCCGCGCACCGACATTGCGGGCGGTATGAGCGGCATACCATGAGCCGGAACAGATTCCGACAACCTCGAGTTCGCCGGCGTCATGGCATGCATGTCTGGCCGCCGCTATCGAGTCGGTGATGTCAGCCTTGAAATACACGCTGCGCCAAGGATCTCGGCTGATCTGGCCCGACAGGCCCAGTCCGGCCGGGTCCCAGCGAACGGCCTGTGACCCGGCCGCCGCGATGCGACGTGACAATTCGACCCACTCCCGGGCGGGTCCGACGTGCAGATCCTTCGCCGTGACGAAGAACAACACGGTCTTTGCCGGCGAGGGGCTGGGCGGGCAGAGGCAGCGTGCGGATGGCGAACAGGCTGCTCGGTTCGATCCGTTCGATGCGTTCGACAACGTCGACGCCGTCGGGCCCTTCGGCCGGCATCGTCACCGTCGTCAGGTAGTGCGGTGCGGCTCTGCGGATGCGGGTTGGGGCTTTTCCGTCGATCCACTCGACGATGGAATCGACCGCGTTGACCGGAACCGGTAGGAAGATCTCCTGCGGCCGTGCACATTCCGGCAGACCGCTGGAGCTGATCGCGTCAACTCCGCGTCGGCCGACGCCAGAGCGGTCAGGTGCTTGTCGGTCTCGGCCGGCCGTCCCACCACAAGTACGTTGTCGACGCCGTGAGCGCTGACCGGATCGGCGGCCATGCGCAACGCGCCGAATTCTGCTGCGGCGTGTTCGCTGAACCGCCCGCCGATGACTGACACCTCCCCCGATGACGTGGCGTCATCGCCCACCGCCAGCCGGTACAGCGCGTTGTGTTCGCGGAGGTAACGCCTACCCGTGCCGGCCGGATCGAGGTAGGCCACCCGCTTGATCGGGTGGGACCGCGGCCAGGTAGTCCTGCAGGATCAGGCACCCGGCACGGATGCCGATAGCGGTCGTCGGCTCCGCGCCGATCAGCGCGAGGTAGTCCAGCGCGTGGCCCACGCTTGCCACCCAGCCGGCCACCGCGTCATCGCGTCCCTGAGCGTGTGCGGAATCGCCCGTACCCAGATAGTCGAAACGCAGCACGCCAAAACCGCGGCGAGCCAGGCCGTCGGCAAGGGTCCGGTGCAGCCGGGCACTGTCCATCCCCTCCTTGCCGAGCGAGCCACAGATCAGCACCCCGCCCCTGATCTGGTTGTCGGCCGGCAGATGAACGACGCCGAACAATGGCGAATCGGGCGGTCCGAAAAATGTCGGCACCTCGGTCGTCGTCAACGGCATCTGCACTGGCTCCCGGTCGAGTTCCGCCGTCGACGGGGCAGAACGCAGATTGCCGCGCTGTCGAAGCAACGCGGCAAGGCGCAGGGGGATTGCGATAAGGCTCAACAGCGCGAACGGCACATATTCGGCGGCGTAGACCCAGGACCGTGTCGTTCGCGTCGAGGGCGCCCAGCACGAAGTCCCGGCCGAAGGCGATCAGAATGTACGTCGTCCCCAGCAACAGCAGCGGTCGCCACAGCCGGCCCAGGCTGGTGTATTCCGATTCCGAAGGACAGCAGCACGAGCACATCGGCGAAGAACAGCGCGACCAGGAAGAACCACAGCAGGCCGCCCTGCAGCGGGACCTGGCCGGTGACGACGCCCAGCCAGACGACAAGTCCGATGTGGACCTGCAGAGCGGCGGCGAAAGCCAAGCCCGCGGGTCGTGCCACGCCGGGCCAGCCCGGCAAAGGCCGGGCCGAACAGGACGGCCATCGCACCGCCCGCATACGAGAGCCAGAAATACAGGAACGACCAGCGCGCCGTGATGCGCACCGCGAGCCCGAGGCCGTCGGGACCGGTGCCGTCAGCGGCCAGGATGGCTGCGGCAATGCGCGAGCGCGCCAGCCAACGCGCCGACCACCCACACCCGGGCCGGATCATGTCTGCGGATCACGGTCCATCCGCCGTCCGGCGGCACCACAGACCACGACGACGACGGCCATGGCGTGGCAATCGGCGTGCGAAAGCGACAAAGACGAGCTGAGCCAGCCTTGTAGTCGCGCCCGCTCGGCGACCGATCCGCTCAACCGAAGCCGAGGCAGCGGACCGTCCCGCGTCACCTCGATCTCGCGCAAGGGAAATGGCATGTCGGGTTCGGCGAACGCCTTGATCACTGCTTCCTTGGCCGCGAACCGGGCCGCAAGTCCGTGCACCCGGTTGAGACCCTGGCAGTCGTCGATCTCGCCCGTCGTGAAGACCTTGCGCAAGTAACGGTCACCGAACGACGCCAGCGAGTCCTGAACTTCTTGGACGGCAAGGACATCGCATCCGGCGCGGACGCGGTGCCCGTCGACGTCGTCCGGCAAGGTGATCATGCTGTCGGCAACCATCAGGCAGCCGTCTTGACCAGCCCTGTGATGACCTGCGAGATGTTGTGGACGGACTCGAAAGTCGACTTCTTGAGCACTTCTTCGGGGAACTCGATGTCGAATTCATCCTCGAGCGCAAGCATCACATCGACCGACGCGTGCGATGTCAGCCCGAGCTTGTAGAGGTCGGCGTGATCGTCCACCTCGCGCGGATCGACCGCCATCCGGCCATGCGCAGCTAAGACGTCACGAACCTGGTTCTCTATCACGCTTTCCTCGTATCTCTGCCGTGGCTCACATCGGTTGAGCCGGTGTGGGTTCCAGCAACTGTGTGAGTTCAGCCGGGCAGCAGCTGTGCCGACGGGACGTAGCTCCCGGTCTCCCTGAGCCGCTTACGGGCGGCGCGGCGGTAGCCGTAGAAGTCCGAGATGTGGGCCGGGCTGTCGTACAGCCAGTCCAGCGGTTCTCGCATGTTGTCCACGTAGCCGATCGAATAGGAGCCTCGCTGGTAGCCCATCAGCCTGAGCAGGCCCTCCGGAAGGGTGCGGGCGATCTCGGGAGGGCAAGCGAGATATTGGTTTTCCTCCTGTCGCAGCCACCCGAGCGAGTAGCCGACGTTCATCCCGATCCGGCTGGCCTCGGTGGTGTTGGCGCCTCCGCCGTGAAATATCGAGCCGGTGTACAGCAGAACCGAACCCTTGGTCATGATCGCCGGCGACGACAGCGCGAAGTCCACTTCGTCGGGATCGTCTTCCCACCGATGGCTGCCGACCACCATTCGGGTTGCGCCCGACTCTTCGGTGAAGTCGGTGACGGCCCACATGGTGGCGACTTCGGCTTCGAAGCCCCTCGGGAACTGGAAGCGATCGAACGACCACTGATCGCGGTGGATCATCTGCGCCGGCTCACCGGGTCCGATGGTGACCAGCTGGGTCAGGTCGATCTGGAAGGTGCTGGCGTGGTCGCCCAGCACCAGGTCGAGCGAGTCGATGATCGTCGGGTTGGTGATCAGTGAGCGAGCGGTCGGCGACCGGGCGATCAGGGCGCCGGTGCGGCGGGTGGTCGCGCCCAGGAATTCGGTGTTGCCTCCGCCGGTGGCGACGAGGTGCGGCTCGACCTCGGCCCGTATCTGGTCCATCGTCTCGGCACGCTGCCAGGTCGGCGATGACGACGCATCCGTCTTCTCGGAGCACCTCCGCGATCTCCGCCGGCGATGTTTCCGAACCGACCGAACGTACTGCTTTTGGCATGATCGGTAGTACTATACGGGATGATATACAGATATTTCAATTACTACCAGTCGGTTAGACCCGCTGCTTCATCACCGTCGCGACCAGGTAGCGGAGGAAGGCGGACACAGATGCTCCCGTACCGGTTCGGCGTTCACGCCTCGGTCGCGCCCACCATGTCGGCCTGGCGGGATCAGGCCCGGATGGCCGAGGACCTCGGCTATTCGACCCTGTACGTCGCCGACCACCTCGGCGACCAATTCGGACCTCTGGTCGCCACGACCGTGGCCGCCGAAGCGACCTCCACCCTGCACGTGGGGACCGTGGTGCTGAACAACGACCTCCGCAATCCGGTGGTCCTGGCCAAGGAAATCGCCACGCTCGGCCTGGCGGCCGAAGGGCGGGTCGAGGTGGGTTTGGGCGCGGGCTGGCTGGCCAGGCGATTACGCGCAAGCGGGGATCGAGTTCGACAAGCCATCGGTCCGCGTGGACCGCCTGGCCGAGAGCCTCGCCGTGATGAAAAGCCTGTGGAGCGACGGGAAAACGACGTTCACCGGCGAATACCACACGGTGAGCGACGCCCGTTGTGATCCTCGGCCCGAGTCGCCTGCCTCGCGTCATCGTCGGGGGTGGAAGCAGGCGAATCCTCACGGTTGCCGCCAGACAAGCGGACACCGTCGGTGTCAATACCAGCCTGGCTTCGGGCCTGGACGCCGGCGACCTGGCGAGCCAGGCCACCTCGATCACTACGACCGCTGCCTGACCTGGATACGCGAAGCGGCGCCGGATCGGTTCGATTCGATCGAGCTGCAGCTCATGGCCTTCGCGACCAGAATCGTCACCAGTCGCCGCGCGGCCGCGCGCACCGCAACCATGCTCGGCCTTCCGGGTGAAGACGCGCTCGAGCTTCCGATCGTCCTGATCGGCACCGTCGACGAGTTGTGCGAGCGACTGCTGGAGTACCGCAAGAGGTGGGGCTTCACCAACATCGTGGTGCCGGCCGACGCGATGGAGTCCTTCGCGCCCGTCGTCGCCCGACTGGCGGGCACCTAGCGTCGCCTAGGAGCCCAGCGCGACTCGCCGATCCGCGCAGCTCAGGCCGATATCGTCGGCAATCGTCGGCGATGCCGCTGGGACCAGCCATGCTCCGCTGGATCGTCACTCGAGAAACTGAAAGTTGTCTATCAACTTGTTTTTCCTTCTATTGGTATGTATTCTCCACGTTCAGCGGAGTATCGGTATTTAGCGCATCAGCGTCGGCGAAACACCCGGTCGGGGTGCTTCTAGCAGGAGGAGCACATGTCATTGGTGGCCACAGCAGGCAGAGCGTGCCACCGTCGGAGGCCTGACAACCGGTGGCCGCACCCGGGGCAACGCTCTTCGGCGGCATGCGGACGCCAGTCCGATGATCGAGATGGCCATCGTCGGGCTCGGCTCATGGGGTCTGTGCGTCCTGGAGCGGACGGTGAACCGGGCCCGCCAGACAGGGACGCCGGTGCGGCTGCACCTGATCGAGCCGGCTCAACTCGGAGGCGGGGTCTACTCCGCCGAGCAGCCCGACTTCCTGGTTCTCAACAACGCCTGCGGTCAGCTCTCCCTGTACGCCGCACCCGACGGGGACGCCCTGCCGCCCTACGCTGTGGGCCTGCACGCGTGGGCGGTGGTTCGCGGCTACCGCTGGGTGGGTTACGAGTGCCGCATCGGCGCCGGTGGTAGCCCATCCTGCCCACCGACTACCTGCCCCGGCGGTTGATGGGCGAGTACCTGGCCTGGTTCTACGACACGCTGGTTGCCTACGCCCCGGCCAACCTCGAGATCGTCCGGCACTATGCGGCAGCCGTCGACATCTCGCCGGCGCTGGCAGGGCCGCGAGGCGGTGTTGCTCGACAACGGCACCACCCTCACAGTCGACCACGTGGTGCTGACCTCGGGGCACACCTGGAACCAGGAGCGCGAGGCCGACGGGGGCGTGCGCTACCTGCAGCCCTACCCGATCGAGTGCCTCGACCAGAGCGCCCCGGCCGGATCCTCGGTGGCGGTGGCCGGCATGGGCCTGGTCGGCTTCGACGTCCTCACCGCCCTCACCGTCGGACGAGGCGGAACGTTCGAGGACCGCGGCGACCGGGCCGACCGCCTGCGCTACGTGCCCTCGGGCCGGGAGCCGGCCATCACCCTCTACTCGCGCTCGGGCGCGCCGTACTGCGCCAAGTCGGCCACCGGCGTCGATCCCTACGGCCAGTACCAGCCGGTGGTGTGCACCCCCGAAGAGTTTGCGGCGCTGACCAATCCGGGCGGGTCGCCGGTGCGGCGCCACGTGGACTTCCGCGCCGAGCTTCTCCCGCTCATCTTCGCCGAGATGCAGGCGCGCTACTACATCCAGGCCGCCTTGTTGGCCGGGGGCGACGTCGAGTCGACCGAGGTCCGCACGGCCCTGCGGCAAGGCTGGGTCAACGGGCACTACGAGAAGGTCGTCGACGGTCTCGAGCCGCGTTACGGGCGCTTTGACCCGGCCGCCCACCTGTTCGCCGGTTCGGACCGCCACTACACGTCGGCCGCCGACTACCAGGGCCAGGCCTACGACATGATCGACGACGACCTCACCGAGGCCCTGCGACCCGGGGGAAGCCCGGTCAAGGCGGCCCAGGAGGTGCTGCGCATCCTCCGGGACCAGCTGCGTTCGGTCATCGAATTCGGTGGTCTGTCGCTGGACTCCTACGTCGAGTTCCAGTCCAACGTCCGCGGCCGCATCAACCGGCTGGAGGCGGGCGTGCCACCCATGCGCTCCCAGCAGCTGCTGGCGCCTGCTCGACGCCGGGGTGGTGCGCATCCCGCTCGGACCCGACCCGGAGTCGGCCCCCTGCCCCGACGGCGTCCGGCTGAGTTCCACGGCCCTCGACGAGCCGACGGCAGTGACGGTCGACGGCGTGGTCCGGGGCTATCTCGACATGCCCTCGCTGGCCCGGTCGGGCTCGCCCCTGCTCAACCGCCTCTACGCCAAGGGACGGCTGACCCAGCTCAGCTACGGCGACACCCCGGTAGGCAGCGTGGCCATCAACGAGGACATTCCACCCCTACGACACCGAGGGCCGGCTCCAGCCCAACCTCTCCGTGCTGGGCGTGCTCACCGAAGGGGTGCGCTACTTCACCCACTACCTGCCCTCGCCCCGCAGCCGCCTCCGGGCCGTCTACGACGCCCAGGACTGCGTCGAGTCCGTGATCGGTTGAGCCCATGACGAATACGGATTCCGCGACCGGACGGGCCCTGCCATTGGTGGCGGTGGGCTACGGGCCGCGCTGCGTCCCGGTGATGCAGCTGGCCGAAGCGGCCGCCGGCGTCTGCGACCTGCTGTGGATGATCGACACGTCCGTGCCGGGGATGGGCGAGATGACCGATCTCCTCAACCGGTTCGGCGCCGTCGTCGACTTGGAGGGCGCGAGCGTCGAGCAGGCAGTCAAGGTCCTGGGCGACTGGGAGCCCGACGGCCTGACCACCTTCCTCGACGCCGGGATGGTCGAATTGGCTTGTGTCGCTGAAGGATTGGGCCTGCCCTTCCACAGCCCGGCGACCGCCGCCGCCCTCACCGACAAGGCCCGCCAGCGCCAGGCGCTGGCCGATGCCGGCCTCGACATGCCGCCCTGCCGCCTCGTCCGCCCCGATCACTCGCGACGCGACTCTCGGCGGTCGACGCCGAGGTGGGTTGGCCCGCCGTCCTCAAGCCCCGCTCGGCCCAGGGCAGCCGCTACACCTTCCTGGTCCGCGACGGCGCCGAATTCAAGCGACTGCTCGACACCCTCGGCCCGGATCGCCCCGAGATGGTGCTCGAGGGTTATCTTCCCGACGATCCGGCCCGGGCCGGCGACCCCTACGGCGGCTATGTGTCGGTCGAGAGCGTGGTGGCCGACGGCGTCGATCAGCCACCTGGCCCTCACCGGCCGCTTCCCGCCGGCCAAAGACTTCCGCGAGACCGGGTTCTTCATCCCCGCCGCCCTCGACGCCGAAAGCCGTTCGGCCGTACTGGATCTGGCCACCCGGGCCATCGCCGCGCTCGGGGTACGCACCGGATGCCTGCACACCGAGGTCAAGTTCACCCCCGACGGGCCCCGCATCATCGAGGTCAACGGGCGGTTGGGCGGCGGTGTGCCCGAGATGCTGGAGCGGGCCGCCGGCGTCAGCCTGCTCGACCTCACCCTGCGGGTGGCCCTGGGCGAGCCGGTGTCCGTCGACGAGCCCGGTGGCCACCAACCGCATCGGCTACCGCTTCTTCCTCCAGCCGCCGACCGTCTCGGCCACGGTGACGGCCATCGAGGGCATCAACGACTTCAGCGACCGCGCCGAGGTGGACACGGTGAGCGTCCACCAGGCGCCCGGGCGCCGCCCTCGACTGGCGCGACGGCTCCGGCAACCACATCGTGGCCGTGGTCGGCTCGACCGACGACGAGGAGCAGTTGCAGGCGGCCTACCGGCTCCTCCACCAAGAGGTCACCGTCACCTACACCGACGTGAGGCATTGAGCGGTGGGCGTTCGACTGGCCGGAGTCCTCGACGCGGGGCCGGCGCCGAACGCGGCCGAGGGATCCGCGCGGTGGACGGTGCGCTCTGGTCAACAACATGCCCGACGCCGCCTTTTGCGCCACCGAGCGACAGTTCGTGGGCCTGCTGGACGCCGGGTCCGGCTGTGAGACCTCACGCTGACCCGCCACACCATGGCCGGGGTGCCCCGCGGCGAGCGGTCCGGGACCGGATCGCCGCCGAGTACCGTCCCCTCGACGACCTCCGCTCGGACCCCCCGACCTGCTGGTGGTGACCGGCGCCAACCCGATCGAGCCCCGCATCGAAGACGAGCCCTACTGGTCCGACCTGTACGGCCTGCTGCGGTGGGGCAGCGAGAACGTGCCGGCGATGGTGCTGTCCTGCCTGTCGGCCCACGCCGCCCTGGCCGTCTTCGACGGCATCGAGCGGACCACCCTGCCGGCCAAGTGCACGGGCGTCTTCGCCCAGCAGGCCGATCCGGCCCACCCGCTGGCCGCGGGGTTCCGCAGCCCGGTGTTCCTGCCCCACTCGCGGCTCAACACCGTGCCGGTGGAAGCGGTGATCGCACGCCGGCTACGCGGTGGCACTGCAGTCGCGAGGAGGTGGGTTGGAGCGTGGCCACCAAGACGGTGGGCCGGTCCGAGGTCGTGCTGGTGCAGGCCCATCCCGAATACGACGCCTCGAGCCTCCTGCGCGAATACGTCCGGGACGTGCGGCGCTACGTCAGCCGTGAACGCGACGAATTACCCTGCCTGCCAAGCGATTGCGTCACCGGCCCGGACTGGGACGAACTCCGCCTGCTGCACGAGCGAGTAATCGGCGGCGAGCGGGACCCGGCCCTGGTGGCCGCCTTCCCCTTCGACGAGATCGGCGCCCGCGCGCCCTGGCCGTGGCGCGGCGCGGCCCTGCGTCTGTTCGCCAACGTGTTGGCCACCATCCCGACGAGGAGCGCCTGAGCCCATGCACGACGAGACCATCGCCATCCACGGCGGCTACACATCCGACGGGACGCGGGCGGTGGCCGTGCCCATCTACCAGACCGTGGCCCACGACTTCGTCAGCGCCGAACACGCCGGGGCCGTGCTCGACATGGAGACGCCCGGGCTTTCACTACAACCGGCTCAACAACCCGACTCTGGACGTCCTCGAGCAGCGCATCTGCGCCCTCGAAGGCGGGACGGCGGCCCTGGTGGTGGCCTCGGGCATGGCGGCGGTCAGCTACGCCATCCTGACCGTGGCCACGGCCGGCTCGAACATCGTCGTGGCCCCGCAGCTCTACGGGGCCACCTTCACCTACTTCGCCCACGTACTGCCCACCCTGGGCATCGAGGCCCGCTTCGCCGTCGACGACCGAGCCGAGTCGATCGGCCCCGCTGATCGACGAGAACACCCGCGCCGTCTTCTGCGAGACCATCGGCAACCCGGCCGGCAACATCGTCGACCTCGAAGCCGTGGCCGAGGTGGCCCACGCGGCCGGGGTGCCGCTCATCGTGGACAACACGGTGGCGACGCCGCTGATGCTCAAGCCCTTCGAGCACGGCGCCGACGTGGTCGTCCACTCGCTGACCAAATTCGTCGGCGGCCACGGCACCACCCTCGGCGGGGCCATCGTGGACGGCGGCCGATTCCCGTGGGCCGATCACCCCGACCGCTTTCCCATGTTCAACCAGCCCGAGCCCGCGTTCCACGGAGTCGTCTTCGCCCGCGACTTCCCCGAGCGGCCCTTCACCGTGCGGGCGCGTTCCACTCAACTGCGCAACAGCGGCGCGACGCTCTCGCCGTTCAACGCCTTCCTGCTGCTCCAGGGCCTGGAGACGATGGCCATTCGGCTTGAGCGCCACGAGCACAACGCCCGGGCAGTGGCCGCCTACCTGGCCACCGACCCCCGGGTGGCCTGGGTCAGCTTCGCCGGGCTGCCCGACCATCCCTACCACCACCTGGCCGATCGCTATCTCAACGGTCGCGTGCCGTCGATCGTCACCTTCGGGGTCGAGGGAGGCTATGCGGCGGGTTTGGCCTTCTTCGATGCACTCCAACTGATCAAGCGGCTGCTGAATCTGGGCGACGCCAAGACGCTGGCCATCCATCCGGCGTCCACCACCCACCGGCAGCTGTCCGGTGAGGAGTTGGCGAAGGCCGGTATCCGCCCGGAGACGATCCGACTGTCCATTGGGATCGAGCACATCGACGACATCCTCGAAGACATCGACCAGGCCCTGGCCAAAGCTACGACCGGCTAGAGCAACGGAGCCGAGTGTGCAACGCCTGCTGGACAAAACAACGAATCGCTGCGTGGTCGGCGCCGTGCTGGACCACGCCGAACACGCCCCGGATCGGCCCGCCGTCAAGGACTTCGATCGGGCGTTGACCCGAAGCGAGTTGTGCGCCGAAGCGGCGCGGGTGGCCGCCGGCTTGCATCAGAACGGCGTCCAGCCAGGTGCGCGGGTTGCCCTGCTGATCGGCAATTCCGTGGACTTCGTAGTGGCAGCGCTCGGCTGCCTGTGGGCCGGGGTCACGTTCGTTCCGTTGGCAATCACCGATCCCGACGTCCGCCGCACGCAGATCCTGGCCGACTGTCGCCCGGCACTGGTGATCACCGCGGGCTCCGACCACACCGCGCCGTCCGGACTTCCCGTCGGCACACCGTGGAGTCCCGCTTTCCGCGCTGAGCGCGACAGCCGGGCCGACACCGCCGCCGGTGGCCGGCCCCATTTCGTACATCATCTACACGTCGGGGACGACCGGTGTCCCCAAGGGCGTGCAGATCCCCGCCGAGGCCTTCCTCACCGCGGCCGAAGCGTGCGCGGACGCCGTGGCACTCACTGCGGACGACCGCGCACTGTGCGTGTCGCCCGTGCACTTCGACGGATCTTTCTCCGCGATCTTCCCCCCGCTCGTGCGCGGCGCGCCCCTCGTCATCCCCGACCGGGAGGCCCTGCTGTTCCCGCGCAGGTTCTTCTCGGTCGTCGCCGGCGAGGGGATCACGGTGACCAGCTTCTCGCCGAGCTACCTTCGGTTGCTTCGGTCCAGCGGGCGCCTGGACCGGTTGGCCGATACGCCGCTGCGAGTGATGGCCCTCGGCGGCGAAGCGCCGTCCACCGCCGACATCAAAGCGGTGTGGACCGGCAGCCCGGGACTACAGGTGGTGAACCGGTACGGGCCGACCGAGGCGACGATCGCCGTCGCTCATCTGAACCTGACGCCGGAGCTGCTCGAGGCCGGCCCGGTGCCGATCGGCCGGCCGCATCCCGGCAGCTCGTTCCACCTGGTCGACGAGCACGGGACGCCTGGTGGACGAACCCGGGGTGGTCGGCGAGCTGTACATCGGCGGAGGGCAGCTGATGGCCGGATACTTGAACGACCCGGGTCACAGCGCCGCTGTGTTGCGGACCGACGTCGTCGAGGGAGCCACCGTCTATCGCACCGGGGACCTCGTCTACCGCGACGACCGCGGCAACTACGTCTACGTCGGCCGGTCGGACCGCGTCATCAAAAGGCACGGCGTGCGGATGTCCCTGGTCGAGGTGACCGAGGCGCTCGGCGGCATCGACACGGTCGCAGCCGCGGCGTGCGCAACCTTCGACCTGGACGGCAATCTCGGGGTCGTCGCCTTCGTCGTGCCCGCCGGCGAGCTGACCCCACTCGCGGTCCGGCAGGCCGCCGGCGAACGGCTCCCGGAGACGATGCTGCCCGACCGATTCGTCGTAGTGACCGAGTTGCCGTTGACGTCATCCAGCAAGGTCGACGAGCGACGGTTGCTCGATGATGCCGGCTTGTCGCCGCCGAACTCACCGAGATCGACTCTCACGAAAGGAATCAGACGTTGACGATCGCCACCGACGTGACGCCGGACAGCCGCTACAAAGAACTGGTCCGGCGCCAGCGCGCCGAATTGCAGGACGCGTACCTCAAGGGGGTGCGCCGACTGCGCTGGGACGCAGGGCGTCTCGCCGCGGAACGGGAACGGCGTCTTCGGGAACTGCTGTTGCACGCCGCCGATCGCTCGCCGTTCTGGAAGGAACGACTGGCCGGCCACGATCTTGCGAACTTCACCGAGGCCGACCTCCCGTCCCTGCCGATTCTGAGCAAGGCCGAGATGATGGAGCAGTTCGACCGGCTGGTCACGGTTCCCGGGCTCACCCGTGCCCGCGTCGGACAGCACCTCGAGCGGCTGACCGGAGACGGCTATCTGGACGACGAGTACCGGGCGATCATCACGTCCGGATACACCGAGAACCCGTCCTACCACGTGTACGGGTGGGACTCGTTCGTCACGTTCGTCATGCAGGGCTCGCGGTGGACCGGGCGACGCGGCGAAGACCCGGATGCTGTACTGGCGCAATGCTTCAGCGGCAGTCCCAAGCATGAGTCGGGAATTTTTTACGCCTTCAGCACCTTCGAGAGCGGAGGGCCGACATCGCACTGCTTCGATGCCACGCTCTCGCTGGACGACATTGTCGAGGGGCTGAACAACGCCCGGCCCGCGGTGACGGCGCTGCAGGGGTGGCCGAGCCTGATCTGGGAGCTCGCCGCAGAGGCGATGCAGGGGCGGCTCACCATCACACCGACCTGGGTAAGCATCGCGGGAGAGGTGTGCACTCCGCCTGTGCGAGAAGCGGTTCGGTCCGCCTGGGGGATCGAGGCGTCGGAGTTCTGGGGCTGCTCAGAAGGCACCTATGCCTTTCCCTGCGGCATCGGCGAAGGCATGCACGTCGCCGACGATCTGGTGATTCTCGAGCCGGCGGACGCCGATGGCAACGTCGTGCCCTATGGGCAACCGGCGGATCGCCTGCTGCTGACCAACTTGTTCAACTTCGAGCAGCCCCTGATCCGCTATGACATGGCCGACGCGGTCACGATGTCCGACGAGGCGTGCCAGTGTGGTTGCGCGCATCGCCGCATCACCTCGGTGCACGGTCGGATCAACGGCACCTTCTCCTACGAAGGCGGGGCTGAAGTGCGCCGCGCAGACCTCGAGCAGACCGTGCTTGCGGCCCCCGGCGTCGCCAACTTCCTGGTGGGCAAGACACCCGGCGGCGTCGACGTGTCGGTGGTGACCGACGGTTCGAGCGACCTCGCGAAGCTGCGGGCGGAACTGATCGCCGTGCTCGGCCGGGACGGTGGGCCGGAGTCAGACGTCGTTGTGCGGGAGGTTGATTCCATCGAACGACTGTCGCGGGGCAAGTGCCGCCAGTTCGACGCCGGGTGAGCTGGTGCGCCCGAAGGGATTCGAACCCCTAACCTTCTGATCCGTAGTCAGATGCTCTATCCGTTGAGCTACGGGCGCCTGTGTTCAGTTATCTCATATGGTGTGGCGACGCGTTGCGCCTGGCTACGCCGGGCTCACGATCGCCACGTGTGGTGTGGCGGAGGCGAGAGGATTTGAACCTCCGGTCCCCTTTGAGGGGGACAACTCATTAGCAGTGAGTCCCATTCGGCCGCTCTGGCACGCCTCCTTGGACCGTCTGAGGGTACCGGAACCCCGCTCAGCTGATGACGCGGGCCGGACGACGGGCCCTCCCGGAACCGCCGCGGAGCACAGCGTACACAGGCCAGACATATGCTGTCGAAATGACCGCTCGCCTCCGCCCCGAAATGGCCGAGCTGCCGGCGTACGTTCCCGGCAAGACGGTTCCGGGCGCGATCAAACTGGCCAGCAACGAGACGGTCTTCGGGCCGCTGCCCGGCGTCCGCGCCGCCATCGAGCGCGCCGCCGATGCCATCAATCGCTACCCGGACAACGGCGCCGTCGACCTCAAAACGGCGCTGGCCAAGCACCTGAACTCCGGCCGGGTCACCCACGCCGGCGGATGGGGACCCGAGCACGTCGCCGTCGGTTGCGGATCGGTGAGCCTGTGCCAGCAGCTCATCCAGATCACCGCGACGGTGGGCGATGAGGTGTTGTTCGGCTGGCGCAGCTTCGAGATCTACCCGCTGCAGGTCCGACTGGCCGGCGCGACCCCCGTCCAGGTTCCGCTCACCGACCACACCTTCGATCTGGACGCGATGCTGACCGCGGTCACCGAGCGGACCCGGCTGATCTTCGTCTGCAATCCGAACAACCCGACGTCGACGGTGGTGGACCCCGACGCGCTGACCCGGTTCATCGAGGCGGTGCCGTCGCACATCCTGATCGCGATCGACGAAGCCTACGTCGAATACATCCGCGACGGCCTGCTGCCGGACAGCTTGGCCCTGGTCCGCGATCACAGCAATGTCGTTGTGCTGCGGACGTTTTCGAAGGCGTACGGCCTGGCCGGCCTGCGGGTGGGGTATGCGGCCGGGCATCCGGACTTGATCACCGCATTGGACAAGGCCTACGTGCCGTTCACCCTGACCAGCATTTCGCAGGCCGCGGCGATCGCGTCTGTTGACGCCGCCGACGAGTTGCTGGCCCGGACCGATGCGGTTGTCGCCGAGCGAGCGCGGGTCAGCGACGCGCTGCGTGCTGCCGGATTCACCCTGCCGTCGTCTCAGACGAATTTCGTGTGGCTGCCGCTCGGATTGCGCACACCGGACTTCGTGGAGCAGGCCGCCGTCGCCCACGTCGTGGTGCGGCCGTACGGCAGCGACGGGGTCCGGGTGACTATCGGCGCCCCGGACGAAAACGACGCGCTGCTGAAGTTCGCCGTGGACTGGATCTAGAGGAGTGGCCCTGTGAGTGATGACCTGGCGCGCAAGAAGTTCACCGAGTTCAAGGAACGCGCCGCGGCGATCGGCGACGCCGAACTGGACGACTACTGGGCGAGCCTGCCGCCGGCCACCGTCGACGGCATGCTCGGCGAGTGGAAGGGCGGCGAGTTCGTCACCGGCCACCGGATGAACGGTCAGCTGGAGAAGTCACGCTGGTTCGGCAAGACGTTCACGTCACCTACCGACGTCCAGCCGCTGGTCTGCCTTGACGATGACGGGAACCGCTTCTCCAACGTCACGATGGGCAAGGGCGAAGCCAGTCTGTGGCTGGAGGAATTCCGCGGCGAAGTCACCGCCACGATGGTCTACGACGGCCAACCGGTGCACGACCACTTCAAGCGGGTCGACGACCGCACGGTGATGGGAATCATGAACGGCAAGGGCGTCGTCGTTGACGGGCGCTACTTCTACTTCTACCTCGAGCGCGTCTAGCTCTTCGCCGCCGGATCGCGGCCGGTGAACGCCACCAGCCGGTCGATCGCCGGCGCATGGTCGTCGACCTCGACTGCCTCGCCGAACTCCCCGTTCGCGCGGCGTTCGGGTGTGACGATCTGCCGGGCCAAGTCCAGTACGTAGTTCGCCAAGGAGTCAGGCACACCCGGGTCCTGCCCGAGGGCCGCGGCGTAGTCCCAGCCGTGTACCAGCAAACCGAATGCCAGGACACTCGCCAGCAGCCTCACCGGCGTCTCACTGCCGCGCCAGGTGACGGCGCCGTCCAGCCCGTGGCGGCTGTGGAAGGCGTCCAGGGTGGGCCGGCCCACGGCGATGAGCTGGCGCTCGACGGAGTCGTCACCGTCGCGGGTTGGCAAGTCGGCGTCCAGCGCCGCGCCGATCGATGTGATCGTCTCGACCAGGTGATCGGTCAGTTGGGCCACGTCGAAGTCGCCACTCGTGGTCGGCACGCGAGAGGTCTTCGCGTGCGATCGGATGCACGATGTGCTGCAGCACTCCCAGCGCCGCTTCAGCGGCGCGAAGCTCATCAGCGGGAGGTGAGTCGGGTCCGGGGCGTAGGTCGGAAGGCATGACGATCCACGGTACGGTTCGGCCATGGGTGAGCCATACGAGTCAGTCACCGTTGAACACAAGGATCACGTCGCCCAGGTGACTCTGATCGGGCCGGGCAAGGGCAACGCGCTGGGGCCGGCGTTCTGGTCGGAGCTGCCGGAAGTATTCGCCACACTGGACGCCGATCACGAGGTACGTGCCATCGTGCTCACCGGCTCGGGCAACAACTTCAGCTACGGCTTGGACGTGCCGGCGATGGGCGCGACGCTTGCCCCCGTGCTGGCCGGCGGCGAGTCGGCGCGACCACGCACCGACTTCCACCGTGAGGTGCTGCGCATGCAGGAAGCCATCAACGCGGTCGCCGACTGCCGTACGCCGACGATCGCGTCGGTGCACGGTTGGTGCATCGGCGGCGGCGTCGACCTGATCTCCGCGGTCGATGTCAGGTATGCCAGCGCCGACGCCAAGTTCTCGGTGCGCGAGGTCAAGCTCGCGATGGTCGCCGACATGGGCAGCCTGGCCCGGTTGCCGCTGATCCTGTCCGACGGGCACCTGCGCGAACTCGCGCTGACCGGCAAGAACATCGATGCCGCGCGCGCAGAGAAGATCGGGTTGGTCAACGACGTGTTCGCCGACCCTGCCGCCACCTTGCAGGCCGCGCACGCGACCGCCGACGAGATCGCCGACAACCCGCCGCTGACGGTTCGCGGCGTCAAGGATGTCCTTGACCAGCAACGGATTTCGCAGGTGTCGGCCAGCTTGCGTTATGTGGCGGCGTGGAATGCGGCGTTTCTGCCGTCGAAGGATTTGTCCGAGGGGATCACGGCGACCTTCGCCAAGCGTCCGCCGAAGTTCACCGGCGACTAACACGATTCGGCTCGCCCACAACGGGTAACCGCTCACGATGGCTACTTACCGAGTACTCGACCCGCACGGCGACGTCGTCGACACCAAGGACATTTCCAGCGCCGAAGACGCGCATGCCTGGTTTGTCGACGCCAAGGCTGACAATTCCGAACTGGGCTGGCGGATGGAAGTCGAAACCGACGGCGAGTGGAAGTTCTTCGACGACACCGAGGGCGATCGGGCCTGACCGTCACGCACTGAGGCACTTCGTCCTCGCTGTCCTGTAGCAGTTTTTCGGGGTGGTGGTAGGTGTTGATGCGGGGTTGGCCGCGAACCGCGGAAGTACGTTTTTTAACTGGTCAGCCATTACGGCCGACACCACCGGTATCTCGATGTTCTGCCACCAGGCCGCCGCCAGGGATCAGCCCGAAATGGCTTTGGTCGCCGGGTTGAGGCCGAAGACCCGCATGGCGGCTGATTTGCCCTTGAGGGCGTGGGATCCCCGGTCGGTGAGTCCGGGTGGTTGAGAAACCATGGCGTCGACGGTCTGGTGGGTGAGCAGGATCGCGTCGCGGGTGGTTTTGGTGAGCTGCTCGACGCGGGCGGCGACGTTGACGGTGTCGCCGATCAGGGTGAACTCCAGTTTGCCTGCGCCGCCGATGGTTCCGGCGATCACCAGTCCGGTGTTGATCCCGATGCCGATCCGCAGCGCGTCGCCGAATCGTTCGGTGACCAGGCGGTGAATCAGCGCAGCCGCCGCCACGGCGGCATCAGCGTGATCGGTGAGGTCGTTGGGTGCGCCGAAGACGGCCAACGCGCCGTCGCCCAGGAACTTATTGACGTGCCCCCCGGCGTCGACGACGGCAGGCACGACGATCTCGAACAGGGCGTTGAGCCGTGCGACGGTGTCCTCGGCGCAGTTGGCCTCGGCGAACGGGGTGAAGTCGCGGACGTCGACGAACATGACGGTTACCTCGCGGCGCTCACCGGTGAAGATGTCGTCACCCTGCTCGAGTAGCCGCACCGCCAAGGCCGGATCGACATAGGTTCCGAACGCTGCCTGAAGTCGTTGCCGCTCAGCCAAACCCGCCTGCATCCGGTTGAACGACGCCGCCAGCGCGCCCAGGTCGTCATCTTGAACCACCGGCAGACGTCGGCTCAAGTCGCCTGCCGCAACGTGTTCGGTTCCTTCGGCAAGATCGCGAATCGGTTGCAGCGACGGGGAGAAAGCAAGCGCCCACGATGAACGGTAGCGAAGGCAAGCGTTAATGCACCCCCGATCACGACAGCGAGCAGGGGAGCCTCACTGGCCCGATGGAACACCGTCGCCAGCATCGCGGCCCAGTACAGCGATCGAGAACGTGGCCGCGAGCATGGACACGTTCGACCACGCGGCGAAGGTCGGCCGGGAGCGAGGTAGGGCGTCGCCGATGCCCGTATCACCGGCGATGGCGATCCTTGCTGGTCGCGATGTTGCTTCCACGAAACTGTGGATCATGACCAGGCAGCTGACAGACCCCAGGACGGCGCCGAGGATTCCGTACTGAACCAGCCGGGGTCCCGTCGTCCCGGCGATCCCACCGACAACGACCAAGAGGAGTGCGATCCAAACAGCGCCCGCCCTCACCGTTCTGACCACCGCCTCCCGATTCCAGGCGTAGGTGGCCTCCAATGTCCTCGCCCGATCGACCTCACGGCCTGCCGCCCACCGGTCCACCCGGCCGCTCGGGCCCACACCGGGAAGAACGGCTGTGTACACCATCAGCAGCACGACGGCCGCCGTGACGGCAGCCGCCTCGACGTAGCGATCGGACTGCTCAAACGCAACCACGAGAAGCGAAAACCCGAGCCAGACCGGCAGTATTGCGAGGGAGGTGATCGCGAAGACCGCCCACGAGTACCTCGCTCCGTACCGATCCCACGCCCACTGCCAGATGCGATCCATGACTGAGACTAAACGTCAGTCACCCGAAACAACCTCTGGTCGGCCCGTGAGTTGGTGTTCGACGGCCCTCAGCGGACGATCCGTGACGCCGTGCAGGCCTGATCCCGGTACAACGTTGGCGTCCAGCGCGTGAGACGTTCAACCTAAAGCAGATAAGACGTTCGGCCGACGGATTCGATTCGTATTCCGGAGCCGCCGCATCGGTTAGCCCTTGCCCTCGTCGTCATCTTCGTCGTCGTCGCCTTGGAGCAGTTTTTCGGGGTGGTGAAACGTGTTGATGCGGGGTTGGCCGTGGTCGGGGTGTGGTGGTGGGATCCATTCGGTTTGGGCTTTGTTGTTTTTGCGGGTGGTCCAGCCGTGTTCGGCCATGTCGTGGTTGGGGCCGCAGCCGAACGCGAGTTGGTTGACGTCGGTGACGGGGTTGGTCCGGTAGGGGTCGCAGTGGTGGACTTCGCACAGGTAGCCCGGGATGGTGCAGCCGGGGAAGGTGCAGCCGCGGTCCCTGGCGTGCAGCACGATTCGTTGGGCTGGTGAGGCCAGGCGTTTGGTGTGATAGAGGGCCAGGGCTTTGCCGTGGTCGAAGATGGCCAGGTAGTGGCCGGGCGTGGGAGCCCAGCCGGATCACCTCACGCATGGGTAGCAGCGTGCCGCCGCCGGTCAACGCCGCGCCGGCGCTTTTTTCGAGTTCGTGCAGTGTGGTGGTGACGATGATCGAGGTGGGTAGGCCGTTGTGGTGGCCCAACTCACCGGAGGCCAGCAGCGCCCGCGCGGCGGCGAGCAGGGCGTCGTGGTGGCGTTGCGGCGCGCTGCGGGTGTCGCCGTGGATCGCGGCCTGGGACGGGGTGCCGCTGACCCAGGGTTCGTCGTCGGCGGGGTTGCACATTCCGGGTGCGGACAGTTTGGCGAAGACGGCGTCGATGGTGGCCCGCGCTTCGGGGGTCAGCCATCCGCTGATCGCGCTGATGCCGTCGACATCTTGGCGGCCGATGGTCAGGCCGCGGCGTTTGGCGCGGTCGATGTCGGTGAAGTCGCCGTCGGGGTTGAGGCAGTCGGTGAGCTTGTCGGCCAGTTTCGCCAACTCGTCGGGGCGGTGCTCACCGGCCAGGCGGGCCAACTGCGCTTCGGCTGTGCTGCGGGTCTCGATGTCAACGAAATCCGGCAGGCGGTGAAAGAAGCTGCGGATCACCGCGACATGGCCGGCACCGAGGTCGCCGTTGCGTTGGGCGGCCGCGGTGGCTTCCAACACCGGCGGCAACGCCTGGCCGTTGAGCGCCCGCCGCTGACCCAGGTCGGCGGCCTCATGCACCCGCCGCGAGGCCTCGGCCCGGTTGATCGGCAACCGGTCCGCCAACACCGGGGCCAGCCTGCCACCCAACTCGACCGGGCCGGCCTGTTCGGCGAGCTGATTGATCAGCGGGTGTTCGATGGCGGGCAGCACTCGCCGTATCTGTTCGCAGTTCTGCAGCATGGCGAGCCGTTCGGGAGTGGTCAACACGTCGAACGCCAGATCCACCGCGCGCTTCTCCCAGCCTGAGCCCGTCGAATACCTCGACGATCTCCTCACGACTACTAGAACGCATGTTCGAATTATATTGCTGCCAACACTGACCATCGCGTCACCACGGATGCGCAATTGTGGATAACCGTCCAACTGTGGATAACTCGACTGTGAACCACCCACGTACCCTCACGGGCATGGATGACTTGCAGGGCAGAATCCAGGTCCCGGCCGACCTCGACTCGGTCACCGCGATCGGCGATGAGGACCACGCCGGCATCGACCCGAAGGCCGTCGAACGGATCTGGGACGCCGCCCGGCACTGGTATCAGGCCGGCATGCATCCGGCGATCCAGCTGTGCCTGCGGCACAACGGCAGGGTCGTGCTGAACCGCGCGATCGGGCACGGCTGGGGCAACGCCCCCGCCGACGGACCGGACGCCGAGAAGATCCCGGTCCAGACCGGTACACCGTTCTGCGTCTACTCGTCGGCGAAGGCCATCACCGCGACCGTCGTCCACATGCTCGTGGAACAAGGCCACTTCTCGCTGGATGACCGGGTCTGTGAGTACATCCCGACCTATGCCCGCCACGGCAAGGACCGCACCACCATCCGGCACGTGATGACCCACAGTGCGGGTGTCCCATTCCCGACCGGACCACGGCCCGACCTCAAGCGCGCGGACGATCACGAATACGCGCAGGAGCAGCTCGGCAACCTGCGACCGATCTACCGCCCGGGCCTGGTGCACATCTACCACGCGCTGACCTGGGGTCCGCTGATGCGCGAGATCGTCTACGCCGCCACCGGGAAGGACATCCGCGACATCCTGGCCACCGAGATCCTCGATCCGCTGAACTTTCGCTGGACCAATTTCGGTGTGGCAGAAGAAGATATCCCGCTGGTCGCGCACAGCCACCCCACCGGCGCCCAACTACCGGCCCCGATCGCGGCGGCGTTCCGCAAGGCGATCGGCGGCACGCTCTACCAGACCATCCCGATCACCAACACCCCGCTGTTTCTCAAGACCGTCGTCCCGTCGTCCAACACGATCTCCAACGCCGACGAGATGTCGCGCTTTGCCGAAATATGGCGTCGCGGAGGCGAACTCGACGGCGTCCGGGTGATGAGCCCGGAAACGCTACGCGGCGCGGCCAAGCAGGCTCGGCGACTGCGGCCGGACGTCGCGACGGGCCTGCTGCCGGCCCGGTGGGGAACCGGTTTCCAGCTCGGCACAAAGAGATTCGGCCCGTTCGGTCGTGGCGCACCGGCGGCGTTCGGCCACCTGGGGCTGGTCAACTGCGCGATCTGGAACGACCCGGAGCGCCAACTGGCCGCCGGCGTGGTGAGCAGTGGCAAGCCCGGCAGAGACCCGGAGGTCAAGCGCTACACCGCCTTGATGGATCGCATCGCCGCGGAGATACCGCGCGTTTCGTGATCCTGCGCCATAGTTGAGCGGTGGAGCCGCAGTACCCGTACTACCCGGGATACCAGCCGGGGTATCCGCCGCCGGTGCCGCCGCGGCGGCATTCGGGCGTTGACATCGCCCTCACCGTGATCCTGTCGGTGCTGGCCGGGGCATTCGCGCTGGGCGCGGTGTCGTTCTCGTTCTTCTTCGTGATGGCCACCGATTCCTGCGGATCGCGACACTGCGACTACGACGCGCTCGGAGCCGCATATCTGGTGACCTGGGGCGGGATCGGCCTGGCGATCCTGGTCGGCGTCGTGGGGATCATCGTCGCCGCGATACGCACACTGACGATGTGGTTCTGGCCGGCCGGGTCGTTGCTCATCATCATCGCGACGACCGGAGCCGGCTTGTCGCTGGCCAACTCGGTGCTACATCACGGTTGATGGCGGTGGCGGAGGGATTTGAACCCCCGGACGGTTTTAGCCGTCTCTCGCTTTCAAGGCGAGTGCATTAGGCCGCTCTGCCACGCCACCGCGGACAAGGGTAGCGGGACCGACGCAGCCGGGTCAGCCTGAGCCTTTCAGCGCGGCGCTGATCCGACGGCAGTTCTCCCCGACGGCGACCACCTGCGAGCGCGACAGGGGACCGAGGAAGTGGGCGCGGATCCCGTCGGCGTATGTCGCCGCGGCCTCCCGTGAGATCGCCCGGCCGTCGTCGGTGATCGCGGCGACCACCCCGCGCCGGTCGTCCCGGCTGGCCTCGCGGCACACCAGCCCCTGCGCCTCGAGGCGACGAACCTGGCGGGTAAGCCGACTCGGCAGCGACGCCAGCGCCTCGGCCAGGTCCCCCATCCGAACGCGTCCCGTCGGCGCGTGGTCCAGCAGGTCGAGAACTCTCACGTCGAACAGCGACAGTTGGTGGGCCTCGGTGAGTCGACGGTTCAGGGTCGCATACAGCCGCAAAGTGGAATCCAGGAAGTTCTGCCACGACTTCTGCTCAGCAATATCCAGCCCGGGCATCTCGCTGGCTGTCCGGCCGGCAATCAGGGCGGCCATCACGTCATGCTATGCCTCGCATCGTCTTTGGAACAGAGAGGAATCCGCGGCTAGTAGCGTGGCGCGCATGCACGCCATCGTCGCTGAATCCGCCGATCGACTCCTGTGGCAAGAAGTTCCCGATGTCACCGCCGGAGATGGTGAGGTACTGGTCAAGGTCAGCGCCGCCGGGGTGAACCGGGCCGACCTGCTGCAGGCCGCCGGGCTGTACCCGCCGCCGCCGGGCGCCAGCGACGTGCTGGGCATGGAAGTCTCCGGAGTCATCGAAGCGGTCGGCGACGACGTCGCGGACTGGTCGCCCGGGCAAGAAGTCTGCGCCTTGCTAGCCGGCGGCGGCTACGCCGAATACGTCGTTGTTCCAGCCGGCCAACTGCTGCCCCATCCCGTCGGCCTCGACCTGACCGACTCCGCGGGAGTCCCGGAAGTGGCGTGCACGGTCTGGTCGAACCTGGCGATGACGGCGCATCTGCGCGAGGGCCAGCTGCTGCTGATGCACGGCGGCGCCAGCGGCATCGGCACCCACGCCATCCAAGTCGCCCGCGCGCTGGGCGCCCGGGTCGCCGTCACCGCGGGTTCGACGGCCAAGCTGGATTTCTGTCGCGATCTCGGCGCCGAGATCTTGATCAACTATCACGACGAGGACTTCGTCGAGCGGGTCAAACAGGCCAGCGACGGCGCGGGCGCCGACGTCATCTTCGACATCATGGGTGCGTCCTACCTGGACCGGAACATCGACGCACTGGCGACCGAAGGCCGGCTGGTCATCATCGGCATGCAGGGCGGCATCAAAGGCGAACTCAACATCGCCAAGCTGCTCGGCAAGCGGGCACACGTCATCGGCACCACGCTGCGCGGCAGGCCGACGAACGGTCCGCACAGCAAGAGCGAGGTGGTCGCTGCGGTGACGGAATCCGTCTGGCCGATGATCGCCGACGGCCGGGTTCGGGAGATCATCGGAGCCCGCCTACCCATTCAGGAAGCCGCCGAGGCCCACCGGATGCTTTCGTCGGGCGAGGTGACCGGGAAGGTCATCCTGACTGTCTAACCCAGCGACGCCAGGGCGCGCACCAGCTGGTCGACCTCAGCCATCGTCGAATAGTGCGCGAGACCGACGGTGACCGCGCCGCCGACATCATTGACGCCGATCACGTCGAGCACCCGCGAGCTGGCGTTGGAGATCGCCAGGATCCCGTTGTCCGCCAGCCGCTGGACCACCCGCTCGGCCGGCACTTCGTGCACAGCGAAACTGACCACCGGGATCCGGGACTCGGGCCGGGCGATCACGACCACCAGCGGCAGCGACCGCAGCGAGCTCATCAGGTAGTCGAAGATGCTGTCCAGATAGGTCGTCGCGGATTGTATTGAGATGGCCAGTCTTTCGCGCCGAGTGCCTCGCGCCGACTCATCGAGGGAAGCCAGGTATTCGATGCTGGCGACGAAACCGCCGAGCAGTCCGTACTGATGTACGCCGACCTCGAGGCGGGCCGGACCGGTGGCGTACGGGTTGGCCGACACCGAGGTGAAGGTGTTGATCATCGCCGGGTCGCGGAACACCAGAGCGCCCACCGGCGGACCACCCCACCCGACGGCGTTGATCGCCACCACGTCGGCATCGATGTCGTGGATGTCGATCAGCCGGTAGGGAGCGGCGGCCGAGTGGTCGACGATGACGAACCCGCCGACGTCGTGCACCAGCTTCGTCACCGGACGCAGGTCGGTGACCGTGCCGAGAGTGCCCGACGCCGACGTCACCGCTACCAGCCGCGTCGCCTGCCCGATCAGACCTTCCCACTGCCAGGACGGCAGATCGCCGGTCTCGATGTCGACCTCGGCCCACTTGACCTTGGCGCCGAACCGGTTGGCGGCGCGCAGCCAGGGCGCGATGTTCGCTTCGTCGTCGAGGCGGGTGACGACCATCTCGTAGCCCAGACCGGCGCGCGTCGACGACGCGTCAGCCAGCGAGGCCAGCAGCACCGCGCGGTCGGCCCCCAGCACCACGCCGCGGGGGTCGGCATTCACCAGATCGGCTGCCGCCTGTCGCGCCGCCTCCAGCACGGCCGCGCTGCGCTTGGCGGAGGGATGCGGGCCGGTGGTGCTGGGGAACGATCCCCGGAAGGCCGTCGAAACGGTGGTCGCCACCGAGTCGGGAATGAGCATCCCGGACGGGGCGTCGACGTGCACCCATCCGTCCCCTAGCGACGGGTGCAGCCCGCGCACTCGGGCGACGTCGTAGGCCATACCAGCCACCTTAGAGCCATGCACAATAAGACGAACCGTGACGGTAACGGGCGCCCGGATACGTGCCCACCGTCCGGAGCCGGGGCACCCGGCCAGCCATACTAGTCGCGTGGGGCTGTGCTTCGGAATGCTGATCGCATTGTTTTTGCTGATCGTCCCGGGCGCAATCATCGGGCGGATCACCCAGCTAAGCTGGCCGATCGCCATCGCAGTCGGCCCGGTGCTGACCTACGGCGTGGTTGCCCTCGCGATCATCCCGTTCGGCGCCCTCGGGATCCCTTGGAATGGCTGGACTGCGCTCGCCGCGCTGGCCGCGGTGTGCGTCGTGATGATCTGTCTTCAGCCGTTGCTCGACGGCTATCGCGACGCCGAAGCGCAGGCTCGCGGGATCGACCTCCGGCAGGCGCTGACCGTCGCGGCCGGGGTGCTACTCGGCGGTTTGCTGATCATGTGGGCGGCTTATCGCGGCGTGGTGCACTGGCAGTCCATCCCCAGCACCTGGGACGCGGTCTGGCACGCCAACACGGTCCGCTTCATTCTCGACACCGGCCAGGCTTCCTCGACCCACATGGGCGAACTCCGCAACGTCGAAACCCACCACCCGCTGTACTACCCGTCGGTGTTCCACGCACTGACCGCGGTCTACTGCCAGCTCACCGGGGCGGCACCGACGACCGGCTACACGGTCAGCTCGTTGGCCGCGTCGGTCTGGCTGTTCCCGTCCAGCGCGGCGATGCTGACGTGGCACCTGCTTCGGCCCCGCACCGAGCATGCCGCCGGGGTGGCCGCCACCGCCGCAGCGCTGTCGGCGTCGTTCACCTCGGTGCCCTACGTCGAGTTCGGCACCGCGGCGATGCCGAACCTGGCCGCCTACGGGGTGGCGATCCCGACGTTCGTCCTGGTTGCCTCAACGCCGGCACATCGCGACCGCGTACCGGCGGCGGTGCTTGCCCTGGTCGGCATTTTCTCGGTGCATCTCACCGGTGGGTTCGTGGTGATCCTCTTCGTCGCGGCCTGGTGGCTGATGGACGCCTGGTGGCATCCGGTGCGCGGGCGGCTCGCCGACGTGCTGACGCTGTCCGCGGCGGCGGTGCCGGCGTTGGCCATCCTGGCGCCGCAGTTCTACGGCGTGGCCAAGCAGGCCGACATCATCGCCGGGCACGCGTTTCCCAGCTTCAAGACCGTCAAGCAGGGCGTGATCGACGCGCTGCTGCTGCACACCCGCCACCTCAACGACTTCCCCATTCAGTACGGCTTGGTGGCGCTGAGCGGCATCGGCATGGCGATCCTGCTGTACAAGAGAATCTGGTGGCCGCCGGTAATCTGGCTGGTGCTCGTCGTGGCGACGATCTATTCCGGGGCTCCGTTTCACAATCCGCTGGGCAGCGCCATCGAGCAGTTCAGCCAGTTCTTCTACAACGACCCGCGCCGACTGTCGGCGGTGACGACGATGCTGGTGACTCCGATGGCGGCGGTCGCGGTGTTCGCGTTGGTGACCGGCGCCGTGGCGGCGGCCAGGCAGGTCGCGCTCCGCAGCTTCAAAGTGCCCGACGCCGTGTGGGTTTCAGCTGCGGTCGCTTTGCTTGCCTTGACCACAACGCTCACCGCGCGGCATTACCTGTACCGGCACCTGGTCTTGTTGGGCGACAAGTACGACTCGGTGATCGTCAACCAGAAAGACCTCGACGCTTTCGCTCACCTGGCCGCACTGCCGGGCGCGCGGAGCACCCTGATCGGCGACTCCAACGTGGACGGCACGGCGTGGATGTACGCGGTCGCCGACCTGCATCCGCTGTGGACCCACTACGACTTCCCGCAGCAGATCGGACCGGGCTATAACCGCTTCATCTTCTGGGCGTACGCCGACGCCGACGCGCTGCCCGGCGTTCCCGAAGAGAAGCGGGCGCTGGTGCCGGATGCGATCCGGGCGCTCAATATCCGCTACATCCTGACCAGCGCGCCCACGGTCCGGGGGTTCAAGGTGCCCGACGGACTAGTCTCGATAGACCGATCGAAGTGGTGGACGAAGATCTACGACAACGGTGAAGCCTGGATCTACGAATGGCTGGGTCCTCAGCGGACTCCGACAACTCCCAGAGGTGACAAGCATTGAGTAACGACGACGACATCGAGGTCATCGGCGGCGTGGATCCCCAACTGCTGGCAGCCGGGCGCGACTCCGGCGACGATGACCGGTCGATCACCGATCTGGTCGAGCAGCCCGCCAAGGTGATGCGGATCGGCACCATGATCAAGCAACTCCTCGAAGAGGTGCGAGCGGCTCCGCTGGATGAGGCCAGCCGCAGCCGATTGCGCGAAATCCACGCCACCAGCATTCGGGAACTCGAAGAGGGACTGGCGCCGGAACTGCGCGACGAACTCGACCGCCTCACGCTGCCGTTCACCGAAGGCACGGTGCCGTCGGACGGCGAACTTCGCATCGCACAGGCTCAGCTGGTCGGCTGGCTGGAGGGACTGTTCCACGGGATCCAGACCGCGTTGTTCGCCCAGCAGATGGCCGCCCGCGCGCAGATCGAGCAGATGCGCGAGCAGCGTGGACTGCCGGCGGGTCCCGGCAGATCGGGCGGCAACGGTGGCTCGGCTGCTGGCCACTCGGGTTCCGGCACTGGGCAATACCTGTAGGCAACCGGTGACACCAACTGGTCCACACATCGAAACTCACGACGCGTGGGTGGAGTTTCCGATCTTCGACGCCAAGTCGCGCTCGCTGAAGAAGACCTTCCTGGGCGGCTCGATCGGGCGCAACGCATCGAACGTGGTGGTCATCGAGGCACTGCGGAACATCACCCTGTCGCTGGAGCTGGGCGACCGGGTCGGACTCGTCGGCCACAATGGCGCCGGCAAATCGACTCTGCTGCGCCTACTTTCGGGTATCTACGAGCCGACCCGCGGCTCGGCGATCATCCGCGGCCGGGTGGCGCCGGTGTTCGACCTCGGCGTCGGGATGGACCCCGAGATTTCCGGCTACGAGAACATTCTCATCCGCGGACTCTTCCTCGGGCAGACCCGCAAGCAGATGCTGGCCAAGGTCGACGAGATCGCCGACTTCACCGAATTGGGCGATTACCTGTCGATGCCGCTGCGCACCTACTCCACCGGTATGCGGGTGCGATTGGCGATGGGCGTGGTCACCAGCATCGACCCGGAGATCCTGTTGCTCGACGAGGGGATCGGCGCCGTCGACGCCGACTTCCTGAAGAAGGCCCAGACCCGGCTGCAGAAGCTGGTCGAACGGTCCGGAATCCTGGTCTTCGCAAGCCATTCCAACGAATTCCTGGCCCGGCTGTGCAAGACCGCGATGTGGATCGAACACGGCGTCATCAAACAAACCGGCGGCATCGAAGACGTCGTGCGGGCCTACGAAGGTGAAGACGCCGCCCGGCATGTGCGCGAGGTGCTCGCCGAAACCGAGCGCGAAACGAACCGCGCATGACCCAGCTGGTGTGCGCCGTCGTGGTGACCCACCGGCGCCCTGACCAACTCGTCAAGTCGCTCGGCATGCTGAGCACCCAGAGTCGGTTACCCGACCAGCTGATCGTGGTCGACAACGACGCAGACGAACGCGTCCGCGACCTGGTAGCCGGTCAGCCCGTTCCGACGACGTATCTGCCGTCACACCGAAACCTCGGTGGCGCGGGCGGTTTCGCGCTCGGCATCTTGCACGCACTGGCGCTCGGAGCGCACTGGGTGTGGCTGGCCGACGACGACGGTCACCCGCAGGACAGCCAGGTGCTGGCCACGCTGCTGGCTTGCGCCGACAAGCACCGGCTGGCCGAGGTGTCGCCGATGGTGTGCAACGCCGACGACCCGGAGAAGCTGGCATTCCCGTTGCGCCGCGGCCTGGTCTGGCGCCGACTGGTCAGCGAACTGCGCACCGAGGCCGGCCAGGACTTGCTGCCGGGAATCGCGTCGCTGTTCAACGGCGCTCTGTTCCGCGCGTCGGCATTCGAGGCGATCGGTGTGCCGGACCTGAGGTTGTTCGTCCGCGGCGACGAAGTGGAGATGCACCGGCGACTGGTCCGGTCCGGGCTCTCGTTCGGGACCTGTCTGGAGGCGGCCTACCTTCATCCGTGCGGCTCGGCGGAGTTCAAGCCGATCCTCGGCGGGCGGATGCACACGCAGTACCCCGACGACGCCACCAAGCGGTACTTCACCTACCGCAACCGCGGCTACCTGATGGCGCAGCCGGGTCTGCGCAAACTGCTCGTGCAGGAATGGTTGCGGTTCGGCTGGTTCTTCCTGATTTCCCGTCGCGACCCCAAAGGTCTGGCGGAGTGGCTGCGGCTGCGTCGGCTGGGCCGGCGCGAACAGTTCGAGAGGCCGATATGACGACCGTTGACATAGCGGCACAGTCCAAGACGATGACCCGCGCCTGGGGTGACCTGGTCGACGGGTACCGCCGCCGCGAGCTGTGGCTGCATCTTGGCTGGCAGGACATCAAGCAGCGCTACCGCCGCTCGGTGCTGGGCCCGTTCTGGATCACCATCGCCACCGGGACCACCGCCGTCGCGATGGGCGGCCTGTACTCCAAGCTGTTCCACCTGCAGCTCTCGGTGCATCTGCCCTATGTCACCCTCGGCCTGATCATCTGGAATCTGATCAACGCGTCCATCCTGGAAGGCGCGGACGTGTTCGTCGCCAACGAGGGATTGATCAAGCAGCTGCCGACACCGCTCAGCGTGCACGTGTACCGGCTGGTGTGGCGGCAGATGATCCTGTTCGCGCACAACATCGTCATCTATCTGGTCATCGCGATCATCTTTCCCAAGCAGTGGTCGTGGGCCGACCTCTCCGTGATCCCGGCGCTGGGGCTGATCGTCTTGAACTGCGTCTGGGTGTCGTTGTGCTTCGGCATCCTGTCGACTCGCTTCCGCGACATCGGCCCGCTGCTGTTCTCGGTCGTCCAGCTGCTGTTCTTCATGACGCCGATCATCTGGAACGACGACACCCTGCGGCAGCAGGGCGCCGGACAGTGGTCGAAGATCGTCGAACTCAACCCGCTGCTGCACTACCTGGACCTGGTGCGCGCGCCGCTGCTCGGTGCTCACCAGGAGCTGCGGCACTGGGTCGTGGTGATCGGGCTGACGATCGTGGGCTGGCTGGTGGCGGCGTTCGCGATGCGTCAGTACCGCGCGCGAGTGGCCTACTGGGTCTAGGCGGGTATTCGTACGAGTACTCCGATGGGCTATCAGAGGACGGCCTGCAAGGAGTGTGTTCGACAATTGCCCGCCTGATCAATTCATGTCCGACGTGAAAGTCGCCGCGAATAGCGGTTTGCGATACAGGGTCACAGCGTTTGTCCGGACTACACCCGGAGCATCCGGCTGCACGTAAGCCGAACTCAATCCGAAGTTACACCCGTTCATTGTTGTCGGCCGTTCGGCCGACAAAGCCGCAAAGCCGCACGGTCTTGAAGGGCGCTCATACAACCCACCAGCAATGCCATAAACGGATGCCGCCGGGATCAACGACATCACCGTTTGCCTGAATCCCTCTGCCCGCACAACTAATAAGTGCGGACGGCGACTGATAAAGGTCGCGCGGGACCGACGTTGCGGCTGGACGTGGAGCGATCCGCGGTCATTTGCAGGCATCCGCCTCGGAAATGGGTTTTGCGAGTAACGGCACTCCTATACGCTTCAAGCACTATCGGCCTATTGCCCCCCAAGCAATCGACCTCCCGCCATTTTTAGGGCTACGGTGACGCCTTTGCATGTAATCACGGTGCCGCTGGTAATTTCGCGGGCCGGCACGAGGACCGGGCCAGTGCCCGCATTCCCGGTAGTTCTGTCATGGCCGGCGCTCGGAATACTGCTCACCGCCACTGGACTTCCGTAGTGCGTCGCGGGCCAGTGAGTTCGCCGGAGCGACACGTGGCGAGTGACGCGCACGTTGAGCCGAGTAATGGAATTCTTCGAATTGCGTGTTCCAAGCTGCGAGCCGCATGGGATGAGCCCGACCAATTCGACTCGATCACAACGTTTTTACGCCGTCGCGGGCTGCTGGGTCCCGCGCGCCGGATCCTAGCCACCGTGGCGGCCACTGCGGGGATGGTGCCGCTCACCATGTTGGTGGCTCAGCACCGGCCGACCGTCGGGCTTGTGACCGCACAGCTGCTGGGGATGATGCTCACGTCGGTGATGGCGCTCTATTGGTGGAAACGCTGGCCGACGCGACGTCAGTCGCGCGCCGCGGTGTCACTCGGCGCGGTATGCATCGCACTGTGGAGCCAGGCGCAGCCCAGCCCCGGACTTTCCGCCCAGTTATGCATGGCCACCGCCGTCACCGGTGGATATATCGCGTTCCTACACAGCAACCGGCTGCTGGCGCTCAATTTCGTCCTGGCCCTGGCAACCGACACGCTGACGACGCTGCGATTAACGGACCAAGTAGATCTGGCGACGGCCATCGGCTCGTTCTGGCTCACGCTGTTCATCAACGTCTCGGTGCCCATGGCGATTCACGGCGCCTCACGCGCGATCTGGGTGTATGCCGCCCGCTCGACCACCGATCCGCTCACCGGGCTGCTGAACCGGCGGGCTTTCACCGACGCCCTCCTCGCCCGCCTTCACGACGAGCCGGGCAACCACACCCGTCTCATCGTCTTGCTGATCGACCTCGATGACTTCAAACGGATCAACGACACCCACGGCCATGCAGCAGGAGATCGCCTACTGACGGCGGTCGCCGACGTGCTGCGCCGCCATGTCTCCGAGGGGGCGACAATCTGCCGATCCGGTGGCGAGGAATTCGTCGTCGCCTATCTGGATTCGGGCGCCGACCCCACACCCTTCGCCGCCGAGCTGTGTGCCGCCGTCGCCGCGCTCGCACCGGGCGTCACCGCCAGTATCGGCGTAACCAGCGCCGCCCTGCACAGCTCACCTCGACCTCCCGCTCCCGGCTACATCGATGACCTGATCGACATCGCCGACGAAGCGATGTACGCGGCCAAACGCCACGGCGGAAACCACGCCCGCCATCAGCCAGCCCCACCGCCGTAACCGCGGCCGGGCACTCTGCGTTGCACCATCTGCGCGGTGGCGGCCGAATGCCGCCGTAGACTTCCCGCCGATGGCCGAGATCGCGGAGAGCGTCCCAGTTGCCGCTGAAGACGCAGGTGTGGCGATTCATCGTCACCGGCGGCCTGTCGGCGGTCGTCGACTTCGGCCTCTACGTGCTGCTGCTGCATCTGGGACTGCAGGTCAACGTCGCAAAATCGCTGAGCTTCGTCGCCGGCACCACAACGGCCTACCTGATCAACCGGCGCTGGACATTTCAGGCGCCGCCCAGCCGGGCGCGGTTCATCGCGGTCTGCGTGCTCTACGGGCTGACCTTTTGCGTCCAGGTAGGCATCAACTATGTCTTCTACCTGCCGATTCGCGCGCGAGCCGTGGCGGGTACCCGCAGCGTTCGTGATCGCCCAGGGCACCGCGACGGTGATCAACTTCATCGTGCAGCGATCGGTGATTTTCCGGCTGCGCTGACTCAGGCGATGCAGCTACGACGGCACCAGCTGACGCGACGCTCGAGAGTTCCCTGTTCCGCAGGCGCGGGATAGTGCCCGCCTAGGCAGTACCCTGTTTGACGATGTTGAGCAGCGACATTCCAACCACCAAAACGCCCGCTGATGGGCTTTGGCCGCACCGCGCCGTCGGTGGCGGAGGTGTTGTCGACACCGGACGCCGACCTGATCGCCAAGGCGGTCGGTCAGGTCGCCGACGGCGGCGGGCGCGGCGTGATCGCCCGCGGTCTCGGCCGTTCCTACGGCGACAACGCCCAAAACGGCGGCGGCCTGGTGATCGACATGACGGCGATGAACAAGATCCACTCGATCGACGCCGACACCCGACTGGCCGAAGTGGACGCCGGCGTCAGCCTCGACCAGTTGATGAAGGCGGCGCTGCCGTTCGGGCTCTGGGTTCCGGTGCTCCCGGGCACCCGGCAGGTCACCGTCGGCGGCGCGATCGCCTGCGACATCCACGGCAAGAACCACCACAGCGCCGGCAGCTTCGGCAACCACGTGGTGTCGATGGATCTGCTGACCGCCGACGGGCAGATCCGCCACCTCACCCCGGACGGTGAGGACGCCGAGCTGTTCTGGGCCACCGTCGGAGGCAACGGGCTGACCGGCATCGTGCTGCAGGCCGTCGTCGCGATGACGCCGACCGAGACGGCGTACTTCATCGCCGACGGCGTGGCCACCAATGACCTCGACGAAACCGTCGCCGCCCACCTCGACGGCAGCGAGGACTACTACACCTACTCCAGCGCCTGGTTCGACCTGATCAGCCCGCCGCCCAAACTCGGCCGGGCTTCGATCAGCCGGGGCAGCCTGGCCAAGCTGGATCAGCTACCGGCGAAGCTGGCCAAGAACCCACTGAAATTCGATGCGCCGCAGTTGCTTTCGGTGCCGAACATCTTCCCGGTCAGCGCGATGAACAAGCTCTCGTTCATGGCGATCGGCGAGGTGTACTACCGGCTGGGCGGAAACTACACCGGCAAGATCCAGAATCTGTCGCAGTTCTACCACATGCTCGACCTGGTCAGTGGATGGAACAATGCCTACGGCCCAACGGGTTTCGCGCAGCACCAGTTCCTGGTGCCGCCGGATGCACTGGACGAGTTCAAGGCCATCATCCGGTGGATCCAGACCCGGGGCCACTACTCGGCGCTGAACGTCTTCAAGCTTTTCGGTCCGGGTAACCGGGCTCCGTTGAGCTTCCCGATGGCCGGCTGGAACGTGGCGATGGACTTCCCCAACAAGCCCGGCGTCAACGCGTTCCTCAACGAACTCGACGTCCGGGTCATGGAATTCGGCGGCCGGGTCTACACGGCGAAAGACTCGAGGGTCAGTGCCGACAACTTCCACGCCATGTATCCCCGCATCGACGAATGGATTGCGGTGCGCCGCAAGGTCGATCCGACCGGGGTGTTCGTCTCTGACATGGCCCGACGTTTGGAGCTGCTCTAAATGGTGCTTGACGCCGTAGGAAACCCCCAGGCCATCCTGCTGCTGGGCGGGACGTCCGAGATCGGGCTGGCGATCTGCGAGCGCTATCTAGCGAATGCCCGCGCACGAATTGTGCTGGCCGACCTACCCGACCACCCGGTCAAGGACAAGGCCATTGCGCAGTTGAAGGCGGCCGGCGCCAAGTCGGTCGAGTGGATCGACTTCGACGGCGTCGACACCGCGAGCCACCCGAATGTCATCGACGCGGCGTTCGCGGGCGGCGATATCGACGTCGCGATCGTCGCCTTCGGCCTGCTCGGTAACGCCGAGGAGTTGTGGCAGGACCAGCGCAAGGCGGTGCAGATCGCCCAGATCAACTACACGGCAGCGGTTTCCGTCGGCGTCCTGCTGGGCGAGAAGCTGCGCGCACAGGGCTTCGGGCAGATCATCGCGATGAGCTCGGCGGCCGGCGAGCGGGTCCGACGGTCCAACTTCGTCTACGGTTCCACCAAAGCCGGGCTGGACGGCTTCTATCTCGGGCTCGGAGAAGCGTTGCGGCCCAGCGGGGTTCGCGTGTTGGTGATCAGGCCCGGCCAGGTGCGCACCACGACGACAATCGAGCACTGGAAGGCGACCGGCGCGAAGGAAGCGCCGTTCACCGTCGACAAGGAAGCCGTCGCCGAACTGGCCGTCACGTCGGCAGCCAAGGGCAAGGAACTCGTCTGGGCGCCCGGCACTTTCCGCTACCTGATGATGGTGCTGCGACACATCCCGCGGCCGATCTTCCGCAAGCTGCCCATCTAGATGCGCAGCGCGCTGGCCACCGTCTGGCCACATGGCGATCGCGGTCGCGATCGCAGCAGCGGTCTCGGTGATATCGCTGACCGCGATCGCCCGGGTGCAGTGGCCGGCCTTCCCGTCGTCGAATCAACTGCACGCACTCACCACGGTCGGCCAGGTCGGCTGCATCCTCGGATTGCTCTGCGCCGGTTGGGCTTCCCGGCGAGGCCGACGGACAGTGGCGCAGTTGCTGGCGCTGGTGTTCGTCTCCGCGTTCTCGGTGGTGACGCTCGGCATGCCGCTGGGCGCGACCAAGCTGTACCTGTTCGGGATCTCCGTCGACCAGCAGTTCCGCACCGAATACCTGACCCGGCTCACCGACAGCTCGAGCCTGCACGACATGACTTATATGGGCCTGCCGCCGTTCTACCCGCCGGGCTGGTTCTGGGTCGGCGGCCGCGTCGCCGCGCTGACCGGCACGCCCGGCTGGGAGACGTTCAAACCGTGGGCGATCACCTCGATCACGATCGCGATCGCGGTCGCATTGGTGTTGTGGTCGCGGATGATCCGTTTCGAGTACGCGCTGATCGTCTCGACCGCGACCGCCGCGGTGACGCTGGCCTACAGCTCGCCGGAGCCGTACTCGGCGATGATCACCGTGCTGTTGCCGCCGGTGCTGATCCTGACCTGGTCGGGTCTGCGCGGCGCGACCCGCGGGGGCGGTTGGGCCGCGGTGATCGGCGGCGGGCTGTTCCTCGGCGTCGCGGCGACCTGTTACACCCTGCTGACCGCCTACAGCGCCTTCACCATGGCACTGATGGCTGTGGCGTTGACGGCGTCGCGCCGGCGCGACGGGCTCAAAGCCGCGCTGGATCCGTTGCTGCGACTGGTCGTCATCGGTGCCATCGCGGCGGCCATCGCCTCGATCACCTGGCTACCGTTCCTGCTGCGCGCGGTCCACGACCCGGTCAGCAACACCGGCAGCGCCTTCCACTACCTGCCGGCCGACGGCGCCGAGCTGACCTTCCCGATGCTGAAGTTCACTCTGCTCGGCGCGCTGTGTCTGCTCGGGACGCTGTGGCTGGTCGTGCGGGCGCGGGCGTCGGTGCGCGCGGGCGGCCTGGCGATCGGCGTGCTCGCGGTCTACCTGTGGTCGCTGCTGTCGATGCTGGCGACGCTGGCCCGCACCACGCTGCTGTCCTTCCGGCTGCAGCCCACCCTCACCGTGTTGCTGACCGCCGCGGGCGTCTTCGGGTTCGTCGAGGCAACCCTCGCGGTGAAAGCCCGCGGGCGCGAGCGTGCCTGGGGCCGGGCCGTGCTGCCGGTGGCCGCGTCGATCGGGCTGGCCGCCGCGATCGCGTTCAGCCAGGACATCCCCGACGTGCTGCGGCCCGACCTGACCATCGCCTACACCGACACCGACGGCCACGGCCAGCGCGGCGACCGTCGTCCGCCCAGCTCGGAGAAGTTCTACCCGGAGATCGACGCCGCGATCACCACGGCGACCGGGCAAGCCGCGCGACCAGACGGTGGTGTTGACCGCCGACTACAGCTTCCTGTCCTATTACCCGTACTACGGCTTCCAGGGCCTGACGTCGCATTACGCCAACCCGCTGGCGCAGTTCGACAAGCGCGCGGCCGCGATCAAGGACTGGGCCAAGCTCAAAACCGCCGACCCGTTCGTCCACGCGCTGGACACGCTGCCGTGGGCGCCGCCGACCGTGTTCCTGATGCGGCACGGCGGCTCGGCGGGCGAGTCGCGCAGCAGCTACACCCTGCGGCTTGCCGAGGACGTCTATCCCAACCAGCCGAACGTGCGCCGCTACACCGTGGAGCTCAATGCCGCGATATTCGCCGACCCGCGATTCACCGTCACCAAGATCGGCCCCTTCGTGCTGGCCGTCCGTAAACCCTGATGGCTACCGAGGCAGCCGAGGGGGAGCAATTAGCATCTAGCTCCGTGGGCAGCCAGGCAGTCAGCAGTTACCGCGCCGCCCGTCTCGTCGCCATCGTCGCAGGTGTGCTGGGTACCTTGCTGGCCATCGCGACGCCGCTACTGCCGGTCACCCAGACCACCGCTCAACTGAACTGGCCGCAGAAGGGTCGGCTCGGCAGCGTCGAGGCCCCGCTGATCGGCTACGTGGCCACCGACCTCAACATCAGCATCCCGTGCCAGGCCGCCGCCGACCTGACCGGCACCGGCAAGACCGTGCTGTTGTCGACGGTGCCCAAGCAGGCGCCCAAGGCCGTGGACCGCGGCCTGCTCATCGAGCGCGCCAACGACGACCTGGTGCTGGTGGTCCGCAACGTTCCGCTGGTCGTCGCGCCGCTGAGCCAGGTGCTCAGCGACTCCTGCCAGAAGCTGGTCTTCACCGCGCACGCCGACCGGGTGGTCGGCGAATTCGTCGGGCTCACGCAGGGACCCAACGCCGAGCATCCCGGCGCGGCGCTGCGTGGTGAGCGCAGCGGGTACGACTTCCGGCCGCAGATCGTCGGCGTCTTCACCGACCTGAGCGGGCCCGCGCCGCCGGGCCTGACGTTCTCTGCCACCATCGACACCCGCTACAGCAGCTCGCCGACGCCGCTGAAGATGGCCGCGATGGTGCTCGGGGTGGCGCTGACCCTCGCCGCGCTGATCGCGCTGCACGTCCTGGACACCTCCGACGGCACCCGGCACCGCCGCTTCCTGCCGCCGCGCTGGTGGTCGCTGAGCGGGCTGGACGGCCTGGTCACGCTGGTGCTGGTGTGGTGGCATTTCGTCGGCGCCAACACCGCCGACGACGGCTACATCCTGACCATGGCCCGAGTCTCCGAGCACGCCGGCTACATGGCCAACTACTACCGCTGGCTCGGCACGCCCGAGGCGCCGTTCGGCTGGTACTACGACCTGCTGGCGCTGTGGGCCCATGTCACCACCGCGAGCATCTGGATGCGGCTGCCCACCCTGCTGATGGCGCTGGCCTGCTGGTGGGTGATCAGCCGGGAGGTCATCCCGCGGCTGGGCCACTGCCGTCAAGATCAGCCGGGCGGCGGCGTGGACGGCGGCGGGCACCTTCCTGGCGGTCTGGCTGCCGCTGGACAACGGCCTGCGGCCGGAGCCGATCATCGCCGTGGGCATCCTGCTGACCTGGTGTTCGGTCGAGCGTGCGGTGGCCACCAGTCGGCTGCTGCCGGTGGCGGCGGCCTGCATCATCGGCGCGCTGACGCTGTTCTCCGGCCCGACGGGCATCGCCTCGATCGGCGCGCTGCTGGTGGCGATCGGCCCGCTGCGCACCATCATTCACCGCCGCTCGCGGCAGTTCGGAGTGCTGGCGCTGCTGGCGCCGATCGTCGCCGCGGTGAGCGTCAACGCGATCCTGATCTTCCGCGACCAGACGCTGGCCGGAGAGTTGCAGGCGACCTCGCTCAAGCGTGCGCTCGGGCCGAGCCTGAGCTGGTTCGACGAGCACATCCGCTACGAGCGGCTGTTCATGGCCAGCCCCGACGGGTCGGTCGCCCGACGTTTCGCGCTGCTGGCGCTGCTGGTCGCGCTCGGCGTGTCGGTGGCAATGACGTTGCGCAAGGGCCGAATTCCGGGCACCGCCGCCGGGCCGAGCCGCCGCATCATCGGCATCACGGTGATCTCGTTCATCGCGATGATGTTCACGCCCACCAAGTGGACGCACCACTTCGGGGTGTTCGCCGGGCTGGCCGGCTCGCTGGGCGCGCTGGCCGCGGTTGCGGTGACCGCGGCGGCGATGCGCTCGCGCCGCAACCGGACGCTGTTCGCCGTCGTGGTGCTGTTCGTCGTCGCGCTGTCGTTCGCCAGCGTCAACGGCTGGTGGTATGTCTCCAATTTCGGCGTGCCGTGGTCAAATGCGTTCCCGCAGTGGCATTTTGGGTTCACCACCGGATTCCTGGCGCTGACTCTGCTGGTCGCGCTGCTGGCGGCCTGGTTCCACTTCGTCAAGAGCGGCAGCGACGCCGAGCCGCCCAGCGACTCGCGGTTGGGTCGAATCATTCGTTCCCCGTTGGGAATTGCCGCGTGGGCGCTGGTCTTCTTCCAGGTGCTGTCGCTGACGCTGGGGATGACCGACCAGTACCCGGCGTGGTCGGTCGGCCGCTCCAACCTGCAGGCGCTGACCGGCAAGACCTGCGGCCTGGCCACCGACGTCCTCGTCGAGCAGGACCCGAACGCCGGCATGCTCAAGCCGGTCTCCGCGGACGAGAAAGACGCGCTGGCAGACGGTTTCGCCGAAGGCTTCGACCCCAACGGCATCCCGTCGACGGTGTCCGCCGACCCGGTGATGGAACGCCCCGGCGACCGGAGCTTCGTCAGCGACGACGGCAACGTCACCAGCGGCGAAGCCGGCACCGAAGGCGGCACCACCGCCGCGCCCGGCGTCAACGGCTCACGCGCGCGGCTGCCCTACGGCCTGGACCCGGCCCACACCCCGGTGCTGGGCAGCTGGCGATCCGGCGTCCAGGTGCCGGCCCGGCTGCGGTCGGCCTGGTACAAGCTGCCGCCCGCGCAGCGAATCCGGCCCGCTGTTGGTGGTCTCGGCCGCGGGCCGGTTCAACTACGGCGAAGTCGAGATCCAGTGGGCCAACGACCAGCAGGCCGCCGACAACAAGCCCGGCGGCTCGACCGGGCTCGCCGACGTCGGCGCGGCGCCGGCCTGGCGCAACCTGCGGGCGCCGCTGTCCGCGCTGCCGGCGGACGCCACCCAGGTGCGCGTCGTCGTCAGCGACGAGGACCTGGCGCCGCATGCACTGGATCGCCGTCACCCCGCCGCGGATCCCGCGGCTGCGCACGCTGCAGGACGTGGTCGGCTCGTCGGAACCGGTGCTGCTGGATTGGCTGGTCGGCCTGGCGTTCCCGTGCCAGCGGCCGTTCGGCCACCAGAACGGCGTCGACGAGGTGCCGAAGTGGCGCATCCTGCCCGACCGGTTCGGCGCCGAGGCCAACTCGCCGGTGATGGACAAGAACGGCGGCGGTCCGCTGGGCGTTACCGAGTTGCTGGCGCGGGCGAGCACGGTGTCGACGTATCTGAAGGACGACTGGTCTCGCGACTGGGGTGCGCTGCAACAGCTCACGCCGTACTACCCGGACGCCGAGCCCGCTGAACTCGACCTCGGCTCGGCGACCCGCAGCGGCCTGTGGAGTCCGGCCCCGCTGCGGCGAGGTTAGTAAGCAGAAGATCTGCCGACGACCGGCCCGGAAGGCGGTGACGCAGGCGGTAGCCGCGAGAAGTGCGAACACGGCGAAGGCCCATCGTGCCGCTGAGGCTCCGCCGCCGTCGACGAGGTTCACCACAACACCTGCCAGCCCCGCGCCGAAGGCGCCGAAAATCAGCTGGACCAAGTTGATCGCGGTGGCGGCGGCGCCGCCCTCGGCAGGGTCGTCGACGTCGCTCATCGCCCACGCCGACAGGTGCGGCCAGGCGGCGCCGATACCGACCCCGACGGCCAGCAGGCCGAACGCGCAGATGATGACGATGCCTGCCGTCGCGTCCTGCACATGGGTGATCCCGGCCAGCGCCAGACCGCCCGCCATCACCAGCGGCGCGGCGATCACCACGGCCACGATCGTGCGGGCCTTGTTCAGCGAGCCGCTGCCAAAGCCGCTGATCGTCCAGCCCAGCGACAACGCAGCGCCGAGCAGCCCGGCGACGATCGGCCCGAGATGCGCCAGCCGCTGGCCGAACAACGGCACATAGAGGTCCACCTTGGTCGCGGCGACCAACAAACCCAGTGTCAGATAGACCCACTTCAGCGGCCCGAAGCCGTAGACGCTGGCGGGCAGCACAGCGGTGTCCATCCGGCGGTCGACCACCAGAAACGCGCCGACCAACAGGGCGCTGAGGATCAGCAGCGCCGCTGTCGCGAGAGTGTTGTGCGGCAGCGACGCCACACTGACCGTCAGCGCGGCCGTGCCCAGCAGAATCGACCGACGGAATCGGAATCCGGGCCGAATCGCGGTCGGTGGGCTGCTCGGCGCCGTCCGTCGTCAGCAGACCGGGCGCGAGCGTCGCCATCGCAATGCTCAGCAGCGCCAGCAGGCCGAACGCCCAGCGCCACGCGCCGAACTGTGCGAAGAAGCCACCCAGCGCGGGACCGAGCAGCGCGCCGACGCCCCATGTCGACGCCGTCAGCGCGGAACCTCGGCTCCACAATCTGCGCGGCAGCACCGCGTTGATCACCGCGAAGCTCAGGCCGCACAGCAGACCGCCAGAGAGTCCCTGGAAGAGGCGGCCCAGCAGCAAGATCTCCATGTTCGGGGCGGCCGCGCAGACCAGGCTGCCGGCGCCCAGCACGGCGAAGCCCGCGACGAACGAGATGCATGCACCGATGCGATGCAGCAGCGCATTTACCGTCGCCGCTGCGACCACCGACCCGACGAGGTACAGCGTCGTCACCCACGCGTAGATACGCTCGCCGCCGATTTCGTTGATCGTGCTCGGCAGCATGCTGATCGTCAGGAACTCGTTGGTGGAATACAGCACCACGCCCCCGGCGACCAGGGCGGTCGTTCGCGAGTAGGGGGAACTCCACAACTCTCGCCAATGGCCGGTGGTGATTTGTTTCTGTTCCGTTAAATTCACCACCGTTGAGCCACTTAACCATGTTTCCTACGACGAGTCGAACGGCCCTGCGAGGCGCATCGGGCCTTGTCGGGCGGGCGCAGAGGCCCCGGACCGCCTACTGACCTGCGCCATCGCCGGCAGACTTTTTATGAATCCGGTTTGGATCGCGAGCAGAGTTTTTTTCCGGCGAGCATCGCCGGCCGACGAGATTCGGGTCTCCTTCTGCTCTCAGCCCGCCGCGCGGGCAGCATCGTCGGCGGACCTATAGAAGTCGCATACGATCGTGCCTCGTGCCCCCCGACGACAGAGAGCGACCGCCGCATCGGCTCGCCCGGCTGATCGCGGTTGTCGCGGGGATTGCCGGCGCCCTGCTGTGCGCGGTGGTACCGCTGCTTCCGGTCGAACAGACCACGTCGACCATCCTGTGGCCGCAGGGCCTCAAAGACGGCCACGTCACCGACATCACCGCGCCCCTGGTGTCCGGGGCGCCGCGCACGCTCGACATCTCTATCCCGTGCGCCGCGATCGCCACGCTGCCGGCTGACGGTGGCCTGGTGGTGTCGACGCTGCCGGTCAATGGCTTCGAGACGGGCAAGAACGGGCTGTTCGTCCGGGCCAACAAGGACACCGTCGTCGTCGCGTTCCGGGATTCGGTTGCCGCGGTGGCGCGTCGCTCCGCCGTCGGCGATGGGAAGTGCACCGTTCTGCACATCTGGGCGGACGCGGGTGGTGCCGGTGCGGACTTCGTCGGAATCCCCGGCGCGACGGGCACGCTGGCCCCGGAGAAGAAGCCGGCCGTCGGCGGGATCTTCACCGACCTGACGGTCCCCGCGCAACCGGGGCTCTCCGCGCGCGTCGACGTCGACACCCGCTTCATCGTCACTCCCACACTGCTGAAATCGGCGGTGATGGCACTCGGGGGACTGTCGGTGCTGGCCTCGATCGTCGCGCTGGCGGCGCTGGATCGGCAGTCAGGACGACGGACACCGCGCAATTGGCGGCGGTATTTATTACCGACAGGTTACGCAAACTGGGCTGGCCGACGCCGGTGTGATCGGCACGCTGTTGCTCTGGCACGTGATCGGCGCGACCTCGTCGGATGACGGCTACAACCTGACCATGGCCCGGGTCTCCGGGCAGGCCGGTTACGTGGCCAACTACTACCGCTACTTCGGGACCTCGGAGGCGCCCTTCGACTGGTACCAGTCGGTGCTGGCCCGGCTCGCGTCCGTGAGCACCGCCGGTGTCTGGATGCGACTGCCCGCCACGCTGGCCGCGATCGCCACCTGGTTGATCATCAGTCGCTACATGCTGCGCCGGCTGGGCCCCGGCCGGGGCGGGCTGGCCAGCAACCGGGTTGCGGTGTGGACGGCGGGCGCGGTGTTTCTGGCGGCCTGGCTGCCGTTCAACAACGGCCTGCGGCCCGAGCCGCTGATCGCGCTTGGGGTGGTCGCCACCTGGGTACTGACCGAGACTGCGATCGCCACCCGTCGGCTGGTGCCGGCCGCGGTGGCGATCATCGTTGCGTCACTGACCGCGACGCTGGCGCCGCAGGGCCTGATCGCCGTCGCAGCACTGCTGGCCGCCGCCCGGCCGATCGCGCGAATCATCATGCGGCGCAGGGCAACTGACGGGCTGCTGGCGCCGTTGGCGGTACTGACCGCGTCACTGTCGCTGATCGTCGTGGTGGTATTCCGGTCGCAGACGCTGGCAGGAGTCGCCGAAGCTGCGCGGATCAAATACAAGGTTGGGCCGACGATCGCCTGGTATCAGGAGTTCCTGCGCTACTACTTCCTCACGGTCGAGAGCAACGCTGAAGGCTCGATGTCGCGGCGCTTCGCCGTGCTGATCATGATGTTGTGCCTGTTCGGGGTGCTAGTCATCCTGCTGCGGCGCGGCAAGGTGCCCGGCGTCGCGATCGGACCGGCGTGGCGGCTGATCGGCACGACTGCGATGGGCCTGCTGCTGCTGCACTTCACGCCGACGAAGTGGGCGATTCAGTTCGGCGCGTTCGCGGGGTTGGCCGGCGCGCTCGGTGCGGTGACCGCCTACGCGTTGGCCCGGATCGGCCTGCACAACCGCCGGAACCTGACGCTGTATGTGACGGCGCTGCTGTTCATGCTGGCGTGGGCGACATCGGGGATCAACGGCTGGTTCTACGTCAACAACTACGGCGTCCCGTGGTTCGACATCCAGCCGGTGATCGCGAGCCACCCGGTCACGTCGATGTTCCTGGCGCTGTCGATCGCGACGGGATTGCTGGGCGCGTGGCAGCACTTCCGGATGGACTACGCCGGGCACACTGAGGTCACCGACAGCCGGCGCAACCGCGTGCTGGCGTCGACGCCGTTGCTGGTGGTCGCGGTGATCATGGTCTTCGGCGAAGTCGC
>CAVWEO010000057.1:0-21968 GCA_963753995.1 uncultured Actinomycetota bacterium | reverse complement strand
CTGGGTAAGGGCGCCGTGCTGCGCTACCCGATGTACACCACCGGGAAGGCCAACTTCGGCGCGATCGCCTCCGGGCTTTCGTCATCCAGTTGCGCGATGGCCGACGACGTGCTGGCCGAGCCCGACCCCAACGAGGGTGTGCTGCAACCGATTCCGGGGCAGCAATTCGGCCCCGACGGCCCGCTGGGCGGGGTCAACCCGGTCGGCTTCACGCCGCAGGGGGTCGGCGACAACTTGCAGTCCGACCCGGTCGTGACCAAGCCGGGCGTGGTCAACTCCGACGCGTCGCCGAACAAGCCGAACGCCTCGATCACCGATTCGGCCGGCACCGCCGGCGGCAAGGGCCCCACCGGCGTCAACGGCTCGCAGGCCGCGCTCCCGTTCGGCCTCGACCCCGCACGCACGCCGGTGATGGGCAGCTACGGCGAGAACGCCCGCGCGGCCACCGCCACCTCGGCGTGGTACCAGATGCCGCCGCGCTCACCGGACCGGCCGCTGGTCACCGTCGCCGCCTCGGGTGCCATCTGGTCCTACAAAGAGGACGGCGACTTCATGTACGGCCAGTCGTTGCGGCTGCAGTGGGGTGCGGCCAAACCCGACGGCAGCGTCACCCCGCTCGGGCTGATGTTCCCGATCGACATCGGGCCGCAACCCGCTTGGCGCAACCTGCGCTTCCCGCTGAGCTGGGCGCCCCCGGAGGCCAACGTCGCCCGCATCGTCGCCTACGACCCCAACCTCAGCGAAGACCAGTGGTTCGCGTTCACCCCACCGCGGGTGCCGGTGACCAAGACCCTGCAGCAGCTGATCGGGCCGCGGCAGCCGGTGCTGATGGACATCGCCACCGCCGCGAACTTCCCTTGCCAGCGGCCGTTTTCCGAGCACCTCGGGGTGGCGGAGCTGCCCGACTACCGCATCCAACCCGACCACAAGCAGACCTCGGCGTCATCGAACCTGTGGCAGGCGTCGAAGTCCGGCGGGCCGTTCCTGTTCACTCAGGCGCTGATGTGGACGTCGACCGTCCCCACCTATCTCAACGGGGACTGGTACCGCGACTGGGGTCAGGTGGAGCAGTACCACCGCTGGATCCCCGATGACGTGGCACCGCTCGCCGCCATCGAGCAGGGCGTCACAACCGTGTACGGCTGGAGCCGACAAGGACCGATTCGAGCACTCCCGTGAGCACACAGATCGAGCACCCGCACACCGGTGCCGCCGCCGCGGACACCGTGAAGACGACCCGCTGGGTCGCCACCATCGCCGGGTTGATCGGCTTCCTGTTATCGGTGGCCACCCCGCTGCTGCCCGTCGTGCAAACCACGGCCGACTTGAACTGGCCACAGAACGGCCAGTTGAAAAGTGTCACGGCCCCGCTGATTTCGCTGACACCGGTCGACTTCCACGCCAGCACGCCCTGCGAGATCGTCCGTGACCTGCCGCCGGAGGGCGGCGTCGTGCTGGGCACCGCGCCGCGAAAAGGCAAGGACGCCAACCTCCAAGCGCTGTTCATCGTCGTCAACAAGCAGCGGGTGGACGTCACCGACCGCAACGTGGTGATCCTGTCGGTGCCGCGCGACCAGGTGGAGTCGCCGCAGTGCCGGCACATCGACGTCAGCTCGACGCTGGCCGGGACGTACGCGACCTTCGTCGGGCTCAAGGATCCGGGCGGCAAAGAATTGCGCAGCGGCTATCCCGACCCGAACCTGCGCCCGCAGATCGTCGGGGTGTTCACCGATCTGATCGGGCCCGCCCCGCCGGGGCTGAAGATGTCGGCGACCATCGACACCCGGTTCTCCACCACCCCAACCACATTGAAGCTGCTCGCAATCCTCGGCGCGATCGTGGCGACGATCGTCGCGCTGATCGCGCTGTGGCGCCTGGACCAGTTGGACGGTCACCGGATGCGCCGGTGGATACCGGCGAACTGGCGCAGCTTCACCCTCGCCGACGTCACGGTGACCTTCGGGTTCGTGCTCTGGTGGGTGATCGGGGCGAACTCGTCCGACGACGGTTACATCCTGGGCATGGCCCGGGTCGCCGACCGGGCCGGCTACATGTCCAATTACTTCCGGTGGTTCGGCAGCCCGGAGGACCCGTTCGGCTGGTATTACAACCTGCTGGCATTGATGACCCACGTCAGCGACTCGAGCCTGTGGATTCGGTTGCCGGACTTGGTCGCCGGGATCGCGTGCTGGTTGCTGCTGTCGAAAGAGGTGCTCCCCCGACTCGGCCCGGCGGTGACCAAGAGCAGGGCTGCGAACTGGGCGGCCGGCCTGGTGCTGCTGACCGCCTGGATGCCGTTCGACAACGGCCTTCGGCCAGAACCCATCATCGCGGTCGGTTCGCTGATCACCTATGTGCTGATCGAGCGGTCGATGCGCTACAGCCGGTTGACGCCCGCGGCGCTGGCTGTGGTGACCGCGGCGTTCACCCTCGGCGTGCAGCCGACCGGGCTGATCGCGGTGGCCGCGCTGGTGGCCGGTGGTCGTCCGATCCTGCGAATCTTGGTGCGACGACATCGCGTGGTCGGCACCTGGCCGCTGGTAGCCCCGATGCTGGCGGCCGGCACGGTGATCCTGACCGTGGTGTTCGCCGACCAGACACTGTCAACGGTGTTGGAAGCCACCAGGATTCGCACCGCGATCGGGCCCAGCCAGGCCTGGTACACCGAGAACCTGCGCTATTACTATTTGATCCTGCCTACCGTCGACGGTTCACTGTCGCGTCGGTTCGGCTTCCTGATCACCGCGCTGTGCCTGTTCACCACCGTGTTCATCATGTTGCGGCGCAAGCGGGTTCGCGGTATCGCCCGCGGGCCGGCGTGGCGGCTGATGGGTGTCATCTTCGGCACCATGTTCTTCCTGATGTTCACCCCGACCAAGTGGGTGCACCACTTCGGCCTGTTCGCCGCGGTGGGCGCGGCGATGGCCGCCCTGACCACGGCCCTGGTGTCGCCGGCGGTGTTGCGCTGGTCGCGCAACCGGATGGCGTTCCTGGCGGCGCTGCTGTTTCTGCTGGCACTGTGCTTTGCCACCACGAACGGCTGGTGGTACGTGTCCAGCTACGGCGTCCCGTTCAACGCCGCGATGCCGAAAATTGCCGGAATCAGTATCAGCACAATGTTTTTCGCGCTGTTCGTCGCGGTAGCGCTCTACGCCGCCTGGCTGCACTTCGCTCCCCGCGACCAAGGGGAGGGTCGACTGGCGCGGGCACTGACCGCAGCACCCATCCCGCTGGCCGCCGGCTTCATGGCACTGGTGTTCGTCGCATCGATGGCGATCGGCATCGTCCGGCAGTACCCCACCTTCTCCAACGGCTCGTCGAACATCCGGGCCTTCGCCGGTGGATGCGGGCTGGCCGACGACGTTCTGGTCGAGCCCGACACCAATGCCGGCTTCATGCAGCCGAAGCCCGGCGATTCAGGCTCAGGCCCGTGGGGCCCGCTCGGCCCGCTCGGTGGCGTCAACCCGGTCGGCTTCACCCCCGACGGGGTGCCGGCCCACACCGTCGCCGAGGCGGTGGTGATGCACCCGAACCAGCCCGGCACCGACTTCGACTGGGACGCACCCGCCAAGTTGAAGGTCGCCGGCGTCAACGGCTCGACCGTGCCGTTGCCGTACGGCCTTGACCCGCAACGGGTTCCGGTTCTCGGCAGCTACACCACCGAAGCGCAGCAGCAGAGCAAGCTGACTTCGGCGTGGTATCAGCTACCGCCCGCCGACCACGGCCATCCACTGGTCGTGGTGACGGCCGCCGGCAAGATCGCCGGCAACAGCGTGCTGCACCACCACACCGACGGCCAGACCGTGGTGCTGGAATACGGCAGGCCCGGACCGAACGGGGGCGTGGTGCCGGCGGGGCGGCTGGTGCCCGACGATCTCTACGGCGAGCAGCCCAAAGCCTGGCGCAACCTGCGATACCCCCGATCGGAGATTCCCGCGGACGCCATCGCGGTCCGGGTGGTGGCCGAAGACCTGTCGCTGACGCCGGAAGACTGGATCGCGCTGACCCCGCCACGGGTGCCCGAATTGCGCTCGGTGCAGGAGTACGTCGGGTCGACGCAGCCCGTCCTGCTGGACTGGGCGGTCGGGCTGGCGTTCCCGTGCCAGCAGCCGATGCTGCACTCCAACGGCGTCACCGATATCCCGAAATTCCGCATCACGCCGGACTACACCGCGAAGAAAATGGACACCGACACCTGGGAAGACGGCATCAACGGTGGTCTGCTCGGCATCACCGACTTGCTGCTGCGCGCCCACGTGATGGCGACCTATCTGTCCCACGACTGGGCGCGTGACTGGGGCTCGCTGCGCAAATTCGACACTCTCGTCGACGCTCCGCCCGCTGAGCTCGACCTCGGCACCGCCACTCGTTTCGGCTGGTGGTCGCCCGGCAAGATCCGGATCAAACCCTGACTCGGTGTAGCCGGGCGCACAGCGACACTGGTCAACGCCGATCGTGACGACTGTCACATGGTCCTTCCCGGTCGCTGCGGTTCCAGATCGCCTAGAGCGGGGTACGGACAAAACACCCCCCGATCGAAAGGAAAACCATGGGCAACAGTGGACCCGAAGAAGCAATCCGAGGCATCGTCGAGGACGTTGTGGGCAAGGCCAAGGAGATCATCGGGATCATCGCCAACCGTGATGGTCTGCGTGAGGAAGGTCGTGCGCAGCAGGACAAGGCCAGGGCCGCGCGTGACGTGGCCACGAAAGAGGCTGAGGCTGAGTCCTCCCGCGCTGCCGAGAAGGCCGCCGAGGCTCGCCAGAAGGCGTCTAGCAAGTAGCTGAACTCGACTGGGCGGCAATGACTTCGGTCGTTGCCGCCCAGTTCTTTATGGAATGAGCACGATCCGCGCGGTATCGCAGAGCGGCACCGCACCCGCGTCGATACGCAGCCCCGCTACCGACCGCCTCGGCTATCGCGGGCAGTTCGGTCAGGGTGCCGCGGGTCGGCACCGAACCCTGGCCGCTGCCGACGATCCGTAGTGGTAGTGCCTGCGTCTGGTTCAGAGACGCCGATGCCGGGTAGACCGCGTCGGAGGAGGTAAGACCATGCGCGCTGAAGAAGGCGACGAATCCATCGGCGAGTTGGCCGACGAGGCCGCCAAGGCAAAGAAGGAACTTCGGGAGTCCACCGAGACCGGCGAGAAGGTGCAAAAGCCAGAAAAGGACGCTGATAAGTAGCACCTGGCCGTGTCTCCCGTCACACCACTGCATCACATGTAAGCGATCTCTCCTCGTTCGGCGTGGGGTGTTCACCTTCCCGAACGGAATAATTGACAAAATGTCATTAACAAGTTCCACCCTGGTCCGCGGCGCTCTGCCCGTCGTCGTAGCACTGGCCGCTTCGGCTGTTCCCGGCTTCAATCCCGAGGCTTCGGCGGAGGGCGGAACCGTGGTCCCGATGCGCAGCATTCTGCGTGCCTGCGACTTCAGCCCCATCCCCGACTTTGCCTCGGCTGCCCGCGGAACGGCGTCCGCTGTCGTCCACGTCGGCGGTGGCGCAGTGACGGCCGACATCCAATTCTCAGAGCCCGGCGAGCCCGGCGCCCACTTCGATGTCGACCTGATTCAGGTACCTCGACCCGCAAACGCACCCTGCGATGGACCCGGACCGGGCGTGGCGGTAGGCGCGCTGAACACCGACGGCGTGGGTTCGGCCAGCACCACCGTGCGCGACAGCCTGCGCTCCGGCACGACCGGGGTATGGGTTTTCATCCGGCAGCCAAGCCCGAGATCACAGAGCCCGGCCGAGTTCTACACGTCCGACTTTGCGGTCAGCGTCTAATATTCCGGTCTGACAGCCCCGGCTCTAGATCGGCGTGAGGCCGTGCTTGCGCTGAGTGCGCCAGTTGGTTTGCTTCTCCCGCAACAGGTGTAGCGATTTGCGAATCAGCAGCCTGGTCTCGTGCGGTTCGATGACGCCATCGATGTAGCCGCGCTCGGCCGCGGTCCACGGGATCGCGATGTTGAGGTTGTAGCCGTCGACGAAGTCCTTCTTGATCTGCTGCACCTCGGGCGCGGACGGGTCAGGGAACCGCTTCACCAGCAGCTGCGCGGCCCCGTCGGCCCCGATCACGGCGATGCGCGCGGTGGGCCAGGCGTAGTTCAGGTCGGCGGACAACTGCTTGGAGCCCATCACCGCGTAACCACCGCCGTACGCCTTGCGGACGATGACGGTCACCTTCGGCACCTCGGCTTCCACGATCGCATTGAAGAACCGGCCGCCGCGTTTGATGATGCCGCCCTTCTCCTGTTCGACGCCCGGCATCGCGCCCGGTGTGTCGACCACGAAAACCAGTGGCAGATTGTAGGAGTCGCAGAATCGGATGAAGCTGGACGCCTTGTCCGATGCCTCGTTGTCGACCGCCCCGGACATGAACATCGGCTGGTTGGCGATCACGCCGACCGCTCTTCCATCGACACGCGCGAATGCGGTGATGATCGCCGGGCCGCGCTGGTCGGCGATCTCGAAGACATCGCCATCGTCGAAGATGCGCAGCAGGATCTCGTGCATGTCGTATGCGGTGTTGTCCGCGTCCGGCACGATGGTGTCCAGTTCGAGGTCGGTGGGGGTGATCTCCGGTTCCAGACCGGGATTGACGATCGGCCCGTCGGCGAACGTGTTGTCGGGCAGGAACGACAGGTAGTCGCGCACGTACTGGAACGCCGCGGCCTCGTCTTCGACCACCTTGTGGATGTTGCCGCGCTGCGCCTGGACATCGGCGCCGCCCAACTCGTCGAACGTCACGTCTTCGCCGGTGACGTCCTTGATCACGTCGGGGCCGGTGATGAACATGTAGCCCTGGTCGCGCACCGCCACCAGCAAGTCAGTCTGGATAGGCGAATAAACCGCTCCCCCAGCACATTTGCCCAAGATGATGGAGATCTCGGGCACAAGCCCGCGTAGCATCTCGTGCCGGCGGCCCAACTCGGCGTACCAGGCCAACGAGGTGACCGCATCCTGGATCCGGGCGCCGGCGGAGTCGTTGATGCCGATGATCGGGCATCCGACCATTGCCACCCACTCCATCAGCTTGGCCACCTTGCGACCGAACATCTCACCGACCGAACCCTGAAACACCGTCTGGTCGTGGCTGAACACCGCGACCGGCCGGCCGTTGATCCGGCCGTGTCCGGTGACCACGCCGTCGCCGTAGAGCGCGTTCGGGTCACCCGGTGTGCGGGCCAACGCGCCGATCTCCAGAAAGCTCCCGGGGTCGAGCAGAGCGTGGATGCGGGCACGGGCGCTCGGGATTCCCTTTTTGTCGCGCCGTGCGATCGCCTTGGGATCACCGGGTTCCTTCGCCAGCTCCAGCTTTTCACGCAGTTCGGTCAGCAGCTCGGCGGTGGTTTTGGTGGTCACTTAGGCTTCTTTCTGCTCGGCGTGAATCTTGTTGAGCGCCTGCGTCATATGAGCACCGACCTTAGCGATGATCGGCTCGTCGATGGCCTGGATGTGCTCGCCACCGATCGGCACGACCTCGAGGTCGGCCACGTACTCGCCCCAGCCGCCGTCGGGCTTGCGGGTCGCATATCGCGGCTCGAACGTGATGGCGTCGTCGTGGTAGCGGTCGGCCATGTAGAGCGTGACGTGGCCGTCGTAGGGCCGAATCTGGACCGTGTCGATCGCCCGGTTGTCCAAATACGACGTGCGCTGGTGCTCGATGATCCCGCCCGGAATCTGCACGCCGGCTTGCTGGACGGCCTCCAGCACGAACCTGACCTGCCCCTCGTCGTCGAGCGTTTCGAGATGCTCGTACGGGATTGCCGGGACCTCGACGTTGAAGGTCCGCTCGGCGAAGCGCGCGTAGCGATCCCAGCGCTTGCGGGTCTCCTCCTTGGTCTGCGGGACCTCCTCGCCGGCGCGCACCGCGTCGATCAAACCGACGAACGGCACATCGCAGCCCTGCTCCTTCAGCCCGATCGCGCAGGCGTAGGCCAGCACACCGCCCAACGACCAGCCGGCCAGGATGAACGGCCCGTTGCCGCCGAGTTCGCGAAGTTTCGGAATGTATTGCGCGGCACGCTCTTCGACGGTTCCCTCGACACGCTCGAAGCCATACATCGGGGTGTCGGCCGGCAACCGTTTGAGCAACGGCTCGTAGACCACCGTCGATCCGCCCGCGGCGTGGAAGACGAAAACCGGCGGCTTGGTAGAACCTTCGGGCCTGGCCCGGATGGTGCGCACGAAGCCGTCGATCTCGCCGGCCTCCAGGAATTCGCGGACCGTGGTCGCGAGATCCTCGATGGTGGCCGCGGCTCTGACCGCATCGACGGTGATGGTGGCTTCGGCACGCTCGGACAGCCGCTCGGCCATCTTGGTAGCGGCTTCGTCGTCGAGCTTCGGCAACGCGTTGAAGATGCCGCCCGGGGACTTGCCGGTGACGATCGCCCAGGTCGCGAACGCGACCCGCTCGGCCGCGTCCCGCGGCGGAATGTCCGAGTTGAGCGCCGCGGCAACGGCTTCCTGGTTCAGCGCCTGCGCGGCGCCCGCCAAGTTGGGTGTGGCGGCCGACGGGCCCGAAGGATCAGTCGGCGGTGGCGGGATCGACGATTCCGGCTGCGGCTCCTGGGTATGGGGCTGGGCTTGAGTCTCGGGCTCGGCCTGAGTGTCAGGTGCCGGCGCCGTCAACGAAGCCGGCGTTGCGCCGGACAGAATCGCGGCCTGCTCGGCCGCGATCTCCTCAGCGGTCTGCGTCTTCTGTCGCTCGTACAGATTCTGCACCTCGTCGCGGTTTTCGACCGCGTACTCGATGAGCTTCTCGACGTTGTAGAGGTTGGCGTCGCGGACGGCCTGCAGCTGAATCGGCGGCATGTCGAAGTCGTACTCGACGCGGTTCTTGATCCGCACGGCCATCATCGAGTCGAGGCCGAGCTCGACCAGCGGGACCTCCCAGGGCAGGTCCTCGGGCTCGTAGCCCATCGCCATCGACACGATGGCGGCCAGCCGATCACGAATCGACTCGCCGGAATCCGGCGACCAGCGGCCCAATCCGCCCAGCTGACGGGCGGTAAGACTGTCGGTCACGGTGCCGGCCGCTTCGGACTCGTCGGCAGCCGGCTCCGCGACCGGCGCGGCCACCGCGGTCTGCACTCCGTTGACCGCCGGGGCGATCGCGGCACCGGCGCCGACGGCCGTCGGCAACACCGAGGCCTGGCCGGCACGCGACACCAGGGCGTCGTAGACCAGCGTGAAGGACTCCTCGATCCGCGCGTGGATCTGCACGGCGGCGCCGCCGGGATGGCGGGTCAGCGTCGTCACCAGGCGGGCCTTGTCGGCCGGGACCGCGCGCTGCTCGGAAGCGGTCAGCACCGCATCCGGAAGTACCTGCGTTGCAGCGGCTTTCACCAGTGCGGTGAGGTCGGTCTCGCCGCGCGGCGCGTATTCCCACACGTGCCGCCCGTCCGGCGTCGCGACGTGCGTGCCAGGCATGAGCACCGAGCCGTCGCCGGAGAAATGCGCATCCAGCCAGTGCTCCTTGCGCTTGAACCGGGTCGGCGGGATGTTCGCGTAATCCTCGGGACCGGATGCCGCGCTGAACAGCGTGCGGATGTCGAGGTCGTGGCCGAACACGAACAACTGCGCCATCGCCGCGGTCATCGACTCGACGTCGTCCTGCTTGCGGGCCAGCGTCGCGATCAGCTGGGCGTCGGGCAATCCCGCGGCCGCTGTGGTCAAGCCGATCTGCATCAGCGCGACCGGGTTGGGCGCGAGTTCCAGAAAGGTGGTGTACCCGTTGTCGACCGCGTTACGGACGCCGTGGGTGAAGTACACCGAGTGCCGCATGCCCTTGATCCAGTAGGCGACGTCGTGAATCGGCTCGCCGCCGGGCCGGACGTAGGTTCCCTCGTGCACGGTGGAGAAGATCCCGACCTTCGGGGTCATCGGCGAAATACCCTGCAGCTCAGCGGAGAACTCGCCCAGCAGCGGATCCATCTGCGACGTGTGGCCGGCGCCCTTGGTCTGCAGTTTGCGCGCGAAGCGGCCCTCAGACTCGGCCCGGGCGACGATCGCGTCGATCTGGTCGGGCGGCCCACCGATGACGGTCTGGCTGGGCGCGGCGTAGACGCAGACCTCCAAGCCGGGGAAGTCGGCGAACACCGTCTTGAGCTCGTCGGCGGAGTACTCCACAAGCGCCATGAACCGGATGTACTCGCCGAACAGCATGGCCTCGCCCTCACCCATCAGGTGTGAGCGCGAGCAGATCACCTGGGTGGCATGCGCCAGCGAGAGTCCACCCGCGAAGTACGCCGACGCGGGCTCGCCCAACGACTGGCCAATCACCGCAGCGGGTTTCGCACCGTGGTGCTTGAGCATCTCGCCCAACGCGATCTGGATCGCGAAGATGACGACGTTGCTGGTTTCGATGCCGTAGTCCACCGAGTCGTCGAGGATCAGCTCGAGCACCGAGTAGCCCCGCTCGTCCTGGATCAGCGCGTCGACCTTCTCGATCCACTCGGCGAAGATCTCGTTGCGCAGATACAGGTTCTTACCCATCTTGCGGTGCTGCGCGCCGAAACCGGCCATCGCCCACACCGGGCCATTGGTGACCGGTCCGTCGGTGCTGAACACATAGGGCTTCTGCTTGCCGTCAGCGAGCGCACGCAGACCCTTGACGGCCTCGTCGTGGTCGTGAGCCAGCACCACCGCACGCGAGCGGCCGTGGTTGCGGCGCGACAGCGCCCGGCCGACCGACTCCAGCGACGAGGCCTGGCCCTCAGGGGATTCCAGCCAGTCGGCCAGCTCGGCCGCGGCGGCCCGCTTGCGCGACGTCAGGAACGCCGACACCGGCAGCGGGATCACTGGGGCCGGAAGCCCCTCCGCCGCAAGCTCTTCCAGCGCGATCTCTTTGAGGCGCAGGGCTTCGTCGGTGATGCCGGGCAATTCGTATTCGTCCTCGGCAGACGAGCCGGCCCGTTCGGCAGAATCCACGAACTCGCCGTACTCGTCGAATTGCAGGCCGCCTACCAGCTCCACGTGCTCGTCGGCGACGGACGCCGTTGGGGCGGCCTCGGTGACCGGTTCGGGTTCACGCTCGACGAGGTCGTGGGGCAACACCTCGCGCAGCACCACGTGTGCGTTGGCCCCGCCGAAGCCGAAGCTGGACACACCTGCGACGGCGTAACCGCTGTAGCGCGGCCAGTCGGAGACGGTGTCGAGAACCTTCAGATGCGACGCGTCGAAGTCGATGAAGGGGTTGGGTCCGGCGTAATTGATCGACGGCGGCAGTTTGCCGTGCTGGAGTGACAGCACCATCTTGCTCAGGCTGGCCGCGCCGGCGGCCGACTCCATGTGTCCGACATTGGTTTTGATGGCGCCGAGCAGCAGCGGCTTGTCGGCGGGACGGCCGCGGCCGACCACCCGGCCCAGCGCCTGAGCTTCGATCGGGTCGCCCAGCACGGTGCCGGTTCCGTGTGCCTCGACGTAGTCGATGGTGCGCGGGTTGATGCCGGCGTCCTTGTAGGCCCGCCGCAGTACGTCGGCCTGCGCGTCGGGGTTGGGCGCGATCAGGCCGTTGGACCGTCCGTCGTGGTTGACCGCGCTGCCGGCGATCACCGCGAGGATGTGGTCGCCGTCGCGGCGTGCGTCGTCGACCCTTTTGAGCACCAGCATCGCGCCACCCTCGGAGCGGGTGTAGCCGTCGGCGTCCGACGAGAACGACTTGATCCGGCCGTCGGGTGAGAGCACCTGCCCGATCTCGTCGAAGCCCAATGTCACCGCGGGGGTGATGAGAGCGTTGACACCACCGGCCATCGCCATGTCGCATTCACCATTGCGCAGCGCCTGCACCGCCTGATGGGTGGCGACCAGCGAGCTCGAGCAGGCGGTGTCCACCGCGACCGACGGGCCGTGGAAGTCGAAGAAGTACGAAACACGGTTGGCCACAATCGAACTCGCGGTACCGGTGATGGCATACGGGTGGGCGACGGTCGGATCCGACATCGCCAGGTAGCTGTAGTCCATCACCGAGGTGCCGACGAATACGCCGACGGACTCACCGCGCAGACTGGAGGCCGGGATGCGGGCGTGCTCGAGGGCTTCCCAGGTCAGCTCCAGCGTCATCCGCTGCTGGGGGTCGATGTTGTCGGCTTCGGTCTTGGACAACGCGAAGAACTCCGAGTCGAAGCCCTTGATGTCGCTGAGGTAGCCGCCGCGGGTGCGGGCCTTCTTGATCGCTTCGGCCAGCCGCGGTTCGTCCATGAACTCCGACCAACGGCCCTCGGGCAGGTCGGTGATCGCGTCGCGGCCCTCTAGCAGCGCCTGCCAGGTCTCGTCGGGGGTGTTCATGTCGCCGGGCAACCGGGTGGCCAGCCCCACCACGGCGATGTCGACGCGCTCGACCGGCCCGGTCCGGGTCCAATCGGTGTCGTCGTCGGCAGAGCCTGAGTCGAATGTCGATGTCACCCTCGACGATCCAGGTGGCCAGGGCCTCGATCGTCGGGTGCTCGAACGCGGCCGCGATCGACACCGTGACCCCGGTGCGGTCCTCGATGTCGGCGGCCATCGCCACCGCGTCGCGGGAGGACAGCCCCAGCTCGACCATCGGCGTGTTCTCGTCGATCGTGTCGGGCGAGCGCCCGGTGGCACTGCCCACCCATTGACGCAGCCACAGCCGCACCTCGGCGATGGTCATGTCGGTGCGAGCCGCGCCGGTGCCGGCGGTCGTCGAAAGCTGGGTGTCGAGGTCTGAGTCAGTCATGTTCGCGTTCAGTCGATTTGGTCGGGGAAGGAGTTCGGCGCGGCGGTACCGCTGCGCAGGGTGCCGTCGATGTAGGCGGCCCGGGTGGCGCGGCGGCCGATCTTGCCGCTGGAGGTGCGGGGCACCGATCCGGCCGTGACCAACAGCACGTCCCGCACGGTCACTCCGTGCCGGACGGCGATGGCCGCCCGGATGTCGTCGGCGATGGGCTGGTACTCGAGCTTGTGCGCCCCGGCGGCACGCTCGGCCACGATCACCAGCTGCTCGGAGCTGTCGTCCGCGTCGTATTTCAGCCCGGCGTGCGGATCCTCGAAGACGGCGGCGGGCAGTTGGTTGGCGGGCACCGAGAAGGCGGCCACGTAGCCCGTGCGCAGGGCCCGGCTGGCCTCTTGCGCCGAGTACTCGAGATCCTGCGGGTAGTGATTACGTCCGTCGACGATGACCAGATCCTTGACCCGGCCGGTGATGTAGAGGTGGTCGTGGTGGTAGGTGCCGTAGTCACCGGTGCGCACCCACGTCGCTTCGTCGGTGGCACCTTCGGCGCGTGACGGGTTGGTGCGCGACTTGAGGATGTTCTTGAACGTCTCGTGGGTCTCTTCTTTGCGATTCCAGTAACCGGCGCCCATGTTGTTGCCGTGCAGCCAGACCTCGCCGATCTGCCCGTCGGGCAATTCGGAGGCGGTCTCGGGGTCGACGATGATCGCCCACTCGCTGACCCCGATTTTGCCCGCCGACGCCTGCGCGACGCCGTTCTGCGCATCGGCGGCTACTTCGACGAACCGTCCCGTGTTCAGCGCCTCCCGGTCGACGTTGATGATCGTCGGCGGCTCCTCCATCGGGGTGGTCGAGACGAACAGGGTGGCCTCGGCCAGTCCGTAAGACGGCTTGATCGCCTTCTCCTGGAAGCCGTACGGGCCGAACGCGTCGTTGAACTTGCGGATCGACGCGGCCGACACCGGCTCGCTGCCGTTGAGGATCGCCTTGACGTTGCTCAGGTCCAGTGGCGGCTCACCGTCTTTGGGCAGGCCGCGCAGCGCCGCGTGTTCGAACGCGAAGTTCGGAGCGGCCGAGAAGACCCCGCCGGTTTCGCCCTCCTTGCGCGCGAGCTCGCGGATCCATCGGCTGGGCCGGCGCACGAAGGCCGCGGGCGTCATGAAGGTGAACCGGTAACCGACCAATGTCGACAGCAAGGTGGTGATCAGGCCCATGTCGTGGAAGAAGGGCAGCCAGCTCACACCGCGGTCGCCGTCCTGACCCTCCAGGGCATGGATCACCTGGACACAGTTCGTCGGCAGGTTCAGATGGGTGATCTCTACGCCCGTCGGAGTGCGGGTGGAGCCGGACGTGTACTGCAGATAGGCGACCGTTCCCGAGGTGGCCAGGACGGGCTCCCAGGTGGAAGCGACGTCGTCGGGTACCGCGTCGACGGCGATCACACGCGGGCGCTCCTTGGCCGGCCGGCTGCGGAAGAACTTGCGGACTCCCTCGGCGGAGTCGCTGGTGGTCAGGATCGCCGACGGGCTGCAGTCGTCGAGGACCGCGTGCAGCCGGCCGACGTGCCCCGGCTCGGCGGGGTCGAACAGCGGCACAGCGATCCGGCCGGCGTACAGGGTTCCGAAGAACGCGGTCAGGTAGTCCAGGCTTTGCGGGCAGAGGATGGCGACGCGGTCACCCGGCTGGGTCACCTGCTGAAGCCGGGCGCCCACCGCGCGGTTGCGGTTACCGAACTCGGCCCACGAAATATCCTTGGCGACACCATCGCGTTCGGTGGAGAAGTCCAGGAACCGGTAGGCCAGTTGGTCGCCGCGTACCCTGGCCCACTTCTCGACGTGACGAACCAGGTCGGTGTTGTCCGGGAATTTGATCTGGCCGGTCTTGTCAATGAACGGGTTGTGGTACGCCATTCCGGTAACTCTCCTTCATCGCCCTGTCGCGGGCTAGGTCTGCATGAGCCTTAGCGACGCGGACGTCGGGCTCGGTTCGGCCTGCGGCTACACCACATTTCGCCTGCGTAGGGCTGTCGCGGACGGCAAACCTCCCCGAGGCTACCGAAGTACGCTGAGCGTTGCGCCACGCATGGATGCGACCGGCCGACCATAGCTGCTCTTAAATTTCTCTTAATGTTAGTGGGCGGTGCGCCGCCGACCAAATCTGAACGTACCGCGTATCACAACTGTGACCTGTGATGCCGGGCCGATGTGTTATGTCCTGGTCGCCCGGTGTCCGGGCTTCGTCGATGTTTTGGCTTTATCCGTGTTTTGGGTGGGGGGCGTTCTCGATCGTGCCGTGCGCCCAATTCAACGTCCACTCCGTCGACGGCTGGCCGTCCAGGCTCCAGAACTGGGTGGTGGCGTACAGCGCGTGCACCGGTGCGCCTGCGCCGCCCGCCAGAATGTCCAGCGTCCTGGGCAGATTCGCCAGGCTGAATGCTTCCGGAGGCGCCGCGCAGATCAGGTCGCCGGGGCCGCAGATCTCGTTGGTCCTGGCGTCGAGGTCACCGAAACCGCCCGGCCGCGGTCCGGTCATCGTCAGGCCGAGATTGGACAGCACCGGCACCTCGTGCAGGATGATCTCGGCGCCTTCGCCGGGCGGATTGGGCCCGATTTCCTGGCCCACGCCCTGCTGGCGGCGCCCGTCGGCGATCAACGTCACACCGAGCACCAGGTCGTCGTCCACCGGGCCACGCCCGTTACCGACGTCGCTGGCGATGTCGCCGGCGATGATCGCGCCCTGCGAGAACCCCACCAGCACGTAGCCGGTCAGCGGGCACTTGACGTTCATGTCTGTCATCGCCTTGACCGCCGCGCGGGTGCCCTCGGCCCGGCTCTGGTCGTAGGAGATCTGCGTGTCGCCGCTCAGCGGGTTATGGAACTGAGCGGTGTAGGGGACGGTGTAGGTCTCCACCCGGCTCGAGTTGAACTGCTCGCGAATCGGCCGGGTGACGTTGAGCAACAACGCCTTCGGGAACTGAACCGGGTTGAGCGGGTCGTCCTGCAGTGACGACTCCCAGGTGCCGGGAATCGAGATCAGCTGCACGTCGGGGCAGCTGGAGTCCTGCGAGGCCGGCCGCGGCTTGTGCGGGTGGGTCGCACCGCTGCTGGTCGGCGGCACGATGCTGGGCGGCACCGCACTCGGCGCGCTCTGGCGTTGCCGCAGCACGCCGACCACCGCCAGGATGATCAGCCCCACCACCAACGCCACCGCGGTGGCGGCGATCAACGCCAGGATTCGACGGCGGCGTTTCCGCCGCGAGTTCACAGCCATGGTCTCCTGCTAGCAGAGTCGGTCGATTGCGCAGCCGAGCTGCGGTAAAAGGATGCAACGCGCTGGCTCGTGCTTTGTTCACGGTACCGGTTCGCGGCACCGTGATCGGCCGACGAGTTAGCGGATCGCCCCGACGATGTCGCCCGACATCGCACCCAGCTGCCCGCTCCACGAGCCCCAGTCGTTGCTGCCGCCGCCGGGGAAGTCGAAGTGGCCGTTGTGGCCGCCCACGTTGCGGTACTCCTGGTAGAAGAATCTGGCGTTGCCCATCGCTTCGCCGGCCTGACCGATCATCGCCGCCGCATCGCCGCCGGTGTTCAGCGGACTCCAGACCCAGATACGGGAGTTGTTCTGCGCCAGCAGCATCGCGTGCACTTCCGGGTCGTGCCACTTCCACCGGCCCAGCTGCGGGGCGCCCCACATGCCGTTGCCGTCGACGCCGCCGAACTGCTGGAGGCCGGCCAGGATCGCGCCGTTGGTGGTGGTGTTGGAGGGATACAGGAATCCGGACAGCGAGCCGGCGAACCCAAACCGGTCCGGGTGGAATGCGGCCAGCGCCATCGCGGCGTACCCGCCCTGGGAGGCGCCGACGACACCGTGGCCGCCCGGGGCCAGGCCCTTGTTGGCGGCCAGCCAGTCCGGCAACTCCTGGGACAGGAACGTGTCCCATTGCTTGCTGCCGTCGCGCTCCCAGTTGGTGTACATGCTGAAGGCGCCGCCGGCCGGCGCGGCCACCGAGATTCCCTTGCCGGCCAGCGTGTTCATCGCGTTGCCCGCGGTCACCCAGTTGCTGACGTCCGGTGCGGCGTTGAAGGCGTCCAGCAGGTACACCGCGTGCGGCCCGCCGGCCAGGAAGGCCACCGGGATGTCGCGGCCCATGGCGGCGGAGGGGACCATCAGCGTCTCGTAGCCGGCCGCGCGGGCTGCGCCGATATGCGTCCCGATGAGGCCACCGATCGTCAATACGGCGGCACACACGAGCCGTAGCAGCATCGACAGACTTCTCATCACTGACCTCGCTTGTCGCTCGACCGCCAATTGAGGGACCCCAGACCGGCCCCCGGTTCCGCAAGGTAGCTAATCACACCCGATTGGACGCCGACGCCGGAAACGGCGAACGGCGACGACCCCGCAGGGTCGTCGCCGTCCGGCGTAGCCGTTTCTAACTCAGGTGTGCTGACCGGTCGCGGTTGCAGCAGGCGCACCGCCCGCAGCCGGACCCGCACCCGGAGTGGCACCCAGGGTGGCCTGCAGGTCGGGCAGCATGGCGTGCAGCTGCGCGCCCCAGTACGGCCAGTCGTGCGTGCCGTTGGCGTCGAAGTGGAACTGCGCGTTGTGGCCGCCGGCGGCGTTGTACGCATCCTGGTACTTGAGGTTGCTGGTGCGCACGAAGCCCTCGAGGAACTTGGCCGGCAGGTTGTCGCCACCCAGGTCGGACGGCTTGCCGTTACCGCAGTACATCCACAGACGGGTGTTGTTGGCAACCGTCTTGCCGACGTTCAGCAGCGGGTCGTTGCGAGCCCAGGCCGGGTCTTCCTTCGGGCCCCACATGTCGGCGGGCTTGTAACCACCGGCGTCACCCATGGCCAGACCGATCAGCGACGGTCCCATGCCCTGCGAGGGGTCCATCAAACCGGAGAACGAGCCGACCTCGATGAACTGCGCGGGGTGGTAGTTGGCCAGGTTCAGCGACGAGGCACCGGCCATCGACAGGCCGACCGCGGCGCCGCCAGTCTGCTTGACGCCCTTGGTGGCCAGGAAGGCGGGCAGTTCGCTGGTGAGGAAGGTCTCCCACTTGTAGGTCTGGCAGCCTGCCTTGCCGCAAGCCGGCTTGTACCAGTCGGTGTACCAGCTGGACTGGCCGCCGACCGGCATGACCAACGACAGACCGGACTGCAGGTACCACTCGAAGGCGGGGGTGTTGATGTCCCAGCCGTTGAAGTCGTCCTGCGCACGAAGACCGTCGAGCAGATACACGGCGGGCGAGTTGGCGCCACCGCTCTGGAACTGGACCTTGATGTCACGACCCATGGCTGCCGACGGCACCTGCAGGTACTCGACGGGCAGACCCGGCCGGGAGAACGCACCGGCGTCGGCGGTCTGGCCCACTACACCGATCAGGCCCGGCAACAGAGCCGCAGCGGCGGCCCCGATCGCGAGCCGACGTGGCAATTTACCTGCCACACCGCGAAACCTGTCAACAAGCCTCATTCTTGCTTCCTCATTCTTTGTCGGGCCCAAATTGTGGGTCGGACTGCATGCCCTATTGCTCAGCGTCTCAGGGAGCACCTTCTTGGCCCGCATCGTTGCTGAGCGCGCCGGCCTCGGTGTCCGGCACTCGGCAAGTCATTCGGACCCGCTTCGATGCCGGACTGGCGCAGCTGTGCTTCCGTAGTCAACCACATCTTGCGGTGTGGACACTCATCGGCCAGGGCCCGAAACCGGGCCTCGCGCTGCGGCCGAACCCGCTCCACTCGACTGCGGATCACCACGCTGTGAATGTGCCGATGAGCGACTGTTCGCCGGTAACCATACATATTTGGCGTTGCTGGACGCCAGCCGGGGCGGGCGTTGCCGCGCGGGGAGAACGCCTGCCGAATGGCTGACAAAAATTCTTCTGGTGATAACTACCGGCATTCGACAACTCGCACGGGCTAGGGGCCGGTGGCCGGCAGACCCGTATAGGGAGGGCCGCCCGACTCTGGTACGGCCAGGCCGCATCTGATCAGCTCGTACCGCGGGACGCGGTCGATGCGGTAGCGGGTGAACTGCACGGAGTGCAGCACGTTCGACAGGAACCGGTGCAGGCCCATCGGCGCCCGCACCGAATTCAGCACCTGCTGGGTGCCTTCGCATTTCAGCGCCGCCTCGGCCTGCTGCACGAACTTCTGGTCAAGGTAGCCCGGCACCCCCGGGTACCACTTCACCCATGGCCCGTCGGCGATCACCCAGTCCGGGAAGAGGTTCTTGTCGTGCCCGATGCGACCGTGCTGCAACCGGGCGGTGTGCGCCGCCAGCGGATTGGCCAGCCCGATCTGATCGATCACCCGGACGTCCAGACCGACGTTCATGCCCACCATGCCGAGGTTGGTGAAGAAGACGGTGTGCGGCCCCTTGACCGGACCGGTGGCGCCCGCCGGCGCTATCGGCGGGACGAGGTCCCACTGGTCGTAGTTGCCGGACGGCAGCAGCAGCGCCCCCTCCGGGGTGTTGTTGAGCGCCACCAGGACCGCGCGCATCCGGGGGTAGTCGAGATAGTCGGCGGCCGTCAGCGGATGCGCGTGACCCGTCGCCTGCGCGTAGAACCGCCGTTCGTCGACGATGCCGGTATAGGTGACCCGGGTGGCGTCATCGCCCAGGCCGGACGAATTGGCCGCCCACAGCGCCCATCCCGCCACCGACATCCACAGCGCGCTGACCCCGCCGGCCAACCAGTACCCCGCCTCGCGGGACAGCCTGGTCCCCTCGGGAACCACCACGGGCACCACCGCCACCGGCGCGACCAAACACAGCAGCGGCGCCAACAGCACCCGGCCATGCATGAAGTCGCCGCCCTGGCGGACCCAGTACAGCGCCTGCAGCAGCCCGCTGACCAGAATGAACGTCACGACAGCGGCCGGGCTCTGCACCGTCCGGGCCAGCGACCCGCCGCCGGTCGATGGCGCGACCGTTTCCCTCTGGCCCCTGCGCCCGCGGACCGAGGGCCACAACACCAGGCCCAGCACGGCCAGGAGCAGCAGCGGTACCCACAACAGGTAGGGCCCGTTGAAGTTCGACAGATAGATCAACCCCTGCGACAACTTGTCGCCACCGGCGTCCTTGGCCAGCGCGGTGCCGGGAAACAGCAAGCCGTAGTAGCCCATTCGGAAGATCTGGTAGCCCACCGGCAGCAGGCCACCGGCCACCACGATCTCCAGCCTGCGCCGCCCGTGCTGCGCGGCGATCAGCATCATGATCAGGGCTCCGCCGCCGATCAGGGCCAACTCCGGGCGGACCAGGACGCTGAGTCCGGCCACGAAGGCCAGCGCAATGACGAACACCCGTCCCGGCGGGCGGCCCCGTCTGGCCTGCGACCAGCAGACCATCATCCACCAGAGCAGCCCGAGATAAGCCATCACCAAACCGCTTTCGAGGCCGGAGGTGGCAAAGTCGCGCGCCGGCGGCACCGCGATGTACACCAGCGCCCCGGCCGGCAGCATGATCGCGCGCCGGCCCACCAGGCTGGGTGCGAACAACCGGCCGGTGCCCAGCATCAGCATCGCGAGACCGAGCAGGCTCAGGCCCAGGGCCAATGCCAGGGCTACGTATTCCAATTGAAGCGGCCGGGTCACAGCGCTGGCGAGATACACCAGATAGGTCCACACGACTGAGGTGTTGGCCTCGACCCGCTCGCCCTGATTGAACACCGGCCCGTTGCCCGCCAACAGGTTTCGGACAGTGCGCAACACGATCAGCCCGTCGTCGGCGATCCAGCGGCGCTGCCAGGCGCCCCAGCCGAACAACACCGTGACCACGGCGACGCTCACCCAGAGGCTGGCCCGGACCGTGACGTCGGATGGGAACGAAACTCTGCCGACGGCCTTGATCGCCGGCCAGCGCGGGGCGGGGGCCGGGGCCTCCCGGGCCGCGTCAGCCGAGGAAGACGGCGACACCAACGGTTCCGATCAAGGCCAGGAACAGCACCTGCAGCACCCGGTCGCGCAGCGCGATGTCCTCGGGCTCGCCGGCCATGCCGCCGTCGACGTCGACCGCGTAGCGCAGGATGGCGATCGTGAACGGAACCATCGACACCGCGAACCAGCCGGCCTTGCCGTGGTCGCGCTCGAACGCCCACAGCCCGTAGCAGACGACCACCGCGGTGGCCGACATCGTCCAGACGAACCGCAGGTAGGTGCTGGTGTAGCTCTCCAGTGACTTGCGGATGCTGGCGCCGGTGCGCTCGGCCAGTTGCAGCTCGGCGTAGCGCTTGCCGGCCGCCATGAACAGTGAGCCGAACGCCATCGTCAGCAGAAACCATTGCGACAGATGGGTATTGGTGGCAGCGCCACCGGCGATCGCGCGGATCAGATACGCCGACGAGACGATGCTGATGTCGATCACCGCTTGGTGTTTGAGGCCGAAGCAGTAGCCCAGCTGCATCACGATGTAGACGGCCATCACCAGCGCCAGGTTGGGGGTGAGCAACCACGCGATGCCCAACGACGCCGCCGCCAGCACGACCGACATCGTGTAGGCCAGCCACTCCGGCACGACGCCGGCGGCGATCGGACGGTTTCGCTTGGTCGGATGTTGGCGGTCGGCCTCCACGTCGCGAACGTCGTTGACCAAGTAGATCGATGAGGCGCCCAGGCTGAACACCACGAAGGCGACCGCGATCTGGATGAACACGTCGTGATAGTTGTAGTGCGCGTCAGCGCCCCAGGCGGCCAGCGGTGCGGCCAGCACCAGGACGTTCTTCACCCACTGCCGCGGACGCATCGCCTTGACCACGCCGAGGAACAGGTTCGGCCGGGCAGTGGCCTCAGTCCCGGTCACCTTTCCGCCGATGTCGTCAACGTGCTCGCTGATGTTCAGGCTCCACCTGTCGTCCGGGCGTCGGCCCAGTTGGCCGCCGCCGCGACCGCCGCGCCGACCACCACGCCGGTGGCCACGTCGCTGGGATAGTGCACGCCGAGCAGCACCCGGGAGAGCGCCATCGGCGGGACCAGCATGACAGGAAGCGGTAAACCGGTGGCCCGGCCCAGCAGCACGGCCGCCGCGGTGGTGGAGGTGGCGTGGGCCGACGGGAAGCTCAGGCTGCTGGGGGTGCCGACGTTGACCGCAACCGCGGGATGATGCGGACGCGGACGCCGCACGATCCGCTTGATCACCACGGCAGCGGCGTGCGCGGCGAACGCCCCGGCGCCGGCCAGCAGCCAGCTGCGGCGCTTGGCCGGCTGCGCGATCGCACCGATGGCCGACACCGTCATCCAGCCCAGGCTGTGCTCGCCGAAATAGGACA
>CAVWEO010000056.1:0-6507 GCA_963753995.1 uncultured Actinomycetota bacterium | reverse complement strand
CTTTGCAGCCACGCGGGGGCTATGACCAGCACCCGCTGCGCGATCTGCATCGCCATGCTGGGATCTGGACCGCCCGCGTTGGCGACTTGCATCTTCGCTGGAGCGGAGCCGGCGCCGCCCGGACCCGACTCGCCGGCGGCCAGCTGGTCCTGCAACTGACGCTGGACAGCGGTCGACGACACGATCTCGTGTTGGAGATCAGTGACCGCCCGCTGCCCGACCCGCCGGCAGATGCCAGCGAGTGCTGGCGGGCCACCGAAAGCCTGGGCGCAGCGACGTCCCGTCCCTGGAGTCGGGTCTGGCGCCGCGGGATACCCGCCGCAGCTACGCCGTGTTACGCGGGTTGACCAGCACCGGCGGGGGCATGGTCGCCGCCGCCACGACCAGCCTTCCCGAACGAGCCGAGGCTGGCCGTAACTACGACTACCGCTACGTCTGGATCCGCGACCAGTGCTACGCCGGAATCGCGGTCGCCGCCGCCGGCGCCTACCCGCTGCTCGATGCCGCCGTCAGCTTCGTCGCTGCCCGCTTAATCGAGGACGGTGACCAGATGGCCCCCGCCTACACCACCACCGGCGGCCCCGTGCCCGACCAGACACACCTGAACCTGCCCGGGTACCCCGGCGGATTCGACCTCATCGGCAACTGGGTCAACCAACAGTTCCAACTCGACGCCTACGGCGAAGCCCTCCACCTGTTCGCCGCCGCCGCCCGCGCCGACCGCCTCGACACCGAACACTGGACCGCCGCCGAAACCGCCGCCACCGCCATCGCCCACCGCTGGACCGAACCTGACGCCGGCATCTGGGAGATCGAACCCCGCGCCTGGACCCACAGCCGCCTCACCGCCGCCGGCGGCCTCCGCGCGATCGCCGCCGCCCACCCCGCCCCTGGGCAAGCCGCTGACTGGATCGCGCTGGCCGACCACGATCACCGCCGACACCTCCGCCCACGCCCTGCACCCCGACGGGCACTGGCAACGCTCCCCCGACGACCCAGCCCTCGACGCCGCCCTGTTGCTGCCCGGCCTGCGGGGAGCCGTTCCGCCCGACGATCCCCGCACCGTCGCCACCCTGCACGCCTACCTGCGGGATCTCACCGTCGACGGCTACGCCTACCGCTTCCGCCACGACCAGCGACCCCTGGCCGACGCCGAAGGCTCCTTCCTGCTCTGCGGATTCCTCACCGCCCTCGCCCTGCACCAACAACGGCGACACGCTCGCCGCGCGGGGCTGGTACGAACGCACCCGCGCCGCCACCGGACCCGCCCGAACTATTCAGCGAGGAATACGACGCCACCCAACACCAGATGCGGGGCAACCTCCCCCAAGCCTTCGTCCACGCCCTCATGATCGAAACCTCCACCCGACTCGCCACCTGACCCAGCCCGAAAGGACGCAGCATGGACGCATTACCAATCCCGAAACCGCAAGTTCTCGACCCGCACCGACTGCTGGTCAACGACGAGGACGACTTCACCGCCAACCACGAAGCCCGCGCCGCCCTTCTGCAGCAGGCGCTGGAAACCAGTTGCAGCTACGCCGAGCAGCTATGGGACGACCTCAACGCGATGCGGCAATACCTACTCGACTGCCTGCCACCCGACCCGCATACCACAGCCGGGCCAGTCGCTTCCGGGGCGGCGCCGACCGGACCGGACGACGAACACGGCTGGCAGAACTGGATGACCGCATTCGCCGCCATCACCTCCGTACTATGCGGACCCCACGGCGACTCGGGCTTCGGCCTCAGCCGCGCCCGCGAAGAAGCACAACGCCGGCGAACGCTGCCGCCTGCCGCGACTTCACGGGCCGGCGCCGTTAGCGACGGCCCCAGCAGCGCATCCCCGGAGCAGCGCGACGCGCCAACTGCGCCAACGCGTGCACAAGATTCGACGACACCCTCGCCTCAAGACACCGCAGCCGAAACCACCATGCCCCAGAGCCAGCCACAAAGTCACCGGCACCTAGCTCGGGGCGCCGGGATGGCCGTGCTGATCGCCTTGGCCCTACGAGGACTTCGGCCACGGCCATCTCGACTCCGTGCCGTCGCGCAGCCGCGAGCCAAGGGCTGACCACGTGGCCCTTCGGGTAGCCGATTCGGTGCCCGCTTACAGTCGAAGAAGTCGATGACCGATATCGGGAGGCTGCGATGGTGCGGGCGGTCGAGGTGGCGGCGTGGGCGGCGGCCTGCGTCGGGATATGGCTGCTCACTTTGTCCTCGGTGACGGTCCCGGACCTCCTCCTTGCGGTGCCGGCCGGGATGCTGTGCGGCCTGCTCGCTGCCGGGGGACGTCGCTTGGCCGGGGGACGATGGCACGCGCGACCGCGGTGGGCGGTGTGGCTGCTGGCTCTGCCGGTCGCGGTCATCGCCGACACCGTCGGCGTGTGGCGGGTTGCTGCCCGCGCCGCTTTCAATCCCGGTCGGAGCGGGTACGACCGCCTCGTTCAGCTTCCCGCCGGGGAGACTGAGGATTTGGCTGCCACTCGACGTGGCATCGCCACCCTCGCGCTCTCGGCCTCGCCCGGTTCCTATGTCATCGACTTCGACCCCGACCGGCGCGAGTTGCTGATCCATACCCTGGCTGACAACGGCCCGAGCTGGGCGCGTATCAATCCCAGCCGATGACGACGCCGCCTTACGCACGTTGACGACCGTGCATGACAGCGGAGCTGATGACAGGCCGACGGGTCGGACGAGGCGGTGGAGGATGACATGTCGATGTGGATGATCGCGTGCGTGACGCTGAGCGTGGGAGGGGCGGTGCCGGCCGTCGTCCTCGGGCTGCGCGGTGCCGCGATTGAGCGGCTGGTCGGGCTGCAGCAGCTCGCGGCCGTGTTCACCTTGGTGCTGTTGGTGTACGCGCAGGCCAGCGGCCAATCCTCCTATCTGACGGTGCCGCTCGTGCTGGTGCTGCTGTCGTTCACCGGCACATTGGTGTTCACCCGGCTGCTGGTGCCCCGACGGTGAGCGAGTGGCGCCACGCGCTGGTCGTGGTCCTGCTGGCCGGTGGGTGCGGCGTGGTCGTGATCTCGTGTTGCGCGATGCTGGCCCTGCGCACGCTCTATGACCGGCTGCACCTGCTGGCCCCGGTCACCTCACTCGGCGGGCCGCTCATCGGAGCGGCGCTCGCGCTCCAGAACGGGTGGGGACTCACCAGCGGTCAGATCATCCTCATCGTCGCGCTGCTCGCGCTCAGCGGCCCGGCCGCCGGTGTGGCCACGGCCCGCGCCGCGCACGAACGGGACCGGGCCGAGTCGGTGGCGGGGCCGGAATGAGTGTGCTGATCGTGATCGCGCTGACCCTGGTCGCGGCCGTCGGCACGGCGGTGGTGTTCACCGGTGAGCCGGCCCGGCAGGCGGTCACCCTGTCGGTGTTCGGGCTCACGCTGACGGTGTTGTTCGTGGTGCTGCAGGCACCTGACGTGGCGTTGTCTCAGCTGGCGGTGGGCTCGGCGGTGGTCCCGCTGATGGTGCTGCTGACGGTCCGCAAGATCCGGAAATCTAAATGACTCGCCGAGCACGGCTGGTGCTGTTCCTGGCCGCGGGCGCGATCATCGCGGTGCTGTATGTCGCGGCGACGGTGAAAATGCCGCACTTCGGGGCCAGCGTCCATCCCTACCGGGACCTGTCGGTCGCGGCCGCGGTCGCGCACTCCACCGCCAACGTCGTCTCCGCGGTCAACTTCGACCAGCGCGGCCTGGATACCCTCATCGAGGAGTCGATCCTGCTCGCCTCCGTCCTGGGAGTCGCGGCGTTGCTGCGCCCGACTCCGGGTGAGGAGGAACGCCACGTTCCTGAGGTCGGGCGCATCCTGGATTCCACCCGGCTGCTCGGCTACGTGCTGCTGCCGGTCACTGCCGTCGTCGGCATCGACCTGATCGTGCATGGCCACCTCACCCCAGGGGGCGGCTTTCAGGGCGGTGTCGTGCTGGGCACCGGAGTGCATCTGCTCTACGTCGCGGGCAGTTTCCGCGCGGTCGAGGCCATCCGGCCACTCGGGATCTACCGCGCCCTCGAGGCGTTCGGGGCCGCGGGCTACGCCTGCCTCGGTCTGGCCGGATCGCTGGCCAGCGGAGCGTTCCTGACCAACCTGATCGCGCACGGCCAGTTCGGGAACCTGTTCTCCGCCGGGACAGTGCCGATCCTTAACGGTCTGGTCGGCGTCGAGGTCCTCGCCGGAACCGTGGTGCTACTGGCCAGCTTCCTCGACCAGGAAATCCTTCTGCGCGCCACACCGGACACCGACCAACCGGCGTCTGGCTCAGACACGAGCTCGGGGCCGAAAGCGACAACAACACATCGCCCGAGACGTTCCGGCGACACCGACCATCCGGGCCGGCCGGAGGCTCGGTGAGCATCTACGCCTACCTCGTCGCGGGCTGGCTCGTCGGGATCGGCGCGCTCGGCATCATCCGCAGCCGCAACCTGATCCACACCATCGTCTGCCTGTCGGTCGCGCAGTCGGGCACCTATGTGCTGCTGCTCGCCATCGGCTACCAGAAGGGTGCCACCGCCCCGGTGTTCGGCTCCACCCACCTGCCAGGACATTTGCCGGCTGTCGTCGACCCCGTCGTGCAGGCGATGACGCTGACCGACGTCGTGGTCTCGGCGACCGTGACCGCGCTGCTGCTGGCGATGACGATCCAGGTTCACAAGCGCCAAGGCACCGTCGATCCCGACGAACTCAGTCAGCTGCGCGGCTGAGGCGATGAGCAGCTTCGGCGCGCCGCAACTGGCGCCCGTCATGATCGCGATGCCGATCGTGGCAGCCTGCGTGTTGCTCGCGGCCGGTCAGTGGCTGCCGCGACGGCTTATCGACGGCCTCGCCACTGTCACCGCCCTGGCCGAGGCGGTGCTGGGCTGCGTCCTGTTCGCGGCCACCGGCGGCGGGCGTGTGGTGACCTGGGCCGGAGGTTTCACCCCGGTCCATGGCCGCACCGTCGGGGTGGCGCTGGTGGTCGACCGGTTCGGCTGCGGCCTCGCGGTGCTCGCCGCCGTGCTGGTGAGCTGCGCCCTGGTCTACAGCTGGCACTACTTCGGCTCGATCGAAGGCCACTACCACTGTCTGCTGCTGCTGTTCCTGGCTGGCATGACCGGCTTCGTACTTTCCGGTGACCTGTTCGACATGTTCGTGTTCTTCGAACTCATGGGCGCCGTCGCCTACGCCCTGACCGCGTTCAAAATCGAAGATCCCTCCGCCGTGCAAGGCGGACTGAACTTCGGCATCGTCAACTCCTTCGGCGCCTACCTCACCCTGATGGGCATCGGGCTGCTCTACGCCCGCACCGGCCAACTCGGCCTGGCCCAACTGTCCGTCGCCTTGTCCGGGCACCGGGCCGACGCCCTCGTCGTCGCCGCGTTCGTCCTCATCGCGACAGGCTGGCTGACCAAAGCCGCCGTCGTTCCGTTTCACTTCTGGACCGCCGACGCCGAAGCGGTCGCCCCCAGCCCGGTCTGCGCGATCTTCTCCGGCATCATGGTCGAACTCGGCATCTACGGCCTGGCCCGCGTCTACTGGGTGGTGTTCAGCGGCACGCTGCCCCACGCTGACGTCAAACGCTGCCTGATTGTGTTCGCCACCGTCACCGCGGTTCTTGGCGCGCTCATGTGTCTGCTGCAGCGTGACCTCAAACGGCTGCTGGCGTTCTCCACCATCGCCCACGTCGGACTGTTCCTCTTCGCGGTCGCCCTCCTCACCTCGACAGGCCTCACCGGCGCTGCCCTGTACATCGCCGCCAACGCCGGCGTCAAAGGCGCCCTGTTCCTGCTCGCCGGGCTCATCCTCAACCGCTACCGCAGCGTCGACGAACACCGCCTGCACGGCCGAGGACAAGGCGACCACCTCCTCGGGGCCCTGACCATCATCGCCGGCCTCGGACTGGCCTGCCTACCCCCGTTCGGCACCGCCCTCGGCAAAGGCATCGCCGAAGAGGCCGCCGCGAGCAGCGGCTTCCCGTGGGCGCCAGCCTTATTCGTCGCCGTCTCCGCCGCCACCGGCGGTGCCGTATTGCGATCCGCCGGACGAATCTTCTACGGCTTGGGTGCCCCACCCGACCTGCCGGAAGACACCAAGACTGACGATGAACCCGACATTCAAGACCGTCTCGAGCGCATACCCAGGCCCATGTTCGCCGCCGTCCTCGTTCTCCTCGTGGGCAGCCTTGCTGTCGGCGTCGTGCCCGAACTACCACGCGTCCTCGCCGCCGCCGCCGCCCGGTTCACCGACCGATCCGGCTACGTCACCCAGACACTCACCGGAACAGCCCTATCCGCCGAGCACGCCACCACCTCCGGCTGGACACTGTCCGGGTCCCTGCTGGGTGTTGCCTCGGTCGTACTCGCCGTTGCCATAGCCGCCGCCGCACTATTCCGACACCGCCTGCCAACCCCCCGACGCCGGGTCACCGACGGGGCCCGTAAAGCCACGTCGGCGCTGCACACAATCCATTCCGGCCACATCGGCGACTACATCACCTGGCTGGTCGTTGGCGTCGCCGGACTTGCC